>SVHM01000002.1:0-71955 GCA_015055815.1 Clostridiales bacterium
TTTATCTCCTTATGTTAAATTTTGGTTGGCAGACCAAAAATATTTTAACATAAGGAGATATTTTGTTCAACGGTAAACCTCTACTGAACCCCCAGACTATCTGGGGGTTTTAAAGTACAACAAAAAGAAGTGAATTAAATTCACTTCTTTTTTGTTGTATAATTATTTTTAATTAAATAAATAATTTTTTTATTTACTTAAAAGCATTTACATATCAGGATTATTTGAAAACATATCATCATAGTTGATATCTTCTTCAACTTCTTCTACTTTATAATCTTCAATAGGCAAATATTTGCTTACAATATTACAAAGTTTATTATAATATGTTTGTCTTTCTTTTTCAAGCCTATCTAATTGTTCGTCTGTATAATTGTCTCTTTTTGTAAGCCTTTCCCATTTCCTATCATATATTGTAGCAATTGAAGAATTGTAATAATCATAGAAATCTTCAGGATAACTACTACCTTCCCTTTCTACCCCATCATTTGCTTCATTCATCATTTGAAACCACTTAGGTAGTGCCTTGTCAAATTTTTCATCTTCAACATAAATATATGATTGCACTTCACCCGAACTAGTAGGATAACATCTACCATATGCACTGAAATATATCTGATATCTATTTTTTGTTTGTTTATTAAATATAGTAACTTCTTTTAATTTTTGACCGCTTCTTACCACATCTTTTATACCAACAATATTTTCAGCATTTGATACAATACGAGACTTTTTAAGAAAACTATACATTGCACTATACGGAAGTCTATAAAACCACAAATGACTATTTTGCATATTATTCCCCCATTTCAGCATTATCTTCAACTAATCTATAAAAGTTAAAATCTGCTCTAATCTTTTTATTTTTTAATTCAGCCAATCTTTTTTCTAATTTGTCAATTTCTGGTTGAATATTTTCTTTATTTTGATTTCTATAATATTCAATAAATACATCATCATAAGTTTTTCCGTCAATTTGAACACCTTCGTTTGCACGTTTTACAATAGAATGCCAAATTTTTAAATTTGCTAAATTTTCTTCTGTTGAAATATTTTCACGAATACCATAATAAGAAACAAGACCAAACTCATCTAAATACATCACAACATAAGGACTTGTATATCCTTTTAAAGTAAGACTTATTTTAATTCTCTTTGAACCCTTTTTGTCTACACCAAAAGTAATTTTATGTTCAAAAACTGAGTTTTCTGAAATTGTTTTAGATTTTAACAAATATTCTTCAATATCATTTACACCAATATTATCTAACCAAGAAACTTCTGCATTGTCAAATACTTCTTTCATAATTTCCACCCTTTACAAATTAACATTTCCTTTATATTTAGTCATCGCCCATCGTTTTGTTTTTACCCTTCGGAATAAAACTAGAGCCAATACTATCAAATTCATTTTCATTTGCATAAAACTCAAAATTAGTATTTAAAAGTTCATTCAATCCTTGCAAAGATGTTTCATGACTACTGACATAAGAATCTAATATAGTCTGATATTGTCTAATTATATCTTTGTATCTTAAAATTATTGGACTAAAATAACTTTCAATTTTACAATTATAATAACCTTCAAAATCTTGACTAAAAAATCTATCATCAATATTTCTACCATGATTTGCACTACTAACAAGAGTAAACCATGCACCGATAGTGTCATCGAAACCATCTTTTGGATTATAAGCACTTACAAAATTTCCATCTTTTGGATTTTTATAAACTTTACCAAATGCATCATAATATTCAACTGAAATCTCTTTTGTAAAAGGATTTCTGCACATAATTTCATAAACGTTATTACTTGTTTCACTTTTAATTAAATTGACTTTCATAACGTAATTATGTTCTTCTACTAAATTCTTTGTAAAAAATTCTCTCACAGCGTCTGTAGTTACGGCATCTAACCAATCTTTTTTCATATCCCAAATCCCCCAATATTTTTAATTATATATATTATATCACTTACAAATCAACATTTCAATACCCAAATTAAAAAATCATCCTACATAATAACATAAGAATTTAATGGAATTTTTAACTAAAGAAAACAAAAAAACAACCCTTACGGGTTGTTTATAACTAATTGGATTTTAATTATTTAAGTTCTACTGTAGCGCCAGCTTCTTTCAACTTAGCTTCGATTTCTTTAGCTTCTTCAGCAGGAACGTTTTCTTTGATTTCCTTTGGAGCGCCATCAACTAAAGCTTTAGCTTCGCCTAGACCAAGACCTGTAATTTCTTTAACAATCTTGATAACAGCAATTTTATTAGCACCAGCATCTTTAAGAACTACTGTAAATTCGCTCTTTTCTTCAGCAGCTGCAGCTGGAGCACCAGCAACAGCACCCATCATAGCAACAGGAGCAGCAGCACTAACACCAAATTCTTCCTCTAACATTTTTACTAATTCGCTTACTTCCATAACTGAAAGTTTTTTGATTTCTTCAACAAATGATTTTAAATCAGCCATTTTAATTTCTCCTTAAATTTATTATTTTTAATTAATTTTGCTTCTCAGCGATTGCATTTAATGCTCTAGCCAATGCAGACACAGGAGCATTAAGTGTACCAAGCAACATAGCAATAAGTACATCTTTTGAAGGTATTTTTGCCAATTCTTCAACTTGGTTTTGGTCCATAATTTTGCCATCAACGATACCAAATTTTACAGACATTTTGTTTAATTCTTTTTGATTTTTGCAGAAAATCTTAGCAGGAGCAATTTCATCACTACCAAAAGCAACTGCAGTTGTTCCTTCGAACATCTTTGGATCATAATCAGTAATGCCTAAATCGTTTAATGCTCTAACAAGAAGTCTATTCTTGAAAACTTTGTAAGTAACACCGTTTTCTCTGAATTCTTTTCTCATAGCAGTATCTTCAGCAACTGTAATTCCACGATAATCAACAAAGATTATTGACTTTGCATTAGATAGTTCTGATTTGATGCCTTCTACTAATTCTTTCTTTAATTCTAAATTAGCACTCAAAGTATTATCCTCCATTAGTTATTAAAAACAAAACATCTTATGCCCAAAGACATAAGATGATAAAATCATACTTAAATTATCTTCCTCGGCAAGTGTTTGAACTTTATGACTTACGTCACTTGCTGTCTTAGGCACATTTATATTTTATTTCCAAAATTGATTATATATTATAAATAATTAAATGTCAATAGTTTTATGCAAAAAATTTATTTTTTACATATCCTGCTCAATAAACTCATCATAAGTAATCTGTTTATCATCTTACTTATGTTTTATTTTTTTAAAACTCTTTCTCTTTATTACATATCCTGCTCAATAAATTCATCATAAGTAATCTGTTTATCGAAAACTTTTCTATCGGTAATTTTGATAATTCTATTACAAACAGTTTGCATAAGTTCTTGGTCGTGAGATGTTAGTAGTAGGTTTCCTTTATAATTAATAAGTCCTTTATTTAGTGCAGTAATGCTTTCCAAGTCAAGGTGGTTTGTTGGCTCATCAAATAGAAGTACATTTCCCGATGTTAACATCATCTTTGCAAGCATACACCTAACTTTTTCTCCACCACTTATAACTCTTGCTTTCTTAAGTCCTTCTTCACCAGAAAACAACATTCTACCAAGCCATGAACGAAGGAAAGTTTGTTCTTTTTCTTTTGAAAATTGACCTAACCAATCAACCAAAGACAAATCACATCCGTCAAAGAATGAGTTGAAGTTTTGTGGTAAGTAAGAATAAGTTATCGTTTTACCCCATTTAACAGTTCCCGTATAGTCATCATCAAGACCAGCAAGTATATTAAATAATGCACTGATAGTTGTACTCTTATCACTAACAAGTCCGATTTTTTCATTTTTATTTACTGTAAAACTAACATTTTCAAATACACCTGGCTTAGTAAGATTTTCAACTATTAAAATATCGTTACCCGCTTCTCTTTCCATTTCAAAATTGATATATGGATATTTTCTATTACTTGGTTTTATATCATTAAGAGTTAATTTTTCTAATTCTTTCTTTCTACTTGTCGCTTGTCTTGACTTACTAGCATTAGCAGAGAACCTAGCAATAAATTCTTGAAGTTCTTTAGCCCTAGTTTCCATCTTTTTGTTTGCTTCTTTTTGTTGACGAAGAAGTAATTGACTTGTTTCATACCAGAAATCATAGTTTCCAAGGAATATATTAATTTTACCATAATCAACATCACAAATATGAGTACAAACATTATTCAAAAAGTGTCTATTATGCGAAACAATGATAAGGATATTTTCAAAGTTTATAAGGTAATCTTCAAGCCATTTAACGGACTTTATATCAAGGTTGTTTGTAGGCTCGTCAAGTATCAAAATATCTGGGTTACCAAATAATGCTTGAGCAAGAAGAACTTTAACTTTAATAGGTGCATCCAAAGTTCCCATTAATGCATAATGAAGTGATGTATCAACTCCTAAACCATTAAGCAAAATACCCGCATCACTTTCGGCTTCATAACCACCCATTTCAGCAAACTCACCTTCAAGTTCGGCAACTTTCATTCCATCTTCTTCACTAAACTCTTCCTTTGAATAAAGTTCGTCCCTAAGCTTCATAACTTCAATTAGTCGTTTATGTCCACGAAGAACAGTATCCATTACAGTCAAATCGTTAAATGCTTCTTGGTTCTGATTAAG
Organism: Clostridiales bacterium; assembly: GCA_015055815.1. Taxonomy (GTDB): domain Bacteria; phylum Bacillota; class Clostridia; order Christensenellales; family UBA1242; genus UBA11490. The sequence goes on from SVHM01000002.1 coordinate 4,672, forward strand.
TACAGACATTCTTTCTCCTGGAGAAACAACTACTTCTCCTTTTTGTGGTTGCAACTCACCAGATAAAACTTTTAAAAAAGTCGACTTGCCAGCACCATTAGCACCAATTACCCCATAGCAATTGCCCTTAGTAAACTTCAAGTTTACTTCGTCAAAAAGCCTATTACTACCAAATTGTACACATACATTATTTACTTGTATCATTTTACACCAACTTTATATTTCAATTAACCTTAAATAGTTTACATAATTTGCTCATTATTGTCAAGGCAAAGCCCCATTGAATTTAATTTAAAAATTAAATAAAAATTAGCAAAAATACTTAAATTTAAATAATTTTGCATAAATATTTATAATTATTCATAATTTTAATATTGTTCTAATATGTAATTTATGGCTTTATTTGGAATATAATTTTAAATAAAAGAAAAAACATTTGAAAAAAATAAAAAAATTTTAAAATGACTATTGCAATATAGATAAATATGTGGTATAATTATGCATAATAACACAAAAAGAAGGTGGAAAATTATGGATATATTATCAAAAATTAGAGAAGGAAAATCAGTAGAACAATTTGAATTAAACAATATTAAAACCCCTATTATACCTGACCAATATTGGACAATCGTTAGAAAAGAGAATGGCGAAGAGTTTAAGAGATATTTAGAACTAAATAAATTCATGGCTTACTTAAATAAAATCGCTACAAACAATCAAAATTCTGAAATTGATGTTCAATTTAGATCAATTGTTGGTACTCCATTCTATCGTCAATGTCAAGATGCTGTTTATTTCCTTAATCAACAATTTGAGAAAGGTGAAACTCTAGGTGTTCGTTGGTTAGATAAGGGCAACGTTTATAGTTTTGGCGGTTTTACTCAAGAAGAAGCAAAAGCTTTAGTTGATGCATTCAATGCAGTAATCGAAACTTCTCATCAACCAGAATTGGGTCCTGCAAACAAATTTATGGAAAACTTTGATTATCTAGATGGCTTTGGTCAAGATTAATAATAAGAGATGGAAACATCTCTTTTTTTAGTGTAAAATATCCCCATATTTGAATATGGGGATATTTGTTTTACAATATTTAATATAAAAAAATGAGAATTTGATATTCTCATTTTTTTGATAATTAATATTGAACTTTAATTCCAGGTCCCATTGTGCTAGAAACTGATACAGATTTAATATATGTACCTTTTGCAGCAGCTGGTTTTGCTTTAATTAAAGCTTCCATAACAGTTGTTAGGTTTTCAGCAAGTTTTTCAGCACCAAATGAAACTTTACCAATCATAACGTGAACGATATTGTTTTTATCTAGTCTGTATTCAACTTTACCAGCTTTGATTTCAGCAATTGCTTTAGCAAGGTCTGTAGTAACAGTACCACTCTTAGGATTTGGCATTAAGCCTTTTGGTCCTAAAACTTTTGCAATTCTACCGATTACTGGCATCATGTCTGGAGTAGTAACACACACATCAAAACCAAACCAGTTTTGTGATTGGATTTTAGTAACCATATCTTCAGCGCCAACAAAATCTGCACCAGCTTTAGTAGCGATATCAGCATTGTCACCTTTAGCGAATACTAAAATTTTCTTTGTTTTACCTGTTCCATGTGGAAGTACAACAACTCCCCTAACTTGTTGATCAGCGTTTCTTCCGTCAACACCTAACTTAACATGCAATTCAACAGTTTCATCAAACTTTGCACTTGCAGTTTTTACTGCTAAATCTAGAGCTTCAGCTACAGAATATTGTTGAGCTTTGTCTACTAGTTTTGCAACTTCATTATATCTCTTACCTTTCTTCATAATTTTCTTCTCCTTGTGGTTTTAGTGAATAAATTAAAAGATTTTTTATTCTCCCACTTAATCAATAACTGTAACACCCATACTTCTGCAGGTACCTTCAATCATGCTCATAGCACTTTCTAGGTCAGATGCATTCAAGTCAGGCATCTTAGTTTCAGCAATCTCTTTAATTTGAGCTTTAGTAATCTTAGCAACTTTATTCTTAATAGAATTTGCTGAACCACTTTCAATTCCGCAAGCTTTCTTAATAAGAATAGCAGCTGGTGGAGTTTTAAGCACAAATGTAAATGATCTATCTGCATAAATTGTAACAACAACTGGAATAATAAGACCTGCTTTATCTGCTGTCTTTTCATTAAAGTCTTTAGTAAATAAACCAAGGTTAATTCCGTAAGGTCCTAAAGAACTTCCTACTGGTGGGCTTGTAGTAGCCTTACCTGCTGGTAATTGCAATTTAACAACTGCTGTAATCTTTTTCTCTGCCATTTTCGTCCTCCTGCCAAACATTTGGCAATGTGGTATAAATGAAATGCATTACATAAAATTTACATTTCTCCCACTATATTTTAAATGGATAAACCATATAAAACCAAAATTAAATTTTTCTAACTTGTTCTAAGCTCAAGTCAACTGGTGTATCTCTACCGAACATTTCAACCATAACTTTACATTTAGCTGTTTCTCTATCGATAGAAATAATTGTTCCAATGAAACCATTTAACGCACCATCTAATACTTCAACTTTATCATTTTCAACAATTGAAATATCAATAGTAGTATTTTTCTCAAGTCTCATTTTATGGATTTCATCTGGGGTCATTGGTAAAGGTCTACCTTTTGGACCTACGAAACCAGTAATTCCCCTAGTTCTAGTAACGGCATGCCAAATATCATCACCATAAATCATTTTTACCATGATATAACCAGGCATAACTTTTCTAGAAACAATTTTCTTCTTGCCGTTTTTATCTTCTACAACATCTTCCATTGGAATTACAATGTCAAAAATTCTTTCTTGAAGATTATATTTATCTTTTACAATCTCCAAGTTTTCTTTAGCGACATTTTCATATCCAGAGAAAGTATGAAGTACATACCACTTTGCATCTTCAGTCAATGCATTAACTTTCACTTCAGTTGTATCATCAATTTTATTTTCCGAAGTAGAAATTGTAGTTACTGCATCTATAGCTTCAGTGCTTACTGGACTTTCAACAACATCATCAAGAAGAGAATTATCTTCAGCAATCACATTGTCATTTGCCAAAGCATCTTTCAATTCTTCATTTTCCATGAAAATACTCCTTCAACTTTTAAATTAACTATTTGGAATTAATAAGTCATATATCAAACTAAATAACCTATCTACACCAAATAACAACACTGTACATATAGCCACAACAGTAATAACCACACAAGTATTTTTGACTACTTTTCCAAAAGAAGGCTTTGATACTTTCTTTAATTCACTCCAAACTTCAGCAACTTTTTTCTTAAAAGACTTCCTTTCTTTTTTCTTAGCCTTTTTAGCATTTTTATCTTTAGCCTTAGTGTCAATCTTTTCTACCTTAGCTTCTTTAGTTGCTTTCTTTGTTTTTTTATCGGAAGTTTGTTCAATAGTCTCATCATCTGGTACAATCACTTCTACTGCTTCATTTGTAGATTGTTTTTGTTTTTTCGCCATATTTCACATTTTCCTTAAATACAATTATTTTGTTTCTTTATGAACGGTATGTTTCTTACAGAATTTACAATATTTTTTTACTTCAATTCTATCTGGGTCGTTCTTTTTATTCTTTTGACTGTCGTAATTTCTTTGTTTACATTCAGTACAAGCAATAATAATATTATCTCTCATAACCTTTCTCCTTGTTACATAGCCTTTGCGAATAGATTTTAACACACCGACTACTAATTTGTCAATGCTTTCACAATAAAAAATAGAGCCATAGGAAATTATAAACTCTATTTTTTATTCTTACTACAAAAAGTATACTATATAATATTCAAAAAATCAAGTGTTTTCTTAAATTTTTTATAATTATTAACCAAAAAATTAAAATATTTCAAAAGGTATAAAATTATCTTCCATCCATAGACATTTCATGAGTTTTGCCTTCAAGCATATTTTGAACATTTGCTTGGAACATTTCCCCATACTCATTTGTATCAACTTTTGGTTGCTCAACTGGACGATCTTGAACATCATCTTGTGTTTGACCCATTATATTTAATGAAGGACCTAACCCATCGCTATATTCATCTTCATCAACGGTACTATCTTCCAAATCATAAGTAGTTGTCGAAATAATTGGCGTTTCATAAACACTTGGAATTTCTTTCTCTTCATCCATAATATTTTCATTAGATACTTCTTCAATCAACTCTTCACTTTCAACAGTTTCACTTTCATTATAACGTTGAAGTTTGTTATTGTTTTCTCTAACCTTATTAGCAAGATTTTGGAAAATATCACTTAGCGTCTTTGTTTTACCATCATTTGTAGGTTGTTCTTCTTCAAATATAGTTTCATTATCATTAGAAAGATTTTCCTTTCTTCTAAACATATCCATGAAACTTCCACTCTCTTCTTCTTGAGAAGGAGTTTCTTCTAGAACTTCATCAATTTCAGGAGTTTCTACTTCTAACGTTGCACCCTCATCTTCTTGAACTTGAGTTGTTGATGGTTGAGACAAATCAATTCCAAATAGTGCTTGAATTCTCTCCATTTCTTTTTGTTTACTTTCACTTTCGGATGAAGTATTTTCTTGAGCTTCAGCCACTTCACTACTCATCTCGTTATCAACATTTTTCATATCATCTAGAGTTGGCTCTTCACTATCAACTTCCATTTCAGGATTATCAGAAATTTCCGCTTCAATTGGTTGATTTTCCATCTCTTCAATTTGCTTATTATGTTCATTTTCTGAAAGTTTGATTTCTTCTAATTTTCTCTTGTCGCTTTTACCTAACATTGAAATAGCCTTATCTTCAAACTTTTCATTAATATTATTTACGCTATTAGTAAATTCTTCTAAAGATGTTGATAAACTATTTTTAAACTCTTCTTCTTGTTCTTTCCAATTTTCGTTTGTACCCGAAATCTCTTCAATACATTTATCTAAAAGTTCATTCAAGACCTTAAAGTTTTTGTTACTCAAAAATAATTTTTCAATCATGTCATATTCTTGATTAAACTTTTGCAAAACTGCTTTACAATAATCATTTTCGGTAGTTGTCAAAAGAGTTATTCTATCAGAAAAATACTTACCATAGGCATCTAAAAACTGTTCATCAGAAAGTTTATCTAGCATTAGCATAAATTGTTTTTTAGCAAGAATATAACTATCTTCACCCGACAAGTCATCAAGTAGTTTTTTGTCTTTGCCTTCATCACTATCAACATCATCAAATATATGATAATACTCATAAGACTTTTGAATAAAGTCATCTAAAGGTGCTACAAACTCATCAATTTTTGTTTTTATAACATTTTGAAGATAACCATTAATTTTTTCAACATCTTCCAAAACATAAAAATTAGCTTTTGCCATACCATCACTTGATGTAGCGTCATCAAATTCTATTTCAAAAACAATTTCACCATAACCTAGTAAATGCCCCACGCAAAAATTTGAATTGTTATATGAAGATTTTTTAACTTTTTTCAAAGCAATTAATTCATCAATTATTTGTGGAGAAATAAAGTAATTATTTGCTTCATCATAACTACCCAACAAATTATTCTTTATAACATCAATTTTTTCAGTAGCAAAATTATCTTGAGTAGATTGCCTTGTGAAATTTTCTTCAGACATATTAAACCTCTTCCGTATATTTGTTTTAGTATAACACAGATAACAGAAAAAATAAAACAAAAAAAGATATTATATAAATTGAAGTTTATATAATATCTATTGTTTACTACATTTCTCTTTCACCTAGAAAATATTGAGCAACCATCATATCTGTAATTGCATCTTTATAATCAGATTGTGGTAATTCTCTAGGAGATTTTACAGCAATCATTCCATCAATTGCTTCTGATTCTTCCAACTGTGTTGATGCAACTTTTTCACAATCATAAGCAATAAAACAATGAAGTCCATATTGAATGGTAGATGGAGATTCATGATAATAACCTAAATAAACTAAATTATCGGAAGTTAATCCAGTCTCTTCCATCAATTCTCTTTTGGCACATATTTCAGGTGCTTCATCTTCAGAACAGTATCCCTTTGGTACTTCATATCCCCAACCACGAGCCGAATGTCTAAATGTTTTTATAAACACCATATCCCCTTCCTTGGTTATTGGAAGAACAGCAACGCTACCTTTACCCCTCATAGAAAGTCGTAAAAATGTACCATATGCTCCGCTTGGAAATTTTACTTTATCATCAAAAAATTCACAAAACCTATTTTCAAAAACTTTATTTTCTTCTATTATTTCAATTTCGCCATTTTCACTATTACCCTTATACATATAAACCCCTTTTGAATGTATTTACATTCATTTGCAACTAATTATAGTATACCATATATAACCGAATTTGTCAATATAACCTTAATACATCAAAAAAAAGAAACTATTTCTAGTTTCTTTTTATAGCGTTAATTATTCAATAATTGAACTTACAACACCAGAACCTACTGTTCTACCACCTTCACGGATAGCGAAACGTAGACCTTGTTCGATAGCGATTGGAGTGATTAACTTAATAGTCATTCTAACGTTATCACCTGGCATAACCATTTCAACGCCTTCAGGTAGTTCAATAGTACCAGTAACGTCTGTAGTTCTGAAATAGAATTGTGGTCTGTAACCATTGAAGAATGGAGTATGTCTACCACCTTCTTCTTTCTTTAGAACGTATACTTCAGCTGTGAAGTGAGTATGTGGAGCAATTGAAGAAGGTTTAGCAAGAACTTGTCCTCTTTCAATTTCGTTTCTTTGGATACCTCTAAGAAGTAGACCAACGTTATCACCAGCTTGAGCTTGGTCTAACATTTTTCTGAACATTTCAACACCAGTAATAACTGTTTGAAGTTTAGAACCCATACCAACGATTTCAACTGTATCACCAACTTTAACAGTACCTCTTTCTACTCTACCAGTAGCAACAGTACCTCTACCAGTGATTGTGAATACGTCTTCAACTGGCATAAGGAATGGTTTATCAGTTTCTCTTTCAGGTTCAGGGATGTAGCTGTCAAGTGCTTCCATTAATTCGTTAATAGGAGCACAAGCAGGATCATCAACTTTTCCGTCTTTAGCAGCTTCAAGAGCTTTAAGAGCAGAACCTTTGATAATTGGAGTTTTGTCTCCAGGGAAACCATATTCAGTTAATAGATCTCTGATTTCCATTTCAACAAGTTCAAGAAGTTCAGGATCGTTTACTTGGTCAGTTTTGTTCATGAATACAACAATGTATGGAACACCAACTTGTCTAGCAAGAAGGATATGCTCTCTTGTTTGAGGCATTGGACCATCTGTAGCAGCAACAACTAAGATTGCTCCGTCCATTTGAGCAGCACCAGTGATCATGTTCTTAACATAGTCAGCGTGTCCTGGACAGTCAACGTGAGCATAGTGTCTCTTGTCTGATTCATATTCAACGTGTGAAGTATTGATTGTAATACCTCTTTGTCTCTCTTCTGGAGCTTTATCGATAGCACCGTAGTCCATTGCAAGGGCTTTACCTTGAGCAGCTAGTGTTACTGTAAGAGCAGCAGTAAGAGTTGTTTTACCGTGGTCAACGTGTCCGATTGTTCCAACGTTAACGTGTGGTTTAGTTCTTTGATAAGTAGCTTTTGCCATTTTTAAAAATCCTCCTAAATTTATTTAATTAAAAATTAGCTTTTTTTGATATCGCCGATAATTTTTTCAGCGATTGCTTTTGGAACTTCTAAGTAATGAGAAGGTTCCATTGTGAAATTACCACGACCTTGAGTAAGACCACGAAGATCTGTTGCATAACCGAACATTTCTCCAAGTGGGATATCAGCGTGAATAATTTGAGTACCGTTACGCACATCTGTGCCACTTAGCACACCACGACGACGAGTAATATTACCCATAACATCGCCTAGGTAGTCATCAGGTGTCTCTACGTCAACTTTCATGATAGGTTCTAGAAGAACTGGATCAGCCTTCTTAACACCATCTTTGAATGCCATAGAGCCTGCAATTTTATATGCCATTTCTGATGAGTCTACATCGTGATAAGAACCATCAAAAAGCGTAACCATAAAGTCAACGGTTTCAAATCCAGCAAGAACACCATTTAGTTTTGCTTCTTGAATACCATTGTCAATTGCTGGAATATATTCCTTAGGAATAGCACCACCAACAATTTTATTTTCGAATTTGTATCCTTCGCCAGGTTGAAGTGGAGCAAGTTTAATCCAGCAGTGACCATATTGACCACGTCCACCAGATTGTTTAATATACTTACCTTCTACTTCTACCTCTTTTCTTATAGTCTCTCTGTAAGCAACTTGAGGAGCACCAACATTAGCGTCTACCTTAAATTCTTTCTTTAATCTATCTACTATAATTTCAAGGTGAAGTTCACCCATACCTGCAATAATTGTTTGACCAGTTTCCCCGTCTGTATAAGTTTTAAATGTAGGATCTTCTTCAGCAAGTTTTACAAGTGCTATAACCATTTTTTCTTGGTCAGCCTTAGTTTTAGGCTCGATAGCAACTCTAATAACTGGCTCTGGGAAATCCATACTTTCAAGTATAATTGGTTTGTTTTCAACACATAGTGTATCACCTGTTGTAGTATCTTTAAGACCTACAATAGCGATAATTTCACCTGCATATGCTTCATCAATTTCTTCACGATGATTAGCATGCATTCTAATAAGTCTACCAATTCTTTCTTTTTTATCTTTACAACTGTTGTAAACGTAGCTACCTGCTGTTAATACACCTGAATAGATACGGAAGAAAGTAAGTCTTCCAACATAAGGGTCGGTCATAATTTTAAATGCAAGACCAGCAAATGATTCTGTATCAGAACTCTTTCTAGATTCTTCAATTTCAGTATTAGGTTTAGTTCCCTTAATATCTTCTATGTCTGTTGGAGCTGGCATATAGTCAACTATAGCATCAAGAAGTTTTTGGATACCCTTGTTTTTGAAAGATGTTCCACAAACAACTGGATTAATTTTACCAGAAATAGTTCCAATTCTAAGGCCTTTCTTAATTTCTTCAACTGAAAGATCTCCAGTTTCGAAATATTTTTCCATAAGAGCGTCATCTTGTTCAGCTGCAACTTCTACAAGTTCTGCTCTAAACTTATCAGCTTGTGCCTTAAATTCAGCTGGAATTTCAACAACTTCTGTATCAAGACCCTTATCATCTTTATACATAGTAGCATTCATTTCAACTAAGTCAATGATACCTCTAAACTCATCTGCTTCACCAATTGGCAATTGAATTGCAACTGCATTAGCATTAAGTCTACTTCTCATATCATCAACAACTTTTAAGAAGTTAGCATCATTGATATCCATCTTATTTACATAAGCCATTCTTGGAACGTTATACTTGTCAGCAAGTCTCCAGTTTGTTTCTGATTGTGCTTGAACACCTGCTCTAGCACTAAATACAGCAACAGCACCGTCTAATACTTTCAAACTTCTGTTAACTTCAACTGTAAAGTCAACGTGTCCTGGTGTATCAATGATATTAATTTGGTGATTTTTCCATTGACAAGTTGTAGCAGCACTAGTGATTGTGATACCTCTTTCTTGTTCTTGAGCCATCCAGTCCATAGTTGCTTCACCTTCGTGAACTTCACCTAACTTATGTGTTTTACCTGTAAAGAAAAGAATTCTTTCAGTTGTAGTAGTTTTACCGGCATCAATATGAGCCATAATTCCTACGTTTCTTAATTTTTCTAATGGAGTAGTTCTAGACATACTGTATTATCTCCTTATTACCAACGATAATGTGCGAAAGCTTTATTACTTTCAGCCATTTTATGAACGTCGTCTTTCTTCTTATATGCTCCACCTGTACTATTGTAAGCATCGATAATTTCGTTAGCAAGTTTTTCTTCCATGCTCTTTTCATTTCTCTTTCTTGCGTAAGTTACCAACCATCTGATTGCTAGAGTTTGTTGTCTAGCAGGAGTGATTTCGATAGGTACTTGGTAGTTGCTACCACCTACTCTTCTAGCTTTAGTTTCTAGTAATGGTTTAAGATTTTCTAAAGCTTGGAAGAAGTACTTATCAGGTTCTACGCTTAATTTTTCATTAATTATATTAAATGCTCCGTACACAATACCTTCAGCGATTGCCTTCTTACCATCAAGCATAATTTGATTGATAAGTTTTGTAACAACTTTACTATTATAAGTAAAATCTGGCAATACGTCTCTTTTGCGTACACCTGCTCTTCTTGGCATAATTTTCTCCTTATATTATTTATTTAAAACATTCAAATAGACAAAATCTATTTATTACTTACCTTTCTTTGCGCCATATTTACTACGAGATTGTTTTCTCTTAGCTACGCCTGCAGTATCAAGTGTTCCTCTGATAACATGATAACGAACACCTGGCAAATCTCTAACCCTTCCACCACGGATAAGAACAACACTATGTTCTTGAAGATTGTGGCCTTCACCAGGGATATAAACAGTACCTTCTTGACCGTTAGAAAGTCTAACTCTACAAATCTTTCTTAAAGCTGAGTTTGGTTTCTTTGGAGATGTAGTAGTAACACTCAAACAAACTCCTCTTTTTTGTGGATTTTCGTCTAAGATAGGAGTTTTAGATTTTTCAGCAACCTGCTTTCTACCTTGTTTTACTAATTGTGAAATTGTAGGCATTTTATCCTCCTAAAATATTTTTGCAAACATAATATTCAACCCAAAATCAAGTTTGCGTTACGACTCACATAGCACAATAGTCAATCGACCATTATATTGTAGCGTGAGTATTTTCAAATGCTTGAAATCACACCCAAATCAAACACTTAAAAACTACTAAACGCATAATACGTTTAGTATACTATAATACGATAATGATTTTATCAAATAAAATACCCAATGTCAACATTTTTTTGTATATTTTAATCATAATATTTATGCTACTTAAAATACCATAAAAAATACCCGTCCCTAAAATTAAAGCGACGGATATTTTGATAAAACTAATTAAACTGCTTTATTTTTATCATTAAGTGTAGATTCAACTAATACACACAAATCTTTCGGATGTGTTTCAACAACTACATCAAAAGGACTAGGCTCAGGAATTTCACAATCGAAAGCAAAAGCACACTCTAAGTAAGAATCTAACATAGATCTAGCATTAGCATGAGCATCTTCAACTGTTTCACCATTAGTTACTAAACCCAAATCAAACATTGCAATTACGTAACTTTTTTCTTCTTCATCAAAATATAAAACTGCAGGATAAGTAAATTTCTTCATAATCAACACTCGTATATATAATTTATTCCATATTTTTTAAGATTTTAACATATATTTTCTTAAATGTAAAATTTTTTATCACTAATTAGCCAAAAAATCAACCATTAAAGAATAAACTTTATCTAATTTTTTTCTATTGAATAGTTTATACTTTTTAGAAGCACTTTCAAAAAGCACATAAATTTTATCGTTTTCAACTACTATTTCTTCAGACATTGATGGGATTTTTTCGCTAGAAATTAACGAATTACCATCAAGAAAATATACAGGAATTTCATGCCCTGCACTTACTTTAAATTTAGCGGGTGTATCTTCATCAAAAACATTTTTATAACAAGATAACGTAGAATCATGTATGCTATATGAAGATGATGTGATTATTTTCCCGTCAGATGTTAAAGCAATTCCTTGAACTAATTCCCCTACTGACAATGCCACGTCTGGCAAGTAGTCCATAAGCCCATATCTATTTTTTTCATTTATTTTATATCCAAATACCAAAGCTTTATTTACTTCACCAGATGGTGTAGTTAAATGATGATTGGTCTCAGTTTCGTATTTCCATTCTTTATAAAACTCTCCAACATACAAAGTTTCATTTTTTATAAATAAGAAGTCTGCCGTATTGTTAGTTTTAAAGTAATCGGTAATTTCAACTACTCCACCATCTTCAACATCATTGACATAGCTCCATAAAAATCTATATACAACCCCACCATTATCGTTTGAAGAAGTCCATAAAGTTGAGTTAAAAGAAGCAACCCCACCAGCGTGACCACAATATGATTTACCAGATATTTCTAATGTGAAATACTTAATAAGTTTATAATTTTCATCTAACAAATAAAATCTAGATGGACTACCATCATCCATATAACCGCTAATTAAATATTTATCTTGACCTTCAACTTTTGTAAAACCCTGTGGAACAAACTCTGTATCCAAGCCAGGAATATCAAACTCCGCAACTGCATTATCAAAAAATTTCTTATTCCATGGCCAACAAAAATAAATACACAGTGCCAGCAAAACAGCTGTCATCAAACTAGCCACTATAGAAATTGTAATTTTCCAACCTTTTTTCATTTGTCACCTCATTATATTTAGATTAACATAAAATAATATTATCATCAAACAAAATATGACAAAAAAATAAAAACCACATGACTACGTATGTCATATGGTTAATTATTTACATTTCTGTTGCTAATTCTGGAACTATCATAGTAGCCGTTTCACTCTCAATTTGAGTAGGAACGATACCAATTTCTCTAGCCTTATTCAAAATTGATTCTTTTAGGTTTTCTGGAACGATTTGTTTCAAAACCTTTTGACCATTTTCATTTGTCGCAATATAAAAATTTTCACTTACTTTAGCAATATCTTTTTTATCATTATTTACTAATTCTTGACAAAAACTAGACACTCTGCTAATATATTTTTCCTTTTCATTACTTGTCATTTGGTCCATAATTTATCTCCTTTGAAAACAATTATTTCCCCCAAGTATTAGACTTTCGTCATATCCCCAAATAATTTTTACTACCACCTTAAAATCCACCATTTCATAAAAATTATTTATTACAACCATATTATACTACATAATTTACATAATGTAAATACTAAAATTTAAAATTTTTTAAAAAAATCTCTAGCAATACACTAGAGACTTTTTGTTTAAATAAATTCTTCTATATCTTCTGAAAATAATTCTTTTGTTTGGTCGTCCATTGCAACAACTTCTCTTTCGTCAACTCTTAAATCTTTTACTTCCAAAGATTTAATGTTATGGAAACCAGTTCCTGCAGGAATTTGTTTACCAATCATTAAGTTTTCTTTTAGAGATATAAGTTTATCTTCTTTACCTTTAACAGAAGCATCAGTAAGCACTCTAGAAGTTTCTTGGAATGATGCAGCGGCAAGGAATGATGGATTGCTAAGAGAAGCTTTTGTAATACCTTGAACAAGTCTTTTAGCAGTAGCAGGAACTCCACCTTCGCTAACAATTTTATCATTTTCTTCTTCAAACTTGAAGTGATCAACAATATCACCTACAAGCATACTAGTATCACCACTATCTTCAACCTTAACGTTTTTAAGCATTTGACGGATAATAATTTCAACGTGTTTTGTATTAAGTTCAACACCTTGAGATGAGTATGTTGCAAGTACTTCATTTAGAAGATAATTTTGAACTTCATTAACACCCCTAGTTCTTAGGAAATCATTTGGATAAATTGAACCTTCAGTTAAAACTGAACCAGCTTCAACCATGTCACCATTCTTAACTTTTAATACTACACCATAAGGTATAATATATTTTCCATCACCATCAGGGTTTTTAACGATAACTTCGTAGTATTTACCACCATCTTTATTTTGGGCAGCCATTTCTTTAAGAACTACTTTACCAGCTACTTCACTAACTGTTGCAACACCCTTTGGCTTTCTTGCTTCAAAAATTTCAGCAACTCTTGGAAGACCTTGAGTAATATCGGCAGCATTCGCAACACCACCTGTGTGGAATGTTCTCATTGTAAGCTGTGTACCTGGCTCACCAATAGATTGTGCAGCAATAATACCAACTGGCTCACCAAGTGGAACAATCTTATTGCTTGACATATTTTTACCATAACACTTAGCACAAATGCCATGTTTTGATCTACAAGTAAGAGCAGTTCTAATACAAACTTTTTCAATACCAGCATCAGCAACTTGTTTTGCCATATCTACAGTAATCATTGTATCAGCAGGAATAATAATTCTCTTAGTATTAGGGTCAACAACATCTTCTACTGAATATCTACCAATAATTCTTTGTTGTAAAGAACAAACTGGAGTACCATCTTTAACAATGGCAGTAACATACATACCTTTAGTTTTCTCACCATTCTCACGGAAACAATCTTCTTGAGCAATGATAACTTCTTGAGCAACTGCTTCAAGTCTTCTAGTCAAATAACCAGAGTCAGCAGTCTTAAGAACTTTATCGGCAAGACCTTTTCTACCACCACGAGAAGAAATAAAGTATTCAAGTGGAGTAAGCCCCATACGGAAATTAGATTTAACTGGAATATCAACCTTTCTACCAGATGTATTAGCCATGATACCACGCATACCACAAAGCTGTAATACCTGTCCTGCGTTACCACGGGCTCCAGACTCAGCCATCATTCTAACTGGATTTAATACATCCATTTTCTTGATAACTAAACCTTCAAGTTGCTTAGTAACATCTTTCCAAAGTTTAATATTTTTATCTAATTTTTCATTTTCAGTAATGAAACCCCTCTTGTAATATTTTTCATTTTCAGCAATTTGAGCTTCAACATCTTTTACAAGAGTCTGTTTTTCTTCTGGAATTTGCATATCAAACACGTTAATTGTTATAGCACCAATTGTAGAATACTTGTAGCCAATTTCTTTGATATGGTCTAGCATTTTAACTGTTTCAGTAGTTCCCAAAGCATTGAAACATTGACGAATAATAAGGTCTAGTTTCTTCTTTGTAACCAAGAAATCAATTTCATACTTTCCAGCGTTTTCTGGATTTTCTCTATCAATAAATCCAATATTTTGTGGGATATTTTTATTGAAAATAATTTTACCAACAGTAGTATCAATTCTCTTAGGAACAACCCTACCATTAATTTCAACATATTTTCTTACTTGAATTGGAGATTGAAGTTCAACGATTTTTTCTTGATAAGCCATCATTGCTTCATCTTCACTCATAAAGTACTTACCCGCACCTTTGCCATTTTCTTTAACAATTGTTAAATAATATGAACCAAGTACCATATCCTGAGTTGGAGTTACAATTGGGCAACTATCTGCAGGTTTAAGTACGTTATTACTTGCAAGCATCAAAATTCTTGCTTCAGCAACTGCTTCAGGGCTAAGTGGAACGTGAACAGACATCTGGTCACCATCAAAGTCAGCATTAAAGCCACCACAAACAAGTGGATGAAGTCTAATTGCTCTACCTTCAATAAGCACAGGTTCAAATGCTTGAATTGATAGTCTGTGAAGAGATGGAGCACGGTTTAGAAGTACTGGATGATCTTTAATAACTTCTTCTAGTAAATCCCAAACAACAGGTTTTTGTTTTTCTATTACTCTTTTTGCAGTTTTGAAGTTAAGAGAAAGATTTCTCTCAACAAGCTTTCTCATAATAAATGGTTTGAAAAGTTCCAAAGCCATTTCTTTAGGAAGACCACATTGATACATTTTTAGTTCTGGACCAACAACGATAACTGAACGACCAGAATAGTCAACTCTCTTTCCTAACAAGTTTTGTCTAAATCTACCAGGTTTACCTTTCAAAGATGCTGTCAAAGATTTAAGTTCTCTTTGCTTTGGACCTTGAACGGCTTTTCCTTTCTTACCATTTTCTATAAGTGCATCAACAGCTTCTTGAAGCATTCTCTTTTCATTTCTAACGATTACTTCTGGAGCTCCGATTGATATAAACTTCTTAAGTCTATTGTTTCTATTAATAATTCTTCTATATAAGTCATTAATATCAGAAGTAGCAAATCTTCCGCCATCTAGTTGGATCATTGGTCTTAAATCTGGTGGGGTTACTGGAATTACATCAAGAACCATCCATTCAGGTCTATTACCACTTCTTCTAAATGACTCAACCACTTCAAGTCTTTTTGATTTTAATTTCTTTTGACCTTTAGTAGCTTTAGCGATTTGTTCTTTTAATTCTTTACTTTCTTTTTCTAAGTCAATTTCACTTAGAAGTTCTTTAATAGCTTCACCACCCATTCCGGCTCTGAAACTATTATAACCATATTTCTCAACCGCTTCTCTATATTCAGCATCTGTAATTACTTGCATTTTGCTAAATCCAGTTTGACCTGGGTCAAGAACGATATAAGAAACATAATAAATTACTTTGTCTAATTGTCTACTATTTAAATTAAGTAAAACACCTATTCTAGATGGAATGCTTTGTAAGAACCAAATGTGAGCAACTGGAGTAGCAAGTTCAATGTGACCCATTCTCTCACGTCTAACGCTACTCTTTGTTACTTCTACTCCACATTTATCACAAATAACACCTTTGTGTCTAATTCTTTTATACTTTCCACAATGACATTCCCAATTCTTCTTTGGTCCGAAGATTCTTTCACAAAGAAGACCAGATGTTTCAGGTTTATGAGTACGATAGTTAATAGTTTCACTCTTTGTAACTTCACCCTTACTCCATTCTCTAATTTTGTCTGGAGATGCAATACCTATTTTAATTGATGCTAGGTTATTTAATTCAAACATTATATTCTCCTTTATTCTTCATCAAAGTCATCATCAAATAGTGCTGACTCATCAAAAATATTATCAAAATCTTCGTCACTTTCCAAATCTTCTTCCAAAGCACCTTCAGGAGAAACTTCAAAGTCAAGTTCAATGTCTTTAACTTCTTCCTTAGGTTTAGTAACTTCAGCAAATGTTTCAATTGTATCAGCGCTTAAATCACTTAATGCAAATTCTTTGCCTTGTTCATTTAGAAGTTGGATATCAAGACCTAAGCCTTGTAATTCTTTAATAAGAACTTTAAATGATTCTGGCATACCAGGTTCTGGAAGTGGAAGTCCTTCAACTATTGCCTTGTATGTTGCAAGTCTGCCTTCTGTATCATCAGACTTGATTGTCATCATTTCTTGTAGAAGTTTAGTAGCACCATAAGCTTCCAACGCCCAAACTTCCATTTCTCCAAATCTCTGTCCACCGAACATAGCTTTACCACCAAGTGGTTGTTGAGTAACATATGCGTATGGACCAGTTGATCTAGCATGCATTTTATCATTAACCATGTGTTCAAGTTTAATATAGTACATATATCCAACTGTTACAGGGTTTTCAAATGGCTCACCAGTTCTACCATCATAAAGTTGAATTTTACCATTTTCAGGGAAATTGTTTTCAACTAATAATTCTCTAATATCATTTTCTTTAACACCATCAAATACTGGAGTTGCAATCTTGATACCCAAAGCCTTTGCAACAAGACCAAGATGAACTTCCAAAACCTGTCCTACGTTCATACGTGAAGGAATACCAAGTGGGTTAAGAACGATATCGATTGGTTGTCCGTTTGCCATGAATGGCATATCTTCAACAGGAAGTATTCTTGAAACAATACCTTTGTTTCCATGACGTCCAGCCATTTTATCACCGACGCTAATCTTACGTTTTTGAGCAATTGTTACTCTAACCATTTGATTAACACCAGTTTCAAGTTCGTCTTTATTCTTTCTTGAGAAAATTTGAATATCAACTACTACACCGCTAATTCCATGTGGAACTCTCAAAGATGTGTCTTTAACGTCCCTTGCTTTTTCACCAAAGATTGCTCTAAGAAGTCTTTCTTCTGGTGTTGGCTCTGTTTCACCCTTAGGTGTTACCTTACCTACAAGAATATCACCTGGCTTAACTTCAGCACCAATTCTAATGATACCGTTTTCATCTAAGTTTTTAAGAACATCTTCACCAAGGTTTGGAATATCTCTTGTAAATTCTTCATCACCAAGTTTAGTTGTTCTACATTTTACTTCTTCTTCTTTCAAAGTAATAGAAGTATAAACGTCTTCTTTTACAAGTCTTTCAGAAAGTAGTATAGCATCTTCGTAGTTATATCCTTCCCAGTTCATGAAAGCTATAAGCATATTTTTACCAAGTGCAAGTTCACCACCACTAGTACTATAACCATCAGCAATTGTTTCGCCTTTCTTAACTTTTTGTCCTTTTTTAACAATTGGTTTTTGGTTGATACAGCTTTCTTGGTTGGTCTTTACAAACTTAGTAAGTTCATATTTATCTACATCACCATTATCAAGTGTAATTTCAATATTGTTTGCATCAACATAAGTAACTACACCATTATTCTTAGCTGGGATAATAGCACAGTTATCAAGTGCTATTTTATGCTCCATACCTGTACCAACGATAGGAGCTTCTGTTCTAATTAGTGGAACTGCTTGACGTTGCATGTTCGCACCCATTAGGGCTCTGGCTGTATCGTCGTTCTCTAGGAATGGAATAAGTGAAGTTGGAACAGAAATTAATTGTCTTGGAGATACGTCCATGTAATCTACCATATCACTGTCAACTTCCAATACAGTGTCTTTATATCTACAAATAATTCTCTTATTTACAAATGAGCCATCAGCATTAAGTGGTTCAATTGCTTGAGCTATATAACAATTTTCATCTTCGTCTGCCATTAAGTAAACAGTTTCGTTTGTTACAATTCCCTTTTCTTTGTTTACCACTCTATAAGCAGTTTCAATGAAACCATATTCATTAATTCTAGCAAAAGAAGATAGTGAGTTAATAAGACCGATGTTTCCACCTTCAGGTGTTTCAATAACACATATTCTTCCATAGTGACTATGGTGAATATCTCTGACTTCGTCTGTTGCTCTGTCTTTCTTAATACCACCTGGACCTACGGCAGATAATCTTCTCTTTTGAGCAAGAGAACTTAATGGGTTCATTTCATCCATCAACTGACTTAATTGGTGACTAGCCAAGAAATCTTTAAATGCTCTGTTTATAGGTCTAGCATTAACAACTTGACTAGGACTAATATCGTTAAGGTCGTGAGACTGAAGTGTTTCTTTTACAGCATTAGAAAGTTTATTCATACCACTTCTGAATGCGTCTTGTAGAAGTTCACCAGCACCCTTTATTCTACGGTTGCATAGGTGGTCAATATTATCTACTTCTCCAATTCCAGCGTTTAAGTCAAGGAAATAGCTTACTGTTGCTAAAATATCATCAATTGTAAGAGTTGAGCCAACTAAAGCATCAGCATTTAGTCTAATTGCTTCAAGTCTTTCTTCTTTTGTCTTATATTCTTTAAGTATATCTGCAAGAACTGGATAATAAACTTGATGATTAATACCTAATTCTTTTTCGTTACATTTAATAACTTCACTTAGTTTAACTCTGTTATTACCATACATTTTGTGTTTCTTGCCATCAATAAGCACCCAAACACTATTAATACCTAAATGTTGAATTTCATATGCTTTTTCTTTAGTAATAACTTCACCAGCTGGAACAATGACCGTTTTCTTATCTTTAATATCTTCTCCAGCAGTAAGACCCACAAGTCTATTAGCAAGTGCTAGTTTCTTATCTACTTTAAATCTACCAACTTCACCTAAGTTGTAGAATTGTGTACTAAAGAATTGAGAGAATATAAACTGTTTAGTAGCTTCAGCACTAGGAATTTCACTAGGTCTTGTCTTTCTAGAAAGTTCGATTAAAGCATCATGTTGAGTTTCATAAGCATCTTTATCAAGAGTTGCTTTCATGATTTCATTATCACCAAAAGTATCAAGAATATTTTCTCTAGTAAGACCAAAACACTTAAGGAATATACCAAGTGAAATTTTACCACCCTTATCAAGACAAACTCTAAGTTGGTTTGGCTCTTTTTCCTTTTGCTCTATTTCCAACCAACTACCACGTTTTGGGTTTAGAGTACTAGCAAATATTTCTCTACCAGTCTTATCCATCTTCATAGAATAGTAAACACTAGGGCTTCTAACAATTTGAGAAACAACTACTCTTTCAATTCCGTTGAAGATAAATGTACCAGCTTCAGTCATGAATGGAATGTCACCAAGGTATACTTCTTGTTCGATAGCTTCACCAGTTTCTTTAATAACAAGTCTTACATTACATCTAAGTGGAACAGAATAATGTCCGCCCTTTCTCTTAGTTTCAGCCTTAGTAAGTTTAGGCTTGTCTTCGATAGTAAAGTCCAAAAAATAGACTTCTGCTTTTCCCGCATAGTCTGTGATAGGTGAAAATTCTTTCAAGGCTTCGCCTATTCCTTCTTTGATAAACTTTAAATATGAGTCCTTTTGAATTTCTAACAAATAAGGCATCTCTGCTTCTTTTGATTTTCCGAAAGTATAACGAATATTATTGCCATACTTAATCTTTTTGATGTCTGCAGTATTTAACATTAAGTTTATTCTCCCTTGAAAATTATTCAAATTCTATTAAGTTGTAAAATATGCAAAAAATCATTTGCCAAAAATAAATTTTTAGATTATATTAAAAACATGAAGTTGAAGATATTTTTGGATGTTTGCACACTTATAAACAATACTTTGCACTTCAAATTTTAACACAATAATAACCCCTTGTCAATTCTTTTTTGCAATTTTTAAAAGAATTATTGTTTTTTGTTTGACAAATTTTAAAAATTATTATATATACCACACTCCAAACCACCCGCTTGGAGTGTTTTTTTGTGCTCAAAAAACTCTTTGAAAATTATAAATAATAAAATTTTTCATATGTTTATATGTGCTTATATTTATGAAAATAATTTAACAACTATTAATTTAAAAACCATTTAACCATCTAGTTAAGAGATACATTATTACATCCATAATATAATAAAAATAAACACTCTAATGTTCTAACTATGCTAGTGTGATGTATCCAACCATGCTAAAAACAAACTAATAACAAAGAAAATGAAAAAACTGCCAATTATTTCTAATTGACAGTTTTTAGTTGAAAATAATTAGATTTTTTAGGAAAGCGGACTTAAAGAATATGCACTTTCCCGAATAGTAGGTTGAGTATTGAAACTTATTAAATAGTCTCTATATCCATCTCCAGTCTTATCCGTCAAGCCATCCTTCTTAAACCAAATATTTACGCAATTTTTTTCACCATTTTCGTCTAATGCCACACATGTTGCATCGGCAATACTATCAGAGCCTCTAAATGTGATATCTAAAGACGATGTATACCAAGAATCTTGATAGAACAAACCATTACCTTGATATTTAGATATATCTATCCACTCAGTAACATTAAGCCATGCATCCTCGTTTGCCATTTTTAAAGCCCTGCCAATACTAAAACCACAATTATCAAACATTGCGTCATCACTACTTGCCAAATAACACACTTTATATATTTGTATTTTGTAACTATCGTCCTTATCTTTATTTTTCAACCAATCATACATAAATGTGTATGTTTTTTGACATGCAGCCGAGCCGTCAACTTCTAATCTTTCACCAGAAGAATTAAAAATATTTCCAGTATTCTCACCTTCATAATATTGATTACCAGGATTTCCATCACCAATAATTCCACCAACAATTGCTTCACCTACAAGATAAGTAACTCCATAATACTTGTTATCACTTAAACCTACTGCATTATATTGCAAAAACCTGTAAATACCATTTGAAGCATCATTTCTCCAGTCGCCTTCATTAGTTGACATTAAAGCACTTCCCGCCTGACCAATCATTCCACCAACAGTATATCCTTCAATTTGCTGATCTTTATTAGTTTGACTAGCTCCGACTTGACATTTATAGAAATTCATTACACTACCATGTGTATCTGGAGCAACTTCTCCAATTATACCACCTGCAATATGGTTGTCTTCCTTTGTAGTAAGTCCAGCTTTAATTAATCGTGAATTAACTTGAATATTAATAAAATCTATTCTATTAAATGCAGATGTCCAACCAATAACACCACCACAAGCACCATTGTTTGAATAAATACTTGAATCAATAATTATTGCATCTTCACTATCACCGAACTGAGCATATCCATACCCCAAACTATGAGTTCCTATTTCTTGAGTTAATGTTTTCTTACCCTCTTTATCATATGTCATAGCATTATTCTTCATTTCGTCTGTCAAGTTTTTATAGCTATTATCTAACTTGCCAATTAAACCACCTGCAAACGAACCACCTCTAATAGTGCCCGATGAAATCGTTGTTTGACGAATTACAATTGAAGAGTATTCAGAATGCCCTATTACACCACCAGCAATCTCTGTACCCTCAATAACACCTGTTATTTCCGATGGAGAACTACTTGCTTGATGTCCAATAGTTATAGAATTCCTTTCTAGTATTCCAACATGTCCACCTGATATGTTAGAATACATTCTAGTATTAACATCAACATTTACAATAGTTAACGCTGATCTTTCACACAAATAACCTGCAATTCCACCAGCCGCTACTCGAGCAGTAATATTACTTGAAATTGTAGTATCTTTGATTGAAGATACAGTTGCTTGTTGTAAATCACCAAATAGTCCACCAACATAAGTCACCTTATAATCATCATTTTCTACACTAGTCATAGATATTACACTGTTAATTTCTGACAACGTTATACTAACAATTTTTGTAATTAGTTTTCCAACCAATCCCCCAGCGTATGATGTGGTTTTATCTTTATTATTTACATTATATTTCTTATATGCTTCAATATAATCAACTCCAAGATAAATATCAGAAAGCTCTTCAATAAGAACAACTTGTCTGATAGTTAATTCACCAAATACACCACCAATATTCATACCTGTCATAGTTGTAATATTCTCTGAGTAATTTTTATCAGCATATATTTTATGAAGTTTTTCACTATCATCAACATCTTTATTATTTATCATACATGACAATTCAGGCGATAAATTATTATCTAAAGCAACCCTTCCTATATATCCAGCTACAACATCTTCCGATTTAATATTTGCTTTAACATATGAATTATGAATAGAAATTCTTAAATGCTTTTTAGCATCACCTATAATACCACCTGCTAAATTTTTACCTTGAACAGAAGCATCAAGTACGGCAGTGTTACTAATATCGCTATAGCCACCATTATTGGTTTCATTTCCATCTTCGTCTGTTGGAATATAATTTATTGCAACAATACCACCAGCGATACCACTTTCATCTATATCTTCTGTATCACTGTCATCTTGCATTATAGCTGTAATAATTCCACTATTTTGACAATTATCAATGTTTGTATTTTCATACTCATTGACACCAATAATTCCACCGGCATACTGCGTGTTTTCAGTAAAATCATCTTCTTCTAATTCATAATCGCCTACACTTCCAAAGTTTTTAGAATATTGAATCAACAATAAAGGATACTCATCTTTATTTTGATATTCTTCTCCTAAATACTCAACTTTGCCTATAATACCACCAGAAACGTTACCATTAATAATAGTATTGTTTTCATCATTTTCTGTAGAATAATAGAAATTATTATCATTGTTTTGCTCTTGCAAACCATTAATCATATTTTCTAGAGTATAGTTATCATTACCCAATAATACCAATTCGCCAACTATACCACCTGTTACTTTTCCACCTATTATTGAAGATTTGTTTATTATACAACCATCGTAAAAATATGAAGTCTCTATACATACATTACTATATAGTCTTCCAAATGATCCACCAGCAATTAAGTTAATATTGCTTGTATTTGTATATTCTCCATCAGTTACAACATTAAACAATCTTATTATTGATGGATCAGCCGTATCTTCACCTACTTGCCCAATTAAGCCCCCATATAATGCAATATTAGAACCTGTTGCTATTCCATGAATTGTAAGTTCAACAAGACGTCCTTCATTAGAAATTACTTTTGCAACAAGTCCACCATATATTCCATCAGTAGCCAAGTAATTGCCACTATGGATATTAACTGCTTGGTTATAACCTTTCTCCATATGAATATTAGATACATTTATTGCTCCACTCACATATCCTATCATACCGTATAAATCAAATGTACCATAGTCACTTGAAGATACGGCTACATTTACAACTTCATCATTTTCAAAAGTATTAACTTCGCCATTACCTACAATCGTCAAGTTATTTATTGGATAGAAAGCACTTCCTAATGCATTAAGTGTATACTTGTCTCCACTTACTTTAGTGTAAATATTTGGCTTACCTGACAAATTAATTCTTACATTAATAGGAGTTACGTCTCTTGTATATCTCTTAGTTAAAGCAGTATATATTTTTTGATAGCTATCGCTATTTAATTCCATTTGGTTAGTACGTGAATTAAATTCTCCAATTTTATCATCATCCTGAGAAGAACTTGTATTATACTCTGCAGAACGTTGAGCACCATCATCTCCATAATCGATCATTTCTAGTGCAACATTGTTCTCATTAATTCTATAATAATGCCATACACCAGACTCACTGTATAATTGTTTGATGTTTTCAAGTAGGTAAGATACTGCGTATGTAATACTAATATCACCATCTTCTTGGAACACATATTCAAAATTTTCATTTTGAACAATTTTCTTTAAACTCCTATATTGAGTATTTGCATAATGCTCATTCCAATTAATGTCTTCCATACAAATAATAGATAATTTCTCACTATTACCCGTTTTACCTTCCGCAAACCTTACAACTGTTTCGTCAAAGATTGAAGTAGTATTTAAGGCATCACCTACACCGAATTCAACAGAAATGTTGTTATCTTCACCCTCTTGCTCTGCAGTTGTTACTGCCATTTGAAGAATATCGTAAAGTTGCACCCCTTCTTCACTCACACTAATCTCTGCTACAAAATTAGCATCAGTATACCAGTTTTGGTTTGCATTAAATGATTTATCATATTCAAGTTTGTATGCAATACCATTTGCTAGTTTTGTTCCACGTGATGAAGCTTCGAATATATTATAGTTCTTAGCATAACCAACAACACCACCGACAAACACTTTATCATCGTTAATTTTTATCTTATTATTATTACTGTTTGCAAAATTAATGTCAATATTTTCTATTTCTTTAATAGCATCACTTACAGCATAACCAACTATTCCACCTGCATATCTATGTTCAGGGTGATTATGATTTGCAAGTGGGTTCACTTCAATACTTTCTGCTCTTACAGAAGCATTTTCAACATTACCGTCACTTATATAACCAACTATACCACCAGCAACACCTTTTTTAAACAATAATTTACTAGATGTTACTTTTGAATTTCTAACATTTGCATTTTGCAATTTACCAACAATACCGCCAGAGTATTCGTTTCCAGTAATCTTACTAGATACACTATTATCAGATAGATTTACGCCACTTAAATTACCAGCTATACCACCAACATATTGGTTAGCAACAATGCCGACAAAGTCTATACCTATTTTGTCACCTTCTACCACTTTATTTCCAGAAATAATTGGAGAAGATGAAGATATTGCAGTACCTGCACCACCGATGACACCACCGACATAGTTAAAGCTTGCAACATTGATTTGATTAATTGTTATGGTGTTATTAATAAAGTCTATATATTGACCATATTTAACATATCCAACAAGTCCACCAACGTAATCGCCTGAAATACCAGTTTCATTAGAGATATTTACAGTTAACTTGTGGTTTTTGATTGTCATTTTGCTAGATGTGTTATCATTCCCCACAACATAAGAGTTATCAATATATCCATAACCACCAGCAACATAATATGAATTACCACTAGTAATAGTAATGTCTGAAGTAACTTCAGGAGAAGTCATACTATTATTTCCTGTAAATGTTCCAACATATCCAGCTATACCACCAAGATAAGATTTTCCAATAATACCTGTAATACTCTTATCTTCATCTTCTAGAATATAAGCCTTTAACTTTAATGCATCTTCTTTTAAAGTTGCGACCTTTCCAATCAAACCACCAACATATGACGCAGTTTTGTATTGCATATTAAGGTCGATTTTTATTTCAGGATGAACATAATTATTTAAATTTTGAGCTTTTAACTGAATATAATCAGCATTACCTACAAGCCCACCAACAGCACCACTTTCACTGTTGTTATGAGATTTTAAAGTAATTGTTCCAACATTTATAGCATCAGTATTTAAAATTACATTTTTTGAGTAACCAATTAAGCCACCTACATTTGCGCCATAGTTATAACTTGTAACTTTCAAATTAACTTCGTTATCTAATATACTTACTTGTGCAGTAGGATTATTAAATACTGTAACTTGATTAATTTCAATAGTTCCGTCTGAATATGCTACTATACTTCCAAAACTATTTCCAATATCCATATGAGACAATGCGTTTGCTTCTATCTCAGCCCTAGACAATTTAACATAAATATTTTCAATGCGACCAATTATTCCAGAACTATATGTCGCAAATCCTGTTAAGAAACCTTCATAACGTAACTTTTTGAAAGTAACTTTTGTAGTATCGCTACTGCCTGTAATTCTACCAATCATACCACCGACATTAGATGATGGAACATAATTGTTTCTATTTAAACAAATTGTAGAATTTGATGTAATATTACCCATACACAATTCGTTAATATCTGTGTTTTCTACATCATTAGCAGTACCCAATGTATCTTTATCTACTTTCATAATTTGATCAGTTACTTCAAGTGTACCAACTACTCCACCGATATTGCTACCAAAACCAGCAATTGTAACATCTTGAACTATGATATTTGTTATATTATTTATTGTTTCTTCGCCAACTTTATAGTTGTCTTTATCAACATTGTATTTATATCCAATTACTGTATCTTTGGCATATCCAACAAGAGCACCAACATTTTCACTCTTATTTAATATATATCCACCACTTAATACTGGAGTGTTATCAGAATTACCTATAATCGTAGCATTTTGAGTATAACCAAATAAACCAGTACTTCCCTTTAAGTCATTATCATTATCTAAATACTTACCGCTGAAATAACCAACAGAATTTATATTAGAAATAGTCTTTCCATTAAAGTCGAACGTTCCCATAAATGGATGTTGTTCTTCAATATTTTCATTTTCAAATAGTATATATCCAATAGATTTAAATATCTTACCACCAAGGTCAATATTATTATTTAGTTTAATGGTTATTCCTGCAAATGTAATATTGGAATTTACTTGTTCAGCTATCCATGCCAAATGCTTTGGATTTTCTATAATATAAACGCCCGCTTCATTAGTTGGAGCTTCACTTTCCCAACACTCAGTCAATACTGATAGAACTGGGTAGTTATTATTTTTACCAGATACTCTTGACCAAGGTATTAACCATGAATCGTAGAATAAGATATTGTCAAATGCTCGTAATTCTATACCTGATATTTTGTTAATTTCATTAGCATTAAAAGGTTCACTAGTAGCTGTATTAACTGCCATGTAAACTGTATTATATGTAACACTACTGCTATTTGTAAAGACTTTTTCACTATAAGGCAAGTATGCATTTGTAATTTTTACAGATACAATTTCATTTTCTTTAGTATTTACAAAACCAGCATTATGAGTTGCATAAATTGGATAATAGTACCAACCAACACCGCCAGAATATGAGTTTGTTATATCTCCAGCCATTTCTTTAAAATATGTATACTTATCTAAGTCTCCACGTGAGATATATGCATTTAAGATTTCTACACTCTTATCAGTGTAACCTATCAATCCTGAAGCATATGCACCATCATCAATTCCTTCAACTGAAGAAGCATTGTAACACTCAGATAATTTGATAGCTGTTCTTTCAGCATATCCTACAATACCACCGGCAAAACTTCCAGCAGATATATTGGTTTCGTTGAACGATTTTGAAAGTGTAAGTTTTGAACTTTCAATTTTTCCTATAATACCACCAGCGGTAGATTTTGCAACGAATTTTTTTGTTATATCTTTTTCATCACTTGCTAATGACGGATCATCTAGTTTATCTAGCATGTATACCCTGTTGATATTAACAGTATTTACACCATTAATATAGCCGACTGCACCACCAAGTATATCAATATCTCCAAGCATATAACAATCTATAGCTGAGTTATTGATATCTAGTCTTGTAGCATTTGACATGTATCCAACAAGTGTACCAACGCTATTTTCTATGTCATTATGATTAGCTATTAGTAGTCTTGCGTTAGAAATATTAACGTTTTCGATATATAAGTCGCCAATTTGATTTGCAACTAATATTGCACCATCACCATTATTTGAATAAACAAATACATTTTCAAAGTTTACATTTTTAATTGAATTCATTTGTGAGTTGCCGAATATTCCCGCAAATGTATCATTTAGAATTGTAATATTTTTAATTGTATGTCCGTGTCCGTCAAATTTTCCTTTGAATGTAGTAATTTCGTTACCAGTTCTCTTACCACCAATTGGAGTTAAGATTTTACCACGCATGTCAATGTCTTCTTCTATATAAACTGTGTAACCATCAAATGACATTCCTTCATTAACAAGTCTTATAAAGTATGCAAAACCTATATCATCTCTAATATTAAATGTTTTATTAATGGAATTAATTCTTATGTGATCAATTAATGAAACATGAGAAGTTGGAAGAGGAACTCTTTCTAAATATTCACTAGGTATATTGTCTTCAATATATTTATTAACATAATTATTCCATGAATAATTTGCATAGTCTGTTTGATTAGCAGAGTAAATATTCATGTCATCAATGAACCAACCACCGCATTCTTCCTTAATCATCCATTTTAGCATTGGATAACCAGCATTACCAAATGTTGAGCCGGAATTTGTAGTCCCACCAACGAATACAATCCAGTCATTATAGAAATCAAATTCGTAAGACGACTTGGTAAATTGTATCAAATCATCTGCTGTTGCAGTCAATACAAAACTGTTATTTTCATCTCTTCTAATAGTTGCCATTAACATTGTTCCATTATTGTCATAATAAGCAATTCCATTATTAGTATTGACCATACAATTTATTAAATTTGCATTTGCTTGTGAAATTTCGTTTAATATAATATCGGATAATTCAATAGTTCCATTTCCACTCTCGTTAAATATATTTGCCTTATTATTAATATTCGCATACGTTATCAACCCATCATTCTTTCCATATAAGTTACCGACATTTAAGTTAGTTAAAGATGGATGCAAATCAATACTACTATTTAACTGAATGTAATACCCATTATCTATATTACCATTAATTGAACTTCCACTAATCTTACCATTGTTAGTACCAATAATCGTTGAAGTAACATTGCCATTTATTGACATTCCATATACTCTAGATAATTTGTCAACTTTAGTGATTGTTGCTATACAATTATTGAAGTAAATATCGTTATTATCTAAACTTCCATTTGAAACTTCTAATGAAATACTCATGCTTGTATTAGTAATTATATAACTCTTGCCACTAACAAGCCTCAATTTATTACTTACAGCATTAGTAGATGAAAGTTGTATTGGATTTAATCTAGCACTATTATAATTATAATTATCAGTATCACTTATAAATATTTTTAAATTTGGGAATACATTGTTATCTGTGTCTGTATTTCCCGCCCACTTACTTCCAAATGCAGAATAAATATTATTACCACCATCATCTTCATGGTCATACAACATATCTTGAACAGATAATGGTGTACCAATTTGATTAGTCTTTAACATAAATTCTGACAAGTAATAAACATTTTCGATTTCAGATAGCAAGTCATAAATATCTACTTGACCATTAGTCATTAATTTTGCATTACCAATAATTCCACCCATTTGACTATTTGGGTCAGTATTATTAGCACATACAATATTTGCAATAGAATAACTTGTATTTAATTTTATTTTATCTACATAGTCTTTGTTTGAAATCTCTACTCTTCCTATAATTCCACCCAATGAATTATATAGTGAAGAAATTTCACTATGTTGTAAAGTTCCATTTTCAGCATAAACTTCATAGCAAACTTCAATTGTATTAGAAGTATAACAGTCTACAATGTTTACACCATTATTTACAAATCCAATCATACCACCAATATTTGCATTGATTTGTTCATTTTCTCTAGGTTCACTACGTGAAACATTTAGCTTAATGCTTCCATCAGCAAATGACTGGCTAATTGTTTTCATGTTATCGGTATTACTATAATTATTTAAGTAACCTACAAGTCCACCAGCATTGATATTTAATGATGATTGGTCATCCGCTACAATTTCTAATGTTCCATTATAATAAGAATTATTTACGGCAGTATCAGTAGCCTTTCCTATAAATCCACCAACATTTAATTGAGTAGAGTCTCCAATGTTAGTAGTAACTTTAATAATATTAGAAACTGCTTTTGTGTAAGTTCCACAATTTGTTGAACCAAACACACCACCAACGTTAATAATAGCATTGTCTTTTTCTGTAATACTAGTAGTTAACATAGGAATATTAGCAACATTGACAGGTGCAGGAATTGTATTATGACCTACACCGCTAAGTATAGCACCTACTGTACCTGCAATATTTATTGTAGAATGAGTTTTATTCATGCTCGACATGTGTGATTTGTCGTTATCATGAGTAATCTCACCCATGCCACAATAATAGCTTAATCCGTCACCAAATTGTAAATCACCATTGAAGTTTGTACCAATTAATCCAGCATAACCACCGATACCAGCAATACCAGAATTAATTATGTTACTTGATACATATACAGATTTGTTATTATACTTAAACTTGCTTAATTTTACATTAATATTATTTATGTTAAACTTAGTTGTAGTAATTTCGTTTTGTTTACCTTCAACAATTCCAAATACACCACCAACGCCTAACATTTCATAAGAAACTTTGCTATCGCTTAGAGCTTCTAATTTAACATCTAATATTGATGTAGGAGTTGTTATATTTTCGTCTATAGATATATTATTTATTTCTGAGTCATCAAAACCAATAACTTTACCAAACAATGAACCAACGGCTATTGTATCATAAAGTTCATTTTCGCCATAAGCTATATCAACTTTTATGTTTTGATTTGTAATTGTAACAGTATCTAATCCTTTACCAACAGCAATTGAGCCATATCCACAAATACCACCAACATATAATGACAAGTTATTAATACCTGTGATATCTTTTTCTGAGTTTGTGTTATCTACGTCACCAACAACTATAGTTGGATTTGTTATTGTTAATTCGGAAATTTCTAAGCTTTCTGCATAACCACCAACAACACCTATGTATGATGCTGAGTTTTTAGCAATTATTTTCTTGCCACTAGTAAATGTAATTGAAACATCTTTAATCTTATTAGTAGCAAATCCCCTTGAATAAGCATAACCAAATATTACGCCACCAGCAGAATTAATACCGCTATTAACTTCTATGTCGCCATCAACAACAAAATTAATACCTTCAATTGTTGCACCTTTAATTGCTGAGAATAAGCCTACGTTATTACCTGCCATACCTTTAATCGTAATAGTAGTTGCAGTACCTTTTTTCAAAGTACCAGTAAATGGATTACCAGTTGAAAGTAAAGGTAAAGATACTTTATCACTTGGAATAGCAATATTTTGATCTAATATGAATGTACCATAAGGATATTCATATACTTTTAACAAGTCTTCTGCTGTATTAACATGAATGATTGGTTCTGTTAATTCCATTTCAAATACTGGGAATATTGGATTTTGTTTAGTAGTATCATCAGAAGCATCTACTTTGTAATATCCCCAAACTGACGATCTCCAGAAGCTATCATTGAAAATATCTTGCGATGTTGCATTTCTTTGAGCAATTAATCCAGTTGAATATGTTCCATCACTAGTTGAAATTGTAATATCTTTAATTTCTTGTGTTTCGCCCTTTGATACTGTATCTGTATCTGTACCATTCTTAATAGCATTAAGAATTTTAATAGCATTAGCATGATTATATGTTTTACCTAGAATTTCTTGTAAAGTTCTACTTGAAGAATATGTTCCAAGTCTAGAGAAATGAGCAACATCATCAATTGCTATAGCATTTCCGTTTACACTTAATGTTATATAATTACCACTAAATACGTTACCTATATTACTAGCTATTACAACTGGAGTTGCAGTTGTATTGTTATTTGCAGTTGAAATAGTGGTTATATATTTGCCATTTTCAATATTGGTATTAGAAATACCAGGTGCTGTAGTTGATATATTACCTATTTCACCAATAAGTTCAAATTTATCAAAACTATCACTTGAAGAAGAAGCAAGACTTTCGTTAATTGAATTAAATGTATATGCAGTAATTGTATACATGTCTTCTTTTAACATTCTACTATTAAAATCATTAACATGAATGATATTAAGATCTTTATCGTCACCTTCTACATTTTTGCAATTTACCCAGTAACCGACAAGACTTCCGATATTTGCAAAATCATCTGATTTATTAACAACATATCTATCTATATTCAAATGCTCTTTCTTCCAGATATTAGAAGCAACAATTGATGTCATGCTTAGAGATGGAGCATCTGCATCATTAAAGAATTTTTTGTAGTTACTATTTGCATCTATCTCACTATCTTCAATAAACAACTTAAACATTGGTATTTGTTCAGTTTGTACAGTGTCAAAGTTTTCAGCATAATTAGTATTGATACCAATTATACCACCGACACCATAATATGCATAAACATCACTAGTAGTATAAACGGTAGATAGTTCACCACCAATATTAGCACCAATAATTCCACCAGCATACATCGAATTAATATTTATTACATTCACCCTATTGTAACAATTTTCAATTCTACCTTCTTGGTTTAGACCAACCAAACCACCAATGAAATGAGCATTAGCAGAGAAGAATGTATCACTACCAGTATTAGAAATTTTATCTCCGAATACTTGAGTGTTATTTTTATTTGATGCAATATTCTTTATGTTTTTATCAACTGTGTCTTGAGTAATTTGTTCGTTTGCCACATAACTTCTAGCGATTACACCTTTGTTCATTCCCACAAGTCCACCAGCAATTCTTGTAGCACGTAATGTTGAATTTGTAGCAACACTTACGCTATTTTGACTGATGAATGTTTTGTTTCCCGCATAACCAAACAATCCACCAACAATTTGACCAGTAATAATTGCTGTACCTTGTAATTTATTTCCCCTTACATTAGCAATACTATTTACATCAAAGTCTTGTATAGTTGTATCTATTTGGCTCAAGTCTAATATACCAGCGATACCACCCGCATATGAAACTTTTGAGAAATTTGAATATTCATCATTAGGAGTTGTATTTTTAGGAATATAAACATTGTACTCTGAGATATATGTAATATATGGATTTTTTGCAGAGAATGAGTTCTCTTTTACACTATCATTATTAGATGTAGCAGATACCCCACTTGTTACATTAACAAGACTGCTACTGCCAGAAACTCTACCTACAACGCCACCAACTGCGTTTAATCCATAAACTACTACGTTACTATTTCCAGAAACATTAATATTAAATAAATTACTATCGATTACTTGTCCAGCAAGCGCACCTACAAAGTTTACGCCCGTTCCATACATTTCGTTTACAACAATGTTTACATTTTTTACAACAGCCTTTCCAGTTATCTTTGCAAATAAACCTAAGCTTGTTGCATTTTGAAGAAGTATTACTTTTGAGTTGTTGTTATCAATTTTATAGTTAATATTTGTAACTTCATTTCCATTCAGAGTAAGTTTAGTAGTATCTACATTATAAGTAGTTCCGTCAATATTTACTTGACCTGAAGTAATTGAAATTTCACGAAGAATAATTTTATCATCTTCTTCATAAGTTTTAGCCAATTGTTTTGCAATAGCATTATCGGTCTTTGTAGCATCAGCATTGATATTAACATTGTTAATAGTCATACCATTTCCATCAAAGATACCTTTGTAATTAACGTTATATGTAATTGCTGAAACGGCATTACCCGGTGTTCCAAATTCAATATCTGATACAAGTCTCATCTTTTTATTTGAAACTAAATTATTTCTTTCAGTAAGGCTGATATTGTTATTACCAAGCTCTAATACATAATTATTATAATCATTAGAGTTTTTGATTAAATATGGATTAAATACGCTTTCGCCATATCTAATTAAAGATATATTTTGATTTGCTGTAGATTCTGATGTAGGTACAGACCAGCTAGTTTTATCTTCATATTCATATGTATTAGTTGTATCAACTGGAACTGAATTTTTAGATTTATCAATAAAGTTGATATTATATCTAATTGTTCCACCTGTAATTTTATTACTTATAGCAGATTTAATATCATTAACAAGTATTTCGTAAGTACTTTGAGTATTTCCTTCTTGAATTTCTGTATTTGTAGCAGTAGTATAATTATCTGTACTTAAATACATATTTACTTGAACAACATAGTTTGTTGTATTTTCACCAGTCTCACTTGAAGTAACACTTGAAGTAACACCAACCATAATATTCTTTCTATCAATATCACTTCCAAATTTGTTCATGATATTGTGTGTTAGCATTAATTCATAAACACATTCTTTTACATCTATTGATTTACTATTAATGCTTGTTTTAAAGCTATATGTCATTAAGTTTGCAGAAACCAATTGTGGTACACCAGAAGGATAATTAATATTTCTGAAATTATCTCTACTTTCACTACCTGTTGGATAATACCAAACACTTGATGCTATAGTATTAATATTTGTTGAGAAATCACTATTGAATGCAAAAGTCTCAAAAGTATTTACAATGCCAAATTGATTAAGTGAAATAGCGTTTGCTACTTGATTTTGGCTTTCGTAATTGTTGTATTCATCAATGAAAGTATTACTGTCGCCAGTTGCACTTCCTGCAAATTCAATATCTGTATTTAGTACTTTCAAGTAGTATGAATTAGTGATTGTTCCGTCATTGAAGTTATCTTCACCCTTTAATGCTAAGAATGGGCTACCATCTTTCACTACACTACTTAACGAATATGTATTATTAATAGTTCCAGAGTTTTTAAATGCGAAACCTGTAGTAACATTACCTGAAACCATAAAGTTTGCATAGCTATCACTAATAATACCTGCATTTTTGTATACAAATGATGAAGCATTACCGTTTGCAGAAATAACGGCAGTTGACATCTTTCTCATGTCTTTATAGTCATATGAACTATTTCCACGATCATCATACAAACTATCATTATTAATTACATAATTATAGCCATTAAAACCAGTCAAACTAGTTAGTCCAGTTAAGTTAACATGTTCTGTGTTATTACTATTATAGAAATGTCCGCCAGATGTATAACTATAAAGAATTTTACCATTGTTGTTATATACAAATCCTGAAGCACCAACATCTTCCGACTTAGCAGTTAATGCAACAACGTTACCACCGTCATAATAACAACTTGAAATGGTATTATTGTTGTCTACAACAAATCCAGCAACATTGTCTCTACCCTTAATAGTTACATTATTGATATTACTATTTGTAATATATCCATTGTTTTCAGCAACTAAACCACCAATTTTGTAACTACCAGTTAAAGAATAATCTAAACCAAAGTAAACATTGACAGATGCAAGTTTTCTAATACTTTGAGTATTTTCATTATTATCGGTTTCTTGTAAAATTCTTTGTCTATTGTTTCTATAATCTTTAGCATTACTTGTAATTGTTACATTTGTAATTATACCATTGTTTATTGGTGTCAATATACCAAATTTAACATTTGAATAATTGCCAGCTGAAATTTGCAAATCACCTAACGCTTCAATTGCCGAATCGGTATATTCGAAACCTATATCATCACCTTGATCGTTTTTCCTATTTTCACAAGGAATTTCAATTACAACGTTTTTAATAATTGAATCACTGTAAATTTGAGAGAATATTCCAAGATTTAAATCTTCTGCTTTATCTTCGATAGAAGTATTTTTAGTAGTATCATAGAATGATTTTAATTTAATTACATATCCATTACCATCAAAAGATTTAATATCTTCATCAAGTGGAACCCAGTTTTCTAAAGTAATATCATTCATAAGAATATAGTGTGAATTTTCTCCACCAACCATATTTTTGAATTGATCAACAGAATATATAGGCTCTGGATTTACTTCTGTATTAAGTCTAACAAAACTTAAAGTGAACGCTGTTATTTTTTCAAATGAATAACCATCAGATACAATTTTGTTTTCTACTCCACCACCATCTTTCGTATAACTATATGCAATTCTTGCAAGTAATGTACTAGCAGAATTAATTCTTGTATTTCTTATAATCAAATAATCAGATGAATCTTCATTATCAGTTATTTCAAAATCTGGATAAGGATCTCCAACATTAAGAGGAATATGAACATTATTTTGTAGATAGTAGAATGACTGTGCATCCTTTTTAGAAAGAGCATCAGCAAAATTCTTGATTTGATTGCTAAGTGCATAATTGTTTAATTGGTCATAATCTTTATCATACGTAGCTTCAATGTCTAGGCGTAAATCATATGGCTGATTAAATATACCCAACATTTGACCATTTGTAACATATTTTACATTTATTTTATCAATTATATATGGTGCCAAAATAAACTTGATTTCGTCGCTATCTGTATAATATTTACCATTAATTGTTGATGTAATTGTTGCAGTCAAAGTAAATGTTTTTCCAATATAGCTTGAATATTCAACACCGATGTCATTTGCACTCTTTACATCTAAATAGAATTTGCCATTTTCATATCTTGGTTCAGTATTTTTAAATATTGTGTTTAGACTTGAAATCGAATTATTTTGACCTAAATTTTCAACCAACTTCCATGTAATTGAATTTTTATTGTCTGTTTTTGCATCAATTACAAGCGGATGATTAAATGTAGCAACAGCTCTTTCTTCTAGTCCATTAACAGAAATATCAATACTTGGACTATTCTTTGTGACGATATAAATAGAATTTCCACCAACCCTTGTAGAAGTTCCATTTGCTTCGTTTACATAGAATGAATAAGTAATAAGGAAGCCATCAACATTACTTGGAATTGTATTTTGAATATTTGTTCTAACATAGAATGAGCCATCAAATACATTTTTTCCACCGTCTATTATGCTGACTTTTTCAAGGACTAGTCTATTTTCTCCGCTTACAGTATTGTAAAGGGATGAATAACTTGTAACTTGACTACCAGTATAGTTAGCAACCATTTGTTCAAATGCAATATATGTATTACCAACTTTTGTAGATTCAATTACTACATAGTCTACACTTGCGTATTTAGGATAAATATTAAGTCTCAAAAGTCCTGGATAGCCACTAACCAAAGCATTAGCTACATAATAATTGTTTGCATCATATGTTTTATCAAAATCGCCATCTTCAGAACCATCAGGTTTATATGCATAATGAATACTTGATTCATTGAAACTTTGCTTTAAGATATTAACTGTAGTAACAGTATCCAAAGTTTTATCTTCTGGACCACCGTTAACTTTATCAACTTTGAATGTTAAGTTGTAACTTTGAATCAAATCGGTAGATAATTTTTCATTTTCTCTAACACCAATCATAAATGTGTAAATAATTTTCTTCTCAGTATTGTCATATGGGCTACTATGAAGTTTAATAAACATTTTATCAAATTCATGAGTTGTTCCATTTGTTACAAACTCAAATCCATTAAACACATTACCATTATGGTTATTTTTGATATCAAGAGTTACTTTCTCATTGCTATTATCTGTATATACAATAACATCAAAGAATGAAGTTACATCTGGCTCAAATTCAACTTTACTATCACTTGAAATTGAAGTTGCGCCAATTAAAGTTTTAACTTTAAACGATGCTGTAAATGTTGTTTCAGTGTTATTATTGATAATCTTTACTTGTTCACCATTTTTCCAATAAAGTGTAGCAGAAATTGTTGGAATTGCTGTTCCATAACTACCTGCA
Source organism: Clostridiales bacterium (assembly GCA_015055815.1). Classification (GTDB taxonomy): domain Bacteria; phylum Bacillota; class Clostridia; order Christensenellales; family UBA1242; genus UBA11490. The sequence goes on from SVHM01000002.1 coordinate 42,527, forward strand.
GAAAGTTTAACTGAATTGGATGAAGTATATGGATAAGTTGTTATATTATCAATTTTAACTGTTGGATAACCTTCTTTGTTTTCAGCTTTTAAATAAGAATATTTAACTTCAAAGTCATTATCTATAACTAGATAGATAGGAGCACAATCGCTATCAAAACCTAACGTTCCCCTATCGCTATCAGATAAAATATATGCATATTCAGGAACAATTTCAACGTTATATTTATCATTTAGAAGTAAGTTTACTATACTTTCAGATGTTAATTTATTTTCTTCTCTAATCTCACCATTATACAAATTAAATGTATTAACTGGAGATATAACATTTAATTTAATTGTCGCATAGTTATTAGCATTATAAACAGAAGAAATTCTAATACTAATCTCACCATTTCCGCAAGCTACAAAATATGGTTTGTTATTAACAATTTCAATGTAACCAACTTGTGGGTCGCTTGTTATAAATTTCAATGCACCATTTTGCAAGAAAGGTGGATAAATTGTAATGTTACAACAATCAAATAAATCATATCTATTTTTTTCTATTAACCAATTATCTAAATTAGCACTAAGATTTTTATCAAAATCATCGTACTCGCCATCACCCTTAAAGTCGATAACTTTTCTATAACCACCATATACAGGAATAGTAGTATATTTATATCTAGAATAATCTACTTGATAGTATTCAACAGTAGCATTTGAAGTAGATGAAGATGCGATTGACTGCGCACTACTTTTTAAACTTTCGATAAAGTTTGCAACTTCAATTTCTTCATTATTTACTGATTTTTCTGATTGTTGCATAGTACTATTTGTTTTAGATATATTATCTGAAACTTTAGTCATACTAGCACCAATTGAATAAGAAACAGCTTCTCCTTGTAAAACATTCTCATTTTCTTCACTTGAAGTCGCTTGAGTTTGAGAAGCTCCACTACCAGTAGGAGTGGTAACTGTAGGAGCAAGATTTGTTACTAATTGAACATATCTTGTACCGCCATATGTATAATATTTATCTTTGCCATAAGCAAGTGGTCTACCACCTAAAATAGACGAATGTCTAAATAATATATATTTATTAAGATTGTTAATACTATTAGAACTATCTTCACTAGCATTTATACCAGTGTCTGTAGTTGAAATATATAAAGAATTTAATTCAACTTCTGACTCTGTATTATCTGCGTCTGTAGTTGTATATTTCAAACTTTCCGAGCCATAATTTACATTATAGTATGTATAATCAATAGTTTCAAGCAGACTATTACTAGTTGCGCTGAATTTGATTGAGAATGGTTTGAAATAATAAGTTTTTAACTGTCCTGCAGTAGAATAACCAAATAAATTAGTAGCATATACATTTTCACTTACAGTCTTTGTAGATGAAATATTAGAAATGTGTGCATTATTAACAGCTTCAATTGTCTCATTTATTGAACCATTACCATTATAGAAATTAATTTCTTGACCGGAAACAAATGACATATATGCAATAATTGTTGACATTTTGAAGTATTGATTATCTAAATCTGTTACGACTGAATAATCTTTAACAGCCCCTTCACCGCTTCCGTCTGGGTCAAACCTAAAGTAAATTGGATTACTTCCATTTTTTAGTTCTCTATATTCTTCTCCAGCGAATTTCTCAATATCAGCAATTTCATTATGAGATGATAGTTTTGTTTCTTCGTTTTCTGTAATTCCATCCGATAATTTCATAGTTGAGAAACTATAAATCATATTACCAAATTTACCAGAAACTTTATCTTTATTTGGAAGAGTTATTTCAAATGAATATTGTAACGACCCAAATCCTGATGGTGTAGTTTCTGTATTAGTGCCACCTTCAGTTTCACCGTCACCAGTTTCACCTTCTCCCGACTCTTCTTCAGTCACACTTGCAGTTGAATTTGATCCATGAACAAATCCATAACTATTAAGTGTTGGAAGAACTCCAGATGGAGTTGAGCCAGCAGAAACTTCAATATAAGCAACGCCTTGTCCACCATTTGTGGTATTTGAAGCAATAAACAATATATGTCTAGTTGTTGTTTTTGATGGGTCTTCTTCATCTTCAGCGATATATTTATTAAGTTCAGAAGCATCTCCAATAAATCCGCCAACTGTATCAGCTGTAGCACAAGTAATTGTACTGCTATTATTATAAATAGTTCCATCAACTGTTGTACCTACAATACTAATAACACCTTTGGCTTTTCCAATTAAACCACCAACATATGCACGATATGTGTCTTGTATAACTTCATGAACAAATGCAATTTTTACATTAACAAATGATGAATATATAAAGCCACCATTCATTTGACCAATCATTCCACCAACATATCTATTTCTATTTAGTGAACTATCAGCCATTTTAACTACAATATCACCATAGTAGTCATCATTTAACCCCAAATGAGCATCTACTTTATCTGCTACATGAGAATTAAAATATCCATTAGTTGTTACATTTTTTGAATAGTAACCATGAACAGAATTATGAGCAAGTATATCACTAAATTCAACTGTACCTGCATTATAATTTACAGCAATATCATCAGATGTATATTCACCGATTAAACCACCGATTTTGTCATATGCATAAATACCAGTATTTAAATATGATGCGATAACATCTTCAAATTCAATAAATTCTACTTTATTTCCTAATATTGTTGAACCTGCAGTAGCAGTACCTACAAGACCACCAACTTTTTCATTTCCAATAAGTGTAGGAACTACTAACAAGCCTTCAATTCTAGCATTATTTACACCAACAGCACCACCAATATTATCACTTCCATAAATAAACACTCTAGCAACAATATCTTTCATACTTCCAGAATATGTATTGGTTGTGATAATAGTTTCTTCTCCATCAGTAGTTTCAGTAACTTCAACTAAATTAGTATTTTTACCAACAATTCCACCATAGTAGTTAGTTCTACTGTACTCTTTATCTTGGCTAACATTAATAAATGTAACAACATCAAAAGAGTTTAGATTGTCAGTAACATAGAAATTACTATTATTTGAATATATCCTTCCGCCCCTATTTTCACCAGCAATTCCACCGACAAATATATTAGCAGTTGCTTCTGCATTTTGATTATCTACAATTTCAAATTTTAATTTTGCTACACAATTTTGAACGATAGATTTGTTAGCAATAGAAACATCGTCAGTTGTATAAAGATTTAATCCTACAATTCCACCAATATTTGAATTAACAGTATGACCATCTGCAAATACTGAAGAAATTGAATAATAAATTCCATATGACATCTCATTAACAGAAGAAACAGAATTGTTTGTTAAAATTTGATTAGTTAGAGTGCAAATAACCTTACAGTTTCTAATAATACCAGCATTTGTACCTGCTAACACGCCTACATTTTCTTTAAGAACAATAGTTTGTGAACTTGTTGATGTATAAGATGATACTCTAACTATCGGATCTACAATAGTAATATTTTCTATATGTCCTTTTGCTCCAATTTTTGCAAATAATCCATAGTTTACATCTTTCTCAACAGCCAAGGCGTCTTTGCTCATATTATAAGAAATATTTAGACCATAAATTGAATAATTTGCTCCTTCAGTAGAAGCAAGCTTACCAGTAAATTCTACATCAGTATCATCAGCCTTATAACCCAATGGCATCCAAGGTGATGTAAGTGTTATATCGTTGACAATTTCGTAATTTAAAGACAATCCTTCATCAGTGTCATAAATTTTCTTTAAATCTTCTTCATTGGCAACTTTATATGGAATACCCCTTCCATTCTCAACAACAATAGTAAGAATTTTATAATAAGTATATTTGCTAATTTTATCACTGAAAGACTCGTTTCCACTATTAGTGAATTCTTCTTTTAATGCACTTCTTGGGCAAAGTGCCACTGTATATTTAGGAGTTGATTGTTTACCTTTTCTAATATTATGAATAGTAATCTCAAGAGTATTAACTTTACCATCTACAGGGATTACAGATATACCTTCACCATCATCATAATAAATGTCCAAGTCTTTAATTAAAAGTGTAGACTCTTCTTTATTAACTACAAAATCATATGTTATAGTTTCTGTGTTATTTTTAGAAAGAGTTGTAACACCACTATCTTGGTCTGTAACACCACCCATATCTCTAAGGTCAAATGATACAAGATTATTATAAACATTGATATTAATTCCATCGCCTTCCAATTTAGCAGATTCAACTATGTTGATTGAAACTTCCAAAGTTTTATCATCAGTAATTAATTGTCCATTTGGTAAATAATACGACTGCTTAACAACTGCACGAAGAATTAAACTTGATTCTTGTTCTTGTAGAGTTCCTAAATATGAAATTTCAATAACTGCACACTTTCTATTACTTGTTAATGAAAGGGTTACAGTTTCATCACCAACACTTGATAGTATGTCGCTTAATGATTTTGTTAAATCAGTTTCAGTTGAAGCTATACCATCCAATCTACCACCTTTTGATGTAGCCAATACCCAATCAATAGTATAATTAATGTTTGGATTTTCTGGATTTAAAGTTAAAGGAACTTCAACAGTACAATATTTACTTTGATAAGTTTCATTTTCGTCATACTTTGCATAACTATTAACAGTATCTTTGTTATAAACTTCCAAAGTGTATTTTTCTGTTGACAAAGAAGTTACAACACTCAAAGATGAAACATTGAAAGATATTTCATAAATAATATCATCAGCAAGCCCCATATCTTGCTTAAATACAAATTTAACTGTAGGTAATACCGAGCCTGTTATTTGACCATTAAGTCTAATGGTTTTATTTGCTTTATCAATATCAATTAAACTACTTGTGCTTGTAACACGATCTATTTCAAGTATGTCAGTAAGGTTATTGGTAGCTTTACCACCAAGATGATATTCAAAATAATATGTCTCACCAACAACAAATTGCGTAGTTTTTACTTGTGGTGTATTGTCACCTTCTTCAGCAGTTCCAACTTTACCTTTATTGCCTTCAATTTTATTCGTGATATCAAATGAATAATGATATGTATTATCGATAACTATTTCAGATAAATTAGAAATTTTTACTTGCAAATCTGAATTATTGTTTATAGGATAAATTGTTCTTATTGTAAATTCAATTGGTTGAAAATCTGAATCTTTAACTCCTACCCTAATAACAGAAACACCAACTTGATTTCTAAATCTAAATACCCATTGTGGAGCAGCTCCTTCAGTTTCACTTTCAAAGTTAACACTCACAACATTATCATTACTAGCATAAGTACCATCACTTTGCTTAACATCAACAAATATAAATGAATAATCAGGATCTCCACCTTCAAGCGTTGGAATACCATCAATATTTGTTACATAGTCAGTTAAATATGTCTTTTTATTCCATTCTTGATTTGAATTATTGTAATTTTCAATATCTAACTCTTCAGTAAATATTCTAATTTCATTATCAAATTCAATTGAAGTAGCATCTTCTACCATAAGAAGTTTAATAGATTTTGATGCAACAGGAGATTCATCTTCACTTATTGAGATATTACTTTCACCTACTAAGAATACATCCCCACTAACTTCAACATCAGTTCTTCTAAGTATGATTGTTTCACCACTATAACACCACTCAATTGGTTGCATAGTTTTACTACTTAAAATTTCAACACAACCTTCCGCTTCAGTTTCGATATGCAAATTGATTACTTGCTTCATATCGTTGAAATTATTTATATCAAAATAATGTTTATCATTCCATGCTGTTACTATAATTGGAACTTTTCTTTCAGTACTATTGAACATTACAATTGAGTTGTCAGTACAACTTTCTACTTTGTTGTTATTGATAAATTCTTCATTGTTATAAAATTCAATTCTATTTGGATAAGTAATTGCCTTGACATCTACTTCCAATTCAACTTTTTCATATTCAGGATAATTAGCAAGACCAACTTCAAACACTAAAGTATAATCACCTTGCATAACACCTTTTCTAACTTCATAAGTATGTTCATTAGCAGTCTTAGAAACTTTAATACAACTAGTATCAGAAAGTTCACCATTATCTTGAAGATTTTTTACAGACAATGTATATAGTTGAGCAGTTCTCTGAACAGGAATTCCTTCATCCCCCCATTCATAGAATAAACCTTTTTCTTCAGTAACATATGTATCAACACTACCTGTCTTTTTCATTACTGCTAAATTTGTAAAGTAATAATTAGAAAATTCACCAGATGAATTAAATGCAATAGTTAATTGATTACCAGACATCAAATTAGGTCTATTACCATTTAATTCTTCCTTAATAACAAAATCATTAGCAGTTGGCAAATCATAAACATTTACAATTACTTGTCTTGCTATCTCTTCATTAACAGCCGACCTAATGTTCATAATAAATGAAGATAAATTAAAATCAGTTGGAACAATTAATTCTGAGTAATTACTATTTTTTATGTAAGAATTCAAAGAAGCTAATTCATTTTCGTTATTAACTTCACTTTCAGAAGATACAGCAGACACATCATATGTTAATCCCGACTGTGTTGTATTCAAAGGGAAAAGTGAAATATGTTTGTTCTCACCAAGAACTAAAGACATCTTTTCACCCTTAACAACAGAGAATACATCTGAAGTAAGTTTAATAGCCTTAATTGGAACAACTACATTAACTTTGTATGATAATGAAGCATCACCTTCGTGAGACTTAATATCAATAGAACATGGACCACCACCAACAACTTTAAATGTAGCAGTAGTAGAATGTCCTTTATTAACATTAGAGTTAAGAACCAAAACAGACTTATCTGAAATATTAAAAGATAATTTTCCAGAAACCCTATCTTCTACCCCTTTCACATCTACTTCTAGTGAAAAAATAGTTTCACCTTCATCAGCAAAAGTAATAGAGCCGTTTTCAATGCCTATTTCCTTAACTATTTCTATTGTCATATTTTCGTACTTACTTTTACCACAAGCAGTAACACCACAAACGGTGACAAACATAAGTACGACAAATGATAATATCTTGTTCCAAATTTTCATAATTTTTCCCTCTATAATTATATTTTGATAATAAATAAAAATTATTATTATATAATAATAAAATTATACATTAATAATTATATATAAAACATCCCAACTAGTCAAACAAATACGAGTGAAAAATATACAATTATGTAAAAATATGAAATATTTTTTGTAATACAGTACATTTATGTAAAAATTCGTAAAAACTAACTAAAACACAACTAAAACCATAAAACACACTATACCAAAACCAAACAAACCGCACTATTTGATTAAAATAAAAGATCCTATAAACTTTTAGTCTTAACAAACCCAATCTTGATTACTTTCACACATTGAAAACATATCCACTCACACAACCATACTTAACCAATCACCACACAAACAAAAGACAACCGCAAAAGCCAAATTTATACACATAACAACATACTACGCAAACAAAAGAAAAACGTCTATAATTAGACGTTTTTCAATTATTAATATTTAGTTTGCATAGTACTAATTATACCTTGAAAAACAAACAACTTGGTATCTCCCTGGAACACCTTCCACTTCTGTCAATTGACCATAATTATTTGCGGAATTACTAAATAACAAAGTATGCACTTTACCATTATAATCAAATTGTATTTTATACTGATCAACCATACATCTTATTAAAGTCCCACAGTATGGCCCATTTTTATCACCACAAAATACATATAGAGAATTAGACATATACAGTTGTACACTATTCAATTCTTCTTTAGCATTATTATTTGTAACAAAGATAGTTAAATTACTTAGCGCAACATTATAAATAACACCAATATTTTGAGTAATAGGAGTACATTCATTAAAATTTTGATTTTGAAAATTAAAATTAATATTCGCAATTAAACCGCTATTAACCTGAATAAACACATCAAATCCATTGTTATCAGTTATTTCCATGGTAACTTTTTTAACATCATCCCCTAAAGGAATACCGATAATTGCAGAGTTTTCAGATATAACCATAAATGTAAAATCACTTGGCAATTTCAATTCAAACGAATCACCTATTAACAGGATAATCGAATTTTTTAATTCAGACCTATAATAATAATCTTTCTCTAAACCTTTAAATAATTCAATCAATTGTGTATCGTTATATATCAACTTAACAGTCGCACCATCATAAGTTGGTATTTCACTCTCACTATTTATCTCTAATGAATATGTAAACACATAATCACTATCAATATTATCGGGATCTGACATTTGCGAATTTAACTCACTTATTGATTCTAACAAGGTTCCATTAACAAGCAATTTAACCCTAAATACATGTTCTTGTAATGGTAGAACAAAACCATATTCTCCATTATCATATTTTTCCCAAACTTCATTATCTTTAGATATTTTTACTAATTGACTAATATTGCCTTCATCATTTAATCTATTAAATTTAGAAACTTCTTGTGGAACATATATCACATAATTTTTACAATAGCCAGAGTTAGCATTTTTTACCAAATATAGTTTATATTTAGTTTCTCCGCTATAACCTATTGTCGCAGAATATACATCTATAATTTTACCCGTGTTGTTAGATGAGAATGCGTAAATAGTCTTACAATTAGCATTAACAGCCACATATGAAGAAATACATTTATAAATATTACCAGCATTTCCAACAGTAAACGCAGAAGTAATATTTCCATCGCTAGTAGCATTACCATTAATATCAATAAGCATTCCCGAATTTCCATATACAGAAACACCAACAATTAAGCCATTTGAACTATTAGTGTTACAGAATGCCAAATCACCACTCAAATCTATTCTTAAATTAGATATTACACCATTATTAGTTCCAATTATATAACTAGTTACAGCCACACCAGAACCACTAGTCGAACCAGCAGTCAATGTAGAGAAGCTGATTACATCATTATTAATCTGCGTCCTACCAGATATTATAGTCTTTTCACCAACTGAAGCAATACCTGACGGAACATTAGCACTTTCATTGATTACATAATACTTATTATCAGTAATATTATTTCCACTAACACTAAACATCTCTAAATTAAACCTATAATCTGTAAAGTTTAATTCAGTTAACGAATCAGTAAACGCCTTAGGAACAAACACTTTTACGTTACCACAAGCAATAGTATCCATTTTGTAATTATTGTCATCATCGTAAGCAAATAATGAAGTAGAAGTATTAGCTTCAATAGTTAGCTCTACAATTTCAGTTGTTTCAGGATTATCAGTACTAAAATACAAATCAGCCAAAGCAAATGTATTAAAGAAACTATCATTACTTTCATAATTATTAGTAGCAAATTCTTGAGCAAAATAAACATTTTCAATAGTCGTATCAGTTGTATATTTAGAAATAGCATATGTGTTTTTACCACTCGGAATTTCAGTATATACAAATCCGTTCGTTAAAGTATCCATACGTTTAGAATCGTAAGTAACACCAGCCATGTAATTTGTATTACTTGTCGAATGACGACCAACACCATCACCATCCGTTATAGTTGCTAGAACAGAGAAGCCTTGCATGGTTATAAATTGATCTCTATGTCCCAATATACCACCACAGTATAACATACTATTCGATAGAGCATTAATCATTCCTGCAACAAGAACATTAGTTACAGTAAACGATTTTTTAGCATATCCCACAACACCACCAACATACAATTTACATTGCACATTAGCAGTAATTTCAGAATTTGCATAAATAGTATTTCCAATAAAATTTTTAACATATCCAATAATACCACCAACATAAATACCATTACTACTATTTGCAGTTGAAGATACACCAATATCTGCAAAGTTACTAACATTAGTTAATGATAATGATGATGTATTATCACTATCTACAACACGTCCTACAACACCACCTATATATGATTGAGCAGTAATGTTTGATACTGTAATACTACATTCACTATTAACAGTTGATTGGGTAATATTAACATTAAAAGCCTTACCAACAAATCCACCAATTGATACATATGTTTCATCATCAGTTGAAGTATTACCAGACAACACTATTTTCATCTTATTTACTGAATTTGCAACACTGATGATATCGCTATTATCTTGATTACCAACAAACCCACCAGCATTTACTGTCGACTTGCTACTAGTTATTGACAATTTGTTAATATTATTTGTCACATTATATAATGATGACCCTGTTGTACTACCAACCATACCAACATTATATTCACCATTAGCAACCACCAATTTAATATCTGACATATCAGAATCAACAGTAACATTATTTAAAGAACTTGATGCAAAGTTACCAGCAACAATTCCAAAGTTTTTACCATCTTGAATGGATATATTACCATCATATACCGTAACATCTTCACCAATCTCAACATTATTAACTACCCTAACATTAACATCTGCAATTTGCGTTGTTTGAACTACACCAAACACAAGTCCAACATTAACTGCACCAATGTTAATGTTATTGGATATAGCTTTATTTCCCATATTAATAGTAATATTACAATTATCAAACAACGACCTGTTTAATGTATTTACAAATAAGCCAAAGTTATCTGTAGTTACATTACAATCACCATTACTATAGTTAATTATAATGTCAACATTTTTCCATGTAACGTTATCTATTATATTGAATATAGAATGTACAGTCGAAGAATTTATTATATTAAATTCAATTCTTGGATTTCTTCTAGCAGAAATTCCTTCACCTGATAATACTTGAGCATTACTTACCTCAACTTGATTTCCAATCAATGAGAATTTAATAGAGTCCCTTATCCAAACATCTCTTTTATCTTCAATCTCAATAGTTATATCACCAGTCAATATATGTGTCGCATCACTCTTTGTATTGATAGCATTAATAAATTGATCTTGTGTACTTATTTCCTTAGTAGTATCAACACTTGATTTAAATGCTGGAAGATATTCATCCATTACCCAATTGCTACTACCATCAATTAGTACAAATTCAGTATTGATACCATCAGTAACTTGAGAGCCAGCAAATCTACTTTTTCTATCATATTTTTCATCAAATACACTTCTTGTAAACTTATTAGTTTTTGAAGTACCGCTTGCAACAAGTTCAGAATATGCACCCATTAACTGTTCTGCATATTCTTGTGCAGTAAAGATTTGTGGGAAACTCATTATGTCATAATAACCAGATTTTGTAGCAGAATATTGCAATGAGTCCTTATTTGTAGTTACTTCGGAAGACATTTCGGTCGATTCTTCTACAGGCCTGTAAGCATATCTATAGCTACCAATCGACCTATTACCTATACCAGAAATACTTATAGTAAATGGATCTTTTTCATAGCTATCAACTTTATTTCCATCCAAATAACTATTTGTTGATGAAGTATATCTACCTAGTGTATTACTAAATACAACACCTGTTATATTATGATCTTGATCAACTATATTAGTAATATTAGTAGTAGTAACATCTATAAAATCAGGATAAGTAATTGTAGTGACAATTTCATCGTCAACTTCATTACTTTCAGTTACTTCATAAACAACCTTTCCAATACTTGAGCCTACTAAATATTTAATATTACTATTAGTATAAGCAAAATCTCTATTATAATGCTCATCATCATCCGCTACAGTTGGAGTAATTGGGGCCAAATTACCAATTTCAGGCATTTTTATGTAGAAATTATTGTAATTTCCGTTACCAATATAATATCCTACTTGATTTGAATATAATCTCTCAGTTATTTTATTTCTATAATTAATTTCGTTATCGTCTTTGCCAGCATTATTCCAGTCTGTCAAAGCAACAACTCTATCCATATTTAAAGTCGTTCCTAATTGTAAACCAATTGAACCACCAATTATTCTTCCCGAATAAACAGAACCAGTAGAATAACAATAACTAATTTTATTTACCGCTGTTACAATTTCATTATCAACATAACCAACTAACCCGCCTGCTATAAAGCTATTTGGATTAATAACGTTAACTTTTGAGTAACTATTAGAAAGTTCAGCATTTTTCATATAACCTACAATACCACCAACGGCAATATTGTAAATTGAAGATAGTTTGAATAAATCATTATATCCACGTTCTCTATCTTTATCAGAAAGCAACATAGAGTCATCTATTCTATCTTGAAGCGCCTTATCATGTTCTATTGATGAATAGTCAATTTCTGCATTATACAATTCACCAACAAGTCCACCAGCAATATTGAAAGACTTGATTGACTGTCCACCAGAAACTATAAATTTAGAAGTTTCAACTTTAGTAGTTACATTTCCAATTTTTCCAACAAATCCAAACAAGCCACCAGCAATATCCGATTGTTGTATTTCAAAGTTACCCTTTACTGTCACATCATAAACTTCACTATCTTGTAGTACACCAGCAATACCACCAGCATAAGAAACTCGACTATCATTACTTCCATCATAGTGAACAAATGTATACATTTCTGTATTACCTGCAACATTTGTACTATAAGTTTTATAATCATGACTTACATTCGACGAGAAGTTAACACCATTTTTAACACTTGAATATCCTAGGCTAATAGCAATATTTTCAACTGTAATGTCTGAAATGTTACAATTATCTATCTTACCAGCCAACGCACCAGCCATATTTTTAGCTGTGATTACCTTTCCATTACCATTACCACTTCCAATAATATGAACATTGTTTATTGTAGAATTATTAGTTATCGTTCCCGCCAAAATTCCACCATACGTAACATCACTACCAGATGAGTAACCAGAAAGTGTAATTGTCAAGTTTTTAATAGTTCCGCCTTGGATACTACCAAATAAGCCAAACTTATCAATATTTAGTTCTTCTTCTTCGCCAACATTTAAACTTAAATTCTTAAGTGACATTCCATTTCCATCTAGAACACCACTGAATATAGTTTGGAATATATAAGAATTTTTACATTTTGTAGCAGTAGTTAAACCTGTAAAATCTAAATCTTTAACCATTCTGAAATGCGTACCTGTAATAACTTCTCTACCAGCATTAGGATTGGCATTATTAATAGGGTCAGAATAATTAAGAATATAATTATTGAAGTCTAATGCACTATCTAAAATTATAGGATTTACAGCTAAACCATATGAATATGTAGAATGGTACTGATAATAGTACATATATTCAGTCATTGTACTATCTGTACCAGTTGTTCCGCTATCAGAATTATCAATAAGAAGTGTTCTATGTGAGAAGGTTTCTTTTTCACATGATTCTAGTTTTGGTAAATATGTACCCATCTTCCATTCGCCATTACCTGCATCACCAGTCGCAAACTTAAATCCATACCAATTATTTGCTGGAGCAAATAAATTCTCATTTCCACATTTTAGCATTCCAACAGCTTTTTCGGAAGAAACTGTCGCTTCATTACCCAATATTAAGTAATAACAATTTGTATACGTACCGGAATTATTAATATTAGCATTTTCAATACCAGTAAACACACCATATGCATTTGAAGAATTCTTTTTAGTACCAGCAGAATAACTATTTTCAATAGTACCAGTATTAGTATTATTAAATACGAATGCTCCAGAGAATGCTCCCCTATGTTCTATATAAACATTTGCATAACTATTTAAAATCTTACCAGCATTTTCATAGACTAGACCACCAACACTACCCCTTGATTCAATCATTGAGATATCTTCAACGGCTCTATAACTTTCAATAGTTTGACCTTCTGCATAACAAGAAGTTATAAGTCCACTACTACTATTATTTGCAACAAAACCACCCGTCGCACTCTTATTTCCAAGTGGATACAAGTTATATATACCAACACCTTTTACAAAGCTATTAGATATAATCTTTGTATTTTGAGAAACCAAGCCACCAATAACATTACCACTTACAATTGCAAATGGATAAACATTTATTGAAGGTATACTTGCTTGATTTTCATTTGAATTTGAATCACTTGGTGCTGGTGCTATTTTTATAATACTACCATTACTATCCGTTTTACTACTAATACCAGCAAAAGAATTAGTAATATATCCATTATTTACAGCAACTAAACCTGCAATGTTATGATTATAATCAGTTCCCAAATCATCTCTTTGTTTTACTAAGACGTGAAAATATTCACTTTCTGAGTTGTTGGCACTAGCATTATATGTATTAACAACTTTAACATTAGTAATTGTACCGTTATTTTCACCTGCCAATACCCCAAAGTTAACATTCTTAATGTAACTCAAATCAATATTAGATTGATTATGAACATAAGTTTCAGCTTTTGAATTTTCAAGTATTGCTTCGTCATTTAAGAATTTAGTTTCAGTAACCAATAATTCAGATATATCTATTGTAATATTCTTAAGCAATGTATGCTCAGATATTGTAGAGAATATACCTGCATTTGCTTTTTCCTGATTTCTAAATTTGTCCATATTGAAGCTACTTACTTTTAGGACATATCCATTTCCATCAAGCATTCTACAATTAATATCCATTGGTTCCCAATCGATAAGATTAATATCATTTAGAAGTATATAGTTTCCTTCACCTTCTTTTGAGTTACAATACTTAACCAATTCTTCTTGAGTTCTTATTGGAGTTGGATGGTCTTCTGTAGAATTATCTTCTACTGTAATTATAATATCAATTACTTTTTCATAAACGTTACCAGTATCACCCAATTTTAACATACCAGTATAAACTTTTTTACCATCTACTTCAATTTCAGAATAATCATAGAAATACTTAAATTGCAATCTAAATTGATTATTTTCACTTACAATCTTACCTACTAAAGAAGCATAACTATAAGTATATCCATCTTTTTCTTCTGATGAAGTTATCAACTTAACATTATTATATGTTGTATTAAATGTGTCCATCTTTTCATAAAGTTGATGTTCTGCGTCATAACAATACAACCAATATTCACTAACATCACTATTTAAAGATATTATACTACTTGTCGAATTAGAAATTTCAGTTCTAGCAAGCTGATATTCAAATTTATTCTTATTTGACATTGTGCCAATACTTTCATCTTCAAGAGCTCTTTTATATTTTTCAACTTCTTCAGTAGTACCAATCTCAATAGGTTTATACTTAATAGTTAAAGCAATATTAAAGCCTTCCGCTTGATTAATTGTTATATATGCTTTTGAATAGTCATTATTCTTGTAAGAAGCTTCATTATCAATAGTAATATAATCTATTTCAAACTCAACTATTTTAAATGTTAATTCTTCAGTTGCAATTTCAACTTCACCAAGTACAACTTCACTTGCATAGAATTCAATAGTAGCTTCACTTACTGTACACTCTACATCAACACATACAAAATATGAATTTATATATGATATGTCTAGTACACCATTTGCTTTTTCTAATTTATTACCGTTATATCTAGCAACAAAAATCTTATCAATATCTTTACCGCTATTTGTTGAAATTGAATAGTAAATATTATTAGTAATATTCTCAATGTTAATGTCAAGTTGTTTTTTAACACCCCTACCAATAACATTTCTTTCTACATCAGTTTCACCTTTTAATGCTACTGACAATTCAGGCAATTCTTGAACTGATAATATTTTTTGGTTTTCATAAGTTTTTGTAGCAATATTATTTTTCACTTCATAAGAATGAACAATAACTGGAATTTGACTAGTCTTTGGAAGTCTACCAATCATACATAGCCTTATATAATATGTATTACCATAATTAATTATATTATCATTACTTGAAGTTTGTCTTGCAAGTCTTATACCAAAATACTTACCACCATGATCTCTAGCATCACCCAAATTTTGAATGTCATAATATTTACTTAGTATTCCCGTATCAGCATCAACAACACCACTAACTTGTTTAAGTATAATATCATTTTTAAATTCAATTGGAATAAGTACTTCTACATAACTTGAATTATTTAACTTCTCGTCTAAAGTAAGTTTCATAATTCCATTTTCATTATAAACCATACTACTACTTGTATTTGTTTCAGTTAAAATAGTATATTCTCTATTACTTTCTTGAGTTCTTGGATAATAGTCCATATAAATTCTAGAAAGTTCATTTGGAGCAATAGACCAATTAACCAAGCTATAAAGCCCTGTATTTGTTTCTGACATAACTGTCATTTTGCAATTTATATTACTCAAATCATACATATGTGCATTGTCAATATAGAAAGTTTCATTAAATACTACTTCGTATTCAATTGATACTTTAAACATTCCATCAGACAATGCTTCATAAGTATATGGCTTAAATTTGAATGTAAACAATGCATAATTAAATTCACCCTTAGTACCCATGGTTACCACATTACCAGAAACGGTATTATCGCTTCCATCTGCACCAACAATGTTTTGTGGTAAAATGAATTTCTTATTTGTAAATATGAAAGATAATTCATTTAGATTAGTAGTACCTAAGCTATATGTTGTTGTAGGATTTGTTCCTTCAGTTACAGTTGTTGTAATGTTATTTGTTACAATTGATAAAACTGCTTGTGTAGAACTAGAAACAGAAACCACCGAACTATCCAAATCATTTACAAGTTCAATTGTTCTTCCTGTAACATCAAATGTAAATGATTTAATCATGCTTTCATCTTTCATAATATACGAATTTGGATAACTAATACCTTCATATGTACCATTATAAGTTACATCTCCCAAATTCAATATTGGAACTAATTTAAAGTTAACCATTGTACCAATTTTACATTTAGGAATGATATCTAATTGTTTATTATTAAGTAGTATTACTCCGCCATCATTGACAGTTACACCATTTACAATAATGTTTCCTGTATTTGTATATGTATTATCAATAGTAACACCGCATGATACTAGGTGGAATAAATATTTAACATCATTAGCAGTTGAATTATCGTCACCAATGTAGAAAGTATTTCTTTCTGTTACATACATTGTTTTATTTGCTATTTCTGTTACTTCTTCATGACTAGAATTTTCTAAATGATAATTACTAGAAATACCATGCATAACTTTAATTAATATCTCAGCTTTAATATCTCTATCTAGATAACTACTAATTACTAATGTTGCTTTACCAGCTTTCAAAGGAACGATAGTATTTCCTTGTAATTTAAATACTCCCTTGTCACCATCTTCCAAAATAGACAATTCAATTCTATCATTACTCTTTAATTTGAAATTAGTAGCATCAATTGTTTCTCCACGATATGAAACTACAAGAGTACATGTCTTATCGTCATCCCCATCTAATTCTTCAGATATGACAATATTGTATACTGGATTTTCTCGAAGAAGCATCAATATCTGATGATGTCTACCATTCTCATCATCATAGTGAATATCATATTTAAAGGAGCCATCAATACCAACATCAATACCTGTTGCCACAAGGTCATACATTAATTTACCTTTATCATCAATTATGATTGGTAATATCTGATATGTAGTTTCATTCAAACCTACAGTATTAATCTTATTATTTGTATTGTAGAACCATTTATGATTTTCACTATCATAGGCAACGCTTCCATCAGTAATCTTAGTCAAACTATTCTTTATCTCATCGCCTAACAAATTCCCTTCTGAATAAATACCCGCTAAAACAATCTTAGAACTTTCTGTTTTTACAATAAAGCCAACATTGTTATTAAGAACAGCATATGAATTTGAAATTTTTAGTATTAGCGTTTCTTCACTATTTACCGCACTTACCTGATCGTCTTCTTCATTTTCTTCATTATTTACTATAGCTAGAACAAATTCTTTATCGATAAATTCAATTGAACCAATAATACTTGCCCCATTTACAACGTCTTTTACTTCAACAAATGTATTTCCGTCTTCAGATCTATAAATCAAACCTACAGCATAGCTATCTAAAATCTCTACATTTTTATAGCCACCCAACATTAAACCAGTTTTAGCAAAGTTTCCGTCATTTTTAACAACGGCAATATCACCATCAAAATAACTTGATTTTATTATTCCATGCGAGTAATTACCAACAATTCCACCTATTTCTGATGTCTTATCAACATTTGCATAAATATTACCTAAATAATTATCTCCAATTGTTGAATTGTAGAAACTTCTTACATATGAATAATTAATATTTCCATATGCACTACCAACAATTCCACCAACAATTGCTTGTGAGTTAGGCGCATCAAGTCTGAAATTGATTTTTTCAATGCCAAGATAATCGTTACCAATATTAACAAAGTAAACAATAGCATGAGTTATATCAGTAGAAGCAGTACTTTCACCTAGTATACCACCGACCTTTAAAGTATTATTACTATCAGTCTCAACAAGGATTTTTGGACTTGCTGTAACTGAAGAAATATTTGAAGGTGCATCACTACTTAAACCAACGCAACCACCAAATACACCAACTTTTTTAGCAGTAATCAATGAAACGACTTGTAAATCAGTTAATTGACAACTATTAATTCTACCAACTATACCACCCGCAACATATGAACTTCCACAATTTGAAAGTTTAATAACAACGTTTGCATTATCATAAGTTGAGCTAACACCTATTACACGATTATCTGGCAAACCTAAAATTGCAGTTTTTGTAGCATTGCCCACAAAACCACCAATATTAATAGTTCCAGCAGTATTGCCACCAATAACTTCAATAGTACCAGTTGCCACACAACTATTAATCTTACAGTATGATGTATTATCTACAACTCTAACGCCAGACATGGATGATTGAGATACCCCTCCACCATCTGTCAATCCAGCAAATATACCAACATTTACAGTTCCTGTAAACCCACTGTTTAGGCTATTATTGATGACTATTTCAGCATTTTTAATAGTTAGGTATTCTAATTTTACTTCTACACCTGTTGCAATTTTTCCAAACAAGCCAATATTTTCTACCGCACTAGAATTACTACTAGTTAAATTTTTACGAATTCTTAAGTTTAATATAGAAGAATAATATGTAGTTTGATCTTTTCCTGTACCACTAACAAATTTACCGCTTAGTGAGAATACCCTTCCCGCTGTATTTGTTAAGTTAATAGGAGTAAAGTTATTTTTGCTAGACAAATCAATGTCGTTAACTAACACATAATAATTATAATGCCCTTCATTTACATTATTAACCATTCTATCAAAGTCATCTATAGTTGATATTTCAAATGGATGAGACACCGAGCCATCAGAATATGTAACTCTAACAGTTTGAACAAACATATTACTTCCATTATAGAAGTCAAACCCATCTCCACTTTGAGATAACCCTTTTATATTATCTTCAGTTGTAATTACTATGTAGTACTCAGAAGCGCTCGCACCCGGCTTAGGTGTAATTTCAATATATCCAGTATTTCCGTTGTTTGTTTGAACTATTTGAGTAGTAAACATTGTAGTTTCAACATCTTGAATAATGGTTAATTTTTTGTTTGTAGCATTAAAATTATTAATTGTATAACCAATTCTTCTTGTACGAATTGAGTCACTTCCACCAACGATTTCTTCATAAATACCTTGTTTGCCTACATCTAATTTAACACCATTTGTTTTCTCTGGAACAGAAGCTCTAAAAGTTACTGAAGAAGCCACCGTTTCATAGTTAAACTGTCTAACTTTAATGTCAACCTGGAATACAATGTTGTTTGAAGATATTATTTCTCTTAAAATGGTTTCTTGACCAATTGTAATGTGATTATTAATAAAGTTCTTTAAATCTTCAGACATAACACATGTGACAACACATTCACCCGTAGTCTCATTTTTATCAACTCTAAACAAGTCCCCATATTCAAGTGCATATTCATCTGTAGTTTTTTGAGACTTAATCTTTACTTGTTGTCCATTACTATCGTAAATAGGTCTTGCACTCATCATTTCATATGAATAAGTTAAAGATATAGCTTCATCATTTGCACTAAATCCTATTTTCATACCTACCCAATCTTTATTAACACCAGCATGAGTTAATTTATTAAAGTTGGTTGAAATATGTTTTTCATGCATTTTATTTTTATTAGGGTTAACGATATCATAATATCCCAAATAATCTTGCAAATAAATTGTATCATTTACTAGATTTACATCAACTTCCAAGTCTTTGAAGTCTTGAAGAATGTACACATAAAGGACAGCTCTTCTATTTTCTAATTTAATAGTTTTATTATCTAAACGATAAAATTCATAAGAGATGGTTATTTGAGTTTCACCAGTTTCGCCTTGTGTTGTTAAAATACCATCTTGTAAAGCCACATACCTATTGTTGCCGATAGATATTTTTACATTCTTGGAAATATCTATTCTTTCACCTTTTAAGAAGTCATAAATTCCCAAACTTACAGAAGAATTTGGATGCATAAATAATTTTGCAACCGACTCGTAGTTAATTCCACCAAATTCGCATTTTGCTTTAGGATCAAATGTTTCTGCGTCATCTCCACCATCTTCCAAAGCACTTGCTCCAGTTGTCCCTTCACCCTCTACTGGCAAAGTGGTATTTGTAACGTAATACAAATATGAATTTGATGTTGACAACATCTCTAATGCCAAAGGAGCATCACTATGAAGAGAATAGAATGAAGTCATATAACATTTAATAGTTATACTTTCTTGAAGTTTGTTATGTTTAGCAGTAAATGTAACTTTAAAGTCTTTCTTCATTGTCTTTAAAGGTTCAACATAATAAACATACCCTTCTTCTTCACTCCACTCATAGTCAATTTTTAAATTTTCTTTATCATATTCGATTGATTGAACAACTTTTTGTGGTGTCAATTCAGACTCTAAAGCGAACAATTTAGTTTTTGCACTTGACAAATCTGCCGTATCAATAAATAATGTTTTTTCGTAATTTTCACCAAAGAAAGTCGCTAAAGTTTTTTCAAATTTCAATTTAATTGGATAATAAATATACTGAGTTGAAATCTCATCACTCAAAGTATCCAATGAAAATTCTATTGCTATATAAATAGTGTTATCTGCAACTTCAGAAAGATCTGAAAATTCGTGTTTTAAGTAGAATACCGACCCGTAACCAAACACAACAGGATCTTCACCCTTTTCAAGAGAGTCTGCCCCAAGCCTTGCAAAATTAACTGTTTCTTGCATGCCCTTTACATTTAATGTAAGTTTTGACGCCAACTGATCGCTATCAGTTGCCAAATAATAATTCCAGTTCCTATAAGTACCCGCTTGTATTTCAAGAGCATCACCCAATTGAACATTAAATTCTGCTCCATTTCCAGGATAGTTATCACATATCAAGAATGGATTTAGCGATAATTCTTGGTTATTTATATACAAGGTGTTTGGCAAAGAAACAACTTCAAAATTAACAATAATTTCATGTGAAATAGCTTGCGGATATTCTTTATGTCTAAGTAGGAAAGTATGTGTATATGTACCAGCAAACAAAGATTCAACACTAAATGCGTTCAACTCACCACTTGGCAAAATAGATACACACTTACCATGCTTAGGCAAAACAGCCTTAACTTCTTCACCATCAACAATAGATACAACTTCAAAATCAGAAGGATTTCCAGCCTTATATTCCAACTTCAAAGCACGTCCAAAATAGTATGATAAAGGAATATTTGGATCAGCAGATAGCCTACCCTTAGCCCCCTGATCAACAAGTTTAACATTGTATTCATATTTATCAGAAACAGACGCCAAAACATCTTTTTCATTTTGTTCTTCAAGACTAGACAAAAGTTTTATATCAGTACAATCATTAAGTACCACTACATCAAAATATTTAACAATATCAGAAGTCGTCTCGTCATCATCTGAATATGTAGCACTAATTCTAACAACTTCATCATAAGTAGCTTGTGCATTTTCATCAAAAGACCCACTTGATAAAGTCTTTTTAGGATAAGTTACAGGTTGCTCTTTAGACTCAGCATCTAAGTATGTAGAATAAGTTTGTAAAGTTGTACCATTAACAAATTTCGCAAATTTACCAAATTCCAATTCTTCTTGAGCAACAGAATATTGAACGCCATCACCAGTAGAACCATCTGGAATAACAACGTCAAACTTCAAATTTTGTTGTGTTGTCTCTTGTGGTTTAAAGTCAATAAACGATTTTACTTCGCTTAAATCGATAGAATCTCCCTTTCTGATTGCCGATATCAAACTGTTTTGTTTGAAGTCAAAATCATTAAGTTTAACATCAATTATAAACGGAATTTGACATTTTTCACCCCCACTAATAGCAGAGACTTCCAATGTAAAAGGTCCTTTATTCGATGGAGAAATTGCGTTAGCTGTAATTTTAGTTTTACCATCACCGATATATTCAGAAGTCGTTGTAATAAAGCCCCTTCCTGCACCTACAGAAACACCCAAATCAACATCAGTTTCAGCAGACACTTGAACTTCAAAAGAAACAGATGTGGACTCATAAACCCCATCTCTAACTTCTTCAAGCATTAAATGTATTGGCTCATTACCACCCACTTTCGAAATGGTGACAGAAGCATATGGATCTTCATCTCCACAAGCAACAAAGCCAAAAATCGAACATAGCATTAAACAAAATATTACAAGCTTCTTTTTCATTTTTCATTCTCCAATTAATTATATATTTCGCAATTTAAAATCGAAATATTATATATTAAATACATAATCTAATATATTTTATAAATTTTGTAGTATTTTGTCAAATAATATAAGTGTATATTATAAAAGAATTAAAATATTTTTACATCCAAAACTCTTGCATCCAACCCATCACTATGATAATATATCATAGAAAAGAAGGTAATTATGAAAAGAGTTTTGAGTTTAATAAGACGTGCTTGTGATGAGTACAGTTTAATAGATGATGGTGATAAAATAGCAATAGGAGTGTCAGGCGGAAAAGATAGCCTAGCACTACTTAAAGGAATGGCTATGTTTAGCCGATTTTCTCCAAAGAAATTTACAGTCGTTGGAATATCAATTGATATGTTTGATGGGAAGTCAGACTTCTCGAAAATTAAAGAATTATGCAACGATTTAGGTTGCGAATACCATGTAGTAAACTCACAAATTTTCGATATAGTTTTTAATGAACGAAAAGAAAGTAACCCTTGCAGTTTATGTTCCAAATTAAGACGTGGAATGCTTAACACAAAAGCCCTTGAGCTTGGATGCAACAAACTAGCACTAGGACACACCGCTGACGACTTAATTCACACATTTTTGCTTAGCATGTTCTACGAAGGCAGACTAAACACTTTTCAACCCAAAACCTACTTAGACAGAACAAAAATGACAGTTATACGTCCACTGATACTGACAGACGAAAAATTAATTTCAACAGTAGCAAAATCACTACCCGTTTCAAAAAGTAATTGCCCCGCAGACAAACATACAAAAAGAGAATTAGTAAAAGACATATTAAAAAATATTCAAAAAGATATACCAATCGCAAAAGATAGACTATTTACCGCACTTATCCACCCAGAAAGATACAACCTTTTAGACAAAGAATTTAATAAAGACAACAAATAAAAAACTCCTAATTATAGGAGTATTTTTTATATTTGCATAGTATCTTTCAATTTATTTTTAACTTAGCATACTTTTCTTTGGTGGCAAGTCCACCCCTAATATGCCTTTCTTTATAATTTAAATTTAAAATCTTATATACTTGATAATACAAAAACTTATTTGTAATCTTAAGTTTTTTTGAAATATCATTATGTACAGTACTTTTTCCAATATTAAAATTTTCTGCACACTTTCTAATAGTGCATTTATTATCTATTATGTAAATAGCAAACAATTCTTCTCTCTTTCTCATTTTCTCCCCCTAAGCCAGAAAGTTAAAAAATGATTATCTAATCAAATCATTATTTGCTATAAAATATGACAAATTTTTACATAATATTCCAAAAAAAACAAAAAACACCTAGCCAAAGCCAGATGCTTAAATACTATTTAGATTCTTTTGAAGTTTTTGAATCTATTAATTTAACTATATCAGCAACAGTTTTTAATTTAACACTTTCTTCATCAGTAACTGTAATATTGAAATTATCCTCCAAAGTCATAAGCATTTCAACTACATCTAAAGAATCTGCACCTAAATCTTCAATTACTCTACTACCTTCTGTTATTTTTTCAGCAGGAATATTTAATTGCTCTGCCAATAATTGTTTAACTTTATCGAATGTCATAAAATTCACCCCTTTAAAAAATACAATTATATTGTAGCAATTATTTGAAATTTAGTAAAGTAAATTAGACTACTTAACTTCAATATCTAAATAAGCAGCAGGATCAATCTTTTTACCATCATCAGTCATAGAAAAATGCAAATGAGCACCAGCATCACTCTCACTAGTTGCACTTGCTGAAACTTTTCCTATCTCAGCACCACCCTTTATATGGTCGCCTTCTTTAACTAAGATATTATCATCAAGAGAAGCATATGTTGATACAATACCATCCTCATGCTCAATCACAACAACATTACCTTCAAGAACATTTGAATAGACATCTTTAACAACTCCATCACTAATAGAATATACAGCGCTTCCATTTGCTACTTGAAAGTCTATTCCATTATGAGTTTCCCATTGTTTAAGAGTTTCATTATATACAAGTTCATCCCCATAATATCCTTTGTAAATTGAAGCATTCAAAACAGGCATATATGTCATAGTAGTTTGAGTATTTGTATCAACAATATTATCATTATTAGGAATATCTTCAACAGTATCTGAATTAGCAGAAGCAATTATAATAGTTAATAAAAAACCTAGTAACAATACCCCCAACAACATATAATAACCATACTTTTTAAATGCATGAGCCATCCTTTGTTTAAATGTATAATTTCCCATAGAAACCTCCGTTTAAGTTTTGTTAATTATAACCACCTTAAAAACTTTTATACACAATTTTAAA
This sequence comes from Clostridiales bacterium, assembly GCA_015055815.1. GTDB lineage: Bacteria > Bacillota > Clostridia > Christensenellales > UBA1242 > UBA11490. The sequence continues at coordinate 67,468 of SVHM01000002.1, forward strand.
AAGAATTTTTTATAAGTGGAATTCCCACTTCACACACATTATCATATACAGATATTTGAATATTAACTCTATTATTATCTATAATAACATAATCAGAAATCTCACTACTATAACACTCTAAAATTCTTCTATCTTCAAGATAAAAATCATTTACAATTTCAGCATTTGATTTGTCTAAAAAATCATTAAGATACAGACTTAAAAATTCATATTCATTTTCACCAATACAACTTACATTTTCATCACAATTATTAACTAAAAAATTATAAGTATAATTTACATTATTTAGATAAAAATTAACAACCAACAAAACACCCAATATAATAACACAACAAACCCTTTTTATTAACATATATTTCCCTTATATATTTCAAACTATTTACACATAATAATTTTAGACAAATACATAATTTTTAAAACATTTTACTAAGTTTTTATAATATTTAATTTTAATATTGAATTTTAGGTAATTGTCATTATGTATATAGTATTTGTCAATATAACATATGTTAGAAAACAATATCATACTATTTAACAACAAAATAAAGCCAATATCGATTTTTGTAATTTTTTGTATTTTTTTATATATTATTTATTTTTCACTTGTCAACCAGCAAAATATTTTATATAAAAATCACACACAAAACAACATAGTTAAAACATCGAATTTTTATGGCGAAAATTTAACTCAATATGACGGTGAAATAGAGTGTTTATCTTTTAACACTTTAATATCTTTCCCCGATAAAATTTTTATGAATTACAACACAAATAGTTCAAACATTTTTGATGACAAAATTACAGCACAAGAATTTAAAAACATTTTGCAAAATTTATATGATAATAATTACACTCTTTTAGACATAGAAAGCGTATATTCGACACATGAAAAAACCACTTACAAATCATTTCTATTCCCTGTAAACAAAAAACCACTTCTAATGTTTTTTCAAAATGTGACATACAGAAGCAGTTTTAAAAATACTGGTGAAATTGATAAAATAATTATTGATAGAAATAACAATTTAGCATCGTATAGCACGAAGCAAAGTATTCAAGATAGAATTCACTATGACAACGAATTTATTTTAATACTAGAAAACTTCATATCAATACATCCCGACTTTTCTTTTAATTCAGCTCGTGGAGTTATTTGTTTTTCTGGCGACAACGGACTACTTGGATACAACACATCACACAAAAATGTAAGTTACAAATACGAAACAAAAAGAGTTTCTCAAGTCATCAGACGACTACAATCAATGGGTTGGAAATTTGGATGTAATAACTACTCATATGTAGACAACTCCAACCTTAGCGATATACAATTTGCTAAAGATTTATCTTTATGGAAAAACGAAGTTGAACCAATTATAAATATCACCAACATCTACTCATTCCCCTACGGCAACAAAAACATAACACCAGAAAAACAAAATCTATTACTTGAAAACAACTTTGAAATTTTTATATATAAAGACAATGCAAATTGCAACCAATTATTAAAAGACAATTGTTTATTTATATCAACTAGAGAAATAACTGGGCAAACATTATTAAATAATAGAGAAGATTTTTTACACTTATTTGATTGCAATAAAATTATTGATAAAAATTTTAGAAAATAAAAAAAGATGATACGATTTAAACTTCTAATAAGTTTTCATATCATCTTTTTTATTATTCTTCAGTTGTGATTTTTGATACAGTTTTATTTTTATATACAATTTTATCTACCAAAACAACTATCAAGTAATTTATTAAATACATAAATAGTTCAAATACCCTATATATTACCATTACATAGAAAAGGTATCCATTAACTACAATATTTTTAAATAATGTTATAAATAACAACTCATAAGCAATAATTCCGCCCGGTAATGGCAAGCATGACAATATCGCTTCCAACATAAAGCATTTTATTAAAATTTCACCCATTACTGAAGCATCGGACAACAATAAACTATTCATAGACAAATAAATTATTAATACCCTAAATAGCCATATTATCATATTTGCAACCGTTTCCGATATAGAAATTATTTTTCCATTGTTAATAGAATTAGTATAAATTAGTAGTTTGTCTGACAAATTATTAAATGTTTTTTCGTAATCTTTAATTATCTTGATATTAAATAAAAATTTTGTCGTTTTACCTACAATTGAAATTCCTAAAGCCTTATTTTTTCTTGTAATAATTACTAGTAGTATCATAGCAAATTGCCATAAAACAATTAACAAAACCAACATATAAAGCCAAATATTAATTACATCCATCATAAATAGCGACCAGATTAAACATGTTAATCCCACTAAAACAAATGCAACTTTTGAATAAAATTTCTTACTATAAACTACATCACACGCCAAATTTTCTTTTGTTTTTCTTTCAACAAGTTTTCCCCAAAGTGAAACATCTCCAACTCTACCATATAGACTTAATCTACTTAAATATTCAGAAATAGAAACTGAACTATAAACCGCATAGAAATTTTTTCTTTTACTTTTTACATATATTTTTAGATATGACATTAATGACTTTAGTAGAATTACTACAACAAAGACAACAAACACCATTAACCATTGTCTAAAGCCATACAATTCAAAGAAATTTTCAAGGCTAGCGATTTTCATTGTATTATTTAATAAAATCCACGTAACAACCAATGAACATAATGACATGACTATTATTAACAAATAATAAATTGACGACTTACCTATTACATTTTCATTATATGAATTTTTAAGTTTCTCTATATATCTATCTTTATAAGTTTCTTTATGCTTTTTATTTTCAGTCATAAAAACAACCTCCGTACTCAAATATATTACAATATTTAATTCAAAAAACAAAATAATTTACATAAATCTTAATAAATTATCATATGAATTACTAAAGGAGATACTATGGAAAAGACAGTTATTAAAGATAATTTAAACATATCTAATGAAAAAATAAGCCTTGTTGATAGAAAAAAATTATCTCTTGAAGGAGTTTTAGAAGTAATTTCATCAAATGAAAACGGTATATTTCTTAAATTAAAAGATACACACCTAACAATAACAGGCAAAGATATACATATAGAAAGATTAGATATTGGTAATCAAATTTTAGAATGTAATGGACACTTTGAAAGTTTTAAATACGGCAAAAGTGGTAATATTTTTAAAAGGCTATTTAAATGAAAATATCTTATATTTTTCAGTTGAAAGATTTTTTAATTTTATTATTAATTGGCTTTTTAATTGGGATATTTTATGGAATATTAAATGCACCATCCAAAATAAAAAACAATTATTTATATCAGATTTTTGCAGATATTATATTTTGCTTAATATCTACAATTGTATTCGTTTTTTCTATAAACATAATAAATATGGGAGAATACCGTGCATTTCTCGTTTTTGCATATGTTTTAGGAATTATAATTGAAAGAACAACTTTAGGAAAATTATTTGCCAAAGGTTACAAATATATGTATAATAAAACAATAAATATGATAAAAAAGATTGCAAATAGCAAGTTTGGAAGGATAGTTTTTAAATAATGGATAAAAAAGTAAGGAATGTTAAAATAATAACAATTATTTCAATAGTGTTAATATTTATATGCACTATCATTCTTGCTATACAACTTGTAAAAATCAACAATTTAAAGGAACAATCTAAAAACCTAGAAGTTTACAAAGAGCAATTAATTGACGATATAAATAATTACAGCGCTTCCAACAATTACTATGAAAATAATCGTGATGAATATCTAGAAAAATACGCACGTGAAGAGCTTGGTTGGGGAGAGAAAGACGAAAAATGGTATGTCAAAAAATAGTTATTTATAGTATTTTTTGGCATATTTTACATGATTGAGCTTAGAAATACATGGAAAAATTATAAATTTTTATGATTTTCTATTGACAGTTACACAAATTAGATGTTATAATAAATTTGTTGTATATCGCGGGGAGGAGCAGTCTGGTCGCTCGTCGGGCTCATAACCCGAAGGTCGTGTGGTTCGAATCCCACTCCCGCTACCACCATTAAGACACTTACGTGTCTTATTTTTTTTCGCTTTGTGGGATTCGGGCAAATTCCATTTGCTAGAGATTTCATCTCTTAACCACACAACTTCGGTCGTGCTTGTATTCGGGTCCCCGTCTTGTTTCACAATCCACCCGAAAATTGACGTCGTTTCACTCCTTAATGCGAATCCCACCCCCGCTACCACCATTAAGACACTTACGTGTCTTATTTTTTTTCGCTTTGTGGGTTTCGGGCAAATTCCATTTGCTAGAGATTTCATCTCTCAACCACACGACTTCGGTCGTGCTTGTATTCGGGTCCCCGCCTTGTTTCACAATCCACCCGAAAATTGACGTCGCTTCACTCCTTAATGCGAATCCCACCCCCGCTACCACCATTAAGACACTTACGTGTCTTATTTTTTTCGCTTTGTGGGTTTCGGGCAAATTCCATTTGCTAGAGATT
>SVHM01000002.1:71965-252317 GCA_015055815.1 Clostridiales bacterium
CCACCCGAAAATTGACGTCGCTTCACTCCTTAATGCGAATCCCACCCCCGCTACCACCATTAAGACACTTACGTGTCTTATTTTTTTCGCTTTGTGGGTTTCGGGCAAATTCCATTTGCTAGAGATTTCATCTCTCAACCACACGACTTCGGTCGTGCTTGTATTCGGGTCCCCGCCTTGTTTCACAATCCACCCGAAAATTGACGTCGCTTCACTCCTTAATGCGAATCCCACCCCCGCTACCACCATTAAGACACTTACGTGTCTTATTTTTTTCGCTTTGTGGGTTTCGGGCAAATTCCATTTGCTAGAGATTCCATCTCTTAACCACACTTATTTAAAAACATTTGTATTTGCCGATAGATAATGATAAAATACTTTCAATAACACATAAAGGAAAGAATTATGAAAGATGAAGAACTTTTAAAATTATCCCCAGGTGAACTTACCGACATGGGTATTTGCCCTACTTGTTTTAATAGAGAACACAACGGTGCTTTATATGGCGATACATCCCAGACATTAATTTATGAAGACTCTGATATTGAGTGTTTCTTTGTAAAAAATCCGAGAGCTGATGGACATTTGTGTATTTCATCAATAACACATTATCACGATATGAGCGAAGCTCCCGACCACATAAACGAGAAAATGATTAAATTTGCCAAACAATTTATGATTATTATTAAAGAAGTTTATAATTGCGAAAGAGTCTACTTATGCACTATGTGTGATGGTCCCAATAATCATTATCATTTGCAATTAATACCTAGATATAGTTACGAAAAACGTGGCAGTATAAATTTTACAAAAACAAGAAAAGAATATATTTTCAATGAAGAAAAATTTAAATTGGTTAAGGAGAAAATTAATACTTTTGTCCATAAAAGCAACAACTAAAATTCCGTAAAATACCCCCTTTACATTTAACATATTCTATGTTATACTTATTAAGCAATAAAGGAGATATTATGGGAATTAATAGAGATGATTGGAGATTTTATGTAACTTATCAATATGAACTTGAAGATGAAAACGAAGATATTATTTATGATACGTTATATGCATTAAATATGCCTAAAAATATTTGTTTTTGGTTCGATAATGAAACTGAAGAATGGAAGAAAAGCCTTTATAGTGCCATCGATATTATACTTGACAAAGACTTTAAAGAAGTTAGTTATTGGGATAATGGTATAGTTAATACTGATGAAGCATTAGAGCCAAATGGTCACCCAACATACTCATTAACCGGAAGATTTCCCGAATTATTTGGAGAAAAAGAACTTGGCGAATAATTGCTTTGTTATTTGAAAAATTTGTCAAAATCTCTTGACAAGGCTTGATTTATATAGTAAGATAATCAAGTAATTATGGCGGCGTAGCTTAGTTGGCTATAGCATTCGGTTCATACCCGAAAGGTCGTAGGTTCGAGTCCCACCGCCGCTACCAAAAAATTAGCACGTAGAAAACTACGTGCTTTTTTTGTTGGCGTGGGACTTGCAAGATTTTATCTTGCTGATAACTTTGTTATCTCGAACCTACTTCTTCGGTTCTCGGTCCTGTCGGACCCAGACCGCAATCGAGTTGCTCCCGGCTCCCGCTAAAAACTTGCCACCGGCAACTTTTCTTTACGCTTCGCCCCACCGCCGCTACCAAAAATTAGCACGTACAAAACTACGTGCTTTTTTTGTTGGCGTGGGACTTGCAAGATTTTATCTTGCTGATAACTTTGTTATCTCGAACCTACTTCTTCGGTTCTCGGTCCTGTCGGACCCAGACCGCAATCGAGTTGCTCCCGGCTCCCGCTAAAAACTTGCCACCGGCAACTTTTCTTTACGCTTCGCCCCACCGCCGCTACCAAAAATTAGCACGTACAAAACTACGTGCTTTTTTGTTGGCGTGGGACTCGTGGCAAATTTCATTTGCTGAAGAATTTTATTCTTCAACCTACAACTTCGGTCGTATAATTATTTTTAAATTAAGTTAACATAAAAAATAACTCTCTGAAATTTTTAGAGAGTTATTTGAGTAGTCCCTAGGGGAACGTCTATGCGAACGAAGTTCGTATATCTCGCACGGAGAAATGTCTTGCATTTCAACAACCGTGCGAGTACGTTCGATTTAAATATCGCTAGATATTTAGTGTGCAAAGCACACACCCTTGGGATTAGCAAAAAAAGAAAGCCTTTCGGCTTTACTATTTTTTTGGTAGTCCCAAGGGGAATCGAACCCCTGTTACCGCCGTGAAAGGGCGATGTCTTAACCGCTTGACCATGGGACCATATTCAATTTCGACAAGGTTAGTATAATAGAAATGTTTTCAATTGTCAACAGTTTTTTGCAAAAAAAATTATTTTTCACTTCAAACACCATAACTTGAATATCTTTTCACAATATATATAAAATATATATAATTATAAAAATATATTTATTACATTAAATTCATTTGTTAGTTTACAATGTTTGTGGTAAAATAATTTGTAGAAATTTGTATTAAATTGAAAATACGTTATATCGAGAAATGGAGAAAACAAATGGAAAGTAAAAAAATTAATTTAAACAAAATTTTTAATGTTTTAACTGTAATACTTGCAATTATTGCTTTATCCACTATTGTGGGTGTTTGTCTTTTTGCACCAGTTGCAGTTGTTAGAGCAACTTCTAAATCTGAAATTTTAAAAGATAACATTAATTTTGTAACTGCTAAGACAAATTCTCAAGTTGCTACTGCTTATAGTTATGATTCTACTAAGAAGCAATATGTGTACACTTATAGCACAGACACTAAAAATTTGTATTTTGGAGATGTTGGTGCTACTACATACGGAGATAATCAAGGAGCAACAATATTAGAAGAAGAAAATAATCCTTCTTTACTTTTGTCTCAACATGCAGAAGTTAATGCTGGTTCTTTTATTCCAACTAACACCACTCATTTTAAAAATGTTAATGGTCAATTTGAAGAGATTTTCTACTCAGATACAGTTGAAAATGGCTTTGTGTTATTGAACAACTATTCAGATACCCAATTTGCAACAAGCCAAACTAAAAATATAGAGAACTTCTATATTTCTTTCGGCTCTCCATATTCTCCAAATGAAACTCATAATTACATACTTATTAATGGTGTAAAAGGTTTACTATACACAGATGAAAACAAAGACCCCTATACACTTAATCTTAATACACAACAAAATGCATATATTCAAGGCACTGAAAAACAAATTTCATACTGGCATCAATATTTTGATTTGTCAAACATAACTACTGGAACATCTCAAAACCCAGTTGCTATCACCAATCAAGAAGGTAGATATGAAATTGAATTTACATTCAAAAGATATGATAAAAATCAAAATATAATTGACGAAACTCCACTAACCTATAAATATGTATTCTATCTATTGGATAGCGCTAATTATGCAAAAACATTCCCTACAATTCAAAATACAATTCAAAATAAGATAGTTGCTAGTCCTAGCCAACCTATTGAGCGTTTCTCTCAAAAAGGTGTAAATGATGCTTATCTTGAATACGACCCCCTAAGATATAATATTGGATATTTAAGGTCAAACTTTGATATGCAAGAAAATATCTCAACTAAATTTTCTATCACTAAATATAAATTGGGAGAAAATGATAGTCATCCAATGGGTATCATATCTTTCAAGGATAGTGTTACAAACAAAGTTGTAAAGACTGTATATATCCTTACCTATAAAGTAAGTGTTAATGAATATAGATACTTGTACCTATCGAATGAAGGTGATAATGAACTAACACTAGTAACTGGTCAAGATTATTCTTATACTTATGAAGATATCAAAGATTGTATTATTAATGGCGATATCTCTTATGAATATGCAAGAGCAGAAAAAGTTGATGTTGATAATGACACTAAAACAATTAATACTTATATCGTTAATAGTATTCCAAAATTAACTACCCCATTCACATTTACTTATGGCGAAAGTGATAAAGTATCCGACAACACAACAACTATTGTTGATGCAAACCCATCAAATAGATATCAAGCTTCTTTAAAAGATAGAGACGGCGAATTAAAAGTGAATTATTCATATCGTCTACCACTTGAAGAACTTGGAGAATATTCATTCAATTATTCTTACAACCTTTACTACACTAACGGAAATGAATATTACTTAGTTAACGACGACACTTTGATACCAGAAAAAATTACCGACTCATATAGCGCCCCAGCATCAGCAACTGCAGACGGCGAAGAAACTGAAGGAAGTGAAGGAGCTGAAGGTAGCGGTGAAGGAACTGGTGAAGGAACTGGTGAAGGAACTGGTGAAGGTGGTGAAGGAGCTGGTCAAGAAGGTGGCGGTGAAAATCAAGGTGGACAAGAGAGTACAGAACCAACAACTCCAGTATACGATTTATACCTTACTTCTTGGAAAACTTTGGACGCAAACAATAGAGCTATAATTAATAATGTTGAATACACTTATTATCGTTCTGGAAATGAAGACCATCTATATCATAGCAATGGCACCACTTCTGTAGACATAGTAATTTCAACATATAATGCAACTACTGGAGCAAATCCAACTTATCATATTGAGAAGACTGCAAAAGGCTCAACAATACTAAAAATTAAATATAAAGTTGGTACATACACAAAAACAACAACTGAAACTAAATATCACCTAGGCGGAGATATTAATAAGCCATATTACACTAATATTGTAACAACTACTACCTACACTAAAATTACTTCATTACCTTTTAATACTCAATTTGCAGCTTTACAAAAAGTAATAAATACCCTTTGGCCATCAAATGCTACAACAACGACTATTACTACACTTGTAACTGAAGACCACAAAGCTTCACAAGATAGTGAAAAACTTCACGTGTTTGGTAGCATGCCATACTTTAACAAAACAGATGAAACAACAGACAAAGGACTTGAAAAATTAGAAGAGTATAATAAATATCTAAATTACAACTACTCTGCTGATATTACAAGCATGTTTGATTCAACAATTACTATAGAAAATGCACAAGCATTATTTGCTAGCCCTAACGCAAGCATCAAAATGTATACTAATAGTAATAAAGATGATGGCTCTAGAAAAATCATTAATACCAATGCAACACCAGTTTCTTGGGGCAATTTCTCAACTATCAATCCTGCAAATTCTAAAATTTATCACTTCCCTAATTACACATTTGATAGTAATGGTTTAATTACATTAGGTGAAAAAACAGCATCAAGCCCTACTACTTATACTGGTGATAAGTATATTGGAGAATCTGGACTTTATATTATATTTGTTGAATACACTTATGATAGAATGCCTACTAGTGCTGGTAGCACTGCCACTACTTATACTCAAGTATTTACATTTGTAATAAGTAATATATCACCTACTCTTAATATTTCTCATGATAAAAGTGAAACTACAACACCAGACTTCAAAACTCTAGATAAAAAGTATACAAATAAAGATGTTAGAATTTCTTGGGATATGCCAAATATATTCCAATATGATGTATACATTAAACTTGAAATTTTAGATTTTTCTAATAAAAAATTGTGGAGTGGAGATATATTTAATAAAGATGTAACTACTTCATCTTTACCAGCACATATAACAACCACAGTTGATAAAGAAAACAGCAAATATATTGTTGATATTGATAGCACAACTAATGCAAGTGGCAAATACTTTGTAACATTATGTTATGGTAAAAACAGTAATTCTTCTATTACAAAATCATTTATCTTGGATAATGAAGCTATATCAGGAATGAATATTTATGGCATTACTGAAAACAACGAAACAGATAACGGCAAATACCGTGTCGATACCAGCCAAGCATTATCTCAAATTACTAATCAACCATTTACATTTAGATATAATAGAAAAAATAGTGAAGCACCAATTGAAACTTATGTTTATAAAGTGGAAATTTTAAATAATACTAGTAATAAACCTACTCTTATTAATTTAGACAATGGTAAAAAGGCTGTTACAAATACATACTATGTTTACGGCAACGACGCTAAAATTAATTTAGCACAATTCTATAACTACAATTATGAAATAAGTACAAATATAGACAGCAACTTCTTTATTCCTGATAATAGTTGTATTTATATTTTTGAATTATCAGACGTTGCAGGAAACACAGCAACATTCACTGTTTTATTTGATAAAACTACCCCATCATATTTGATTGAGTTAGAGCCAAAAAATAATATTAATAGAATTATTGATGGTGCTACTAAAGTTACATGGGGCGATTACAAAGCTATTTCAATTGTCAAAAATAGCGACGAAGCTAACAATACAAGATTAAACAAAGCATTAGATGAAATAAAAGAACTTTCTTCATCTGTGGAAATTCAAAATGATAATTTATTAATAAAAATATCTAATAAAAATGTTAAAAATAACGATATTGCCGGACTTGAATCTAGTGCAGTTGATGTAAACGAATATTATCTATTTACTAAAAATCCAGTAAATGGAAACGAAATTACTTTACCAGTATTTAATAATGGTGAAAGAAATGAACAAAAGTATAGTTTCACATCATCTCTAACACAACCAAAGGCAAACTTTGTAAAAGGTACCTGTTCACAAACTGTAAATGAAACTACTACTTGGGCAATTGAAGGTATGTATGGAGAAGGTTTCTACGCATTTACAATTGCGGACGCTCTTGGAAACTCTAGTTCAACACTTCTATGGATGAACATGGACAAAACCCAAACTATTGGTTATGGTACTTTTAGTAGTAACGACACTTCATTTGCAAAAGCCCTACCTTTATACAATCAAAGCCCAGACACTTATGCATTGAATGCTCTATATATGACATCTATCAAACCAAATGAAGTTGGTAGCGAAGGTCTTGATTACACACTTTCTTACAACTATTACCCTATTAACTTAGATGTATATAGCAAAATTGTAGACATTGAATACAAAACTAATGGCAAAAAATCGTATTTCATATTTACTCTTAATGATGAAAGTACTATTGAATACTTAATTACTGACGAAGATGGTAACGAGTACCCTATCAACAGTTATCCATATGACTTAAAAGGCAACTTGACAAGTGATGTGTATGGTTCAAACCCTACCTCATATGGTGAGAAATCTATACGTTCTCAATTAATTAATGGTACGTTAGAAGGTTCAAAATGGGTAACTCGTCAAGGTTTCTATATTTTCAAAAGAGAATATACTAATCTTGTAACCGATGCAGAAATCCAAACAGAAAAAGAGAAAGAAGAAAACTCAGGTAAAACAGAAGAAGAAATAAAAGCTGAATTAATTGCTGAATTACTTGGTGACGATACTAGAATTAAGTATTTGAGTTACTATGTGGATAGAACTGGTATTATTGATACTACATCAGTCACTCATGCTGGTAAAGATATTAAATTTACACTTGGTGCTGAAATAAATGGTACTCCAGACAATGACTATATGGTAGAGTATGATTATTCATATATCGAAAGTAAATTCAAAGAAAGTATTGGACATACTCAAAGCAATCATGTGCGTGAAACAAATAAACTTTACACTACTAATAAAATGCTTGTAAACTTTAAAGTTTCAAATGATAAGTTTAATTATGATACTGATTTCTATGATTCGATGAGTGCTTCATTATTAGCAAAAGCAGACGCTAATAGTAAAACTTATTTAGAAAAGACCCTACTTAACAAAAAATACTTCAGTGACGGCAAGTACAAATTGGATTTAAAATTAGAACTAGGAAAAAATCCAAATTCTTCAAATACAGCAATTGCAAATAGAGTAATTATAAATGAATTGTCTAGTGATAGTAATTTGAAAATATTTGAAAATTACACAGCTAATTTCTTTGCAAATAATGGATATAAACTTGATGACAAGACAAGGTCAAACAACTTCTACATGCATTTAGGTGACCAATCAAACAATTATTATGCAACTATTGCCGACCAAGGCACAATGTATGTATATGAAAATAATCAACTTTTGGAAGTTCCTACATATGCAAACCAAGTATTAATGGAATTTCAAATTGTGCATACTCCACCACAAGGAGAATTCTATAGTAAATACTATGGCGGAAATGTAAATATCAATTATGATAAAAACCCTAACCAAGTAGGATCTTCAAGTTTGCCATTAACTACAATCACAGACCCTTCAACAGAAAAAAATGTACAAGTGTATAATTTACTAAAAGAATATATGCATCAATTGCAAAATATTTCAGATTCTACAACTGAGACAATGCAACAACTTGAAAATGGTGCTTTGATTACATTATCAAGCATAAATCATGAAACTTTAATATTTGCCTTTAAAGAAGAAACTTCTGAACAAAAAGCAAAAATAGATACTCAAAATATTCAAATTTATGTTGGTGGTTATAACGAAAAAGAGAGTGACGTTATTACCAATCCATCAAGATTAATATTTAATAGAGTTAACGGAAGTTTCCCTGCTAATACAGCTGTTTCATTCTACGATTCAATTTATCCAGATTCAAAAGTTGAAAAAACTATATCTGGTACTACTATGGATAGCGCATTTATTACAAACGTAATGGATGACGGAACAATTTATCATGCTATTATCGTTTATGATAACAACCTAGATAAAATTTATAGCGATACAGAAAAAGAGAATTATAATGGTTCAAATCTTAAATATAGATTATTAGAATCTGACGAAAACCTAGATAATATTAAGTATTATATTAAAATTAGATATTTGGGAGACGAAGACAATTATAAAGGCAAAACAAATAACGATACAGAAAGTTATGCCGATATTAATTGTTATAGTTCAACTTATTGTGTAACTATTGATAGAACAAAACCTAATTATAATATTACTAAACTTATGGAGCTTGATAAATATTATAATTCAAAAGTTTCAACTCCAGTAGATGCAACTAATCACAATACGATTTTTGAAGAATATAAACCATATTATAATATCACTGATGAAAGTGAAAAAGGCACAGTTGATAGTTATCTTTCAAATTACTTCTTTGCGGTAGATAGTAGAGAGAATTCTTCATTTATATTTGAACAATCTGACAAATTTGATAATAATGGTGCATTATATTTCAGAGAAATTAGTAAATCAAGCCTAGAATCTTATAGTCGTTCACTAACCCCTGATGATTATGAATCATATACCTTAAAAGGTCATTTACAATTCTCCCCTACTATGGTTGAAGAAATCAATACAGCATCATTCCAAAATGCAAAATTAAATATTGGCGTGAATGACGAAAACATTGATAGCGGTTATCCACAAAACCAATTTTACAAAATAGCATTTAGCCTTCCTGTAGATAATAACGGCAATACACTAGCCGACGACAAATGTCAAAATAAAAACTTAAGTTTATATAAATTAATAAATGCAGGAGTATTTAAAAAAGACCGTTATTACGAAATTATTGAAAGTGACGAAGCTGGAAACTACAGAGTATATGGAATATATATTCAAGAGCCAAATCAAACTACAATACCCTTTGGTTATAATGCCACTGCAATTGATGCCGAAGGTGATACATTAACAAGTGTAATCAATACTGTAAACATTGGTGGTACAGACCTTAACTTTAATGCAATACTTTCTAAAGATTATTATCAAAAAATCGTTATTGATATCAAATCAGAACGTTATAATTATGTAATTTATGCTTCATATAACCCAGTACAACAACTTATTACTATTCAATATACTGGTAGTGAGAATCATACTGACACATTTAAAATTACATCAAACTCAACATTCGTAAATGATTTCAAAGAATTGTTGAACAAAGTCAATAGCATAATCAAAGACAAATCAAAAGAAATTAAAGATGCTGGTTATAGTAGATTTGGCCATTCCATTACAATTACATTTATAGATAGAATTGGTCTTGAACCTTATACTAATGCACCAAAAGAAGACTTTAAAAACTTCACTGTTAACTTCTTGGTAGCAGGAGATATTATTATTCCACAAACTTTCGACTCTTCTTATAAAGATAAATTTGGAATTAAAATCCCAGGCATTACGGAAACTGGCGAAAATACATATGTAATCGATTTAAAGGTTGAAAAGTTCAATAAAGAATTTATAATTATGACACAAGATGATAATTCAATTAGTTTCCCTTCAACAGTTACTCAATTTAAAGCTGGTCCATCATTCTACTTATCAAGCGGTGTTTGGAAACTAACGATAACAGACAACTTCAATAGAACAAATGTATACTATTTTGAGTTCTTAAATGGTGAAACACATGCTGGTGGTAGTTTAACATTCCAAAGTGGAAGTATTCAAGAAGATGGTAAATACATCACCGGTAATATAGCAAATTACACATACAGTCATAGTAGATATTCAGTTAAAGTTATATTCTATGGAAAATATTATGTATATGATGAAGAATCTGAAGAATATATCTTAGAAGATTGTACAGAAAATGGTAAAGAAATCACCAACATTAATCAATCTAATTTATCTATTTACGGCATTAATGTTAATCAAGGAGATGTCAATACTACCCTTCAATTATCAGGAATTAATGGTCAACCATATTCAAGATACGAAATTATCACAACACTTGCAAAAGATGAAGGAAATGTTGACGGTGCAATTGTTTATAAGAAAGATGTTACTATATACAAAGCAATTCAAACCCCTAGCCTTAAAAATATTAACGGTTCATTAATTGACTTGTCAGGCGATACTACAATTAACTTAACTGAAGATGTTTATATTATTTCTGATTGGGATGAAAATGAATACCCTATTACAGAAGGTTTCAAAACTTATGATTCAAAAATTGTACTTTCTAGAACATATTTTGAAAATGGTAAAAAGCTTACTAAAACATTAACAGTAACAGATAATTATAAGATTTCTGAACATGGAACATACACTGCTTATATTAAAAATGCATTAGGCGTAACAAGTAAATCAATTACATTTGTAAGAAGCAAAGATACTATCACTCTATATGCTGTTTATACTGTAGATAATATCTTGAATGAAGAAAAACAATTGAACGAGTCAAATTATATAACATTATCACAAAACAATGCAGAAATGACACCAAACATTTCTACTTATAACTACTTCGTTATTGACGATTTCTTCGGTTTCTACGACCCATCAACAGGTGTAAGATATAAAGTGTCTGACATTAATGGTCTTATCAATGAAAATATTGACATTGATACAACAGCTTCTAGATATATTGATGTAAGAGTTAGTAGTAATATAAATGTATTCTCAAGATTATTATTTGTTGAGACAGTTAGTGAATGGGGATACCCTATCGCTACTTTTGAAATTTATTCAAAAGGAATGAATAGTGACGGCGAAGAAACAATTATCGCATATAGATATATAAACATTCACTTCTTACCTAACAAAACTAAAGGGCTACAACTTGTTAATACTTCAGTTGTTGCAATGAATTCAAATGACACAACAAATCTTGCTGAAAATGTATTTAACATAACAAGAAACGATAGCGGACTAAAAGTTACATTCTCACCATATAAAATAGACAATAATCAAAAAGTATTACTTTGTCCACAAGGAATAAATGTTTATATTGATAGATACTACAATCAAAAACTTGTTGAAACATTAGTATTCAACGCATCGCACTCTGGCGGAGACTTTGAAGATATTGTATTCAATATTACAACTGTCGGAATGCACACATTCAAAATTAGAGATATGGCTGGTAGATACCACAACTTCAAAGGCCCTATCGACCCAACTTCAAAAGAGAAAGAAAACACATATAGCGACACATTAAAAATACTTTTAATAAATCAAATATTGTATACTATAAACGGAGATACTCCGATAAACAATCAAATATTCAATGATTCGGTAATATTAAAAGTTGAAAATAAACTTGATAATCAAACATTATATAAATCAAATGTTAGTTTTACAATCTACAAAGATGGTATCCAAATTACCCCACAAATTTCTGATAATACTATAGTATTTACAGACCATGGATACTATTCAGTTGAAATGATTGCAACAACTGACTTGTCATCATCAACGCAAATAATTATAGATAAAGAAATTACCACCACTTATAGTTTCATTATCTTAAAAGAAAATATTGCAATGAAAAGTTTCGGAATTTCAAATGGTAATTTCTTCCTAGATTCTATCGTTAAAATTTCTGAAGGATACTCTACACCACTTAACTACAGAAATCCAGATAGTCTAGTATATTTAACATATGAAAAAACAGAAAACACAAATATCCAAGATGGCGACAAAATTTATGGTAATGCAAAATATGAAATTACACTTAGATATTATGATGAAAACTTAAGAGCTTACCGTCCATTCACATTCAAAGTTTGGATAAGTGGAGATAAACCTAATATCATATCTAATATTATTGCAGGTTCTACAACTACTGACGATATAAAATTAACTTACAACCCAGGTTTAATTTATACACAAGTTGGAAAATGCAGACTATTTATTAATGGTGAAGAATATTTAGTTATTGATGAAAATAGTGATATAATTCCAGCAACTATCACTTTATCAAAGAAAGGTGATTACACTATCGAACTTATAAGTGAAGATGGTAACACACTAATATCATCATACAAGTTTACAAAGAAAGACCCATTCAATTCTACAACAAAACTTATACTAATTTGTTCAGGTATTGGTGTGGTTGTTCTAGTTGCTATATTCTTCTTAATTAGAAGAAAAGGTAAATATAGATAAAATAAAAAATTCCTTAAATTTAATTTTAAGGAATTTTTTATATACTATGCAAACTACTACGCAAACAATAAAAAAAGTGCTAAATATAAAGATATTTTAGCACTTATTTTTTACTTTGGTTGAACATTTTCAAGCACTCTATTAAATATTGGTTTTAGTTCTGTTTCAATAAGATTGTGCATATCAGTTGTAACACCCGACTTATTAATACATACAACCGTTGTATATAGATTGTTATCGAAACACTTAGCCATAGATAACACATTATGAATTTTATTCACTGCTTGTGCTGAAAATTTGTTGAAATCATAAACACCTTGAAAGTGAGCATTTACAATTCTTATAAGTTCACTGAAATTATAAACTATCAGAACATTTGATTTTCTATTCTCAAACTGTCTTTTAATTCTTTCCATCACCAACTCTAAAGATAAAACTACATCTTTTTCTTCTTTATTAAATTGACAATTGATTATTTCAAATTTTTGATTTGACTGATAATTTTCTTCTGGTCTAGCCTTTATATTTAAAAACTTAACACTCGCACTATTTTCTTCAACAATGTCATAACCCAATTTAACAGCATCATCAAGAGTCATATTTTCAATATAAACCCTTTCCCCTTTCTTAATATCTAAATTAAATTTATCTAGATATAAACTTTCCCCAACAGGATTGTATGAAAAGTTGTCAAAATTACTTTTTCTTTTGTCATTACTGCCATCAATTGACATTATTTCATACATAACCTTTGGTTTGTCATTCATTACAATTCTCGCCTTACCTGTAACGATATCACCACTTTTAATGTGATATTTATTAACGGTAGTTTCTGTTAAATAAACATCTCGACTGCTTGGTAAAAATCCATCTCTTAAAACTATTGCGTATTTGTCAGGCAAAACATAAGCATATCCTTTTACAATATCATCTTGATTATCTCCATACTCTGGCAAATTTTGATTAACATTAAAACTAAAAGTAACTAAGTTTCTATTTATATTTTCATATGAATCGTTTGCATGATTTTCTTTTTTCATAACTATAGTATTTGAAGATTTAGACATTTTAACTTCTTTGTTTTTAGAAGTTTCTATAGTCTGTGCAGTTGTAGATTTATCTAGCAACGCTTTAAACACCGACTCATTTGAAGAGCTAAGAAGTGCAAAAAAATCTAATTTATCTTCTCTTCCAATTAGCATATCATTAGAAGAGTCAATTGTAGATAATTCTACAATTTTACTTATTCTCTCAATAAGTTCATCCTTTCTCATAGTTGTTGGACTACTAACACCTATTCTTCTTGCATAATCTCTAAGTTCATGTATTCTCATATTTTCAATACATTCAAGACTAAATTCGCTCATACATCACCTTTAATTAAATTATTTTTGTAATTATAACTAAAATTTCATCTTTTGTAAATAGGTTAATTTTAAACATAAGTAAACTTTCGAAATTAATACATTTATTTGAATGCTTAATATTAACTTTCATATAACTTGCACTTTTAGTATAACACATCTTAAAATATTTCAAAATCATTTATTTGCTAATTTTTTCACTTGCAATTTTTTTTACAAAAAAAAGTATGGTATTTCTACCATACATAAATACAAATTAAAATAAATTACAAAAATTGCAACCATTATTTCTACAACAATTATTACAGTTATTTTCACAACAGTCATGGTTACAATTATTTTCACAGTTATTTCTTCTACAACACATACTTGCCTCCATAGGTTAAAAATTTAACCTACTTCATTATATTGTCAATCTTAAAAAAATGTTATTCTCAGATATAAATACCATTGAAATCATTGTTTATTAAAAAAATATTTGTTAAAATAATTGTATAGTATAATATATGGAGAAAAACCATGTCAAAAAAACTTTCTAAAAAAATTTATATATCATTAATTTTAATAGTTCTATCGTTAACACTATTATTCCTTTCCCCACTAAAAACATATCCAACTTTTGAAGTATCTGCTTCAGAAACTCAAAACTCATACT
The DNA here is from genome assembly GCA_015055815.1 of Clostridiales bacterium. Taxonomy (GTDB): domain Bacteria; phylum Bacillota; class Clostridia; order Christensenellales; family UBA1242; genus UBA11490. The sequence goes on from SVHM01000002.1 coordinate 86,764, forward strand.
CATCATATGGTGGCGACAACCTTAACGAAAACCCAAAAGAATTATACGACCATTTAAAACCTAAACTTATTTCAATCGGAAAGGGCGAATTAGAAGAAACCACAATCATTATCGAAAGTGAAGATGTTTCCCAATGGAAAGTTAAAAAAACTTGGACAAAAGAAGATTTAGGTGTTTCTGAACTTACAATTAGCGATGTTCAAAAAGCATTTCTTGAAGAACTAGAAGTTAGCACAGTTATTACCGCTCTTTTACATGATTTGCCATATGACTTATATTGGTTTGATAAAACACAAGGTTACAGCATTCAAGCTCATCCTACCTCAACATCCAATACATCAAGCATAACTTTTGAAAAAATAACTATGAAATTTCAAGTAACAAAAGAATATCAACCTAACCCTTATGACCCAGACAATCCATCCATAAACAGAACAAAAGCATCAGAAACTATAACAATTTTAAATGAAGCCAAAGAAATCGTTGAAGAATACAAAAATGTTTCAGATTATCAAAAGTTGCTTGCATATAAAAATAAAATTTGTGAACTTGTTTCATATAATGAAGATGCTGTTTCTGAAGATTATTTATTAGGATACGGAAGTCCATGGCAAACATTATATGTCTTTGATAACAACACATCAACAAACGTTGTTTGTGAAGGCTATGCAAAGGCTTTTCAACTACTATGCAATCTTACAGATTTTGCCGATATTCACGTAAAATGTTATACTATTACAGGAGTAATGACAAGTGGTACAGGTGCTGGTGAACACATGTGGAATATTGTCACTCTTGATGACGAAAAAAATTATATTGTAGACGTTACCAATAGTGATACGGGAACTGTTGGACAATTAGGTCAATTATTTTTAACTGGCACTCAAAATGGAAGTATTAATATTGGCTACACTTTTAACTCAACTAATTTTATATACGCAGATACAACCACAGATTTATTCGGCAGTGACGAGCAAAGCATTTTAAATATATCTGCTACCAACTACACTCCCGACCACCCTACAATCACATTAAATATTCAAGATTTAGTGTACAATAAAGAAACTCCAACAGTTGGTTTAGATACAGGAAGTTATCAAATTGAATATAGTTTTGAAAAAGATGAACATATAGAAGATAATTACACTTGGGACTTTGCTTGGTTTTCAGACTATAACAATAATATTGGCAATAAATTAACCAATCTTCCTATCAACGCAGGAAAATACTGGTTAAAAATTACCGCTACAAATAAAACATTATCTTTTGACACCATAGTTCATTCTGAACAAATAACTATCTCTCCAAAACCAATTGAAATTCTTGACATTACCGCTAGTAATAAAATATATGACGGAACTACAGCTATTCAATTTACAGATATTACTATTTATGGGGCATTTGACAATGCAGATATTAAAATTAATGCAGATGCAAATATCCAGTCGGCAAATGTTGGAACATATAAATATGTAAACTTAACAAACATCACAATATCAGGACAAGATAAAAACAACTACTCTGTTAGTAGCACAGTAAATAATATTCCTACAACAACTGATGTTACCATTACAAAATCAACTCCAACATGCGAATGTTTGCACGACCCAATAATAGAAGATGGAAAAACTCTTGGAGATTTGGAAGTTGAAATAAGCGGTGCTGGTGTTTTAAACGAAAAAGTTACAGGAACATTTATATGGATAGACAACGAAGGCAACGAATTGCCATCTACCACCATTATTGAAAAAGGTAAAAGCTATAAGTATAAATTTACACCTACCGACACATTAAATTATAACGAACAACAAGGAGAAGTCATTCTTTACGAAGAAAAAGAGCCAACACTATTAGACAAATTTAATGAATTTATAAATAACAAAACAAACCAAAAATATTTAATAATTGGCGGAGCCGGGCTTTTAGTATTAATAATTTTAATTGCAATTATCAAAAAAAAGAAAAATAGATAAAAAACAATACTAAAGATAAAAGAAAAATAGTGAACTTTATATTCACTATTTTTTCTTATATCAATTCTTACTCATATCAACAACACAAACGTCTAAGGTCTTGAAAAAAAAGTGAGCATCTTGCCCACTTACTTTGGTGGAGAGTGTGTAACGTAAAACGAATTATAATAAATCATACCTATAAAGTCGTTGAATGTGCGGATTAAGATAAGTTTCTACGAAATCTACAAATGTCCATCCATACTTTTCATATAAGCCAATATGTGATGTATACAAGTATAAATGTGTTAAATTATTTTCTCTTGCTGTCTTAATTGCTTCATCCAAAAGTAATTTTGCAAATCCATTATTTCTATACTTTTCTTCAATATAAAGGTTAGCTATATAGGGATATATATCAGGTCTACAATCTAAGTCTTTTAGTGTAATTTGACACATTCCTATCTCTTCATTATTTTCATTAAAAGCTATAATAGTTTGAGGCAATGTATTACTATTGAAAGATGCTTTCATATAAGTGGATACTTTTTCTTTTGTCCAACCTTCTGCATTTCCCCACCAATCATACATCCAAGATACGCATTTGTTTAAATTAATTTCATTATAATCAGTAATTTTTTTTACAATAATTTTTTTCATATAAATATATTATCATATTAATTACAAAAAAACAATCCTAAACCAAACAAAAAGTTCGATTTAGGTTACGATTGGCGGAGAGTTAGGGATCGGTGCAGTCACGAAGTGACAAATTAGCGAGCGAGTGCTTGCACTCATTAGCGAGCGTCACGTTCGAATCAAATTGCAACGCAATTGACGTGTATTTACACGTCTTCTAACTCGACCACAAAAAAAGAACCAATTAATGGTTCTTTTTGTGGCGGAGAGTGTGTAACGTAAAACGAATTACTGTTCTTTGCCACATTTGTTGCAAAACTTAGAGTCAGAATCAATTGATTCTCCGCAATGCTTACAAAAAACTTTATCTTCTAGACCTTTTTTAATAGCTTTTGTAGTCTTTGTAATTGCTTCACTTGTTATATCTGCGGTATTACTAGCGATTTCTTTTAAATCTTCTTTAGTTTCTTTTTGAATATACTTAGTTGTTTTAGCGTTAAATTTAGCAATTTCAGGTTTATATGCGGCGGATAGAATTAGTATTGTAAACACTAAGCAGCCAATTCCTCCAAAGATAAAAGAATTTTTTGTTGAATTGGCTTCATACCATCCTTCTTTACCTATTTCTGGAACTTTGGTACATATTCCAATTATAATTAAAATAATGCCGAGTCCAAGTAAGCAATATCCAATTATTTTTAAAATCTTAAAAATTCTTGGTTTCTCATTTTTAATATCCATTTTTACCCTCTCAATTTTTACTTGACTTTATTTTATCAGCGATATAAAATTTTGTCAAATAATTTAAAAAATAAAAAAAATACTAAAAGTTCGATTTAGGTTACACTTGGCGGAGAGTTAGGGATTCGAACCCCAGGAAGCTCGCACTTCAACGGTTTAACTCGAACCCACCCTATATTTAAATAAAACAAATCAGCACTAACATTTTATTTTATAAATATTTTCTCACATTTCTCTCGTCAACCACACGACCGCCTGCGGTCTTGAAAACAAAAAGTGAGCATCTTGCCCACTTACTTTGGCGGAGAGTTAGGGATTCGAACCCCAGGAAGCTCGCACTTCAACGGTTTTCAAGACCGCCGCTTTCGACCGCTCAGCCAACTCTCCATATAATATTTAGTTTTAATAACGAGCGGTCGAACAAGTTCGTCCATAGCCCGTCAAGATAGTCCGTCATTGGCTAATGTCATTTAGACATTACCTCCGCTCAGCCAACTCTCCATATAATATTTATATGTCATGTTTTTTGAAAGACAAATATATTATATATGTTTTTTATATAAATTGCAAGTGTTTTTATAATATTTTTAGAAATTAAATTTACAAATAAAAATATGGCTATAATTATTCATTATAGTCATATTTTAAGTTATATGCAAACTTTAGGAAAACCCCTATTTTTCAGACTTATTTGTTTCTTTTTTATCTTCTTTTTCTTTATTTTTTCTTGGGTGTTTTTTAAATATTGCCATTAAATCTGCATGTTCCAAATCCATATGTTCTTTTGTTAAATGTCTTTCTTTTTCAACTCTTTCTGGCAAAGGTTGTTTATTTACAGGCATCTTAACATTATCTTTTCTTTCCCTTATTTCAATTTGGTTATATGGTATTGAAATGTTATTTCTCTTGAATTCATTATACACATTTTCAATTATATAATAATATACATCCCAATAATCTTCACTATCTACCCAGCAATTTGCAACAAAATCTATACTGCTTGCGTTTAAAACTTTTAATCTACAAAATGGTGCTTTTGGCTCTAGCATAACTTTACCGTTACTATGCATAACATCCAAAACTATTTGTTTAACTTGTTCAACATCACTCTCATAAGCTACTGAAAACATAAAGTCTACCCTTCTTGTTTTGTTAGCTCCAAAATTAGTAACAGGATTATTTAAAATATCTGAATTAGGAATAGTAATTTTCTTATTATCTGTTGTAATCAATGTACAGAATAAGAAGTTAATTCCATCAACACTACCTTCAACCCCGTTAACAGACACATAATCGCCCTTTTTAAATATTTTTGAAGTTACAACAACAATTCCATTCGCAACATTTGCTATGATATTTTGAAGTGCCATACCAACAGCAAGAATAAGAGCACTAATAGCAGTTAAAACACCACCCAAGTCTACTCCCATCATTTTTAGAAGTATCATAACCAATACGAAATAGAAGCAAAACTTTATAATATTATATAAAAAGTTTTGGGCTACTTTTTCCATTTTTGATTTATTTAATAATCTTCTTACCACATTTAGAACAATTTTAATAATCACAATTCCAATAAAGAATGTTGCTATCCAAGCAATTATGCTCCAAAAATTATTCGTAAAAAATGCAGTAATGCTTGACCATACTTGATTCCAGTCCATAATCTTCTCCTTTGTTAATTTAATATATGTTTAGTATAGCACGAATTCAAAAAATCTCAATCGAATTAAATTATAATTTTCTAAATTACTATAAATATTTTTCAAACAATAAATATTTTATAATTAATTCTTTGACTAAAAACAGGTAATAATTTATACTAATAATATGAAGAAAATTGAAAACAAAACAATCTTAATAACTGGTGCAACTGGCGGACTTGGTCAAACTTTTGCCAAACTTTTATGTAATAACAACAATCACTTAATACTAACGTCTACTTCTGAAGAGAAAATTAATACGTTAATATCAGAACTTAAAGATTTAGATAACAAAGCAACAATAACACCACTTATTTGTAATTTACTAGATATAAATTCTATAAATTCAGTTATCAACTATCTTATAGAAAACAAAATTTCTCTAGATATTTTAATCAATAATGCAGGATACATTACTGAAGGAAGTGTTGAAAATGCGAATATTGAAACGTTAACAAACTGTATTCAAGTTAATTGTATTGGTACTATGCAACTTACAAAAAAAGTACTAGATATAAAGAAAAATTCACAATCACTTAGGATAATAACTATAGCAAGCATGGCTGGTGACTACCCTATGCCATACATGGCAACATATGCATCAACTAAGTCATTTTTAAAAAACTTTATGTTAGCGCTAGGGTATGAATATAGAAAAAGAAATGTTGAATGTTTAGTTGTTCAACCGGGAGCAATTGCCACAAGTGTTGCTATGCAAGAAGCAATCAAAGCACAAGGCTTAAAAGGCAAGATGTCTGCCGTTTCACCACAAAAAATTGCAATCAATTCAATCAAAAAGAGTTTAAAAGGTAGAAAAGTATATACACCAGGTGTATTTAATAAACTAACTAAATTTGTAAGTTTTTTCGCACCAACCACTCTTAAAATGAAAGCAATAAGTTCAATGTGGAAAAAATCTCAAGAAAAAAGGAATATAAGATAAAATGAAAGTATTAATTTTTACTGCAAGTGCAGGAAACGGTCATAATTCTACCGCTAGAAGATTGGTAGAAAAAATTCAACAAGAAAACCCCGAAACAAAATGCGAAGTTGTAGATATTTTTAAAGAATACGCAAGTAAATTAAAAGCGTGGACAATGGACGAAGGATATTCCCTATCTTGCAACCACTTGTTGCCTATTTATAATTATTTTTTCAAAAAAAGCGAAAAATCTAGTTATGAAAATAGAGACAAATCCAAATGTAACAAATCTGTTTATTCAGTCATGTACGGCATGTTAAATAAAATTTATAAGTACAAACCCGATTTAATTATTTCTACATATATTTTTAGTTCTGTAGCATTAACAAATATTAAAAGACACTATAAAATCCCTGCCAGAATTATATGCATGACTTTAGATTATGGCATTTCGCCATATTGGGAATGTTGTGCAAGTGGGCTTGATTATATGTTTTTATCGGGCGACTACATGGTAAAACCATTTTTGGAAAAAGGCTACAAAAAAGAACAATTAATTGTATCTGGAATACCAGTAGCAGATAAATTTTATAATTTACCATCTAAAGATGAAGCAAGAGAAATACTTGAATTAGATAAAGACAAATTTACTTTAATAATCATGAAAGCAAGTTTCTTCCCAATTTCACATAAAAAGATAATTAAAGAACTTAGTAAAATTGAACAACCTATTCAAATAGTAATAGTAAACGGTAAAAACCCAAAAGTCAAAAATGATATGCAAAAAAGACTTAAGAAAGCAAAGTTAAAGCATAAAATAATAAATCTTGGCTTTACAACTAAAATTACCGAATATTTTGCTTCTTGTGACTTAATTTTAGGTAAAGCTGGCGGGCTTTCCACTACCGAAAGCATAAATGCAGGCATACCATCTTTAATAATAGATAAACTTCCACAACAAGAAATTTACAACAAGGATTTTCTTGTTAATTGCGGATGTGCAAAAACTGTTAATAAGCGAACAATTGCAAGTACTATTAATGATTTAATGACCAATCCAAAAGAATATGAGAAAATGAAAAAATCGGCTTTAAAAATAAGAATTGAAGGCACTTTGGACAAATTCTACGATATAATATCTTCTACACCACAAGCAGATTATTCAGATATAATATTTAATGACAATAAAAAAACTGTAATAAAAAATATTGATCGCAAAAGAAAACAAACAATAAAAGAACAAAAAAATAAATCACATAAATAATGTGATTTATTTTTTATTAGTATATTTCCTATTAGAAGTAGTGTTTGACTTTTGTTTGGTTTTATTTGATTTTACAGAAGTCGACTTTTTCTTAGTTACTTTTTTAACTGATTTTTTTGCCCCACTTTTCTTCTTTTCATTTAAATCTTTTGTAAACACTCTATACCTTTTGTGTTGTTCAACATCATCAAAGTTTTTCCATGTTTGCAAAATTTTAAGATTAGTTTCTAGAGAGTGATTTGTTTCTACTCTAGTCACCCCTACTTGTTTAGCTGCTTCAACTATGTAATTTAAAATTATCGCAGGAATACCCTTGCCTTGTAAATCTTTTCTTACACCTATCAATCCAAAATCGGCAAGTTTACAATGATTTTTATCATGTAATATTCTAAATACACCCAAAGGCAATAATTTACCTTTTGATTTTTGTACAGACTTTGCAATAGATGGCAATCCAAAACCAAAAGCGACTACCTTATCGTTTTCATCTAAAATAGTTATCAAGTATTCCAAATTGATTATTAAGTTAAACTGGTCTATAATTTGTTTTCTTAATTTTTCATTATATGGTATAACTCCGTACAAATCACCATATGCTTCATCTAATAAATCAAAAATACCATCTTTATATTTATTTATATATTCCTTTTTGTTTTTTGCAGTTGCAATTCTAAGATTGTATCTTTTCATAACAAGGTCACTTAATTTTTGAACCCTATCATCAGACTTTTCAGGAAGTTTAATGGTAAAAGACAAATAATCTATATCTTTAACATATCCAAGTTGTTCCAAATATTCTTTATAATATGGAAAATTATAATTTTCTTCAAACGTAGCAAGTCTATCAAAACCGTCAATTAAAAGGCCTTCCCTTTCTAAATCATGAAAACCAAGCGGGCCATGAACAGTATCCATACCCATCATTTTTGCCCACTCTTCTATTTTGCTAAGTAAAGCCTTTGCTACTTCAAAATCTTCAATACAATCAAATCTAGAAAATCTTACTTTTTTTGTCTCTGTTTTGCTATTATATACTTTTTGGATAATTCCGCATATTCTGCCTGCTACATGACCATCTTTATATGCCAAATAAAAAACCATGTCACATTCATCAAATGAGACATTTTTCTTTGGGTCAAATATTGCAAACTCATCCATTCTAAGCGGATGTACATAGCAATCATTACCTTTATATAGTTTGGTTGGAAAATCAACAAACTTTTTTCTTTGTCTTTTTGTTTTTACTTCTACTACTGATATCATATTTTAAGTATAATATAACTTGTAGATTTTGGCAATTAAATTTGTAGAAAAAGAATATAATTTACATAAAAAAAGGCTATTTATATAAATAATAGCCCTTCATCTAATTCTCTATGCTCATCTAAAACACTATCTAATGTCGGTAAATTGTATATAAGTGAAACAATTCCATCCTTCTCACTATCCGAAAAATTCATATTACAACTTTTTAAATCTAGATTAAAATAATCAAAAACTTCTTTGCCTTCATCTGAAAGTTCGAAATCTTTATGAATAGCAATTCCATAATCTTCATCATAATTTTTAAACTTAATTCCTATTAATTCACCATTATCATCATATCTAAGTTTAACATTATTTATGCTACAAATTTGATTATATGGAACATCAAGCGAAAGTAAACACTTAGCAATTGAAGATGTAGCAACACGCCTTTCTTCATTGGTACATGTTAAATATTTAGATAAATACTTCCTTGAAGAATACTTATCTAGTGCTAAACTTTTATAAATAGTAGTAATTAATTTATTGTATCCATCTATTGATTTAAGGTTACTAATATTTTTATAATCATCAACAACAAAATAATTTGAAAGGGCTGTAATCATATTCATAGCAAGTGTACTATCACTATTGGTATCAGTTAGTTCATTGTACTCAAGCATAATATTACATAGATTATTAAAACCACTTAGAGCATAAAGATCCGCCAAGTTTCCATTCATCATGTTAAATTGATATTTACCCCTATTCACTTTACGTAAACTTTCATAAAAAATATTTTCAATAGGAGTAAGCGAATCATTAAAATCATATCTACATTTTTCTTGCAAGTATCTCATAACTTGTTTTGACACCATATTGATTATTAATCTATTAACAGGTGAATTACTACTAATTGAAAACCATGCATTAATTCCATCATATCCATCAAAATACTCTTTATCAAAATCAATACACGCATAAAGTTTTCCATTTTTTCTAACAATGTCTACCCATAGATTATTACTATTATCCATAGTTATTGCATTAAGTAGCATGGCTACATTTTTTACAACTCCACCATCTTTTTCATAAATGCCTATGGCATCACAATTAAAATCATTTAGTTTATCAAAATCAAACCCCATATATAACCCCTTAATTATTAATATAATAGCATAAAATATATCAGTTGTAAATATGCAACTTAAAAAAAATAATAACAAAAAAGAGTAGAATTTTCTACCCTTATTTTTTACATCATAAACGATTAAAATTCGTTGTTATTTTATTTAATATATCTCCAAAAGTTTGCTTATCATAATTTTCTGCTGAAACAATGTTAACTTCCCCCACCACAATTCCATCAACTATAATCATAGCATATCCGACTTCTTGCCCTTCTAAAATTGGAGCTTTCAAAGTGGTTGGTAAATTGTATTCGATAGAATAATTATTTGATTTATTTTTGTTCTTTAACAGATAAAAATCTTTTTCAAAAATTACATTTATTTTGTCTACTTTTGAGCTACTAATTTTAATAGAATTTTCTATCAAATTGCCAGCCTTAATTATCTGTTCATTTTCATAATTTGCAAAAGCATAATTATATAATTTCATACTGTCAGTAAATCTATCTGCTGACGAATTACAACCAAGAACTACTGCAGTTAATTTTAAGTTATCTTTTAAAGAAGTAGATGACAAACAATAACCCGCTTCATCAGTAAATCCAGTCTTTCCAGTAAGGCAATAATCATAATATTTTATAAGCCTATTAGTATTAACTAATTCCGTTTTTCTCCCACTAGGATGCACAAGTTCATCCATCCAAATTTGTGAGTACTCTACATACAAATCATAACTGCTTACAACATTTAAAAGTAATGACGTATCATAAGCTGTACTATATTGATTTATGGCAGGAAGCCCAGTAGAATTGGCATAAAGTGTATTTTTCATACCAATAACTTTACACTTATCATTCATAAGCGAGACGAAAGATTTTTCGCTTCCCGCAACATTTTCCGCAAGCACAACTGCGCTGTCGTTAGCTGAAGCCACTATAACAGATTTAAGCAAATCTCTTACAAAATATTTACTTCCTGCATCAAGAAAAGCTTGACTACCTTCAATACTACTAGCATACTCACTTACAACAAATTCATCATCTAAAGACAAACTTTTATCTTCAATTTTTTCAAGTACAATTAAAGTTGTCATAAGTTTACAAATACTTGCAACTTCTACTTTTTTATCTTTATCTTTTTCAACTAGCACACTTCCATTTTCGTTTACAACAACATAACTTTTAGCCCCAATATCCAATACTTCTTCACTAGCAAAAACACTGAATTTTTCACCATAAAAAAATGATACAGAACACATTAAAATTAAAACAAAACTAAGTACAATTTTTTTCATAAAATCCCCTTTAATTTAATTTGTTCATATTGTGGAATTTTATGTAAAAAAAGAACTGAAATTTTTCAGTTCTTTAAAAACTCATAAAGTTTACAACATGCACTTCTGGAACGCTTGGAAGTGAATTGTTTTCACCATCATAATAATCAAAATTATAATAGTAAAAATTCTTTTCAAAATTGTAACTAGGATTGCCTTCAGCATCAACTATAACAAACTGATTAAATACATTTAAGACACCTTTTTTATAAACTTCACCTTGAACATTATAATCTGACATTGTAAACGAATTGTTCATCATAGTTTCCAATTCTACCGAAGCATTTGGAACAGTAGAGCCCAATGTGTATGATAAATTTTCATCATAATTTATATATCCATCAACCATCGGCTCATCTTTAACATCTTTAAATACTTTAACTTTGCCATTTTCAACATCGTCATATTCTTCATCAAATACAATACTTGAATTTTTTAGTTCACTTCCACTATCAAACACACCACTTATTTTTATGTCAACAAACATATTTTCTGTTTCTTCAGAAACTAAACCTACGAATAAAAATTCAATTGTGAATGTATCATTAATAAATCCACTATCAGTTATATTAGGTATATATATTAAAGATTTTAATTTTTTAGGTGTGGTATTTGAATTTTCATCATATAAAACCAAATTAATATTATCGTAAAATACATACTCTGATTTTTCTATACATGGATAAAGTGTGGTATCCCAATTTTCTTTTGAGAAATAATCTTTATATTGAATTTCGCCACTAACAATTGAACAGTTAAACGCTTTTTTAACTAAATCATTTAGAACTATATCATAACCCTTATAACTTTCAAAAGCACTCTCTACCGTACTATCACAATAGCTACTGTTAATTGTTCTTATTTCATTATTTAAAAATACTTTATCATAATTATTTAAAGTTTTTGCAATATTATCTTCACCTATAATGCTATAACTTATCATATAAAGCACATTCCACATATAAGCCCTTGAAAAGCCTATAACTTCAAATTTATCTTCATATTCATAGTTAATAATTCCATTCTCGGTAATATCAAAATTTACATAGTAATCTTTTAATTCAATATCAGACACCAATGACAGACTTCCATCTTCATCTTCTACCGGTTGAACATTTTCATAGATGTATGCAAGTACACTCTTTAGATTATTTTTATTAAATACACTTGCACATTTCCACGCATTATCAGATAAAAGAGTTGTACCATAATTCCACGTGCCATCAGCGTTTACAACTAAATCATATCCACCATTTATGGTATTTACATAATTGAGTTGTGTTTTGTTGACCGTTGTCCCTGATGTAAGTTGAGCAACATCACTCTGAACACTATCATCAAGTATATTTGCCATATTATAAGTAACAACTTCACCAAAGTTTGTAAACGAATTTGATGACCCGCCATTTCCATATATTGCAATAAGGTTATTGTATAGATATGTAGCCAAACTATCAAATTGTCTATCCACTAACCATTCAAAAGACTTATTTTCGTTGGTATACTTATCATAAAAAACTGCACTATCACCTTGAACATCATATACTGCAACAACACCCAAATACATTTCATCGGTACTTAAAGTATCGTCTCCATCAACACCTGGACTGCCATCACAAGCAACAAACACAAATGACAACACTAGCAAAAAAAGAATAGACAATATTCTACTGCACAAAGTCGATTTAATTAACTTTATCTTTTTCCCCATTTTCTTTACCTATTATAGTTTTTTTCATTAGACCAAAATAAATACGCAATATCTTTTAATAATTTTAGCATAATCATAAAAATAAATCTAATAAATCAATCAATTATTATAAATATATGAATAGAAGAAAATAAGAAAATCGATAAAAACAAAATTATAGCCGACACAATAGCCAAAATAAGAAATAGTTTTAATAAATACTTTTTCGGTATGCAATTAGATTTTGCAAAAACATGAAATGAAACTACCGATAAAAGTATAATAATATTAAATATTACAAAAATCCAAATAACTCTAAATAATATACAATATATTATCCCCGAAAGACCTAAAGTCAGCATTATAATACACAAATCAAAACCAAACACATAACATGCAAGACACAAAATTATATGGCACACAATTACAAAAAATTTACTGCTTGAACACACAATAATTAAAAAATTAATTAACAGATAAAAAACAAAAACTGTTAAAAAATATCCAAGGAAATCGGTATCTCTTTTTAAAAATGAAAACAAATATTTATCTATTAAATTTTCATAAGTTACAATATCCGAATATTGAGCACAAGTTAAAATACCCGTTATTATAAAAATAAGAGAAATAAGCGAGATAAATATAATTCTAAACTTATACTCTTTAAAAAAATTTAAACATATATTAGATATTCCATTTTTAATTCTAAAAAATTTTCCACCCATATAATAATATATGAATATAAAAAATAATTTACCATAAAAAAATAAAAGCCCTATTTTTAAGAACTTTTAATTATGTTAATTATATGTTTCGAAAATCTCTCAATAAATATCTTACTGGTTAGTTTTACATCTCCAAATATTTGAGTGTAATACTTAGTTTTATCTTTTTTAATTTTATTAATTGCAACTCGAACACATTTTTCAACATTTGAAATATCAACGTTAAATATACTAGCAACACCCAAATAAATTTCATTATACAAATTTAGTTTTCGTCCCCTATTCCTAATTTCAAATAGCAAACACTCAACTAAATAATCATATCCTTTCATACTATCAGATAAACCAAGTTTATCAAGTTCAAAAGAAATCTTTTCGATAAGAAATTTATCAGATACACCATTTAAACTTATATTTTTATCACTATTTTGTATACTTTTTATTAAATCAACAACATTTGACGCAGTGCACCTAAAACAATTCTCACCATAATCATCAAAATGCTTAACAACTTCAAAATCTTCTAAAATTATAAGTTTAAAATCAAGGATATTAGTCTTAATTAAGTAATTATACAACAATGAAAGAATTTGACTTGGGTATCTTGCATCAAGTAATATAAAGCCTTTCTTCAAAGTAAATATTTTAACTATCATATCACTCAACGAATTAACTTTTTCTAATTGTAGACCAATGGATAGACATTTACTTCTTATATTATTTACATATTCAATTTCATTACTTAATATTATTCCGTTCAAAACATTCTCCATTGTTAATTCTAAAATGAAAAGTAATTATATTATAACAAAAGTAAATGTTTTTTCAAAATAATTTATGGCTATTTTACAAAATTTGTACAAATTTAACACGATTTAACATAAATTGTCGAAATATAAAAAAAATTGACAATTTTCATTGTCAATATTTTTTATCTTTTCTCTTTAATCTTAGCAGCTTTACCAGATAGATCTTTTAGATAATACAATTTAGCACGTCTTACTTTACCTTTCTTAGTAACCTCAATTTTATCAATACGAGGACTATGTACAGGGAAAGTTTTTTCAACGCCAACACCAAAAGACATTCTTCTTACAGTAAAAGTTTCTCTAACGCTAGAGTTCTTTCTAGCAATTACAACACCTTCAAAAATTTGAATTCTTTCTCTAGTGCCTTCAACAATCTTGTTGTAAACTTTAACAGTATCGCCAACATTAAATTCAGGAATTTCTGGTTTAAGATTTTCTCTCTCTAATGCTTCAATAAGTGTCATTGACTTTACCTCCTAATGTACTAAATGTTCATACAAAATATCATTTCCAGAGGAACATCCGAAGTCTATAGAATATTAACACAAAAACAATTAAAAATCAAGTGTTTTTTTATTATTTTTTATTTTGTATATAAAATTTACGAAAAAAGCGATATTTTATCGATTATTTTGTTTTTTTCGCTAATATTATTATACATAAAATACGTTTAAATAATTCCACTTTTTAAAAACAATTTTCTATGTGATTAATTTCACCCGCCAATATTTCTATCACATCAAATTGGCAAGGCTTATCAAAAAGCCTATATTTATTTATATAAATTTGAGCAACTTGTCTTATTTTTCGTTGCTTATGTAAATTTACCGCTTCACTAGGTCTACCAAAATAATCTGACGATCTAAACTTCACTTCAACAAACGATATTGCACCTTTCTTACTAGCAATAATATCTATCTCACCTATTTTAGTTGTAAAGTTTGTTTTAATAATTTTATATCCCTTATCCTTTAAAAATTGTACGGCTTTTTCTTCACCGCCAATTCCACTAACTTTATTAAATCGCCTATCCATTATTTCACTCTATAAAATTACCTATAAAAGAATTTCTATGAATTGGGCACTTGCCAAATTTCTTTAAATTTTCAATATGTTCTTTAGTTCCATAACCTTTATGCTTTTTAAAGTTATACTCGGGATATTTACTATCTAATTCAATCATAAGCCTATCTCTTGAAACTTTAGCAAGTATTGACGCACAAGCAATTGAATAACTCAAAGCATCACCTTTTATAATGCTCTCAGTTTTAATATCACTATCTATTTTCACCGCATCAATAAGTACAACATCAGGTTTCACATCTATATTATTTATACAAGTAAGCATACCCAATTTTGTTGCATTTAAAATATTTATAGTATCGATAGTTTCTTCGTCAATCATTTCTATTCTATAAGATATTGCTTTTTCAATTATTTCATTAAATAATTTTTCACGCATTTTCTCAGTCAGTTTTTTACTATCGTTTACTTTTTCAATTATACTTTCTTTGTCAAGTGGCATTATAACCATTGCTACACAAACAGGTCCCGCTAGCGGACCCCTTCCCGCTTCATCAATACCAGCAATTAACTTACAACCACTTTCCAAATATTTATTTTCGTAATCAAACATTTTCTTTTTTCCTATCTTTCACCGTTAACTTCTTTAGCTCAGAAAAGCTCTCCAAAGTAATATTTCCCATTCTGCCAGATTTGAAGTCGGATATGATTGCATAGCACCCCCTATCATAATCAATATCTCCACCCTTCATTAAATATTTTCTGGCTTCACAAATACTATCTAAAACTTCTAAGTTTGACATATCATCAGTCACCGAAATATTAAATCTATCTTCCAAAATTTTCTTATCAATTTCTCGTATATCTTTTACAAACTCAAGAGCCAATTCCGGTATGTCCAAAACTTCTTCTTTAATGCTTCCGATATACGCTAAATGTTTAGCAACCTTTGTATTATCAAATGCTGGCCACAACGTTCCCGGCATATCAAGCAGTTCAATACCACTAGCAATTTTAACCCATTGTTTTCCTTTTGTAACTCCAGGCTTATTGCCAGTAACCGTCTTGCTTTTGCCACAAAGATTATTGATAAGTGTACTTTTTCCACAGTTTGGAACACCTATAACCATTGCTCTAATTGTTGTATTCATGCCTTTTGCTTTAAATTTATTTATTTTATCAGCAAGCACTTCACGAATAACATTTTCAAGCTTTTTCCCACTACCACTTGTAGTACTATCAGTTGTCACACACCTAGTATTTTCTTTTCTAAAATATTTGTTTATCCATTCATCAACTTTTGATTTATCGGACAAATCATATTTATTAAAAACATAAATAATTGGTTTGCCACCAATCAAACTTTCAAACTTAGGATTAACACAAGAAAAAGGTGCTCTACTATCGAGAACATAAATAATTGTATCAACGAGTTTTATTTCTTTTTCCATAAGCCTAAAGGCTTTGGTCATATGACCAGGAAACCACTGTATTAACATATCTTTTCACCTAAATTATTTAAACATTTCATCAATTACTTTTGAATATATATTTTTAGCAATATCATAACCATCTTCTAAATTTTTACTTAGGTTATCCATCATTACACCACTATTAACTTCCAGCAGTAGTAGTTCACCATTTGTCAATTCAATTATATCAACACTAACAAATGACGTTCCTAATTTTTGAGTTATTTCCAAAGCTAATTTTTTTAGTTTGTTTACAAGTTTATTATCATCTATCATAAATGGCATTGAGCCCTTTGACAAATTGAATTGCCAATTATATTCAAAAATTTCATTTTCTTTAAGAACTTTTTTAAGTTTGCCATCATTCTTTATTTTTTCGAAATAATTTTTGTTAAACTCACACAAAAGTTCATAAATAGTACTCTTACCATCACCTATCACTACTGGTTTCTTTTTGCCATAAACCAATTCTACATTATTATTTAAAACAATATTTCGATACTCGGTTTTTATATCATAATATGGCGACAAGCTTAGAGAATAATGTTTTTTAAGCAGTTTATCTATCTTTTTAAACAATTCTGATTTCTTGGTTATATAAAACATATCATTACCACAAGTACCAGTATTGCTTTTCACAACCATTTTAAAGTTATACTTTTCACAGTAATTTAAAATTTTTTGTTTATCATAATTTTTAAATAAAATAACATGTTCTGCAACAGGGATATTAAACTCTTTAATTACATCATACAAAGCAAATTTATCATCACAAACTTTACTTACTGCTTGATTATTTAAAGGAAACTTATAACCCGTTATATATCTAATTTTTTTGCCTTTTTCAAGAATTATAACCCAATCTTTTGATACTAATTTAAAGTTAATTCCCTTTTCTTCACAAATTTCTTTGATTATCTTTTGCACATTATTCATTATTGTTTTAATCCTTTATATTGTATTCCCATCCAGGTTGCCAATCTCCAGTTTTTCTCCAATCACCCGCAATAGCATCTTCCCATGTCATTCCTTTTACAATTACATCAAGAGCTAATTGTGGAGCCCTATGAGCTACAATTCCAATAGTTTTACCATTATAATTTTGAATTATAAAATCCAAAAATTCTCGCATTCTATTTTCAACATCAATTAAGCTTTCACCATTTGGGAAAGACTCTTCTATATGCTCTTCATATTTAACAAAACTTTTATGCTTACCATCGAAATCGCCATAATTACACTCTCTAAGCCTACTGTCTACAAGTTTGTTCTCTTTAGGAAACGCTAAATGTGACGACTCTATCGCTCTATTTAAATCTGATGTAATTATCACATCAAATTTATCTCCCCTTTCTCTTGATACGTTACCCAAATTTACCGCTTGTTCTTTACCCAAATCATTAAGCATTGCCTGTTTCCAACCACTGCATAATTTATCTGCATTGTCAGTTGTTGTACCATGCACAAAATAAATTAATTTTACCATATTCATTCTCCACTACCTTACTTATCTTCATTTAATAAATCTGGTCTATATTTTTTCGTTTCAAGAAGTTTTTGTTCAACTTTCCACTTCTCAATTTCTTTATGATTACCATTAAGCAAAACTTCAGGCACCGTAAGTCCCATAAATTCCCTAGGTCTTGTATATTGTGGATATTCAAGTAGATTACTTGAAAAACTCTCATCTACGACACTCGTATCACTATGTAAAACATTTGGAATATATCTTAAAATACTATCGACCAACACCATGGCTGGAAGTTCACCACCCGTAAGCACATAATCGCCAATGCTTATTTGTTCATCAACACAAAGCTCAATTACCCTTTCATCAATGCCTTCATAATGTCCACAAACAACAATTAAATGTTCTATTTCCGAAGCCATTTTTTTGA
This sequence comes from Clostridiales bacterium, assembly GCA_015055815.1. GTDB lineage: Bacteria > Bacillota > Clostridia > Christensenellales > UBA1242 > UBA11490. Next base: position 105,310 of record SVHM01000002.1, read on the forward strand.
CTTTTGTTTGATTTAAAACACTTCCTTTTGGCGACATATACACAACATAAGAATTGTCCTTTTTTACACTCATTATTGCATCATACAAAGGTTGTGGAGTCATAAGCATACCATCTCCACCACCAAAAGGATAATCGTCAACTTTTTTATGCTTATCAAGGGAAAAATCCCTGATATTTATCAAATTCAGGGTAAATAAATCTTTTTCCATCGCACGACCCAAAATGCTTTCTTTAAGCGGAGCAAACATTTCTGGGAATAATGTTAAAATATCAATCTTCATAAACAGCCACTTGTTCAAATATTTTTGCATCTAATACAACTTGTTTTTTATCATCAAAAACTTTCGTAATCAAGCCATCAATTACAGGTAGCATAGTACTATGCTTTCCACTAATTGAAAGTATATCTTTCGAGCCGTAGTTGTTTATATCTACAACCTCGCCGATTTCTTCGTTTTCAACAAAAACAGTATACCCTTTTAAATCTAAAGGCTCTTCAAACTTAATATCCATATCAGCAAAAATTTCTTTATTTCTTAAAAGTTCTGCCTGTTCACAAGAATTTATACTTTCAACCTTTAAAATTACAAAAGTATCTCTAAGTGACACACTTTCAACATTGTATTCATTATTTGAAATAAATACTTTGTTTATTTTCTTATATTCTTTTAAATTTAAAAGAGCAGGTTTTACCCTAAATTCCCCTTTTAGAGCTTGTGGTTTTGTAATTGTTCCAATTTTAATTCTTTCCATAATAAAAATAAGAGAAATTAATCTCTTTCTCCTATTTTTACTATAAATCTTTTTCCTGTTTTTGCACTAGCAGACTTAACGATTGTACGAATACTATGAGCAATTTTACCGTTTTTCCCGATAACCTTACCAATATCCGCTTTATCAACAGCCACAGTCAAAACAACTACTTTTTCACTTTCTTCAGTAGTTGTAACTGTTACTTTATCATCACCACCAACTAGTTCACCAACAATGTATTTAACTAAATTTTCCAAAATAATAACCTTCCTGATTATTTACTTTCTTTTTTCTTTTTGTCAGTCTTAGGTGCATTTTTTGTTTTTGGTTGCAAAATACCTTCTCTAACAAGAATGTTTCTTGCAGTTTCAGTAGGTTGAGCACCATTTGAAAGCCATTTTTTAGTGTTTTCAACATCTAATTTTACTTCAGCTGGGTTAGTAAGTGGGTTATATGTACCTAATTTTTCGATATAAGCACCATCTCTAGCCTTTCTTGAATCTGTAACTACTACACGATAGAAAGGTGATTTCTTATCTCCCATACGAGTAAGTCTAATTTTAACTGCCATATTTTTTCTCCTTCATATATATTAATTTTTATTGGTTTATCCAAAAAAATTTTAAAACTATTTAACTTAGAATGGCATTCTAAAGCCACCCTTTTTATTTTTGAACTGCTTCATCATTTCTTTCGATTGATTAAATTGTTTTAGTAGAATATTCACATCTTGAATGGATGTCCCACTACCACTAGCAATTCTTCTTTTGTGACTACCCTTCAAAATATCTGGGTTTTGTCTTTCTTTTTTGGTCATGCTAAGAATAATTGACTTATTCTTTGCAAGTTGGTTTTCATCAACAGCATTTGCGTTAAGCTTTAATTTATTTGCACCCGGTATCATTGACAAAATGTCGCTAATGCTACCCATTTTCTTCAAATTCTCAAATTGGACTAGGTAATCATCTAAAGTAAAGTCATTTTCTCTAAACTTCTTTTCAAGTTTTTTCGCTTCTTCTTCGGTTATGTTTTGTTGTGCTTTTTCAATAAGTGATAAAACATCACCCATATCAAGTATTCTACTAGCCATTCTATCTGGGTGAAATGGCTCTATATCATCCATTTTTTCACCGACACCACAGAATTTAATAGGTTTACCTGTAACAGCTTTTATAGATAATGCCGCACCACCCCTAGTATCGCCATCAAGTTTAGTAAGTATTACACCTGAGATGTCTAATTTTTCATTAAACGTCGTTGCAACATTTACCGATTCTTGACCAATCATACTATCGACTGTTAGAAGAATTTCTGTTGGATTTACTGCCTTTTTAATATCAAGCAACTCGTCCATTAGCTCTTCATTGATTTGTAGTCTACCAGCCGTATCGATAATAACAGTATCATAACCTTTCTTATCAGCATACTTTATAGCATTTACTGCTGTTTTATGTGGTTTATTTGTTCCTTCATCATAAACTTCGACATCAACCGATTTACCTACCGTCTTTAACTGACTGATAGCTGCTGGTCTATAAATATCGCAAGCAACAAGCATTGGTTTTTTGCCTTGTTTTTTAAGAAGTTTAGCAAGTTTTCCACACATTGTAGTTTTACCTGCACCTTGAAGTCCACACATCATAATAACTGTCGGTGGCTTACTAGCAACTGCTAATTTTGCATTAGTAGAGCCCATAAGTTCACAAAGTTCTTCATTGACAATTTTTACAATCTGCTGACCTGGAGTAAGAGATTTCATAACTCTTTCCCCCATAGCCTTTTCACTCACTTTATTTACAAAATCTTTAACAACTAGATAATTAACATCCGCTTCAAGAAGAACGAGTTTAATTTCTCTCATTGCGTTTTTGATTTCTAATTCAGTAAGTGTACCCCTTTTAGTAATCTTACTAAAAACATGATTAAGTTTTTCGCCTAAGCTTCCAAATAATGCCATATAAACTCCTAAAGTTTATTTTAATAAATTCAATACTTCATCCATTTTTTTCATAAGATTATCATCACTTAAGTTTTCTCTGATATTAGATAGTTTTTCAATAACCACTTCGTTGTTTGCAACAACTTGCAGTTTTTCTTCTAAATTTGAAAGAATTTTAATTGACTTATTAATACAATCGCTAACCGCTTGTCTAGACACGTCATAATTATACGCAATTTCAGAAAGACTTAAATTATCAAAATAATAAAAAGTCATCATGTCATATTGTCTATCAGTAAGCAACTTACCATAAGCATCAATAAGTTTAATAATTTTCAAATTATCATCTATAATCATCAAAACCCCACTTTGCAGGTGTAAAGCATTTTTACTTTACAGTGTAATTATATCTTATCTTACATGTAATGTCAATAGTTTTTTATATAATATTTTCAACAAAATCTCTTGCATTAAATGGCTCAATATCGTCTACACCTTCGCCAACTCCAACATATTTAATTGGAATGCCAAATTTTTGAGCGATAGCAAATACAACACCACCCTTACTAGAGCCATCAAGTTTAGTAAGAATTATACCCGATAACGGCAAAATTTCATTAAACATTTCTACTTGTGTAAGTGCATTTTGTCCAGTTGTGGCATCAATTACAAGATAGTTTTCGGTATTACCATTCCATTCTTTAGATACAATTTTTGAAATTTTTTTCAATTCTTCCATAAGGCCTACTTTGTTATGAAGTCTTCCAGCAGTATCTACAAGTACTACATCTTCTTTCTTTGCAATTGCACTCTTTATTCCATCATACACAACAGCACCTGGGTCTACACCTTCATTATATTTAACTATTCTAGTACCCGCTCTTTTACTCCATTCGGTCAACTGTTCGCTGGCAGCCGCTCTAAAGGTATCTCCCGCCACCATAAGAACGGATTTTTTTTCTTTTTTAAGTCTATAAGCAAGTTTACCAATTGCAGTAGTCTTGCCTACACCATTTACACCAACAACTGTTATTAGCGTAGGCAACTCCATTTCATCATTATCTTCTGGCAACAAGTCAACCATTGCCTGTCTTAAAATTTCTTTAAAACCTTCTTCCGTTTTGATTTTTTCTTTCTTTGCAAGCTTCCTGACATTTTCTACAATCTCAGCACTTGCATCCGCACCAATATCGCTAGAAATCAAAACAAATTCAAGTTCTTCAAAAAAGTCATCATCAAGTTCACCAACAAAAATCTGTGAGATTTTTTTTGAAATCGCATCTTTAGTTTTCTTTAAAGCTCCGAAAAATTTTGAAAATATACCCATTATTTTTGCTCCGTATTTTTGATTGCATCATTAAGTTTAACCGATACTATTTTACTAACACCCTTTTCTTCCATGGTTACACCAAATAATGTATCAGCATTTTCCATTGTTGGTTTTTTGTGAGTAATTACTACAAATTGAGTTTCACCCGAATATCTCTTTAAGTATTTAGCAAGTCTAGTTACATTCGCTTCATCCAAAGGCGCTTCTATTTCGTCTAACAAACAGAATGGCAATGGTCTAAGTCTCAAAATTGCAAATAATATAGCAATAGCAACTAGTGCTTGCTCTCCACCACTTAGAAGGGATACATTACTTAACTTCTTCTCTGGTGGCTCAGCCTTAATATCAATACCCGCTTCTAATTCATCTTCGCTATCAAGGATTTCAAGTTTTGCAGCACCACCATTAAATAGTTCTTTAAATACGATACCAAAGTTTGTATTAATCTTATCAAACTCAGTCTTAAATCTTGTAACCATTTCATTTGACAAGTCTTTTATAATCCTCTTTAAGTCGCTCTCTGCTTTTAGCAAGTCTTGAGACTGATTATACATCTTGCCAAATCTTTCTTCTAGGGCTTGACAATCTTCAATAGCCCTTTCGTTAATATGACCCAAAGATATGATATCTTTCTTAATTTTATTTATACTTGATTGACCCATTTTATAGTCAAAGTTTTCATCTTTAAATGCAAGTGCAGAGTCATACGTAAGACTATACTCAGTCCACACTCTTTCTTGCATACTTTCAATATCGGTATCAACTTTTGAAAGACTAATTTCTTGCTTGTATTTTTTATCTTGAAGAATATTAACATCATTTAAAAGTGTACTTCTACTTTCATCAAGTTTTTTCAAATCATCATTTATTTTAGATTTCTCAACTTCTCTTTGGCTAAGTAATTCTTGAGTTTTTTGAAGTTCTGCATAGCACTCATTGTTTTCAAGATTGCTCTCTATTGCAAACACAACATTAGAAGCATTAGAAAGAACTACCCTATTTTCTTCCAACGCTTTTTCCATAATACTCAACTGCTCTGACACCGAAGTTAAATTGTCAGTAATTCTAACTTTTTCTTGTTGGAGACTTATAAGTTCAGACTCAGTTGTAGCAATTAAAACTTTTAATGATGTTATTCTACTAGAGTATTCTTCTTTTTGATTTTTCAATTGAGAAAATTGAGATGGTGTTTTAATAGTATCATCTAGTTCAATATCACTTTTTACATCAGAAATTTTTGAAAGTTGTGAATTAATACTATCTAATATTTGACTATTTTTAGCAATATTACCATTCAATCTATTAATCTCAAGCTCATACTCACTTGAAATATTTGAATATTTGTCATTTCTCTCATCTTCTTGAGCTATCTCAATATCCAAATTATGTCTTCTATTAGTAGCATTACTAATTTCGTCGTTAACATCTTTCAATTTATTAATAAGTTCTGTAAGTTCAGTTTGTTTTTCTTCTTTTTCAGAAGTTAATTTCGAAATTAATTTTGCACAGTTTTCAATTTCTGTTTGTCTACCCAAAAGATTTGTTACTTGGGCTTTTTTACTACCACCGGTAAGTGAGCCTTGATTTGAAATAATATCCCCTTCAAGAGTAACAATTCTAACGCTATAATTACAGCTTCTTGCAATATTTATTGCACTATTCATGTTGGTCGCCACAACAGTTGTTCCAATAAGGCTACTGATAATATTTTCAAGAGATTTATCATAACCAATTAAGTCACTAGCAATACCAAGACATCCGTCCATTGATAAGATATTATTATACCTATTATCAAAAAATCTAGGTTTTACAGTATTAATTGGTAAAAAAGTAGCCCTACCATAATCTCTCTGTTTCAAGTAATTAATAAGATATTTGGCATTATCATCAGAAGTAGTTACTATATTTTGAACTGCATTACCAAGTACACTTTCAATTGCTGTTTGATAAGTTTGCGGAACTTTAATAAGGCTTGCAATAACACCAACAATTTTATCCCTTAACTCATTATTCCTTTCTGCATCTTGAAGAAGTCTTTTAACCGTTCCACTAAATCCTTCATATTCTTTAGCATACTCTTCAAGCATTTTCTTTCTATGTTCTAAAGTTACAATATTACTTGAAACTTCTGAAACAATACTTTCTAACTTTTTAATATCCACTTGAAGATTATTTTGATAAGAAATGTTTTCATTTAGTTTAACATCCAAATTTGACCTTTCTTGTCTCAACTCTTTTAATACTTCGTTACTTTTGTCCAAACTTTCTTTAGACAAATTAAATTTTTCACTTACATCTTGCAATTGAATGGTATTTTCTTCAATTGTTTTAGTATACGTATTTTTCTCGGTAGTAAGAGCAGAAATTTGTGCTTTTACATCACCTAGCATTTCAAGGTTGTCAATAATTTTCTTCTGAATAGCATCTGCCTCATCTTCACCGCTTTTAAGTTCATTTGAGATACTTTCATACTTTTGATTAATATCAATTATTTCGGCATTCTTTTCAGTTAAAATATTTTGTTTTTCTTCAATTGATGAATCTAATTCAAAAAGCCTATTTTGACTATCATCTTTGGAAGTTCTTAATCTTTCAACTTCTCTACTAAGTCTCTCATCTTCCATTTTCAAATGGTTATACTTCTCTTTCTGTAAAGATATTTCACCACTCTGTTTTGTAATTTCAATGTTAAGCTCAAGAATTTTATCTTTCAATTCACTTATATCTAAATCAATCGTCCCTACTCTTTCAAAAGCTTCAGCATAAAGTTTATCTGCCATTTCTTTTTCTTGAGTTCTATATGTTAATTCTTCAACAATTCCATTGATTTTTTCTAAAATTGCATTTTTAGTATCGCTAGCAGTATCATATTGATAAATATAAGAATTTACTTCCAAAACTTTCAATTGGTCTTTTAACTCATGGTAAATTTTAGCCGTCTCAGCCTGTTCTTTTAAAGGCTTCAATTGCCTATCAATCTCGCTTATCAAATCATTAATTCTATTTAAATTATCTTGAGTATTAAGAAGTTTTCTTTCCGCTTCATGTTTTTTAGATTTGAACTTTGCAATACCTGCCGCTTCTTCAAAAATAACTCTTCTTTCTTCTGGCTTGCTATTAAGAATTTTTCCTACCATACCTTGCCCGATTATAGAATAGCCGTTTGAAGCAATTCCACTATCGTGAAGTAAATTTACGATATCTTTAAGCCTTGCTGGAGCCTTGTTAAGTAAATATTCAGACTCACCACTTTTATAAAGTTTTCTAGTAATGATAATTTCGGAATAATCACAATTAAACATATGATTGGTGTTATCAAAAACTAAAGAAACTTCGCAAAAACTAAGACCCTTTCTTTTCTCAGTGCCTTTAAAAATAACGTCTTGCATAGAAGAGCCCCTAAGGTTTTTACTTCTCTGCTCACCCATTACCCATCTGATAGCGTCAGCAACATTACTCTTACCACAACCATTAGGACCAACTATTGCAGTTATACCTTCTTCAAAATCAATTTTCTGATAGTCGGCAAATGATTTAAAGCCAACCATTTCAATTCTTTTTAAGTTCATTTGTATTCTCCAAGCATAAAGTCTTAATTTTACTTATATTGAAATAAGCACTTTTGCACTATATATTTTATCAAAAAAATCACAAAAATCCAAACGAATTGTATTATATATATTAATATTTATATTATATAAAATAGAAAAAACTCATCAAATATTTGTTGTTTGATGAGTTTTATTAACCTAAAAGTAAACATTAAATCATTGATAGATTTAGCCATATTTTAATATTATGCATAGTAGTTTGCATAGTACATTATTTTAGCCTTTTTAAGTAATTTTCAGCCGACTTATCTTCAGCCTTTTGAATAGAAAGTCCAGTCCCCCTTGATACAAGATTTCCATTTACATATAAACCAACTTCAAAAGTCTTCTCATGGTCAAGTCCTTGAGAATTAAGAAGTTCATACCTAAATGTTTCACCATTCTTTTGAAGAATTTCTTGCAATCGTGATTTATTGTCCACACACTCCAAAATATGATTTTGGATATTTTTATTATCGATAATTAAAAACTTATTGATAACACTTTTTGCAACATCCATTCCCCCATCAAGATAAACAGCTGCTACCAAACTTTCAAAAAGGTCGGCTGTATTTTTCTTACTAAGAGTTGTCATTGAATTGCCAAGATAAGCAAAAGTCGGAAGATTTAATTTCATAGAAATATCATACAGATTGCTTGTTGAGACAAGGCTTGCTCTAAGCCTACTACAATTTCCCGCATCAACATTTAAGTTTTCATAAATATACTCAGACACAACCATTTCAATAATTGCATCACCCAAAAACTCAAGTCGCTCGTAACTATTTAAATTATTTTCATTAGCAAAACTACTATGCGTTAGAGCATTTTTAAGAATACTCACATCTTTAAAATTATATCCAATTAATTGTTGTAATTTATCTATATTATTCATTAGACATTTCTACTTTTTCTAAACTTTTACTAATATTTTCAACAAGTTTCCCTTCTGCCATTGTAACAACTTGATTAATACAAGTAAGGAAATTTTTTGCAGTACTACTTCCATGACTTTTTACAACAAGCTTTTTACAACCAAGAAGAACTGCCCCGCCATGATTAGAATAATCAAAACCTTTCTTGATGTTTTTGAAAGTTTTTTTCATAAATAAAGCACCTATTTTACTGAAAAAGCTTGCTTTAATCTCGTTTTTCATAATTGTTAATAAATTTTTGATAGCACCTTCTGTGCTTTTCAAAAGTACATTTCCAGCAAAACCATCAGTTACAACCAAATCATAGTCACCACTAAGCAAATCTCTAGCTTCCATATTACCAACAAAATTAATCTTGCTAGAAGAGTTTTTAAGCAGTTCAAATGTCTCTTTTGACCTAACATCACCCTTATGGTCTTCAGTACCAACATTAAGTAGCGCTACTCTTGGGTTTTTAACGCCCAACACTTTTAGATAAGCATTTCCCATTATAGCAAATTGATGAAGATATTCTGGTTTGCAATCTACATTTGCACCACAATCGCAAATACTAGTTATTGTACCTTGAGCTGTTGGTATGATAGGACACAATGCAGGTCTTAAAACGCCTTTCATTCTGCCTAATTTCATAAATGCACCAGTAAGAACTGCACCTGTTGACCCTGCAGAAATTATTCCAACAACTTCATCATCTTCTTTTGCACAATCTAAAGCTTTTACTAAAGAACTATCTTTCTTTTGCCTAATTGCTTCTGTTGCACTTTCATTATTTGAAATAACTTCTCTTGCATCAATGATTGAAATTTGGCTGTCGTTATATTTATAACCAGAAAGAACTTCCATTAAAACTTCTTCTTTACCGGTTAATATAATATGCAATTTTTCATTACTATTAATTGCACTTACCACTCCACTTACTACTTCATTTGGCGCATTATCCCCACCAAAAGCATCTACAACAATTTTAATCATAATATTTACCTCATTATCTTTAGTAGTATATATGAAAAAACCAAAAAAAACAAATAAATAAAGAAAAAAGATATGGTAGTCCATATCTTTTTTTAAATACAACTATAATTATTTAGTTTCTTTCTTTTCTTTTTCTACAACAACTTTTTGTTCGCCATCATAGTAACCACATTTTTTACATACTCTGTGATTAGCCTTTAATTCATGACAATGTGGACATTCAACCATAGAAGGTGTTGAAATTTTCCAATTTGCCTTTCTTGAATTACGCCTTGCTTTTGAAACTTTACCCTTTGGTACTATAGCCATACTGCACCTCCTAATTTTATATTGAAGCGAAAAGAATTTCCGCCATCTTCGTACATTATGCTTATGTATTTTATACTAAAATTCGCTATTTGTCAATCACTATTTCTAAATTATTTTAAATTATTAATAGTTTTTACTGTTTCTTCAGCAATTACCATCTCTTCATCAGTAGGAATTACAAATACTTTTACTTTTGATTTATCTGAACTAATAAGAACTTCTTCACCACGTGGGCTATTATAATTTTTCTCTTTATCAACAGAAATTCCCATAAATTCAAGATTTTCAGTTACTGCTTCTCTTAATTCTGGAGTATGTTCACCACAACCTGCTGTAAATACAATTGCATCTACGCCACCAAGAACACCAATATAAGCACAAATATATTTCTTAATTCTGTGACAATACATATCAAAGCCAAGTTTTACATCTGGGTTATCTAAATTTGCAGTAATATCTCTCATATCGGCAATTCCATTACCAATAGCACCAAGAAGTCCACTTTCTTTATTTAAAATTCTAATTACTTCACTTACAGTCTTTCCTTCTTTGTTGCAAATATATTCTACAACAGCTGGATCAAGGTCTCCACTTCTTGTATTCATCATTATTCCTTCAAGTGGAGTAAATCCCATTGAAGTATCAAATGATTTACCATTCTTAACAGCTGTAATACTAGCACCAGATCCCAAGTGGCAAGTAACAATATTAATGTCTTCTGGTTTTTTATTTAGAAGTTCAGCACATCTTTGTGTTACATAGTAGTGACTAGTTCCATGCATACCATATTTTCTAATTTTATATTTGTCATAATATCTTCTAGGAATTGGATATTTATATACAAATTCAGGAACAGATTTATGAAAACCGATATCAAAAACAGCTACATTTGGCTTTCCAGGACAGATTGCCATCGCACTTTCAATTCCAGCGATTGAGCCAGGAATATGAAGTGGAGCAAAATCAACATTCATTCTCAAATTCTCTAAAATATTATCATCAATTAAAACACTATCGAAATGGTCTTCACCAGCATTTACTACTCTATGACCAATTGCACCAATTTCATCAAGGCTAGAAAGCACCCCCACTTTTTCATCTGTTAATTTTTCAATAACAAGCGCTAGTCCTTCGCTATGATTTTTGATATCTCTATCATATTTATATTCTTGACCATTTGCCTTATACTTTAAGAAAGATGCTCCTTCATTAATTCTTTCTACATTACCCTTAGCAATTACACTCTTATTTTCCATATCAATAACTTGGAATTTAAGCGAACTACTTCCTGCGTTAATAACTAATACTTTCATAATTTTCTCCTTTTAATTTTGAATAGCAGTAATTGCGATTGCTTGTACTATATCGTTTACATTAGCCCCACGACTAACATCATTAATTGGCTTTCTCATACCTTGTGAAATTGGACCAAACGCCTTAAAACCGCCAAATCTTTGCATAAGCTTATATCCAATATTTCCAGCAGACAAATTTGGAAATACAAATACATTGGCTTTGCCACCAACTACACTGCCAGGCGCTTTTAATTCGGCTACAGATGGAACTATCGCACAGTCAAGTTGCATTTCACCATCATAAGCAAAATCAACTTCCATTGTATCCAAAATTTCTTTTGCTTGTCTCATTTTTAATGCATCTTCCCCTTCAGCACTGCCTTTTGTTGAGTAAGATAACAATGCAACTTTTGGGTCTAATCTACAAATTTCCCTTGCAGACTCGCTAGAAAGTTTAGCAATTTCAACAACTTCTTCAACAGTCGGGTCAATTACCACACCACAATCAGATAGTAGATAAACTTCTTCACCATCTTTTCCATCCCTTACCATTACAAAGAAACTAGAAATCTTTGATTCTTTCGTTCTACCTTTGATAATTTGAAAAGCAGGTTTAAATGTCTCAGCGGTAGCAATTTCAGCTCCGGCAACAAGTCCATCTGCAAGCGACAAATCTACAAGCATTGTACCAAAGTAAACGGGATTATCTATAAGCTTACTAGCATCTTCCATAGAAAGTCCTTTCTCTTTTCTCTTTTCATAAAGAGCAGATACAAGCATTTCCCTTACTTCATGAGTTTTTATATTAATAACTTTCAAATATTCACTTTCTTGCAAATTATATTTAGCAAAAGCGTTATCATCATTTGTAAGAAGTATGATCTTTGCAATCTTATCTTCTGCACATTTAATACCTGCAAGTGTTACCCTTTCACTAAAACTTGCTTCAGGAAGAACAATAGTTTTGCCAAGTTCTCTAGCTTTTTCCAGCCAAAATTCTTCTATTTTCATTACTTTCTCCATAAAAATTTAAAATTTTTAAACATTCATTTGTGAAAAGCAGTAAATTGTAATATAATATAACTACTGAAATAAAATATTACTTAAGTTACATTTCACCTTATTCAGTATACGAAAAAAAATTAAAATTGTAAAGAAATTATTGGAGTATGTATGAAAATCTGTGCGATTATTTGCGAATATAACCCACTTCATTATGGACATTTGTATCATATTGAAAAGGCTAGAGAATTAACAGGTTGCGATGCTGTTATGTGCATCCAAGCAGGAAATTTTACCCAAAGGGGCGAGCCTGCAATTGCAAATAAATATGTAAGAGCAACAATGGCACTAGAAGGTGGTGCAGACATAGTTGTTCAAATTCCTACTGCTTATTGTTGTAGTTCAGCTGAGATTTTTGCTCTTGCTGGCGTTAAGATTGCAAATTCCTTTGAAAATGTTACTCATTTGGCTTTTGGTTGTGAAACAGACAATTATGAGCTTCTTAAAGAAATTGCTAAATATTTTGCTAATGAGCCAAAAGAATTTAAAGAAAAACTAAATAAGTTTTTAGATGAAGGCAACTCCCTACCGGTAAGCAGACAAAAAGCAATTGAAGAACTTATCAAAGAAGACAAAGTTGAGTTTAGTGAAATAACTGAAACTTTAAACATACTTACTAAACCAAATAACATTCTTGCAATTGAATATTTAAAGGCTTTATATAGAACAAAAAGTAAAATTGAGCCAGTATTTACAACAAGGTCAAATAGTGATTACAACTCAGCCGATTTAAACGGAAGAGATAGTAGCGCTACAGCAATTAGAACTAGACTTATTACAAAAGAAAAAATCAAATCTATCAAAAAATTAGTTCCATCTTTCACATATGATTTACTAAAAGAAGATATGGATAAATACGGACTACCCGATTTAGATTTATATAATGATTTATGTTCTTATGTTGTAAAAACAAGCACAGTTAGTGAAATGAAAAACATTTATGATGTGTCAGAAGGAATTGAAAATAGATTTTTTGAAAGTGCAAAGAAATTTAAAGACTTTAATGAACTTCTTCTTGATGTTAAAACAAAAAGATACACATACACTAGACTAAAAAGAATTGTTCTACGACTTTTATTAAAGATAAACAAAGATATTGTCGGTCAAATTTACAAAATGGACAAACTTCCTTTCATCAAGGTATTAGCATTCAATGCAAGAAATAAAGATTTACTTTCAAACGTAAGTGCAGATACAAATATTATAATAAGGAATAGTAACGTTGTAAAAAATCCAGATACTGCATATAAAGAACTTGCAGATATTGAAGACAGAGCAAATGCCGTATATAACATGCTTTTAAGAAAAACAAAAGAAATACCAAACTTTGCACCCGATTTATTTACACAAACATTAAAATATGACAAGAAACAAAAATAAGCAACTGTCGTTGCTTATTTTTTTACTTTAAAAGTTTTTTAATTTTTTCAATGTGTTTTTTTGTTTCACTTGCCCCTATTTTTACGCATTTATCAACAGTTTTTTCAGTAAATGACATTTGTTTAATATCACTTAAATTGGGCTCAATGATAACATCATGAAGCTTTGCTTTATTTTTTTGTATCTCCTTTGTTGACAAGTTGATTGAATAAAACAATGCATCCATAACATTACGTGGTGAATTTTTTATCTTATAATTTTTCAATACATCAACAGAAATTATAATATCAGCACCCATTTCTTTTGCAACATTTTCTGGCAGATTATTAATTATACCACCATCAACTATATTTGAATTACCGCTCTTAACTGGAACAAATAATCCCGGTATAGAAATTGTCGCCCTTACAGCATCACGCACACTCCCACTTTTATAAACAATTTCTTTTTCTTTATTTAGATCGCACGCAACACAAGCAAATGGAATTTTTAAATTTTCAATCAATTCATCCGGTAAAAATTTATTTATAGTTCTCATCATTCCCCTTCCGGAAAAAAGACCACCTTTATTAAAGTTTATATCGAAAAAATTAATATTTTTAAATTTTTTACCCAGTTCAATCATCTTATCAACATTAATACCACATGCATACGAAGCCCCAACAAGTCCACCCATACTAGTTCCAACTACAATATCTATTGGAATATTATTTTTTTCCAGTTCTTTTATAACCCCCACATGTGCATATCCAAGCGCAGCACCACCACTCAAAACAAGTCCAACCTTTTTGCTCATTTATAACTCCCTAAAATTAAAGTATATTTATATTATTTTAAACATATTTTATAATATAATGATAAAAATCCAAAACAAAAAAATAAATATTGAAAAAATAATCATAATAATTTTATTACTACTTATATTAATGCTAATTGTTTTACCTGAAATAGCAATATCATCATTTCTAAACGGCATTATGATATGGGCAACAAAAGTACTCCCATCACTTCTACCCTTTCTAATATTCACAAAATTATTATCATACACTTCATTTATATCAAACGTTGGAAATAAACTAACACCTATAACCCAAAAACTATATAACGTTGGTGGAGTATCGGGATATATTTATTTTATGAGTATAGTGTCAGGTTATCCAATAGGTGCAAAATTAACATCTGACTTTTACAACAATAACACAATAACAAAAGGACAAGCAGAAGTCATAACGTCGTTCACTAGTACATCAGGTCCCCTTTTTATAATCGGCTCAGTTGCAATTGGGATGTTCCAAAATAAAAAACTAGGATACATAATTCTCATATCTCATTATTTATCAGCAATCTTAAACGGATTAATTTATAGAAAAAAATTTGATAAAAAAATATCAACTCAATCGTATGAAAGAAATATTAACCCTTTAAGTGACAGCATGAGTGAAAGTATAACATCAATACTTTCCATTGGCGGTTTCATTGCAATCTTTTATATGATATTGCAAATACTTTTATCAATAAATTTTTTTACAATTATATCGTATCCATTAAATTTAATTGGGATAGACACTATGCTCACAAATAGCATCCTATCAGGCATCATTGAAGTAACTTCAGGATGTATTATGTTAAGCAACTTAGCAATACCCTTTAATTCACTATCTATTATCCTTTCATTTTTGATATCGTTTGGTGGAATATCAATTCATGCACAAGCATATTCTTTTCTAAAAAATTTTAACATGTCCTACTCAAAATTTCTACTACAAAAAACAACTCAAAGTATAATAAGTTCAGTCATAACATTTATAATAGTTTTAATTTTTTAAAACCCCTTGAAAGTTTAATAATAATATGATAAAATATACTCAAGAAATTTTGATTTTATGGGGTTAAAAAATGGAAAAATTAATACAAAGTTTAAAACAACAAATTCAAGCACACATAGAAAATGGTGGAAGTATTTATGACGACAGGAGAAGCCTGCCATATTACTTTAATCTAAGATATTTAAGAAATAAATTAAGAGCACACAGACCAGAGACAACCATAGAAGACGTATACGCATTATGCGGATATGAAATGGACAGAGAATATCATAGATTTAAATTACTTAATGACAATTTATTATTAGCAATTGACACAAACGGTTATGTTGATGACGTTAAATCAAAACAAGAACACAGTCACACCAAACATGTTCTTAATATGCTAGCAGAAGAATTAGGATGCTCGCCAAGCGACTATTTAGTTTTGATGACCAAATTTAGATATCAAAAAGCAATTGTTCAAAGAGACTACATAAGTCAAATCCAACAAGAATTACTTGAGAAATATCCCGATGGTGACATTACTGGAATTAGACACGATAATCCAAAGCTTTACGAAAAGTTAAGACACTTCAAAAGATATGCTCCAGAAGACATTTCCATGTCAGACATTCTTGAATATTTTGGTGTAACCGGAAGTAGATTTAGAGACGATAAATTAACAAAAGAAGAATGCGAATTAATCAAAGCTAATTTTAGAGAAAAATACAACCCAGAAACAATTGAAAATATTAAAGATTTTGACTTTACTGATTATCAAAGATTAAACACTGTTGCAATCAAAGAAAATATTTCTATATTTGACCTTCTTGCAAAGTTGGGCTACCATGTAAAATACCATGCAAATGTTTCAGCCTTTTCAAGAACAATAGTTGACGCAAAAGAAAGAGAACAGCAATTACTAACAGCTAGAAAAGAAATAATTAAAGAATTACTTTCTCAAGGGCATGACATACCACAAACGGATAAAGACTTATATTACTTCAATAAAAAAGTAGCACAAATGGTACTAGAAAATATTTATAGTTTAACACCTATTGATGACTAAAAAAATGAGAAACATTTTTGTTTCTCATTTTTTATTTTTAGTAATAAATATCTGCAATTAAAAGTTTTACATTTTCATAAATCGGTCTTAATTTTTTATACTTATTAAGAGAGTGCTCTAACGGAATAAGTAAAGCATTTATTACTAACAATTCTTCTAAATGCACCGCCCTATTTAAAGCTTTTAAAACAATTAACAATTCTTCTTTCTCTGCCATTTTAATTTTATAATCATCATTTATTGCATTATATAGTTCATTTATATTCATAACCAAATTTGCAAAAAGAATTTTGGTATCTTGGTCAGCCTCCACTTTTTCTTCTTCAATTGCTATTTGACCATCAGAGAAATCTTCATCTTCAATTATTTTTCCTTCGTCATCAATTCCAAGTAGATTTTTAATACTAGTCTTATAAGTCACCAAAACTGTAAGAGCAAAATTATTATAGCTAATATTATAACCATCATTACTGTAGAAATTATCTGTAACAAATGTCTGTAAATTTATATTCTTTTTATCAACCTCCAAAAGTAAGCACGTAACAAATGCAATTATATCTTTTTCTTCATCAGGCATGACAAAATAACCGCCATTACTAGGGTTTTCCGCCTTACACCTATCCATCATAGACATAAATTTGAAGCCTTGCATACATTTAGAATAAAGATTATAAAGCACTTCACTTTTTACAATACCTTTAAGAATATTTGCAACTTTAGTGTCTGATAAAATAAATCTACCTTCAATCATTTCATCAACAGCTGACAAAAACTCAACAATTTTTACTCTTTCTTCTTCAGTTATCAACATACATTTCTCCCTTATAATATTTATTTTAGTATAAAATAATATTTTTATCAATTAAATTTAAATGTTTTAAAAATAATTACACAGATATATCTATAAAATATTTACAACATTTAAAAAAATGGCATAAAATATTTACTTTAAATTCGTTTTTATGTTAATATATATGTAGAAGAATTGGGATAACAAAAATTCCCATAAACATCGGAGAAAATATGGAATTTGAAGAATATAACACAGTTGAAAAGATTAAACTTTTATTTGTCCTTGAAAGAATGGAAATCCCCCTAACTGAAAACAATATTATTGACATTTGTACTTCAAGCAATAAATGGTTTAAATATCTTGACCTAAAAGAAGCAATGTTTCAACTTATCGATATAGGATTTATATTTGAAAACAAAATTGTTGGCGAAGAAACTAGATACTCTATAACCACTGCCGGAAGAGAATGCTTGAGCCATTTTTATTATAGAATTCCACAGACTACTAGAGAAAACATTATTGCTTACGTACAAGAAAACAGAATGAATTTAAAAAGAAGCCAAGAATATGTTTCTGAATATAGAAAAAATGACGACACTTCATATTCTGTAATTTTAAAAATAAAAGAACCAGCATTAACCAGTTCTTTACTTGAAATTAAGTTAAAAACACCTAATAGAAAATCAGCTGTTGAAGCTGCAAAAAAATGGATTGATAAAGCACCTGCAATTTACGAAAATATTTATGAAAACTTACTTGATAACTAACTACTACGCAAACTTTCAAATATCACAATATATAGCGATAATTTAAACATTTGCATAGCACCCCTAAACTTATATAATTATAGGAGATAATATGAATACATATATACCACACGGAGTATGTTCTAGAAAGATAAATTTTGAGATAGAGAACGGTAAAATTACCGCTTGCGAATTTATTGGCGGATGCACGGGCAATACACAAGGAATAGCAAAACTTGTAATCGGACTTACACCCGAACAAGTGATTGAAAAGCTTGACGGTATCATATGTCGTGGTGGAACATCCTGCCCCGACCAACTAGCCAAAGCCATGAAAGAATATTTGGGAAAGTAAAAACGCTTTTCAACTAATAAAAATACCAGTTCATGAAGTATCAAGCAACTTCACAAACTGGTAATTTTTTTATATTTCTTCCAACATCCTATTATCCATATAGTTCAATCTCTTGACAGCAAAATCTAAAATTTGTTGAATATTATTTTCTTGAACACTTGGAATATTCCCCCATCTTTCAATCTCTACTTCTCTAATTATTGAAGAAATATTATCGCTGAAGGCTTCAAATTCGTATTTTATATTTTCATATGTCATAACTGTTAATCTGAGCTCAAAATAACGCCTAACAATATCATCTTTAAGCAACGTGTAAATCCTATTCCACAATAGATTCCCACAATACTCATCAAGACAATATTCATCAAGAAAACTACCAACTGGTCTATTTATCATTTTCCCATCCCACCAGAGACCCCATGTAGCATCCATATCATACATTGATGAAAACCAATGTATCCCATCGTATGTTAGCCAATTAATATTTTTTGCAGTATTATCTGCAGCCATAATAAAAGACGTATAAATTATAGCATCAATTGTTCTATCAACATTAATATAATTAGATATATTAGCCTTAAATTCTTCATCAGAACTATTATTTACAAATCTTATCATATTATTAAAACTTTGTAGCACCCACTCATTTCCTATAGTATCTTCAGTTGAACAAAATTCAAGTTCCACATCATCAGAAAATCCATCAATCTCTTTTTTAAGACAGACTTCATCACCCCACGCACCCATAGACAAAGCCGCCTGCTTCAATACATCTCCACCATCTTCATCATCTTCCATACCAAACATCCAACCATCTTTTGGGATATTAAGAGTATATAACCCTTCAAACCTTCCATTTATATATATTACTATAGGAAAGCCATCAACAACACCACCAGTCGAAATAGTTGATAATTCATCTTGAACTTTATTAGATTTTACAATGTCTTTATAAATTTTACCAGAAACAACATTTCTTGCATGCGAAAAATCAATCCAATTAGCTTTAAGAGTGTATTTACTCTGCTTCCCCCAACTATCATTTAATAATACCTTATTTTTTGATGTTGTTCCCGTTTTCAAAAAAGTAATATTATAATTCTTTTTAGGATAGTTTAATGACGACGCACCTTGCCATTTTAACGTAGCATCACTCCAAAACTCAATAGCTTGACTTTCATATCTAACTGATAAAGTGATTTTATTCTCCTTAGATATCCCATCCATAGAACCATAAAAATTTAAAATCGGAACGCCAATATCACTTGAAGTTATTGTTCTATACTCAACATTTTCACAATACAAGCACTTAAACACACCGCAATTATCTATACTTTCATGCGATAGTAATAAAGCATTAACTTCATTTGAATAAACATGTTCGTCTTTTCGCTCTCCACATCTAGAACAAATCCTATTACATTCTTCTCCATTTTCATCCTTTACATAATCATGTCCCTTTTCTTCAATAACAAGACTCTCCTTAGACAACTCACTTTCAGCAACATCATTATTAAATAATTTGTCACAAATCTCACACACATAGTGAGATTCTACCCCTTCACTCTCACAACTACTATCTATTTTATTAACAAATTTTAGTTTATGCTCAAATTTTTCGTTACTACATCTATTACAAATTTTTTTACATAAAATTCCGCCTGAATCTTCAGTATATTCATGTCCTAATGCATCTACAACGGTGCTCTCTAACGTTATCTCTTTTTCTGCAAATTCATTATCAAAAAGCTTTAAGCACCCACTACATTTATAATAAGCACAACTACCCTCATTTTCACATGTACTAGCAACAGCACTTATTAATTCTAGGCTATGTTCATGTTTTTTTTCACAACCAGCAAACAAAGGCATTAAACAACACGCCACTAAAGCAACAATAATCCTTAAATTTTTCATCCTAAACTCCTTCATTACTTATTACCAATATTATATACGAATATTTTTCGTAATGCAACAATTTGACGAATTTTGTTCGTATAATAAAGACATGGAGTTTGGAAATATCTTAAAAGAATTAAGAAAAGAAAATAAAATGACGCAAACAGAATTTGCGTCTTATTTATGTACTACACAAGACTCAATATCATTATGGGAATTAGGTAAAAGTTTTCCAGACATTCCAACACTTATAAAAATTGCTAAATTTTTTCAAGTTTCAACAGATTATTTATTAGGACTAGAAAATTGATTTTAAATTTATACCGATTAATATTTAACTTATCTAAAAAAGACTTACAATTTAAATTTGTAAGTCTTTTTATTTTTATACTATTTTATTAAATCATCAAGTAACGCTTTGTTTTTTGCAAGTTTTTCTTTCTCTGCGTCAATTAATTTAGCTGGAGCTTTTGCAACAAATCCTGCGTTATTTAGCATTTTTTCACTTCTTTCAATCTCAGATTTAAGTCTTGCAATTTCTTTTTCAATTCTTTCTTTCTCTTGTGCCATATCAACCATTCCTTCCAATGGAAGTGCAACAACAATATCACCAAAAGACAATTGAACAGAATTTTGCGTAAGTAACTTTTCGTCTTCTACAACCTTGATTTCATTTGTAAGTGAAAGTTTAGCAATATATTTTATACAACTTAAATATATTTCTTTGTTATTCTTTATTAATATTTCACAGTCAATTTTCTTGTTGTCTGGAACTTTTTTCTCTGCTCTTGCATTTCTAATAGTTCTAATTACATTCATAACTTCATCAATATATTTGGCATCTTCAAAAGTTTCTGACTTTACTGGCCATGAAGATATCATTATACTTTCATCATGATTTGGAAGTTCTAAATAAATTTTTTCTGTAACGAAAGGAATAAAAGGATGTAAAAGTTTAAGGGTTTGTGTAAGCACATAAACAAGCGTTGAGCAAGTTCCCTGCTTATTTGTTTGCATATCGCATTTGCTAAGTTCTATATACCAATCACAGAATTTATTCCAGAAGAAGTCATTTAAGTCGTTTGCAGCCATACCTATATCGTATTTTTCAAACTTCTTATCTACCCCATCAATCGTTTTGTTAAGTTCACTTAAAATCCACTTATCTGCAAGTGTTAATTTTACTTCTGTTACCGGTTTAATTTCAACCCCTTCAATCTGCATTAGAACATAACGAGACGCATTCCAAATTTTATTAATAAAGTTTCTAGTTAGTTCAACTTTTTTCTCAGAAAATCTACTATCACTTTCAATTGCAACGCCATCGAACAGACTAAATCTAAGTGCATCAACACCATATTTTTCAATCATTTCAATTGGGTCAGTACCATTCCCCAAAGTCTTTGACATTTTCTTTCCATTAATATCTTTTACAATACCGTTAATAACAATATCTTTAAATGGAATATCTCCCACATATTCAAGCCCCGAGAATATCATTCTAGCAACCCAAAGGTTGATAATTTCCCTTGCTGTTACCATAACATTTGTTGGATAGAAATACTTCAAATCTTCAGTTTCATCAGGATATCCAAGAGTACTAATTGGCCATAAGGCAGAACTAAACCAAGTATCTAATTTATCTAATTCTTTATCTAAATTATGGCTATGACATTTTGGACATTCTGTTGGGTCAGTTTCTTCAACAATAACTTCACCACAATCAGCACATGTAAAAATCGGAATATCATGTCCCGACCAAATTTGACGAGAAATACACCAATCTTTAATATTTTTCATCCAATTAAGATATGTCTTTTTATACTGTTCATCCATAAACTTAATTGTACCATCTTCAACCACTTTTATAGCAGGTTTTGCAAGTTCTTCCATGCGAACAAACCATTGACTAGATATAAGTGGTTCAATTACAGTTTTACATCTTTCACAATGTCCAACGTTATGAGAATAATCTTCAATTTTAACAAGATTACCAGAAGCTTTTAAATCTTCAACAACTTTTTCTCTTGCCTGCTCTCTTGTAAGCCCTACATAGTCACCAGCAAGTTCATTCATCACTCCATCATCACCAATAACTTTGATAACTTCTAAATTATGTCTAAGACCAACTTCAAAGTCATTTGGGTCGTGCGCTGGAGTAATTTTAACAACACCAGTTCCAAAATCTTTTTCAACATAATCGTCAGCCACTACTGGAATTGGCTTATTAAGGAGTGGAAGAATAACATTTTTCCCAACAACATCTTTATATCTATCATCACTTGGATTTACTGCAACTGCAGTATCTCCCAACATTGTTTCTGGTCTAGTTGTGGCAACTTCAATATATTTATCACTATTTTCTATTTGATATCTAATATGCCAAAGATGACTAGGCAAATCTTTAAACTCAACTTCAGCATCAGAAATGGAACTTCTACATTTTGGGCACCAGTTTACAATTCTTTTACCTTTGTAAATATACCCCTTCTTATAAAGATGTACAAATACTTTTCTAACCGCTCTACAATTACCTTCATCCATTGTAAAGGCAAGCCTATCCCAATCACAAGAAAAACCCATTCTCTTAAACTGGTCTAATATAGTACCCTTATAGTCTTTATACCACTCAGCTATTCTCTCAGCAAACTTTTCCCTTCCTAGTTCTTCTTTAGAAGTGCCTTCTTTCTCCAACTGTTTACAAAGCATATATTCAGTAGATAATGCAGCATGGTCAGTACCCGGCACCCAAAGTGCAGAATAACCTTGCATTCTTTTTCTTCGTATTATTATGTCTTGAATTGTTTCTTGAAAAGCATGCCCCATATGAAGTTTACTTGTAATGTTTGGTGGTGGCATAATAATAGTAAATGGGGTTTTATTTTTATCTACAACCCCATTAAAATATTTTTTATTTAACCAATTCTTATATATTTCTTCTTCAAATTCTATCGGATTATAAGTTTTTTCCATTTCAATGTCTCCTATATTCTAAAAACAATTATAAGTACTGAAATAAATAGTAACACAAGACCAATTGCCTTTAGGGTAATAAGGACAGTATCATTATCTTGTATATTATCAGACTTTCTAACAGCTCTCGCTATCCTTCTAGCAAGCATTACCAAAGCAACCGCCACAATTGCACATGCAAGTGCCACAATTATCGCAGGCATCCTAAGTCTTAAAAGCAGACTATCCAAAAATGTTTGAAAACTATTTAATAAATTATTCATACATTCTCCTTAAAATTAAATAATACTCAAAGTAATTATATCATTGATATACAAAAAATACAAGTCTATTTTTTATAAAAAGTACTATTTTAATACAAAAAATTTTGTTTTTAACAATCAATAAGACTAACAATAACAATTTTTAATATTTACGAATATACTAAAGTATTGCAAACTTTAAGGAGGTTTGAATGAAAAGGTTATTAATTGCACTGCTTTGCATTTTGTTTATTTCGCCTTTTGGATTTATAGGATGCAAAGACACCGATAGCAATGTAATACGAGTAAATGAAGTTACACATAGTATCTTTTATGCACCACTCTACATTGCAATCAACAACGGGTATTTTGAAGAATACGATATTGAAATAGAACTTACAAATGGTGGCGGAGCAGATAAAAGCATGGCTTCACTTGTTAGTAATTCAGCAGACATTGGACTAATGGGTCCAGAAGCAGCTATTTATGTTGCCGAACAAGGAAAACAAGACTTACCTGTAGTATTTGGTCAGCTTACAAAAAGAGACGGTTCATTTTTAATTGGTCGTGAAAATATCGAAAATTTCACATGGGCAGATATGGCAGGAAAAGAAGTCTTGGGCGGTAGACAAGGTGGAGTGCCCGCTATGACACTTGAATACGTAATAGAAAAAAATGGTGTTAGCAACTGCACAATAAACTACGATATTGCTTTCGATAATTTAACTGGTGCATTTGTTGGTGGTACTGGTGACTTTGTTACAGCTTTTGAGCCAGTAGCAAGCACACTCGAAGCCAACGGTCAGGGACATATTCTTGCCAGTATTGGAGCAGAAGCAGGAGAAATGCCATTTACTGCATTTATGGCAAACAAGAGTTATATAGAGAGCAACAAAGAAACAGTCAAAAATTTCTTAAGAGCAATTGTAAAAGGATACAACTTTTTAGTAACTGCTGAAATGAGCGATATCGTTAGCGCACTACGTCCATCATTTGACGGAACAAGTGACGCACTTATTCAAAAAAGCATTGAGCATTATGTTGCAATTGACGCATGGAACAACTCACCAGTTATGACAGAAGTAGCATACAACAACTTAATCAAAGTTATGAAAAATGCTGGAAAATTAACAAATGATGTGCCATTTAGCAAAATTGTTGATAATTCTTTAGCTCTTGAAATACTAAAATAAATACGTGAAATAAAAAGCCTAAATATAGGCTTTTTATTTCACTTTGCATAATACTATAAAATAACAACAATTATTTTAAATAATCATTAACAATTTTAAATCATATAAAATATAATGAAGTAAGGCAAGTGAAATTGCCTTGACTGTAGCATTTTAGGAGAACAAAATGAATTTACTTGAATTAAAAGATATTACACTTACCTATTTTAGTGACAATGGTGAAACAAAAGCCCTTGAAAATATTTCATTTAATGTAAATGATGGAGAATTTATAAGCATTGTAGGTCCTAGCGGTTGTGGCAAAACAACTATTCTATCGCTTATTAGCGGACTTATAAAACCCACGTCTGGTGAAGTTATTATAAATCAAAACGATAATTTTTATGCTGGGTATATGTTTCAAAAAGACAATCTTTTTGAATGGAGAACTGTTCTTGATAATGTATACTTAGGTCTTGAAATTAGAAAGATGAAAACAGCAGAAAATATTGAGTATGCAAATGACTTATTAAAGAAGTATAATCTTTGGGAATTTAGAAATAAATACCCTAAACAGCTTTCTGGCGGAATGCGTCAAAGAGTAGCACTTATTAGAACATTGGCTTTAAAACCATCAATCCTACTTTTAGACGAAGCATTTAGCGCCTTAGATTACCAAACACGACTAAATATATGTGATGACGTATATTCAATTATTAAACAAATGAAACTTACAGCAATACTAGTCACTCACGATATAAGTGAAGCAATATCTCTTAGTGATAAAATCATAATCCTTTCTTCAAGACCTGCTACAGTAAAAAAAGAAATCAGTCTCAACTTAAACAATATCGGCACTCCACTTAAACGAAGAGAGTGCCCACAAGCAAAAGAATACTTTGAGACAATTTGGAGTGAATTAATGTGACAAGCAATATTTCAAAAGAATATAAAATATATTTGAAGAACAAAAGAATATCTCGAATTTTGATTGCAACTGCACAAATAGGATTACTAATTTTAATTATTGCCCTATGGGAAGTACTTGCAAGACTAAATGTTATTGATACATTTATAATGTCATGCCCTAGTAGAATTTTGAAAACTATACGTGACTTATACATTTCCAATACACTATTTGTTCATATTTTCACTACTCTATATGAAACAATTATTGGATTTTTGATTGCCACAATAGGTGGCACACTTATAGCACTTATCTTATGGTGGAATGATACTTTAAGAAAAATTTTAGACCCATATATAGTAGTACTTAATTCACTACCTAAAATTGCATTGGGACCAATTATTATAATATGGGTTGGAGTTGGAATGTCCGCAATTGTAACAATGGATATTCTTATCATGATAGTGATAACAATCATATCAATGCTTAATGCATTTAGACAAACAGAAGAAAGTAAAATAATGCTACTAAAAAGTATGGGAGCTAGCAAGACTCAAATACTAACAAAATTAGTTCTACCAAATTCAATACCAGAATTTATAAGTTTACTTAAAATCAATATTGGACTTACTTGGGTTGGAACTATAATGGGAGAATATTTAGTAAGCAAAGCAGGACTTGGCTACCTTATAATTTATGGAAGTCAAATATTCAATTTAGACTTAGTAATGACAAGCACAATTATACTTTGCATACTAGCAGGAGCAATGTATTTTGTAGTTGCATATATTGAAAAAATAATTAATAAAAAATTTAATAATTAGGAGCTAATGTTTTAGCTCCTTTTTTAAAACACCTAAAACAAAAACAAAACCTACAACTCCTATAAAACAATATACATAATTTACAAAAATTTCAAATCCAAAACAACAAAGCGATAAACACATCAAAAGCAAAATTACAGATTTGAAACTTTCTGAGACATTTAAACTTATTGAATTTTTCAAAACAAATATATTAGAAGCAAGCGTTGTAAACAGACCTATCCATACAAAAATTATCATAAGTGTATACACACAATTACCCTTTAATTTTGCAATAGAAACAAGTGGCATTACATCTTCAACAACGCCATTAGAAAGTATAGAATTATTAATAAAAATCATAAGCAAAAAAACTATAAAAGAAGATATAATTACAGCCCATATTTTTTCTTTCTTTGTATACCTGTAACCAATCTCAATTATAAACATTCCAAGAGAAACAATATTAATAAATGGATAAATTATACTGCTAGTTATTGACAATATCATGTTATTACTTGTCAATAATATGCTATTATTTGTACAACAAACAATACAAATAAAAACTATTAAAAAAGGAAATAATATAAAATTTACAGAAGATAAAACGTGTATATTTTTTATAGACACAACACATAAAATAACAGTAACTAACGCAACAACTCCACCACCAATATTTAACATTTTTCCTATCTCAAAAGTACCAGACAACATTGCAGAAGAAAAAATAATTAACGATATCAAAAATAAACCTTTAATAAACTTTTTACCCTTATAAAATGTGCCATCTATAAATGAAGAAAAACCCTTTGAGTTATTTGAAAGTTTAAAGAAAAATAACATCAAAAAAGCAAGTATTATAACAGTTAAAAATATTGCTAAATATGAATACACCCCAAATCTACTAAAATAAAAAGCAACTTCCCTACCACTTGCAATTCCTGCCCCAACAATTGAGCCTAACAACATAAAAACCAACAACAATATTTTCATGTAATATTATATGTATCCACAAATAAAAAAAGAAGACGTTTAATCTTCTTTCGTCTCATTATTTGTTTTAACTTCTTTTATTACTGAAACAAACCCGCTTGAAGATTTTCCACCAACATCTTTTGGCGTACTTGGCATTGCCTTTGTTTCACTCCTAACTAAGATTTGAGATTTGGATTTCATCTTTTGCCTATACTCTTGTTGAGCCTTCATATTTCCAAGCGCAACAAGTTCTTCAATATGACTTTGCCTATCTCTATTATCTTGACTTTTTGCAAATGGTAATACAAGTAAAAATTCAACACCTATAAGTATAGCAACAAGTGGTAATAGTGCCACTAATGAAACTGGAATTAATTTATATAGAAAAGATATAATAAGGTTATATTCTTCACCCATTGTACCAAAGCAATTTGAATGAAGTCCCCATGCTGTAAATCTCATTACAACATTGATTATATGAACAGCAGATAGCATTACAACAAAGTCCATAGATGCTATCAAAATATGTTTATATTCTATCCCTTCTTCCATCCAAAGCATATTAAGAATTGAGTATGAAAGAATACAAATATTTATCAGATAAAAACTAATTACTTGAAGCCCAAATGGAGAACTCGCTAAATAATGTTCTGATGGGAATAATGTAAAAAACAAACTCACCGGTGCCATTATAAGATAAGCAAACCTTTGCCAACTAAGGCTATTTTTAATAACAGAGAAAATAATAATGTAAGTAAATATATGGAAGTATTCAAAGGGAAGATTATCAAAGAAATTAAAGTTTTTCGTCAAGCATCTTCCAATAAATTCCAAAATTACAAATAAGGACAGACATCCCATTAAAACATAATTTATTACTTTCTTCTTTTGTTCACTTGCCGACCTAAAAGGAAAAACTAAAGCAATAGTTATTCCAATTGCCAACAATACAAATAAAAAATATTCTAAACCAAACATTTTAAAAACTAATAATCTATTCATAATTCATTCCTATACACATATTTTACAACAATAACAACTTTTAATCAATCAATTCGCTTAACAAAACTTAATCCATTACTACCAATAGACATTTCAGCATCAAGCATATTAGCAAATGAATTTAATACATCACAAACGGTAAAATTTGCCAAATCTTTTACATCTTCCAATTTATTATTAACAATAAAATTATTGATTTCATTCATTGCATTTTGAGATAAATTATTTATTTTTATCTCACTATCCAGTATAACTAATTTATCTTGCAATACTTGAAACTCAGACTTTGTGTAAAGATAAACACTTGGCAATCTTGAAACACCTAAAACATCAGACAGATTAACAATAGAAACACTCTCCAAGACACCCAAATTTGAATTATTAATATCCCCTGTTATTTTTAAATTTTTCAAGTCGATTTTGCTTTGCATTTCATAAACTTCGACCAAATTAGAAAACAAAGCGCCTAGTTCTTTTCCATTTAAAAACAAATCAAATTCTTCCGTCTCAATATTATCAAGTTTTTCTTTATCAATATTGTTTTTAGAACAAATATTTAAATTAGCATTCTGAAATCTAACTATAGTTTTCATCCAGTCAGCACGACCAATCTCCGTTTCAAATAAAACATCTTCAGATTTGACATCAGCTTTAATTTCTTCAATTGTCTCAGTTGAAATTCCTACCAACCCCGCCCAATTAAAATTTTCACTACTACAAGACATCGCCCTACAAGAAGTAGTAAAACAAAGGACAGTAATAACAACTATAAATATCGCCCACATAATTCTGTATGCTTTTTGTTCGCCAGTTACGGATTTTTTCTTTTCTATTTTCTGTTGTTTTTTTTGTTCTTTTTTGTCTATTCTATCTTGCTTGACTTCTTGCCATAAATCTTTTAAGCTCATCTAACAAAAAACCAATAAAATAGTATTAGCCCAACAAAAATTAAAATCCACTTGTAAACTTTGCGAAACAATTTAAACATACAAAAAATCCTTTGAAATATATTAATTTTAGTATACATTTAAGAATAAATATTGTCAAACAAATAGATTAACACAAAATCTTTATACAAATATATTTGAAATCATAAATTAATTATTGACAAAATTCACAAATTAGATTAAACTAGTATAGTAAATTTAATATGCACTCATAGCTCAATTGGATAGAGCGTTTGGCTACGGACCAAAAGGTTTGGGGTTCGACTCCTCATGGGTGCACCACAAAAACAAGAGTGCTTTCGCTCTTTTTTTGTTGGTTTACCCATGAGCATACAGATTTCATCTGTTTGTTTCTTTCAGAAACTGTCGAACCGGTATTCATTGGGTTTTCGGAATGCTAGACATTCCACCCAATGAAATATATTTGCTTACGCAAACATAGACGCCTTCCCACGTGGTGCACCACAAAAACAAGAGCGCTTTCGCTCTTTTTTTGTTGGCCCCATAGGAGTCACAAGTCTTTGACTTGTAGATAACTAAGTTATCTTGAAACCCAAACAAGTTTGGGAAGGTAGTCGGGACCCCGTCAACTTCGCCTTCATCTATAATCAACAGCAAGCATGATAGAGAAGAAGATCTAAAAAAGATGCCCATTTTTATGGACACCTTTATTTTTTAGAAATCACCCAATTAGAACGTATATTTATTGTTAACATAGTCATTTGCGTCAGAAATCTTATCGCAAATTTCTGCTGTTGAAAGATCAAAAGCATCAACTGTTGCTTGATAAGGAATAATATATTCTTTTACATTAGCGATACAGTTTAACAAGGTGTTTTGTTGGTCGGTTGTTAATGCACTAAAATCAATATGCTCAGAGTTATCATTATTAGAATCCACAGAAACATCAAACCCTTTGTAATCTGTCAAATCATTGATATTACCTTCAAAACAACGTATAAAACTTACATTGGTAGAAATATACTCACCATTGACTTTGTTTGCTGACATATCTTCTTGATATTGTTTAGAAGTTACCCCATTTATATTTAGATTGAATAAATAAACCTTACCTTCTTTGATATTATATCTATAACATGGATAATAACAATCATCCATGTCATCATCAAATTGCACATAGTTAAAGTCAACAAGTTCGTCACTTTTAAAATCATAATTAATTTCGTAAGCAGTATATGTATTAGAATCTCCACGAGTATATAATACATTAACATAAACCAAACCTTTATTTTGTGTAACCAGCGTATATATATAAGATTGTTGAGTATCATCTGTCTCAGTTACTTCATCATATTGCAATGTTCCAACTTTTAACGCATTGGCTTCAACTAGATAATCTACATAAGAAATACATGCAATTGGGACCATTGTAACCATAAGTTCCGCATCTTCTTTAGTAATATCTTCCACCCTATTTTCGGCCAATCTTAAAGTTTGCAAATTTGTCTTATCTTGACCAATATCTTCTAAAGTATCTACAGTTGCTGTAATCGCTTTGATAACTTCTTCATCAGTAAGTTCAACCACGCTATTGTCTTTGTTTAAATATTTATTTACAACAAATACCACTCCAAAACCAAGTGCAACCACTAACAACAAACTTACTAAAATGATTGCAAATCTTTTACCCCTTGTCATTATCATCCTCCTAAAATTTATTTATTTTTTTGTTAGTATACCCTTTCCCTTGAAATTTTGTCAAGTAAATTAAAATTATTAAAAACTAAAAACACATCTTGAACTGGCTAATTTTTTATGATATTATATATACTATGGAAACAAATAACAGACTTTTTAGAATGCAAAGTAATAATGACGAACTAAACTCTTTTACAAATAGCAACATGCCTATAAGAAGAGTTGTTATTTCTGATGATGGAGAAATCACCTTTAACCCCGATGAACATAAATATATTTACTTTTCGAGAAGTCCAAAACATCATTACTATTACATATACAAAAAAATTCTAAAAATTATAAATGATGAATTGAAAAGAGCACACGCTGAAAATAATTTTGAATACAACATACCGGCTAATTTAAAAAGATATTTGCCTGCTAGATTTACAAGTCTTAAACACTATACAACATTTAACACTAACGTTATTAGAAATGTACAAACATTTTTTAGAGATTATTTACCGCCCAAATATGTTGAACTTGTATCTCTAACTTACTTGAACGCATTTACAGAATTTATTAACAAATGCGTTGTTCACAACATGAAAAAAATTGACAACCCAGGCCCTGAAATTTCAGATACCGCAATTTACGGTGGAGCCTATGGAATTAATGATGCTTGGCTTGATTTACTTAAATGTTCAATTACTCATAGTGAAAATTGCACAATTTCAATAGACCAATTTTTTGATTTTTTAATAGACAATTGTTATTACTCTGAAAACACAAGACACGACATAGAAAAACTTTCTGAAGATAAACAGTTTTTTGATATGCTTAACTATTTTACATACAAAAAACTTTTAAACCCACAATTTTACGACAGAAACAATATAAATGATGCAATTAGATATATAGAGAAAATTGAAAGAGAACAATTATTTGCACATAAAAGAGAATTAACCCCCTACTATTTTAGACAAGTCAAAAGTAATTTTAAAAACGAAATACACGAAATGAGAGATTAATAGTTAACTACACAATCGCTTTTAATTAAAATAATTACTCTAAAGACACTTTGTTTAAGTGTCTTTTTATGTTAAAATAATATTACATTAGAGTAAGTTAAAATATAAAAAACACCAGCAACTATTATAAACCAATAATTACAGGAGAAAATATGATAGAACAATTAATTGAATTTTTTGATAAACATTTAAGCAAAAATATTTTGAAAATAATTATTAGTAATAAGCAAAGTGGCAAATTTAGAAAGATAGACATTATTAAAACTGGAGACATTTACCACGTAAGCAAATATACTGAAAAACAAGTGTTTAATGAGAACTTAACGTTAGAAAATTTGAGAGATTTTTTAATTGAAAACATAGATAACTTTAAGCAATATAATTTTTTTAATGAAAATCAAGAATATATGGCAAAAGTCTCAAAAAAAGGCAAAATATTCACTTCGCATAGTACTATTCAAACACCGTTAAAACTTCAAAATTCACACAATAAAATTAAGAATTATATAATACCAGAAGGAAGTATTGTTCCCCCACTTGTTGATATGGGAATTATGAATAAAGATGGGAAAATAATTTCAGCATCTTATAATAAATTTAAGCAAATAAATAAAGTCTTAGAAATAATAGACAAGTCTATTAAAGAGTTGAATTTAGAGTGTTTCAATATAATTGATTTTGGATGTGGCAAGTCGTATTTGACTTTCATACTTTATTATTATCTAATTGAAATTAAACATAAAAATGCAAATATCGTTGGACTTGATTTAAAAGAAGATGTAATAAAAAACTGTAATTTAACTGCACAAAAATATGGATACAAAAATTTAAAATTCTATGTTGGAAATATTAAAGATTATGAGCCAACCTTTTCACCTGACATTGTTGTAACATTACATGCTTGCGATACTGCCACCGACTATGCACTATATAACGCAATAAACTGGAATACAAAACTAATTTTTTCTGTTCCTTGTTGCCAACATGAGTTAAATACATATTCTAAATATAATAATCTTAAAATTTTTGAAAGATATGGAATTGCTAAAGAAAGACTATCCGCAATATTCACCGATATTATAAGGTGTAATTTACTTGAATATTCATCTTATAAAGTTGATTTACTTGAATTTGTAGATATTGCCGACACTCCAAAAAACTTACTTATTAGAGCAAAGTTATCCAAAATTCCAACTCAAATAAAAACCCAAATACTATCGGAAGTCAACGAACTGCAAGAGTTAATTGGTCATAAACAAACACTTTACAATCTTATTATTAAATAATATTTTTAATGTTGATTTTTATTTGACAACCACAGCCAAAATTCAATATAATTTATTTAGATAGAATATATCTAAATAAACTAAAATTAACGGGGTAACAAAATGAAAAATATAACTTATAAATGTAAACTTTGCGGTCATAAATTTGATGTTGTAGAAGGTTTAGAGCCAGTATGTCCAGTATGTGGAGCAACTGCTGAAAATCTTGAAATCATCAACGAACAACCAAAAAATAAATATACTGGAACAAAAACTGAAGAAAACTTAAGAACTGCATTCGCAGGAGAAAGCCAAGCAAGAAATAAATATACATATTTCGCTTCAGTGGCTAAAAAAGAAGGATACGAACAAATCTCTGCCCTATTCTTAAAAACTGCAGAAAATGAAAAAGAACACGCAAAAATGTGGTTTAAAGAACTTGGCGAACTTGGTGATACTGCAACTAACTTACTAGAAGCAGCTAAAGGCGAAAACTACGAATGGACAGACATGTATGACCAATTTGCAAAAGACGCTGAAGCAGAAGGCTTTACTGAACTTGCTGAAAAATTCAGGGGTGTTGCAATGATTGAAAAGCATCATGAAGAAAGATACAGAGCACTTCTTAATAACGTTGAAACAAAACAAGTATTTGAAAAATCTGAAGTAAAAGTTTGGGAATGTAGAAACTGTGGACATATCGTTGTTGGAACAAAAGCTCCTGAAACTTGTCCAGTTTGTAATCACCCACAAAGTTACTTTGAACTAAATGCTGAAAATTATTAAAATATATATTTTATAGCACAATAAATAAAAAGTGAACTTCAAAATGAAGTTCACTTTTTTAACTTTCATCTAAATAATATATTCCTTCACTTGGATAGTCATAAATAGAAACCAAATATTTGGCGTACACATCTCGCATTCTACCCATAACTTCCATTCTGATTTTTTTACCCGTAATATCTTTTAATAGTGAAGTTTTTGATATTTTTTCTTTAGATATAATTTCACCATTACCATCTTTTCTCACAAAATATATATCAAAATCATAATCATCGTCTTCTAGAGTTGAAACATAGTACAAACATTTTGGCCCACCGATTTTCAATACCGACTTTTTATTTGCGTAGTATATTTTATCCATTTTATTCTCATCAGTAAAGTCAAAATCATTTGTAAAATACAATATTTCAGACGGATTTGATGGTAGATTAAGCAATTCTAAATTCATTCCAGTTTCTTGAATTTTACCAAAATTTGTAGCGGTATTAATTTTAGTAGTCAATGCCAAATCTCTAAAAATATCATCCCATAATACACGTTTATTAATATGCAAACCTGTAACAATATTATCTTCATTTGGCATTCCAGACGCAACCACATTTGTATCAAGCACTTCAACAATTCCTATCTTTGGGCTAAAAATCCCCTTAGCTTCGGGTCCTAAAACTTCTATATACAAATTGCCTATATGTCTTTGAGTAACCGCATCAAGCATAAGTTTTTTCTTATTTATATAGAAGATATGAGCAATTTTACCTTTGTGTGTGTCGTTTTCATTCCCAGCCGCATTGGCATTTGGATATACATGATAATCTAAAAGCCCATAGTCTTTGTTTCCATGTTCATCTATAATATATGGCGCTATGTTATAGCCTTCCCACTCAACGTTATCTTGAAATGCTAAACTTGCATTAACAATAAAATAATCAGGATGACCTTTAACTCTCTTAATTTGTTCATCATATTCAGGATAAACAATGCTATTTCCAACCTTATATGTCAAAGTCTCCCCACCTTCTTGATAAGGTACATCAACAATAAACTCGCCAAGCAATTCTTTATCGATTTTGGCATAAAGATATCCACTATTCCCTTTTAAATCAAAGTCCACTTCAGGTACAATCAAATCATAATTTTTCAAAGGGTCTCTAACCTTTTGTTCTTCTTCTGAAATAAGTAAAATATTTAATACATCTTTCAAATCTTCATCACATGAATATCTAATATATAAATCTTCATATGTAGAAGTTTTTTCATCAGCATTCAAAAGACTATCACTCGCAAGATTATTTCCGACATACAGGTTATAAATATCATATTTTCTATAGTATGTACTAGATGGCTCAATTAAACCTATAGTCTCTTCACCAATAGTATCTGTAGTTTTACAATTATCTTTATCATAACCAGTACTAAATACTTCTAACGAAAAAGTATCTCCATTAAATCTTCTTGACGGAGTAAATAGATTGAAAACATTCGGAATACTTTCAATTTTAAATCCAGTTTGCTCTTTATAACCAGGTAAAGTCTTATACAACGTTAAATTTTCTTTAACTGCACCTATATAATATATCTTTTTAAATACATTATTTACATCTTCATAAGTATAATAAGTATGTCCCTTTTCGGCTATACTTATAAAACTATATTCATCATTAAATTTTGTTTGATTTAGATAGTCAAAATATGGAGTTTCACAATAGAATTTATCTACCAACATTGAATCGGGAGAAGAAGCTAACAGAATTATGCTCGTACCATAACTTAACGTTACAGAGTTTGTCTCAGCATTAAAGCTTTTTTCATACAAACCACCTTCCAACTCATACAAATTATCGTTAGTAATAGATGTTAGATATTCCCCATCAAAAGGCTTCATTTGTGCAATTGAAAATTGTTCAGATAGCACTCCATTTAATGTTACATCAAAAGTTTTAAGATGCACACCACTCAAATCAACTACGACTTTTAAGTTTCTATTAACATTTTCTATTGAATATGTAAATTTCCTTTTTGTAGAATACAAATGTTCTTCATCAATTTCACATTTTTCATCAATTTCATCATTTTCATCTAGTAC
The DNA here is from genome assembly GCA_015055815.1 of Clostridiales bacterium. GTDB lineage: Bacteria > Bacillota > Clostridia > Christensenellales > UBA1242 > UBA11490. Next base: position 141,368 of record SVHM01000002.1, read on the forward strand.
CACCATTTGATAATTAATGGGAGTTTCAATATTGTTACCATCCATAGTAACTAATTTTGCTGAAATGCCCGTATGATCATAACCTTCTGTCAAAACAAACGAAAAACTATAACTATCTTTAAATCTAACTTTGTCTTGATATTGCTTTGGCAATTTTAACTCAGGTTCAGCACCTTCATAGATTACCGATATTTCAAATTTATTATTATCACAAGCAGACATGAAAAAACCGCCCAATATAGTAAGGGCAAGCATTATAACAAGCAAACAAAATTTACTAAATAAAAATTTTTTCTTTTCCATTATTTCCCTTTGTCTTTATTGGTAACAACCAAAAAACAACTATATTTATATAATATATTAACATAATATAACAATTCACGCAATTTTTTTACATAAAAAAACAAAAACTATGCTTTCATAGTTTTTGTTGAATGTAATATATAATACCCCTTATCTCTTTCCCAAATTTCACAATTATCAAATTTAGAAATTAGATATTTTTTTAGAGACTCTTCACCCAAATTTTTCTTAATTACAACCGTCAATGTTCCGCCATCTTCTAAACACTCAAAAGCCCCATCAACAAATTCAAATAATTTTGCCTTTCCTGTTTTAATTGGCGGGTTGGAAACTATATGTTTAAATGTATCTTTTACATCTAAAAACATATCCGAACAAATTACAAATTTAGGCTTTGTTCCGTTCAATTTGCAATTTTCTTCACTCAACTCAACTGCCGTTTTGTTTATATCAGCAAAATAAACATCAATGTTTAAAAATTTACTAAGTATAATACCAATTGGACCATACCCACAACACATATCAAGCACTTTGCCATTAAATATTTCTCCATGCTCAATTATGGATTTTATTAGTACCAAACTACCATAATCTACTTGATTTTTACTAAATACATCAGAGCAACTTTTGAATGTGAAACTTTTATTTTGAAAAGTTGTTATAAAAGTAAAATAATCACTCTCTTGATGTTCTTTTGAAATAAAATAGTGTCTCATATTACTTCTTCTCTATTTTATACCCATTTGGATTGTCTAATATAACATAGCCTTTACTTGCAATCTCATTTCTAAGCATATCAGCAGTAGTCCAATCTTTTGATTGTTTTGCACTCCATCTTTTTTCTGCCAAATCTTTAATCTCACTAGGTATTTCTTCAGTTTTTTCTTCATTAAATGTAAAAACCAAACCCAAAACATCTTTACCTAATTTATTAACAAAGTAATTAATTTGCGGATACATTTCTGTATTATTTTGTTCAACTGCTGTATTTATAATTTTAATAATCTTATTAAATTCTACCATTGCAAGAGATGTATTAAAATCTTCATCCATAGCACTATGGAAATCATTATAAATATTTTTTAGTAATTCGTCAGTTATTTCTTTTTCTTCAGAAGTTTTTGAAGTAACAAGTGAAATTGTGTCATTCAATTTTTTGAATTGTTTTTCTGCAACTACAAGACCATCGTCACTAAAATCAACTGCCGACCTATAATGGAATTGCAAAATAAAATATCTAATAACCATAGGGTCATATTTCTCAAACAAATCTGGAAGTGTTATAAAATTACCTAGAGATTTACCCATTTTTGTACCATTAACAGTAACCAAACCATTATGCATAAAATAATTCATTGGTAGTCTTCCAAGATGTATATCACCTTGTGCAAGTTCACATTCATGATGTGGGAATATATTATCAATACCACCACCATGAATATCAAATGTATTGCCTAAAAATTTCTTACCCAAAGCAGTACATTCTACATGCCAACCAGGACAACCATTCCCCCATGGAGAACTCCACTGCATCAAAGTTTCAGGAGATACAGACTTCCACAAAGCAAAGTCTTCTGGATTTTTCTTATCGCTAGCAACTTCAATTCTTTCACCACTTAGGTTATTATCAATATTTCTATTTGATAATTGTCCATATTTTTCATACTTTCTTACATCAAAATAAACATTACCTTCATTTGTTACATATGCGTAACCTTTATCCAAAATATCTTTCACAACATCAATCATGTCAGTAACAAAACCTGACGCACGACAAGAAATACTTGGACGAAGAACGTTTAATTTATCCATATTTTTGAAATATTCAACTTCATACTTATAAGCAATTTCATAAGCGTCAAGATTTTCTCTCTTTGATTGTCTTTCAATTTTGTCTTCACCCTCATCACCATCGCCTACCAAATGCCCAACATCTGTAATATTTTGAACATATTTAACTTTATAACCCAAATGCTTAAAATATCTTGCAACAATATCAAAGTTTATATAACTTTTTGCATGACCCAAGTGTGGCATACCATAAACAGTAGGTCCGCACACATACATTCTTACAAAGCCATCAGTAATTGGCTTAAATTCTTCTTTTTTTCTAGTAATAGTACTAAAGAGTTTAATCATTATGTCCACCTTTTAATAAATAAATAACATCATGTAGTCTTCTAGCAAGTTCTACATCATCCCCATTATATTTAAGTCTTATTTTTGAATACATTTCCCTTTTGTAATTATTTAATTCATCAAGACCTTTTTGAGTAAGTCTATAATTAACATTTCTTGAATTGTCCATGTTCTTATATCCAATAACAACACCGTCTGCAATTAAAGACTTTAGCAAATTAGCAAGGTTGCTTTTTGCTATGCAAATTTCTTCAATAAACTCATTTGGGGTCATATCTTTATCTTTTAAAGCATAAAGAATTTTTATTCTTGTATTAAGCGGAGTGCTTTTATGCGCTTCATCAATATCATACCCTTCAGAGTAACTAGCCAACATTAGTCTTAATTTAATTAAATTATCACAAAGATCCATATTTATCCTCACAAAGTTTTATTTCTTAGTTATTGTATCATAACTAAAAATTTTTGGCAATAAAGAAATCTATTATTTTAAAAATATTATTAAAGTAGTTAAAATAATTTTTAAATAATCAAAAAATATTATATACTAAGTACATAAAAGTAAAAAAAATAATAAATATATTAATGAATATGAATTATGGAGTGAAAAAGTGAGAAAAACAAAGATAGTAGCAACCTTAGGTCCTGCTACAAATAATTATAAATCATTAAAATCAATCATTTTAAATGGTGCGAATGTAATCAGACTTAATTTAAGCCATGGCGACAAAGACGACTTACAAACTTCAATTGACCTTATCAAACAAATACGTGAAGAATTAAATCTCCCTATTGGAATTATGGTTGATACAAGGGGTCCAGAAGTAAGAGTGAGAACTTTTGCAAACGGATGTGCAATATTAAAGAAAAACTCTAAATTTACTTTGTATGGTTATGCCAAAGAAGGCGATAATAACGGTGTTGCCGTTACAGAACCTAAAAGTTTAAATGTTTTAAAGAAAGGTAGCATAATTTTAGCAAATGACGGCCTTATAAAAATGACCGTTATAGAAAATAAAAAATTTGAAGTAATATGCAAAGTCAATATTGGCGGAGTATTGTCTGATAATAAGAGTTTGAACTTTAAAAATACCGCTTTAAATCTTCCTTATATCAATAGCAAAGATAAAGAAGACTTGATTTGGGCATTTAAAAATGAATGCGATTTAGTTTCAGCAAGTTTTGTAAATTCAGCAAACGATATACTTCAATTGAAACAATTAATGCACGAATGTAAATATAATTGTAAAATCATTTCAAAAATTGAAAGTTTACAAGGAATAAAAAACATTAATGAAATAATAAATGCTTCAGATGGAATAATGGTTGCAAGGGGCGACTTGGGCGTAGAAATCCCCCTAACTAAATTACCTAAAATCCAGATGGATTTAATCGCTAAAGCAGTAGAAAAAGGAAAAACTGTAATAGTTGCCACCGAAATGCTTGAAAGTATGATTAAAAGCCCTAGACCAACCAGAGCAGAAACTATTGACGTTGCAAACGCAGTATATAATGGTGCAAGTGCTGTAATGTTATCTGCAGAATCTGCAGTTGGACAATATCCAGACAAAGCAGTAAAAACAATGTCAGAAATTTGCACACAAGCAGAAAAAGATGTCCCATACAAGAAATACTTCTTTGGAAACGCATTTGAAAACTATTCACTAACCGATGTAATTAGCCATAGTGCAACAAGTTGTTCATTCAAATTAGAAACAAAAGCAATTGTTCTTTACACCGATACTGGTAAAACGGCAAGCATGCTTGCTAGATACAAACCAAACACACCAATAATTGCAATAACCGACAATAAACAAACTTACAATTATTTAAGTATGGAATGGAATGTCCATCCTATATTTACAAACATTGAGAAAGTTGACATTTTCCATCTAGCAACAACAATAGCACAAGAAGAAAAGATTGCTAAAAAAGGCGATAAGATAATTGTAATTACCGGAACAACAGACGAAATCAGTAACGTTATGAGAATTTGCACAGTGTAAATATGAAAAAGCCTTGCTTCAAAAAGCAAGTCTTTTTATTTTTACAATATTAATTTTTAATAATATTACATCAGCAAATCTCCATTAGTAGTATTTACCACTCGTAAAATATTCGCTTCTTCACCCGTTACACTGTCAATATAAATATAATAGGTGTAATTTTTCCAAGTACAAATAAATTCATAGGCAGAAAGTTCACCCACATACTTATCAGGAATTATAGTAAAGTTTCTCTCAGTAACAGTAAGTATTGGACTGATTTTTTCTTGCGCTTCCAAAATGCCAACTGAAGATACGAAACTTCTATCAACATGGTTAGTTGCATAGTTCACACCTTCCCACCCCACAACAAGACCATAAGACAAGTCAACTTTAACTTTAATCAAATCGGGATAATAAATTACTTTATTTACAATTGGAGCTAGATTAACATAAAGAATATTCCCCGTCTGCTGATACCAAACTGAATACATATTTTTAAGACCACAATCACTAGCAAAAGCTTCCGCAAGCGCTACACCATCTTCTGTTGAAAGTTTAATTTCATCACCACTACCAAATGCAGTAATATTAAGAAGAAACCCACCGAGTTTAGTAACTGATACATACAAGTCAACATCACCCTTTACATCAAAATTATATGTCGAAAATTTACCTTCACTATCCCCTAAATACTCAATAGCAAAACCACTAAAAATTGAATGCAATTTTTCTTCCGCCATTCCTACTGTATACTCTACATTTTCAAGCCCTTTTATTTCTTTATTAATAACCGAATCAGAGAAAGGTCCATCATAAATAAGTGTTGGAATTTTTGTTAGATTACTCTCACTACCAACAAGTCCACCAGAAAATAAGTTTTGCTCAGAATTATTAAAATCAACATCATCAAGAATATTATAATCGGCTTTTAATTTATTTAAATAAAGATTTAAATCATACTGAACTTCTTGAACTCTTGAATGTACAGAATTTAACTGATTAAAATCTTCTTCACCAATCTCGTCACCATCAAGATTAGCCAAGCTTAAACTTTCAATAAAACCAGATATGGTATTTATTAAACTATTTATTTCTGTCACTTTGTTATAACTTAATGGCAGTAACCCAATATTATTTGAACAAGTGGTGCAATTTTCACTTATATCACGCAAAAGCTCACTTTGAGATTTTAAATCGGTTGTCGCTACAAGTTTAGACATATTTACTTCTAAAGAATTAATAGCCGAAACAGTTTCATAATAATTTTTTTCATATAGATTTTCTAATTGATTTCTATAAGTTTTACAAGTATTAAAATAACTTAAAAATAAACAAAGAAAAATTATAAATAATGCCGAAACAGCAGTTAACAATAAGCCAATTAGTTTATATTTATTTTTCATAATATTTCCACCTTAAATTGCAAAGACATGTTTGCCAATAGTAACAACAGTTTGCCTACTAAAAATCCAACTACTGCTAGCTGTTGCAGGGTTGTAATAATAAAGACTACCATAGCTAGGGTCCCAGCCGTTAAGAGCATCAGTTGCCGCTTGATAACTAGCAGCTTCGGGCTCAAGATTTATTTGTCCATCATGAACTGCAGTAAATGCCCACGGCTGATAAATTACACCATATATACTATTAGGAAAATCTGCACTCGCAACCCTATTTAATATAACCGCCCCAACAGCAACTTTTCCAACATATGGCTCACCCCTTGCTTCCGCATGAATACATTTTGCAAGAAGATACAAATCATTACTTTCTTGCTGAGACATATATATTCCAAGTGCGTTTGCTGTTACACCACCAACAGCACCAGACACATAAATACCGTTGTCCCTTTGAAAATTTTTTATTGCGACAACCGTAGCATCATCATACACACCATTAATAGCACCATCATAATATCCAAGTTCTTTTAATCGTTCTTGAATTTCAGTCATGTGAGTATCGTATGCAAATACTTCTTTTTTAGTTATAAAAAAATAAGATATAAAAATATAAGCTATAACCAAACACACCACCGACAGACTTACGACAATTTTCTTTTTCATATTACTCTCCAAAGTATTTATTAATTAGTTCCACAATTTTACTTTTATATACAATATTATTACCACTTTCATATCCAACAAAACACAAAGGCGGATATGCCACACACCACCAGTTATCTCCCGCACCACTGCCAAGTTCCAAAATCAATGCATCATAATAATCAGCAGGAAACACCTTACCACCATATTCTCTAGATGGAAAATATTCATTATTTATTTTCGCATTTGAATAGTACTTAAAACCGCATTCTTCCAAGACTTTATCAGCAACTTTTTCTATACCATTTAAATTATCACCTAATACATTTTTAACATCACAACTATTATTACATTCCGCAATCAATGGAGTGATAAAATTTATTACATTATCCCTAACTTTTAATTTAACATTTTGGTCTTCTTCATTATTCGAATTTGCCCTAATATGTATTCTTACAACTTCATTATTAGACACAGTATTTTGAGTGCACCCAAAGAACACAAAACTAAAACAAACAAGCATTAAACACAAAACTTTTTTCATCTCAAAAATCTCCTTTTCTTGATTGTGTCCAATAAATCATATCGCAAACTAACAACAAGGTCGTTTTAGTTGCATGTATGTATTTATTGTCAATATATTTACAATATATGACAAAATTTGATGTTTATTTGCAAAAAAATATGTGATGCAAACTTTATTGCACCACATATCACACTATTCATATTGAATTAATTTAGGTTTATAAATTAATAATTTTTCTCCACCAACCAACGGTAAAATAACATCAGGATTTTGCTCTAAAATTAAATCTTCAGACACATTCATTTCTTTTGCAACATCCCACACACTCTGACCAGCTTTCACAACATAAATATACATTGCACAGTCGTCATTTATTTTCTCATCTCCTTGTGCAACAGACGAAATCACAACATCATTTTTATATGAATAAAGATCAGTATAAACACAAAGTTCTGCAGATACTTCAATTTCTTTTCCACGCTTGCTTTTTGCCATAACACCATCAAGACAAAGAGTTACAATATTAGACATGTCACCTTCAACTTTTTCTTCCACCATGAATGGCATTTCTACTTGAACTGAAGTTAAACTATCTGTTTCTTTTGTATAATACACAACAGTAGAATTTGCTATACCTTCGATAGACAATTTTCCATTTTCAACATCACTACTAGCAAGAACTATATTATTTGTACATACAGATAATATCTCATCAATAAATGGTGCTGTATCTGAAATGCTTGCTGTTCCACTAATATTATCTTTAAAATAAAGAGCGTTTCTACCTTCAATTGTACTTACTTTTTCGGCTGTTATAGAAATATAATTTGTTTTTGAATAAACATCATCTATGACATCTATTTCAACATTGTTAAATACATATCCACAATAATTAATAGGCATCAATACTTTTATATTTGCATTATTTTCTTCTAACGAAGTTGATACCCTAATTTCATTAGATAGTATTGACACTGCACTTTGAATGTATGATTTTTCATTCATACCATCTAATGCCACTTCCCATGTAAAGTCAATTGAATGTGTATGAGTAGCAATACCATTTTGTTCGTTTAATTTACCATAGCAAATATCTAAATTTACAACGCCGTTTACAACTGCAAAATTATCCCTTGGATTAACACTTTTAATTGATACACATGGAGTTACCATGTAAACTCTATTTGTATTATTAATAACAATATCTTCTTCAACATCAAATCTTTCAGTAGCCTTACCCCTAAATGTCATATATGTAATCTTATTAGGCAAAACTTCCATATCACCATTTATTGAAGTTAACACATTAACATCTTCACTTTCTATAACATCTATCAAAATATCTACTATTGCAACAATTTTAACTCCATTACTTGCAACACTTCCTGTAACATCAGCTACAGAACTAGAGATTACCAATTCACCCCTAATCTCTTCTTTAGCAGTATAATTATCCTTAAACTCAGCAGTATAATCTACTGCAACAATTTCACCACTTACACTTTTACCCATTACTTGAAAATCAACAAGACCAGTAAAAGTCACATTACTTCCCGACACTTCATTTCTTATAACAGTTGACCTTGCACCAACAGAAAAAACTTCAACAATTTCTTCTTCTCCAGCCGGCAATCTCACTTCAACAACCGACTGAGTAATACCAACTTTTTTTCTAGTACTACTAACTATCCTTGTATAATTTGGCTCAAACACCATCCTTACCCCCTAAAATTAATTCTGATATAATATACGAATGCAAATTATCAATTATGACCAATATTTATCAAATAAATTTTTTAAAAGTTTAAATTTCAATTGTTTATTTAAAATTGTTTTTAATAAGACAATTATTATGTTAAAATAAAATTAGGAGATAATTATGAAAATAGTTTTAATAGTTTTAGATAGTTTCGGAATTGGCGAAATGCCCGATGCTATCAAATTTGGTGATGTTGGTAGCAATACATATTTAAATATACTTGAAACAACATCAGTAGACTTAGTTAATATGAAAAAACTAGGTCTTAATAATATAGATGGGATAAACCTTTCAAGCGAAAGTTGTGACGGAAGTTATGCCAGACTTAAAGAATTAACTTTTGCAAAAGACACAACTGCTGGACATTATGAAATTGCGGGCATTGTTCTTGAAAATCCTTATCCAACATTTCCAAACGGTTTTCCAAAAGAATTGATAGACAAATTAGAAAGCAAACTAAATGTCAAATTTTTAGGAAATGAAGTCGCTTCTGGAACGGAAATTATTAAACGACTAGGTGAAGAACACTTAAAAACCAAAAATCCAATTATTTACACATCTGCCGATTCAGTTCTTCAAATAGCTTCACATATTGACTGCTTTTCTTTAGAAGAACTATACAACATGTGTGAAAAAGCACGTGAAATATGCCAAGGCAAATATAACATTGGTAGAATTATTGCTAGACCTTTTGCAACAAATGAAAACGGTGAGTTTTATAGGCTAGAAAATAGAAAAGATTATGCTCTATCCCCACCAGACAAGACAATGCTAGACAAACTTAAAGAAAATGGCTTTGATACCATTTGCATTGGGAAAATAGAAGACATATTCAATTTTCAAGGACTTACAGAGAGTTATCATTCAAGAAACAATACCGAAGGCATTGAAGAAATACTTAAACAAACATCTAGAAAAGATATAAACGGACTGATTTTTGCTAATTTAAATGATACAGACATGTTATATGGCCATAGAAACGATCCTGTTGGATATGCAAATGCACTTAAGCAGTTTGACGATAGTTTGCCACAAATTATTAACAACTTACAAGATGAAGATATTTTATTAGTTACAGCCGACCATGGTTGCGATCCAACAACACCTAGCACCGACCATAGTAGAGAATATGTGCCACTTTTAGTATTTGGTAAAAACCTAAAAAAGAACGTAAATTTAGGCACTTCTACAGGATTTAATATTATTAGTAAATCAATACTAGATATTTTTAAAATAGAAGAACACAAAGATAGTATATTTAGAATTTTAAAAGGAGAAAAATAATGACAGCACACATATCAGCAGAAATAGAAGACATCGCAGAAGTTGTAATAATGCCCGGAGACCCACTTAGAAGCAAAATGATTGCTGAAAAATTTTTAGAAAATGCTGTTTTAGTTAATAATGTTCGTGGCGTTCAAGGCCACACTGGATATTATAAAGGCAAAAAAGTTACAGTTATGGCAAGCGGAATGGGAAACCCAACAATGGGAATTTACTCATATGAACTTTTTAAATTTTACAATGTTAAAAAGATAATAAGAATTGGCTCAATTGGAGCAATGCACAAAGACATTAAAATTAAAGATTTGATTATATCAAAATCGGTATTTTCAAATACAAACTTTAATAATTTCTACATCAATAACGGCGAAGGTTACATTCCTGGCTCTCAAAATCTAGTGGAAGAAGCAAGAAAAAAAGCAGAAGAGTTAAATATGCCATATCATGTAGGTAATACCCTTTGCTCAGATACTTTCTATACTGACGAAGATGAAATTAAAAAATCTCTTGACAACAATCTACTAGGTGTTGAAATGGAAGGAGCATCACTTTACATCAATGCTCAAAGACTAAATAAAGAAGCACTTGTTATTTGTACAGTATCAAACAACCTAATTACAAACGAAGAAACCACAAGTGAAGAAAGACAAAACGCATTTACAGATATGATTAAATTAGCTCTTGAAATGGCTTAAAAATAGAACTCTCAAGAATTGAGAGTTCTTATTTTTTCTTTTCTAAAAAAAACAAATTTCTATTGTTTTTATACAATTTAAAATACTTTTCTCCAGTCTTTAATTCGCCTTTATAAAAAATTCTTATTTCTTTTTCTTCATTATTTTCATCTAAATAGGTTATATCATAAAACGAATATCCCATAATATTAAGCATTGGGTTTATATAAAAAATATTATTTTTAATATACACTATTCCAATAAAAACAAGTATAACAATTAGCACTGAAATAAAACAAAATTTAGACAAATCAAAAGTTAATGCCAGCAAAACAAATAAAGAAAAATAATTTAAAAAATGCTGGTCGGTAATATTTTTTTTTGAAACGATTTGTATTTTTTTATAGTTTTTCCCCTTTCTATTAATAACAATTATAAGCCCAATAGTACCGAACAATATAAGGATTATAAGACAAATCATAACTATTATATTTGTTTTGTTAAGAGACAAGTTTTTGTTAACAATCTCAACAAGCAAATTTATTAAAAACAATATATACATAGGCACAAAAGCCGATATAAAAAGAATAATTTTTGACATAATTTATTTTGAGAAAATTTTTATATTATATTCAAAAATAGATATTTAATTGCTTACATAACTTTACAAAAGGAAGTAAATTTGCTAAAATCTAAATGTTTTACATATGGAGACGTACCGAAGTGGTCGTACCGGGACGCACTCGAAATGCGTTTGTCGAGCAATCGGCACGAGAGTTCGAATCTCTCCGTCTCCGCCAAAAAATAGTACACATTGTGTGCTTTTTTGTTGTCACGGAGAGATTTTGCAGACTTTAGTCTGCCTATGATTTCATCATAGCAAACTCTCGACCGAGTGTACTCGGGTCCCCGTCTACTTCGTATCCACCCGAGAATTAACGGAACACTTGTTCCTTAATACGTATCTCTCCGTCTCCACAAAAAAACACCAACCCATTATACCCCCGTAAGTGTCACTTTAGTTGGTGGTTTTTATTTCTACATCCCCGAATTTAAGTCCATTTCAAATGGTGTATATTCTGGATGAACTTTATTCATTGATGACGTTACACTTTTTAAAACAAACCTTTCACCATTATTATATAAAGCAATATTTGCATATGCTGTATCAAATTTTGCATTACGCATAATATCTTCATGAATATACTTACTATTTAAATTTTCTATAATCGCTATGGCATTTGAAACTTCAGCATTTTCACCATTTACACTCATGTATTTTACATTACCACTTGAAGTTTCCATAACCTGTCCACTACTATTAAAAACGGTTAATGTATAATTATTTCCGCTAACTTCCAAATTGAATGTTAACTCATCTCGAATTTTATTGTCTATATCTATATACGCAAGTTTAGTAAACGAATACACACCATTTTCAATACTTTGTGACGGCATTGTTTCATTCTCAAAGTTGCTTATTGCCCACTGTCTATAATACTCTTTGAAATACTCATCAGCCATTTGTTGATACCTTTCAATATCTTCACTTAAATTTTCTGACGGCTGAGCATACAAAGCAATTAAATTTTTATAATCATTTGGAGTAATATGCGATGATGTATAACTATTATTATACACTGATGGAGAGCTAAGAATTGTAGTTAAATCTAATTGATTGATATCATATATATAGACATCTTCAAAACCCAATACATGCATCAATTCATGCAACGCAACATATCTGTAATGACTTTCATCATCATAAGAAGAATTGTCTATTGCCCTTTCATTTAAATATATTTCAGCCTTATTTACATAAATATTACCTAAATGACTACTTTTCTCTGAGAAACCAACAATCCCATTAAATGCACCATCTCTATTTTGAAAAAGTATATCATATTCTTCATCTTCTGAATATTCCACTATTTCATATGTATAATTACCATTAATGCCACTTAAATATCCAAACAACATATCTACTTGTTCAACAGCTACCCTTGAAGCCATTTCCGACAATTCAGGATGAATTGCCACCCTAATAGGCTTTCCCATATTATGCTCTAGTCTTAGAATGGTTTTCTTACCCGTTTTCCAATCAGCACCACCGCCATCTATTATCTCCGACCTAACACCAAGTCCATCAGCAATAGCCATAACTTGCTCTTTAGAAGAATAATGTTTAGCTATTAATTCTTCTTTTATTTGTTCTTCTGTTTTAACTTGTTCTTGTGTTTCTTCTTCGACATACGTAGTAGTTTCTTCCGTTTCATATTGTGAGGTTTCTACCATATTTTCAGAACTTTCAATAGTAGTCTCATCTTCATTCCCTTGCGTCTCAGTAACATTAAGCGGTTTATCTGCTACTTGCATTTGACAGGCACTAAACCCCGTCACCGAAGCCACAACTAACATTGTACTTAAAAGTCTTTTTAATGTATTATTCATAATTTCTCCTACCCGTAGTATACCATTCTTTTCAGTAATATTCAATAAATTTAGCCTTTATTTACTAAAATATTAAGCTTAATGAAATCATTTTTAATGTTTTTTGTTTTTCCTAAACTATACAACATATATTTCATAATTTGCCAACTAAAAGAAATTTTGATATAATATTTTTATAAAGTTAATATAAAAATGGAAATAATTATAAAAAATATTTTGAATTAACATTTCAAGGAGATTACAATGAAACCTGTAGTTTATTTTTCGAGAGAAATTACCCCTAATAAGGTTGTAGACTTATACAAAAAAGTTGGCAAAGAATTAAAAGGCAAAGTAGCAATTAAAGTTCATTCGGGCGAAAAGGGTAACCAAAATTTTTTAAAACCAGACTTTTGGAAACCTATAATCGATATGCTTAACGGAACAGTTGTAGAATGTAATACTGCATACGAAGGTGAAAGAAATACGACCGAAAAACATTTAAGGCTTATTAAAGAACATGGATGGTCAGAATATTTTGAAGTAGATTTATTAGATAGCGAAGGTCCTGACTTAAAGTTAAGTATACCAAACGGGACAATGATTAAAGAGAATTATGTTGGAAAAAATATTGAAAAATATAACTCTATGCTTGTTTTATCTCACTTCAAAGGTCATCCTATGGGTGGATATGGTGGAGCATTGAAGCAATTATCAATTGGGCTTGCTTCTTCATATGGAAAAGCATATATACATGGTGCGGGAGACCCAGAGAAAATTTGGACGGCAGACCATGACAAGTTTTTAAAATCTATGGCTGAAGCAGCATCAAGCATTGTAGAATATTTTAATGGTGAAATTGTTTACATTAACGTAATGAAAAACATGAGTGTAGATTGTGATTGTTGTAAAGTCGCTGAAGACCCTTGTGTTGCAGATATAGGAATTCTTGCTTCAACCGACCCTATTGCAATTGACCAAGCTTGTATTGATTTATTATATAATAGTAACGACAAAGGTAAAGACCACTTAATTGAAAGAATAGAAAGCAGGCATGGCATATATACAATAGAAGAAGCAGAAAAACTTGGATACGGAAAAAGAGAATATACTTTAATAGAAATAGATTAATTTTAAAATAATAAAAAATACCATCAGTACATGATGGTATTTTTACTTTAGTTTATTTTTCTTTCTCTACTTGTTCTAAATTATTATCTTTCTCCAAAGTAAGTTCTTCCCCCGTTTCTTCATCAGTCCACACGGTTACTTGTTTATCTTTGTATTTTTTCTTAAATACTTTTCTTCTAAACAAGTAAATAGTATATATAGTCCACAATACAAAGAATATTGCACATGCAATAACGGCATGCATAAGTGACTTACTAGCAAAATTTAAAAGTAGTAAAAGTGGTGCTATCATTATCATAGCTGGAAAGTTAGACATAATGTATAAACTTGATGTTGGAGTTCTAAGGCTTGGGTCAATTTCTTTCATAAGTATCATACCATTAGAAGCCGTTCCTGTAAGAGTTCCGAAACTCATTAAGAAAAACTCATGTTCAAAGCCTTTAAAACAATGTTTAGCGACTAATCTTATGTATATATAAGTAATCAATGTACCGATTAAACTAAGAATTATTATAGGCAGTAAATATCTTTTGATATCATCAATTTCAATAGCAGAAACACCCGCAACAATCATCAAGTCAAAAGCAAAACCCGATATTCTATCCATTTGATAGTTGTTGATATAATCTCTATTCATTATTTTCTTTTTTCGTAATTTTGTCACAACAAATTTAATTAGCATAGCAGCAAGAGATGCCCATAAAAAGTTAAATCCCCATGCAATACTATTTGTAAAGTCAGATATTACACCCAAAAGACACATAAAACCAAAAGACAACGCATATGCAAGTGCTACAAACCCTGCTTGAATGGTAAATTTATCTATCGACTCATTGTCTGGAATTTCTCTTCCAGTAAGATTTGTTTGGTCTACAAATTTACTAGAAATTTTAGAATTACGAACTATTAAATTACCTTTTTTCTTATGAATATTAATGTATATTACACCAAATACAGAAGCAACTACAAATCCAATAGATGCAAGCGACAAGCCAAAACTACCATTACCTTCAAACAAAGTAGCAGGAGTATTGGTAAAGTTAATATCCCAACTAAGAGCATTCCCCGGACCTTGACCAAATGCCAAAGGTAAAATAAGCCCACAAATATACGAAATAACATTATCGCCATATTGCGTTATTAAAAACAATATAACAGTAATACCAAGTCCTACAAATGCTTGCAACATATATGTTCCACCTTGCAAAGCACCAAATTCAACAACTTGACATTTCTTTGTTTTATGTGTACTTTTTTCTGTCTTTAAAGACATTGCAGCAAAGCCTATTGCCAAACAATGATATGTAACAACTTGCATAATACGATTATCAACAAGAATTAAACCAAATTGCGAGCAAACAATATCGGTAACCAAAAGAAGCCCGCCACCCAAAAGAGCAGAAGGAATTAAACAGTTTCTAAATAAAGGTATTTTTCTTCTAAGAATATTACCAAGCATTAAAAATAATAGCAAAAGTCCTAGTTGTACAACCAAAGCCCAAACTGGACCATAATTGGCTAACGTAAAGTCCCAATCGGCATTGTTCATAAGTTTTTTAACTCCAAGTAGTATATTTTATGTATAAAATAATATTTATTAAGTTTGTAAATTATTATTACTTTATAAGTTTAACACAAAATTTATATTTTCACAACTTTCTGAAGTTTTTATGTCAAACAAATTATATTTTTTCGCTATCCCCTATCGGTATACTCTTCTAGTAGCAGTTTAGCCATATGCTCAGGACTTTCTTTACAATCTCTTTCAAGCCACAATCTACAAAGTTCTTTAATTCCCGCCCCAAAAAAATTTGCTCTATAATATATGTTCATATCATCAACATCACCCATATCATGCTTATCTTTTATATTGGTAAGGACTTTGTCTTTTATATTCTTTTCAGCAAGTGTAGCATATGGAATATTTAAAAATGCCTTGTAGAAATATTTATTTTCTTTAACAAACTTGAACATCTCAATAAAAGCTTCATTTGTCCTTCTTAAACCAAAATTAAATATAGCCGCCATACCATTGGCAAACTTGCTTTCAATTTTTATTATTAAATCGTTTATATCGTCATAATGAGAATAAAATGTACTTCTATTTATTTCCGCCCTTTCACAAATTTGACTTATAGTTATATCTTCATATCTATGATTTAATATTAAAGTCAAAAAAGTCGTTTCTATCTTTTCACTACTGATTTTATATCTCTTATTATTTTTTATGTTCATCTTCAAAATCCTTTAAAATTTTATTAACACAACAATTGTTGATTTTTTGTCGCTGATTATTTTTTCACTTTTGTTGTAATACTAAAAGTAGTGTATTATAATTTTATTAACAAGTCAAGTGTTGGAATAATGTTTGATTAATTAAAAAATAAAGGAGAATAAAATAATGGCAAAAAATAATGAAAAGAAAGAAAATATTTTAACAAAAACAGGAAAATTCTTTAAGGATGCTTTCCATGACATGGGAGAAAATGCTAAAGCACAAGCTAAAGTAGATAAAGCAAATTTACAAGCAGCAAAAGCTGAAGCTAGAGCTAATTTTGAAGAAAACAGGGGCACAAACACTCTAAAAAAAGCTAAGGCTATGGCTAAACAATCTTGGGATGACGCTCATATGACACCATCAGAAAGAACAGCAAAAATAAGAGAAGAACAAGCAAAACAAATTGAAGAAGCAAACGAAAGAATTAGACTAGCAAACGAGAGATATGAAGCAGCAAAAGTAGAAAAAAAGAAAAAATAATATTTGGGAGCTTACACAATGAACGCAATTGAAATAAAGGGCTTAAAAAAATCATTTCGTGGAATGTATGCATTAAATGGACTTAATATGACAGTTCCGGTTGGTTCTATATATGGATTTATTGGAGAAAACGGAAGCGGTAAATCTACTACAGAAAAACTCATTTGTGGACATTTAGTAAAGGATAGCGGAACAATTAAACTATTTGGAAAAGACTATACCGACGCTGGAGTTAGAGTTAAAATTGGCGCACTTATAGAAAATGCTGGATGTTTTCCCGGCTCTAGTATTTATGTAAACCTTAAAATGCAATGTTTAAATTTGGGCATTGAAAATGCTGACAAAGAAATTTCGAGAGTTTTAAAAATAGTTAGGATGGAAGAACATGCTAATCTAAAATTTAAAAAATGTTCTCTTGGCATGAAGCAAAGAATTGGTATTGCAATGGCATTACTTGGCTCACCCGCCCTACTAATTTTAGACGAGCCAATTAATGGTCTTGACACAGACGGGATGAAGATAATGAGAGAAATACTTATAGACATTACGCAAAATTACAACTGCACCGTTCTTATATCTTCTCACATACTTGGAGAGCTTGAAAAAATCGCTACCCATTATGGCATTATCCGTCAAGGCAAAATGATACAAGAACTTTCAGCAAAAGAAATGGAAGAGAGAGCAAGAATTTTTGTATCTCTTAAAACAGAAGACATTCAGTCTGCTTATAAAATTTTAAAACAAAAATTTAAAAATGTAAGAATTGATGATGACCACATTAAAGTATTTGACGAAGAAGACACAGAAGGTATTGTCAAATACTTAATTGAAAACAATCATGTAGTTAGCGAAGTGAAGAAAAACAAAGTTGGTCTTGAAGAATATTACATTGAACTAATGAGCAAAAAGGAGAGTGCTTAATATGGAAAAAACAACCGAATTAAAATTTACATCTCCTACTTTTTACAATAGATTAAAAGGTATGCTTGGTGTTGATTTTTATAGACTTTTTCACACTCCACTATTCTATATCTTTTTATGTATAGCAGCAATTATCCCTGCTATGATACTTGGTATGACAAATATTGAAAATGCTCAAGGAGTAGTTCATCCGCTATATGATAATACATGGCAAGTAATTGCTTCTGAAAGCGCATTATATGTAGTTAATAATATTGCAGAATATGCAAACATGAACATGGTATTTATTTTTGGTGGAATAATGGTGTCAATATTTATTGGTCACGACTACAAAAGTGGTTATGTTAAACAACTATTTACCACCCACCCTAAAAAACAAGACTACATGATGTCAAAATCTATTATTTGTGCTTTTGCTATGGCATGTATGTGCATTACATATTTAATGGGAAGTGTTCTTGCTGGGTTATTCGTAGGTGCATCTTTCTCTGTTAATTTTGGCTCACTTGTTTGTGCAATTATTAGCAAAATAATAATGAGTTTGGGATGGGCTAGTTTGTATGTATTTTTAAATGTTATTTTTAGAAAATACTTTGCTATATCAATAGCTTCATCATTCTTTTTCGGAACGGGTATTTTAATTATTGGTGTTGCTGCTATTGTGGGCAATTCAAGCATTTTAAATATATTCCTTTACGGCTCATCAGTTTTTGCAAGCTTGTCTAGTAATTTCCTAACAATTCTAAATTGCTTATTAGTATCAATTTGTTGGGCAGGAATATACAACATAGTTGGAACTCATATTTTAAATAAAAGTGACGTGTATTAGGAGATAAGAGTATGAATGCAATAGAAATAACAAATTTAACAAAAAACTATGGCGAAAAACAAGCTCTTGCAGGACTTAATATGACAGTTCCATGTGGTGCAATTTATGGGTTTATTGGAGAAAACGGAAGCGGTAAATCTACAACAGAAAAAATAATCTGCGGGCTAATTCATCCAACCAGTGGCCAAGTAAAATTATTTGATAAAGACTATAATGATATTGACATAAGAGCGAGCGTTGGTGTGCTTATCGAAGCACCGGGATGTTTTCCAAATCTATCTGTTTGGAACAACTTAATTATTCAAGCTACAAACTTAAGCATTGAAAATAAAGAAGACGCAGTAAGAAATGTTTTAAAACTAGTTAGAATGGAAGGAGCAGCTTCTAATAAATTCAAAAACTGTTCCCTTGGAATGAAACAAAGAATTGGAATTGCTATGGCACTTCTAGGAAACCCAAAGCTTCTTATATTAGACGAGCCAATTAATGGGCTTGACGCTGACGGAATGAGAATTATGCGTGAGATTTTAACCGACATTACAAAAAATAATTGTACAGTACTTATATCTTCACATATATTAGGAGAGCTTGAAAAAATCGCTACCCATTATGGAATAATTCGAAATGGAAAAATGATTGTAGAAATGACAGCAGAAGAGTTAGACAAAAGCTGTCCAACATTCATAGCTTTCAAGACAAAAGACAATAAACTGACAAAGGAAATTCTACTTAAAAAATATTCCAAAGTTCTAGAAGACGAACAAAAAGAGTATTTAAGAGTTTATGACACATCTACTCCAGAAGATATTGTTTTGTACCTATATAAAAATAATATTATTGTAAGCGAATTACTAACAGACAAGATAGGTCTTGAAGAATATTATATTAACCTTATGCAAAATAAAGGGGGAAAATAAAATGTCAATCAAATTCGAAAAAAACACATTTCAAAAAAGACTAAAAAGCATGCTTACAGTTGACTTAAAAAGAATGACTGTATCTCCCCTATTTTACATAATGCTAGGCATTTCATTTGTTATTCCAATACTAATTCTTGTAATGACCTCTATGATGGATGGTAGTGTATCTATAAATCCACAAACGGGCGAAGAAACAATTATTGAAGGTTTCAAAAATGTTTGGCAAATAATTGGGACTGCTGGTGGAGACATGACTGGTATGAGTATGGATATGACAAGTATGTGCAACATAAATATGATGTACTTTATAATTGCTGTATTTGTTTGCATATTTGTATCTGATGATTTTAGAAGTGGATACTGCAAAAATCTTTTCACAGTAAGAGCAAACAAAACAGACTATATCATATCTAAATCTGTAATAGGAACAATTACAGGTGCAAGCATGATTATCTTATTCTTTATAGGTGCAATAATTGGTGGTAAAATTGCAGGACTTCCATTTACAATGGAAAACTTCACAACAATGAACTTAATTTGTTGCATGATTTCCAAAATTTTCTTAGTATCAATATTCTCATCAATATTTTTACTAGCATCAGTAGTTGCAAAAGAAAAACTATGGTTATCATTAATTCTTTCTTTTGGAATAGGAATGTTATTCTTTACAATGATACCAATTATCACTCCTATAAATAGCACAATTATTAATGTAATACTTTGTGTAATAGGTGGCACATTATTTGCTACAGGTATTGGCGTTGGTAGTTATTATATATTAAAAAAGACAAACATTATCTAACATATATAAAAAACAAAAAACTTGAATGACATCATTCAAGTTTTTTATTTTTCAAATTCATAACTAGGTGATACATATTTTTCTTTAAAGGAAGCTAAATAATTTTTATTTTCATTATCACGCCAATTTGGATTTAAATATGTATCAAGAAGTGTTCCATCATAATATGCGACAGAAACATTACCACCATAGTGATAAGATGCCACAGTTAAATCTCTTTGCATTTCGGGATTGTTTTTTAGGTCAAGACTATTATAAATTTCTTTACCTTCTTTGAAATAGTTTTTACAGTTTTTAATAAGCAATAAACTTGCCATCTCAAGTGACTTAATCGGGTCGTCACAATCTTTCTCTGTATAAACTTTATCACTTCCCATTGTATCTCGAAGCCAAATATTTATATCTTCAACTGCAAGTGGTAAAAGTTGACACATACCCCTAGCACGTTGAATTGAGCCATCTTCCATAACAACCCTTTCACCATACAAAGGTTTTCCATCTTCTTCTGTTGCCCTATACGTGCTTTCCAAAAGTGCAATAGTAGTTAGCATATCTTCATTAAACCATTCGGGATAAAAATCACCATCTAAATTTGCAACTGGAGTTGCATCATTTTTTAGTAATTCTTTCTCTACATTTTGCAAAGCCACCTTTGCCATTTGCTTAACTTCATCTTGTGTAAATGAAGAATTATTTACATTAACTGTAATTTGTTGATCATCACCAATTGCATTGTCTCTACCAAATAAATGAGTAAATAAAATTGCACCACCAATTGCAGTAACAACTGTTGAAACAATTACGCTTGTTAATATAATTTTTTTAACCACATTATGACTTTTTAATAACGGTTTATTTTCATTATTTTTAGAAGAAGTTTGACTTTCAATTTCAGTTTTTTCATCATCCGAAAGCCCATCTAAATTAAGTGAAATATTCTCTTCACTTTTACCTTCATTTTCTTTGTTAAATAGATAATCAATCATCTCTTTAAACGACATATCTTTTCCCTTAATTATTTAAACTTTTGTAAATATCATTCTTTTTTAAATTATGGATTTTTGCAACTATCTTACTAGCATCACTTTTACTAAGCCCCATATTTAATAGCGTCTTTAGGTCATTATCTACATTATTATTGTCAGTTTTTTGCAAATTTTTGTCAATAACTACAACAAACTCACCTTTCACAACTCCACCATACCCGTCTTTTAATGTTGAAAAATTCACTTCTTCAAACTTTTTACTTATCTCTCTAACCACTGCAATCTTTCTATCACCAAGTGCATTATATAACACCTTCAAATCTTCAACAATTGAATGTGGAGAACAGTAAAATATTAGTGATGATTTCACATCAGACAAACTATCTAGTAGCTCATTTTTCTTCGTATTATTTTCAGGTAAAAATCCAACGAAAGTAACTGGCGTTTCAAACCCACTTAACACAAACGCATTCACAAATGCAGATGGTCCAGATATTACTGTATACGACAGATTTTCTTTTATCAAATGATTAACAATTATATTACCAGGGTCGCTTATCCCAGGCATACCCGCATCAGAAATTAGAGCAATATCTTTACCATTTTTTAAATCATTAATTATGTCCATTGAAGATTTATTTTCATTAAATTTATGATAAGATTTGAGTGGCTTTTTTATATCATAATGGTCAAGCAAAATTTTACTTGTTCTAGTATCTTCACAAGCAATATATTCAACACTATTTAATACTTCAATAGCACGATACGTTATTTCTTTTAAATTCCCAATTGGAGTTGCAACAATATATAGCATACTATCTATAGTGAAATTTTTATTCCACTCTTTCCCCCTTTCTTCCCTTTTAGCATAATTACATTTGCACCTTTCAAACTCGGTATAATTTTTAATTCTTTAGGTTCAATTCCATACTTCCTAAATATCACCAACATATCTGTTAGTCTTTCTTCTTTATTAATCATATATAGTTCACCACCATACTTAAGAAGCTTATTACTTTCAACAACTATTTCTTCAAGAGTTACTTCAATCTCATGTCTAGCCATAGCAATACTTTCTTTTTCATTCAAAAGTGTCGCCGTTCCCTTTTTCTTGTATGGCGGATTGCAAACTACCACATCAAATGAATTAGCCCCAACAATTTTATAAACACCTTGAAGTTTATTGCAAACTACAGACACATTATCTATTTTATTATATTCTATTGAACGCCTTGACATATCTGCAAGGTGTTCTTGCAATTCAACTAGCACTACATCTTTTACATCATTTTTAGCACCAACCAAAATTCCTATAATTCCACTACCGCTACAAAGGTCTATGACCCTACCACCCTTTTTAACTTTTACATAATTTGCAAGATGTACGGCATCACTAGTAAAAAGATATTCTTGTGAATTTTGAATTATAAATAAATTATTAAATTGCAAATCATCTAATCTTTCATTATCTTTTAGTGTCATTTGGTTTTTTATTCTTCTTTTTAAATTTGTTTCTTGTTTTAAAGTTTTCTTTATTTACATCTTGAGACTTCTCAGTTTTTACTTGTTCTTTATCTACACTCTTTTCTTTGTCTTCTTGTACTTTATTTTCCGATTTCTGTACTGGTGGAGTTTTAGGAAGAACAACAATATCATTTAAATCGTATTCGTTTACTTTAATTTCATTTGCTTCTTCAATTCTAACAGTAACTTTTTGTTTTAATAGATTATTATAAACAACTGTTCCAACACCATCTTTTGTTTTAACTTTAGCGTTTAATTTTGGCATTTTAACTGCAATCTCAGCATAAAAATCATTTTCATATGAGAGACAACACATAAGTCTACCGCAAATTCCCGAAATTTTTGTAGGATTTAAAGAAAGTCCTTGTGTTTTAGCCATTTTTATACTTACTTTATCAAAATCATTCAAGTATTGCTTACAACAACATTCTTTACCGCAAAAACCAATTCCGCCGATAATTTTGGCTTGGTCTCTAATTCCAATTTGTCTAAGCTCTATTCTAAGCCTTAATTGACTTGCCAAATCTTTTACCAATTCTCTAAAGTCAACCCTATCTTCGCAAATATAATTAATAATAACCTTACCACCATCAAGGGTAAAAGAAACACTTACAAGTTTCATTTCAAGGTTATACTTTTCAATTAAACTATTGGTAATTGAAATTACTCTACTTTCTTGTTTCTTTAAATCTTCAATCTTTTTTAAATCTTCATCTGTAGCAAGCCTAATAATTGCTTTTATTTCTTCTTCCCCTTCATCTTTAGGAGCTGTCGTCACCATTCCAATCTCTAAACCCCTAACAGTCTCAACTACTACTTTATCATCTATATTAACTTCAAGATTGTTGTTATCAAAAACAAAAACTTTTCCACCCTTAACAAACTTGATACCTATTTTTGACATAAAAACTTAACCTCCAAAATATCTAGTAAAAATTTATCCACAAGTGCAGGTAAATTACAATTAAACGAAAGTTTTTCATAAATTTTATTTATCTTATCTGAAATATATTTTATTTGTTTACAACTTAAACCTTTTGATAACTTTAATATATCATCCTTAAATGTTGAAAAGCTTATTTTACTTGTACTTGCAACAGCGACATCTCTAAGAACTAGTTGCAAACAATCTAAGAAAAACACAAAGTCCTTTTTTAATGCTAAAATTTTGCTACTGTATTTAATTATATCGCTACTAGCTTTCATGTTTAGCAACATATCTATACATAAACCAACTATTGATGAAGCGTCTCCGCTTTTAGACATATTCAAAGCAAGAGATATATTCCCACCACTCATTTTAGATATAATTTCGGCATTTTTAACCTTTAAACTTTCTAAAACACTTTCACACTCTTTGTCTGAAACTAAATTAACATTTATCTTTTTTGACCTACTTGAAATTGTAGGAAGAATAAGACTTTCATTTGTAGTTGTTAAAATAAAAACAACATTTTGTGGCGGTTCTTCCAAAGTTTTTAGTAATTTATTTTGTGCTTGAACGGTACAAAGATGGAAGTTTTTCAAAACATATATTTTATACTCACTCTCCATCGGTTTTATATAGCAATCATTTACAATTTCATTTATGTCATCTGTAACAAGAGTTTTTTCAGATTTAGGAAAAAACATCAAATCAACCATATTCCCATGCTCAATTTTTTGGCAATTATTACAAGTTAGACATGGCTTTTCTTCCGAACTGCAAAAAATCTCTTTAGCCATAAAAACTACAAAATTATCAAGTAGATAATCGTCAACACAACTTAGCAAATAACAATGATTAAGCATTCCTGCTGATAAATCATTGGCAATAGTTATCTTTAATTGTGATTTTAAATATAAATCTTTTAATTCCATACGTATTTATTTTAACATATTTATTTAATATTAACAACACAATACAACCAAAAATAGTACGAATAATCGGCATTTTTTTGCACAAGTTAATACAAAAGGAGAAATGCAATGAAAAACACCCAGACAATTATTGATGTTAAAAACAAAGTCAATTCCCTACAAGGTCAAAACATCCCTTTAAAAATAAATAAAGGCAGAAACAAAATTGTTTCACTTACCGCTATTATTGACAAGGTATATCCAAGCATGTTTATAATTTCCCCAACAAGCAAAGTTGACCTTGATAGAAAAAGTTATTCATACAGTGATGTACTTTGCGGAGATATTGTTTTTATAGACTAAAAAAGTTCCCAATATGGGAACTTTTTTAATTTGTTACTTCAATTTTAAATACAACTACTCCGTACTTTTCTTCATCGGATTTTGAATAATACTTATGCATTTCTCTATCAACAGCTTCGGCATTAAGTCCTTCAAAGCCCATTTCTTTCAAAGGTAAAGTTTCCGCCATCTGCAAAAAAGTTTTAAAAAACTTCTTATCCACAACTTTAGCAACAACACCATCATAGCAATCGGGTTCTTTTTTGAAAATAACCAAATCACCAACATTAACTTGTTGTCTTTTCTCATCATTTAATCTTATTTCAAGTGTTTGCTTACCACTTTTTATTTTATCAAACCAAACAGGTTGCAATTTCATCATTATCATAATAATCCACCTCGCTTATTATTTTATAAGATTAAATAAATTCTGTCAACTATTAAATAAGCCTACATATCCAACAACTTGCAATTGCTCCTATAAAATTGGCAAGTATTCCCACAGGTATAGCATACCTAAACTTAGATACATCAGTTTTGCTAAAATACACTGCCGTCACATAAAAAATTGCTTCACTACATCCAGCAATACAACATCCCGCCCTAGCCAGATAACTATCAACGCCATATGTTGAGAAAATATTTTCAAGTACAGCAAGAGAGCCACAACCAGTAAAGTTTTTTAGAATTACTAATTGAGATAGTTCTTTTGGAATACCAAAAAGTTCAAAAAATGGAGATACAAAATCGGCAAATAAAACAGATAGTCCACTTACATTAAAAATTTCAATTGCTATAAAGATTACCGCTATGTACGGAAAAGATGTAAGAACCAAATCAAAAGCACCTTTTGCTCCAACAACAAAACTATTATATGTATTGTTTCTTTTAAACAAACTATATAGTATTAACGAAAAAATTAATACTGGTAAAATATACTTACTCATGCTACTTGTCCTTAAATAATTTACCGCAAACTTTTACCAGCAACACACCCGCCACAGTACTTACAATCGTAGCAATAAGCGTAGGTAAAATTATATCACTAGCAGATACACTACCCGCAGTTACTCTAAGCCCTATAACTGTTGTTGGAATTAATTGGAGACTTGTCGAGTTTAATATTATAACCATTATCATAGCGGAAGTCGCATATTTACTCCCCCTATACAAACCACTTATAGCATTCATACCACTTGGAGTACTTGCATTCCCCATACCTAGAAGATTACTAGTTAAATTAACTGCAATTTGATTTTGCGTATAATCATCAGTTTTACCAAAAAGCAACTTTATAAGCGGAGAAAATAATTTTGCTAATTTTTTATCAAGCCCCGTATCTTCAACTATCTTTAAAATACCAAGCCACAAGGTATATATACCCCACAATTTAAATGCCAAAGAAATCGCTTTTGACGAGCCTGCAAACATACACTCCATAGCAAGATCAACATTATTAATTGCAAGAAGCCCAATACCTACAAGCATTACTCCCGACCAAACTATATTCATAAAAATCCTTTTTAAAGTATATTTAGCCTTAAATTTTTAAAAACTCTTTACAAATATATATTATTATTGTACAATTATAATTATTACATATAGTATAAAATTATGGCTATAAGGAGCAAAAAAATGAAAGACAATTATTATGTATCAACACCAATATATTACGCAAGTGGCAGACTAACTGTTGGTCACTGTTTTAGTACCGTCCTTGCTGATATTTGTGCTAGATTTTATAGACTAAAAGGTTATGATGTTTTTTACGCAACGGGAAGTGACGAACACGGACTTAAAATTGCTAGAGTTGCCGAAAGTAATAAAATGACACCACAGCAATTTGTAGACAAAACTGTTGCTGAATTTAAAAAGATTTGGGATATGCTAGGCATTACATATGACAAGTTTATTAGAACTACTGACGAGCATCACGTTAAACTTGTTGAAGATGTTTATGACAAGTTATATAAAAATGGAGATATTTATCTAAGCCAATACGAAGGACTTTATTGTGTTCCTTGTGAGACTTTCTTTACTGAAAGCCAATTGGTAGATGGCAAATGTCCCGACTGCGGAAGACCGGTAGAACTAACTAAAGAAGAAAGTTACTTCTTAAGACTTAGCAAATACCAAAAATTTATGGAAGACTTATTCAACAACAACCCTGAATTTTTAGTTCCAGAAAGTAGAAAGAACGAAATTTATAATAACTTTATTAAACCGGGAATTACCGACCTTTGCGTTTCAAGAACTACTTTTGACTGGGGTATTAAACTTCCATTTAACGATAAACATGTAGCATACGTTTGGATTGATGCACTTCTTAATTACCTTTCTGTTCTTGGATACAATACAGATAATGACGAAAACTTTAAGAAGTTCTGGCCTTGTGACGTTCATTTTGTAGGTAGAGACATTTCAAGATTTCACTCAATTATTTGGCCTATACTTGTAAAAATGCTTGACCTTCCACTACCAAAACAAATTCATTCACACGGGTTTATTACTTTAAAAGGCGATAAAATAAGCAAATCAAAAAGCAATGGCTTTAACCCCGTTTCTATTGTAGAAAGATATGGTGCTGACGCTCTTAGATATTACCTTGCTAAAGAAGGTCCAATATTTAACGACATCCCTTACACTAGCGAACAATTTGTTAATACTATTAACTCTGACCTTTGTAACGACCTTGGTAATCTTGTTAGTAGAACTCTAGCCATGATTACTCAATATAACGGCAAAGTTGTCCCTTCTCCAAAAGTAAAAGACCAAGAAGAGATTGACTTGGAAGAAAAATGCAATAGCCTACTTGCTACTTGTGAAGAATATTTCAGCAAGCAAAGAATACACGATGCAATTAATGCTGTTTTCTCAGTTATTAGTTTTGCAAACAAATATATTGATATTACTGAGCCATGGAAACTATCTAAAGACGAAAGCAAGAAAGACAAACTTGACACAGTACTATATTACTTAACAGAAACAATTAGAATTTGTACAACAATTCTTCAAGCATATTTGATTGATACTCCAAATAAAATCTTTACAAAGTTCAACACTCCAGAAGATTTAAGAACTTTTGATAGTATAAGAAAATTCAGCCATGATAACTATGGAAAAGAAGTAGAAAAAGGCGACAATCTATTCCCTAGACTTGATGTTAAGAAAGAAATGGAATTTTTAGATGGCGGAGTACCCGCAGAAGAAAATAAACCTGAATTAAAGAAAGACAACCAAACAGAAGAAAAACATGAAAATGTTGTAAACTTCATAAATTACGATGATTTTGCAAAAGTTAAATTATGTACTGGAAAAATTATTGCAAGTGAAAAAGTTGAAGGTGCAGATAAACTTTTAAAAAACACCATAGAAATGGGAAGCGAAACAAGAACAATTGTTAGCGGTATTGCTAAATACTATAAACCTGAAGAAATAGTTGGCAAGACAGTAGTAGTTGTTACCAACCTTGCACCTAGAAAACTAAGGGGTATTGAAAGTCAAGGGATGTTACTTTGTGCAGTTGATGAAGAAAAAGACACACTAAGTCTTGTTACTGTAGACAGAGAAATGAAAAGCGGAAAAGAGGTTTGTTAATATGCTTATTGACACTCATGCACATCTAACAGATGAAGCATATAAAGACAATGTTGATGAAATTATAACCCAATTAAAAGATAATAAAATAGAAAAAGTTTTTACAGTCGCATATAACAAAGAAACAATTATAAAATCGGTTAAACTTGCCGAAAAATATGAAAATATTTATGCAATCATAGGCATTCATCCAGATGAAGTTGATGATTACGATAGTGAGACAATTGAACTAATTGAAAAATATAGTCAACACAAAAAAGTCATAGCCATTGGTGAAATTGGACTTGATTATCACTACGAAAATTATGATAAAGACAAACAAAAGCAAGTTTTCATAAGCCAAATCAAGTTGGCACACAAACTAAAACTACCTATTTGCATTCACAATAGAGATAGCATTGGCGATTGTCTTGAAATTCTTAAAAACCACAAAGAATACCTTGAATTTGGCGGAGTTGTTCATTGTTTTTCAGAAAGTGAAGAAATATACAAAGAAATTAAAAAACTTGGGCTTAAAATATCTTTTGGTGGGATACTAACTTTTAAAAATAGTGTGGTTGCACCTAAAGTTTGTAAACTAGCAGACATTGAAGATATAATAGTTGAAACTGATTGCCCTTACCTTACTCCCCACCCATATAGGGGACAAGTAAATGAACCCAAATATGTAAGCCTTGTAGCACAAAAAATTGGCGAAATAAAGGCATTAAGTTATGATACTGTTGTAAATAAAACAACAGAAAACGCTCTACAATTATTCTCAAAGGCTAGGTAGTTATGAGTAATTTAGATATTTTAAACAAACATAACTTTAAATTTAATAAAAGCTTTGGTCAAAACTTTATTTTTGATAAAAACTTTTTAAAATCATTTGTTGTTGGTATTGTTGATAAAAACACAACTGTTTTGGAAATTGGTCCAGGCGCTGGCACTTTAACATCAATATTATGTGAAAATGCCAAAAGAGTTGTTTCATTTGAAATAGATAAAAATTTAAAACCAATTTTAGATGAAAACTTATCTAACTTTAATAATGTAGAAGTTATTTTTCAAGACATAATGAAAGTTGATATTACCGAAATTGAAAATATTATGGGCGAAGAATATATAATCGTTGCAAACTTACCCTACTATATAACAACACCTATAATTTTCAAATTTTTAGAAAATTCAACAAAGTTAAAAAGCCTTATTATAATGGTACAATTAGAAGTAGCCGAAAGACTAGTAGCAAAGGCTGGAAGCAAAGATTATGGAGCCATAACCCCTGCCATTGATTATAGGGGTGATGCAAAAATAATAAAAAAAGTAAACAGAACTATGTTTACCCCAGTACCAAACGTAGACAGCGCAATTGTGCAAATAGATTTGAAAAACAAATACAATATTACAAACAATAAAATAGTTGACGAAACTATTAAATGCATATTTGCTATGCGTAGAAAAACACTTGAAAATAATATAAAGTCGTATTTTAAATTACCAACAGAAACCGTTGATAACATCATTTCTGAATGTGAGTTTCCAAAGCAAATACGTGGTGAAAAACTTACAACTGACGAGATAATAAAACTATCTCAAGTAATAGAAAAATATTTAAAATAAGCAAATTTTATTTGCTTATTTTTTTACATAAAAAAAGCCACACACGGGGGAGTTAGTTCCGCATGTGACAATAAAAAAGGAGTTATTTATAAAAAATAAAACTAATATAATAAAATAATAACTTATATTAGCACTTTAATTATACCAATTAAACACACCGCTGTCAAATAAAAATATTGCGATTTTTGTAAATTTTAGTCAAAAAAAAGTTTTTATAAATTAATATAAAAACTTTTTATTTTTTATAGATTATCTATAACATCTTTCCTTTTTTCTTCATACTCTTCTTGAGTAATTAAGCCTTTTTCTTTTAAATCTTCTAATTTCTTTAGTTTATCTTCTATATTATCTTCTTTAGTTTCTTTTACTTCTTTTACAGGCTCTGCTGAAAGAGTTCCTTGCATATTATGAAATCTTGCAAGCCTACCCGCTCTTTCATTTTGCTCTTTTTCAAGAATTGCAATTGCACTTTCTGTAATCAAGTATTTTGGAGTTTTATAAATATAACTTATTAAATTATAAAGTGAAATAAGTACAACTAAAAGCAAACAATTTATTGTCATTAATAATATTATAGACTTTGTTGTAGCCATAGAAACAAATACAAATATAGCAAGTGCAAGCCATAATACACCAAGTAGTATTTCCAAGATGAAATTTTCTCTTTTTTCTTTAAATGCTTGAATTATTGAGAAAACTTTCCAGATTGCAAAAGCCATAATAAATATTCCAATGAACCATCTTAAATCTAAAAGACTTCCATCAAGTTTTCCCGTTTCAAGTATTTTAGATAGCTGTAGTGAACTAAATAACATATAAGTAATAACTATAAGTGCAGTTAAACAAATAGAAAATATACCTTCAGCACAAAGAGACTTTCTCTGTCCTTTAAAATCGCTGAACACCCTAATTTGTAGTACACCATTCCAAACACTTGCTACTGCAAGCATTACTGCAGAAAAGGTGAATATTACAGTCAATTTAGCACTGCCCAAATTTGCCGCAACAGCAATCATAATAGTAGCAATAATTGCAACTGCAGATAAAACTGCAAGCAAAACTATACCAGTTTTTGTCGTTCTTTTTAAAAATTGTTTTTCCATAACTATTTATTCCTTTTAAATTTAGCAAGTAATTTAAAGAATTTAACTATTGCATATAGAGCATATCCAGTAGATAGAAGTGTATTCATAAGCATTTCTACAGCATAAAGCTTTAGTAATTTTAACATACGAGCTTCATCTTCTTCAGCAAAAATATTAAGCTCTTCCATCATTTTAATTACTTCATTTCTAACTGCTTTTTCATTTCTCAATTGCAAAATTGATAAAATCATGTTAAGTAAAAATAATACTATAGTTATAATACCAACAACCAATGCAAATGTTGAAACTGTCTTTATAACTAATGAAACTATAAATCCAACTAAGAAAACTACAAATGAAATTGCTGATAACACAGTTATAAAAGAGTTTAATGCATATTTAGGATATTTCTTGTCTTGTCTAGCATCCATTATTGCCAATGCACAAGCTTGCATCATCCATGTATAACAGATAAGACTAGAACTCTTACCCCTTAAAAATGAACAATAAACAACTTTCTTTTTTCTTTTGTACGTAGGAAACACACCTTTCTTAACTTCTACATCAACTAGTCCATACTTATCAAGTACAGTTCTTCCCAACTCTTCAACCCCTACACCAAGGTCGCTTTTTCTATAACGGCTTCTATTATATGCATAACGGACAGAGCCTTTTATGAAAAGAGATATAATTAAGAATGCGCCAATAACAATAAGTAAAACAGTTGCTATAGTAGAAGATATGTTAGTCGACAACAATAAATTCATACTAACCCCCATATTTATATTTATATAATAATTTAGCAAAATAGCGAAAATATGTCAAGTAAATACGTTATATTTATATAATATAGTTTAAAAAAATCAAAATAACCACTTTTATAAAATACAACAAGACAACCCATAATATGATAAAAAAATAAATATTTTTTAACATTGGACAAACTCAAAATAATATATACTAATTGTATAGATTAAAAGTAGGAGAAAATAATGAACACTTTTAAAAAAACAATATTCTTATCAAATAAACACAACTCAAAAATCAATACCCTATCAACGTTGACATTAGAAAAAAAGAACTCGTCAATTTTTTGCACAATTAAATGTTATAACGATACCCCACAAGGAAATTTACTACTTGGCATACAAAGTGGAAATAAAATCATCAAACAAAATGTATCATTTGAAAACAACCCGTATAACTTTATACTTACAGATAGTATTAATTTAAATGAAACAATAAACTGTGTTTTAGTAGATAATAACTCAGATGATTTTAAACCAATATTATGGGGTAAAGAAAATAAAGAAAACCAAATTCAGTTACTACATAAATTGAAAGAAAATATTTCAAAATTAAATAGAACAAAAAAAGTTTCGACAAATACAACAAACAACGATAACAAAATTGATGATAAAAATATTAGTGATGAAATCACCAATAATAACAACCTTTTAAAAACTGAAAATGATAAAGAAATTTTTAACGAAAATTTCAAAAAAATTCCACATGAAAACCATCAACAAATTTCACTACTTAATGACAATGAAAATAAACCAAATAATAACTCATTTGATGAAGTAGCAGTAGCACAAGCAAGTCTATTTGAATACAGCGAAAGTGAGATAGAAAATGAAATAGATAACGCAATAAATAAAGACAATTCATCTCATAAATTTTATAATATGATATCATCACAAATTGATGAACTTTTTGAAAAATATCCTAGAGAATTTAATTTGGAAAAATTAATAGATAATAGCCAATGGGTAAAAATTAATCACGATTATGACAATAAGTACTATGTAGTTGGCATCATATATGAAGAAAACGACATTAAATACATATGCTATGGAGTACCAGGAAAATACAATCAAGAAAGACCTATGGAACTTGTAGGATATAGTCAATGGCTACCGACTGATGTAAAAGACCCATATAACAATGGATATTGGGTAATGTATCAAGACGCCGATACGGGCGAAAATATAAACATAGAATAAAGAAAAAACTTTAGTAATTATGTGTAACAAAGTACATAAATATTACTAAAGTTTTTTATTTTAATTTAATAAAATTTATGGTGTTTTTTTAAGACAAAAAACCTTTAATAATCATCTCTTCAGCTTCAACTTCGTCTAGTCCCAAAGTCATAAGTTTTATCATTTGTTCACCTGCAATTTTACCTATTGCAGCTTCATGCACAAGAGAAGCATCAACACATTCTGCAACAATCTCTGGGGTTGATTTTATCACTGCTTTATCCATAAGAATAGCATCACATTCAACGTGTCCAAACGATTTGTTTTTACCTATAACTTTACTATAAAAAGACTGCCTACTCTCATCCCTTGCTACCGACCTACTAACAACATCAACACTACTATTTTCACCCTTCAACTCAACTTCAAAATTCGTATCTGCCGTTTGGCTTTCACTTGTTAATATTTTTTCTGTAATATATAGTTTTGCATTATTATCAAGTGACGCATTAGTATTTCTAACTGAAGATGTAACACCACCCAATTGAATAGTTTCCATTATTACTTGAGAATTTTCACCCACTTCTACATTGGTAATGGGATTTAAAACTTTACTACCCTTACCACCACCAAAATGTTTTTCTACATATTTAACTTTACTATTTTTGCCAACGTGGAAAGAGTGTATTCCGTTATGTTCACTCTCACCATCATCTGAATTATGTATTCCACATCCAGCAACAATTAAAATATCACAATTGTCACCTATATAGAAATCATTATACACATCTTCTTTTATCCCTACTTCTGTAATTATAACTGGCATATGCATACTTTCATTTACAGTATTATCTTTAACTATTATGTCAATTCCACTTTTATCAGATTTTTTTATAATCTCAATATTCTTAGTACTCTTCATATCGATAGATTTAGCATTCTCTCTAATGCTATAAGCACCACTTGGAACTTGATGCAAGTCTGCAACTGCAAGTAGTAATTCTTTTCCTATATTATTCATAGCACTCTCCTTGAAGCTTTGAACAAGCCCTAATTTCTTTTAAGTTTGGAAGTATCTCTTCAGGAGTTCCATATGAAGATATTTTTGAACTATCCATTACAATAACCTTATCGGCAATTTTAATAATTTTTTCTTGGTGAGAAATTATTATATTCGCAGAATTATTAACAGCTTTATTTTCATTAAATGCACTTATTAGCCCGTCAAAACTCCACAAATCAATACCCGCTTCCGGCTCATCAAACATATTAAGCCTTGCATTTCTTGCAAGAGTTGTTGCAATCTCAATCCTTTTTAATTCCCCACCCGAAAGACTATCATCAATATCTCTATCTATATAATCTCTAGCACAAAGCCCAACTCTTGACAAGTAATTACACACTTCATTTATTTTACTATTTGTTTTTTGAGCAGTGTTAAGCAAATCTTTTACCTTTAGCCCTTTAAATCTTACAGGAGTTTGAAAAGCATATGCCAAGCCTAGTTTAGCCCTATCTGTAATAGACATAGTTGTAATATTTACGCCATCAAAATAAATTTTACCAGAAGTGACAGGCAAAATACCCATGATAATTTTCATAAGTGTACTCTTCCCACTACCATTATGACCAGTAATAACAACCATTTCTCCATCGTTTATGGTTAAATTTATATTTTTTAATATATATTTTTGTTTGCCATCTTCTTCTACCATATAGCAAACATTATCAAGTTTTAACATTTTTTCTCCTTGTACAACAATTACATTTTATATTTTTTAAAAGTTATATAAAATCTAGATATATTATACAATAAATAAACCAATTTTACTAGTATTTTTATAAATACAATTTGCTTTTATTTTAAATTGTGATATTCTAAATATAGATATGGATATAAATGTTAAACAAAGTGAAAAATTAATAAAGTTTCTTATTCACAATATACAAGGTGTGAGTTTTGGTAGCGCTCAAAAATTACTCCGTACTGGCAAAGTAAAAGTCAATTCTATTAAAACAAAAGACAATATTACTTTAAATGTAGGTGACACTATATCAGTTTATCTTACAACAACAAACAAGCCAACCGTTAACATCTTATATGAAGATGAAAACATTTTGATTGTAAACAAACCACAAGGTATTGAATGTGCAACAAGAGACAAGAGTAGCGAAAACACCTACTCACTTGAAGAAATATTTGAAGAAAAAAATGCCATAGTTATACATCGCCTAGACAGGCTAACAGAAGGTATTGTCATTCTTGCTAAAAACAAAGAAACAGCTCGAGATTTTGAGAAGTTTTTTAAGGAAAGAAAAATTGATAAATTTTATAAAGCGATAGTTTTAGGAACTCCTAATAGCGAAGGAATTAAAAAAGCATACCTAAAAAAAGACAGTAAAAATTCTACTGTCATTATAAGCGATACACCAAAAGATGATTTCAAAGAAATAATTACAGAATACAGTGTTATCACGTCTTATGAGAACTTTTCACTCCTAAACATTAAGCTTCACACCGGCAGAACACATCAAATAAGAGCGTATTTTAGTCATATAGGGCATCCAGTAGCCAATGATAAAAAATACGGCAAATACTTCCCACAATTAGATAAATTATACAAAGGATATTATCTTACAGCATACAAAGTGATTTTTAATTTGCCAGACAAATATTCTCACTTAAACACATTAAATATTGAAATCACTCCATCTTGGATAAAAAATATTAATGTAAATAAATAATATTTAAATCTGATAGACTATATTTAATATAAAAAAATTGGAAATTTCTTTCCAATTTTTTTGTTTTTATTATTCCCACATATCTTTAATATTATTTTTGTAAATAACAATTTTAATATCTTGAGATGCAAGTCTTGTTTTTATTGAATTAATAACGTTAGTTGTTTTGTTATTATATAAGTTCTCATCCAAGTTTAGAGTATCATAGAAATAATTAAATAATGATTTATTGCTATCTGGAGTTGTCATTGTATTACATAAAGCAGAAAGCAATTGTTCATCACTTACTTCATTTTTCTCTTTACTAAGGTCAGCATCACCAAATAAGTTTTTAGCAATACCATCATGGAAGATAATATGAATACCATAGTCACTAATTATAGCGTCCATACTTCCTTCACCTTCACCACCATTTCTCTTGTCCAATGCTCTAACACCATTGGCAAAAGGTTTTACCATTTGGTCCGTTACACGTTCGGTATTAAAGTTTACAACATAATCAAATGCACTATTCATGATACCTGGGTCGTCATTGAATATATAAATCAAGTCATCAAACTTTGCACTTCTTTCTGTAAATGTACCTGTAACGGTATCTTTTACATATCTATATACTTCGTCAGCTGTCCAAGTATGTTTTTCACCATCTAGTTCAAAAGTTGTTGTAGTAAGCCCAGCAATTTCTTTAAGTCTTGTTTGATATTCATCACTTTCAATAATTGAATAATCTTCATTACCATCAGCATCTTTAACATTCATTTCTTCTTTTAAAGTCTCAACCAATTCTTTTTGAGTATCGTTAAAGTTTAAAAGAATATGTTTTACATTTATATATTGATTACCGCTATCTGGGTGGTAGAATATATAATTCTTAGAAGCATCTTTCATAGCTGTATGGTATGCAGAATAATAATCATCTTCAGTTACAGGAGTATTATATTCACTCTTTTGTTCAGCATATTGTTCTCTATAATAATCAAGAACTGCTTGTACATTTACTGGAGTATTGTTAAAGAAATCATCTTCGAATTTTTCCAAATATTTATTATTTGTAATCATTTCTAGAAGTCTATTTTCTTCATGTAAAAGAACATCTTTTTCTTCAGTGCTTCTTTCTTCACTCTTAGCAACATCTTGTAAACTTTTGATATATCTTGTCCATGCTTCTTTTGCTACGTTTTCTTCAATTGGTAATAAATAATCTTTTGAAAAATGTTCTGGCAAATTATCAAGAATAGGAGTTTCTTTACTTTCTCTTACTCTAGATACCACAATTTCATTTTCGCCCTTACTATTTTTTACAATTTCAAAAGTAGTAGTTGGAGAGTAACTTTCTTCAGCATCTCTTAATGATTCTTTTTCAGCTTCTTCTTCTACTTTTATTTCACAGTCCCACTCTTTTCTAACTTTTTCAACAAAAGTATTTACTGAATCACGCATATAATCAAGAGTTTCTTTCTTAACTTCTAATTTTTCAGTATCAGTAAGAGTATAGTTTTTCTTTATTTCTTCAAGAAGTAATTTTCTTTCAATCATGCTATTAACTGTAGCAGTAATAGACTCTTCTAGCGAAGAATAATAGCCTTGTTCATAATATTGATAACCATATGAATTATATGCTTCTGCTAAATCTTTTTTAGTAAAAGACAAATCACCAACAGTAGCAACTATTTGGTCATAATATCTGCTTCTATTTATCTCTAACCAACTACACCCTGTACACACAATACAAAGTGCAAAAGCACACACAGCAGTTAGCATCTTTTTAAATATTTTTTTCACTTTAATCT
The DNA here is from genome assembly GCA_015055815.1 of Clostridiales bacterium. Taxonomy (GTDB): domain Bacteria; phylum Bacillota; class Clostridia; order Christensenellales; family UBA1242; genus UBA11490. The sequence continues at coordinate 179,369 of SVHM01000002.1, forward strand.
TTGCCCCTTAATATAAAGTATATTTTTACCTATATATTCTACTATAATAATTACCAAATTGCAAATATTTTTAACAATTCTTCATAAATATTTGAATAAAATCAATTAAATAGTCCAAAATTTCAGACTTTTCCACACCACAAATTTCAATTGTTGGCTCGCATGTAAAATTAATAGACATATTTTTAAAATTTTGCATAACATCAAGAATTTTTTCAGTCAAATATTCTTTACCAATAAATACTATCTTACTTAATTTTTTTATAACAATCTTGCTTATGCCAAACATTGAAAAACTATTTTTAATAAGTGAGATTTTTGCAAGATTAATAAGTTCTTCTGGAATATGTCCGTATATTTCAGAAATTTGCTTTTCAAACAAATGATAATCATCAAGATTTTGAATAGATGATATTTGCTTATAAACAGCCATTCGACTAGACATGCTTGGAATATAATCTTTTGAAAGATACGCTGATATATCAGTTTCAATTTTAATATCGAATTTTTGCTTTAGTTCTTTTCCTTGCAATTCATCAACCGCCTCACTTAGAAGTTGAACAAATAAATTATAGCCTATTTTCTCTATATGTCCACTCTGCTCAGCACCAAGCAAATTACCAGCACCCCTTATCTCTAAGTCTCGCATGGCTATTTTAAACCCACTTCCCATTTCGCTAAACTCTTTGATAGCCTGCAGTCTTTTATAAGCCGTCTCTGTAAGGAGTTTTCTACTATCAAAAGTAAAGTATGCAAAAGATTGCCTATCTCCCCTACCAACTCTTCCTTTTAACTGATAAAGTTGAGAAAGTCCTAAAAGGTCGGAATTAATTACAATCAAAGTATTAGCATTAGGCAAGTCAACACCATTTTCAATAAGAGTGGTCGAAACCAAAATTTCCGTTTCTCCAGAATACAATTTAAATATTTCACTTTCTAATTCACTCTCATTCATTTGTCCATGTGCAACAGAAATATTTGCATTACCAACCAAAGAATGAATATAACTAGCAAATTTATATATAGTTTCCACTCTATTATAAATGACAAGTACTTGACCTTTTCTTGAAAGTTCTTTTTCTATAGCTGATTTAATAATATTATCATTAAATTCTAAAACTTCTACAATACTTTGTCTTCTTTCAACGGGCGGTGTTTCAATTACAGAAATATCCCTAACACCTATTAAAGACATATTTATCGTTCGTGGAATTGGAGTTGCACTAAGAGTTAAAACATTTATTTGCTTTTTAAAATTCTTGATTTTTTCTTTATCACCGACACCAAATTTTTGTTCTTCATCAATAATCAAAAGTCCCAAATTTTTATAGTCAATATCTTTTGCAAGAAGTTTATGAGTACCAATCAAAAAGTCAATCTTTCCGTCTTTAAAATCTTTTTTGATTTTTTCAATTTCTTTAGGGCTTTTTAATCTATTTAATACTTCAATTTTTACACCAAAATTACTCATTCTATTTTTTGCAGTTATGAAGTGCTGTTCGGATAAAATTGTTGTCGGACAAAGCAACGCCACTTGTTTACCCCCAAGAATAGTTTTAAATGCAATTCTAAGAGCCACTTCAGTTTTGCCAAACCCAACATCACCACAAATAAGCCTATCCATCAACTTGCCCGATTGCATATCTTGTTTACAATCATTAATTGCAGACAATTGGTCGGCTGTCTCATCAAAGCCAAATTGATTTTCAAACGCTACCTGCATATCATCATCAGGTAAATATTTTATTCCTTTTAAATTTAATCTTTCTCTATACAAAGCAATCAAATCAAAAGCAACTTTTTTAACAGAACTTTTAACTTTTGACTTAGTCTTAGCAAACTCAACTCCACCTATTTTATTAAGTACAGGTTGTTTGTCTGTAGACAAATACTTAGACAATTGATTTAAATTCTCAACTGGCAAATATAATTTATCATTGTTCTTATACTCAACTACCACATAATCTCTAAATGATGAACTTATTTGCATGGTTTTTACACCCAAACATTTCCCAACACCATGAAAATTATGTACAACGAAATCGCCTTCAGATGGAACTTCCCCATCAAAAAAGCCCGCCTCTACTTGTTTAATTTTTTTCTTTCTTCCAAACAAACTACTTGTTGAAATAATAGCTAATTTTTCTTCTGAAACAATTATATCAAGCGGAAAATTCCTTGATAAAATATTCACTTCTCCCTTTTGACAAAGAGAAAAAACAGAACAAATAGAATTGGGTACATTTTTTTCGTCAAATAAATTTTTTATCCTTATGGCATTTTCATTTGTACCACTCGCCAAAATAACAGTATATCCCAACTTTTTGAAATTGTTTACATCAAGTAGTAAAACATCATTATATCCAACATAATTTACAGGAGCAAGAGTTCTAATATTAAATACTTTATTTGGTTTAAAAATTCTATTACCCTCATTGATAAAGTGAAAAGCAATTAACTGATGATTAAATTTTAAAACCTTACCCAAATCAATATATTCGTTACCCAAAACAACTGAAAGTGGCTTTTTTAAGTCTTTAATTTTTTGTTTAAAGTTTTTTACGTAATCATCAAGTTTGTTATAAATATTTCTTGCACCATCAAAAACTATTGTGGCATCTTGAACAAAGTCAAAAATAGAACTTTTAAAATTATCAAAAGCAATAAGTCTATAATCGTTATTTTTTAATTCAATTAAATTATCATATATTTCATCAAAAGATAATTTTTTTGATGAAAAAAACTCATCAATTTTTTCTTTACTAACCGAACAATATTTATTCGGATAAATACAAATTTCATCTATATCTTGACTTGTAAGCATTGTAACAGGATTGTATTCTTTTATATTTGATATTGTATCATAATCAAAATAAACCCTTGTTGGAACTCCCGACAAAGGAAAGATATCAACAACATCACCCTTAATAGAATATTCACCCATTTGACTTACCAAGTCCACTCTACGATAATTTAACTGCGTAAGCCTTTTACCAATATTAACAATATTATCTTCACAGCCAACTTTCAATTGAATATTATCAATATTGCTAATATCTGGATATCTTTGACAAATAATTTCAGGGATTACAATAAGAGTATCAATTTCATTGTTTTTAATTTTATATAAAGTTTTTAATATTTTTTCAAAAGATGTAAATTCATCAGTAAAAACATTAATTGTATCGGTAAGAATATCACACTTTCTACCAAGTGCTGTTAATTTTTCTTCTACTTCAAAGACATTATCTCCATTATCACAGACAAAAAAAAGGAAGGCGGTATCTTTTACTATCGCCAATTTTTCTCCTAGATTTAGACCAAAAACACTAATATTTTCGCCCGCTTCTACCGAATTTATTAAATTTAAAAAATTACCATTTGATAAAAATTTCTTAAACATTATAAATTATTAACATCTATCCCATTTACCGATTTTTTATTAATAAACTTAATTATTGCTCCATTAATCTTTTCAAATACACCGCTTAAAATATCCAATTTTTCATTAGACATTTTGCTTAACACATATGACGCCAAATCTCCACTTTCTGGTCTACCCGCACCTATTCTAATTCTAGGGAAATCTTCACCAATTCTTTTTACAATATCCCTAAGTCCATTATGCGTACCCGCACTGCCTTTTGCCCTTATTCTAATATCAGCAAAATTCAAATCAATATCATCAGATAAAAGTAGAATTTTACTTCCATCCAATTTATATAAATTTTTAATTTCTTCAACAGCCTTTCCCGATAAATTCATAAACGTCTGGGGTTTAAGTAAAATTACTTTTTCTCCATCAATTACCTTCTCAGCCATAAGTGACGAAAACTTATTTTTAGTAAAATCAAATCCGTTTTTCTCGGCAAAATAATCTAGCGCCATAAAGCCTAGATTGTGTACGGTATTTTCATAATTTTTGCCAGGATTACCTAGTCCCACTATTACTATCATTTCTTTCTCCTAAACGGCTATGACTTGCAATTTTCGATTTCGCTTCAACATTATAATTAACAATGCTAGAATGACTTTCAATAATACTTTCTTCACCTATTAGTGCATTTAAAACATCACAAAAAGCCGAAATATAAACGTTTTTACCTAGTACAGAGTTTATCACATTACTCCTAGAAATACAACACCCTTTGCCAATTTTTGAATTGTCTATTACATTATTTTCTTTTAATATAACATCATTCATTATCTTGGTTTTGCCTTTCAAAGTGTTATTAGGATATATAACAACACCATCTGAAATATCAACTTCTGGCTCTATATATGTACTACTTGGTTTTATAATTTCAACACCATTCTCCATGTGAAAATCATTAATTCTTTTTTGCAAAACGTCCAAAGCATAATTAAATTGTTTTTTGTTTTCAACAATATAAAAGTTGTCTAAATTAAAAGAATATACACTATCAACAAAATAATTATCTGTATTCAAAAGGTAATCGTTTTTAAAAATGTACCCGCTTGGAAGTTTACAAAGATTTACATCTTTAATGGTTGCATACTCAATAATATTATCTATATCACTACTTTCTAGAAGTGGTGTCGACGACATCAAAAGTAGAGTATAATCAAAACTTTTATCAATATGTTTTTTAACATACGATAAAATATTATCACCCTTTGTAAAATCGACAAACTTTATACTTCTACCATTACAAGCAAACGCCACCCAATCATAAAGTTTTCTACCCAAAAGCATGCCATCATAAGAATTTTTTAAAAAAGGAACTTTGCAAATAATAACAGATGTACTTTTGCCTTTAATTTTTATTTTTTCTAATTTTTCAATGGCTTCTAATGTCTTCATTATCTCCCCTTAAAGCACTAAAGAAATTACTAAGCATCTCATCACATTCTTTATTTAATATACCGCCTTCAACATCGCATTTATGATTGAAGTTATTATCTTTTGCAAGTTTAATTGTTCCAAATCTTTTATCTTTTGACCCGTAATAAATTTTATCAATTCTAGCACTTAATATTGCACCCATGCACATAAGACAAGGTTCTTTGGTAACATATATTTCACAACCCGAAAGCCTAAAATTTTTTACTTTTTTACTCGCTTTATTAATAGCTAAAATTTCAGCATGGTTAAGACAATTTTGTTTTTTTTCTTTAGTATTATGAGCTTTTGAAAGAACTTTTCCATCTTTTACAATAACAGCACCCACTGGCACGTCTTTTGACTTTATACATTTTTTACTTTCTTCCAAAGCCAAAGCCATATAATAATTTTTATCCATATTTTCTATTTGTGATAGATTATATTATTTGTTATAGTACAGCTTCTATAAATTTGCTCAAGTAACATCATTCTAAATAATTGATGTGGAAAAGTCATTTTTGAAAAACTCAAACCCATATTTGCCTTTTTCTTTATCTCTTCGCATAGCCCATAACTGCCACCTATGACAAAAGTTATAGTATCAAATGACAAGGCAACTTTTTCAATTTTTTGAGAAAATTCAACACTACTTAAGCATTCACCTTCTATATTTAAAACTATCACAAAACCCTTTAAATATTTTTCAATTTTTGCACCTTCTTTAACAAGGCACTTTGATATATCTAGTTCAGAATAATTTTTAGGCAATTTTTCTTCTTCAACTTCAATCATATTAATACTATGAAATCTACTTATTCTCTTAATGTATTCTTTACATCCGTCAATTAAATATTTTTCTTTTAGATTGCCTACAGTTACTATATTAATTTTCACCTAAAACAACCCCCAAATATAAGTAAATAGCGTTACAAGTCCACTAAGCACAAATGCTCCCCACATAAATATTTTATCTTTAAAAGACCATTTATAAATAGCTTTTTCTTTCGGCATTACTATATTTATAGGATTATCCATTTTTTGATAATCAAGATTTAGAAGAGTATTTGTTTCAATCAATTCTCTAATAACCTTTTCTTCTTCTACATAAACGGGTTTATTTGTCACAATTTCACCGCTACTTTTATAGACTTTGTCAATAGCATGATTAACTTTTCTCACAATTGATTGCTTATATAATAACCATATCAGCAAGAATAACAATGCAACAACCACTATAACCACAATTGCACTTACAAAGAAAATCATAAATGTATTCCCGCTAAATAATGCTAATTGCAATTTTCCTAAAATATTACCGCCTATCCATCCCCTATTTGAAGCATAGCTAAGATAAGTACTTAAAAAATTATTCAAAAAGTGAATTATAATTGCTGGAAAAATATTTTTAGCAACTACAGATGCAAACCCCATTATAAGTCCAACTATTATTGCATAAGATACTTGTTGAATATTAAAGTGAATAAGTCCAAACATTAAAGATGAAATTACTATCGCTTTTTTAAAACCGATATGTTTAATACCTTGAAGAAGTAGTCCCCTGTGCAAAAACTCTTCAGCAATTGCTGGCAAAATAGCAACTGTTATTATATCTATAATAAAATTCAAATCGGAATAATCACTACTTCCAGACGAATTAAATCTATATCCAGTATACGAAAGTATACCATTAAATAAAGATGAAACAATAATATTTACAACAAAGCAAATTAAACCTAGTCCAATACTTATAAGAATTATTTGGATATTAATTTTGCCAAAGTTACAATCTTTAAAAATCCTTTTAGGTTTACTTTTGAAGAACAAACAAAATAAAATTGATGGAATTATAACTAGTATAACCACTTGCACCAAAAAAGAAAACAAGATATCTCCCCAAATACCATCGGGAACATATCCTAATTGAGCAAATATTCTAAGCCCACAAAAAAGAAGCATAACAACATAATAAATAAGGAAAATTTTAAATATTGATTTACCCTTTTTCTCAGTACTATAATACTCCATAAAACCCCTGCGTTACATAAATCCGTCAATTGTATTTATAAGCCAAATTATCCCTAGCAAAACAAAGCCAAATACCATATACATTTTTTCATTATACTTTAAATTTTTCCAAACTTGAGAAATTCCAATCTTTTCTTCTGGAACTTGAGCAAGCCTTTCTTTTTTTGCTTTCTTCGTTTCAAATCTAAAGAAATTTTTATTTCTCAAGTACTTCAAAACCCAGAATAGAATTGCAACAAGAACAACCCCAAGCAAGAATATTAAGAATGGGAAAAGCATGCTGAAAAAGTTATAGTAAAAAGTTTCATCTGCAGACAGATATGAAACGATATCAAAACACGAAAATATCAAAACAAGTACATTATTCAAAAAATGTAGCAAGAAAGAATACAAAATACATCCGCCCACCAAAGAGACATACGAAAGAAGTATTCCCATAATAAATTGATATACAGTTTGTTGTAATGAGCCATGCATCAATACAAACATTACAGTTGTAAGCAAAATAGTTGCAAAACCAGAAAATCTTGTATTTAAACTTTTCTGAATAATTCCCCTAAAAATCAATTCTTCAGCAATTGCTGGAAGAAATGCAAATATAAACACTCCCAAGAAAAAGTACGACCAACTACCAGCCATTTTCTCTTGTAAGGGAATTGTATCATCGGGAGTAAAACCACCATTTGAAAAGAAAAAGTCAATTAAGTTCATGAAAGGCGTAAATAAGAATATTGCAATAATTGAAAGAACTATTGCAACCGATATTGGAAGCAAACTAATTTTCTGACCATCGCCAAGTGCATTAATATTTCTTACTTTATGAATTTTGTTGTACACAAAATAAAAGATAATAAATATTGTTGGGGTCACCATATATGAAATTATATCAAAAGTCTCCGTCTCAATAAATGCATTACTACCTTCTCCACCAAGAGCAATCAGCAATACCAACTGCAACAAAAGAGAAACTACTCCAACAGTAATCGCCAAGTAGAAAAACACTTTGAACGCATCTAAGACGGTATAATTATTAAATTCCTTCTTAACTTTTCCCATAGAACACCTTGCAAGGATACTTTTTCTTATATTATATATATTACTATATAATCTTAAAATAATCAAGGTATTTTCGGAAATTTCTCACTTTTTATACACAATCAATTCGACAAAAACATACAAAGAAAAGATGAAAATTTTTCATCTTAAAAAGATAAGATTATTTAAGTCTTATTTTTTTGGTGTAAAAATTTCCATCTTTAAAAAATTCAATTTCAATTTTATCAGATGTCTTATGCTTATACAATTCATCTTTTAAATCAAGAGTATCATTAATGACAGCTGAATTGATTTTGGTAATAACTTCACCGCCTTGAAGCCCAGCATCCTTTATAGCACTTCCTTGAGCTACTGATATTACATAAAAACCTTTATCTAAATTTGTCTTACGATTGAACTTCGCAATCTCACTATCAACACCATAAACGCCAAGCTTTGGAACACTATAATTTTCATCCTTAATATAATTGCTAAGTAGTGATGAAAAACTCTTTGTCGGAATAGCAAAACCAATACCTTCACCACTTGAAATTTTAAGTGTGTTTATGCCTATTACTTCACCTTTAGAATTGATTAACGGACCACCGCTATTTCCAGGATTTAAACTAGCATCATGCTGAATTAAATTCTGCATATACCCTTCACCATTATTACTTCCAGTTTTAATTGTTCTATCAACCGCACTCACAATTCCTTTTGTAAAAGTGTGAATTAAATTTAAACTCAAAGGGGTACCTACTGCCAATATATCATCACCTACTGACATTTTATCACTATCTCCCAACAATAAATATGGCAAATCTTTATTGCACTTTAATATAGCTAAATCTAAAACAGTATCTTCATAAATTATTTTTGCAGTCGTCTGAGACTTATCATGTAAGTATAAAATTATATCTTCACAACCATGTACTACGTGAGAGTTTGTAAGAACATACCCATTACCCGAAACAGACACACCGCTACCAACTGACGAAGAACTTCCAGATATACCACTTATACCCACAACAGCAGGGCTAATATATTTAGCAATCGTACCAATTGAACTTTCATCATCAAATGAAATAACACTACCCGAAACTGTATTAATAGAACACCCTACAAAGAATACAGAAAACAGTATAATCATTAAAATTTTTTTCATAAAAAATACCACCTAAATTTCGTAGATGGCAATTTTTAATTCACAACATATATAGGTCCAATACCATTAGGCTTGGCTATATCTAATTTTATATGTACATTAGGCTCAACACCCACCGACATAAGATAATCACAAACAGTTTTATAGCATAAATCGGGAGTATTGTTTTCTTCGCTTAAATGCGCAAACAATACTTGTCTAACATTATGTTGAGCAAGTTCAACGACTACCTTTGCACTATTTATATTACTAAGATGACCATACTTGCCCAAAATTCTCGCTTTCAAAACTGCAGGATATTTAGTACTTGCAACAACCATTTTTTCATCATGGTTGGCTTCTAATATTACCAATCTACTATCATATAGTTTTTCAACTATATCATTAGTAGTATATCCCAAATCTGTTACAATACTTATCTTATTATCATTTTCACAAATATTAAACCCAACACAATAGACATCATGACTAACATGAAAAGTAGAAATAACAAAATCTCCAAGCTGAAAAGGAACATCATTAAATCTTATAATATTACTTTGAGTAATTTTACCCTTCTTTACAACACCATCACAAGAATTATAATGACAGTATACTGGAACATTATATTTATTAACAAGCCCACAAAGTCCTTTAGTGTGGTCACCATGCTCGTGAGAAATAACTACCCCTACAACCTTAGAGATATCAAGACCCAAAATATTAAATTTTTCTTCTAGCTCTTTACAAGATATTCCCATGTCAACAATTACAATTTCATAATCGTTATAAACTATAGTACAATTACCCTTAGACGAACTAGCAAGGGAGCAAACACGCATTACATTTTTCCTTTTAATTCACTTATAAGACTACTAACATCTATTTCAAAATAATTCAAAATAGCAAGAGCAAAATCAATAGCAGTTGCTGGCGATTGACTTGTTATTACATTACCCGAAACAACAACTGGGCTATCAATAAAGTTTTCTAAATTTGCAATAAGATCTGAAGATGGATAACAGGTTGCACCCTTACCACGCAATATATTTGTTTTAGAAAAAACAATTGATGGAGTTGCACAAATTCCCGCAATTAATTTTTCATTGTTATTAAAATCTTCAAGCAACGATAGTATATCATTTGTCTCACTTAAAGTGATAGCATTTTTCATCCCACCTACAAGCACAACGCCATCAAATTCTGAAAGACCAAAACAATTAAAAATTTCATCACAAGTAATGGTAATTCCATGCGCTCCAGTAATATTAACATCACCAAGCCCAAGCACTTCTACTTCAACTCCACCCCTTCTTAGTACGTCTACTGTAGAAACGCATTCCATTTCCTCAAATCCTTCAGATATTACAACTGCTAATCTTTTCATTACTACATCCTTTTTGTAATTTATTATATGGTTTTATGTCAAATACATAATAGTTGATGTCATTTATTTAATGGTTATCATTGATTTTGTAACCACTGTACCATCAGTCAATTTTAATTCAAAGTAAACTTTTTTATCGTTCATTTTTCTGAAAATATTTATCTCATCACCCAGTACCGTTTGGTTTATATAATGTATTTCAAAAGTATCAATTTCATTATTTTCATAAATGTCTAATGGCAAAGTACTCAAACAAAATTTTACGCATTCAACATTGTTTGTATGCTTGTAAAAATCAAGGTGACTTAAATCAACTTTTATAGTTTTTACAAAATCTTCATCCGTCAATTCTTCAGCAAATTTTGTAAAAGCAAGTTCATTATTTTCAAGACCACTCTCACATATATCTTTTGGGAAAAGAGTACTATGAACCGTTCTTAATTTTCTACTATCACCATCAACCGCACACATTTCTTGAATACCACAAACTATAACTTTATCATTTAGATAAATATTATTTGAAAGCGTTACTCTAATATTTGATTTTTTCGCCACATTAGTTTTAATCTTAATTTTGTCTAACCAACTAGCATATTCATTAAATTTAATCAGCGTCTTTGTAATTACGAAAAAGGCATTACATATAGGAAGCATAGTAAGTCCATCTGCCCCATTCTTTTCAAAGAACTCACACATATTATCTTGCATACAAATAACACTTCCTACAAGACCAAGTTTAGACTTAGTATCCAAAAGACTTGCATTTACTACATGTTCATTTATAAGTTCGTTTGTCATATTTTTCTCCACCTAATTAGTATAACATAATTAAACACACTTTCCAATTAATTTTTTATTAACAACATTTAAATTATTATCATATATTTAAATATGTTTAGTTTAAGTGTTTGTTTTATTATAAAAAATGAAGAAGCCACACTTGATAGAATTTTAAATCAAGTTAAAATTTTTGCTGATGAAATAATTATAGTTGACACAGGGTCTACCGACAAATCTATTGACATTGCCAAGAAATACACCGATAATATTTTTCAATTTGAGTGGTGTAACGATTTTTCAAAAGCAAGAAATTTTTCTTTTTCCAAAGCCACAAAAGATTATATTATGTGGTTGGATGCTGATGATTATATTAGCCCAAATAATATTACTAAAATATTAAAGTTAAAAACCCAACCAACAGACACACATGTATTTATGTTAAAGTATGTCATGAAAGACAAAAGCGGAAATACCACTTTGGAATTTTTCAGAGAAAGAATTTTAAAAAACAGATGCGGTTTTATTTGGCACGGTTTTGTTCATGAAGTTATTACACCAAAAGGCAAAATTGAATATTTGGATATAGAAATTGAACACAGAAAAATAAATGCGGGTAACCCTAAAAGAAATTTAAATCTATACAACATAGCAAAGAAAAATGGTATTAAGTTTTCGGCAAGAGAGCAGTATTATTACGCAAGAGAATTATATTACAACAATTACTTTCATTCATCCGAAAAAGCTTTTAAAAAGTATTTATCCTTAAATAATAAATACCCGCCAGATATAACAGGTGCGTACCTTATGCTTACTAAAATTTATATATCAAGAAGCAGTTTCAAAAGAGCAAAAAACATACTATTTGATTATTTGAAAAAATACTCTCCCACACATGAAATTATTAACACTTTAGCATATTTATATGACATTGAAGGAGATATTACAAGTGCTATATTTTATTACAACGCTTCACTTAATTGCGAGATACAGCAATTAGGATTTGTAAACCCAGACGAATTTGCATTTATTCCCCACGTAGAACTTAGTCGACTTTATTACAAACAAGGCAATTTCGACCTTGCTAAATATCATCACAATCAAGCAAAAAAGATTAAACCAAACCACACATCTATTATTTATAATAATCAATTTTTTAAGTAAAAAAGCAATCATTAATGATTGCTTTTTATCTTATCCAATATCATAATTACTTAAGTCTTTATCTGAAATTTTTGACTTCTTTACTTTTCTTGCTTTAACCACTTTTAAAGTAACAACCAAAACCCCCAATAGAACAATTCCAGCACCTAAAATTATAGTGTTTACAACAGCCTTATCCATTTTATCTTTGGTAATGAAGAACTCGCCATTTAGATTATTTGTTCTGAATACATAATAATCGCCTTCTTTTTTCATTGAAACTTCTACCCTTTCTCCATCTACTACTTGGTATAAACATGGATTTTTTATGTTCATGGCTTTTATTTTAACAGTATACACATAATCAACTTCATTGTTTACATTTTCAAACTTAAATGAAGACACAACATTCTTTTCTTCAACTGCTAAATTGCTTGCTGTAGCGACCATATTAAGAGCCTGAATAGAACTATCAAATGTTCCTTCAACACACTCAATTATCGAATTTTCATTACTAATAGTCAATGCGTTTGCAATTTTTAAAATACCATTTGCTTCACCATCAAAATTATTGTCTGTAACTTTTATTGTAAATTTGTATTCACCAACTTCTATTGGTTGCAAATTGTCTTCAAAAATATACATTACACTATCTTTATTTAGTCCACAATTTTCATCAAAGTAAAATTCCGGCTCTTTCATCGTTCCATCATAAATAAATTCGTTTTCAGCTAATACAAAACTAATTTGCATTTTCTTTATCACTAGTCTTACAACAGAACTTCTTGATGGATTGTAGTTTTGATTACCTTCAAAAATTGCAACAACCGAATATGTCCCAACATTCACAGGACTTTCAACAACGCTTCCATTTAAAGAATATTCATATTTAAGTTCAAATGGAAATTCCGAACTTAAACTTTGAACTTTACCATTATAAATTACAGTTTTACCTTCAAGAGTTGGTACGATATCAGCTTTTACAATTTCATAACTACCAGTCGTCAAAGATGAAATATAATAATTTTGAAGGGGTTGCATATATGTTGAAATGCAGTACACACCAACATCATTTCCGCCATCTCTAAATAATTTTAATTCTAGCGTATCATCATATTTAAGACCGTTTATAGAATATGTCATAGGAACACATTCTTCACCATATACTTGTTCTTTATCATCAATTATAATTTCAAGACCAGCCTTTAAGATTATCAATTTCCCTGAAGTAAAGTTAATATGATAATTAGAATTATTTAGAGTTCCTAGTGAAATAATATACTCACCCACATTTTCACCAATTTCTCTTTCAAGATTTCCAGTCAACAAATCTCCATCACATAAGTTTGACACAACATATTGTAAATTATCTTCTTCGCCGTATGTTTTTGTAGTAGTTAATGCCGTTATATATAATTCTCTAGGTAATATAACATATTTACCGTTATTTACAATTAAATTATAATTTTGGCTAGATAGAGTACCTTGCGATATAACATACTCACCTACATTTTCACCGACTTCTCTTTCAATTTCGCCAGTAATTTGAGACTGGTCATAACTACCTTCAATAGAATATGACAACTCAACAACTTCTGAATATCTAGTTTCAATATTATTAATATTTACTACTAAATCTTTTGGAAGTATAGTAAACTTAGATTTTGAAGCTAGAACTTTGTAATTTTCGTTATAATCATCTAACATTGAAATATCATAAGAGCCTACATTTTCACCAGCTACTCTTTCAAGATTTATACCAAGATTGTCTCCAGAAACAACTTCTCCCCTTAATATTTCATAAGAAAGAGTTGGGTCATTTTCGCCATAAATTTTTGATAAATTATTTATTCTTATTACTAATTGTCTAGGTTTAATTGAATAGAAATCTTCAACATATTTACATGAGTAATTATCACTTTCAAATGATACAAGATTAATCTTGTAAACACCTACATTCTCACCAAATTCTCTTGCAACAGAGTAGTTTACACTATCACCATCAAATACACCTTCAACAGAACACTTTATGTCTCCGTCTTCATATCGGTATATTTTATATTGACCAGCAAGTGCTGTTATCTTAATTTCTTTCTTTTCAATTTTTAAAACACCATTATACACACCGGTATAATTATTATTTAATAGTTTAATTTCAAATGGATAATTACCAACAAGCATTGGTGTTCTTTCAAAAGTCACTTTATATTCAACATTATCTTCAACAGTAACTAAAATATTTTTAACGTCTTTTCCATATGTTTGTATTAAATTACTAGCAGTGATGCTTGCAAGTTTTTGTTTTATAGTAAGGTTAATATCTGAACTTTCAATTACATAATTTTTATTAAGAGATATAAACTCAACACGATATGTACCCGCATTTTTAAAATCTATTTTATTTTCACCAATAAATGTATTTATATCATGCTCAATTTCTTCTGTTAAAGAATATTCAATTTCTTGCACTTCTTTATTGTATGTATAATCATTATTTAATATAGTAACATTTACAACTTTAGGAATAACCTTAACTACCCCTTGTCCATTTGCTACAACATAATTACTATCAAGTGAAGTAAAAGTATAATTATAATCATCAACATCTATTAAAGTATCAATTTGCAAAGAAACATTTATGTCTTGCTCCAATTCATATTCAAATATAATTTCGCTTCCAGTATATGTATATTGTGATACTATATTTATAATACTTATTGGTTTTGGAGAAATAACTATCTGACCGAATACATCTCCATCTAAAACAATACTACCATCTAACGACACTATTTCATAGTCATATGTGCCAACATCTAATAAACTCTTTTCTTCTGAATTTTGAGTAATAGTTAATTGAATAAATGAGTTATTTGTATAATCATTTCCACCTATTGAAGTAGCAACAAATAGTAAAGTATTTCCGTTTTCATCATAAATTAAATTCTTATCAACCACTTCAATTGTCACTTTTGCAACAATTATTTCAATTTCCCCAGTATAGTTTAATAGTTCATAGTTTACATCACTTGTAAAGAAAGTATATGTATACACCCCAACCGCAACTGGAGATACATCACTTCCATTTTGAGTAAACTTAAATTCTATATTTTTAAAATTAGTTGTTTCGCCATTCTCATTTTCAAAATGGAATACAAAATCTATCTCATCACCAGTATATTCATAAATAACTCTATCTAAAACAATATTAACTTTAACAATTACAATTGAACAATTTCCTGTAGTATAAAACAAATCATAGTTAGTATCGCTTGTTGAAATTAAATACTCATAATCACCTGGTTCTTGGAATGAAGTTTCTACCCCACCCATTTTAAAAGTTATTGTCAAACCATTTACAAAATCAATCGGCAATAAATTTTCATCAACCATTCTAAAATTTAAGTTTTGTACTTGAGCAGTATAATCGTATTCATTTTGTAACAAATCAAAATACACAGAAACTCTTGAAATAGAACACACACCTGTATTATTAGTAAAAATATAATTTTCTTCGTCTACTGGAAGAATTGTATATGCATAATCGCCACTATTTAAAAAGTCCACTGTACTATCATTTTGAGTATAAACAACTACCCCATCAACACCATCTGACAAATATTCAATATTTTGTATACTTGCCGAATAACTAAATTCTGTATTTAAAATTTCGATATCTATTGTACGCTTAAATATTTCACAAGTTAGCACACCGTTTGTAAATACATAATTTTCATTATTACTAACAAATTCTATAGAATAATTTCCAGCATTTTTAAATTGTACCTCTGCGTCATTAATTACATATTTTATATCATAATCAAAAGTACCAAAAAAAGTATAATTTAAGTTCTGAACATTTCCGTTATAAATCAAATTAGAATTATCACCAAATTCTATAGTTACTAATATTGGTTTGATTTTAATATACATAACACCAGAGCCTATATACTCATCATTATCTACCTTCCATTCAACTACATAATCACCAATATTATAAAGACTAGACGGAGTACCATCTTTTGTTATAGTCATATTTAGTTCAGGGCTTTCACTTGTATTCAAAGTATAACTAGGTTCAACAAATTTACTTTCTTCAAAAGTATATTCATCTTCATAACTTTCAATATTTAATCTAAATCTATTTTTTATTTCAAGAGACATATCTCTATTGCAAGTATAATAATGCCCCGAATTACTTTTTGAGCCTTCTTCTTTGCCAAAGTTATATAGTTTATAAAACTCATAACCACTATCAGGTAGATAATTAATTGTTACCAAATCACCATACCAAGCATGATAACTATCTTCCCCTTCACCTATGGTTGCACCTAAAATTTCAAAAGAGCCATGGATAGCAGTAACATCAACTTTGTATCTAGTATCATCCATTCTAAACTCTTTAACTATCATATCGTCTTCGCTAGTAACATGCCCCGCTTCGTCCATAAGAAGAGCTTTTAAAACGTAGTTAGCATTTGGCTTATCATAAAACTCTAAAATATTTACACCCTTATTTAAAATGCTTGAACTAGTAGTAGGCGTCGTACCATCTAAAGTATAATAAACTGTTTCTTGGCTTGGCCCTTTTTCTTCATAGTCAACATTTACTTCTATTGTCCTTGTATGAGAACCTACAGGCATAGTAATTTTAAGTTTACTTACGTTATCTTTATCTATTTTAATTTCCGACTGTGGAATAGTTTGTGTATATACATTACCTACATTATCAACAACTTCAATGGTAAAAATGCCTATTTTATCAATTGTATATGCGTAACATTCTTTGCCGTCACCATCAGTTGTCTTGGTTGCATTATTACCATTAACTTTTACACTCTGAAGTCCCGATTGATTATCACTTGCATAGATATATACTTTTTTGTTTTCAGAACTCCATTCAGTATTATCTAGTTTCCACGAAACCACTGGAGACGAAACGTCTGAAGATGAAATAGTTAAAGTAGGACAGTTTACATAAATTCCGTTATCTCCAGATTTTTGATATTCATTATAAAACACAGCCAAAAAACCATTAGATGAAAAACTATTCCCCGTACCAGTATAGCCAGAAACGCCTTTATCTTGACCCATAGTTATAGAAAGCAATTCATAGTTATCACTATCTGCCACTTCAGAAGATGAATATGTTTTAGAAACACTACTCAAATAATCTAGATTTTCGTTATTAATAGTTCCGTTCTGTATTGCAAGATAACTTTTATGGTTTTTTCTTTTTACATTTGACGAAAAGTTAACTAACAAATATCCATTTTTTGCAGCATTCATTAAATTATCGCCCAATTTAAATGCAGTTGTAATTCTTGGGTTGTTTTTAAACCAACCGGACATTGTGGTCGTTCCTTCAATAAATATTGTATTACCACTATCTTGAATTTTATAATTACCTGTAATAGTAGATACTTCCGAATCTCCCTTTGGTCTTGTCAACGATACAGAAAACTTGTCAGTTAGATTATTTCCACCATACATATTTACAACTTCTTTTCTTTCGCTTGCAGTTACGGTAGACAAAGAAGAATATACTGGATAATCTGCATTTTGCACAGAATAATGCTTAATGATATTAGCATCATCAGTACCAGCAGAAACAGAAATACTTGAAGTGCTTGTTGTCATTAAACACAATGCACTAGCAATTGATGCTAAAGTTAAAACAAATTTTTTTCCTTTCATTCTTCTTCTCTCCTTTTGTAAATTTGTACACTTTGCGTAGATACAGTTTGTACACTACTTGTATCTATTAACAATGCCGAATTAATACCTTCAGCATACGTATCTCCATTTGAATGTTCTACAACAATATCTGGAACACTTTCTCCTTCATTATAAATTCTAAATACATATGGGAAACTTGCATTTGTAGGAACTGACTGACCCATTGACGAAACTGTGTACGACTCATCTATTTTAAGCCCCAACAAATCTCCCGCTTTAGAAACTGTATAGGTAAGATTAATACTTTGGAAACTATCTAAATCTTGTTCAGGAACCATGAATTTCATTTGTCGCTTATAATCTTTATATGTTTCTTCATTTGCATGATCAAGTTTAAATGTAAATGTAAAACTATCTCCGTTATCGGCTATGTTTTCAACTGATGAGATTGTATTACCCGCATATTCAGTTGCGCCTTTCTTTTTGTCTACACTATTTAAAACCATCACATATGGATAAAAACCATCGGGGTTAGTTCCAAATTGTGTAAAATAATTTTCTTTTGAAATATCTGTCCAACTTAAAGATGAATAATCGGCAGTTCTATTTGACTTCACCACATCACCAGATGCTCTCATATATTGAAGTTCGCCATTCTTTTCATCATAATATGCAAGGAATGCAACTCTTGGGTCGACTGTTATTAAACCTGCAATATCAATCTTTTTTCCATAATTTAAGTTTTGAATTATCCTTCTACCCAAACTATCTTTCTTATAAATTATCCTTGTTTGTTGCGCATCTGCAAATTTAGTAGGAACAACTGCTCCATCAACATATACTTGATAAGCATAAGCTTTTGATAACTTTTCATATCCTAACATTGTTAAGTAATATAGATAATGAATATTTTCAATTTGATTATCTATATTTTTAATCATCGCAGTATTTACAGTTCCAATATTATATTCAAAAAGCACACTATCATTTTCAAGACTTGCTTTGATATTAACATCTCCACTCAAACCATCAATTGTATAACTTCCATTGTTATCAGAAATAGCTTTCTTTCCACCAGCAGAAATTATCGCCCCAGAAACAACTAAACCACCTTTTGTAGTTACGGTACCCGAAACTGAATAAACTTCTTTTACTGTAACCATTCTAGTTTCATTACAAATAATACTTCCAACATTATCTTCTATGAAGGTATATCCCAACTTATTGTATGTTATAACCGTTTCACCCGAACAATTTTCTATTGTTACCACTTCTTGCGAATAAGTTTTATATACATTATTTACCCCAACTCTAACATTGTTATAATCTCCACCTTGGAATTTTATCACAATAGAATATGTCATATTTACATTTAAACTATTCGAATAACCAGTAATATTTTTTACTTCAGCATTATCATACCCATCAGCCAAAATTGTTAAAGACACAACTCTATCAAGTCCAGATAATGTATAACAACCATTACTATCAGTAAGAACTTCTACACCAGTTGAAGATATTACCCTAGCCCCTGCAATTTTTATATTACCAGTTGCAACAACCCCACTTATCGAATAAGTAGCTTCAACGTTTAAATTAGCATTTGTGTTAACAAAAATTTCTTCACCAAAATCGTAACCAACTTTACTAAATTCGACATATCCTTCTTCGGTAACATTAACTAGTTCAAAGTAACCAGAATTATTCGTTCTACTAGAAACATCTCCCAATGACACGTCTACACCCGAAACAGGAATACCATCAAGTATTACATAACCCTTTACCGTAAACATTGCTGAAACATAAATTTCTTCTGCTTTATTTATTGTAATATCATTAAACTCAAAGTTTTCTTTTGAAATAGTTAAAAGGCACTCACCACTCAAACCCGAAATTTCAAACTCTCCAAGATCATCTGTAATAACAGTTTTGTCTCCTACCGTTATTACCGCACCTGCTAGACCACTACCAGCACTAACAACCCTTCCTGAAATTGTATAAGTTGTTGAAATGTTTATTTCTTCAACGTATAAACCAAATGTATACTCACCCAAGTCATAACCGTCTTTTGAAAGAATATACTTATCTCCAGCATATACCTTTTCCAATAAGCCTTCACCCATCTCATTTGTAAATAGTTCATAACTACCGTATTTAATTTTTACACCTGAAAGGTAAATACTTCCCGTTTTAACAATAATCTTAGTTGAGTAATATCCGTTAAAATCTACTTGAGAATATTCACATACTTTGACATCTTCCCCAAAGACATAGCCATTTAAACTAACAGATATTTGAGCTTCACCCGTCAAACCAGAAATCTCATATGCCCCATTAACTGTTTGACAAGTTTTTCCTTGAGCAGAAACAACCACACCATCAAGAGAAACACTACCGCTAGTAACCTTACCAACAACCTTATACGAACAAGTAAAGTTTACATCATAATTTAAATCAAAAGTTTCATCAACTTGTAAATTATTATTGTCAAACACATACCCATTTTTGCTAAGAAGTACAACACATGGTTTTGTAATCAAGTCAAACACATACTTTCCATCTTCATCAGTAATCGCTTCATTATCTCCCGCTTTCACAACTACATCAGCAACAGGTATTCCCCCAGAAGTAACAACACCACCAAACGAATAACCATTATCAGCAAAGTTGTAAACTCCACCTTTATCAATAGTGTAAGAAGATGGCTTTAGTACTATATCAGTATTCTCATCATATACAACAATATATTCGCCACTCAAGTTTTCAAAAATGTAACATCCGTTATTATCTGTATATGCCACACTTTCTTCACCAGTATCAAGCGATATTAAAATTATTTTAAAATTAGTTAAATTTCCATCAGCCGTTTCAACTTTTCCAGTAATACTATATGTTCCATAAGTAGTAATTTCCGAGTTAGAAGAAACTGTCACACTGTTAATAGCAAAATAGTCTTTTTCAAAAGAAAGTTCAACTTCACCAGAAAGTCCAACCAATTCAAATTTACCGTTTCTATCAGTTAAGCACCAAATATTTCCACTAGAAACTTTAACACCAGCAACTGAATAATCTCCACATAAAACTTGACCCTTTACAGAATAAGTCATATTGACATTTATATCACAATTATTTACATCATAATCTAAAACGCAATCATCATAACCTTCACACTTAACAGTCATTTCTCCATCAAGATACAAATCTTCTAGCGTTAAAATTCCCATTGTATCAACTGGATAGGTAACTTCACCAATTATCACTTCTGCATTTGGTAAAATTATATCACCACTTTTCACAGTTACACTCAAATTGAAGATTTTATTAGGCTCAATATCAAAATTACAACTTCTAAAATTGCAACTCAAACTTTCAAAAACATATCCATCTTTTCGAAGTTCAATATCCATATCACCATGTAAATTTTGTAAAGTTATTGCTCCACCTACAACATATTCTTGTCCACCAATATTAGCATTAACTTCAAGACGATTACCAGCATAACAAACATTTAATGTTAAATCATACAATTTTTCTAGTTCTACAAATAAATCATCACTACTTAAAAGTGTAACTTGCGGAGTTTTTACATAATAACCAGCATATTCAAATCCCAATGTCTCACCAAGTTTACAATTATCTACCATAAACTCTGACCTTGTGCAATTTATAACTTCTTCACCATGAGTAATGTTTAATCTTTTGCTTCCATCGTCGCAGACAAACGAACCATTTAAATCAAAAACACCATCAATAATTGCATTTCCACTATCACTAACAACTAATTTATCAAATTCAAACTTGCCATTTACAAAAGTCAATTCGTTATTACCATGCAACTTTTCAAGTTTATAATCATTTCCAACTGCAACAAAGTTACTATTTCCATTTACACAAATAGCAGTTCCATTAATAGGAATACTTCCACTAACAAAAGACAATTGGTATGAATAATACTTTTCACAATTAAACTCAATCTTTTGTCCTTCTTGAGATATTTTAATAGCATTACCGTTTATAAAATAATTATCACTAGCAAGGGTTAACACATCACCACAATAAACATTAGCCACTTCAAATGTTAAATCATCATTAATAATAATCGACTTATCATTCAATTTTAATGCAAAATCACTAGCACTTGCTTTTTTATCTGTAACAACTTTACCCGTAATAGTAGTAGTTCCAGACACAACCAAATCATCATTAGTAATATCAAAAGTTTGCCCGAAAAATTCAGTAGTTTCACTAATAACTTCAATAGAAACTTGACCAGCAAGAGTTGGAAGATAAAACTCACCAAAATCGTTCGTAGTAGTTGTAAACGTTCCCGCTTTGCTTGAAACACGAATAGTAGCATTTGCAATCAAATTACCGTTATTTTCAACTATACCATGCTTATCAAAAATTTTGTAACCATTAAAGTCAATCTGTTTATTATCAAAGTTGGCAAATTGAATATTGTTCTCAATTAAGTATCCGTCTTTTACTGCAGAAACTGACGACACATCTGTAAGACCATTTACGACATAATATCCTTTGCTATCGGTAGTAGCAGTACCAACATCACAAGAAATTGTTGCACCTTCCAAAGGCAAGCCATCGGCATAAACGTAACCAGAAAAAGAATATGTTTCAACTTCTTTAGGAGTTAGAAACACAGCCTTCACATAAAACAAAACCCCAACTAATAACAAAATTGGAATTAAAATACTCAAAGAAATTTTTAACGCTTTTTTCTTTTTCATATGGACGTCCTTCAATTTATATATAAATTGTACTACATATTTCGACATTTTTCAATCTCTATTTTAAGAACAGTTTAGTAGAGCCCACTTCTACAAAAATGACACCATTCTCACAACTCTCATCTTTGTAGAATTTTGTAATTTTTTATTTTCAAAAGTCTTGCAATATTAAAAAAAATAGTATAAAATATAATTATGGAAGATATTAAAAAAATAATCGCTAACAACATTAGCAATCTAAGAAAAGAAAACAAATTAACACAATTAGAACTTGCTGAAAAGGTTAATTATTCAGACAAAGCAGTGTCTAGATGGGAAAGGGGTGAAACATTACCAGACATAGACATACTTTTGAAATTGTGCGAACTGTTTAACGTTAAATTTGAATATTTAATTTCAGAAAATCCAACAACCACAATGAAATCAAAGCCAACAAGAGCAGAACTTGGCAACAAATTAACCATTACCCTACTTGGCGTATCACTTGTGTGGTTTTTGGCAACATTTATTTATGTATATTCGGGAATAATTTTTGACACAAGTGCATGGAAGATATTTATATGGGCAATTCCCGCTACATTTTTTGTTGCTGAAGTATTTAATTTTTTCTGGGGAAACAGAAAAGTTGGTGTACTTTTAAATAGCGGGCTTGCATGGACACTACTTACCGCAATATACATCCAATACCTATCTTATAACATGTGGTTAATATTCTTACTAGGCATCCCAATTCAAGTATCGTTAATACTTTGGGGAAACCTAAGACCAAAGAAAAAATAAAAAAACAAAAACACTATATCTGAATAACTCTTATCACACTTAAAAAAATCAGATATAGTGTTTAATATTTTATTATAATACAATATACCACTTGACAAACACCAATATATTATATAAAATAGCAAAGTATATATTACACGCTGATGTGGCACAGTCGGTAGCGCACCGCCTTGGTAAGGCGGAGGTCACGGGTTCAAGTCCCGTCATCAGCTCCATTTTTATTTGCTGTATTTGGGGACTTTCACCCATGGTACTCGGGACCCCGTCAATTATATTGACACCCGAGAAATATGACTTCGTCACATTGACAAGTCCCGTCATCAGCTCCATTTTAGCAACTAATTTAGTTGCTTTTTTATTTGTCCATTTAATAAAACATTTAATTTAACACTTTCTCTATTTAACAAACTGTTGAACTATGAATATTTTTATGTTATAATAAAACTAGATGTTTTAAGGAGATTTTATGGAAAATTTTGAATTATTTGATGCTTTAATAAGCAAAACTGAAAAAGAAATAAAAAGCACCACAAGAAAAGTAAACAGTTTGGAAGTTAAAGATTACATAACTTCTTCTTTGTCTTATGATTACAGCGATTTATTTAGCACACCCAAAACAACACACCATCAATCAAAATTAGTTAAAGCAAATACACCATCAAACACAACTCAACCCGAAAGCGCAAATTCAATTGATGTAAAAACTTACATTTCTCAAAAATATTCACAAAATGAATTGGAAAGGAAATAATTATGTCAGAAAATCCACTACACATAAGCCTTGATACTCAATTTCTTGTAAATTTTATTTTGGGCTCAGAATATATGCAAAAAGCACTTGAAAAAGCAGAAAGCAAATATTATTCAGCCAAATATGTTACCAATAGGCAACACCAACAAGAACAAAATACAAAATCTCTTAAATTTTATTTATCCCATTATATTTATCTTAAATTTATTGAAAAACTAGGAAAAGAAGGAAAAATAAAAATCAATATTACTCCACCAGCAATGAGCGAAGTATTGGCAGAAGGAAACTATATTGATAATGTAATTTATAACATATATAGATACGCACATAGAGATAGACCAATTAGAGATATTATAGATGCAAAAACTATAAATGGAATAATAGATAATTTAAATATTTCACAAGACGAAAAAGAAGAACTTAAAAAACTTTATACAGGTCCTATATCCAAAT
Source organism: Clostridiales bacterium (assembly GCA_015055815.1). Lineage (GTDB taxonomy): Bacteria > Bacillota > Clostridia > Christensenellales > UBA1242 > UBA11490. The sequence goes on from SVHM01000002.1 coordinate 204,131, forward strand.
CTTACACATCCGTGGAATTTGACGACAACATCAGTCGTAGCAATAATATTTTAGGAAACAAACTACTACAACCACATTTAATCAAACTTCTTAAAAAACACTATATAAAAACACAACTTGAACAAAATCATAACATGTTAGACTTGTTGTCATTTCCACAATTTGACAAAAACACAAGCAATCCCCTATGCGATATGATGCTTGAACTTTCTGAATTTTATAGAAACGACCCACAAATAATTGTGGACAACGAAGTTCAAAGCGGAATACCAGCAGAGGAAATTACAGACAGTGTTATTATGGCTTGTTGTTCTCTACTTAGCATGCCTTTACTTACCGGCGACTACAACGGATTAGTAAATCACGAAAAGGCAATTGATGCAGAAAATGAAAATTTCAAAAAAATCAAAGGCAAACAAACAATTGTCAATAGCAAACCATTTTCTTTAAAGCAATTTATTGCAGACTTTTTTAAAGAAGACTTCCTTGCTTGGATAGATGATTTTGCAATACCATCAGAAATAAGCGGAATAATTACACAAGAAATTAAAGATAGTTTTAAAGAAGAAATATCTAATATCGAAACTAGAGATTTAACACATAGAAAAACACCATCTTGCAAAGAAAATAGAGAAAAGTTTCAATTTTTATATTCAAAAGCAATAAATTCTCAACACGTATTAGTTAATTCTGTTGAAGAAATGGAAGAAGAAGCCAATGAAGAACTTTATACAAAAACTAAAGGTTTTGTTCCAGCAGTAAGAACACATCTTCATCAAAATGACTTAACAATTATGCTTCATTATCTTCAATTATTTGACCAAAAAAGAGACAATCTAGAACTTCTAACTATTGGACGCACAAGAGATAAAAACGGAAATATTACTACTTTAAAAAGCCAACCAACAGCAACTCAAATTGCTCAAATTTCACAAGACACATTCTTAACTTTAACCGCTACAATTCAAGCAATATTTAATCAATTTTATGGTGTGAGAATAACAGAAATTGACGGAAGAATACTTATGAAGTTACATCAAATGGGCTTTGCATTTAAGACTACACAAGATAGAAAAATTTGCGCAATTAATTATAACGGAATTCAATTTACCCAATATTCTTCACAAGAATACCCACAAAAGCAATTAGAATTTATTTACAATCCTAATGATTTAACACCAACAAGCATTGTTTTGCTTGCAACAAACCCCGCAATTCTTCAATTTTGCGACAAACGAAATCTTTTAGGCAAAGACTTAATGGAACATTATAGAAAGTTTAAAACAGCAAATAACATTTATGGAGAATTGTATACACACCCAAGTGAATTTTACGCTTTAAGTCAACAATTAGCACACCTTCATGAAAATTCACAATCAGATGATATAGATAAGAATATGCAAAAATTATTAGAAAATAACAAACTTATACTATCGCTTAATTATCTACATTATCCCGACCCATCTAAATATTTAGCATAAAAAACAAACCTTTTATTTTGGGACATCCCATTTAAAAGGTTCGTTTTTTATAAATTTTAATCTGCTAATTCGTAGTTATCTAAATTTAAAATTTCATCTTTTGTAACATGTATAACCTTACCAAAATATGGCTTAAAGTCAGTATTATCATAAACTATCCAATATAATTTTTTTATACTTCTATTGTAATCGGTATTTGTAGCAGTGTCGTACCCATCTGTAAATATAATTTTATTTACACTTTTATCTTTACTAAAACCCCTTAAGGCATTATCAAAACTTGTTCCACCCCTACCCATAATTTTGAAGTTATCTATATCTTGTATAGTTTTTATATCTACAAAATCGTATGTTCTATGGTCAAAACAACAAACTCTAATTTCACTTTCTTTAAGCAGATGTTTTAATTGTCTCAAAAAACTCATTAGCAAACCAGAACTTACCGAGCCACTTGTATCCAACATCACTTCAATTTGCGGTTTATCTTCATTTTCTCTATATTCTATTCTTGCTTGATAATCATTATCTTCTTCAGCTCGCCTATACGACCACCTATCTTCTTCTTTTTCAATTTCTCGCTTAAGTATCTTCTTCCAATTTACAGATTTTTGCGTCTCACCAACACTCCCTAACGATAGCAATTGATTGCCAGACTGTTTTCCAACTTTATTTTTACTTTCTAAATTACTTCTTATTTCTTTGCCTAATTCTTTTTTTAGTTCGCTATTTTTTTCTGCAAAACTTTCTTCATCTAAAGTTTCTATATTTTCCTGACCGACCAACTCCCCATGTCCGCCATCTTGCTCTAGGGAAGTTTTATTTTTAGCATTTTCTTCCCACATTCCATGCTCGCCAATATCTCCGCTTGCACCATCTCCAGAATTACTATTAAATCTTCTACCACTATTTTCTTCAATTAATTTTAAATAAACATTTTCAGCCGATTTGCCAAAAGCATCTTCCATATCTATGCCACATTTAGGCATTGGTAAATGTTCATGCTTTAAAATTTGATTTATAACAGCATCAGTAGCGACATTCCAAAGTTCACTTTCTTTGCCTTGACTTCTTTTCAAATGCCCAAAAGCAACATGCATAATTTCGTGAGAAAAAAGGAATATCTTTTCATCATAACTAAGACTACTTAAAAAGTCTTCGTTATAATAAACAACATTTCCATCCGTTCCGGCTGTATCTACTTTATCTGACGGCTGAAATTGTAAGCCAGAAATGGTAGCACCTAGGGCTGGAAATTTTCTCAATACTCCACTTATATATATTTCGTGTTTTTTATCTTGTAAATATTCAAAATAATTCACTTAAAACTCCACATCATAGTTAAATGCTTTTAAACACCTTTCGTAATTTTAATGTTACATACTTCTACTAGGAAGCAATTTTTTATAGCCATATTCTTTGACTAGTTTTTCAAACTCTTGCTCAGATAGGTATTTAGAAAAATCAATTTCTTCAAAGGTGTACATTTTTAAATCTTTTTCTTTTAGTGCATAGAAATAATCGCTAAACATCCCTTCGTTCCAATAACAAGTTAAGTTTTTATGAGTATCCCAAACATCTCGATTTACATATGATTGACCAGTACTCCACTTCAAACCCATTCTATCCATTACCGTACATAACACGTCCGACTTCCATTTTTTATCACAATGAATTGCTTTCTTTTGTCCAATATCGGCAAAATCATCTATTGAAAGGGTATATGTATCTTTCTTTTTAAATAACGTTTTTCTCTTTACCGTTTTTTGCTCGGGAGAATTTACAGACAAAGTTTCAACATATATTGCTCTTTCGTCATCATTTCCGACCCAAACATTATCAAATGTAGCAAGAATTTCACTACCCAGCCTATCCCCAATAAAATCTCTCACAACAGGCAAATCTTCAAAGCCAACACTTCTTAACGACAATGCCAAAGCATACTTTGAGTCAAACGACACAGGAATATCTTCATTTGAATAATTACCAGAAATTACATCTTCTAAAGATATAAGCGGTGTTTTAGCAAAAGCCATGAATGAAGCCGAAATTTCCTTGCCTACTTTATTTTCAATTAATTCTTTTGCGATTTTACCTTTGTTGTCATAAATAATATCACTAACCTGCTCCCAACCACGTGGGTCAATTGCATAGTCTTTCGGATTGTCACTATCATAAGGCGAATAGAAAACTTCTTCGCCATACGCACTAACAAAAGCTGAGACTATTGGATGCACTTTTGAATAACCCGGCCTTTCTTCGCTTTCTTCACTTCCCCACTCAACCCAACTTTGAATATCCGGTTTTAAGTAAATATGCGCATCATATCTTCTAAACAACGGCTCTGGCATATTATATGCCGCTTCACTTTCACTCTTACTATTTCCCGCAGACACAACAACTGCATTTTCAGGTAGTTTACCAATATTAGGACCAATTGAGTTATTGAGAACTAAATGGAACACCAAACTTTGTTCACTTGGCCTAACGTTTGTTATTTCGTCTATAAACAACACATGATTTTTATCTGGCTCATTTTTACATTTATTACAAAGTTCTTCATACCATGCTGGTGGCACCCAAATACCCACTTTCGTTTTATCATTATTTGGATATATAGTCTTACCAATCACTTCTTCTGGAAGTATTCCATTTCTAAGAACTATCGAAACATACTCTGGGTCAATTTCTTCAATTCTTCTAGTCTTACCTATTCCACTAGGCCCATGCAACATAAATGATTTTCCATGCTCGATATAAAATCTAATTTGCTCATTTACATCCATTGGCTCTTCTTCAACTTCTACCGCATACTTACCTTGAGACTTAGTTGTCCTTTTAGTTGACTTTACTGGCAAAGTATCTTCAATCATCATGGCATCGGTCAAAAAACTATTTCCCTTAGAAAAATCTCCGCCACCATAAATACCCATAGATTTTGAACCATTTTTCTTAATGTTATTAACATTGATGCCGTTTAAAATTCCCCTAACGGTTGAATTTTGCCACAAGCAATTACCACTTTCATCACTAGGATGATATGGAACACCCGACAAAAGCCCACTATCCGCTTTCATTTCTAGATAAAGATCTTCTTCACTTCCAAGTGGGTTTATATATTTAGGAAGATTATCCCAATTCAAAACTCGCCACTTTATTGGCTCTACTGCTACCCAGTAGTTTTTATCTTTTTCTATTTTCTGAATTTTGCCATCAATTACAATACTTCTATCATCATATTCACTCTTTATCCTAACATACCTTCTACCTTCAAATTCATATTCTGGATATGTTATAAGACCTGCACTTTGAGAATATTTGCCAATATATTTCTTTCCCGTCTTTTTAATTTTCCCACTTTCAAAAATTCTTTCAAGCAAATTATTCTCAACATTACTTACAGCCGATTGTGGAAACTCCCCAAATGTAACTGTGTAGCTTCCCCTTGGTTGCTTTTGGACTTTAAACAAATGCGGATAATCACTTCTCAAATTTTCAAAGTCTTCAGCATGAACACTTATTCGTGGAGCAATAGTCGTCCAATCAGCATTGGGATTAAGACCTACCGTTACAGTTCCAGTAGCGGACACTTGAAATATACTTGAGATGTTATCAAAATCGGAATAAGTACTTCTAAGTGGTGCAGTTCCTACAAGCCCACCTTGTCTAGTTGTGTAATTTTCTTCAACATGAGCACCATTTAAAATAGCGTAAGCAGTAGGAAAAACAAGCCTATTACCAATAGTCAATACATCAGCATCTCTAACACTGTCGATAAAAACTTTGTCGTGCGTCTCCAAATTATTTCTTTCAAATCCGTTTAAATCATAATTATAAACATTTGACGAATCAATTTGTTTACTTAAGTCTATCATCATTTTACTCATCCCAAATCCCCATTTAAAATTATAATCTAATATATTATACTATATTTAAAAACCAATTTCAATACCCCAATTACAACAAAAACATCAAAAAAACGCCCAAAATACGAGCGTTTTATATTTTTATAACTTAAAATCACTTATGAAAGTAATCAAAAATATTCTCAGCAAGTTTTCTACCAATACCACTAACAGTCATAAGTTCTTCAACTGTCGCAGACTTAATAGCGTCTATTTTTTTAAACTTTTCGAAAAGTGCATTTTGCTTCGAAACTCCCAAACCATCAATTTGTGAAAGTTGAGATTTTAAAGTGTTTTTCTGCCTTAAAGATTTCTGGAAAGTAATAGCAAATCTATGGCTTTCATCTCTTACCGCCTGAAGAAGTTTAAGAGCAAAATTATCTCTACTAAGGATTACCTTTGAGCCATCAGTTAAATAAATTTCTTCTTCTTTTTTTGCAAGCGAAACAATATCTATATCATAACCCAATTCTTCCATAGACGTTTTTGCAAAAGTAAGCTGAATAATTCCACCATCAATCAAAATTAAATCGGGCAGATTTGAAAAGCTAACATCTTTCCCATTTTTATATTCTTGCAATCTTCTAGCCAAAACATCATGCATATTTTTAAAGTCGTTTTGACCAATACCATCAATTTTAAATTTTCTATAATGCTTTTTATACTGCTCACCATTTACAAAAACAACCATACTAGCAACTGTGTTTGTTCCCGCCAAATTACTTATATCATAACCCTCAATTCTCTTTGGAAGTTTGCTAAGCCCAAGACTTTTTTGTAAAGTTCGAAGAGCACCCATAGTCTTTAATTCATGAAGTTTGTTTTTCTCGATTGACTTATTTAAATATTCACTAGCATTACTGTTCGCCATATCTAAAAGCCTTTTGTAAATACCACGAGAACCCGTCAACACAGTTATTTTTTTACCAGCAAATTGATTAAGCCACTCATTTAGTGTTTCACTTTCAAACTCAACAACAATATTTTTAGGCACAACCTTATTTGACAAATAATATTGAGTTATAAACTTTTGCATTGTATCGTCGGGAGACAGGCTTGCATCAATAACGGCATAGTTATTAACCCCCACCATCTTATCTCCCCTAATACACGCAACTGTTATAACAACATTTTCACCACCATTAGCATAACCAAAGACATCAATATCCATACACTTATTTAGCCCCGTTACGTTTCTAGCAGATATAAACTCAATACTTTTTAAATTATCTCTTATTTCAATTGCTTTCTCAAACATTTCCATTTCTGAATAAGCTTTCATTTTCTTTATCAGAATTTCTTTTGCTTCCAATAAATCACCTTTTAAAAAGTTTATAACTTTATCTACTTCCAAACGGTATTCTTCTTTCGAACATCTTCTTGTACATGGTGCTAAGCAATTACCTATATGATAATTTAAGCACTCCCTACTACAACTACCATTCATTCTAACAGTACAGTCACGCAATTTAAAAGTATTATTGATTATCTTAAAAAGTTCTGTAGCTGAAATTTTATTAAAGTATGGCCCAAAATATAAAGCATTGTCTTTTAAAATTTTTCTAGTTATAGAAACTTTTGGAAAGTCGTTTTTAATATCAATTTTAATATACGGGAAAGCCTTTCCATCCTTTAGAAGAATATTATAAAAAGGTTGATGCTTATGAATAAGATTACTCTCTAAATTTAAAGCTTCCAGTTCACTTAAAGTAATAATATACTCAAAGTCATAAACATTTTCTACCATTTGTTGAACTTTAGGTAGTTTATCAGTGTTTAAGAAATAAGAAGAAACCCTGTTCTTCAAATTTTTTGCCTTACCAATATAAATAATATTCCCATAAACATCAAGCATTTTATAAACACCTGGCGACGTAGGTAAAGCATGAACTTTATCTTTTATTCGCAATCTTATTTCTTCTTTCATTTACATTTCCATATTAGTTATTAACAAGTCAGTTTTGCTTTTAATAGTAGAAATATCTCCAGCCAAATCTTCATGATGAACAAGTCTACAAACGTATCTAATATAATCAGCAACATCAAGTCTTAATGACAAATCTTTTTCATTAAAAGCACCTTCCAAAGTATCTTGTAAATGAGAAATTAAAAGTTCTTTTTCCATGTCATTTAATGAGCCTATAAACTCACTCGCCCTTGCAATATTTAACTTCTCATTATACTCAGATGCCTTATAATTCTCGCCATACTTTTTATCTTTAGTCATAAGCGATTTATACTTACTAGCCTTGTATCCATCAACAATCGCTCTTTTAACAATAGATGAAATTTTTTTAATTTTTGCTTTAGGTGTAAGTTTCAAAAAATCATCAACTTCACCTTTAGCTAGTTCATTAGTTTTTGAAATCAATTCAACATAATCCATATTACCAATCCTGCCTTTTTAAAGTTCTATCTTTTACATCATCATAATACTCAAAATATTTATCTTTAAAATTAGAATTTTTTCCACTTAATTTTTCTAAATCTTCTACCGTAAAATCTGACATGGAAAACTCTTCCATAGTCTCAGCAAGTTTCATAAGTTCCCTTTCATTCATTTTATATTATCTCCCACAAGTTTTATATCAGCAATAATCTCAGTATGTTTTGTAAATGAAAACATATATCCTTCGCTACGCTCTCAAGTATATGTTGCTCTCACGCCGAGAGCGATATCAAAACACTTCTCACACTTGTCTTTGCAAGCAAACAAGTGTTTCTACATGTTTTGTAAATGAAAACATATCGTATGGGTATATGTCAGTAAGCACGTAGTTATTGTCATTTATAATATGTTTTATGTCTCTATAAGCAGTATCCGGGTTACAACTCATATAAACAATATTTCTTGGTTTTATTGATTTAATAGCATCAATAACCTTAATATCAAGACCAGCTCTAGCGGGGTCTACAAACACCACCAAATCACCGTAATTATTAGTAGATATTTGACCTATTACATCTTCGCATTTTCCTGTCTTAAATTCTATATTTTTTATATCATTAATTTTTGCCATATATTTAGCATTATTAACTGCAGTTACAACTTCTTCACAAGAGATAACTTTCTTACAATTCTTTGCAAACAACATACTAGTAATTCCAATACCGCTATACAAATCTATCACCGTTGTGTTTTCATTTACTTGAAGTAACGACAAGGCTTTCTTATACATTTTTTGTGCGATAGGTAAATTGACTTGTAAAAAAGAATTTGGCTCAATACTAATATTAAACGAAAGGAAGTTAAACTTTAAAAATTTTTCCCCACCAACAAACTTTGAAATACCATCTAAAACCATATTATCACTTCTTCTATTTATGTTAAGATATAGCGATACAGTCTTAAAATTTTCTTGTAATTTTTTAAGTAGCCAATCACGTCCAGCAAAGTTATCAGTTGTAGCAACAATTGATAATTGAATGTTATCTTCTATACATCTTGCATGGGCATATTTTAACACTCCACCATTATATGAATTAACAGCTCTCAATTTAAATCTTGATACCCATTCTTTCAAAATAGCGACAAGTTTATTTAACCAATTATCGAATAGCATACAACCATTTATGTCAACAACTTTACTGCTACCATCTTTGAAAAAACCAATAAGCATTTTCCCTTTCAATTCATGAAAAACCAAATGCACTTTGTTCCTATATTTATAAGGATAAAAATTCCCAACACACTTATGTACTTTTGCATCCAAACTGCTAAAGATATTTTTAATATCATTTGTTTTTTCTACAAGCAATTCTTCATAATCTTTTTCCAGCCCAACACATCCGCCACAATCTTTTTCAAATTTACATTTCATGACCATTTACCCCCTTTGCTAATATGGGGTTTCCTTGAAATTTTTGTTTCTTCAACTTTTTCAATTTTAACTTCATCTTTTCCCTTATACTCATCATAGTTTCCACCAAACTTTGTTATTTTCTTATTATCCAACTCAAGTATTCCGGTCGCCAAATTATTAATAAAATACCTATCGTGAGAAACAAATAAAATAGTACCTTTAAATTTACTTAGCATCTCTTCAAGCACTTCTCTTGTGTAAATATCTATATGGTTTGTAGGTTCGTCAATAATTAAAAAATTAATATCCTTTTCAAGTAGACAGGCTAGTTTTACCCTTATTTTTTCACCACCACTAAGTTTACCTACCGACTTTTCAACATCATCTTTATAGAAATCAAATTTAGCAAGTAAGCGCCTCGCTCCTTCTTCTTTAAGTTCGGTATTGTTAGTTACATATGAAAGTATACTTTCTTTTTCCTTTTCAAAAACAAGAAGTTGCGGTAAGTATCCAACAGTTATACTACTTCCTATTTTAATTTCACCCTGATAATCAATTTCACCCAATAAACTTTTGATTAAAGTAGTTTTCCCACCACCATTTTTGCCGATTAACGCCAACTTCTCTCCATGCAATATATCCAAATTAATTGAGTTTAAAATGTTTCTATCGCCATATGTCACATTTAAGCCTTTTACCTTTACAACTTCATTCCCACCCCTATTTGAAGTCTTACAAGAAAGCTTAAGCTCTTTTCGACTATTTGGTTTTGAAACAGCAACTTCTTCCATTGCATCTATTCTTTTTTGAATTGCCTTTGCCCTTCTAAACATTGTTGGATTGTCAGATTTTCTGCCCCACTCATAAAGCCTTTCAACTGCTTTTTTAAGTTCAGCAATTTTCTTTTGTTCGTTTTTGTACTGTTCAAATTGTCTTAGTTCTTTTGCTTCTTTTTCTTTTACAAAATATGAATAATTACCTTCATATTTTTCACCGCTATCTTCAATATCAATTATCCTATTTACCACTTTATCTAAAAAATACCTATCGTGAGATACAATCACGACCCCACCCTTAAATCTCTGTATATACGATTGAAGCCATTCAATTCTATCAATATCCAAATGATTTGTCGGCTCATCTAAAAGAAGTAATCGTGGCGACATTAAAAGTATTCGTGCAAAATGCACAATCGTTTTTTCACCACCGCTAAGGGTATTATATTTTGCTTTTCGTATATTTTCGTTTATCCTTAAACCATTAGCAACATAGTTAATTGTATTTTCTACTTCATACCCACCATCTTCTATAAACTCATTTAACATATCACTATATTTATTAATAAGTTTATCTAAATCATTTCCAGATAGTGTAGCCATTTTTTCAGCCATTTTATCAATTGTTTTCTGTCTCTCAAATAACTTTTCAAAACAACTTTTAAATATTTCTTCAACCACTCTATCATCATCCAAATCTGGCGCTGTTTGTTCAAGATATCCAACCGTTGTATTTTTAGCTAGAGTAATCGAACCTTTAAAGTTTTCTTTACCCGCAATCATTTTTAAAATTGTACTTTTCCCACTGCCATTCCTACCAACAAGACCTACAACATCACCATCATCAACAGAAAAAGAAATGTCCGAAAAAACATCTCCAAATCCAAAATTTTTACTAACCTTAAAAACGTCCAATATCATAAAAGTCTCCTAAATTTATTGTAACACATAATTAGTCGATTGCAAATACTATTTATAAAAAAAACTGTATTACAATTGTAATACAGTCTATTTTTTAATTACTTTTATAAGTTAAATATAATATGAAGTTTTCACCCGAATTATCATCAACATAACTTGTTATATGAGACAAATCAAATCTAAATGAATATTTCTTCTCAGGCATAATAAGGGTAAATAGAACATATCTTAATTTGTTAACGCTAGTCTCTTCTTCTCCTTCAGTAGTTGTAGTATCACCGCTTATAACGCCGTCTTCAGTTATTTCCTGTGAGAATTGATTATATCTATTTACAACAACATTATCAGCATTCAAAGCAAAGTTTTTTGCTAATGTACACTTTATAAAACTAATAAACAATTCCGAATACTCACCAAGTAAAACTTCTGCCTTATCTTCTTCACTCTCTTCGCCATCAGTAGTTTCTTCTTCATCTTCTTGAATGCCAGCTTGACCGCTTTGTTCTTCTACTGGAGCATCACCATTTCCGCCTTCTTGAGTTGTATCATCTGGAGTAGGAGTTTCTTCATTTCCTTCCGATCCACTACCCATAATGTCTTCAATAACATAGTCAAGAGTTGCCATATTATCAAAACAACTTCTATTAAATACAAGAGCCGTATCAGTTGATACATTTTTTTCGATTAAGTTCACAAAGAAACTTAAAAGCTCATCTGTATAATTAACTTGAACATTACTATCTGCACCTTGTTTTAATTCAAAGAATTTATCAAAGTTATCATATATATTATTTTGTTTCTTAGTTGTAAAATAACCAAGTCGTGCTTTTTCTTCGTCAAGAGTAAATTTAATTTCTTCAACTTTTTTAGAATACAAATCTACTTCATCTATTCCAGCGCCACACTTAAAACCAATATTGCTTCTAAAGAAAGGTACAAAACCACTTGCCACAAGATTTTTGGTAGATATGCTTGAATAATCCGGCACAGGATAATCATTATCTATAGCACCGTCTACCTTAACGGTATTTTTGTATTTTTTATAAACAATACCTTCTTCTGTATTTTCCCAATCATCTGAAACAACATAAATTGATTTAAATATTTGCGGAGCAACAACTGTATAATCAATTGTCTCCGTTACCGTATCATCGTCTTCTTCACCTTCTTCTCCAACTGATGGGTCTACAGTTGTATTTATAGTTCCCCAGCTAAATGGATTTCCAAGTCCATAATTTAAGGAAACATCCATAGCTCCGTCACCATCAATAATATTCTCACCCATTACAATAACACCTTGCATATGCGGTGCTTTATACGCTGAATATGTCATTTTATCATTTGGATTTCCACCAACAGAACCAGAAGAGTCTGTTTCAAACTTAGTAAGAGTTCCAACCCAAACACTAGCTTTTCCTTCAATTGTTGTATTATCAATATTAATAGGGGTATATACTACTGCAGACTTAATATAACCATATTCGGTAATACCTATCATATTAGAAGCAGTTGTTGATACAGAGTTAACAACATTAATACTTCCCCTACTAATGATATTATCAAAAATACCGAAGTGATTTTTTCCACAAATACCGCCTAATGTTGACACACCAGCATTTTTGATATCAATCTTTGCATCACTTGTACAGTAATCAACAATACCGCCATCATTATAACCAACAATACCGCCTACAACTATAGGATCGTTGTCTATTCTACCAAATTCATAATCGAAAGCAATATTTGCGTCAGTTTTACAGTTTCTAAGTTCCGCCACCAAGCCATTCTTTCCGCAAATTCCACCAATATAATAGCCATTTCTACTACTTATTGGTCTTACTCTTGACATTAGTTTTCCAGTAGATGTACAAGTAGACATAAAGCCATTATTTTCACCCACTATCAAACCAACATTTGCAATATATGACGACAATTCATCAATTACAACATCACTATTACAATTATATGCAGTTGCTCCTTTATTAAATGTAGAAACAACTCCACCAATATTGGTTTCAGTATTAACAGACGCATATTCATCCATGGTAATTTTACCATAAACAGTAATATCACTAAGAATTTGTGTTGATTGCTTATCTAAAACATTACCTTCGCCACTAAGTCCAAACTTAGAAATATCTCCCGAACATAATGAAACGTCTAAACTAGCACTACTTCCGCCCGCTTTCTTTATTAAATCAAGCCAGCCTTTAACTTCAATATTTTCAATCTTTAAAGTATTAACAAACGGACTAATTGTTGTCTTGCCAGTATTTTCAAAAGTGTACGATTGTTTACCCATGAAAATTCTTAAATCATATACGGCATTACCATTATAGAAAAGGCTGTTAACAATGTCGTTACTATCACCAGTTGGAACTTGCGCCAATTTAAAGTTGGTAATGTACTTATTATTTCCATAAAGTGTACCATTTTTTAAATTAATAGCAATTGCTTTGCCACCACAGTCGATATTTTTCGTAAGTTTATACGAAGTTGGAGTATCTCCCGCTTCTTCTATCTTCTTTGCAAGATCATCCAGACTTGATACTTCTTGAACATTCGCATCTTGAATAACTCTAGTTGATGGATCAGCCTTTTCATAAATAGTTTCCCATGTAGAAATAACTTGGTCACCATCAAGGTCAACAGACACCCTATCATTATTTTTACCACACGCAAAAAGAGATGTTGTCATAAACATCAACATTATACACAAACAAATTTTTTTCCAAAATTTCATCATAAACTACCTACTTATCATTAGTATTTGTAGAAAGTGAATTATTATTTTAATAATATTACTATTTATTTTAATAAATAAACAACTATTAGTCAAATAATTTTATAGTAAATAATATTTAAATGTTCAATATAATTGACCAGAAAAATTTTTTTTGTTAAACTTAATCTATCAACAAAGGAGATGAGAAAATGTCAAAAGGAAAGAAATTTTTAATTATACTTATTCTAATTCTTGTCGTTGCAGTTGCTGGAGTTATTACATATTTCGTTGTTCAAAACAAAAGAAATAAAACTGCAGAAACAGTAATGATTTGCGAAGTAAACCCACAAGTTCAGTTCTTACTAAATAAAAATGACAAAGTTATGTCAGCTATTGCTCTTAACGAAGAAGGACAACAACTACTTGTCAAGGCTGAATTTGAAGGTAAAACTGCCGATGAAGCATCAAAATTATTTATTCAACTTGCAGTTGAAGCAGGTTATGTTGAACTATCCACAACAGGAACTCAAGTGTCGGTAGATTTCAGCGGACTTAAAGATAATTACGATGAACTAAAATCATCAGTTACCAATTCAATTAACAGTTACTTTGATGAAAACGGCATAATTGCTGGTGCAGTAGCAACAGTTACAGACGACCTAAAAACAGCAATAAACAATGTTAAAACAACTACTGAAGATTTGACTGTAAAAAGCGAACAAGAACTTCTTGAAACTTATAAAAAGACAGCTGATGACATGGCAGGAATATCTGCTACATTGAGAGCAAAATTCTTCGAAGCTTTAGATTTGCTAGAAAAACAACTTGAAGCATCAGTAACAAGCCTAGAAGCAACAATTAAAGAATATGAAGACAAAGTTGCCGAAGCACAAAAAGCAGTTGATGAAGCACCAGAACTTTTAAAAGAGTCTCTTCAATACACTTTAGATTTGGCTCAAGAAAGCCTTACTTCAGCAAAAAACAAACTAAATGAAGCTGAAGACAAATTCCAAAAAGATATAAAAGAAACAAAAGAAAGTTATGTTAAACAAAGTGAGGCTGTATTTAAAGAACTAAAAGACAAAATCAATTCAGCAATTGAAAACAATAAAACTGCACTTGAAGCACACAGACAAGCAATTGCAGAAAATAAAGCAGACGTTCAAGCTAAGATTGATGAGTACAGAAAAACTTTAACAACTAATGAATAACATTAGGTGCGAAAGCACCTAATACTTGCTGATGTAGCTCAGTCGGTAGAGCAACAGATTCGTAATCTGTAGGTCGTGAGTTCGATTCTCACCATCAGCTCCAAACATGAAAAAAGTGCTAAAATTTAGCACTTTTTTTTACATTGACATTTGATCTATATCTTCTAGTGACTTAAATACTATGTCTGGCAAAGGTTTATTTGTAGGATTTGCAGTATAAACTTGAGCATAATCTTGCATCTTTTCTAACCACAACTCTTCAGTCCTTTCTTGCTCACGAAGAGTATAACCATTTGGTGCTTGATTTCTATCTTTTACGAAATCATACATATCTTGACCACCAATTTGCAAAATCGCTTGCATTTGCTCTTCTGTATAATAAAGTCCAGATGGGTCTATAGCCGGGTTGTAATTTGGATTTTCATAAAAATCTCCTTCAAGCCTATCACAATAAATCCCCGACACCAATGACTTTGTAATACCTATTTTCATATTGCCATTATTATCTTGCTTTTTCACAAAGAAAGGCAATGGAAAATCCATACCCACTTGACCATTTTCCAATGTGTATTGCTCCAAAGCCAAATATTGTTTTGGGATTTTTAACACAGTTATAAAATCATTTTGCGGATTAGCTTTACGAAAGTTTTCTACAACTTCTTTTATTCCACCAGCACAACTTTCAACATAACCTTCTTCCACTTGAGCGACATCTTGTCTACCATTTAATGTAAAGCTTCCATCCATTACAAGACCAGCTTTCATTATATCTTCAACAACTTCTTTTAATTGTTCATCTGTTAAATTTTTATCAGCAATAGACTTTGAACATAAAAAATATATATATTTTTCTTCATTGTTATACATATTAGTACTCCTTAATAATTTTATAATAACACCATAGGAACACTTATGTCAAATCATTCAAACGCTTTTGTTTTTATAATAATTATGTTATAATAGCCAAAATATTAAATTAAAAGGCGTGTTTTCATGCAATTACCCGAAAGCTTTATTTTAAAAATGCAAGATTTATTAGGAGACGAGTTTCCTTCTTTTTTGCGTAGTCTTGAAGAACCTTCGCAAAAAGGTTTAACCGTCAATTTCTCTAAAATCTCAAAAAACAACTTCGAAAAAATAGCAGATTTTAAATTATCTCCCGTACCACTTGTAAACAACGGCTACTTTGTAGAGAATTTTAAATTTGGGGAACATATTCTTAATCATTTGGGCATAATTTACTCTCAAGAGCCAAGCGCCATGTACCCCGTTGAATTATTAGACATAGAAAAAGGTGATTTTGTCCTTGATTTGTGCGCATCGCCCGGTGGCAAATCTATTCAAATACTTGAAAAACTCGACGGGACTGGATTTTTACTAAGCAATGAAATTGTTTACAGCAGAGCAAAATTACTTTATGAAAATCTAAATAAAATGGGTTTTAAAAACTTTGCAATTTCATGCAACTCACCTAAAGACTTTGAAAATATCAACATTAAATTTGATAAAATTATAGTTGACGCACCTTGTGGCGGAGAAGGAATGATTAGAAAAAACAACTTTGATATGAGTTCGTACAAACAAAGCAATATTGAAACTAACGCAAAAAGGCAATTGGAAATTTTAAATTCAATAAAACACCTTTTAAAAGACGGTGGAAAAATTGTCTACTCAACTTGCACATATGACAGAAGAGAAAATGAAGGAGTAATTGAAAATTTCCTAGAGAATAATTTAGACTTTGAAATTATTGGAAACAAAGATTTTGAAAAAATTGCAAGTACAGGTATAAGCGACAACAAAGAAATCGCACAATCTTCATATAGAAGATACCCACATAAACACAAAGGCGAAGGTCAATTTATGATACTAATGCAAAAATTAGGAAATGAAGAGATTGAAAACACTAACCGACTTCCCAATACCTTTTCAATATTATATAGAAATTCGCTCAAAGATTTTGAAAGAAACTTTACATCAATTGCAAATATAAAAGATTTAAATATTGCCAAAAGAAACAATTCGTACTTTGCACTACCCGAAAATTATCCAAACTTGGAAAAGTTAAATATACTAACTATTGGCTGTTTAATCGGCACACAAGAAAAAACTTTTAAAATCAGTCATCAGTTCTACAGAACTTATAGTAGACTATTTTTAAACAAAGTCGACCTTGATTTAGAAAATGCTATAAAATACTTAAAAGGTGAAGAATTAGATAGCGATAGAAAAAACGGAATAGTTGTAGTTACCCACAAAAACATCCCACTTGGCGGTGGCAAAATCGCAAACGAAAAACTAAAAAATTATTACCCAAAAGAATTAAGAATTTAAAGGAATACAAAAAATGAAAACATTAATACTTACACACAAAGCAGATATAGACGGACTAAGTCCAATAATATTTTTGAAAATTTTAAGAAAAGATGTAGACTATATACTTCTAAACGCAAATGAAATAAACAATAAAATTGCAGAAGTTATAAATTCACAACTATACAAAAAATATGATGAAATATATGTGACAGATTTAACGCT
Source organism: Clostridiales bacterium (assembly GCA_015055815.1). Lineage (GTDB taxonomy): Bacteria > Bacillota > Clostridia > Christensenellales > UBA1242 > UBA11490. The sequence goes on from SVHM01000002.1 coordinate 221,488, forward strand.
TGACAAAAAATCATGCGAACTTATAATGTCAACAAACGAACACCATAAGTTTCACACATTCGACCATCATATATCAAACTTAATCTCTAACGAATATCCATTTGGTCAAGCAATATCTACAAATTCAGATGGAGTAAAAGAATGTGCAACTTCATTATTTTATAAATATCTAAAAAATTTATATCCAGAAACTTTTGATAAAGAAATTTTTGAAAGTTATTCAGAATTGGTACGACTAAACGATACATGGGACTGGGCAATAGATAACAACCTATTTGCCAAAAAACTAAACGACCTACATGCTATTTATGGTAGAGACAAATACATTGAAAACTATGTAGACTTTTTACAAAAAGAAAATAAATTTCACTATACAGACAAAGAAGAGTTTTTACTAGAAATAGAAAACGATAGAATAAAAAGGTACTTAGAAGAAAGTGAAAAGACAATGTTCCATGCAACACTTTGCGGGAAAAAATGTGGTATAGTTTTTGCCGAACAAAACAGAAGCTTACTTGGAAATTATTTAGCAGAAAAATACAGTTATCTTATCGACTTTGTTGTGATAATTAATATGCAACAAGGCATATCTTTTAGATGCTCAAAAGATAACGTTGACGTATCAGAAATAGCAACCATTTATGGTGGGGGGGGACACGCAAAAGCGTCAGGCTCACCAATGGACAATTCACTTAAAAGAGAAGTAATAAAATTAATATTTAAAGATTACGCAATGTTTGACATTTAATTCATTTTATGACAATAAGTTATCACATAATGACACAATGTTTATTATTAAAGTCAATAAGGAGATGTTATGAATATTAAGAAATACAGCAAGGAAGATAATTATTCTTTTACATTTGGCGGATTTCCAACATATGAACTACTTAAACAAAAAACAGAAAAAGTGAGAGAAATAATTATCCACGAAAAACTCACTGAGAATACGGAAAGTAAGAAGATTTTAGAACTTGCAAAGAAGAATAGAATTCCAATCACAACCAACGGAAAATTAATCGAAAAATTATCAGGCAAAGGTAACGTATTTATAGTTGGAGTTTTTGAAAAATATTCTCAAAAAATCAACCACGAAAAAAATCAAATTCTTCTTGTTAATCCAAGCGACATGGGAAACTTAGGAACAATCATTAGAGTAGCGTTAGGCTTTGGTTATGATAATATCGCAATTATTAAACCATGCATAGATATATTCGACCCTAAAGTTATTCGAGCAAGCATGGGTGCAATATTTAATATTAATATAGAGATGTACAATTCATTGGACGACTATCTCAAAGTTAACAAAAATCACAAATATCCATTTATGCTACAAGCCAAACAAACTCTACAAAATCTAATCACCAAGCACATTCCACATACATTAATTTTTGGGAATGAAAGCTCTGGACTTGATAGTAATTATTTAAACATAGGCACACCACTTATAATAAAACATTCCAACCTTATAGATAGTTTAAACTTATCCATGTCTGTAGGAATTGCATTGTATGAATTTACAAAATAAAAGAGACAAAAATTAAATTTTGTCTCTTTTATTTTTTTATAACTTTATTTTTGTTTAAGTTTAATTCTCAAATCTTCACCTTTGAAATTTATCTTTAAACTTTGCAACTTATGCATAAGCCTTGAAAAAATTCTCTCACCATAAACTTCTTGTATCTGCCCCAAATCAAGATTTGTAGTTATAACTGTTTTTTTCTTTTTTTGCATTCTTTCATTTATTACAAGATACAAATATTCATTAGTTACATTATTAATTTTGTTTTCACTTCCCAAATCGTCTATATATAAAATATCTGCATCCAAATAAGGCTCTAATATATATTCTTTTTCTTCAAGTTTCCCAACATGATACTTTAACATTTCTTGATTAAAATTAAACGCAGTTGCATACTTTACCTTTAAACTTTTTTCTAAAGAATATGATACCATGCAATTTATTAAATGTGTTTTACCAACACCCGTATCCCCAACAATTAAAACTATATCATAAGGAGACATTGTCACTTCATCAATATAAGTTTTCATCTTAGAATAAATACCAGCAACAACCTTAGGATTAGAAAACATAGAATAATCATCATTAAACTTTGGAAGTTCTTCAATATTCAGTCCTGACAACTTTATCAACTCTTTGCTGTATTCTCTTTTTAAACACTCGCATTCTTTAAGACCTATGTACCCTGTATCTTTACAAATATCGCATGAATAATTGGGTTTAAGGGTAGACTTGTCTACACCCATTTCCTTAAGGTATTGAGCTATCAACTCTCTACCCTTATTATATTCATCTCTTTTTTCTTTTGAACTTCTTCCAGCGATATCTAGTTTAGCAATTTCAACAACAAGCTCTTTGCATTTAACAAATAAAATTTTAACCCTTTCATCTTGTAAAACCTTATTCAAATTTTCATCAGCAATTCTCTCTGCATTAAGTTTTCTTTTTAAAATATTTTTTACAGCTACATCTTTTACATTCATATCCAATAACCTTTATATTTCTACTTCTTCAATATTATCAAACAAACTATCCAATTCTTTCTTTGAATACTCTCTCTTTTTAGCTTCTTTGCCAGAAGTTTTAGAAGAGTTATTAAGAGTGTTATTTACAAAAGTAAATTTATGCTTTTTTACATCATCCAAAGTCTTTAAATTATGCGTATGACATTCAGATAAAATTTTATTTAAATATTGCATTGGTAGGTATTTTCCATCACACATTGAACAAGCAAATTTTAAAACTTCTTCCGACATACCCCACGTTTCAGTCCACGTCTTGAACAAACTTCTATCAACACTATTAACTTCTCTTAATATACCCAAACATTCAAGTATTTGCTTAATAATACCATCGTTTCTGACAATATCTGCAATATAATTGTCAATATCGCCACTTGTAATAATTCCCTGCTTAAACATAGTATTCACAATCTTATTAAAGCCTTCAAGCGTTCTCACTGAAGCTCTAAACGAATAATCACCAAGTTTTAATAGAGCATCTTCATCAAATCCAAGTTGCAACCAAGATGTAATATAAGTGTCAACAACCATCGACAAATCATCATACCAAAGCCCAAGTTTTTTCACTAATTTTTTGGCCACCCCAAACATCTTTTCGACACTAGCAAAATAATCATCAATTTCTTTAATACTCTCAAGCCTTAACGAGTAACATTTCATAATTAAATCTTCTAATTTCTTAAAGGTTTTTACCTTTTGAGATTTTGCAACATGCGTGATAATTTCTAATGACATTTCTAAATCTTTAATAAGGCGAATATACATCTGATACTCTTCAATAGTGGCCGACCTTTTTAGCCCCATTGCCTTCATCACCAAAACAACATCACCTGAAATTCTTTCTTGAGTTTCTAATCTTTCATCAACATCTTCACTTGTAAGCACGCCTTCATGCGCCCAGTTTTTCGCTACAGCAACAACATAACTAACCGCTATGTTTTCACCTTTAAACTTAACGCAGTAATCTATAATTTTTAGCAATGCCTCTTTTTCCATTTTTAAGTTTTCAATTATATAATAAAACTCTTCAAACTCTCTAGGTGTTAGCATTTTACTTCCCATTATTTCTTGCGCAGAAATATTAAATGCAGTATACTTATCAACATTGTATTTTTTCATTTTCTGAAGGGCGTTTTTCATAGGTAAATATTTAACCTGTATTGGCTCAACATTAATTACTTGAACAAGTCCCAATTCTTGCCAATAGTAAAAAATACTAACAATATCATCAGCAGAAAGTCCTAGTGCTTTTTCAAACTGCTCTAAAGTATTATCCCTACCCGACGAACATTTATAAAGCCCATATAAATACACCTTAACGCAATTTTCACTTGCATTGGGCATAAAATCACTTATGAAAATATTATCAATTGTTGTTACATTTTTTGAAACTACTTCAGTTGAAAATTCACAAAAAGCCATTATTTTTCTCCTATAACATTACAAATACTATATCACAAAACGCATTCTCTTTCAATAAAAAAATATAATTTGATAAAATAGATGTTTTATACACATTTAACCCACATTTTATATGTGGAAATGATTGCTTTTATTTGGCTATATATATTTATAACTTTATGAAATAAATTTAAATTATATATATATAACATTTTGCTATTTTAAAAAATTATGATAGAATATTATAGAAAAATGTTTAATGAAAAATGGAGAATATAACAAATGAGAATTTTGCATACTGGCGACTGGCATATAGGCGCAAAAACTGACGACCTAGATAGACTAGCCGAGCAAAAAGAAGCACTAAAACAAATAGTTGACATTTCAAAAAAATACGAAGTTGACATGGTTATTATTGCTGGAGATATCTACAGCAGTCTTGTTCCAAGTGCAGAAGACGAAGAAGTATTCTACAAAACTATTGTAGATTTGTCACGTAATGGAGACTGCGCAGTTGTAGCGATTGCAGGTAACCACGACGACCCAAGAAGACTTAGTAATCCAAATATCTTTACAGATAAGTTTGGTATTTTTCTTGTGGGATATATTGACGACATCAAAATTAACAATAAAAACACCGATACCAATATTTATGCCACTAAATGCGGTAAAGGATTTATTGAATTCCACACAAAGAAAGGTGAAGATTGTGTTCTTGCCCTTCTTCCTTTCCCATCTTATTATAGATATAGGGAATTAAAGAAAGAAGGCGAGAAGTTTAACGACAAAGTTAAATCTTGGTTAGAAGCTGGTGCAAGTGCTTTCAGAGACGATACAATCAATATCAATGTTGCCCATGCTATGAGTTATGGAGTTGACCTTGACCCTGAAGAATTTCAATCTTACACAACACTAAGCACTACGTTCAACTATGTTGACCAGAAAATTTTCCACAACAAAGCCCACTATACTGCATTGGGACATATTCACCGTACAATTACAGTTAACAAAGATAAAAACATTTATTATTCAGGCTCTCTTATTAACCAATTCTTTGATGATAGTTCTGAAACAAATGTATTGATTGTTGATTTAGATAAAAATGGCGTTCAAAACATTATTAAACACCCACTTAATGTTAAACTTTTAAAAAGGTTTATGGTTAATTCTGTTGCACAAGCACACAAAGTTTTGAAAGATAATCCAGACGACCTTGTAAAAGTTATTATTCAGGATGTAGATAATGTCGATGACGAAGTTGACAACACAACCTATACTCCATACATTACAACCAATGACCTTAAGAAACTTAGAAAAGAACATCCAAACTTGGTAACATTATCAGTAATTACAAACCAAGCAAAACAAACATCAAATATTGTTAGCAAAAAAGATTTAACCAACTCAGAAATATTTGATAATTTCATAAAACACAGACTAGGAACAGAACCCGACCCAGAAGTTAAAGAACTATTCTTAAGTCTAATGTCGGAGGGATTATATGAAGCCGATTAAACTAAAAATAAAGGGAATAAATAGCTACGTAAACGAACAAGTAATAGACTTTAAAAAGTTATCAGAAAATGGTGTTTTTGGAATATTTGGCGAAACAGGAAGCGGAAAAACAACAATTCTTGATAGCATAATATTATCTATTTACGGAGTAAGCGATAGAGACAATCTTCAAAATATTATTAACGTTCATACAAAAGATGCATATGTTGAATTTACTTTTGAAATGGACGATACTTCTAGTAAGCCTAGAAGATATCTAGTTAGAAGAGACTTTAAACTTCGCCCAAGCGGACTTAAAACAGAAGCATACTTAAACGACTTAAAGAGCAAGAAAACTATTGCTGACATGCCTGACGCAGTTAATAATAAATTACTTGAAATTGTTGGGGTTGGCAAAAAAGAATTTACTAAATGTATCGCACTTCCACAAAATGAATTTGATAAATTTCTTGCCGACACCCCATCAATCAGGAAGAAAACTTTGGCTAAACTTTTCGACCTAGAACAATTCGGTATTATACTTAACGAAAAATTAAAAAAGAGAAAAGAAATTACTCGCCTTGAAAAATCTACTTTAGAAGAAAAAGTGGCTGTTTATCAAGGAGTGAACAAAGAAACAATTATAAAAACTGAAGAAATTCTTAATAAAAGCGATATTGAACTTAAAAAATTAACTAGTCAAATAAGTAGAGATAAAAAACTAGCCGAAAAAATTAAAGCTGAGCTTGAAGTAAAACAAGAACTTCTTGATTTGGAAGTTTCATTAAGTATTAAACAAAGTGAACTAACTGATATCAATTTTATCGAAAAACAAATTGATTATACAGAAAAGTACGGCGATTTTACAATCTTAAACAACAAACACAACACCTATATTGATGAATTAGAAAAATTAAATATTTCCATTGAAGATACCAAAAACTTCATGGCTTCATACAACGAAGAATTGAAAAAATTAGAAATAATTATTGAACATCAAAAAGAAAAAATTGCCGATATTGAAAAGAATATCAACGACATAAAAGTTGAGCATGAAAAGAAAAAACTTCATGAAGAAAAATTAGAACAATTAACAAAAGAAAGAACTATTGTTAATAATAAACTTATTGATTTATCTTCTAAAGTTGTTGAAACCAATACTCTTCTTAAAAATTACAAGGCAACAATTTTAGACCTTGAAAATACAAAAAATAAAGTAATTAAAACAATTGAAGATAATGACGAAACAATAGACAGGCTTGGCAACTGCCAAACATTCAAAACAAAACAAGACTTTGCGCTATTCTTAACCTTGACAAAAAACAAAATTAATCCAGAAAGCCTTGCTGAAGTTGAAAATTTCAATATTTATGATGAAGCATCAACAGTAATTCATGATATTGAAAATTATGAAATTGGCATAAGAAAAGAAATTGGCGACATCATGAGAGAACTTCATACTCTCGAAATTGATAGCGATAATATTGACACAATCAAAGAAGATTTTATTGCTCAAAACGAACAACTTCAAGATAAGTTAAAAGAATTAAACACTAAAATTACAAATGCGAAAGAAAATTACGCAACCGCCAAAGCAATTATTGACACAAATCAAGATAAAGTTCATGAGTGTAATGAAGAATTAGAAAAAATCAAAAAACAAATAAATGAAGAAAAAGAAATAATCAAGTCTATACTTCCAAATAAAGACTATAATTATTTAAACAAAACCCTTCTTGATTACAACAATGAACTTGCTGAACTTGGTAAAAAATTAAATGAATTGAATGAGAGAAAACAAAAATCTCTTATCGATATGGAAATCACAACTAACAATATCGAAAATTATAAAGAAAAATTAACACAAGTTCAGATAGCATTGAAACCTTATAACAAAACAACATTTAAAGATAGAGCAGACCAATCTCTTCTTTTAGACTATGAAGAAATTCCAGAACTAAAAGAAAAAGTTGAAGCTTTCCACAAAGAACTTAATGTTCTTGAAAGTAATACTGCAAAACTTAGAGAAAAGACAAAAGACTATATATATACAAAAGATGATTATAATAGTTTAATTGATACTTTAAATGAAAATGAAGAAAAATTAACCGAATTAAAAGTATTTATAAATGTTAATAAAATAACCATTGATATTCAAAAACAAAATCTAAAAACAGTTGAAGTACTTCAAGAAAAATTGGATGCAATAAACAAGCAATACGACACCATCGAGAAACTTGAAAATTTACTTGCAAACGGAGCTCTTATTGATTTCGTTTCTGAAGAATACATGGGACTTATTACAGATTTTGCCAATAGTTATGTTTACAAAATTTCAAAAGGTAAATATTTATTAAATTACGACGGAGACTTTAATGTTATAGATAACTTTAATGGTGGCATTAAACGTTCGGTAAAAACACTAAGCGGTGGTGAAAGATTTATTGTTTCTCTATCCTTAGCATTAGGCATTTCTCAAAGCATTGCCGTAAACAACAACAAGAACTTCAACTTCTTCTTTATAGATGAAGGTTTTGGAAACTTAAGCGAAAACTATATCGAAAAAGTTTTACAAAGTTTTGATGCGCTTGTTAAATTAAACTTTACTGTTGGATTTATTACCCATGTAGAGAAAATGCAATACTATTTAACAAGCAGAATAACGGTTAAAAAAGAGAGTAATGACGAAGGTTCAAACATCACTCAATATTATTAAAATATTAAAAAAGAGTACAAAATTGTACTCTTTTTTTAGTTGTTATTAGGTCTTTTTACTCTTTCCATAACCAAGTCGTTATCGTTTATCATATCGGGAGTTTGTTCATGTAAACTTTCAAGCCCCCTACTTTCAGCCAAAAGAAGTTTAATTCTCCTTATACACTGGTCCGATTTAATAGGCAAACCCTGCGTATTTGCTGGGCTTTCATTTGTAAGTAGCGCTGAAACAATTTCTCTCGCATTCCAATGCTCACCATAGCCATTTAAATCTTGTTGCAACTGTTCTATATTGAAGCCTTGTCCACTTTTTACTTGACCTTCAATTGAATCTAGCATTCTTTCAAAAATACCCCTACCTTCTTCGCCAAAAGCCATATCCGTTCTGCTTGCATCATCATCTTTCATAACGTTGCTATCTTTTGTGTTGCTATATACAAAGGAATCATGCCATGCTTGCGCCATCTGCGCTTCAGCGATTAATTTTTTATCATTAAGAACTTTTTGAGTTTCAGTATCAACAACAACCAATTCATTATTGATTATTTTTAACTTATACTTTTCATAAGCTTGTTTCATTTTGTCAAAGTTAAAATACTCATCATTGACAGCATTTTCCATTTCAGAATGAGACATCATCTTTTCTCTAACACCTTCAGTCATATTATTTGACAAAGCTGTTATTTTCTCTTCTGTAGCATCAGGAGCAGTTGAATGTAGGGTTTCCATTTTAGCACCCGACGTCATCTCTTCTACCTTTTCACCTTCTTGTGAATGTTCAGTCACCGCAACCAAAGGAACAGTTACAGGCTCACCGTTTACCAAAATATCATGGTTAACCAGCATGCCTTCTTCTTCAACAAATCCCTTTTGCTTTAAATAATCGACATGAAAATCGTGACCATTTGTTTCAAATTCAATAAGATTACCATTTACTTTAAATGACATTTCAGGATTTGCCATTTGCATTTCATACAAAACATCTCCCGGTGTTAGAATTTTCTCTAAATGTTTAAACTCACACTTAATCTCTTCAATAACCTTATCGTCACTATAAACAAATCCACGACCTTGCTCAAACTTCCAGTTATCCGGAAACTTTACCTTTTCTCCATTTTTATGGAATATATTAGTAGATACTATTACTTTATGTTTAGTATCTTCTTCTTTAGACGCAACAATATCTTTTTCTTTAAAAGAATTTTTCTTTATAAACTCTTTAACAAACTTATCAACCTTTTTATTAAATTCATTTATTTTTTTATCAGCCATAACAAATTTCCTTATTTTTTCTTGATTGTACCACATATAATCCGAATATCAAAACATTTTAACACAATTGAATTGCACGTATACAAATTACTGTCATATCATCTTTTGAAACATTTCCAGATAGTTCCAACGCCCTATTCAAAATTTTGTCACTTAAACTTTGCGGATTAACACAATCTTGATGAATAACAAATGATTGTAAATTATCTCCAAAACAGTCAAATATTCCATCAGACACAATTACAACAATATCCATAGGAGAAATAAGTTTCCTAGTGATATGCGGTTTTATATTTTCTAATATACCAACTGGCAAACCACTATTCTCAACTTCTTCTACATCACCACCATCTCTAAAAATAAAACTTTTACAACCACCCAATTTAATAAAATCATAATACCCATTACTGCCATCAAAAACACACAAATCTATAGTAGAGTAATTCTCTTCTTCGTTAAGACTTAAAAGCTTATTTATGGTATTTAAAATTACATCATTTTCAAAGCCTGCTTTATAAAATTTTTCAATCAAAGAAATTGTTAAAGCACTTATTTTATTTGCCCTATCACCACTACCCATCCCATCACACAAAGACACCATAAATTTGCCGTTATCAATCTTCATAATTGAATGACTATCACCACATAATTTTTTGGATAATTTATTAACTTTTGATATCCCGTATACAATATCAAACTTTGGCGAATTTATAAGAGTTAAATACATACACTCATGTATATCCGATTGCACAGACGACACAATGCACATTTTTGTTTTAAATATCTTCGTGACAACATGTTCAATATTTTTGACATTTATTGTATTGTTTGTGACAATTAAATTAACTTCCGTTTTATTGCTATTTACATAATACACAAAGCATTCATGGCAAACTATATTTTTATATGCCAACTCTTCAATTATTCTTTCTGATATTTTTGTATTATTATTTAATGTTACATTCATGTCATTTTTTAATGTAGAAAGAACAGAACTTATACCAGATAATTGGTCGGCAATTATAAGCCTACTTGAATCTAAATTATTAACAGCTTTTTCATAATCTTTATAGCTAGCAATTATATTATTAAGATAATCAATAAGACTATTAACTTTAACACAATTAGTCGAAAAAAATTGTGGCAAATCTACAAGTAATATTTTATTTTTTTCATAAGCAATATCAACTATTGTGCTAAACGAATTATTTGCAAAGCTTCCACTTTTTCTAAAGCAATTATTGTAGTTTATACAATCTTTACACACATATGAAACAACTTCTTCTTTAAGCATTTCTTTTGCTGAATCTTTTGGCAAAGTTCCCCTTACCATATCTTTATACACATCTTTCATTTCATCAAATATAGCACCCAGTTCTTCTACTTTGCCTATAACTTTTTTCTTGGCATTTTCTAGAATATCACTTATTATTATTTTTTCATTTGAGTTTATAATCATTTCAAGTTTTGAAAGTTTTTTCTTAGGTATTAAAATAAACGCAAGCCCGCCAATTATAATACTTATAATCTCTCCCCACGAAAGCCCACAACCAAAGACTAGACAAAATATAATGTAACCCAATACATACGATACACACGAATATATTCTATAAGTATTTTTAAATATAATCGCACAAATTGACAAACATACAAAAAGAGATATAAACATGCTATTTGTCGAATTTATAGAAAACGATATTCCAATTATCGAAGAAAGCAATATAGTTGTTGAAATGGGAAAGATATAATTTGAAATAAGGATAATTATCGTTGCAAAAATAAATCCCAAATTTATAATAGATATATTTGTATAAGCCATACCCATTATAAAAATAACAAGCATAACACATCCACAAATCTTCTCATCAACATTCAGTTTAGTTATAAAACCCCTATGCACAACCGCATCTAAAAAAGACAAACTTACATATAAAAATAAAATTGATAATACTATAGATACAAGTATTGCAAGATTTACTTTTCCACTTCCTACATTCGTTAATATAAAAAAGATTTGGGATACAAGGCTCAAAACAAATATTTGCCATTTTTTAAATGTCTTTTTCTTTTTGTCTTTTAGCATTTGAGATAGAATTAACACTGCAACAACATTTAATGCAACCAAAAAAGAATTAAATGTAAGCCCCGCTAAAACATACGACACAACATACACTAAGCCTAAAACATACCCATTAAAGTTAATATAAAACAAAGCAAATATCAACCCCACACCAAACGGAAGTAAGGGAGCATAATAAACATGAACGTTACTTATTCCGTATAATATAATGGCAATTCCAATATATATAAGTATATTAATTTTTTTACTTTCTTTACTACAACTGATTTTCATAAATTATCCTACTTTTTATATTTAATTTTACCAATCAACAAGCGAAAATTTTAAGAAAAAAAACCACAAAAGAAATTGTTTCTTTGTAGTTTTTTGTTGTTTTAAAAGTTTTATTAATTTTGTCTATTAATTATAAGCTTATGTAACGCTCTAGTTTTTGCCACATACAATAACTTTAAATCATTAGCACTTTCAGTATAACTATTTTCATCATACAATATTACCGAGTCAAACTCTAGTCCTTTTGCCGTCTGCACTGTTAATATTATAACTTTATCATTTTCATAATTTAAATTGCTTTCGTCCAAAACTACCATATTCAAATTTGCCAATTTTTCACACGCAACTTTTAATTCGTCATCATCTTTACAAATAATAGCTGTTTTTGAATAACTTTCATTTAATCTTTGAACTTCATCTTTTATTATTTCAAACGAATTACCACTCACATATTCAACTTCTTCTCCATGCCTTACCACGTTATCTGCTGGCGGAATACCCAACTTTGCAAGTGTCAAATTAGCACTTTCCATAATTTCAATTGTCGTTCTGTAACTTCTCTTCAGATAAAGAAGTGAACTTTCTTTAATAATATTTTGCACATCACTCCAATCATCAATTGACTGATATGAGTATATACCTTGTGCCACATCTCCAAATATAGAGAATGTCGCATTTGGAAATAATTTAGTAAATGCCATATACATAAGCGACGACAAATCTTGAGCTTCATCAATAAATACAACTTTTAATTTTTGATAGTATGGAAAATTTACAAACCTTGCATACAGATATAATATTGGAGCCAAATCATCATAAGCAATAATTTTTTTCTTTAAATTACCCAAAGTTGATTTTTTTAATAAATCAATATTTTCATTATCAGTAAACTTCTCAATATTCTTTATAAAATCTTCATACACTTTAAATATATTGAAGTTCTCTTTAACATTTTTTAAATATGCAACATTTCCACTCTCAATTTTTCTTTTTAATTCAAATTTCTTATGAATATCAATGTCAGCATTATCTATATTAGACATAGCAATCTTTTTTATTTTTTCATCATACTGAAGAGCAAGCGCCAATTTCTTTGCACCATTTGTTATAATATTTGACACTATTATATCTTTATTATAATCAAAATACTTAAGCATTGTTTCTTTATCTAGTATCTTTACCGACTTAAATACCAAATCTTTACAAATATTATTTTTACAATAGTACTCAATGTACCTTTCAAGAATTTTAACAAATTCAAGAGAGTTTTTAAATTTCAAATAATCTATAGGCTGGCGATTTTTCATAAGTCTTGCATACTCATGATGCTTTGAAAGAATTTTGTATTCATTACCCAATATATCTGTAAACAATTTGTTTAATGAATAGCTATTTGATTTATCCGCATCCAAATCAACTAAAATATTTGAAATATAACTCATAAAAATATCATTTGGAGATAGTATCAAAAACTCTTCAGGCTTAACAGATTTTTTGTAATTGTAAATAAGATAAGAAAGTCTATGCAGTGCAACCGTTGTTTTACCCGAACCAGCAACACCCTGAACAATAACATTTTGAAAGACGGGAAGTCTTATTATTTTATTTTGTTCTTCTTGTATGGTTGATACAATATTTTTCAGTCTATTATCGGCACTTTGTGTAAGATAGGGCTTTAAGAAATCATCATTTGTAACCGCCTCTTCAAAATCAAATATGGAATTTACTTTGCCTTCTTTTATATCAATTTGCCTTTTTAATTTCAAATCAACAGAATATTCTTTGCCATGTGCTGAATATGTACTATTTCCTATTCTACCATTATAATAAAGGTCTGAAATAGGAGCTCGCCAGTCAACAATTTTTTCATCTGATGGAGATGAGACTTCACCAATACTCAATCTTCCAATATACCCGTTAAACTTCATCCCATCATTATTATCTTCAAAAATTAATTTAGCAAAGTATGGCTCATTAAAATGTCTTTTATATATTTCCAGTTTTTCGTCAATATCTTCAATCAGTTTTTCTCTCTCAATATTAAAGCCGTTATCCGTTTCAATTGGCATGTCTAAAGCCCGCTCTCTATCTTCTAGCAATTCTCTATGATAGTTTTCAAACATTTCCTTTAGCACTTCAAATTTCTTTTTCTCGTATTCTAATCCCATAATTCCCTCCTTTATATTTGTGAAAAGCATCAAAAAAGGCTGACATCTAAGTTACCCTAGAATATCAGCCTTGTTGGTATTAAGTTCTGTAGCGTTACAAATATTTGTAACTAAATTATTAAGCTTATGTCGATACAAACTATATACTTTCATACGCCTCTCACATAAATAATAGATACATTTTATCACATTAAATAACTATTGTCAACTATTTTTGTTAAAAACAATTAAATTTTACAATAAATTAAGTATGACAAATAAAACACCAACACTTGCAAAAAGCACTCCTTGTATTATAGATAGAATTATAAATAGCACATCAGGCATCTTTTTTCTATACACAATAAACAATACATTTAAAACTGAAAGTACAGCCAAACCAATTCCCCAATAAATCTCTTTGCACAAAAATGCAATTAGAGTAGCAAGCAACAATACACCAGTACTAACAAAGCAAATATTCATCCACTTAATATTTTCTTCAGCCTCAGCCTTTTCCCTATTTACTTCTTTAACAGCATCTTTTACAACTTCTTTTGAAGTGACTTTTTCTTCTTTCTTTATTTCTTTAAGAACTTCTTCTTTTAATTTTTTCTTGCTTTCTTCATCTAAATCTTCTAGTTTCATATTTCTCCCCTTGACATATTTAAAGTATAACACATGTAAGAACGTTTGCCAACTTACACAAAAACCGACATATAAAGCAAAATTATTATATAAAATTATGAATAAATGCATAAGTTGACAATATCAAAATTAACAAAACATCTATAACACTACATATAAGTGTTAAAATAGCATGTTTAAGTACAAGCGCAACAAAATGCACCGCTAGAATAACTCCCACCACATACATACCTTCAGCAAACGCAGCAATTGCAAAACAAACATTTATAAATATCAAGAACAACATCCAACAAACATATTCCATTTTATCCGATTCGTCAACAACCATTTTATCTATTGAATTCCCTTTTTTCTTAGGGGTACTTTTGTCACTTTTAGTATTTTTAGATTTTTTCTGTTCTTTATCATCTACATTTTTCTGTTTCATATTTCTTTTATAACTCCATATATTAAAAGTATACATCTTAAAAAAATATTTGTCAATTAACGCAAAAAAAACTGCATATTCTCAAATCAAATGCAACAAATAACTCCTTTGTTTGATAAACTATTTATATCATACAAAGGAGATTTTTTATGGGTGATAAAAAAGAATTAACAGATGCTTTAATTAGAGAAGTAAAATACTTGCTTAGGAACGAAAATCAAACAAGAGAAAGTTTTAATCATTTAACCCTACCAGAAAGAAAAGTTATTGAAAAACTTAATGCAAGGGGTTATTCTCAATCAAAAATTGCAACTATTTTAGGAAGAAATAGAAGCACTATTTCAAGAGAGCTAAAAAGAAAAGGTTCTCAAGATTATCATAAGAACTATAAAACACACAAAATTAAGAAAGAATATGATAGTCATAGAGCTCAAGAAAGTTATGAAAAAGCACGACAAAGTTGTGGTAGAAAATATAAAATCTACAACTGTGAAAATGAGTATATGATTGCAGATTTGGAAGATTGGATTTTTACTAAGAAGCTTTCTCCAGGCTCATTTATAGGTCAACTTAATACTGGTCTTTACTATGGTGGAGAAGAATTTCCAATAAGTTTAAGCACTGTTTATCGATACATAAATAAAGGCATTATTAGTGTTGATTTTGCAGATTTAATACATAAATTAAATCGTAAGCCAAGAAAGAAAAGAGTTGTAAAAAGAATACCTAAAATGATTAAAGGCACATCTATAGAAGAAAGACCTGATGATATAAATAAAAGGTCAGAATTTGGACATTGGGAAGGTGATACGATAGTCTGTAAGGACAACTTACAATGTTTATTTACTTTGGTTGAAAGAGTTACAAGATTTGGCATAATTAAGAAGATAAAAACGAAAAGTCCTGCTTGTGTTTTGAAAGCTATGCAACAAATTAAATATGAAGTTGGCGATTTGATGTTTGGGCGAATTTTTAAGTCTATAACATTTGATAATGGAGTTGAATTTAACTGTCATAAGGAAATAGAAGAAATGGGTGTAAAGGTCTATTTTACCCACCCCTATAGCTCTTATGAAAGGGGCTCAAACGAAAACTTTAATGGAATAGTTAGAAGGTTCTTACCAAAGAAAACAAACTTTAGTAAGTATAGTGAATTAGATATATTATTGATTCAAGATAGAATAAACGATATGCCTAGAAAAGTTTTAGACAATTATTTTTCGCCTAATGTGAATATGTGGTTTCAATATAATCGTTATGATGATTATCCTTATTTTCCTTTCTGGTCAATATCTGAAGAAAATATTGAGCAGTTAAGAAAGTATGGTAAAGCACATATCGTTTATAGCCCTACAAAGTATAAATGGGTTGTTTCAGATAAGTTTAAGTAATAAATTTCAATAATTGTATTGAAATACATATTAAAATATGTTATACTACTATCATTTTAAGGAGTTTATATGAAAAAATATTTAAAAATTTTAGCATATATGGGTGGAATTGCTGGGGCTACAGCACTAGGTTCAATTTTCGGTAGTGTGTGGGGATTTGTAGCATTTGGTTCTTCTTTTCTTGTAGGTGCGAGCGTTTTTGTTATGACAGACGGAGTTAATTTCTTCTCAAATAAGAGTACAGACAAAACAAGCCTTTTTAATGCAAACATGAAAGATGATGAGACTTATGATATGGAAGAAACCTTAGGAAAATATAAAGGCACATATCTTTCTAACGCTAAGAAAAAGGAAGAAGAAAAAACATCACTTCCTGAAGAACAATACATTGAAGATTTGAAATCTGGAAAAAGAAAACCTGAAATTTCTCCAAATGTTTCTCATAGCAGAGTTACAGACCAAGAACTTAGAGAAGATGATGAAAAGTTTATGGAATTTTTAAAAAGTGAACAGTTAGATAGAATTATGACAGAGAAAGAAAGTGAAAAGAAAGGTTCTGCAACTCACAATCCAAACGAAACAAAAAATCATCACTCAAAGTTTGCACCTACTTCAGCTGGTGTAAAATCAAGAAAACCAATCGAAGATGATTTTGAATTAACAATGTAAAAGGAGTAGAAAATTTCTACTCCTTTATTGTTCCTTTTTGTGTTTTGTTTTTTCTAAACACTATTGCACAAATTAAAATTATTAAGCAAAAACCCAATTCTAAACAAGTTTCAAATATAAGCATAAAACTATCTGTGCAAAGTAAGGCATAAAGTGTATAAGATACAGAACTTACAACCCATAAAATCCACGACCAAATACTTAAATCTTCTGCTTGTCTTGTTTTTAAGCATTTAACAATTTGTGGGAAATATGAGATAAATGTGCACACCGACACAATCCCTAATAAAACATTTTCTAACATAATTTAACAATCTCCTGTCTAAAGTATAGCACATATAAATAAAACTTGTATCTAAATTTTTAAAATATATTATTTATTTGGACACAAAGAAAAGAATTTATATATCTTCTTTTACACAAAAAAAGAAAGAACTAGAAGAATTAAACTTACATAGTTCTAAAATAAAAACTGTTGCAATTAAAATGAGAATATGTAACGCAAAAAAAACACCAACATCTGGTGTTTTATCATTTCAAATAATTTATTTAAAAATTAGCTAATAGCGACAACTCTATATTTTTGTATGCCAACTGGAGTTTGAACAGAAACTTCATCCCCAACAGCTTTACCAATCAAAGCTTTACCTGTTGGACTTTCGTTACTGATAAGACCTTTTGTTGGGTCGCTTTCAATACTTCCCATTATTTTAAAAGTCATTTCTTCTTCAAACTTCATATCATATACAACTACAGTTGCCCCAACTGAAACTTTTGATGTATCAGTATTAGTTTTAGCTATTATTTGAGCATTACGCAAAGTTTCTTCAATTTGGATGATTTCCTGTTCCAAAATTGCTTCTTCTTCTCTAGCTGCATCATATTCACTATTTTCACTAATATCACCAAAAGACCTAGCCACTCTTATTTTATTAGCCACATCTACTCTACCATCACTCTTTAAGTATGCTAGTTTCTTTTCCAAGTCTTTATATGCTTCTTTTGTTAGATAAACTTCTGCCATTTTGCACCGCCTATTTCTAAAAATTAAATCCATAGGGTTTGCCTATAGATTTTACTGTTTTTAATAACATGTTAAAATATACATTATTAAAAAAGATAAGTCAAGAATTTTTGTTTAATTTTTTTATTTTTTCATATAAAAATCTAAATCTATTATATGTATAAGTAATTAAAATATGTTACAACAAATAAAAATTAATTAGAATTTTTTTTGATTTATGATACAATGATACTAGACTAAAAAATAAGGAATGAAAGATGATAAGAATTTTTGCTAAAACAATATCAAATGGTAAAATCAAAAAAAGCCTAAAATACACCAACAAAGAAGAATTTGAAATAGACCACTTTGAAAATTACATCAAAGAAATTTGCGAAAAATTTGATAGCCCGTCTCCAATAGTTCTTGCTAAGCATATAAGAGATTATATTATATTTGGAGTTTGTACTTTTTATACTGATGATTTTATTGAAAAAATTTATTTTGATAAATTAGTCATCGAAACATACCGACTAGACTAATATATAAGATAGTATATTTTATAATATAATTTATTATTTAACAATACTATCTTTTTTTTGCGTCCTTAAAGCCCTTTCATAGCCCGCTTGCAATTTAGGTATATTATACCTTAAAATAAACACAGGCAACAAACTTAAAAAGAAACCAACAATATAAACCCAAAGGGTAATTCTTAGTATATACTTAAGTGGCAACACAAACATAACAAAACAACCCATTATCATGCCAAAAATATGTATAACAATACCTTTGTTACTTTCAACAATAAACTGTTTTAAATATTCTGGACTATTTGGCTCTTTGATTTTATTTTTTCTAAAGCCACCCAAAGCCCCCAACTCAAACACTTTATCTTTCCAACTTTTTATCTTTATTTTGTCATAAAATTTTCTTTCTCTTTTTGAGACCTGAAAACATTTTTTATCATTTCCAAACATTTTGTCTGGTAGTGAATGAATTAAAAATGCAAACAAACCTTGAATTGCTATCTCAACTATTACACACATAGTGGTAGCCAATATCACCCACAAAACATTGTAGTCAAATGCGTAACCACCAAATAAACAATTACACAATATAATAATAAACATTGCAATAAAAATTATTGATAAATATAGAACCATTTCTCACCAACGTCACACATTATTCGCTTTCTAAAAATTCCAATTTCTTCTTATAAAAACTCTCGTATGTTTTTACCCACAAATCATAATTAATCTTTTTCATATTTTCAATATTCTGAGCTTTTGTCAAATTTTCATCAGGATAAATAGGGTCAAAAAAATACAAAGTATGCTCTTGAATTGGGAAACCGTCACTACCAATTCTATCACTATCTTCCATAGTTATAAAGGCTGGAATGACAGGGACCTTGCTACTAACGGCAAAATTAAACGCACCATTTTTTAGCGGTCTTGGTTTTCTATAATTCCACCACATTCCTTGTTCGGGATAAACAAGAACTTTCTCACCCCTACCAAGCAACACTTTCAAAGACGACAAAAACTTTTTCATAGTCTCTGTATTTTTGCTAAGTGGCAAGGTATTACAATTTCTTAAAATAAAACCAAACAGTGCCGGCGGATTAGTATAATTACCTTCTCTTATTACTTTCCACAATTTTTTTTTGCCCATATACTCTCTTATTGCTCTCCAAACAATATAATTATCGGCAACATTAAAATGGTTGCAAGTAATTATGGCACCACCTTTAACTTTTAAAAAGTTTTCAATACCAACAACTTCCTTTATAACAAGGTCTTTGTTTTTTATCATGTTTTCAAAAAAAGTAGTACCTGCTCTATTAGCAAACGAGCAGGCAATCTTACTTGTTAATTTTTTATTTAAATAATCTATTTTATTAGGAAGCAATTCTTTTGTCTCTGGATCTTCTTCAACATCTTCATCCCAACGCTTCTCTATTTCTAGATTTTTAATTTTTTCCAAAACCTTTAGTCTATCTGGAGACTTTTCCATAAACTTTTAAAACCCTTTTGAAATTAATTTATGCGAAACTTTCAGCTACTTCTAAACAATTTAACCAGTCTTTATTGTTATTAACAACAAGTTTAACAAATGACTTATCGCTATTAATACATCTTTTAGCATGTTCGAATATTTCTATATTTGCTTTTTCTTTTTTACTCTTCATTTCATCAGAAAAATTAGCTTTACTTTCAAGTATTTTTTCATAGAATGGAGAAGTTTTTGCATACTGCCAGAAATACTCTTGATTTAGAACATCATCATACTGCCATGGCTTCTTATATAATGCATAATGAACAATATTAAGTTTACCTTCAAGCGGAGCTGGAATTGCTTCTTTATTCCAACCGTTTGGAAGAATTTTTACACTACCATTACACATAGCATTTAAATATCCTTGGTCGGGATCAATAACATCAAAATTATACTTATTGATAAGATATGCAAATTTATTCTCAATATCTCTCTTCCTAAACTCTTTCAAGTTCATAACCAAAACACCTGCTTGCAAATAGTTTTGTCTAGGAACTCCGCAAAATTTTTCGGCATATTCTCCAAATACTTCATCATCACTAACAATGTGACATCTTGCAGCACCTAATAAATTATTACCAAGATAAACGTTATATAATTTAGATATATCTTCAAGAATAATAATATCGCAATCAAGATATAAAACTTTATCATATTCAGGGAACAAACTCTGAATAAAAAGCCTATACCATGTAACCATACTAAAATGATAAACATTTCTAAGTTTATTTTTTATAAAATCTACCTTATCAGAAATATCTCTAAAAATAATTTTGAAATTATCATCTTGCAAACTACAGATTGAGTTTTTATTTTCTTCTTTTATTCCAGTATTCAATATATTAATAACATAATTATATTTTCTTGAAGCATTTGCAATAAGAGACCTTAACGCAACATCCAAATAAGGTATATAATTATCATCAGTAGCAAAAAATATTGGTATTTCTTTTTTATTTTTCTTATATAGCCTAACAACTTTATTCATCATAACATGTCTCACTTTATTTTTATTCATCTTAATGACACAAAGACTATAACAAAATTAGACACAATTAGCAAGTTATATAACACAAAATATTTCCCAACCTAATTTCTCTAAGCGGGAATTAGATATTTAAATTCCACCAGAGCGGGAATTTAAATTTTACACCGCAAAAACTGGCTATAAATCAACACATTTACAACCACATAAAAAGAGAACTCAAATATGCATAAATAATTTTAAATCAGTTCAAACTAAATTAACGAATATATATAAGGGAGAATATTATGTTATCATTTATTTCATTTTTACTTGTTTGTCTAGGCTCTCTAAACTGGTTTTCTATCGGTATATTACAATACGATTTTGTAGCAGGAATATTTGGTTCACAATCAAATATATTTTCAAGACTAATTTATACCCTTGTTGGAGTTGCTAGTATTATTGTAATATCAAACTTAGTTGCCAACAAAGGAAAATTTGTTGTATCTTTTAAAAAAGCCAATAAAGAATATACAGAATTTATGGATAGCAAGGACGAAAAAGAATTAGCTAGACTAAAAGCTGAAAGTAGCAAGGACAACAAAATTGAGAATGCTGAAAATAGTAATGACGATAAAAAATCAAATTAAAAAAACAACCTAAATGAAATCTCATTTAGGTTGATTTTTTTCTTTTGGTTTTATAAATGCCCATATCGAAAGACCCGCTTGAATTGGTATTCCAATAATAAATATTAACCACATATTATAATCAAAGAATTGAAGATAAATACATGCAAGTATTGACCAAATCATTACAGAAAGTATTACAAACTTCCAAACGTGCCTACCCCAATAATTATTAAAAGGATAAAGTATCCAGCATGATGTAGGCACTGCCCACATAAATATTGTCCAGAAATTCACTTTAAATATTACTTTTGCATAGAAATAAATTATAGTTGCAGCAAACCAAGCAAGAGACATAAAGATTAGTGTTACGGCAAGTTTATTAATCATTTGTTTCTTCTCGTCTTTTTCTGCTTTCTCAACAACATTTTCTTCAAATAGGGCAGTTAACGGCACTTTAAAAAGCAAACTTATTTGTTCTAGCGTCTCAACTGACGGAGTAACTTCACCCCTTTCCCATCTAGAGACAGCATTGTCAGAATAGTTTAATTTTTCTGCCATTTCACCTTGAGTAAGACCACTCTTTTTTCTTAATTTTATTAAGTTTTCAGCAATAACTTCTTTTATATTCATAACCACCTAGTTATTTTTTCTTAAAAAACTTTTTGTTAATAATTGGGAATATTACACCCAAAAGTGTTAGCATTATAAGAAGAACAATAATAAGCATTAGAAAATCTGGAATATATAGATTAAGTGAAGTTTTCACATATATTGGAACTATTTCACTCTCATATTTTACACCATCAATTTCAATTACTGTTTTTGCTTGAATTGAATAGTTTCCACCCTTATCGCAAACTATTTGACTTCCCTTTTGCCAATCGTCACTTCCAACTTTGTAATAAACATCTACCCCTTCATCATTAGCACTCAAGTTAACTGTTACAACACCAGTAACTTTATTTAATGTAGTAGACGTTTTACCTTTGTGAACAAACTCGTATGATGGAGCGTTTGGGATAATTACAAAAGTATACCCTTTATAAACCACTTCAGTATATCCATTCTTATGGTTTAGATTTTCATCATCATACAACTTTTCACCATTTAAGTAGTAATCGTAATGATATTTCCCAATTGGTAATTTTTCAGTTATAGTTTCACTTCCCGAAATCTCTTTTACCACTTCTCCGCTATTATTAAATATTTTAATGGATATATTTTCATCTTGAATAGGATAAACAGTAAGTCCAGCACTTTGAGAAAGTTTTACTTCACTATCTGACTTTATACCTTGAATACCACCAGTTATTTTAAGTTTTGAAGAATTTAAATAATCTTCACCAATATCCGTTATATTATTATTTAAAATATTTAAGTTAATTGTAGTTGCGTTTAGCGGTAGAGAAATATCGTTCATACTGGTAAAATCATTATTAGCAATATTTATGGTTATTTCACTACTCGTCACGTGAGATAAATTTATACTTTTTAATTTATTTGAAAATAAAATAACATTTTGAAGTTTATTAAGCCCTGACAAATCTACACTTTCTATTGCATTACCAGACAAATTTATCGTCTCCAAATTTGGCATGGAAGATAATTGTTCGGCAGATACACTAACAATTTCATTCCCTTCAATATTTAAAGTTTTCAAATTATCAAAACGAAAATTATCAAGACCACTCAGTGTAGTTAATTTATTTGTTTTTTCTCCCAAATTCAATTCTTCTACATCGATAAAATCTTTAATATAAAGAGTTTTTTTGTTTATCATTTGAGAAAGGACACCGTACAATCTCTCGTCACAATCTTCTACTTCAACGGGGAAATTTTTATCAACAACTTCTTCTGCGTGAACTGTTGCCGTAGACGGCAAAAAAACAGCAACCAGCAAAAGTATTAATACAAACAAGCTTCTCTTTAATCTTTTCATCTCTCCCCCATATATTAATTATAACACACAAACAATATCAGTCCAAATTAATTAAATTATAAAATATTAGCAATAGTGACAAAAAATTCACCATTTAAAATATAATCATAATAAAAATCAATTAAGCTTTCATCATGAAATCTATCTCTTTCAACAATACCAGCAATATCGTCTATTTTAAACGCTCCACGTTCTGAGCTATCGGAACTTACCTTTCTATTATCCCCAAGTGCAAAGACTTCATCTTCCCTTATTACCAATTTGCCATCTTTATTAAGAAGAATTTTATTATTGTCTTTATACTCATCAAACCTAACAACAGTTTCATTCATCCCGTTTCTTTCTTCCAATTCGCAAAAAGCACCGTTATCGAAAATATAATTTTCTTCAACAATCTCTCCGTTTCTTTCAAGCATATAAACACCGTTGACTTTAACAATGTCAATTATATCACCCGGAAGTCCAACTATTCTTTTTATCAAAGGCTCATTATCTGTATAAACCACAATAACGTCACAATAATCATATTCATTATCATATTTATTTACATAAACATAATCGTTTTTACCCTTTTCCATATTATACGTAGGTTTCATACTACTGCCAGTGACTTCACACTCAATTGTAGACGTAGAAAAAATTATTAATGCAATAGCAATAATAAAACAGTATACAAATATTAAATTGCTAAGTAAATTTAAACAAAGTTTATCAAATGTCACTTTCTTTAAATCAAAACTTTTCTTATTCACAATCAAAGTATATCAAAAATATTTAAATTTGTACAACTTTTAATTATTTATTTGCTATTTCAATACAAAAAATATATACTTAATTATACAAAAAAAACAAAATTAAATAAAAAAGTAAAAGGAGAATGTTATGGCAAACAAAAATTCAAATCACACAATCGGTATTAATAAAATAAGTTTTTATACTCTTGTTGCAATGGCTGTACTTTATTTAATTTCAACCGTTTTAAAACTATTTAACTTAGCATTAAAAATAATACCTTATCTTCAAGGAATTGCTACAGCAATAGCAATATGCATTTTAGGAGTTCTTGCTTGGAGATTTGTAGATAGCAAACCTACTGCATGGAAAGTACTATACATTATTGTTTTACTTGTAGTAATCGTTGGTGTAATCATACCTATGATTTAATTTAAATAAGCCGTATATCTTAATGATTATATGGCTTATTTTTTCATTAAATACCTTGACAAAAAGATATTTAATTTTATAGAATATAAATGCTTAACCTATAAACAAAAGCACATACAATAAAAATCAAATTTAATATGCAGAGATGGTCGAGTGGAGGTAATGCCTAAACGGCATTAGCCAATGCCCAGCTAACCTGACGGACTATGGACTATGCTCGGCATAAACCACAATGTGCAGTGTGCAATATAAACAAAAACACATACAATATAAATAAAATTTAATATGCAGAGATGGTCGAGTGGTTTAAGGCACACGCTTGGAAAGCGTGCGAACTGAAAGGTTCCGCAGGTTCAAATCCTGTTCTCTGCGCCAAAGAAGAAACTCATAAGAGTTTCTCTTGTCTTCATTCACAGTATTTTACGTGTTACACACGCAAGTGATTGCATCACTTGAACCTGCTATTGGTAGTCGGGACCCCGTCACTTCGTGCCACCCGACAAATATGCTTTTAGCATATTGACAAATCCCTGAACTCTAGCGCCAATCGTGAAAAATACGAACACTAAAAAATCGCTAGTGTTCGTATTTTTTAGTTATAATTATTTTGAAAATACATTTTTTGTATGTTAAAATGAAAAAAAGGCAGGTACTTACTTATGTGGTTTGACGAAAGTGTAATTTATCAAATATATCCATTAGGTTATGTTGGCGCTCCCGAAATTAATGATGGAGTGACCGAGCATAGAATTTTAAAAATAATAGACCATTTCCCGCATTTCAAAAAATTAAATATAAATACAATTTATTTTTGTCCTATTTTTGAAAGTTCGAAACATGGCTACGACACAAAAGACTTTGCCAAAATAGATTGCAGACTTGGAAACAATGATGACTTTAAAAAAGTTTGCGATGAACTTCATAAAAATAGCATAAAAGTCATAATTGATGGCGTGTTTAATCATGTAGGCAGAGAGTTTTTTGCTTTTAAAGATGTTCAAGAAAACAAGTATAATTCTAGTTATAAAGATTGGTTTTATATAAACTTTGATGGAAATAGTAGCTACAATGACGGATTTTATTATGAAGGCTGGGAAGGACACTTTGAACTTGTTAAATTAAATTTAGACAATCCAAGCGTAAAAGATTACTTATTTAACTCCATAAAAAACTGGATAAGCGAATTTGGAATTGACGGACTAAGGCTTGATGTAGCATACATGCTTAATAAAAACTTTATGCGAGAACTAAGACAAGTTACCAATAGTATTAGAGATGACTTTTTCTTAGTTGGTGAAATGATACACGGCGATTACAACTCAATTGTAAATAACGAAATGTTACACAGTGCCACAAATTACGAATGTTATAAAGGAATTTATTCATCTTTTAACGAAATGAATATGTTTGAAATTAGTTATTCATTAAATAGACAATTTGGTAGTGAAAATTGGTGTCTTTATACTGGTAAAAACATGGTATCTTTTATAGATAATCATGACGTGAATAGAATAGCAAGTGCGTTAACAAACAAAAACCATTTAAATCTTGCATTTGGATTACTTTTCACAATGCCCGGAATACCTTGTATTTATTATGGAAGCGAATGGGGTGAACTCGGTGAAAAATCTAACGGTTCAGATACACCACTTAGACCACACATTGAAAGTCCGAAATTTAATGAACTTAGTGAGTTTATTTCAAAGCTATGCAAGATTAGGATTGATAGTAAAGTTTTGGCATATGGGAACTTAACAAATCTACACGTCACAAATCATCAATATGTATTTGAAAGAAGATTAGATGATAGAAGAATTATTGTTATGATAAATGCGTCAGAAAACGACTACCAATTGAATTTTAATTTCAATGCAGAAAGCGGATTAAACTTAATAACAAATGAAAAGATATCTCTAAACTCTCCCCTAGTACTTCCGCCTTGCTCTATACAAATTATTGAATGTTAAATATCAAATACCCTACGGGGTATTTTTTTATTTAAAATTTTTAAATACCCCTTGAAATGAATATCACCTTATGATATAATTTTTTTAATTAAGTTTATGGGGGATAATAATATGGGATATGAAATACCAAGAAATGATAAAGATTTTAATTTAGACAATATTACTTATGAGCAATTATTCAGTGGAATAAAACAAGGCATTCTTGAATGCATGAAAAAAGTAAATGGTCTTGAAGACATTACTATTGATGATATAAAATTAAATAAAGAACACTCAAATAGAAGAGAATTTATGGCAAATGATAGCAATCTATATCCAAAAATTTTGTTAAGTACAACAACTATACCAAAGTATAATTGGAAAAGATATATGAGTGCAGACTTTTTAATTACACCATTTACTATTCAAATGCTACTACATAAAAATGGACTTGAAACACTTGAGCCTGAAGAATTAGAAAAAGCATTCGTTGACTTTATGTGCGAAACTTTTCCTGAAAGCAACTACTTAGAAAAAAGAGAAGAGTATTTTAATAACGTTGATAGACATAGAAAATTTTACAACAAAATGATTATGGGAAATTAATAATAAATATTGGGGGAAATATTATGAAAAAATCTGTTTACGATTATTTAAAAAAGATTGACGATTGTCACAGTCACATTGGAGCAATTAGAAAAGTAATTCAAACAAAAACTAGGCAATACAATTCGGACATGGAATTTTATAACAATATAATGGCAGAAGAGCGTGAAAAAGAAGAACTAATCAAAGACCAAACAATCATTTCTGTTAGATTTAAACATATTTTAGAAGAATTATCTAGAATTTGGAATGTTCCAACAGAAGAAATTGATGTAATGATTAAAAACGATTACGACTTCTCAACAAAGTCTACACTTTATGCAAGAAAAAACATTGAAAACTTTAACATAACAAAAAGTTCTTCATCTACTGCAATTCCATTTGAATTTGTTCTTACAAAACCATGGGAAGAAGGAGAAACATTCCCAATTGCACATTCTTTTACAACATCACTTAGATTAAGCGATAAGCAAAGTGACGGCAAAACTTTAGGCGAACATTTAACAGCAACAATGAGAGAAGGAAAAAGAAATACTATACATGTCGCTCTAAAATTTGACAGTTTAGAAAACATCAATGTAACATTCCCATTAAGACAATTAATAACAACTGATGAAAATGGTACTCGACCAAAAAATGACATATCCGAATTACTTTTAGACATTTCAGACAAATGTAATGAAAATTATATGAATTAATCTTAATCAAAAAAACACTTTATCTATAGTCTTTAGATAAAGTGTTTTGTTTTATTTTTTATTTTTTCTTAATTGACGTAACAATCCAATTATACCAAACACAACGATTAAAAGTACTAACGTCAAACAAATTATTAAATTGATATTTCTTTCAAGCACAACTCCACCACTCCAATTTGAGAAGTTCGCCTTATAAACATTAAAGCCATCAATTACTTTTTGAAAATCTGCATCATTAATTTTTACAAATGGTAATATACCATATACCATTAAATTAATAAGTGCAAGAATTATTGTTGTTTTCAAAAATCTATTCACTTTTAAAAACCTAACATATAATAGCAAATTTAATATCAAGTAAACAATACCAGCAATTGGGAATGCTAATTTTAAATACCACCAAGTAGTTGCAAAACCAAATCTCAAAGCATGCCCATTAATAACTACAAGAAGTATGTTTAATATGACAAAATCTACAGCAATTGAGACAAAATCTGCATACTTTTTGACAGAATTAAATACCTTATACTTACAAATATAAATAGGTGCAAATATAATTGTTAACCCCAAAAGAACAGAGAGTGACGCAATAAAAAACCAACTACCTTTTGTATAAATTGCACACACACCTAGAAGCAAACATAATGCTCCATACATTGAAAGTGGCAGTATTAGAAGCTTGTGTTTTTTAATTAGTTTTGGAAGATTAGTAAAAGTAAAAGCAAGCAGTAATGAAGACACAACTATCCAAAACCAAGAAAGAGTTTTACTCACTGCAAGATTACATATAAAACATGTAAGTATTGTGATAGCATAAGATATATAAAAAAACATACTCCAAGAGAAAGAAAGTGTACGCCATTTCTTTGCTTGTTTTTTTTCTTCTCTAGACTTATTATCCACACTTGCGGTAATAAGCTCATGTTCAGTCACTCCAAGTATTTCAGAAAGTTTTGGAAGAAGAGTTATGTCTGGATGTGCTACATCTTTTTCCCATTTACTTACAGCCGACTCGGAAACGATTAATAATTTGGCTAATTCTTTTTGAGTTAACTTTTTTTCTTGTCGTTTAGTTTTTAAAAATTCACCGAAAGTATTTGTCATACATTCCCCCTTTTATAACTAGTCCAATTATAACACAACAAATTCAAATTTGTATCAATTTTTACCAAATTTCTCACTTGAAAATTATTCAAGTATTATTTTAAATCTTTTTAAGATATACGAGCTCATTCCCAATGTGCAAATAAAAAAAATTGGAATATAGTCAGTTATACTATATCCCAATTATATATTATAATTAATCTGCAAGCGATTGCATATTTTCATCTAATGAACCGAACATAATGTTTAGTTGATCTTTTACAACTTCCATTTCTCTCTTTGTGAAAAATCCTTGCTTATATAGTTCAATGATAACTTCGCAAAGTATCTTCTTTGACATATCGCTTTTACTATGAACGTCTGAAAAATTTTCAACTATATTAGGCTCATTTATTAGCCCCTTATCATTAAGGCCCAAAAGACTTTTTATTTCTTCATACACATAGTTAGCAGTTTCTTCTTTGATAGATGGGTCGCCATAAAGTTTATTTTTAACAAGCGAAACAATGGTTGCAATTTTAGACATACCTAGTGTATGCACTGACATAAATTCAACCTTTTTATTCCTAGACATTAGATTTTCAAGCGTTCTTTCATTATGCTCTACATCATCTTCTGTCATTACAATATTTCTCATTTCTTCAACACTTAATTGGTTTTTAGTTTTTTCCATAACAAAACCTTCTTTAATTTTTTTGTTATTTTAACATAGTTAAAAGCAAAAAACAATAATATAAGCACCACTTTTCGTTATTTTTTTAATAAAACAAGAAAATTTATAGCATTTAGATTGATTTGACAAAAAAAATACATTTAGATAAAATAATTAAAATTACGAAGGAGAAATATATGGAATTAGAAAAAGAAGTTAGATTTTTAGTAACAGACGAAATTTGGCAAACTGCTCTAGACAATAGTACTCCCTACAAAGAAAAAGTAAAAATGCTAGACATAACATGCGGGGCTTATGGAAGAGAAAGTGTCGCAAAAACAGGAAAGGTTTTCAGAGTAAGAAATCTTCCTAATAAAATAACTCTTGAAATAAAAAATAGAATAGAAGGTGGTTGGCAAGAAGAAGCAATAGTACTTGAAAGTGTGGAAAAAGGAATTAGTTTTTTAAACCTTGCTGGCATGAAACCATATTTGTTTATAGATAGATATAGAGAAGTAAAAAAATTTAAAGATTTAAAAATTTTCTTTGACGATATTTATTTACTTGGTAAATATATTGAGATAGAATATCAAGACAGTCCTGATGCCGAAAATCAAGTAAAAGAATTTTTAAATATTTGTAAAATTGAAGGTGAGCCACAACCACTTTATGGTGAAATCATTAACTATAAATATGATAACGAAACAATTTTTAGAGAAAAGTTTGAAAAATATTTAAACACCCTAATTGAAAAATTGTAAAAAAGGAAAAAAATGAAAGTATCTTTGAACAATATTCAACTTCATCATCATACATTTGCGAAAATATATTAACCGCAATATCCGAACTCATATCAGAACTTTAATTTATAAAAATAAATATCCACCAGCTTAGCTGGTGGTTTTTCATTTTGGGGTATAACCCCATGTTACTAGCATAGCGAAATCGCTTACTCTCGGTCTGCCACTTGCGAAGCGAACCGCTTAGTTTTCGAATG
>SVHM01000010.1 GCA_015055815.1 Clostridiales bacterium
CCGCCACTAAGTTAAATCAAAGCAAGCTCCAATTTAACTCCGTTCGACTTGCATGTGTTAAGCACGCCGCCAGCGTTCGTCCTGAGCCAGGATCAAACTCTTATGTTTAATCTATAACTCATTACGAATACTTAGCTTTAAAGTTCTCGTAAATTTGGTTTAAATTTTGAATTGACTAAATTTAATTCTTATTTACACTATTTAGTTGTTAAAGTTCTTTGCGCTCCCTTTTTTAAGTAAACGCAAGATTATTATACCCCGACGGGATACCAAAGTCAACACTTTTTTGCAAAAATTTTTAACTTTTTTTGACTTTTTCAAACCACTTCGGCTACACATAGCCGGGTGTTTCAAAGAAAAACTTTGCCATTTTACCTATTTCTCAACTTTTAGTATATAATTTGCTTATTATTTACATCAATAATATATATTTTAAAATCATTATTTTAATTCAAAATCATTTCACAAATAATTTTTTTAGTGATACAATTTGGAAGATTTAGATAGGAGATTTTATGATTAATATTGTTTTAGTAGAGCCAGAAATACCACAAAATGCGGGTAATATTGTAAGAACTTGTGCGGCAACTGGTTGTAATTTGCATATGGTACGACCACTTGGTTTTGAATTGGATGATAAAAAATATAAAAGAGCGGGACTCGACTACTTCCCACTAAGTAATATTAAATTGTACGATAGCATTGAAGAAATATTTGAAGAAAACAAAAATGCCACATTTTACTTTGCAAGTACCAAGTCAAAAAAGACTTATGCAGATGTAACATATCCCGATGGATGCTTTGTGGTATTTGGCAAAGAAAGTTATGGTTTACGTGAAGATTTACTTAAAGCCCATTACGATAATTGCATACGAGTTCCCATGAAAAGTGAAGCGAGAAGTTTAAATCTTAGCAATACTGTCGCAATTATAACTTATGAAGCAATGCGTCAACAAAATTTTGCTGGACTTCAAAACGAAGGCGAATTGACTGGTAGAAGTGAAAGTTAAAAATAATTTATACCGCAAATAAAGTGTCTAAAAATGTCAAACGAGAATATACAAGTTTTCGTTGCAAAAGATAAAGACATGGAGGTGATAATTTATGAGTACACAATGGAAACCGGGTGAAGAAGCACCTGAAGACGCAGAGTATACTGCATATGATGAAAAGGGAAATTGCGGTGGCAAATGTTATTTAACAAAAGGTGAGAGATTTCCCGCTACTCAACACTCGGGTAGTTATTATGTAAAGTCTACCGAAGACGAAAATTCAAATAGTGCAGAATAAACAAAAACATTTTGAAGAAATATTTAAACTTATATAACAAAAAATACATTGGCTAATTAATGCCAATGTATTTTTTTACATATCAAAAGTAATATCTTCTTGTTCGGGAGATTTAAATTTAATATCGTCCTTATCTACAAATATAACTTTACCACAACAAGGATTAAAGTTTTTACTATCCCAAACTATCCAATAAACTTTCTTCAATTTTAAATTATATTCACTTTCAGATACAGAAGCATAACCGTCAGTAAATATAATTTTATTAATTGTTTTATCTTTTGAAAAAGACCTAAGGGCTTTGTCAAAGTCTGTTCCACCCCTACCTTTAATAACAAGTTTGTCTATATCTTTACTTCTCTTAATTTCTTCAAAACCATAAAACTTCGTATCAAAACAACCCACTCTTATTTTAGACTCTTTAAGCAGTGGTTTTAACTGTCTCAAAAACTTTAAAAGCAAATCTTCATCTACCGAGCCACTAGTATCAAGAAGGACTTCAGTCATAGGATAATCTCTAACTTCCAACGTTTCAATTCTTGCTTGAAAATCATTTTCTTCACTTGCCTTTCTATAAGACCACCTGTCTTCTTCTCTATCAAATTCTCGCCTTAAAATTCGTCTCCACGAAACAACAGGTTTTCCACTTCCAACCGTCCCAAGTGTTAGTTGAGAATTACCAGCAGTTTCACCCGCAGAGCTACCCATTTTTTCTCTTATAGACTCACCGAGTTCTTCTTTCTTTTCTTTATTCCTTTCGGTAAAATTACGTTCTTCACTACTAAAATCTTCGTCACTCTTTTGGTTTGAGTTTTTAGAAGTGTCGTTTTCATCACTTTCTTCTTGCCCACCACTACTATTTGGTGAAGATTTTTGTTGTCCAGTTTTTTCTAATTGTTCTCCACTTTGTCCACCATTTTCGCCAATATTATCTAAACTTTCACTTTCCATTTCTTCCAATTTTTTAATTGCTTCATCCCAAATTTCATGTTCGCCAGTTCCACCATTACCCGGTGTATATTCTCCGTCTCCCGACTGTTCATCTGAAGGGCCTCCACCACCTTGACCATTAGAGTTTTGGTCTTGATTTTCTTTTAATTGGTTATAAACATCTTCAGCCGATTTGTGCAAAGCTTCTTCAATATCCACCCCACCTTCAGGCAACGGCAAATTTTCAGATTTTAGTATTTGGTTTATTACAGCATCTGTTGCAATATTCCAAAGTTTTGGGTCTTTGTCTTTTCTTCGCAATAAATGATTAAACGCAATATGCATAAGTTCGTGAGAAAAAAGGAAAATTTTCTCATCATAACTCAAATTCTCCAAATAATTCTCTGAATAATAAACAACCACTCCGTCTGTTGCAGCAGTTTGAACTTTTTCAGATGGCACAAATTTAGTATTAAAAATTGTCGTACCTAAATAAGGAAATTTTCTAAGCACACCATTTTTTAAAATATTGTGATTTGTTTCTTTCACATAATCTAAATAATTCATTATTACTCCACATCAAAATTTAAACAAAGGGCAGATATTTTTTTACTTATCTTAGAAATATTCCCGCTACTTATAGCAATTATTATTTGAGTACCATCGGGAAACTTATATCCATTAACACCCTTGTGTTTTAAAATACCGTAGAACTTATCTTGTTCATCAAAATCTATTTTATCAAGTCCATCAATTACCAAATAAACTTTATCCGACTTCTTGGCGCTTATCATCATTTGCATTATCCAAGCGGGATAATGTAACCCACTTTCACTTGGCAATATATCCAACTCTTCTGTTGGAATAGTCGCTGGTAAAACAATACTCTTAGGCAAACTATCTCCACTAATTCCACCAACTATAATTGGCCACTTTTTGTTACTTTCTAGGATAGTCATTAATTTTTTATATCCACTTTTTTTCATAATCCATTTCTCCATAAATTTTGTTTTTTATTAGTTTCTAAAAACATATTTTTAAAAAGGTAAGTATTGTTGCATTCCCTTATCTACCAATACTTTCTCTTCTTCTTTAGTGACATATTTAGTTAAATCAACTTCTTCGAATTTGTAGATTGGATAATTCCTTCTATTAAAAGTACTTGCATCTCCAAATTGACCTTGATTATTATAACAAGTTTCTGCATTAAACTTATCCCAATTTGGAGTCTCTAAATAAGAATCACCGTCACTCCACTTTTTCCCCATTCTATCAAACACAGCACATAAAATGTCAGCCTTCCACTCTTCATCACAGTGTATACCAACTTTACTTTTAGGACATTTAGAATAATCAAAAAAATCATCAATAGTTATTTTAAAGTTGCCAGTTATAGGTCTCTCTATTTCTACTTCAGGCTCTGGCTCATCATCTAAATCTTCATATAATGTACTTCGTATTAGTCCATCTAGATATATGGCTCTTTCATTATCGTCTCCTATCCAAATAGTATCGTAAGTTGCCAATATCTCGTTACCTAAATGTTTAGATATAAACTCTCTTACTACTGGTAGTTCTTCCATGTCTGCATTTCTTAGAGATAGGGCTAAAGCATATTTAGCATCAAACCTTATTGGTATATCTTCTTGGGAATAGTTGCCATCAAGTATATCTTCTATCATCAGTGGTGGGTTTTCTGCAAATGCCATAAAACTACTTGCTATCTCTTTACCAACTTTGTTCTCAATTAATTCTTTGGCAATCACTCCGTCATTGTCGTATATAATATCGCTTATCTGCTCCCAACCACGTGGGTCTATTGCATGTTTTGGTGGCTCTTCGCTATCGTAAGAAGAATAGAATACTTTATTTGCATTAGCACTTACAAAGGCTGAAACAAGTGGATGTACTTTTGGAGTTCCAACTCTTTCTGGGTTTTCTTCACTTGCCCATTCTAACCATTCTTTTAAATTTGGCTCTAGATATATATGTCCATCAAATCTTCTAAATAACGGCTCTACCATTGGATATGCTGAGTCACTTTCGTCTATGTTATTTCCCGCTGCAACTACTACTGCATTGTCTGGTAGTTTTCCAAATGCTGGAGTTATGTATCCAAATTGGATAATATCAAAAACCAAACTTTGTTCTGCATATCCAGCATTGGTTATTTCATCAATAAACACAACATGTTTTTTGTCTGGTTCTTTTTCACACTTTTCACAAAGTACTTTGTACCATGCTGGTGCTTTCCATTTACCACTATCCACATCATCATTTGTTGAATATGTAGTTTTACCTATTACACTTTCTGGGGTCATACCTTTCTTAAGTGCGATAGGTATAAAGTCGGGGTCAATCTCTTGTATTCTTCTTGTTTTACCAATACCACTAGGACCATGTAACATAAATGTCTTACCGCTATCTATATAGAACTTTATTTGGTCTTTTACTGTCATTGGTTTGTCTTTAATACTTATGCCATAGCCTTTACGTTTTTTCTTAATATGCGACACCACTTCATCTTTTTTAGATGTTAGTTGTAGTTCTTGAGAAAAGGCTTCAGTTAGGAAATTATGCTCAGTAAAGTCTCCACCATTTGGGGCTGAAAAATTTGGGTTGCCGTTAGTTGAAATATTACATACATTGTATCCGTTTAAGTATCCACGGATGGAGCTGTTTTGCCACATCTCGCTATTTTCATCACCTTCTTCACCTAGATAGAATGGAATGCCCGACATTATGGCTTCTTGAGTTTGTATTATTATTGTTTTAGCAGTACCAGTTCCTATTGGGTTTATGTCTGTTGGCATATCATCCCAGTTTTTAATTTCCCAAGTAATTGGCTCAACCTTAACCCAATATGGCAAATTAATATCAGGGCAAGTACCATCTTTTAAAATGCTGTCATCATCTCGTAGTTCTGGCACAACTCTTACATATTTATTACCATTAAATTCATATTCTTCAATAATCGTTGGCGTTTTCGCAAAATCAACATACCCAACATATTTTTTACCAGTAGGAAATAAATTGAATGTATTCCTAGCATTTTCTAATTGCTTATTCAACTCTTTACCAACATATGTTTTAGGATATTCCCCAAACTCAATTGTGTGGTAAGTTTCATCAATTTTAAATGTGTCTTTAAATGTTCTCCTAACAGACTCAATCTCTAAAAGATTAAGTTGCAAAACAGGTTGATAACCCAAAAAATAATTGTCTACATTATCACTAGATGATTGCGGAATTGGACCGTCTGCACAAATAGTATCAACAAGAATTTCATAATCATCTTCGCATTGTGAACGAAGATAAGTTTCCCAACAAACAATTGAATTGTCTTCTAGCCTATTCATCATAGCACCATTCAAAATAGCATAGTCGGTAGCAGAACATAAAAAATCACTTAAATTTCCATCCTCAACTTCTTTTTTAGATGGAATATATATTAAATCTTTTGTGTTGAAACTTTTATCGCCATACTCAGCATTTTCGTCGGTATTTTCAAGTATAGTAGGTACAATTAATTCTTTTAATTCCATAATATTTTTTAACCCCATAATTTTGATTATATATATTTTAACATATATAACGCACAATTTCAATAGGGGGTTTGCAAATTTTTTGTTAAGTTTAATGGCGGATAAATTTTTTGCTAAGTTTGAGTGTGAGTGATTTTCTAAATTCAAGCACGTAGATAAATAAGATAATATTTTTTCATTAAGTCCTCAGGCAAAGCCTTGCGGAAGCATTCAAAAATATCATCTTATTTTAAAAAGTATGTGAATGTAATTTGTTATTAGGGGTGTTTTGGTTGTTGTGATATAAACGATAACAAAAACTAAATTTAAGAAAGAAATACGATAATATTTTTTCATTAGGTACTCGGCTGACAAGCCCGCCTGCGAAATCATTCAAAAATATCATCATATTGCTAATAAATGCTTGTGAAGATAATAGTTATTTTCGTCACTTTGTATTGTAATTAAAAAATCTAATACCACTTTATTTTTATCTACAAACTCTATAAATAATAAAAAACAATATTTTGAACGATTCCGCAGGGGCTGAGACCTAAGTAGTTAGTGAGAAACATTATTTCCCCGACCACTTACAAATAAAAAATAATGTTTTAAGTGCTTCCGCAGACTAACACAGTTAGTCGAGGACTTAACGAAAAACATTATTTTTTATTATATCTCTTTTCTATCTTCTAGTGCTTTAGTAAGTGTCACTTCATCTGCATATTGCAAATCACTTCCCATCTGAATACCCGTTGCAAGTCTACTAACCTTTACACCTAGTGGCTTTATAAGTTTGGCAATATAATTAGCCGTTACTTCACCTTCAACATCGGGGTTTGTAGCCAATATTACTTCCTTTACACCATCAAGTCTTGGAAGCAATTCTTTAATACGAATATCATTAGGTCCTTTGTTTTCCATAGGATTAATAGTGCCATGAAGAACATGATAAATATAATTACAGTTTTTGGCTTTTTCAAGAGCAACAATATCTTTTGGCTCTTTTACAACACAAATAATATCCGAATTTCTATTTGAACAAATACTACAAACTTCTTGCTCTGTAAAGTTACCACAAACGGAACAAAACTTAATATTATTTTTAGCGTCAATTAGGCTATCTGAAAAAATCTTTACATCTTCTTGAGACAATTCTAATACCTTATATGCATACCTTTCGGCAGTCTTTCTTCCGACACCCGGAAGTTTAGTAAAAGAATAGATAAGCCTTTCCATACTATCTATATTATTCATTTAAAATCCCATTCCGCCTGGCATATCGCCTTTCAAAGATTTTTCTAACTCATCAGCTTTATTTACCGCTTCATTTACCGCAGCAACAATCAAATCTTCTAGCATTTCAATATCGTCTGGGTCAACAATTTCTGGCTTTAGTGTAACACTTTGAATTTTCTTCTTACCATTACAAGTAACTTCAACCATTCCACCACCAGAAGTTCCAGTAAGTGTTGTATTTTCTAGCTCTTCTTCTGCTCTTTCCATATTTTGTTGCATTTCTGCTTGCATCTTTTGTGCTTGTTTCATAAGTGATTGCATATTCATGCCACCACCAAAATTCATACCTTTATACATAACTATCTCTCCTAATTTTATTTTATTTACAAAAATTAATTTTGTCAAACTTATTTTATAGTTAAAATTTTACCAAACTCATCTTTTAAATAATTCTTAAACGCATGACTATCAAAAACAAATTTCTCATCATATGAAATATCTATTTTTAACCCGTCTTCAAACTCGTTTACAATATTTCCAATTAACTCTCTATCATTTGCATTAATCATTTCAAAAGACACTTTATCACTAAGTTTAATCATAAACTTACCGTCTTTTATATCTGTATCAATAACATTTCCCAAAAGAGAATAAAGTTTGATACAATCATCTTTTTTAAGTCTAAGTAGTAGTCTACCTAAATACCTTTTAGATTTTTTCTTATCTTCATCCAAATTCGACTTTTCAAATATCTTATCTAGCCCCGTCATTTTTCACCTATTTAATTTTACTTTCTAATACTTTCACTTTCATCTTTAATTCATTAATTTCTGTTATTTCAAATTCGCAGATGTTAAGTAAATTAATTTCAAGTATACTTCTAGGACTTGTAGTAAATCTAAATTCATTATCTAAGGCACTTAGTTTACTTAAAATCTCAATTAATTTAGCCTTATCCGCCATCTTTGCAATTTCTTTTAAACTATCAAGTTCACTAGCTGGTAATTTCAAAATAGCCGAACTATCTTTAACTGTTGCAACTACCAAAACATCTCTAACAAAAGACACCAAATCTTTGCAAAGTTGAGCCATATTTTTACCCATATTTGCGACACTATCAATTATAGATAAAATCTCACCCTTTTCGCCTTTTAGAACATTTATAAGCAACTCTTTCAAAACTTCTCTATTTGTAATACCAATTGCATCTTCAACAGATTTATATGTTACATTTCTATTTGAATATGCCACGCACATATCAGCAACAGATAATGTATCTCTAACACTTCCCGCACCAAGTCTTGCAATCATAGAAAGTGCTTCTTCTTCAAATTTAATTTTGCTATCAGTAAAAATAAATCTCAAGTGGTCTTCAAGTTCTTTTTCAGAAAGCAACTTAAAATCAAATCTCATACACCTAGAAAGGATAGTTGCTGGTAATTTCTGAACTTCTGTTGTAGCTAGAATAAACACAACATATTCAGGTGGCTCTTCCAAAGTTTTTAGTAGGGCATTAAACGCACTATCTGTAAGCATGTGAACTTCGTCAATAATATATACTTTGTATCTACAATTAACAGGTGGATATTTGACCTTTTCTCTCAAATCTCTTATTTCATCCACCCTATTATTACTAGCTGCGTCAATCTCAAAAACATCAACACTTCCAGCATTATTTAAACTTTTACAAACTTCACACTCATTACAAGGACTACCGTTTTTCGGATTTAAACAATTAATAGCTTTTGCAAAAATTTTAGCAATACTAGTTTTACCCGTACCCCTTGTTCCAGTAAACAAATACGCATGACTTATTTCACCATTATTAATTTGATTTATAAGCGACCTTGTTATATGCTTCTGACCAATAATTTCATCAAAAGTTTTTGAACGATATTTTCTATAAAGTGCCAAATAACTCATAATCTCTCCTTCAAAAATTCCAACTTTCTTTTTATTCTACTAAGTGCATTGTCTACACTTTTACTTTCTTTACCTAGTAATTTTGCTATATCCAAATATGAATAACCTTTCAGATAATATTTAACAACCATTCTTTCAAAAGAACTTAAATTTCTGTTAATTTCTTCATTAAGTTCTTTCAAGGTTTCAAAACCAATAACTTCTTCTTCGGGACAACCTTCTGCGGGCAAAATATCATTATCTTCAACAAACATACTTTCACTCAAAGGTGTGTTTTTGTGACTATTATTTTTTCTAATAGTTGAAATAATTTCCCTTTCAATAATTGTTATAGCAAATGGTAAAAATTTATCATTCTTACCAAAATCAAATGTGTTTATCGCCTTATATAGTCCAATCATACCTTCTTGAACAAGGTCGTCTATATCTCCACCAATAAGATAATATTTTCTAGCAATAGTAGATATCAGCCTTTTGTTCTCAGACAAAATTTCGTTCACAGCAAACTGGTCACCACTCTTTGCTTTTTTCAATAATTCAAAATCTATATCTTTCAACCTTTTCTCTTCCTTACAACTTCATACAAAACTATTCCCGTAGCAACGCTAACATTTAGGCTATTTACCTTGCCATACATCTGCATAGAAACAACGCCGTCACAAATTTTCTTGGTTAACTGAGATACGCCTTTACCTTCACTTCCCATAACTATTGCTATGTTGCCATTTAATTTAGCATTATCTAAATCTTCTCCACCAAGCTCACAAGCATATACCCAGATATTTTTTTCTTTAAGCCTTTCGATTTCGGTATTAATATTTGTAACTTTGGCAATCTTCATATGTTCAATTGCTCCAGCACTTACCTTAGCAACAGTGTCATTTACGGGACATGCCCTATTTTTAGAAATGATTATACCATCAACACCCAAGCACTCCGCCACCCTTATAATGCTTCCAAAATTATGCGGGTCTTCAACACCATCTAAAATTAAAATAAAATGTTCTTTGTTTTTCTTCTTTGCTACTTCTAAAATATCGTCTACTGTCGAATATTTAAAGTCGGTTGTAATTGCCACAATACCTTGATTATTTTCGCATTCTTTGTCTAAAATCTTACTATCAACATTCTGAACTTTAATACCTTTTTTACGAGCCAAATTAAGTATATCAAGTAGCACTTTATCTTTAGAATTTGTCGCCATTATTTTTATTATATTGGTATCAGAATTTATAGCTTCTCTTACAGCATTTCTTCCTTTAATTTTCATTATTTTCTCCAATACTTAATTTCAAAATTTCATTTAGTCTATCAAAGTTTTTTGTCAAATACAAGTACCCAATCACCGCTTCAAGCCCAGTAGCCCTTTTATAATCAACAATGTTTGCATTCTTTGCTTGAGATAATGTCTTATGGTTTCTAGCCCTTTTGTAAATAGATAGTTCATCTTCAGTAAAAAGTGGCAACAACTTCTCTATAAAATCACTCTGCCCTTTCGCCTTAACAAAGTCAGTAACTCTAGCGTGAAGTTTCCTGCCTTTAGAATTTTCATCCAACAAAACTCTATGCCTTATGTATAACGAATAAACCCCATCACCTACAAAAGCAAGTACTTGCGGGTTTAAATTTTTACAATCTTTTTCATCATAACAATCTAAATCAAACATAACTTTTCCCTTTAATAATATATATTAACATAAAATATTATTTAAGAAAAGGATTTTTTGAAAGATTGTTGATAACAAAATGGAAAAAGGATAATAAATTCCAACAAGTTCAATAATGGTTAAGTAACAAACTTAAGTAGTAAATTTTAATTGGGTATTGAAATATGCAATTATTTATGATAAACTTTACATAATTATTGGGGAGAAATATATTATGAAATATGAAGTTTATTATGAAAAAGGCAATGGCTA
Source organism: Clostridiales bacterium (assembly GCA_015055815.1). Classification (GTDB taxonomy): domain Bacteria; phylum Bacillota; class Clostridia; order Christensenellales; family UBA1242; genus UBA11490. The sequence continues at coordinate 10,826 of SVHM01000010.1, forward strand.
TTGTTACAAAAATGAACAAGGTAAAATTGTAAGTGAAACATATAAGTACGCAAATCCATTTGACGAATATGGTATCGCTCTTATTGAAGATTTTAATAAGGATTACTATTTTATAAATGAAAAATTTGAAAAAATAAGCCCTCCTTATTATTTCGCAAGTGAATTTTTTACAGTTGGCAATAAAAGAATGGCAGCAATAAATCGTAATTCAGGTGAAGAATGGTATTTTATAGACCAAAACTTTGAAATAATTAGTCCGGCTTGTAGAAGTTTGATGGGAACCTTATATGATAGTGAAGATTATAATGGGGGCAAACTCCCATTTATGACTTTACGTGATTTTAATTACTTCTTAGATTTAAATTTCCAAAAAGTAAGTCCTAAATACTTTCATGTAGAAACTCCTTTTTATTATTTCCCAACTTTAGACGAAAACTGTGCGGAGGTGGAAGAAAGGGTTGATGGCAAATATTTACATTATCTTATTAACGAAGACTTTGTCAAAATAACTCATGGAGTTGAAGAGCGCCCCCTTAACTGGGCAGGCTATATAGAACATATAATTCCCGAAAAAGTAAAATCTAATAAAACATATTCTAGAATACTAAGTGGTGAGCCTATAACTCAAGTAAGCAAAACTGATGAAGTTCAACTAGAAAAAACATTACCCCCTGCACAATCAATTGTTGAGATGGTTAAAAATGGCACTTTGCATAGCGATAATTCAACTTCAACGGAAGAAAATAAAACTACAAGCAATAGCACATCAACTATAGTAACACAAAGTGAAAATATCGCACCAAAAGAAGATGAACAACCAAAGAAACCAGCAACACCACAAGAAAAGAAATCGGTAGTTGAAATGGTTAAAGAAGGCTCTATACATAGCGACAACGGAAATGGCACTACGGACAATACTTCATCTACTACAGAAACACAAAGTTTGTCGCCAGAAGAAACACCAAGAAAAGAAACAAAAAAATCAGTTGTTGAAACAGTTAAAACCCGTTCTAATCGTAGTAAAGATTCCGTAGCAGAAGAAAAATCACCTCCAAGTGATTGCAAATACAAAAAAGTTAAAGAAGGATCTAAGTGGGTATTTAAAGATGAAAATGGCAAGAAAGTAAGTAAAGAATATGATATTATTGGCGATTTTGACGATCACGGCATCACTAACGTTGGAAACTTTCCTCGTCGTCACGGCATAGACAACCCATGTTTCTACTATAAAATACAAATCTTGAAAGGGTTAGTAGAGCATATGATTCGGCAAGTAAATTTTATAGAGTGGGCGATATTGATATGGCAGTTGCCCAAGACGTTTCTTACTTCATTATAAATAGAGATTTTGAAAGAATTAGTGACTACTATCCGAGAATTTGGGTAAATCAAATACTTAAAGAAGATGGGACTACATTTACACAAATAAAAGTTCTTGATCGCGATAAAGAAAATAGCCACGGCTATTGCCAATATTTTTTAGATAATAATTTACAAAGAATAAGTCCTAAATACGATGATGTATCTTTTTTTGAATATAAGTTTGAAGGCATTGATGAATATTTTGCATTGGCAAGTGTTCTCGTCTTCGAAGAACATAAATATATAAGCTTTTTAATCAATGAAGATTTCGAGATAGTAAGTTCGCAAATACCTTACACTTATAAAGGTGATGATTATTCCCAATTTTTAATTCCTGAGAAAGTGAAATCAAATAAAACTTATTCAAAATCAATGACTGGAGAAACCCCACAAGATGAATTATTAGGATAATTTAAAACACATATTAAAATAAAAAGCGAAAGTTGAAAAATACACTTTCGCTTTTTTGTTTTTATATAATATTATCCTATTCCACCGTTACGCTTTTTGCTAAGTTTCGTGGTTTATCTGGATTAAGGCCTTTGGCAATACTAGTAAGATAACTAAGCATTTGAAAATACGATATTGATAGAATTGGCATAACTTCTTCATTTAAGTTCGGCATCTTTATATATTTAAAATTTTCACTTTCGTATTTTTTCAAGTCGAACTGACTAAACGCAAATATTTTACCACCCCTTGCCATACTTTCAAAAGCACCATTCAAAGTCTTTTCTAACAAATCTTTTTCTGTTGCAATCATGAAAACATAGGTGTCATTTTCAATAAGTGCTAAAAATCCATGTTTCAATTCTCCCGCAGGATATGCTGAACTATTTATATACGTAATTTCTTTAAGTTTAAGACTGGCTTCTTCAGACGTTACATAATCTCTATTTCTTCCGATAAAGAACGCTTCTTTTTTATCTACCAATACTTTTGATAATTCCCTTACATCTTCAAAATCAATTTGCTTTAACGCATCACTCAACTTTTCCACTTCACCAAAGTAATCTACATTTTTTGAAAAAACTTTATTTTGCAAACATTTAGCTAGCATATAAAATACAGTAATTTGGGCAGAGTATGCTTTAGTTGAAGCAACGGCAATTTCTGGACCTGCACATACAGGCAAAATAATATCCGATTTTTTCGCAACAGTGCTATACAACACATTAGTAAGTGCAACAATCTTAGCACCTTTACTTTTTGCCAAATCAAGAGCAGAAATAGTATCAGCCGTTTCACCACTTTGACTTACAAATATAGCAAGGGTTTTGTCATCAATAATTGGGTCAGAATATCTAAACTCACTAGCCACATGACAACTACAATCAATTCTAACAAGTCTCTCAATATACTTACTACCCATAAGCCCCGCATGATATGCAGTACCACAACCAACTATTATAATTTTATTTACATTTGAAATGTCAATTTTATCTAAAATATTACTCTGCTTGTAAACATCAACAACTCTTCTTAAAACGCTTGGAACTTCTTCAATTTCTTTTAACATATAATGGGGATAATCACCCAAACCACTATTATAATTAATATTTTCCAGTTTCACACTAGCCTTATTAATTATGTTTTTATAACTATCAAAAAATACTAATTTTTCGCTTGATGCTTGACAAAATTCACCATCTTCCAATGAGTAATAATTGTCTACCATTCCACTCAAACAAATTGGGTCACTTCCAACAAAAACTTCACCACTTTTAATTCCTACATAAAGTGGGCTTTTTTGTTTTGCTAAATACAAAGTATTTGGGGTATTTTTGTTTACACAAATAAGCGCATAACTACCTACAAGTTTGCCACAAACATCTATCACCCTTTCCATTAAATTTTCATTTTTTTCCACACTTAAAAGTTGTGCTACAACTTCACTGTCTGTTTCACTTGAAAAGGATATATTTTTACTTATCAAATCTTCTTTAAGTTCGCCATAATTTTCAATTATTCCATTATGTACAATTGCCCATTCATTATCACTACTAGTATGGGGATGAGCATTCTCTTTTGTAGGTTTACCATGTGTTGCCCATCTAGTATGAGCAATACCACAAGAGCCATATATTTCTTCAACTGTCTTTTCAAGATTTGCTATACATCCACTTTCTTTTCTAACAATTATTTCATTATTTTTTAATACTGCAATACCCGAACTATCGTATCCACGATATTCAAGTTTCTTTAAATTTTTTAATAATATTTCATCACTTCTCATTCTTCCTATGTATCCAACTATTCCGCACATAATTAACACCTTTTTTATTTAATTTTTTCTTTTTAGATTTCTCTTTTGTACACAAAAAATTAGGCACTTTATCCCGTGTCTATAGTCCTATTGTATAAGCATATTTTTATGCTTTTATATTCGTTAGCAAATCAAAATTTGCTAATTTAAACTACACAAAAGACTATTTTTTATCTTCTTTTTTGTTATACTTTTTTGCATAATTAGGTTTTACAACTTCCCTACTTCTACCAATAACAAAGTCATTTTCTTTGGTATCTATAGTAATTGTTGTACCCGCACACACATATGTTCCATCTGCAATATTTACTGGAGCAATAACATTTACATTACTTCCAATAAAACAATCATTACCAATAGTCGACCTATTCTTTTCACGTTTATTATAATTTACAAATATTGCACCACAGCCGATATTAACATTACTCCCAATATCAGCATCACCAATGTATGCTAGATGGCTAGCCTTAGTTCCAGTACCAAGAGTACTATTTTTCACTTCAACAAAATTCCCAATTTTGCAGTTTTGCCCAATATTACTATTAGGGCGAAGTCTAGAATATGGCCCTACAACAGTACCACTCCCAACCACACTATCTTCAAGATAGCTATATTCAATTTTTACATCATTTTCAATTTTACAATTACTTATAAAATTATTAGGTAAAAGTGTTACATTGTCCCCAATAACAGTATTTCCTTTGATAATATTATTTGGATAAATTGTCACATTTTTGCCTAGTTTAACTGTCTTATCAATAAAGACCGATTTTTTGCCTATAATTTTTAGGCCACTCCCTTTAACTTTCATTTCTTCTATTTATAAATTTCCTTTCATAAATATATATGAAAGCAATTTAAAATATGTTTAACCCCCTTTTATTTTCTATAAACTCACCTTTTCTATTTACATATAAAAGATAATTAATTTTATCACACCACAATTAAATCTCACAAACAAAATGAAGTAATTTAAATTTATTTTGAATTCAACATTTGTTATGATATACTTAAAAAAAATATTAGGAGTTAATATGTTAGAAATTAAAGATTTTACAAAAATCTACCCAAACGGCAAAATTGGTGCTGAAAAAATAAATTTAAAAATAGAAAAAGGTGATATTTTTGCATTTATTGGTCACAATGGCGCAGGAAAAACAACGACTATAAAAAGTATAGTTGGAATAAACGATATCACAAATGGCGATATAACTATCGATGGAATATCAATAAAAGACAACCCACTTGAATTTAAAAAACAAATAGCATATATTCCCGACAACCCAGATATTTACACTCAACTTACGGGTATACAATATATAAATTTTATTGCCGATATTTTCAAAGTTCCACAACAAGAAAGAAAGGAAAAGATAGAGAAATATGCAAAACTTCTAGAAATTTATAAAGATTTAAATACAGTTATCGGAAACTACTCACACGGCATGAAACAAAAGCTAACCCTTATTTCTGCATTTGTTCATAATCCAAAAGTTTTAATTCTTGACGAGCCATTTGTAGGACTTGACCCAAAAGCTAGTTTTATAGTAAAAGACATCATGAAAGAATTTGCAAAAAACGGTGGCGCAATATTCTTTTCAACGCACGTTCTAGAAGTTGCCGAAAAACTTTGCAATAAAGTAGCAATTATAAAAGACGGCAAAATTATAGCAAACGGAACTATGTCAACAATTAAGAAAGATAAGTCTCTAGAAAAAGTATTTATGGAGACTGCCAATGAGTAATTTGAAAATTTTAATAAAAAATAATATAGACATGCTCTTAAGTGCATTTCAAGGCAAGAAAAAAAGAAAGTCAACTTCAACAGCCGTTGCCCTTTTAGTACTTATAGGTATTGGACTTATTGCCCTTTATTCACTTCAGACATGGTCAATGTTTAATGGACTTGGAAACATAGGCCTTCAAAAGCTTGTACTATTTCATGGAATTATAACAACACTTACCGTTATGATAGTCCTAGGAGTAATGAGAGTAACCGGTGAGCAAAAACATACTGATGACGATTTGCTTATGTCTCTTCCTATAAAGAAAAGCGACATTATAATTTCAAAAAGTATAAGCAAATATTTATTTGATTTATTCTTTGCATTTGTTTTACTTGCACCATTTATTGTAATGTATGAAATATATACAAAGTTTTCTCTAACAGTTACAATAATGGGAATAATTTTAATACTACTATTTCCACTACTAAGTGTTGGACTATCTTATATATGCGATTTCATTGTTACAAGATTATTCAATAGACTAAAAGGTAGCAAATTTTATAAGTCAATGTTTGCTATGATAATATTCATTACAACCATGTCTCTTATGATGATAAAAACTTTTGGATACGGAAATGTTCAAACATCATCAATGGAAGAATATTTTAGCGATAGACCAATATCAAATACTATTTTAAATTTCATAACTTCACCTAAATTTTTAAACATTATAATAGTCTTATTAATTACAATTTTTGTGTTTGCAATTGGTGTGATTTTATATAGCATAAACTATGGAAAAACATTCGAAAAATTTAGAAGTTCAAAAACTGAAATTTCATTCAATCAATCATCTCCATTTAAAACACTTTACCTAAAAGAAATCAAAAGATATTTCACAACTCCAGCATACTTTGTAAATACAATTATCGGTGCAATTATTCCAATCATTTTATCAGTTGCAATAATTATCGCTGGCAAAGAAAAAGTAATGGGACTATTTATGGGAACACTTAACGGAGAAACAATTTTAGGTTTGCTTGCTTTGCTATTATTAGGAACAATGTCTTTGACCAATATTTCATCTCCAGCAATATCTTTGGAGTCGCATAATTTATGGATAATTAAAGTTTTACCAATTGATGAAAAACACGTGTTTTTGTCAAAAAGTCTATTGCACTTGACAATAGCAATACCATCAATTACAATAACGTCAATATTACTTGCAATAGCACTTCCTGAATTTATAATTGAAATTTTAATAATTTTTGGGCTTGCAACAACCCTTAGTGGAATACTTGCATTTGGTGGATTATTTATAAATATAATATTCCCAATGTTAAATTGGACAGATGAAACAAGGGTAGTAAAAGCAGGATTATCAACACTACTTGGAATGATGTTAGGATTTCTTCTTACACTACTACCGCTTGGGCTATTTTACTTATTCAAAAACTTACCACTAGTAGCAATTGGACTTATAACTCTTGCGGTATATATTTTAATACTAGGTTTGTCAATTTGGTTGCTATTTTCAAAGGGTAAAAAACTATTTAGAAAGCTATAAAAAATGTTGAGAAAATTTCTCAACATTTTTTTTAATCGTTACCGCAAAGGTCAAAATATTTTACCACTCCACACATAATAGCATATGCGACTTTTTCTCTATATTCTTCAGTCATGAGCATACTCTCTTCTTCTTTATTTGTTAGATATCCGCACTCGACAATAATAGATGGATAATTACTTTCTTTTAAAAGATAATAGTCACCCTTATTGCATTCGTTTTTTGCATTTGGAAGTTGCGAAAGAAGTTGGCTTTGTACTCCTTCTGCAAATAGTTTTGACTCTTCATAATTTTCTTGATAAAAAGCTTGAGCACCTTTGACCGTACTGTCTGTAAAAGAATTTTGATGAATAGATATAACCATATTTGGATTTGTATCGTTTATTATCTTCATCCTATTTGCCATATCGCTTTCTTTAAAGTTAGTTGCATCAGCCGAATAAAGTCCATTCCCATCTGCCCTAGTAAGAACTACTTTTATTCCATAGCTTTCAAGAAATTTTTTAAGTTCTTTGGCAACCTGCAAATTTATTTCACTCTCTTTACTCCCACCACTTCCGCTACATCCATTATCCCTACCGTTTGATGTTAAAATAAGACCGTTGATACAAATGGTCTATGAAATATTTAACACACAAATCTATAAAAAGGAGGTAATTGAGCCATTTTATTAACTATTATATATAGTTGGAGATAAGACTTTTCTTATCTCTAATTATATAATTTTAATTTACAAAATCAATCAAATTTAATACAAATCTCTTTAACTTATGATATAATAGAATTATTAGGAGAACGAAAATGTCAAACATTAAGATTTTTGAAGATAGAAAAGTTAGAACTGAATGGAATGCAGAAAAAGAAGATTGGTATTTCTCTGTTGTTGATGTTGTTGGAATATTAACCGATAGCCCCAATCCAAGAAAATATTGGAGTGTTCTTAAAACAAGATTAAAACAAGAAGGAAGTGAGTTGGCTACAAATTGTAGTCAACTGAAATTACAATCGGCAGATGGTAAATTTTATAAAACTGATGTTCTTGATACCAAAGGCATTTTAAGACTTGTTCAATCTATCCCAAGTAAAAAAGCAGAGCCATTTAAAATGTGGTTAGCACAAGTTGGTAGTGAAAGACTTGATGAAATTGCAGACCCACAAAAAGCAATCGATAGAGCTATTGCTACTTACCGAGATAAAGGTTACCCAGAAGAATGGATAACTCAAAGAATGATGACAATTAAAACTCGTAAAGAACTAACTGCTGAATGGCAGGACAAAGGCATTACACAAGAAAAAGATTATGCAATCCTTACAAACGAAATGACAAAAGCTTGGTCTGGTTTATCTGTGCAGGAATACAAACAACTTAAAGGACTTAAAAAAGAAAACTTGCGAGATAATATGACAGATATTGAATTAGTCCTTAATATGCTTGCAGAAGTTACCACAACAGCCCTTTCAAAACAAGAACAACCAACAACATTTAATGAAAGCAAAAAAATAGCAAAGAAAGGTGGAAGTATTGCTAAAAACACAAGAACTGATATTGAAGCCAATCTTGGACATTCAATCATTAGTCCAATAAATGCTAAAACAAAAGAATTGCTTGATACAAAAAACTCAAAACTTTTGAGCGATAAAGATAATAAATAATATATCAAACAAAAATAGCACTAGGAATTAACCTAATGCTATTTTTTATTATTTTAACTTCTTCATCAAGTCTAATATAGTTTGCTTACCGTCTTGTGAAAGATTGTTATACAAATCTAAAACATTCTTATCTTCTTTGTTGTAGTGGTCTCCCATATAAAAGAAATCTTGTGGAGTTATATCTACAATGTCAAAAAATTCAAGCAAGGTGCTAACTTTTAATTCAACACTCTTGTTTTCTATTCTTTTCATAAATTGTTCGCTATAACCAAGTCTTAAACTTGTTTCTCTTGCTGATAGATTTGCCTTTGTTCTAAAATATCCAATTCTATGGATAATGTCGTTATAATCAATTTTCTTTTCCATAATTCACACTCCAATATTTGATACTTATATTTTATCTAAAATTGGAATTTCTAACCTTGCAAACAATGACCCCAAGATGATAAATATTACCCAAAGTCCGACATTGTGTGGTTGACTTTTGATTGCAAATATCATATAATGATTGAAAATCAATCATTGTGTGGAGGTTTTTGTATTTTGTCAGACATTAAGTGTTCGTTTTTTGGTCATAGAAAAATTGAGATAACCGAAGAACTTAAACAAAAAGTAAAAGAAGTTATTGAAGATTTGATTATTAACCACAATGTGTTAACTTTCTTGTTTGGCAGTCGTAGTGATTTTGACTACCTTTGTCATTTGGTGGTTACTGAACTTAAAGAAAAATACCCTAACATTGTTAGGAAGTGTTATACTTGCAGAAGTGAAACCTGCACATTAGAAAGTGAACGAGAATATTGGGAAGAAGTTTATAGTCATTTTAGAAAAGAAAAAGTAACCTTGCTTGGTGTTGAGCAAGAAGTTGAACACAAAACAAAATACACATCTGGCAGAGCAAGTTATGTAGAACGAAATCAAGCTATGATTAACGATAGTGATTATTGTATTTTCTACTATGATGAAAATTATCAACCCGAAATGCGAAAATACTCAAAACGAAGTATTGGCTACTATCAACCTAAATCCGGCACAGCACTTGCATATACCT
>SVHM01000014.1 GCA_015055815.1 Clostridiales bacterium
TTTCACACAAAATGAATTCGCCTATAGTTTGCCTTGCTTTTGATTACACTGCTATTATAGAAAAAAGGGACATATCATTACCATTAACAAAGTTTTCACTTTTGTTTATCTTATGTGTATCGTTTGTATGTCTTTTGCATCATTTCTATATCATTTTTACAAACAAAAAAAGCAAGGTATAAAACCTTGCTCTTTACTTAATCTATATATTTTCTTGAGTACATTGTGCTTGGAAGTCGCTTTCCATTGACTCTTTTTCTATCACTAAAGATAAGTTCATATTGTTTATCTCGAGTTGGTGTCCTTTTATAAAAGGTATCATAACTCATTATGCCATTATCTTCAATGGCTGGTGTTTCAAGTGATAAAACTTGTTTAATAATGTATCTTCTTGTTCTATATACATTATCGGCATCAATAATAAAATCTGGAATAATCTTTTTCATTTTTATTTCTCCTTTTTAAACTAATTTTTCTTGAAAAAATTTAACAAGTTGTCCATGTATTCTTTGTATATGTACATAAGAGTAGCCCTCTTTGTCTGCTAATGATTCAAGTGTATTGTTTTCTAAATACATTGAAACATATAATTCATATAATCTGGCTGGAGCAAATCTAACGACATTGTTATACTTGTTGATTTTTTCTATACAGGCGTGTTCGCCAATATGCTTTGATGCTTTTTCAAAGATATCTCTATGAGAATAGTAATATCTTATTTCTTTTAAATCTTCTCTGATAACAGATAATTCTAACATTTTAACTCCTCCTAAAATTTAGTATTTTGTTGAATTTTGTCGAAAGAAAAACCCCTACGACAAAAATCTAAATTGTAGATTTTATATTCGTAGAGGTTTATAACCTTTGGCACGAATCTTATTTATGAAGTAGTGGGCAAGGTTTTACCTGGACGCTATTTCAGTCCGACCTTATTCTTGCTCCATAAACGATTATATGTTTAGCTTTTAATAATACGAATGCGTTTTTCTTTTTCCGAATGATTTTGTTGAATGATTGCCGATTTACAACGATTGCAATTTCCTCTAATTGTTCCATCGGTATATAAATAAGCTTTCATCTTATTTAAACATTCGGGGCATTTTATTTCAATAGTCTTATTGGAAGACTTTTCCATAACTTTACCTCCTTTCCCTTGAACACAATAAGTTTGAATTTAAAAAACTGAATTACGGTTGGGAAATCCAATAATTAAGTCGTTTATCTTTTGTGTTTCTATATTTTAATAACGCAAACGGGGCTATGTTTACGGTTATTAACTATATTAAGTCTTTAATGACTTTAACAGCAACACCTTGAATAATAACATTATCGTAAAACATATCTTTCATACGATTATTTTCAGGGTGTAATCTTACTTTTTTATTTACTTTATCTAAATAGTATCTTTTTAATGTTGCTTCATCATCAAGAAGTGCAACTATAATTTGTCCTTCATCAGCAGTTTCTTGTTGTCGAACAATTACATAATCGCCATTACAAATACCTGCATTTATCATACTATTGCCATTTGCTTTTAAGATAAAGTAATTACCACTTCCTAAAAAGTCTTTTGATATAGGGAGATAACTTTCGATATTTTCTTCTGCGAATAAAGGAACTCCACAAGCAATACTGCCAACAATAGGAATTTGAACTATATTAGTTTTAGATTTAGACATTTTGTTTGTGATGATACCACGACTACCACCAGAATTAGTTATCAAACCTTTATCTATTAAAGTGTTAAGATAATTGCCAACACTACTTTTCGATATGTTTAATTCTGTTGCAATTTCTCTGATAGTTGGTGTTCTTCCTATAGAACTATATTGATTATCTATAAACTCAACTATCTTATTCATTAGTTCTTGATTTTTACTTCTCATCTGGAGTTCTCCAATTATTTATCTTGGACATCTGTCCACGATACAATAATATTAGCATATCAAATTTTCAAAGTCAACACTCTACAGAAACTTTTTGGAAAATTTTTACAATTATTTAGGGTGGCTGTTCTTTGTTAAGGTTTTTATAGTATTCATAAATTTGCAATTTTAAGCTCATTACAAGAGAATTGCATATATCTTTAGGCATCAAATCAATATTTATAAGCCCATTAACATATTTCTTCTTTTCATCTTGTTCTTTATTTTTACACATATTCGTACCTCCTTGTTGCAACCACTATACAATAAGGATAACTATCATTGGTACAAACTTTGTGTTAAGTTTATATATCTAAATAGTTTGTCTTATATTTCTAAAATGTAAAGTTTATATATCATTTATATATCACAAATTGTTCTTGGGTGGGGTTTGCTTTAACTTCCTTTTTCGAGTGGTGAGGGTATCAGAGAATGTCTTGGCTGTCAAAGGAAAAAAATTTTACGAAATCAAATCAATTAAAAAAATATAATGTAAATTTTTTTTCTTTATCTTTGACATCTGCTTCCATTCCCTGATTTTTTTCTCGTGTCGAAAAAAGATTTTCGATAAAAGGAGGTTAAATAATGTTTTTAGAACAATTTGCTCATTTTGGTTTACATAAAAGATATATTGTTGAAATGTTGTTGATACATTTTATACACATAACATATCTACAAAGTAAACAAACACTTGATACCAATGTTCAAAATTGCATTGTAATCTCAAATAAAAGATATGCAGGAGGTACAAAATGAAAACAGCGGTGATATATGCAAGGTATTCAAGCGATAGTCAAACAGAGCAATCCATTGAAGGACAACTTCGAGTATGTAAAGATTTTGCAGAAAGAAACAATATTGCAATTATCAATACTTATATTGATAGAGCGATGACAGGAACTAATGACAATAGACCTGACTTTCAAAGAATGATAAAAGATAGTAATAAAAGATTATGGGACTATGTTATTGTTTATAAATTAGACAGATTCTCTCGTAATAAATATGAAGCCACTATTCACAAACACACTTTAAGTAATAATGGCGTAAAATTACTATCTGCGATGGAAAACATACCAGATACGCCAGAAGGAATTATTTTAGAGTCATTACTTGAAGGTATGAACCAATATTACTCGGCAGAGTTATCTCAAAAAGTACATAGAGG
>SVHM01000003.1 GCA_015055815.1 Clostridiales bacterium
ATAGACATTTATCTCCTTATGTTAAATTTTGGTTGGCAGACCAAAAATATTTTAACATAAGGAGATATTTTGTTCAACGGTAAACCTCTACTGAACCCCCAGACTATCTGGGGGTTTTAAAGTACAACAAAAAGTTGAAGAAAATCTCTTCAACTTTTTTATATCATTTCTCTATCCATAATTTCTGCAACAATGTTTGCCACATATTCAACTCTATCTGAATAGTACACCAACAACTCGTCTACATTTTCATCATTGCCAAGTACATCCCTAATAAGTTTTACATAATCTGCACCATTAGATTTGAACTTTGTAAAGTTTCTCGTAAAATGCTTAAATTTATTATACACCTTTGGCATGCTACTATACACATAAAGAATATCATCTTTTGCACTTTGCCCCCACTTTTCACCATCTTCTTCAAACTGCAAATCAAATGTATATTCTAAATCAAATGATGGAGACATTTTAAATCCATTATTTAAGTCGTTTCCCACAATACCAACATTATTAAATTCATAGTCAGTATTACAAAGAACATACTTATTAACAAGATAAGCATAAGCATAATCTTGAATAAAGTTTCTCGCACTCTCAATAAATCTTTTAGAATATCCCACATCTTCATACATTTCTGTAAATAATTTTTTAAGGTCTTCAATATTCTCTTTTAATGACTTCTTTTCTAAATACTCATTACCCATAAGTTCATAAATTGACGTATAGTTATCTAGCATACTTAAAAAATTTACAGAAGCAACATACTCTTTGTCATCCACTTCAACGACCTTATCGTATGTTGTCGGGCAATCAAAATAATTAAGTATTCTACTACCACACTCATCAGCCTTTAAACCTATTTGCCATTTATCCTTGGCTTTAAATTTAGACGTTGGATTTTTATCTTTTAAAATAACGGGGATATATGTTGGAATATATCCTGCTTCCCAAATTGGTTCAATTCCTACTACATAACTACAATTATCTTCAAGTAGTTCAGTAAATACATCTTCAAAATCATTTATCGGCATAAACATTTGTCTTTTTTCTCTAATGCCATCAAGTTTTGCCCCTTGCATATTGGCATAACTTCCATTTACCATTCTTTTGCCATATTGTTTGTAATATAAATATTTATATAATTCATCCATAATATTTCCCCTTATCCGTGAGTATATTATACCACATACTTTCACCACTTTCAAGGGGTATTTTTTAAAATATTACTACAACACTTCCATGCTGTGAATTTCAATTTGTTCCACTATACTTTCTGTATCGCTTCCATCTCTAAACAAATCTGTTGACAAATATTTTTTGAAATCATCAGCAAAAACCGTTACTACATTTTCACCACTTACTAACATACTAGCAAGAAAATTACCGCCACTAGAAATTCCAACACCAAGCCCCAATTTTCTAGCTAACATTTTGGACATTTGTATAGCATCATTATCTTCAATTAAAATATTCCCATCAATAATGCTTTTGTCTACAATATCTGGTAAAAAATCATCCCCAATGCCTTCAATTTTATGACTTCCAATCTTTTTATCCAAACTTAAAAGTGTCATGTTTTTAGGCTCCATTGCAATTACTTTTGCATTCGGAAATTTTTCTTTAATTTTTTTACCTATTCCAATTATTGTTCCACCCGTTCCAAAACCACTAACAAAAGCATCAATATTGTGAACATTCTTTACAATTTCTTCACCCGTTCCATTGTAATGAGCAAGTACATTTAACTCATTTGAAAATTGCTGTGGTCTAAAGCCATTAATTTTTTTAGATAGTTCATCCGCTCTCCTTATTGCTTCTCTAAAACCCCCTTCTTCTTTTGAAATGGGATATACTTTAGCGCCATACATCTCCATAATTTTTCTTCTCTCAACACTCGCCCAATCGGGCATAAAAATATGTACCTGATGACCAAACCTTGCACCCAAAGACGCAAAAGCTATCCCCGTATTACCGCTGGTTGCTTCCACTATCGACATACCCCTTTTAAAACTTCCATTTTCATATGACTTCCTTAAAATATATTCAGCCATTCTATCTTTAATACTACCAGTATAGTTATAATACTCTAACTTTGCATAAACATTTTTAGTTATTCCCTTGTAACTCGCTTTAATTTTCACAAGCGGAGTATCTCCAATTAATTCTCTTTTCATTTTATCCCCCTACATTTTCTCTACTTCATTCTATTCAAATTAAATACCTTTCGTTAAATACGAAAAAAGCCCGTCAATATATTTTATAACCAAAACATATAGACGAGCTATTTAGATTTATATTAATAAAATTTTAATCCATTTATATGTTTTGTGATGCAGTCAAAAGGAAGCATTCACAAAACACACGTTGTGAACACTTAATTTAACAGCAACAACAAATAAATGAATTAAACATATTTCTCTCCTTAAATTTTAAATTTATATTTTCATTATATTAATCTTTTTTAATTTTGTCAAGGGGTTAATCTTCACTAAGCAAACAAAAGCTCAAACTATGATACAACCATCAAATTAAAAGAACATTGATTTTATAAAAATCATTTTATTTAAAACATAATACCAAAAAACTGCATGGTTTTTGATGTGCCCCCGCAGGTGTCACATCAGATTGTTGTACTACTTTTTATCTCTTGCAATATACTCAATATTTTTAGATATATGTGCAAGTTCTTCATTGTCTAATTTATTTAGATTTTCAATGATTTCTTTATATTGAACTGGATAAATTTGTGTACTATCAAAAAACTCACCTATTGTAATTTTAAAATAATCACAAAAGTTAAAAAGACCTTCCATTGAAGGCATCTTTCTTCCGTTCTCTATTTGATTAATATACTCAGTACTCTGCCCCATTTCAATACTCAATTTTCTAGCAGAAATGTTATGTGCATTACGAATTACTGCAAATCTATGACTAATAAATTTCTTAAATATTTCAAAATCTTGCATTAAATTTTCCATACTTATATTATATTGTATGTAATTTTAAAAAGTACATACTTAAAGCGTTTTATACTTGACATAAATACTTAAAGTATGTATTATATGAGAAATACAATAATTTAAAGAGAAGGTTTATATGGTTATATTTATTTCTTTACTTTTTTCAGTTCTTGTTTATTTAATTTATCCTATTGGATACAGGGTTAATATGGGAAAAGTATCTCGAAAAAAAGGTAAAAAAATCGCTTTATGGAATTCAATAATATGGTGTACTCTATTTTGTATAGTACTAGCAATAATATCTAATGGCGAAACAGCAATTACTAGCTTTGCTCCTGCTGTCACATATTATTTCATTTCAAAATGGATATTAATAGATAAGACAATTCCTGATGAAATAAAAAACGAATATGATGTAGAACATTTAGAAGGAAGTGATAAGATTTTGCCTGTTTCCCAAAACACCAATATCAAAACTGATAAAAAAATAAAATACTGTTTTAATTGTGGTTGTAAACTATTAAAAAATTCAAACTACTGCCCACAATGTGGGAAAAAACAAAGTAATAAAGGAATTCAAAATGAAAATAAATAATAATAACAATTATTACAAAATAATAAAAGATAAAAAAAATCAAGAATGTGCTATATGTTTTGTCTGTCACAAAAACAATATTATTTCTTATTTGATAGAAGATTGGAAACCCTATGAAGAAGGATTACATCAACACAATTTCTACTATACCTGCCCAATTCATACTGAAATTTCTATTGTAACCGATATAAAGTTACCACTTAAAAAAGATTAATTATACAAAAAATGCTATATTGGAAAAAGTATCAAACAAATGCTATCCTGAGTAATAAAAATGGTGATTTTTGCAACAAAAAAGCCCCTATCGGTAAGTTATACAACTTACAATACGGGACTTTGTTTTTTATAAAATTTAGCTTATCTCGGGCATAAAAAACAATAGACAACGAATTGTCTATTGCGAATTGGCTTGTCATGCCAAATGACTATTCTCCAACGTATGGTATCAAAGCCATTTCTCTTGCACGTTTGATTGCAACTGTTAATGCTCTTTGATGTTCTGCACATGTACCAGTTTGTCTACGTGGTAAAATCTTACCTTTCTCTGTAATATATCTTTTTAATCTTGCAACATCTTTATAATCGATCTCTTTTGCATGATCTACACAGAATGAACAAACTTTCTTCTTAGCAGGCTTTTTGAATTTCTTAGCAGGAACTTTTTCTTCTGCTACTTGTTCAATCATTTCTTCGCTCATAATCTTCTCCTTTTATAGTTTTATAACTAAGACTTACTCGTCTTATTTTTGTCATTTTTCTTAAATTACCCTTTTAACAGCCTAACAAAATATTACATTGAACAATTATTAATATAACAATTTTTTTAAAAGCATTTTAAGGGTCTAAAAGAACTGCAACTCCCAGTCGTTTTTGTAACTTTTTAGAGTTCAAAAAGTTAGAAAGGAAGACCATCATCATCAATAGGTTGAAGTTTTGCAACATCTTCAGTTTGAGCTTTTGGAGCTTCATCTGCGTTTTTAGTAGATAAGAATTCTACTTCTTCTGCAACTATTTCAGTGATATATCTCTTAGTTCCATCAGTAGCATCATAAGATCTGTTTTGGATATTTCCAACAACACCTACTTTACTACCTTTCTTTAAAAATTTATGACAATTTTCACCCAAACTTCTCCAAACAACAATGTTTAAGAAATCTGTTTCTCTTTCACCATCAGCATTTGAGTATCT
This sequence comes from Clostridiales bacterium, assembly GCA_015055815.1. GTDB lineage: Bacteria > Bacillota > Clostridia > Christensenellales > UBA1242 > UBA11490. The sequence goes on from SVHM01000003.1 coordinate 4,745, forward strand.
TCTAGATACAGCGATTGTAAATCTACAAACAGCAACTCCATTAGTTGTAGTAGTTAGTTCTGGGTCTTTGGTTAAATTACCAATTAAAATACACTTATTCATAATTCCTCCGATAAATTAAATTATTTTCTTATGCACATTTGTCTAAGAACATTTTCATCAATTCTCATTAGAGAAACTACGTTACTTGCTACAGCTGGTGTACATTCGAATTGATATAAAACATAATAACCTTCGCTCTTGTAGTTGATAGGATATGCAAGTTTTCTTAGTCCCCAAGGATTAGCCTTGTTAACACTTTCAACTTTGCCACCATCTTTCTCCATAAGTTTAGAGTACTTGTCTACAATAGCGTCTTTTTGCTCGTCACTAAGACTAGCTGAAAAGATTGTAAGCAATTCATACTTGTTCATATTTTACCTCCTATGGTCTAATTCGGCTTATGGTTTCACATAAGCAGTAGTAAAATTTATTTACCGCAAGTATTTTAACATATATATTAATTAAATGCAAGTATTATTTTAAAAAAATATTACCACACACTTTCAGTATAAAATTGGTAAAATTTAACAAACTAAAAATAATTTTGATTTTATTTAAAGGTGCAACATGAAAAAAAACTTAAGCGAAAACATTCAATTTCTTAAAGACACGTTTATTGAAAGTGATGAACTTATTGTTAAAGAAATGAAAATTGGAAGTAAACCTTGTGCAATAATTTATCTTCTTGGACTTTGCGATACAACTAGCCTTAGTAAATTTGTTATACAACCAATAATGGATTTCAAAGGAACGATAAAAAAAATATCGGATATCCCAAGTGACATTCTATACCTTAGTGAAGCAGTAAGTGAAGACAAAGACAAAGAGATAATTTCAAACATTTTAAAAGGCAAAGCAATACTACTTGTTGAAGGTGAAAAAACGACATTAATTTTGGCAGTAGATAAGTTCAAGGAAAGGGCTATTGCTGAGCCACCTACAAGCACCGTTTTGAAAGGCCCACGTGCTGGGTTTGTTGAGAACTTAAAAACCAACCTAGCATCCATCAGAAAGATACTAGCAACGCCAAAATTAAAAACTATAAATTTAAAAGTCGGCAAACATACAGACACAGCAATTTCAATCGTTTATATTGACGGCATTGCAGACAAGAATATAGTAGATATTGTCAATAAGCGATTGTCTGAAGTCAATATTGACGGAATTATTGACAGTTACTATATTGCTAGTTATTTAGAAGAACATAAAAATAGTATGTTTAAACAAATAGGCAATAATGAAAAACCAGACATTACCGCATCCAAATTATTAGAAGGAAGAATAGCCATAATTGTTGACGGTTCACCTATGGTTTTAACAGTGCCTTTTGTATACTTAGAAGACTTACAAAGTGGTGACGATTATTACAACAACAATGCAAGAGCATCGTTTGTTAGATGGATAAGAATTTTAAGTATTTTTGTGTCTATATTAACACCCGGTTTATATATAGCAATTGTACTTCATCACTACAAAGCAATACCCCTTAAATTTCTTATTACAATTGTTAATACAACCAAAGGTCTACCACTTACACCATTTGCTGAAATACTATTTGTTTTACTACTCTTTGAAATACTATACGAAGCAAGTCTGAGAATGCCCAAATATTTAGGCTTAGCTCTATCCATAGTCGGCGCATTAATTCTTGGTGACACAGCAGTTCAAGCGGGACTTATTTCACCACCAGCAGTTATGATTGTGGCTATTTCAGGACTTACAATTTATTGTATTCCCGACCAAGCACCACAATTATATATCCTTAGAATGTTATATACTTTTGCTGGTGGCATGCTAGGATTTTTTGGAATTATCTGTTTGACACTATTCTTAATTTCTTATCTAAGCGATTTTGATAATTATGGCTCTCCTTACTTTGCTCCACTATCTCCTTTCATTAAATCTGATACAAAAGACTTTTTATATAAAACAGACCTAATTAACATGAATGATAGACCGCTATCCATTAAAAACAACAGAAATAATATAAGGAGACAAAGAAATGGAAAAGACAATTAATGTTAGGCAAGCTTCCCTACTTCTTGTAATTTTTACAGTAGCATTAAAGCTTTCTGTCCTTCCCGCAATGATAAGCGACTACTCGGCTATTGACGGATATATCACTTGCTTCTTTGCTCTTATTATCGATTTTATTTGCACACTTACAATTATATTAATAATGCGAAAATTACCAGATACAAATTTCTTTGAGTTAATCACTCAAGCATTTGGCAAAGTTATATCTAAAATTATATTTTTATTTATGTCTATTTACTTTATACTTAAAAGTATAATTTCACTACTTGAACTTCACGATTATTATATAACCGCACTGTTTGAAGATATTAAGCCAATATACTTCTTATTTGTACTTTCATTTTTACTTCTTTATCTTTTTAATAGAAGTTTTAGAAACTTAGGCAGAACTTTGCAAGTATTTTTTTGGCCACTCCTTATAGGACTACTTTTTACCCTTATTTATCCAATTTCGGATATACAACTAACCAACCTTTTGCCTATTTTTTCCGATGGTCCATACCCTATTTTTAATGGTATTGTTCACACAGCAATTGGGTTTGGCGATTTTATGATTATGCTACTTCTTATGGGTCATATAAAACCGGCTAAAAACACAACAAAAATCCTTATAAGTTATCTATCTTTTGCCATGCTTTTTGTAGTACTTTTTTATATTTGTTTTCAAGGAAGTTTCGGGGCTACTTCTGTAGGACAAACATTAGCTCTTAGTGACTTGCCACTTCACAACCCCTATCCCGCCAACTTAGGCAAACTTGAATGGCTAACTATTTTAATATGGACAATAATTTTACTCTTTGAGTCAACCATACTCGGAAAATGTGCTTGCAAATGTTTCGGTGTCGTTTTCAATTGTTCGGAGAAAAAAACACCCGCAATGGTAGTATCTACAATTGTTGTAAACTTACTAGGCATAACCTATTTAAAACTATACAACATGATTGCATTTGCCATTAGAAGTTGGTTTTCGGTTGTAATTTTTGCTTTCCACTTCATACTAATAATTCTTACAATTATTGCTTATATAATTTATCAAAACAAGGAGAAAAAGTATGAAAAATATTTACAAGAAAATAATGCGGAATAAGATTTTTTATGTTTTTTTAATAATAATTGTTATTATGTTTCCATCAACTCTATACAACGAGTCGGACAAAGACAGAACTCTTGTAGTAACGTCAATTGGTATTGACAAAGAAGATAACGATTATAAACTAACCGTTCTAGCAGTTATCCCAAAAGGAAGTGAAGACATTTCGGCTAACTTAGAAATATTCACATCAAAAGGTGAAACAATCGCCGAAGCTCTCGACCAAGCATCAGCCAATACAGGAAAAGAAGTAGGGCTTGCCCATTGTGATAGCATTGTCCTTTCACAAGATATTTTAAACGACAATATAAGTATTATTTTAGACTACTTCATACGAACATCAAACCTTGCAACAAACGCATCCTTAATCATTTCTGAAAATTCAGCTGAAGAACTCATAAAAGCCACCAAAAGTAGCAATAATTACCTAGATTTAAGTTTAAAAAGCATTGTCATGCATGACGAAAAATCTAGCATGCTCAACAATACCACTATTGAGTCATTTTACAAAACGTACTTTTCAAAAAGCGGAACATTTTGCCTACCATTATTGACTACCGAACAACCAGAAAAACAGTCAAGCGAACAGTCAGGCGGGCAAGAAAGTGGACAAGCGGGTAGCAGTTCTGGATCAAATGAAAGCGGGTCGGGAGAAAGTGGTGGTGGAAAAATAAAAAACAACCAAAAAGTTGTACTTTTGAAACAAGGCAAAAAAGTACGAGAACTTAATGAAGATGAAAAATTTATATACAACCTTATCTCACCAACAAGTGAAAACATAAAAATTAAGATTGAAAATATAAACGACAATTATGTCACCAATAGCACTGAAGTATATCAGCAAATTAAAAAATTTGTACTGCCTATTTATAAATTTAGAGACGGCAAACCAATTGTCACCTACCATATTTGGCTGTCTCTAATGATTGACGAAATTTCAAGCGACAGCAATTATTCATTTGCTTCAATTGACGGACTTCAAAGTTTCTTAAGCGATATCGCCAAAGAAAAAATTAACATGCAAGTCAATGAAAAACTTGAAAGCACACTCAAAACCATGAAAGAAAATAACGAAGATATTTTAGGATTTTACGATAAATTCAATGCTTTTACACATAACAAATGGGAAAAATATCTTACCGAAATTGACAACCCCGACAATTATCTTGAAAACCTAAATATTGAAATCAAACTTTATCTTAATTATGTTATATAAAACATAAAAGCATCGACACTTATTCGGTGCTTTTATATTTTTTATATACACTTAAAATTCTATATCGCCCGCCGATATTCCTAGAAGTATTCCCGTTTTTACACCTTGAATATAACTATCTTTCAATTTTAAACTTTCATTATCAAATAAAATTTCAATAAACTCATCTAACACGTTGTCTTCATTTCCCAATTTTTCTTTTAATTTGTCATATAGTAACTCTTCTTTCTTATTTTTTATTATAGTTTTTCTTCTATCTACTTCGCTTATATTCCCATAATACAATTCTTCAAATATGTTCATGATAACCCACTTTAATAATTTTTTGATTTATTTTTTATATTATACTCAATTTTTGATTAATACGCAACAAAATTAATCGATATTTTATTAAATCGGTTTAATTTTAATAATAATTCGACTAAATAACACATTAAATATATAATTATATCAATATTAGGAGTAATATATGGAATTATTAAATTTAAGAAAACAGAAAAAATTAACACAGGATGAAGTTGCCAAATTTCTTAACATGTCACAAAGTGCATATCAACATTATGAAAACAATAGAGCCGAGCCAAATATCGATACACTTTGTAAACTAGCAGATTTTTATGGTGTTTCTTTAGATTATCTTGTTGGTAGAGAGTTTGGAAATGATATCGGTTATCTTACACCAGACCAAAAAAATATAGTTTTTGTTTTAAAGAAATTAAATAGCAACAATCTAAACACCCTTTTATCAGAAGCATTAAAATTACTCGATGAACAAAAATAAAAATAAAAAGGCTTTATCGTTTTGATAAAGTCTTTTTTATTTTAATCAATATAATCAATAACCAAATATCTATTTGGTTCAACACCTTCACTATGTGTGCCGATATGTTCAATATTTGAAAGTATATAGTGAATTGATTTTCTTTCAAATGAATTCATTGGCTCAAGTTTAATTGACTTCTTTGTTTGAAGAACTCTTTTTGCCATCTTTTCAGCAATTGCTTCAACTGTATCTTGTCTTTTTCTTCTATAGTTTTCAACGTCAATATAAATTTTCTTATGATATGATGGTACTCTTGCTCTTGTAATTGTATTTACTATATATTGAATTGCTTCCAAAGTTTCACCATGGTAACCGATTAAGTTATTGATGTTCTCGCCATTTACTCTAAAGAAAATATCTCCGTTTTTAACTCCCCTAGAAACTTCACCAACAATACCCATATTAGCAAGCAAACCTTCTAAGAATTCTGTAACAACTTTAGTTACTTCTTCAACACCTTCAAAATTAAATTCTTGAGTTTCAACTTCACTTTCTGTTTTTACAAGTTTAATTTCATTTGAAGTTTTAACATTTTTCAAATATTCTTCTCTTTCTTCATTATTTGCAAAAGTATAAATTTCAACAACTGCTTTTTTTAGCATGCTACCTTCATTTATTACTTTTACTTCAATGTCTTCTCTACTAACACCCAACATTTGCAAGCCTTTTTCGATTGCCATGTCAACTGTCTTTGCTGTAACTTCTATATTTCTCATGACCTACTTCCTTTTTCTATCGTAAGATGCTAAATTTTTATTTTTCTCTTTGTGAATAGCATCAAATTCTAACATATCTACAAATAGTGTAACTAGTGGACTAGTAATAAGTGTTATAAGTGCACCAGCCACGATATACAAACCGAATGCTGCATTGTAGAATAATGTAAACACACCCATAATAACAGGCATGATGATAGACATAAGTTTATTATTATTAGCAGAAACAAGTTTTGTATCAACGCCTTTCTTCTTAGCTCTATATTTAGACATCCAAGTATTAACTGACATTGACAAGAAGTTTAGTCCTGCCGCAAGAACTGCAAGGATAAAGTAACCGTTGCTCTTTCTTGCACTTTCGTTATTTTTAATAGGTTCGATAATTAAATTATATTCTTCTGCGGTAATTTCTTCAGCAGTAAAACCGCTCTTTTTCAAGAAATCTTCATATTCCATTACTGGATTTACTGTAGTATCTGCAAGCCAAATATTTTCTATCCACAAAAATTTTGCTTTTGTCTCATTATATTTTTCACTTGCTTTTTTATCTGCATCTGATTTAAGAGAATTTCTCTCTTCTTCTGATTTTTCCATAAGCAACTGATATGGAGTTTTTTCGCTTTCAGCATTAACATCAATACTATATGCTGAGTAATATTCATTCCTTACTTGTAGAAATTGGTCTCCAATTTTATATGTAGATATATTATTCAACGCACCGAAAAGTGTCCAGAATATTACCATTGTAAATACCAAGTATACAAGCATTCCAAGACATGTACCCATAATATTGAAATTATGAGATTTATATACTTCCATTGTTTTTTGGTTAAGCATATTTTTGTCATTTGCATATTTTGCATTAATTTTATCTATTTCTGGTTTTATTTCCATTTGTTTTCTGCTACTTTTCTTAGAAGTATATCTATTAACAAAATCAAATGGAACCATTACAAGTTTGATAATTATTGTAATTAAAATAAGTGCTAAAGCATAATCGCCAACGGCATTTTCCAAGCCGAAAATTATGCTAGACCACATACCCGTTGGCTTCACAGCCGAAACGACATTTAATAAGTCCATTTTAATTCTCCTTTTATATTAAGTGGAACAAAATCTTCTCCACATTTACACTTAGGTCTACATCTACAAATTCTCTTTAAACCCAACCACACACCTTTAACTACTCCCCATTCCTTTATGGCAAGTAACATATAGGTTGAGCAAGTTGGATAATATCTACAATTTTTACCAAGCAGTGGGCTTATGCAAAACTTATATAAATATATAAGCCCTATAACCAAAAGCCTTATTGGATAAAACAAAATTTTAAATACTATCATTTAAGGTCAGCCCTTTCAAACAACGTCAAAGTTTCATTTTTTAGCTGGTCAAAAGTAAGACTTTCAATTCCCGTTTTTGCAATAATTACAACGTTATAATTATTAGGCAAGTTTGGAACTATTTCTCTAACACATGCTCTTAATCTTCTTTTTACTAAATTTCTAACTACCGCTTTGCCAATTTTATTCGCAACAGTAAAGCCGATTTTTATAGGTCTATGTTTTGTAGGTATATAAACCATAGTCAAGTGAGCTGTATGTTTAGCAATGCCATTTTTATAAAGATAATTAAATTCTTTTCTTTTAAGCAGTCTATTTTCTTTACTTAACATTTAGCCCCCTTGTAATATAAATGTGAAAAGTGTCTATAAACTAAAAAATTTATAGACACTCTAAAAATGGCATTAAGATTTATGCACTTAATTTCTTTCTGCCACGATTTCTTCTGTTTTTAATAACTTTCTTTCCGCCCTTAGTTTTCATTCTTGCTCTGAAACCATGAACTTTGCTTCTTTGTCTTTTCTTTGGTTGATAAGTTCTCTTCATAACATTTCCTTCCTTTTTAATGATTATATGAAAATCTATAGTTAATGTATAGAGTTTTTCATTAATAACACAATTTATAAAATTTGCCTTTTTAGTATAATAAATATTAAGTCGTTTGTCAACAATAATTTTAAAAATAACCTTTATATATCAAAATATTATATAAAAAAATACAAAATAAAAAAGATTGTACTAATTACGTAGTACAATCTTCTAAAGTCAAAATCAATTAACTTTTAAATAGTGGCCATTTTAGACCTTTAATGTATTCGTAAATTTCTGATTGATGAGCATAGAATGTTACTGTATATTCACAACCATTATCGTCAACCAAATACATCATGCAGTCATCATAACTTTCGTTATTTGAAATTGGCATAATTATTTTGTCGTATTTAACTTCTTTGCTTGAGAAATATGTTTTATATTCAAATACTTCACCATTAATTTTAAGACTTTGGTCTTCGCCTAAGTAATTAAATACAATAGCCAAAACTCCAGCCTTGTCATATAGATCTTCCAAATTTGTGCCAGTTATTTTTGAACCAAGTTTTTCAACTTCAACTTCTCTTCCTAATGCGCCTTGGAACATAGAACTAAGCATATTATCTTGAACACTCTTATCCATAAGAGCTACAATATCATCAATAACACCATTTACTTCAATAACTTCTGGGTCGTCTAAATTCTCTCCATCATAATAATAAGCATTTGGAATTTCATCTCTGTAAATAGTCATTCCTGCAAAGTCTCTTTTTGGCATTGGGTTATAAAGTTTTTTAGGAACTAAAGCCAATACTATTGTTGCTACTGTCAAAGCAAGTACAATGCTTACAAGTACAATAGCCAAAATTTTTTTCACTTTCTTTGATTTCATCTTGATTTTCCTTTTTGTCCGTTAATTTTAACTAGAATATTACAAAATTGCAATTTAGTCAATTATTTTTGCTCAGTTTTATCTTGAGCGTTTGAAGTTGTCTTTTTTGTAGTAGTCTTCTTCTTTGTTGTAGAAGTTGACTTGCTAGCAGGTTTTTTAGTCGTTGTAGACTTAGAAGAACTCTTGGTTGTAGATGTTCTTGATTTTACTTTCTCATTTGTAAGTGGTTCTACAACTTTGCTTGTTTTTGCCTTACCAACATTTTCACTTCTTTCTTTTAATGCTTGAAGTTTTGCTTTTGTGTCTGTCTTTAGTTCGTTATTTCTTGCTTGCATAAACTCATCTTTTTCTTTAGTCAATTTATCATAATCTGACTTAAGTTTATCAAACTCAGCATCTCCAATTACGCCCGCTTGTTTAAGTGCTTCAGCAGCTTTTATTTTAAGTTCTTGAAGTTTCTGCTGTTTCAAATATTCTTGTTCTTTTCTAATACCGTCTTCTTTCTTTTTTCTTTCTTCTTCTTTTGCATGAAGTCTTGCAACTATTTCTTTGCTATCCTTTCCTGCAATCAATTCATCAACTTCTTCTGAATAAATTGTTTCTTCTTCAAGAAGTAAGTTTGACATATTATCAAGTAACTTTCTTTTCTTTGAAAGAAGGTCTTTTGCTTTCTTGTAATTTTTATCTAAGATTGCTTTGATTTCGTCATCAATTATTTTTGCAGTAGCATCACTATATTGATTTTGAACTTGGTAATCTCTACCGATAAATACTTCATTGTTTTTGCCAAAACTCATAAAGCCTAGTTTTTCGCTCATACCCCATTCAACAACCATTTTTCTAGCAAGTTCGGTTGCTCTTTGGATATCGCTACTAGCACCAGCGGTAATATCTCCGAATACTATTTCTTCGGCAATTCTTCCGCCCATCATCATACAAATTCTATTGTTAAGTTTATTGTAACTATAATGACTATCGTCGTCGCTTGGTCTAATATTTGTATAACCACCAGCCATACCCCTAGGGATAATTGACACTTCATGAACGGTGTCTCCACAATCCAAAAATTTAGCGATTATTGCGTGACCGCTTTCATGATAAGCAGTTAGTTTTCTATCATTTTCTGTAACTAGTCTTGATTTCTTTTGTGGTCCCATTAAGACTTTATTAATTCCTTCGGTAATATCTTCCATAGTAATTGTAAGTCTACCATCTCTTGCTGCAAGAATTGCTGCTTCGTTAAGGAAGTTTTCAATATCTGCACCAGTGAAACCACTTGTAAGTCTTGCTATATCTTTGAAATTCACACCTTCTTCAATAGGTTTATTTTTAGCATGAATTTCAATAATTCCTTCTCTACCTTTAACGTCTGGAACGTTAACATAAATTTGTCTATCAAATCTGCCCGGTCTTAAAAGTGCTGGGTCAAGAACGTCTGCTCTATTTGTAGCGGCTAAAATTATAATTCCCGAGTTGCTTTCAAAACCATCCATTTCTACAAGCAATTGGTTAAGAGTTTGTTCTCTTTCATCATTTCCGCCACCAAGACCTGCACCCCTTTGTCTACCTACTGCGTCTATTTCATCAATAAATACAATACATGGGGCATTTTTCTTAGCAGTATCAAATAAGTCTCTTACTCTACTAGCACCAACACCAACGTAAAGTTCTACAAAGTCACTACCACTAATACTAAAGAATGGAACGTTACTTTCTCCCGCTACCGCTTTAGCAAGAAGTGTTTTACCTGTACCCGGATTACCAACTAAAAGTATACCCTTTGGAATTCTTGCACCCAATGCTTTAAATTTGCCTGGGTCTTTTAAGAACTCAACAATTTCTTTTGTCTCTTCTTTTTCTTCTTCAGCACCAGCAATATCACTAAATTTAACAGTACATCTTTCTACCATTCTTGCTCTGTTTTTAGTAAAGGCATTTGCTCCGCCACCTTTTACAGAGAACATTTTAAATAAGATGTATCCAATCATTATAAATATTATTCCCATACTTAAATAAGGTAGGAATGTTTCAAGAAAACTTGCTGTTGGATTTGCCTTAGTGTAATTTATCTTTTCTAAATTTTTAAAGTTATCGATAATGTACGTATTTTCATTATAGGTATATTCAACAACTCCCTGTTTAGAAAGTTCTACCATATTATTGAATGCTTGTATAAATGCCAAGTCTTCAGTTGTGTTATTATATGTGAAATAAAAATCTGAGAATTTTGGGAATGGTTTATTTCCAAGTTCTGATTTCTCAACTCTCAAATAACCGACACCACCAACTACGTGTACGTCTGTTACGTATCCGGTATCAATCAGTTCATCAATTTCTTCACCTTGTTCATTAGTTCCAACTGTGTTATATCCACCCTTGAAAACCATTTCTTGAACTTGAGTTAAATTAACATTTGTACCATTATCTCCACGATTGGCAATATATATCATAACACAGAATATAACTGCAAATACTAGTATTAGTCCAAAGTTTCTTAATTTATTGCTTTTCTTATTCACGTTTACCCCCAAATACCGATTAAAATTTAACCGGTATTTAAATAAAATTTCTTACCACTTGAAAGCATTCAAGATTTACTTAATTATAATCAAAAAAAGCAAAACTTCTTACCATACTTTTCAAGCAAATATATAATAACACATTAATACTATAAAATACAACTTTTTTTTGTAATTTTTTCCATTTTCGTAATTTTTCTTAGCAATTTACAGACAAATTTTATCATACCTAGTTACACTTATCGCCATCGCAATACCCTTTGCAATAAATTTTGAAAGGTTATAAACATTTGCAAGCCTGACCGTATTTAAATCAAAAGTTTTTTCTTTTTTACCAACAACAGCAAGTATACTAAAGTTGCCAATTTTTTTAATAGGAATAAGTTTCCCCATGCCTGCAAAAGTACCCGCACACACTTCGACCTTGCCTACATTATCCCCCACTGTCGCATCAACCAAAATTATCTGACTTTCTGGGTGCTGGGATTCAATATAATTAATAGCAACATTCAAATTTCTACCATTGATATTATAGTCAAGCCCACCATAAACATACGCATTAATATTATACTTTTTAGTAAGCATTTCAGCCACAATAGGAGCCATGCTATCACACACAAATTTATCACTCCCAACACACAAAAAAACTGGTCTTGCCGACGGCTTTAATTTTCTATAAATTTCATAAGCAAAATTTTTTAAGTTTTCTTCATCACAATTAAATAGTTGCATACTACACCCCTATTTAAGTATGTACAAATTTTCAAAGTAATAAAACCGTAATATACAAATTCACTCACTCTAAAATAAAAATAAATATGTATTTTTTAAAAATTAATTTTAGATTGCTTAGTAAATTGCATAAAATATTGGTATTTAGGAGTTATTTTGCAAAAATCAGTATATAATTATTACCAAAAAAATTTCGAAATATTTTTGAAAAATTTCAAAAAAACACTTAACTTCAAATGACAAATAAATTTATATGTGATAATATATAATATATATTGTCCAGTAAACTATTATTCATAAATTACAAACAAGTTATGAATTTATAATATTTAGAAAATGGAAAATAATTTTTTTTAGACTTCAAGGAGAAGATATGTGGAGTTATATAATTGACGGTTTAATCGTTGTAATACTTGTAGTAAGTATCGCAGTAGGCATTGTAAAAGGACTATTCGATTCAATACTAGGTCTTATTAGTACAGCACTTGCTTTGGCTGTTTCTGTATTTGCATCAAAATACATTTCAGGATTTATTAATAATATTTTCGGACTTGAGCCATGGCTTGAAGGCAAAATTGGTAGCGGTGAAGGGCTTACGCTTTTTGGTCAAACATTGTCAAGTAACGAAATTGCAAAATTCTGTGTATGGCTAATAACAACTGTGGTTGTATTCTTAATAGTTAAACTTGTCATATTCATACTTGCAAAACTATTTGAGAAAGTATCTCAAAACAGCCCAACAATTAGTGGTCTTAATAGAGTACTTGGTTTGGTATTCGGACTTGTAAAAGGTGCTATGGTATGTTTTGCATTACTTGCAGTATGTAGTATCATTTCTGAAGTGCCAGTTTTAGGTACGACTATAAAAACTGGAATTGCAGATACTAAAATTGCAAACGCAGTTTACAAATATGTAGACGAATTTGTAGAAAATCAATTAACTGCAGAAAAAGTTAACGACATTATTAGCAGAATTGCTTCAAAATAATCAATCTTTAAAAAAATAGAAAGGTGAGAAGATGGAAGAAAACATGATACTTCGTGACTTGCCCGTTCATACTAGAAACTATACCATTATAGACAACGTAACAGGTAAGCCAATAGACCAAGAAAATTACTCTTTGACTATTGACAAAGAAGTAATTAGCAAACTTAATAAATTAAAAGAAGTAAATGAAGAGAAAAAGAGACAAGCATCTCTAAAAGGTCAATATGCAGATATTACACTAGTAGACACATTTACTCCCGACGATAATGCAGTATTTACACCTATTTATTCGGGCGAGTATATTGATGCACAAGACTTTGTAGATAAACCTGAAGAAGTACCACAAGAAATTACAGCTCCAGTTGAAGAAGAAGTCAAAGTGTCTGCTGAACTTATTAAACAAGATAAACTTCTAGATAGAGTTGTAGCAAGAGAAGGCGGTGCCCCTGCTGAAGAAGAACAACCTGAAGTTCCAAAGATTACAGATATTCCTGAAATGGAAGGCGGACTTGCTTCAAAACTTGAAAACAAGGAAGAAACACCAGTTGCTCCAGCACAAGATAATAGCGTGTTTACTCCAGAAGATAATTCTCTTAAATCCGCCAGCGAACAAATTGTAAATATTGACGCTGACAAATTAGGCAAAGAAATTAAAGCACCAAAGGGCTTTAAAGAAGGAAGAGAAATTATTAAACTTGACAAAATGGAAATTAGACAAGGCAAAGGCATTGCTTGGATGGCATACATATTATTCTTCATTCCACTTCTTATGAAAAAGACAAATAGATTTGTTAGACTTCATGCAAACGAAGGACTTGAACTTAATATTATGGAATTACTAGCAGTTATTCTTATGGCGCCATACTTCCTTATGAAAACGGCAACAGGCACACTTCTAACAGTTATAACAATTGCTTCACTTGTAGGCTTTGTACTTCTAGTTGCATGTGCGTTAACAATAATTCCAATGATATTGGGTGCAATGTTTGGTAAGACTTTCCAAAACCCATGGCTATGGAAAAAGAGAATTATTAAAGTCTCAACCGAAAGACCATAAGATAGTAATAAGAAAGTTTAAAAATCAATAAACATTACTAATAAAAAAACAAAAATACATTAACGAGATAGTTAATGTATTTTTTTATAAACTTATAAAAACTATTATTTATAATAAGATTATTTATTTTTAGACACCGTCTTCTTAGGTGATTTTTTATTTAAACTTGACTTTTTAGAAGTACTAGTTTGTTTTGTGCTTGTTGAAGTTTTACCCTCTTCTTCTAACACATTGCCACTCTTCAATTCTTTCTCTGAAATACCTTTTTTCTTATCGTCTTTTAACCCCTTACTTTCATCCCACTTTTTATCTTCGGGAATTTCTTCTTTATTTAAAAGAATTTTGTCTTCAATGCTCTCAAGTTTCAATCTTTTCTTTAAACTTTTAAAGTATTTCTTTTGCGCTTTTATAAGTGTCTTTATTATTTGCGGGTTGTGATATCCATAAAAACTTGTTGCCATGTTACCGTCATTTTTAAGGAGTATAATCATACCCGTACAACAATCTTCATTTAACTTTACTTCTCCACCATCTTGTTTAACTGTCACATTCAAATCATTCGGACATTTAAAAATCTTTTCTCCCATATTTCACCTTATACATTAAATCTAAATAACATTACGTCACCGTCTTTAACAACATAGTCTTTGCCTTCAATTCTAACAAGACCTTTCTCCCTAGCGACATTATAACTACCATTCTCTACAAGTTCATTATACGATACAACTTCTGCTTTGATAAAGCCCTTTTCAAAGTCTGTATGTATCTTTCCCGCAGCTTCAGGTGCTTTCATACCATTAGTAATTGTCCATGCCCTTACTTCTTGTTCTCCCGCAGTTAAATAACTTATAAGCCCCAAAATTCTATATCCAGCGACAACTAGTTTATCAAGACCAAAACTTGTAATTCCTAGTTCTTCTTTGAATAGTTCTTTTTCATCATCATCAAGTTCACAAAGTTCTTCTTCCATCTTAGCAGAAACAACAATAACTTCTGAATTTTCTTTTTCAGCAAGACTTTTTAATTTTGCAACATTTTCCGCTTCCATAGAGTTAGTACTACCCACTTCAGAAATATTAGCACAATAAATTACAGGCTTACTAGTGATAAGGAAGAATGACTTAATAAGTTCCATTTCATCCTTAGTTCCCTTAAAGTTTCTAACTGGTTGTTCATTTTCCAAAAGTTCTTTTAACTTAGTAAGAACATCTACTTCTAGAGCCAATTTCTTATCACCATTTCTAAGTGCCTTGACTGATTTTTCAAGTCTCTTTGTTACACTCTCCAAATCACTAAGAATAAGTTCCAAGTTTATCTCTTCGACATCTCTTATAGGGTCAATAGAGCCTTCAACGTGAACAATCTTTGCATTCTCAAAACATCTAACAACGTGAATAATTGCATCAACTTCTCTGATGTGGCTAAGAAACTTATTGCCAAGACCTTCACCCTTTGACGCACCTTTAACAAGTCCCGCAATATCCACTATCTCAATGATAGCTGGGGTAATTTTTCTTGTGTTATACATTTTACCCAAAACATCAAGCCTACTATCAGGTACTGCAACAATTGCAACATTTGGCTCAATTGTACAGAATGGATAATTTTCACTTGGGATTTTCTTTTTTGTAATTGCATTAAAAAGTGTACTCTTTCCAACATTCGGAAGTCCAACAATTCCTACTTTCATAATATCTTCTCCATAAATAATTAGTAAATTAAAGTAATCATTCTTTTAACTCAAAAATCCGATTACATCCGTTAAATGAACAAAAGCATTTAAATATTAACTATGCTATTGTATCATAAAAAAAATAAGTTGAATAGTTATTTTAAATAATTATTATAAATTTTATTTTACTTTAACTTTAAAAGCTTTTACTAAAAAGTTCACTTGCGATTTTAATTATTGCATGATTTTTGAAAATAGTTTTTAATTTAAAATATAGTCATTCAACAAATAAAAAATAATACCTTACAAAAACTAGCATATTTCGATAAAAAAATAAATAACATAAAATATATACAACTTAAATTTTTAGGAGAATATTTTATGTCGTTTCTTGTCGTAATTTTACTCGGTATAATTCAAGGACTAACTGAATTTCTACCCGTCAGCAGTAGCGGTCATATAGTTCTTATTTATAATATTTTTGGAATAGAATTGGATAGTAAATTATTATCTATACTTCTACATGTCGCAACACTTTTTTCAGTACTCATTTATTATCGAAAACAGATAGTTATTTTAATTAAAAATCCACTCTGCCAAACTAACAAAAAAATAATTTCAACAACTATTACTACCTGTATAATTGTTGTTATTTTTAAACCAATTATCGATAAATTATTTAGCGGACAATATTTATTTATATTCTTTACACTTACCGCCATAATTTTATTTGTGTCAGACTATTTGTCAGAAAAACACGATTTAATGTCAATAACCAATAATACAAAACCAATAACACAAAAGTTTGAGAGACTAGAAGATATTACAGATATTAATTTAAATTATAAACAAGCTATGATTATTGGAATTGCACAAGGTATCGCATGCATCCCCGGAATTAGTAGAAGCGGTAGTACAATTGCCACTGCAAAAATATGCGGAGTAAAAGACAGTGCTACATATTCATTTTTGATTTCTATACCGATTATTATTGCTAGTTTATTGCTTGAAATAATTGACGGTGGAAGTATTGGAAATACTAATATTTTTGCAATAATTATTTCAATGGTTATATGCTTTGTGATTGGCATACTTTCAATTAAAACTATGACGTCATTTGTTAAAAATAATAAGCTAACAATCTTTAGTTATTACTTAATTATCTTATCAGCATTTTTAATTCTCAACGATATGTTTTTTAAACTTTTCTAACAATAAATTTTTAGACACAAATACTCCTAAAAATAGTAATTAAAAACCATAATTAATTTGCTTTTT
Organism: Clostridiales bacterium; assembly: GCA_015055815.1. Lineage (GTDB taxonomy): Bacteria > Bacillota > Clostridia > Christensenellales > UBA1242 > UBA11490. The sequence continues at coordinate 21,681 of SVHM01000003.1, forward strand.
ATTTCTCATAAATTTTGTTACAATATAAAAAAATGAAAAGGAGAAATTAATTATGACAGTACTTGAATATATTTTACTTTCACTTTGTCTTGTAAGTATGATAGCGTTTATTGTAACTAGAGTTATAAAAGGTGGGCTTGCTGGAGTTATCACAAAGACAGTTGCATCATTTGTATTTGTAATAAGCGGAGTACTCACACTTGCTACTACAAATTATGATAGACTAATTGTTTCATTTATCGTAATTGGGCTTATAATGGGAATGCTTGGCGACATACTTCTTGACTTAAAAGTTGTATACCCAGATAACGATAAATACTATCTAAATTCTGGAATGGCATCATTTGGAATAGGACATATATTTTACTTCCTTGCTTTCACAATGATAGCACAAAATTTAAGTATTTCACTAACCCTACCACTTATATTGACTTCAATTATTGCTGTAATACTTACTATTTCAATTACACTATCTAGCAAAACTATGAATTTAAACTTTGGTAAATTTTTATGGCAAACAGTAGGTTATACTTTTATACTATCATTTATGACCGTTTATACACTAATGCTAGCAATTAAAGGAATGTCATTTATTCCATTTATTGGACTACTACTATTCTTCTTAAGCGATATCGTACTATCATTCCAATACTTTGGTGGAAAAATCGCCGACAAAAAACTAATCGTTATCAACCACGCACTATATTACTTAGCACAAATCACATTAGTATTTTATATTATGTTTATATAACTAATACCGTAAAAACAACTCGACTATTAACTATTGAATGGAAATAATAAATTATCGAACGATTATTTTAAATTATTAATTAGTTGTTTCGTTGAACGGTAGTTTCAAATAGGTGAACGGTTGTTTTAATTGTTGAATGATTATTTTAATTGTTGAACGGTTTAAAAAAGATAATACTTTTCTCGTTAGGTCCTCGAACTTTAGTTCTGCGGATGCCTTAAAAAGTATTATCTTTTTCTTTTACCACAGTAAACAAAATAAAAAATAATGTTTCAAACTGTTCCGCAGAATAACGTAGTTATTCGAGTAGTTAGTGAGAAACAATTTTTTTTCATAAAGAATACTAAAAAATGACATTATTTCGAACGGTTCCGCAGGGCGACAGCCTGAGTAGTTAGTGAGAAATAATGTCATTTTTTTGATACTTATATTTTTTATTTCTTTAATTTTTACTTCTTCAATCTATTTGATACATTAACAATCAACTTTTCACCAGTACAGAAAATTAGAACTGCAAGTGCATTGATTAAATAACTAAATAGTATAAGTCTATTAAATCTTTCGCTAATATCAATAAGAAGTCTACCGTTTTCGCTATTAAGAGCGAATACAATCAAACTCAAGATAATTACTGCAAGTGTTACAATATAAAGAATAAAACCCGCAATATATTTTTTATCTCTTCTCATTGTGCAAATAATATCAAATATAACCGTTGCAACAAGTAATGCAATTAAGATATAATAACAAATTCTCTCCCAATTTGCCATACTAGCATTTGCAAGCGATACAATAAAGAATACCACAAATGCCACCATTACCGCTATAAGTGAGTAATAGACAATTGTTAGTAGTGTCTTTTTTAGATTTGCATCCATACTTATTCCCCCTTTTTTCGTTAGTTTATTTTGAGAGTAAATATGGAAATTTATTCTAATTTACTTTTTCCAATAATTGTATAAAAGAAAAATCCCACCAATTTTATGATGGAATTTTATCTACTCAAAAAGTATATTAAAGTCCTTCAGTTAATTCATCATCAACTGCACCCTTGATTGTAAGAGAAATTCTCTTTTTCTCAATGTCAAGACCAATTACTTTAACTTTAACAACGTCGCCTACTTTCAAGGCTTCGCTTGGGTGTTTAATATAATCTTTTGAAATTTCTGAAATATGAACAAGTCCGTCTTGGTGAACTGAGATATCCACAAACACACCAAAGTCAATAACATTTCTTACAACACCAGTCATAACCATGCCAACTTTTAAGTTTTCAATACCAAGAAGAGCGCTCTTTAACACTGGCTTTGGTAAATCATCTCTTATATCCCTACCCGGTTTTGCAAGTTCATTTGCAATATCTACAAGTGTAGGAGCACCAATTCCCAATTTTTCAGATAATTTTTCCACACCTTCTTTTTCAACCATTTTTGGAAGAAGTGTAAGTTTTTCGTCTTTTGCGTCTTTAATATCTAATTTAAAGTAATCAAGTAGCTTATAAACAGCATCATAACTTTCTGGGTGAACACCAGTATTATCAAGGATATTATCGCCATCAACAATTCTTAAGAAACCAGCACATTGTTCAAATGCTTTTTCTCCAAGTTTTGGAACTTTTTTCAAAGTCTCTTTACTTTTGAATGCACCATTTTCTTGACGATACTTTTCAATATTTTTTGCCACACCAGAATTTAAACCTGCTACAAAACTAAGTAGGCTTGGGCTAGCAGTATTTACGTCAACACCAACTGTATTAACACAATTTTCTACAACACCATTAAGAACTTCTGTAAGTCTGTTTTGTGGCATATCGTGTTGGTATTGTCCAACACCAATAGATTTAACATCAATTTTAATAAGTTCAGCAAGTGGGTCTTGTAAACGTCTAGCAATTGACACTGCACTTCTAAGTGCTACGTCAAAGTCCGGAAATTCAGCTGCTCCCAATTTACTAGCAGAATATACAGATGCCCCCGCTTCATTTACTACCGCATAGTTTACCTTTCTTGGTAAATCTTTTATTAAGTTAGCAACGAATATTTCACTTTCTTTTGTAGCAGTTCCGTTACCAATAGAAATAACGTCTACGTCATGACGCATAATAAGTTGTGTAAGTTTTGCAGTTGCTTCTTCAATTTTGTTTTGTGGTGGTGTAGGATATACTACTGCTGTATCTAACACCTTACCATTACTATCAATTACGGCAATTTTACAACCAGTTCTATACGCTGGGTCAAGCCCTAAAATAATTTTATTCTTAAGCGGTGGTTGCATAAGAAGTGGTTTTAAGTTAACTTCAAACATCTTTATTGCTTGTTCGTTTGCTTTGTCTGTAAGTTCATTTCTAACTTCTCTTTCAATACTTGGGAATATAAGTCTATCATAACTATCAAGACATACTTCTTTTAGCATTTCTTCAAATGGACTATTTTTCTTAAGTATTGTCTTTTCAACAAGTTCATGAGCGATTTCTTCATTAAGTGTTAACGATACTTTTAAATAATCTTCTTTTTCTCCCCTATTAATAGCAAGTATTCTATGGCTTGGAAGTTTCTTTATATCGCTATTATACTCTTTGTACATTTCATAAGTAAATGCACCTTCTTTCTCTTCATCAAGTTTACACTTAATAAATCCTTTATTTACAATTGCTTCTCTAAGTTCTTTTCTAAGACTAGCATTATCAGAAATCATTTCAGCTATTATATCTTTTGCTCCTTGTATAGCTTCAGAAGTAGTTGCTACACCCTTTTCTTCACTAATATAATTTTCTGCTTCTTTCTCCAAATCAAAAGGCTTCTGTTCAACAATCTTATCAGCAAGTGGTTGAAGTCCTTTAGCAATAGCAACAGATGCTCTTGTTTTTCTTTTTGGCTTGAATGGTCTATAAATATCTTCTACTTCAGTAATTGTTACAGCACCATCCAAAGATGCTTGAATTTCTTCAGTCATATTACCCTGCTCGGTAATAAGATTTGCTACTTCTTCCTTTCTTTTATTTAAATTTCTTAAATACTTAAGTCTGTCATCAAATAGTCTAATTGTTTGGTCGTCACAACTACCTGTAAGTTCCTTACGATATCTGGCGATAAAAGGAATTGTGCATCCTTCATCCAAAAGACTAATGATATTATTTGTATGGTTTAGAGTTAAACCCATTTCCATACTAAGTTGTTTTGCAATATCCATATTTTATCCTTACTTTCACAAAATTTCGATAAGTTTTCAAAAAACATATCTTAGACATTATACTAAAATAAAAAAAATTTTACAAATAATTTTGCCTAGCACAAATATTTTGTAATTACCTTCAAAATCAAACGTCAAAAAAATCGCCCATACATCACACTAAAGACATTCCCCCGCATGACATAAAAGCGACCTTAAAAATATATAAAACTAACTACTTTTCTAAAAATAGTATATAAACAAAAAAAATACAGAGCGCTAAAGTATCTTTAACTCTCTGTTTGGTTATTGTAGCATATAATTTATTAAAAGTCAATAGTTTTTAAGCAAATTTTATTAATTTTTTAAATTTATATTGAAATTGTATGGTTTATACTTCTAAATAAAAAATTACACGGCTATTTACATTTAAGTAATTTTATGGTATAATAAGGTAAGTTTATATATTTGGAGAAAATTATGGAAACAACTACAAAACAAACAAATAGAAATTTTGAGCCTATTATTGGCACACCATATTTGCTACACATTAAAAGAAAAGGCGACTTGCAAACTGGTCACGAGAAAATCATCGATTATATTTATAAAAAACAAGGTTTACCCGTTGAAAGCAAAACTACTGACGGAATAACGGGTATTTATCTTGGGGCTTTGTATCAGGAAAAGAAAAACGAAAACGGTTATTACTATGAACAAATGACCGAGCATGATTACGTCATAACCGATACAGATTTTAAAGGCGACAAATACGGCAATTTTCTTTTGAAATCATACTTTTCTCATCTTCATGACGCAAAGAAAATTAAGACTGAACACAAAGATATTGGTAGCACAATAGTAATTCCGTCACAAGAATATATTAGAGTATTTAATAACGATACAATAATTTACGAAGAAACAAATGGACTATATCCAATCAAAATTTATGACGACAAAGAAAAAGATATTGAAAAAAAATTCAAATACAACTTCCTTAATATAAATGGCGAACAAATAAGAGACGAACATTTCTCTCCAGTTGGAAGTGGTGGCGAGCCAATTATTGAAGCTGTACAAAAACCTTTTTATAAAGTTATCGACAACAAAACAATAACAGACACAACCATAACAGGTGGTGCAAATATTTATCCAACATCATATGTATATAGAGATGAGCATGATGTAGTAGCATTCCCAAATTCAGCAAGCTTGCTTATATCTAATGCAAAATACGGTTACCCAGCCATATCTGACCCTACTCCTTACATACAAGATATGAGAGAAAGAGAAGAACAAATGGACTTAATTTATAGAACAGTTAGCGAAGGTATTGCATTTGGCATTTTGGACGAAAAAACACAAACAGCACTACTAAATATCCTAAACCAAGAAATGGATATGATAAATGAGTATGATAAATTACCTACACAAGGGTTATAAATAAAAAAAAGAAGTGATATCGATTAAACGACTTCACTTCTTTTTTATTTTACTAAAATTTAGAATAGTCTTAAAGCCATGATGCAGTAATTTCAACTATATATACTTTACCTGCTTCAAGAGTGAAAGAATTTCCTACAATTGGCGTTTCAACTCCATCAACAGTTAATTCGAAATCAAAACCAGAATATCCACTTAAACTAAATACATCATTATCTGCTATAGTTAAGTCCCTATATTCTACTCTCTTTTCCACTTCATCAGTTGTCATAATTGTTTTTATAGTTGCATGTGTATTTGGAACAGTTATTGTATCCTTTGTATATAGTTTAATTTCATCAAAAGATTTAAAGCTAGCAATATTTTCAAACTCTTGTGTACGAGCTTCATCAGTATACCAAGTAACTTCAGATAAGTTTATACCATTAATTTCTACAACTAAATCTTCAGTTTGCAAGCCTTCTAAATAATCAACTGCACCAAATGCCACATTGAAACCATCTTTATCAACATAATTAATGTTTACAAGTGCATTTTGTATATTTGAATGGTCAATTCCTTGTAGACTAGATAAATCATTTCTAATCTTTGAACTATCAAAAGTTTCAGTTACAACAACCTTTTCTTGTTCATCCATCTTCAAATCAAGCACAATTTTACCTTCACCTGAACCACCTAGAGCAGTATCTAGTTGTTCCATTGTCATAACTAGGTCTATATCATAAACAAATTCAACCAAACCATTTTCAGTAAACTTAAGAGTATATCTAGCATCTCCACTTGCCAATACATCATTTCCCATACTTTCAGTTTCCAAGTTAGTCAATGTACAATCAGCAGTAAGTGTATATACGTCATCTTCTTTCGTCATATCTGTTTCTAATGAAATACTTTCATCTTCAATTGTTTTACCGATTTCTACTAAGTATTCATTAGCTAAATTTTCAATAAAGTCTTCATAAGTAGTACTATTAATAGTGGCTTCTTTCAATGATGTAATAAGCTCATCATATTTAGAAACTGAATAATACTTACTATGTTCAGGACTTACATGACTTGCGTAAGCATAAACATCGTTACCATCATAACTAATCCCATAGCGAGTTATTTTATCACTATTTTTAACAAAATAAACTTCTTGTTGAGTTGTAGCAGTTGTTTCTGTATCACCTTCCTTTACTATAAAATACCCAGTATTTTCGGCACCATATCCAGTCTCAACTATAACATACATTTCTCTAGCAAATTTCCCTGCAGTTCCAGCAAGTACTGCTTGTTGAGTAAGCTGTGGTAAAGCCGAATTTGTTTTCTCTTCATTAATTTCTACTTCATTCTTTTTTATTGAAGTTGAAACAACAGTTGTAGCACTACCTTTCTCTGTATAATCTTCTTGTAATGAACTTTTCAAACTTGTAAATGCTACATTTCTCTGCTCAGTTGTCAAACCTGTATCTTCAGGCTCAGTTGGGGTTGTTGGGGTCGTAGGCGTTGATGGTGTTGTAGGCGTTGATGGTGTTTCGGTTGTAGATGGCGGGTCAGTTGGAGCTTCATCACATGCTGGTAAAATTGCCATACAAGGAAGCATCAATAACGCTACTAAAAACATTTTTATTTTTTTAAACATTTATTCTCTCCTTTTTATATTTAATAATTTTAGTATATTCTTAAATTTTCGCAAGGTCAAGCAAATGGGGATAACCCAGCAAATTTTATAATTTTTTTTGCTAATTTTTAAGTTTTTAAAAAGTGAGTTATGCACATTCCCGCCATCAATTTACACGATTATGTTTTTAAATAAATATCTTTACTTTACAAATTTAATTATTTGATATATACTAACTAAAAATTTTTGAAAACAATGGTGAATTATGAAAGACTACGGTGATGAAAGATTAAAAAGAATGCTTGAGCATAGAATAACCCCGCCTATAAGAGCGGTTATTACTGGCGGTATGCCTTATGGTAATAAAGATTTACATTATGGGCATGTACTTGGCATGTTTTTGTATGCAGATTTTATGGCAAGATTTTTAAGAGATAGAATTGGTAAAGACAATGTAATTTTTGTGTCGGGTACAGATTGCTACGGTTCGCCAGCCATGGAAACTTTTAGAAAAAAAGTTGAAAACGGATACACTGGTACTATTGAAGATATGGTTAGTGAGTACCATGAAAGACAAAAAGCCGAACTAAAAAAATTTGGTATTTCTTTTAATTTCTTTGGTGCAAGTGCAGTTGGTGATGCTGTGCCTTTCCATGTTGAAACTAGTCATGAGATTTTTAATAGCCTTTACGAAAATGGATATTTGAAAAAAATGTCTACTCTTCAATTTTTTGACGAAGAACACAATACATTTTTAAATGGTAGACAAGTAATAGGTAAATGTCCGTATGAAAATTGTGGTAGTGAAAAAGGTTATGCTGATGAATGTGACTTGGGTCATCAATACCAACCTAGCGAACTTATAGACCCAGTAAGCACTCTTAGTGGGAAAACTCCTACTTTAAAAGAAATATCTAACTGGTATTTTGATATGGAAAGATGTCTACCACTACTTGAAAGTTGGATAGCAGATGCAGAGAAAAAAGGTGCAAGACAATTTTTTGTAAAAGAAATAAAAGAGTTCCTTAAGAAACCTGAAATATATATAAAGAAAGACCAAGTCGAACTTTATGAAGAAGTGAAGTTTTTACTTCCTACACACGAACTTAGAGAAGAAAAAAGCAAAGCAAGTTTTGTACTAGTTTTTGATAAACTAGAAAACAGAGAAATTGCATGTGAGATGTTATCTGAAAATGGTATCAGATACCGTACCGGTAAGACAGTTACACCATTTAGACTTAGTGGTAATATTTCTTGGGGTGTACCACTTCCAGACAAAGACGGAATGAAAGATTTGACATTCTACGTTTGGCCAGAAAGTCTTTGGGCGCCAATATCTTTCACAAAGACATATTTAAATTCTATCGGCAAGTATGACGAATGGAAAAAATACTGGTGTGACAAAAATAGTTATATTTACCAAGTTTTAGGTGAAGACAACGCATATTTCTATGGTCCCGTTCAACACGCAATGTGGCTATGTACACAAGGCAAAAACCCAAGCCTAGATATACCAAACGGCAACCTAAATATGTCAAGGTTAATAGTAAATAAACACTCAATGTTCTTAGGCAACAAAGCTAGTAGTTCGGGTGTTATAAAAGCACCAAATTTAAATGATTTGCTTGAGCATTATACAATAGAGCAATTAAGAATGTATTTCTTAGGACTAAACGTTGGCAACACTTCTTCGTCATTCTCACCAAAGCCATTTAACCCAGATGCCAAACCTGAAGATGACGACCCAGTTACAAAAGATGGCAACCTACTTACTAATGTATATAATAGAATTATAAGAACATTATTCTATACATGGCAAAGCAAACTTGACGGTGTTGTGCCAGTACGTCCTATAAGTGAAAATATTTTAAAAGATGCCGTTCAAACAATTTTAAAATACGAAAAATGTGCATTTGAAAACAAATTCCACATGATATCTTACGAACTAGATAGTTACATTCGTAACATAAATAAATACTGGGTTGCAAATATAAAGACTTGCGAAAATGATAACGAAAAACTAAGTCAATTAATTGCCGACACACTTCATATGGTAAAAGTTGCAATGGTACTACTTCACCCAGTAAGCCCAGACAATACCGAAAACCTTGCAAACCTTCTAAAAGTATCTCCTGATATATTTAGTTGGGATACAATAAACGAGCCGATATACAACTTTGTTGAAAACAAAGAAAATTACAAACCAACATTTATAGAAGCAAAATTTGACTTCTTCAAAAAGCACCCAAGTCAATTAAATTTTGAGTGATTTTGCAAAAAAATATAGCATAGATTATTTCTATGCTATTTTTTAATCAATTTGCAAATTTGACATTTTAAATATATCATCATCAAAAAAATCTTTTAATGATATATTAAGAACATCACACACTTTTACAATTGTAGAAAACTTTACATCATTATTCACTTCATTAAAAATATACCTAAGTGCAGAATGTGAAATACCACTATCTTTCTCAAGTCGATATTTACTAATATTCTTCTCAACTAAAAGTTTGCTTAATCTTATTGCAAATGCCTTGTTTAAATTCATATACAATATCCTTTTAATTCAAAATTAAGTGCAGTTGTCTTAATTTTTCTGTGTCATTGCTTTGATATCGTTGACAGCAATTTTGATACGTTGGTTTTCTTCAATAAGTGTTGTAACTTTATCTCTTGCGTGAATAACAGTTGTATGGTCTCTTCCGAATAATTGTCCGATAGATAATAGTGACATTTCAAGCATTGTACAAATTACATACATACAAATTTGTCTTGGCTCTACTATTTCTTTATTTTTCTTCTTGCCTAGCAAATCGTCTTTTTTAATATTGAAATACTTACAAACACAATCGATAATTCTATCGGCTGTTAGATTTTGTTTGTTGCTAAAGTCGTGGTCTTTTAATGCTTCTCTTGCATCTTCCATTGATGCAGATTTTTTGCCTATTAAACTTGCATAATACCATACTTTCATAAGTACGCCTTCCATTTCTCTAATATTCGTATCGAAATGTTCAGCTAGATATTCAAGAACTTTATCTTCAACAACAAAGCCTTCTTCTTGGGCTTTTTTCATAAGAATTGCTAGTCTTGTTTCATAGTCTGGGAATTGAATATCTTGGATAAGTCCCATACTAAATCTACTAGCAAGTCTTTCTTGCAAAGTTGCAATTTCTTTAGGTGGACGGTCACTAGCAATAATTATTTGCTTTCCGCTCTCATAAAGTTCATTGAATGTAAAGAAAAATTCTTCTTGTGTACTTTCTGCCTTTGATATAAATTGTATATCGTCAATTATAAGAACGTCTAAGTTTCTATATTTTTCTTTGAAGTTATTTTTTGCACTATAATTACCTTGCAAAGACTTTACGTAATCTCCAGTAAACTTTTCACATGTGCAATACAATGTTTTTAGTTCGGGATGTTGTTCATTTAAGCAATTACCAATAGCATTAAGCAGATGAGTTTTTCCAAGTCCGCTACCACCGTATATAAATAGTGGGTTTATTCTAGTACCCGGATTTTCCGCCACCCCTTTACAAGCAAAATATACATATTTATTTGAATTACCAACAATGAAATTATCGAAAGTATATTTTTTATTAAAGGTATTCATGCCTGGGAACTTTTGGTTTTCAGCCTTGACAGTTACTTCTACATTCTTTACATAAACTTCTCTTTCGTCTGGGTCAAGAATTGCAAAGTCTTTTACTTCATCAGAAATAGAAGTAAGTGCAACATAAATATCGCCTTTATGTAAAGACATAATTCTTTGCTTAGCCGTCTCGCTTGTTGTAGATAAATAAAATATATTATTTTTAAGGTCAATAGGCTCTAACGACTTTATCCACAAATCATAACTTATTGTGCTTACATTCTTTTGAAGCACATCAAGTGCCTGTGTCCAAATTTCTTCTTTAATCATAATTAATCCTTCTGTATAAATTTTTTAACTTTGCAAAATTTTTTAATTACCCCTTTATTATACTTGAGAAAAGTCCCAAAAACAAGTTTCTATGTCAAAAATTTTTGAACTTTTTTTCAAATACCCCTATTATAGCGAAAATTTTGATGAAACTTTTTTGAATTTACGTATATTTTCACCATACTTTTCGTATCCTTTCATTTTTAAACAGCCCTTAGTGTATATTTTACTAAGTTCTACTCCCGGTTGGTCAAAGGCATCTACTTTAAGCATACTACCCATAAATGCCGTCATCATTTCCATAAATACAATAAGTTCTCCAATACTCTCTTCGCAAATGCATGGTAAACTTATTGTATAGCTTGGTCTATTGACTTCAGCCAAAGAATATGCTGTTGATATGTATTCATAGTCAAGTAGTGTTTTAAGTGATGTTCCTGTTAAATGTTTAGTAATTGCAATTTCTTCACTTATTACTTCATCATAGGCATTTTTATCAACAGTCATGAACATAATAATTTTATCGTCAACGCCTTCAGTATATAGTTGTAATTGACTGTGTTGGTCGGTAACACCAAGTGATTTAATTGGAGTTTGACCAGCATACACTTCTTCACCTTTCAAATTATGTTTCTTACCTAAACTTTCTCCCCAAAGTTGTGCAAAAAACTCAGGTACAAGTGCTAGCCTATCGCTATATGGCATAGTTACAAAATTAACTCTACCCTTACTCAAATATTGATAATTTATGTAAGCAGTAGTAAATGGAATATTTTTCTCATCAAGCCTACTTGCAATTGACAATCCTTGTCTACCACCTGCAAGCATTTTTTCAATATCTATTCCCATAACACTTGCTGGAAGCAAACCAACAGCAGAAAGAACGCTAAATCTTCCACCAACACTTTCGGGAATTTCGCAAGTAGGAATATTATTTTCAACTGCGAAGTTGTATAAAGCATTACCCTTAGTTGTTGTAATTACAAAATGTTTTGAAATATCTAATTTTTTTGCTTTTAATCTATTTAAAACTATCATCATTTGCGCTAGTGTTTCACTTGTTGAGCCTGACTTAGTAATAACATTAAACATTGTCTTTTTTAAATTTAGTTTACTTAACATAGTTATAAAAGTATCACTATCAATATTATCGCAAACTCTTACATTACATTTAGGTGTTTCATTAATACTATCAAAGAAAGTATTTTTAAGCATTTTGATACCAAGTGCTGACCCACCAATTCCAAGCACTATCATATCTTTATACTTTTTACGTATTTCACTTCCCATTGTTTTATATTTTTCTATTTCATCTTTTTGCATATTTGGCAAGTCCAAAAAACCTAACATATTACTTGCTTTTTTTGAAAAAATACTCTTTATAATTCTTTCTTGTGTTGTGGTAGCACATTTAATATTTACACCCGAGTTTATAAATTCTTTGCTTACTGCTGAATACATTAATTTCATAATCTTATTTTCCTTTTTTCTAAAATACATCTTTAAACAGTTCAATATTTGCTTTTTTCAAAATGCCAGTGAATAATTTTAAACTACTCTTTGGCATTAGCCTATACAGTCTATCCATAGCCTTGGCATCCATACCAAACACCATGCGTTTTTTCTTTTTCTTTATACCTTTGTAAATTTTCTTTGACATCTTACCAAGACTTGTTGAAATGAGTGATATTAGTTTACTATCGCTACTATTTTTTTGATTTCTGAATATATCCGTTTTTGTAAATCCCGGACACACAAGACCTATATAATACTTTCTCTCACACCTTAAACTTTCAGTGAAATTTTTAAGTGCTGATTTACTAGCGGTATATAACGATATACCCGGAAGTGGACAAAGCCCCGCCGAACTGCACACATTTATAATTGCCGGAGTTTGACTTTTTTCAATTGTTTTACTTAAATATGCAACACTATAAACTGCCGACATAAAGTTGGTATTCATTACTTTGCCTACTTCTTTTTCGACACCATTTTCACACTCGTCTTTTACAAAGTTCTCAAAGTTTGAAAAATTCGGTAAAACACCCGCATTGTTTATAATAACATCCAAGTTGCTTATACCAAGAGACAAATTTTTCCAATTTTCTTCTACTCCAACGTCCATGATTTTGTAAGAAAAATTGTGCGACTTTTCTTCCAATTCATTTTTTAGAGACTTAAGTTTTTCTTCATTTCTTCCAACACCAATTACCATACAATTATGTTTATTTATGAGAAATTTAACTAATTCTCTACCAATTCCGCTTGAAGCACCAGTCACAAGAATGACTTTCCTATCCAACCAACACTTTGCCATTTTAACTCCTTCATAATATTCTAACAAATTAGATGTTTTTTTCCAAATATTAATAACATTTATATAAATTTATTTTTTAAATAGGCATTATTTAACATGAAAAAAGTTGTAAAGATTATTACCTATTAATTTTAAATAAAAAATGCCATATCAAAAATAGCACTTTAACTATTTTTTAATATAGCAAAATTTATTAATCAACAAGAAGCAAATAACTATTTGGTTTTAGGTTAACATTACCCGAAATGTTTTCTCCCGTAAAGTAATTTTTCATACTTCTAGCAACGGTAAAATCAACTTCTTCATGACCCCTGTTAACTGCTACAAACACTTTTTGGTCACCCTTTACTCTCTCGTAAATAAGTACTCCATCTTCGGCAAATTTAATATTCATTTCGCCATCTGTAAGGACGTCATTATTTCGAAGATTTCCAAGTTTTTCATACCATTCAAGCATAGTCAAATCTTCATGACCCCATGGATAAGTTCCCCTACAATAAGGGTCTTTTGTTCCTTCCATACCTACTTCATCGCCATAGAAAACAGTCGGTATTCCCATTATTGTATATTGCAAAAGTGTTGCCATTTTCAAATAATTTATAGCATCAACTCTTTCATCTTCAGTCAATCTATAATCTTCATACTCAGACATAAAGTCTGGCGCTCCTAAATAAGTTAGTGCTCTCACTGTATCGTGTGTATCAATTATATTCATAAGGTTATTCTGAATAGACGTAGGATATTGGTCTTTAATCATATTGATAGTATTTACAAAGTTTTGAGTATTGCCCCACTTAACAAATTCAAGTATAGCATTTTTCATAGGATAATTTGTAACACTGTCCAAATTGCCACCCAAGAAATATTCCTTTCTCTCATCATAGGCAATTTTTGAACTTGCATCTTCCCAAACTTCACCTACTACAAAACCTTTCTTATTGACGTCTTTTATCTTTCTACAAATTGCTTTCATAAAGTTATTTGAAAGTTCATCAACTACATCAAGTCTAAACCCAAGTAACCCCAAATTCATATACTTTTCAAGTATTCCATTTTCTCCAGCAATATAGTCAAAAAATCCAGAATTTTCGTTTGTTTGCGGAAGTGATTTTATTCCCCACCATGTACTATATTCATATGGATAATTACCAAAGTCGTACCAATTAAAATATGGCGAAGTTTGACTTTGATAAGCACCGATTGACTTGTATCTATTTTCTTTATTGAAATAAATACTATCGCTACCAGTATGATTAAACACACCGTCTAGTATAACTGAAATTTTGTTTTTCTTGCATTTGCTTATAAGTTCAACTAATTTATCTTCATCACCAAACATACTATCTACTTTGGAATAATCGGCAATATTATATTTATGACTACTATTCGCTTCAAATATTGGTGATAGATAAAGAGTAGAAACATTCAATTTCTTGAAATACGGAATTTTATCAATAACCCCTTGAAGATTACCGCCATAACAATTTCTATTCACTCTTTCGTTATTTAAATCGTATTCTTTCTCAACTGGCATCTCCCAGTCATTAACAAGATTTAATGGTTCTCTAGGTATTACTTCTCCACTTCTATTAAACCTATCAACAAATACATGATAAATAATACCCTTTCTGATATTTTCATCAGAAACTGATGGAGTAGAATAAATAAGTTGTAAATAATCACTATCTGCAAAACTCTCAACCACGTCAAGATTTTCAGACCTAATAAGCTTAACAAAATTATCACCTTCTACTTCAAAGTGATACCAATAATGTCCTACACTTTCAAAATTAATCTCTGCTACATATTGATAATATCTCGGGTCGGCAGAAATTACTTTTTCCATAGGTGTACGCCTGTCACATTCACCATCTCTATGCATACACAAATAAACACCATTGACATTTATAAACTTACTCACTCTAAGTGTGTACGTTATAGGTGTATTGGGTGTATTTGCACCTGCTGGTTTTTTATCAAATAGTGGATTAAAAATAAAATTCTCCATACAATAATTTATCCTTTTAAATTTTTACACACTTTCTAAATTCCAAATATTTTTTGCATAATCATTAATGCTTCTATCTGACGCAAAGAAACCCGCTTTGGCAATATTAACAAGACACATTCTATTCCAATCGATTGGGTTACGATAAACTCTATCCATTTCATAGTGTTTGTCTAGATAACTATCAAAGTCAATTAAACACATATATGGGTCAGGCCTATTTCCTTCAATTAAATAGTTTGCAATATCTTCAAAGCTCTCTCCCGCAAAACCTTTTCTCAAAGCATTAATAACAGCTTTTACTTTTTCATTTGAGTTGTATATATCTTTTGGATTATATCCCACTCTCCATGAATTATCTACTTCTTCAGATGATAAACCAAATATGAAAATATTATCCCTTCCAACACACTCACACATCTCAACATTTGCACCATCAAACGTTCCAAGTGTAAGCGCACCATTTATCATAAATTTCATATTTCCAGTTCCACTCGCTTCTTTACCAGCAAGACTAATTTGTTCACTAACATCAGTAGCAGGAATAATTTTCTCTGCATAACTAACTCTATAGTTTTCAAGGAAAACTACTTTGATTTTGCCATGAGCGATAGGGTTATTGTCAATTTCTTCTGCCAATTTGCAAATAAGTTTAATTATTCTTTTTGCCATATAATATTTAGCGGCAGACTTTCCACCAAAGAAGAATACTTGTGGAGTAACTTCTTTATCTGGATTATTTATAATGTCTATATATAAATATATTATCTTAAGTACATTTAATAATTGACGTTTGTATTCATGAATTCTTTTTACATGAACATCAAATCTATGAGTAGGGTCTACCCTTACGCCTTGAGTTTTGTATAAATAATCGGCAAACATTTTTTTGTTTTCAAGTTTGATTTTTGCTAGTTTATTAAGTATTGTTTTATCTTCAGAAAACTTAAGTAATTTACTAAGTTCATCGGCATTATAATAATACCCCGTTCCTATTAAACTATTTATGTAATTTGTAAGTTCAGGGTTTGATTGACAAAGCCATCTTCTATGAGCAATACCGTTTGTAACATTAGTAAATCTATTTGGATAAAGTCTTGCAAAATTTGAGAACAAATCGTTCTTTAAAATTTCACTGTGTAATTTACTTACACCATTGATTTTATAACTAGCAACAATAGATAAGTTTGCCATTCTTACTTGACCTTGAGAAACTATTGACATTTTCTCAATGGTAGCTAAATCAAATTCATTTTGGCGTTCAAGCAAACTATCTACAAATCTTCTATTTATTTCTTTTACAATTTGATAAATTCTAGGAAGAGTATTTCTAAATAAATTTTCATCCCACTTTTCTACTGCTTCAGCTAAAACTGTGTGGTTTGTATATCCCACAATTTTGGTTACCATATTCCATGAAGCATCCCATGTCCAACCATACTCATCCATAAGTATTCTCATAAGTTCTGGAATACAAAGTGATGGATGTGTATCATTGATATGAATGCCTACCATTTTGGATAAAGTTCTCAAATCTCTCTGTCTTTTCATATGAGTAGAAACAATGTTTTGAAGTGCAGCAGACACCAAAAAATATTGCTGTTCAAGTCTTAATGCTTTTCCTTGAACGTGGTCGTCAGCTGGATACAAAACTTTGCTTATCATTTCAATTTCACTTGCTTCGGCAACAGCATTAACATAAGCACCTTGACTAAAAGAAGTAAGGTCGAATTTGTTTATTGCTTTTGCTTCCCAAAGTCTAAGAACTGACACGCCATCACTATCATATCCGCTAAGCACCATATCATATGGAATTGCTTGAACTTCGGTATAATTATGATATTCTGGGACAAGTCTATCGCCTACCATTTTTTCGGTAACGTGACCACCCAACTTAATAATAACAGCCTTATCTGGTCTTTTCCTTAGCCAATAATCACCCGTCGAACGCCAACTATCAATAAGTTCAATTTGTTCCCCGTCAACTATTTTCTGTTTAAATAAACCATATTCATAAAGTATACTATGCCCCATAGCAGGATATTTTAAATGTGCTAAACTATCCATAAAACATGCAGCAAGTCTACCAAGACCACCATTACCAAGTCCTGCATCTAATTCTACTTCATATACGTCATCAATTGATATTTTGTTATTTTTTAGAACTTTCTCAAAAACACCATCTAATTGTAAATTAAATAGTGACGTTTTTAAATTTCTGCCTAGCAAAAATTCCATACACAAGTAGTGTATTCTTTTTTTCTGACCTTTAGCAACTTTGCTATGAAATTTTTCCCTTTTCTCTGCAAGCATATCTCTGCAGATGATGGCAAGTGCCTTATAGATATCTCTGGCACTTGCATCACTCAAGTGAACTTCTACATTTTTTAGTAAAGTTTCTTCCAATAATTGTGTTGCTTTTTGCTCGGTTAATTTCTCTTTCAAAATTCACTCCTTATTTCATTAACGAATTATATAGTTCCATATATTTATCTGCAGATGTAGCCCATGTAAAGTCAGTTGTCATACAAACTTTCATTTTTTCTTTCCAACTATCTTTATCTTTGTATTCTGCTATTGCTCTATTTACTTGGTATTCCAAATCACTTGGGTTGTAACTTGTAAAGGTATAACCATTACCACCTTCTGGACATCCGAAGTCTTTGATAGTATCTTTTAGTCCACCAACTTCTCTAACAATTGGAATAGAGCCGTATCTACTTGCAATCATTTGGCTAAGTCCACATGGTTCAACCTTACTTGGCATCAAGAATATATCGCTTGCGCCATATGCTTTTCTAGCAAGTTCGTTAGAATATTTATCTACCATAGCTCTAACTTTTGTTGGATATTTGCCTTCTAGATATTTAAAGTAATCAACGAATTTTTGGTCACCAGTACCAACTACAACAAGTTGAACATCTTTTTGCAAAACGTTTTCAATCATCTTAATAATTAAGTCAAGACCTTTGTGTGCTACAAGTCTAGATACAATTGCAATCATTGGAGTTTCTCCATCAACCGGAAGACCCAATTCATCTTGCCAAATTTTCTTATTCATTACTTTGTCTTGAATTGTTTCTACAGAGTAATTTTTGTAAAGTACTTTATCTGTTGCAGGGTTATAGAAATCGTAATCAAGACCATTAACAATTCCGCTTAATTTGTATTCATTTCTAATAATTACATGGTGAAGACCCCTACTGCAATAAGGTTGTTTCAAGTTATCGCAATAACTATTTGAAACGGTTGTAAATTTATCACTAAATTGAATAGCGGCTTTTGTTAAGTTTATATCACCGTTATAATCCATATCTAATTTAAATCTAGGGTCGATACCGAATAAATCTTTAAGATTTTCCATACCATAAACACCTTGATATTCAACGTTATGGATAGTGTATATATGTTTAATTTTGTAATATCTGAAATCGCTCCAGTTACCAGTTTTGATATATGTAGAAACTAGTGCTGATTGCCAGTCATTACAATGAATGATATCTGGGAAGAAATTAATGTGTGGCAAACATTCAACTATTGCTTTGCTAAAGTATGCAAATCTTTCGCCATCATCATAATAACCATAAGTTTTTTCTCTCTTGAAATATCTTTCATTATCAATGAAGTAATATGTTACTCCATCACTATAATATCTGAATAATCCGCAATATTCTTGTCTCCAGCTTAGGTGAACGGTGAAGTTACCGATATATTCAAACTTATCTCTATATTCATTTTTGATATTGCCATACAAAGGTAGTATAACTCTAATATCTACGCCACCTTTTTCTGCAATTGCTTTTGGTAAACTTCCAGCAACGTCTGCAAGTCCACCTGTTGCTATAAATGGTTGACACTCACCAGCAACATATAAAATTTTCATATCTTCTTTTTTGTTATTTACTTTTTTCTCTTCCATTCCAAATAATGTATAGATTAACTCTATCTCTTTTTCCTTTTTCATTCTAATTTCTTCTTCTGTCTCAACTCTGCTGTAAGGTACGGCATTCATAATGTCTTTATTTAGGTTTATATCTCCAACTTCATAAATACCTGTAATTTCTTCATTATATATTTTTACATATTCATCATCATTTACAGTCTCTTTTTCATTGTGTTCTTGACTTAAGTAGAAATAGTCATCTTTGACTGCTTCTTTTTCTTTTTCACTGTCTTCTTGATACTTTAAATCTACATCATCTAATGGTTTATCTACTTGAAGAAGATTTTCTCCGCTTGCAACTTCATTTGCAATCAAGCCTTCTATTTCTTCTTTCTTTGCTTTTTCTTCTTCTAGCCTTTTCTCTTCTGCAATTTCTTCTTCTGTTTTAGTAGAAATTTCTTCTATTTCTTCAGAATTTTCTTTCTCTTCTCTTGCTTTCCAATTATTTATAATCTCTTCAGCAAGTGTACTTTCTCTGCTATCTTCACTACTTTCTTCTATGTACTCTTCTATCTCTTCATCTTCTTCTACTTCTTCTTCCTTGAAGTAATCATATGAATTTTTCTCTACTTTTTGACCTTTTAATTCATTAAGTAGATTTTCTTGAAGTCTAGCCATTTCATTATAAAATTCTTCTTTTGAAATTGAGTTTTCTTCTTCTACTTTTTCTTGCGTAGTCTCTTCTACTTTTTCTTCTTCGCTAGTTTCTTCACTTTCATCAAACAAACTAAGTTCGCTTACAAATTTATCACCATCAATAACCAAACTATTATCATCGTCGTCATCATCTACTTCGGTATACATAACTGGTGTATTTTCTTCAACTGCTTCTTCAATATTTTCCATTTGAGTTTCAGTTACTTCATCTTCTTCACTAGCGTCTAGTAATTTTTCGTTAATTTCACTTGCAGAAATATTTGGAGTTTCTTCCACTTCTTCTTGTGCTAAAGTTTCGTCATCTTCTAATACTGGTGTGCTTTCTTGAACTTCAGAATTTTCTTCTTGTTCGGTAGTTTCTGCACTTTCAGAACTTTCTTCAACTTCTTCGGTTAAAGTATCTTCTTCTATTTCTTCAACTTCAGGTGAAATTTCACTCTCTTCTTCTACGTCTTGAGATAAACTTTCTTGATCTTCAACTTCTTCTAGTTGAATTTCTTCATTTTCTTCCGATTGATTTTCTATTTCTTCTTGGCTTTCAGTATCTTCTAATTGTGAATTTTCTTCACTTTCAATTTCTTCTGAATTACTAGCAATTATATAATCACTGATATCACCATTATTTAAGTCATATTTATTTTCTTCATTTTCTTCAGAATATTCATTTACAAGTGTGTTTTCATACTCGTTATCTTTTTCAACTTCTTCGTCATCACTTACTGTAAAGAATGTTGAACTATCTGTAGTTACATTTTCTTCTTCAGTAGAATTTTCGTTTTCTTCTACTTGTTCAAGTTCTACAGTTTCATCATCTTCTAATATTTGTGTGCTTTCTTCAACTTCAGAACTTTCTTCTTGTTCAGTTGTTTCTGCACTTTCTTCATTTTCAAGAGTAGTATCTTCTTCGTAAACTACTTCTTCATTAAATACTGAAGTCTCTGCACTGATTTTTTCTTCTATATCTTCTTGAGTACTTTCTTCTGACTGTTCTTCAACTTCGTCCCCATCATAATGACTTTCTTCATCTTTTTCTTGAGTAACTTCTTCAACTATTTCTTCTTCACTTTCAACTTTTTCAACTGCTTGTTCATTATCAATAGTTTCTTCAGTTACATTTTCATTACTATCTGATGTTTTAATTTTTTCAACTTCTTCATTTTCTTGTGGAGTAGAAAATTCGCTATCTTCGTAATTTATAATAGTTTTATCAGTTTGACCGCCCCTTCTAATTAAAGCATACTCACTATCAATATCATCAAATTCGCTATTTGTAGGGAACTTAAATGTTGGTGATTTTCTATAGTTTACTTCTTCTTCGTAATCTTCAAATTCCATTACTGGCTTTGTATTATTTTCTTCACTTAGAAGTTCAGCATTTTCGTAATCTTCAATTTGTTGGTTTTCTTGAATTGTTTCGTTTTCTTCAATATTTTCAACATTTTCTACTTGCTCGTCTTCGGCTATACTTTCTTCAAGTCTTGCATTTTCTTCGGGAGATTGCATATTTGAATTTGTATAAATTGAGCCGTTAAACACTGCTTCATAATCGCTTTGTTTTTGTTCATAATCAGAAAGTTTAACCACATCTTCTTGAACATCTGCATATTGTTCTTTATTGAACTTATCAATCATTTCTTGCTTTCTTCTATAATAATCGGCAATCTTTTTATCTATGTCTTTATTTTTATCTTGTTGAGAAGTTCTTTTTGGTGCGTCAATTTTTTGTTTTTGTAAATTTTGAAGAGAAGATAATCTATCTTTTGACAAACTTTCTCTTGCTTCTTGAGTTTCTTCTGTTACTTCTTCTTCACTTCCAAAAGCACCAAGTGAGCCTGTAAACAACTGTTCATATTCTTGTTGTTCTTTTGAAATTTCTTGGCTCATTTTTAATGCTTCTCTTTGTTTCTTAAGTTCGGCTAATTTGTCTTGATTTTCTTTTGTCTCTTCATCAACTTCAATATATTGGGATATATCCGTTCCTTGTGACAAAAGTGTGTTTTGAAGTGCTTCATAAAACTGTGCATTCTTAGGGTCGCTCATATCAAGTGGTGCTGTAGTTTTAACTTCTTTTACCTTTTCTTCTTTCTTTATCTTATCTGCTAGTTTTGTAATATTTGCTGTACTTTTCTTGACTGGAGTTTTCTTAGGTTTATCTTCGCTTTTTGCAGAAGCTTTCTTGGTGGTTGTTTTCTTGGTTGTTGATTTGGTAGTTGTTTTAGGCTTAGTTGTAGCTTTTTTAGTACTCTTTGAAGTAGATTTTTTAGTACCGATTAGTTTATTGATAGCATTTGCGTTATCAAAAAGTGAGTTAGCATCTTGTGCTATCTCTTGTTCTACAGGTTCAACCTTTTTAACAACACGTTTCGTTCTACCTTCTTTTTCGTCTATCTTTTTTGTTCTACTAACTATACTCATTAAATCATTAAAAGTCTTATCCATTTTTAATCCAACCTTATTTTAATTGTTTTTTTAACCAAGAACACACCACTAAGTGCAGGAATTTTTATCGTTAATTTATTCTTTTTACCTTTGAAAGAAGTTTTTTCCACAATTAGTTTATCATTGTGAATACCCCTTCCACCCCATTTTTCGTCTTCTGTATTAAACACTTCTTCATAAGCTTCACCGTCAACACCAATTGAATATTCCATTTGGTCAACGGTAGAAAAGTTTACAGCATATATAAGTTCATTGTCGTTTTTATCCATTCGTCTAAAAACTAAAACATTCTGAGTATTATCATCAGGGACTAGCCAATCAAAACCCTTCCAAGAAAAATCTTCTTCAAAAAGTGTAGGATTGTTTAAATAGAAATGATTTAAAGCTTTGACAAACTTATGCATGTTATTATGACTTTCAAAGTCAAGTAAGCAAAAGTCAATCCCCGCTTGATAATCCCATTCTTTAAACTGAGCAAATTCTGTACCCATGAATGTAAGTTTTTTACCCGGATGCGCCATCATATAAGACAAATACGCTCTCATAAGTCTAAATTTATCGTCGTATTCTCCCCACATTTTATTTAAAAGTGAGCATTTTCCATAAACCACTTCGTCATGAGAAATAGGAAGAATAAAGTTTTCACTAAACGCATAGAACATGCTAAATGTAAGTTTGTCATGAATAGATTTTCTAAAGAAACCATCTGTTGAAATATATTCAAGACTATCATTCATCCAACCAATGTTCCATTTAAAATTAAATCCAAGTCCGCCAATATCAGTAGGCTTAGTAACCATTGGCCAAGCAGTACTTTCTTCAGCAATCATAAGTGCATTTGGAAATTCTTTAAACACCGCACTATTTAATTTTTGTAAGAACGCAACCGCTTCTAAATTTTCATTGTTTCCATACTTATTAGGTATCCATTCGCCATCTTTTCTATCATAATCAAGGTAAAGCATTGATGCTACAGCATCCACTCTAATTCCATCAATATGATATTTTCTCATAAAGAACATAGCACTAGAAATTAGGAAACTTTGAACTTCCGTTCTTCCCCAGTCAAATATCCTAGTCCCCCAGTTTTTATGTTCCATTCTATCCCAACCTTGATTTTCATAAAGGTATGAGCCATCATATTCAACAAGTCCATGTGGGTCTTTTGGGAAATGAGCAGGAACCCAATCCATAATAACAGATATTCCACTTTGGTGACATTTATCTATAAAATACATAAAGTCTTTTGGCTCTCCAAATCTTGAACTTGGAGCAAAATATCCAGTTACCTGATAACCCCATGATCCATCAAAAGGATATTCTGTAATAGGCATTATTTCAATATGTGTATAACCCATTTCAACTACATAAGGAATAAGTTCATCTGCAAGCATCTTATATGTATAATATTTGCAATCACTCTGCTTTTTCCATGATGTGAAGTTTACTTCGTAAATATTCATTGGAGTATTATAAACATTTTTCTTATCCCTACTCTCCAAATAACTATCATCTTTCCAAGTATATCCTTCAATATCATAAACTTTTGAAGCGGTATAACCATTTGTTTCATGCATAAATGCGTATGGGTCAGCCTTCAATCTTGCATAACCTTTCTTATCCGATATTTCGTATTTATAATTATCAAGTTCTTTTACCCCTTCAATAAATACTTCCCAAATACCGTCTTTAGAAACTCTTTTCATAGGATGGCTATTATTATTCCAGTCATTGAAGTCACCTAAAACATAAATTTTACTAGCATTTGGTGCCCAAGTTCTAAAAATATAACCTTTCTTACCATCCACTTCATACGGATGACACCCTAAGTATTCATAAGCATGATAATATGTCCCTTGATGAAAGAGATACATTTCTTTGCTAAAATCTTTTTCCATTTTCTCCTACCTTTATTTTCTATTGTAAATATCGCTTAAATACCTATATCTTTCGCAATACCCCATATCGATATTTTCAAGTTGCCACTGCCAGTTGCCTTCTGGAACACCTGGAATATTCATTCTACTTTCACTACCTAGTTTCAAAACATCTTGCATTGTTAAAATTATCGTTTTTGCACTACTTCTATACAACGTTTCAACAACTTTATCGGTAGTCGCATTGTTATCATATTCAAGTGGAATACCCACATATCTTTTAAATCTATTAATCTTATCCCAGTCACTATTACCTAGCATACCCATAAAAGTATCATTATCATGTGTGCCCAAATAAGCATATGTATCACAATCATAATTATGCGGTTTATGTTCACTATCTAGTTCATTATCAAAACCAAACTGCATAACCCTAATTCCCGATATTCCAAACTTTTCTCTAAGTCTAATCACATCTTCTGTAACATTACCCAAGTCTTCAGCAACAAGTTTACCCTTACAATTACTAACTATTACAGAAAGTAACTTGTCTTTTGCTCCAATCATCCATTTACCACTATTAGCATTTTTACCTTGTGGTATAGCGTAATATTTGCTAATCGCTACAAAATGGTCAATTCTTACTATATCAAAAAGTTCACTCATTCTCTTCATTCTATTTGCCCAGAATGAATATTTGTTTTTAGCCATATTTGTGTAATTATATAGCGGATAACCCCAAAGTTGACCGTCAGGGTTAAAATAATCACCAGGAACTCCAGCAACAAACTTACACTTTCCATTTTCTATTTGCCAGTCTTTTTGATTTGCCCAAACATCAACGCTTAGTAACTCTACATACATTGGTATATCACCAAATATTTCAATTCCACAACTTTTAGCATACTTCTGGATTTTCTTCCACTGCATATCGGCTATATATTGAAAAAACTTCTCTTTATCAATTTCCAAACTATGCATCAACTGAAACTTAGTAATATCAGCCTTAACTTTATTTTTCATATTAACAGGCCACTCAGTCCAATCGCTACCAAATTGTTTAGTCGCCACCATATAAGTAGCATAATCATCAAGCCAGTATGATTGATATTTATTAAACTTAAGCCTATCAAACGAATTACCATATTTAAAATAAACTAGGTCTAATGCTTTATCAAATTTCGTCTGTTCTTCAGCCAAACTAACCAAACTACTTCTATTATACTTATCAAAACCAAAAGAATTCATTTCTTCTTCAGTTAAAAATTCGGTTAAATCAATCAAATACTTATTGATAGCAAATGAAGATATAGCCGAGTATGGCGACAAACCATAACCACATTCAGCAAAAGGAAGAACTTGCCAAACAGAAAATCCACCATCCCTTAAGAAGTTTATAAAATTATAACATTCACAAGAAAAAGTACCTAATCCAAATTTATTAGGCAAAGAAGTTATATGACATAATATTCCACTTTTTCTTTTTAACTTTTCCATTTTCAATCTCTTAAAAGTCTTTATTTTAATTTGTGATAGTTACGCTGTTATATACTTATAACTATATAAATTTCATATATTAACCCATTTTTCAAATCTTATTCGAAATTTTAAATTAAATAGACCCTACAAATTACATATATATTTTATCATATATATAATATATTACAAAACATTTTTACATCTTTTTCGACCTTTTTTGTCATCATTTTTTTTGCTAAAAAATAACAAAAAATTATATTTATCTATTCACAAAGGCTATTTTTGTGATATAATTAAACTATGGAAATCGAAAATAAAACAATTGTAGCCATTTCAACAGCACTTGGTAATGGCGGTATTTCAATAATAAGAATGAGTGGAAGTGACAGTTTAAAACTAGCGTCACAAGTTTTTTCTTGTTCTACCCCTATGGAAAATTTTGAGCCTAGAAAATTATACTTAGGTACTTTTTCATATGATGGCATATCCGACAAATGTATGGCTGTTTATTTCAAAGCCCCTTATTCTTTCACAGGCGAAGATATAGTTGAGTTTCAATGCCATGGCGGAATAACCATAACAAATAAAATATATGAAAGTTTAGTTGCAATTGGTTGCACCCCAGCTACAAAAGGTGAATTTTCTAAACGTGCTTTTTTAAATGGAAAGATTTCTCTTGACGAAGCAGAAGGTATTATAGATATAATCAATGCCGAAAGCGAAAGCGAACTAAAAGTTAGTTACCAACTTATGCAAGGCGAACTTAAAAACAAAATCACAGATATTCAAAACACTCTTACCGAACTGCTTGCAAAAATTGAAGTAACTTTAGACTATCCCGAAGAAGACTTGGAAGAAGAAACAACTAACAATATTTTAAACACAATTACACACTCAAAAAATGAAATTGAAAAACTACTAAACACATCTTCACTTGGTAAGACAATAAAAGACGGAACAAAGATTTTAATATACGGAAAATCTAACGCAGGCAAGTCAAGTCTACTTAATAGTTTACTAAGTTATAATAGAGCAATTGTAACAGATATAAAAGGTACAACTAGAGATACTTTGGAAGAAGTATTTATTTACAAAGGTTACAAGTTTATTTTAATCGATACAGCAGGTATTAGAAAGTCAGATGATATAGTCGAAAATATCGGTATTCAAAAATCAAAAGATATGCTTAATCTAGCAGATATAGTTTTATTTGTTGTTGATAGTTCTGAAAATTTAACGCAAGATGATTTTGACATTATGTCAACACTTTCTGACAAAAACACAATTGTAGTTATCAATAAGTGCGATTTAAAACAAAAAATTAATTTAGATAAAATTACCATTAAAAACCAAATAAAGATATCAACAAAAGACGGTACAAATATTGATAAATTAAAAGATTTAATACTTGAAAATGTTATCGGAAAAGGTATTAACAACAACTCATTAATTATTACAAATTCTAGACATATCGAGAGTTTAAAATCAGCACTAGAAAATATCAATTTAGCAATTAATGGACTTAACAATTTTATTCAATTAGACTTAATTTCTATTGATATAAAAAACGCATGGTTGAACCTAGGCGACATCACAGGAAATAGCGACAACGAAAAAATCATTGACGATATATTTACTAAATTTTGTGTAGGTAAATAACATGAGAAAATTAAATGATTTAGATGTAGATTTATCATGGGAAATTTACACAACAAAAGAAGTTGCAACTGCTAAAAAAACTAATAAACATTTATTACAGTTACTAACTAATTTAAACACATGGGAAAGCCAAAACATAAACGACTTTATTACATACACACCACAAATTAAATTAGGTAACTTTATCTTTAGTAACTTAACACAAAATTACAATATCAGAAATGATAGGGGTAAAGGTTTTTCTTTGGTTGTAGCATATGAAGAAAATGAAATTGTTGGTATTGCAATATTAAATAGTAAATCGCATGATATTTCTATCGATTTTAAATTAGATGATAACAACACAACATTAAGAATAGAATATATAATTGTAAATCCCAACTTCCAAAATCAAGGCGTTGGTACACGTATGATAAAATCAATTACCGACCATCAAAAATACTTTTCTTCAAATAAAGTAACAAATGGAGTAGTTGCCGACATAGATAATGAAAATACAAATAGTAGAAAAGCATTTTTAAAAAACAACTTTAGAATAGTTATGCCAGCTTCATATATTTCTAAATATTTCAGTAGGGTATATCATACATCTAAACAACCAAATAAAAATAAAGAATTATAAAAATATAACAATTAAAAATGAACGATATAAAGGCAAAAATTATGAATAACAATTACGAAGTAATAGTAATAGGCTCAGGTCACGCTGGTTGCGAAAGTGCCTTAGCATCTGCAAGAATGGGTCACAGAACCCTTCTTCTTACATTAAACCTAGACAGTATAGGTTTTCTTGCTTGTAACCCAAGTATTGGCGGAACTGCAAAAGGTCATTTAGTATGTGAAATAGATGCTCTTGGCGGACAAATGGGAATTACAGCCGACCAAGCAACCATTCAAAGAAGAATGTTAAATAGTTCAAAAGGCTATGCAGTAAGGTCACTTAGAGTTCAAGCTGACAAAAACAAATACCATACACTTATGAAAAAAACGCTTGAAAATCAAGAAAATTTAGTAATTCGTCAAGGTGAAGTAAGTGAAATAATTGTTGAAAACAACATAGTCACGGGTGTTAAAACAAAACAAGGTCAAACATATAACACTAATATCGCAATTATTTGTTCGGGTGTTTATTTAAAAAGCCGAATTATAATAGGGGAATATTCAAAAGACGTAGGTCCAAATGGTTTTGCAAACGCAACCGATTTATCTGAATGTCTTGTAAATTTAGGTTTTAAATTGCGTAGATTTAAAACTGGTACACCAGTAAGACTAAATGGTAAGACGGTAGATTATTCAAAACTTGAAGTTCAAAAAGGTGAAGATAATATCCAAACATTCTCAACACTTACAAAAACACCACCTGTAAATATTTCAGATTGTTATCTAACATATACTAATTTAGATACACATAAATTAATACTAGATAATTTAGACAAAGCACCTATGTACAATGGCTCAATTGAAGGTGTAGGCCCTAGATATTGTCCAAGTATTGAAAACAAAGTTGTTAAATTTTCAGACAAAGACAGACATCAATTATTTTTAGAACCAGAAGGCTTAGATACTGTTGAAATGTACTTACAAGGATTTTCTACAAGTATGCCTGTAGACATACAAGAAAAAATGGTCAACTCTCTATCAGGTCTTGAAAATGCAGAAATAATGAGAGACGCTTATGCAATTGAATACGATTGCATTGATGCCACAACCCTTTATCCAACATTGGAAAGTAAAAACATTTCAGGACTATATTTTGCAGGTCAAATTAACGGAACTTCAGGATATGAAGAAGCTGGTGCTCAAGGACTTATTGCAGGTATAAATGCTTGCTTAAAACTTGAAAACAAAGAGCCATTAATTTTAAAAAGAAGTGAAAGTTATATCGGTGTTTTAATTGACGATATTGTAACAAAAGAAACATTTGAACCATACCGCATGATGACTAGTAGGGCAGAGTACCGACTAACTCTCAGACAAGACAATGCTGACATCAGACTTACGGAAATTGGCAGAAAGTGTGGTTTAGTTGACAACAACAGATACAGTGAGTATTTAGAACACATCAATCAAATTAATCAATTAGACGAACTTTTAAATACAATTTTATCACCAAAATCGGTTAAAGATTTATTCGAAAAACATAACGAACAATTAAACACAAATAGCGGTATAACATATAAAGATATTTTAAGAAGAGCAAACATTACTGCTGAAATTTTAAAAGATTATTTTGACGAACAATTTAAAGACTATTCAATAAGAGCATTAAAACAATGGGAAATAAATCTTAAATACGAAGGCTACTTAAAAAGGCAAGACATTCAAATATCGCAAGCAAAGAAACAGGAAGTACAATCGCTACCTACAGATATAGATTACAATCAAATAAAAGGTTTACGACTTGAAGCTAGACAGAAGTTAAACGAAATCAAACCTTTAACTCTAGCACAAGCAAGCAGAATAAGTGGTGTAAGTCCAGCAGATATTTCAGTTCTTACAATTTATTTAAAGACACTAAGCAAATAATAACACTAAAACCATCTTGAAATCATATTGAAATTATAGCATTCAATCAATATTAAAGTAATTATTAATAATACAATATATAAGTAATTCATAAGATTATATTGTATTAGTAATTTATAGAAACTTAATGCATAATCAATCAATATGATTTTAATGTATTTATAGTTTTATACAGATGAAATTTAAACGTAATTTATATAAGCAAATTTTAAAAAAAGTGTAATATTTTATCAAAAATTAGCATAGTTATATTTTAATAACTGTGCTTTTTGTTTTGAAAAAAAACTCCAAATAAAGCCATTTTTGATTATTATTAAAATCAAAATCATAAATATATTCTAATAATTTAACATCAACTAAAATGTTTCACGTGAAACATTTTGGCTATCATATTCACTATATTACAACAAAATATTATCAAACTTTTTTTATTAAAACTAGAATTATAATCACAATTTTAATCAATACGTTTTAATCTGTTTATTTTGAAAATTGTTTCACGTGAAACAATTATATTTTGAGATATATTATTCTAATAATATTTTTTTTCAATATTTAAATTTAATATTGTTCTTATATTTTAAATTTTATATAATGTCATATTTCAAACAAATAATAAAGAATATGTTTCACGTGAAACAATTAGTGATATATATAATCATTTTGATATTATAAAATTTAAAAGATTGAAAGATTAATAGTTATTATAATTTATAAAAAATGTTTCACGTGAAACATTTTTAATTTTATTGATTACATATTTATCAATAAATAAAAAATCAATTTGAATTGTAGCCAAATATCAAAAAATTATTTAAAAGCCTTATATTTATAATTGATACACTTTAATTGTTTCACGTGAAACAATTAGCATTTAAGATATCACAAATTATATAACTTTATATAACACAAGAACATTATAAATAATCATAATATTAATAATTGAGATAAAATAAGCATAAATCTATTTCAATTATTATAGATTGTTTCACGTGAAACAATTAGCAATTAATTACAACATTATTATACGTATCGATATTAATAACTATATTTTGCTACAATATTAATAATTATCATTTAAATACAAATATTTTAATAAAGTAAATTAATAAGTAATAACATTAAAACAATGTTTCACGTGAAACATTTAGAATATTTAATTTATATATTTACATTATTTTAATTT
Organism: Clostridiales bacterium; assembly: GCA_015055815.1. Taxonomy (GTDB): domain Bacteria; phylum Bacillota; class Clostridia; order Christensenellales; family UBA1242; genus UBA11490. Next base: position 52,665 of record SVHM01000003.1, read on the forward strand.
AAAGAAATTAACAAATATTATTATATTATTTAATTACATAAAAAGAATTGTTTCACGTGAAACAATTTAAAATTATGGTCTTTATATTTATTTGATTATATTTATAGAATACTAAAACTAAACACATACATTATTATTTGTTATACATAAAAAATGTTTCACGTGAAACATTTAAAATATTAATAAAATATGTAGAAATAATAAAAAAACATTAAAAAACACAAGAAATAATCAAAAATATTAATTAAAATACTTTTTTTAAAAAGATAAATAATGTATAATAAATATATAAATTTATTTTATATTATATACAATATAATTAAAGGATATTATGAATATAACTAATGAGTTAAAAAAAGTATTAAATAAGTACAATATTAAATCAGATGATAAGATAGTTGAAAATATTGATAATTTTAATAATTTAATGCTAGAATACAATAAAACACACAATTTAACATCTATCACAGAAAAGAATGAAATAATATATAAACATTATTTAGATAGCCTACTTGGACTTAATTTAATAGAAAACAATTCAAAAGTTATTGATTTAGGTTGTGGTGGTGGGTTTCCAAGTATTCCACTTAAAATTGCAAACAATACTTTAAACTTTACAGCAGTAGATAGTGTAGGTAAGAAGACCAAATTTGTAGAATATGCTAAAAATCAATTAAATTTAGATAATTTTAATGTGATTAATAGCAGAATAGAAGATTTAGCTTTTAAATCAGAATATAGAGAAAAGTATGATATAGTTGTATCAAGAGCGGTAGCAAGTCTACCAACTATCATAGAATATTCCGCACCATTTCTAAAAAATAATGGAACTATTATATGTTACAAGGGAATTAATTACCTAGACGAAATAAAACTGTCTGACAATGCACTTAAACAACTTAATTGTAAAATAGTTGATATTAAAGAATATTACATTGAAGAAATAAACCAAAAGAGATATTTTATAATAATTAAGAAATTTGAAACAATTTCAAACAAATATCCACGTAAACAAAACAAACCACGATTACAACCATTATAAGTTATATTTTAATAACTATATAATATTTTTAATAAAAATAATAAATAAAAGGGGAAAATATGGGTAAAATTATAGCATTTTTAAATCAAAAAGGTGGAGTTGGTAAAACGACTACATGTGTAAACATGGCAGGTTATTTGGCAAGTTTCGGTAAAAAAGTACTACTAATTGATATGGATCCACAAGGTAATGCATCTAGTCATGTAGGAATTGATAAAGAAGAAAATCACAAAACTATATATGATGTGATAGTTGATGATAATACAATTGAAGAAATAATACTTCCTACAAAATTAGAAAACTTATCAGTTATTCCATCAAATGTAGACCTAGCTGGTGCAGAAATTGAACTTGTTCAAATGAATAATAGAGAAAAGGTACTTAGAAATATATTAAAGAAAATCAAAGATAATTATGACTTTATATGTATTGACTGTCCACCATCACTTGGACTTATAACTGTTAATAGTTTAACAGCATGTGATAGTGTTCTTATACCAATTCAATGTCACTATTTTGCATTAGAAGGTCTTACTCAACTTATGTACACCATTAAACTAGTTAAAAAACACCTAAACGAAAATATTGATGTAGAAGGTGTAGTCCTTACTATGAAAGATAACAGAAGCAATCTTGACCAATCAGTTTCTGAAGATATTAATAATTACTTTAAAGAAAAAGTGTATAAAACAATAATACCTAGAAATGTTCGACTTGCAGAAGCTCCAAGTTTTGGTGAGCCAATTGTTATGTATGATGCAAAATGTACAGGCGCAATAGCATACAAAGCATTAACTGAAGAATTTTTAAAAAGACAATAAGTAATTAATTTATTTAAAATTGCACAATAAATTATTACAATAAAAGATATACAAAAAATAATTTAAAATATATCACTTAAAATCAAATTAATAAAATAAAAATGAAAAATTGCAAAAAATCGCATAAAAACAGTAATTTTTAATAAAAAAATAATAAAATATTAACAAAAATAAAGATAGGTTATATTTTAATAACTTAAAAACAATTAATAATATAGTTATAAATATATAACATAAAAGGAGAATAAAATGGCTACAAATAAAGGTTTAGGAAGGGGGCTTGGCTCATTACTTGGAATACTTGATGATGATAATGATATAAAGCCTATAAAGAAAGAAAGTGTTAAAAAAGAAAGTGCACAAGTAAAAAAGGAAGTAATAGTTCCAGAAGGTGAAACAGTTGTTGAAGTTGAGATATCACAAATTGATAATAACCCAAAGCAACCACGAAAGATGTTTGACCCTACACTTCTTAATGAACTTGCTCAAAGTATCAAAATTTATGGCGTAATTCAGCCAATTTTGTTAACTAAAAAGGGTGATAGATATCTAATAGTTGCGGGTGAAAGAAGATTTAGAGCAAGTATTATTGCAGGTAAAAAGACAATTCCTGCTATTATTAAAGATTTTGATGATAGAGAAATAAAAGAAATTGCCCTACTTGAAAATATTCAAAGGCAAGATTTAAATCCTATTGAAACTGCACGTGCTATGAAAGAACTTATGGATGCATATGGATGGACACAAGAAACTTTGTCAGACAGACTTGGTAAAAGTAGGCCTAGTATAGCCAATAATTTAAGACTTTTGTCCCTTTGTCCCGCTGTTATTGATTTAGTTGAAAAAGGTAAACTTTCTGCAGGACATGCTAGAAGTTTAGTAGTTGTTACAAACCCAGAAGTACAACTAAAACTTGCAGAAAAAGTAATGAACCAAAAGTTAACTGTAAGAGATATGGAAAGTGCTGTTAAAGATATAGACAATTCAGCTAAAAAGACAGTTAAAACAAAACCTACTCTTTCTATGGAAATGCAAGAATTTAAAAATAACTTAGAAAGAACATTCTCTACTAAAATCGACATTAAAGGTAATGATAAAAAAGGTAAAATTATAATTAATTACTATAATCAAGATGATTTAGATAGAATTTATGAACTTATCGAAAGAATGTAATAATTAAGTTATGTTTTTATAACTAACCTACAAATACAAAATTATCTTTATTAAAAAAAAAATTAATAAAATATATCTATATTTAGCGATTTTTTAAGCATTATGAAAATAACCAAATTAAATCTTAGAAATTATAGAAATTACGAAAATGAAAGTATTTCATTTTCAGATAATCTCAATGTAATAATTGGAAAAAATGCACAAGGAAAGACAAATCTTCTTGAGGCAATTTTTCTTTCTGCTATTGGAAAAAGTCCTAGAACAACAAAAGACAAAGATTTAATTAATTGGAAGAAAGAATTTGCTAAAATTTCAATTTCAACAACTAAAAAAATAGGCAGTCATGATATAGACATATATTTATTCCATAACCAAAACAAAGCTATTAAAATAGACAAAATACCAATAAAAAAAATTAGCCAATTACTTGGTACACTTAATGCTATATATTTTTCACCTGATGAACTTAAACTTATTAAAGAAAGCCCAGAAGAAAGGCGAAAATTCATGGATATTGACTTATGTCAATTTGATAAAAACTATTATTACAATTTAAGTAATTATAATAAAACATTAAATCAAAGAAATAAACTTCTTAAAAGTGAAAATCCGTCTGTTATTAGAGAAACATTGCCTATTTGGGATATTGAACTTGCTAAATCGGGGTCAAAAATTATTATGTCAAGGCTTCAATTAATTGAAAAATTGAAAATTTTTGCTAAAGACATACATTTTAACCTAACCAATAACCAAGAAGAATTAAAACTGTCTTATCAAGGTATAACTGGAAAAAATACCAAAGAAATTGAGAAAATTTTAATTTCAAAGTTATCAGAAAACATTGAAAAAGATATAAAATTAGGCTTTACAACTGTTGGACCACATAGAGACGATATAAAAATATCTTCTAACGATATTGATTTAAGGTCTTTTGGAAGCCAAGGGCAACAAAGAACAGCTTCACTTTCATTAAAATTAGCCGAACTTTCTGTATTCAAAGAAAATTTAGGCGAATACCCTATTTTGTTACTTGACGACGTTCTTAGCGAACTTGATGAAAATAGGCAAAATAAATTATTATCTTTTGTTTCAAATATTCAAACAATTATTACTTGTACAGATTTTAACTTTTCTATACCCCATACAAAATACTACATTAATAACGGTAAACTTGAAAAAGTTGAAAAATTTTCTTAAAAAAATTTTATTTTCAAATTTTCAGAAACAATTTAACATTTTTAATAATTAACCTTTTATAAAAAACGACTATATATAAACCTTTTTTAATAATCACTTTAAAATTAAAAAGTATTATAACAATATAACAAAAAACAAATTTTATTAAAATATATTATTATTATTTTATATCAAAAATTTCAAAAATTACTACTTTTTTGTTATAGAAAAATAACTAAAAAGTGGTAAATTTTGTATAATTTTGTGTAAATGTGAAAAAGACTGTCAAATATTACACACACTTATCAACATATACTTTATTCACATTTTAAAAACACATATACACAAAATGGTGCTTTTTTGTATGTGGAAATGTTGATAACTAGGTTGTCCACATTTTCACACCCCTAATAATAACAATAATAACTAAAAAAGAAATAAATATATATTGATAGGTGCTTCCGCACCATTTTTTTTTTATTTTCACTTAAAGAATATTTTCCCACCTACTTGAAATGTGCCATTACTTATGATAAACTTATTAAACAATTACTTTCTATTTAAGATATTTATTATATAATATAATCATTATACCTACTTAATTATTAGAATTCCCTTAGTACACAATATTATTTAGAATGTGAATTAAATAGAGTAACTTTGTTAGTAGTTTTATAAACAATACTTAAATAAAAAAAATTTTTAGGTGGAGAAAAATGATAGTAAACGGAAATTATGAGTTTTTTAATTTTCATAAACATAAAGACAAATTTATTGAAGCGTTTGTTCAGTTTTATGGTGAAGAGTATAGAGAAATAATAACTTATAGAATTAATGAAATTAACTATCACCCATTTCATTCTGAAGAATATGTATCTTATAAATATCAAGAATATTTGAAAACTTTTAAAGATGAAATAAATAAAAGACTTTTAGAAAAATATGGACTTCCTAAAAATGGCGTTAGGGAAAATATAATTCTTAGTGACAAATATAAAGATATGTGGATATGTCTACTTGGTGGGCAGTTTTTTGAAAGTGTTGATATCAATGAAGAAGAGAAGCAAAAAATTAGAGATGTAAGAAAACTAATAACTGATGAGTTTAATTTATCCACCGAAAGTGAAACTTCTAATTTTTTGGATATTTTGAAGTTCAGAAAAAACTATGTCGATATTGTAAGGGATATTGAAAAAGAATATAGTTGTGAAGTTTTTAGAGATATTGATTATTATGATAAATATTATCCATTTGTAATTAAATTTGTAGAAAGAAAAAGTAAAGAAGCGGGTTATCTTGGTGAAATTATAAACAGTGATACTATAAACCCTATTGAAAAGATGAGTGAGAAAATTTTATTTGGTGGTGATATTACTGTTCCTGGACTTATTTCTGCTTTTACTACTCATAGTAATGAAATTGTTGATTACAGAGAAGATAAAAATGCAGATAGACTTTTTATAATTTGTCAAAGGCTTGAGTATTTAAGTTTAATTGGGGTAGAGCTTAAGTATATTGATAAAGATTATATTTATGATATTTCAACAGAAGAAGATGTTGATAGAATTTTAAAGGAATATGAATATCAAGTATATAACTACAATATCCCAGAAAAATTCGATTATAGTAAGAACTTTAAAAATTACAAGAAAAATTATAAGTATGGTGAATTTATCCCAACTAAACTTGCTGATGAAATTGAAAATATTAGAATAAACGAACTTGCTGAATTTTATTGCAAACCTAGATTTTCGGGAAGTTTAAGAAAGGATGAATGGTTTAAAAAAATTAAAGATGACGAAAAAAATGGTATTACTCTTGAGTTTTTTTCAAATACATTCTTTAGAAATAATAAAATTTACGATTTAAGAAGAAACATTTTTATAAACGAAGACCCTAATTATAGCATGGAAGATTTTATAAGAAATTTAATTCATGAGATAAATCATTGTGTGTCTTTCCAATTTAAAGAGAATATAGAAGAAGTTAGAATTAGAGAAGGTCTTGACGAGTGTTATTTTAAAATAAATAATAACCTAAATGTAGGAAGATATTGTGAATATACAAATGATGCTTTGTGTTTAGCTGAAGAAACTGTAAACGAACTTCAAGCGAGTGAAATTTATGATATATTTATTTCATTATTCCCCGACTTTATTATTCCTAATTATGAAGACAACGATAATAAATCTTATTGCAATTATACTAATTATAATTTTATTTTGGAAGATTTTTATAATTTATATAAAGATGATATTTTAAGAGCAAAAGTTGATATTGATTATAACCTATATCGTTCACACGACTTAACTTGTGGAATGGTTAGTAGTTATATAAATTATTTCAAACATAAAATAAAAAATAAAATAAAACCTGATGGTGTAATTGATTTTTTCAAGTTTTGTGAACTTGCCAATCTTACAATTGAATTTAAACAAGAAGTTTGTCCATACCTTGATGAATTATTCACTCCCGACTTACTATCTGACGAAAAGTTTTTAAATTCAATACCTGCAGATGTTCTTGATAAGATATTTGATATCATAAGAAGAAAAAGTAAGATTATGGAACAATTGATAAGAGAATGCCCACCAAAAATAAGTTATCAATTTGAAGATGAAATGAATTAATTTTATAGAATACTTTAAAGTAAGTAATATAAAAACATAAATATTTAAATATTTTTTTAAAAAATCAATTTTTAATGTTGTTAAAAGTAAATATATATGTTAAAATAATTATGGTATATAGTAATTAAATTAATATTATATAGGTTTTTTGAAAAAATATTTTTTTTAAGATTTTTAAACTTATATAATTTTAAAATACATTTTTTGGAGAAATTATGAAGATTATTTGTGATGGTGCTGATTTATCTGATGCAGTTTTAAAAGTTAGCAAAGGTACTAGTAATAAAACTACCAATCCAATTTTAGAAGGAATTAAAGTTGTTGCTGAAGAAGATTATGTAACACTTTCTGCTACCGACTTAGAACTTTCAATTGAAAAGACAATTAAGGGTATGGTTCAAATTGAAGGTGAAATGGTTGTTCCTGGAAAGTTCTTTTGTGAATATATTAAAAAATTAAATAATGAACAAATTGAACTTCACTGTGATGAAAAGAATATGCTTTCTATTAAGTACACCGATAGTGTTGGTAAAATTCAATGTCTTAACGCACAAGAATTTCCAGAGATAAAGAAATTTGAAGACAGTCCATATTTTGAGATGAAGAGCAAAGATTTGAAGTCTTTGATTGCAAAGTCTATTTATGCAGTAGCTGTTGAAGATGTTAGACCAATTTTAAAAGGTGTTAAACTTGAAATTACAAACGAGAAAGTTACAGCAGTAGCACTTGATGGTTATAGACTTGCTGTTGTAAAAAAGCCAGTACATAAAACTACCGCTGAGTTTAGTTGTATAGTTCCTGCTAGGTCTTTAAACGAAATATCTAAACTTTTAGATGATAGTGATAATATTATTACAGTATTTGTTGGAAGAAACTTCCTTATGGTTGATATTGATAATACAAAAATTACAACAAGACTTTTAGAGGGTGATTTTATAAACTATACTCAAATCATACCAAGTGACTTCACAACAAACGTTGTACTTAATAAAGACCAATTACTTGATGCACTAGAAAGAGCAAGTTTGCTATCTAGGGTAGATAGAAACAATCTTGTTAAATTTGAAATAGCCGACAAAGTTATGGTGCTTTCTAGCAAAAGTGAAATTGGTGATATTAAAGAAAATATTACAATTTCTCTTTCGGGTAATGATTTATCAATAGCATTTAACGCTAGATATTTTACAGAAGCATTAAGAGTTTTAAATGATGAATTTTTGAAACTTCAATTTACTTCAAGTGTTTCACCTTGTATTATTACAAGCAACGATACAGATGAGTTTTTATTCTTAATTTTACCAGTTAGAATTATGGCTTAGACTTTTAAAATTTAATTTGTATAAGTTTATCCTTATGCAAATTTTTTTATTTTTGTGTTTAAATTGATTAACAATTTTTTTCAAATATCATACACTATTAAGGTATGAAATTTTTTTAAATGCATTTTTGGAGAATATATGAAGATTTTATTTAAAAAATTAAGATTTATTGATTATATAATACTTATAGCGACATTTGGGTTTATTCTAGCTCAAACATATTTTGAGATGGAATTTATAGGATATGTTGAAGTAATTTTGGGACTTATAAAAGTCACAACTAATCCAAAAGATTACTGGTCGGCGGGTCTTGAAATGCTGGGTGTTGCTGGAATAATTTTTGGGTGTATTATAGTAGTTAATTTGCTTATATCGTATTTTTCAAGTAGAGTTGCTAGAGAACTTAGACGAGATATTTTTATTAAAGTTAATTCTTTTAGTAATAGTGAAATTAATAAATTCAGTATGCCAAGCCTTATTACTAGAAGTACAAATGATGTATCTCAAGTTCAGAGAACTCTAACTACTTTTAGAATGTTATTTACAGCACCTTGCATGGCATTTTTCGCTATTAGAAAAATAACTACAAGTAGTATTGAACTTACTACTGTATCAATAGCATTTTTGGCTGTAACACTTTTAGTTATTATTACACTTCTATTTTTAGTTGTACCAAAGTTTGGAGTTTTGCAAAAAAGAACAGATAAACTTAATCTTGTTACACGTGAAAATCTAACTGGTATTAGAGTTGTTAGAGCGTACAATGGTGAAAATTTTCAAGAGAAAAAGTTTAATGAAGCGAATGAAAATTTAACAAAGACAAATTTATTTTTAAATAGAACAATGTCTGTACTTAACCCCTTTATATCTCTTATAATGAGTACAATGACGCTTGCTATTTATTGGATAGGTTCAAGTTTATTTAATAAAGCTATTGTTAACTATGAACAAATTGCGACATTTGGTCAGTACAGTATGCATGTTATTATGAGTTTTATGTTTATAACACTTATGTTTGTTATGATACCTAGGGGTATTGTTTCCCTTAGAAGAATAAACGAAATTTTGAATACCGACTTATCTATTAAAGATGGTACTGTAGAAAACACAGAACCACTTGGAACTATTGAGTTTAGAAATGTATCTTTTAAGTATCCATTTGCTGAAGAGCCAGTTTTAGATGATATATCATTTACTGTAAACAAAGGCGAAACAGTTGCTTTTATTGGAAGTACTGGAAGTGGAAAAAGTACCCTTATAAATCTTATTCCTAGATTTTATGATGTTTCGTCTGGTCAAGTACTTGTCGATGGTGTTGATGTTAAAGGGTATAAACTTGATAGTTTGCATGACAAAATTGGGTTTGTTCCGCAAAAGGCTAATTTGTTTAGTGGTAACATTAGAAGTAACTTTGAACTTTCAAAAAAAGATATTACAGACGAAGAAATTGAAAATAGTTTAAATATTGCCGAATGTCATTTTATAGAAAAATTAGAAGATGGTTATAGTCAACCAGTCAGTCAAGGTGGAAAAAATTTCTCTGGTGGTCAAAAGCAAAGATTGTCTATTGCTAGAGCAGTAGCAAAAAAGCCTGAGATACTTATATTTGATGATAGTTTTTCGGCACTTGACTTTAAGACTGACAAAGCGGTTAGAAACAATCTAAAGAAATTTGCAAAAGACACTACTTGTTTAATTGTTGCTCAAAGAATAAATACAATTAAAAATGCCGACAAGATAATTGTACTAGATGATGGTAAAATGGTTGGCATGGGTACACATGACGAGCTTATAAAAAATAATAAAGTATACATTGAGATTGCAGAGTCTCAAAATTATGGAGAGTGATTATGCCACCACCAATCAAAACAGAAAAGCCAAAGAATTTTGGTAAAAATTTAAAAAGGTTAATTATTAATTTAAAAAGTTATTCTTTGCCTATTATTATTGGGCTTGTATTTGCTATAGGCTCTACTGTTCTTGCTATAATTGGCCCAGATAAATTAAAAGGTATTGGTAACATTATAAAATTAAGTGATGAGACTGGTACACCAATTTCATTAACTGAAGTTAATAAAATCGCTATTTCTTTGCTTGTAATTTATCTACTTAGTTTTTTATTTAATTTCTTGCAAAACTTTATTTTAAGTAAGGTTACCGCAAAAATCAGTAGAGATTATAGGCATGCGTTATCTAAAAAAATTAACAACTTACCACTTAAATATTTAGATACTACAAGTTATGGAGATGTTCTTTCAAGAGTTACAAATGACGTTGATTTATTAAGTGATACTCTTAGTAATAGTTTGTCATCAATAATAACTACAATTACAACTATTATAGGCTCGGTTATTATGATGCTTACTTATTCATGGAAACTTACTTTACTTGCACTTGCTGTTATTCCCGTTTCTATGGTTGTTATGGGTATTGTAATCAAGTTTAGTCAGAAGTTTTTCAAAGCACAACAAGACAGTCTTGGAGACATAAACGGTCACATTGAAGAAATATATTCGGGACATAATGTTATAAAAATATATAACGGTGGTGAAAATGCTCTTGAGAAGTTTGACAAAATCAATAAAGAGTTATTTTCGTCATCATTCAAAGGTAATATTTTATCGGGGCTTATGCATCCCCTTTCACACTTCTTTGGTAACATTGGTTGTGTTTTAATTATCGTTGTTGGATGTATTAATTCGCTTGGGAATGTAGCCGTTATGCTTCCACTTGTTATTGCGTTTGTGTCGTACTACCGAATGTTTAATAACCAAATAAGTCAGGTATCGACTATATCATCTACTCTTCAAACAACAATTGCTGCAAGTGAGAGAATATTTGAGTTTTTGGATGAAGAGAATGAAGAAGATGAAAGTCACAAGAAAGAGAAGTTAGAAACTGTAAAAGGTAATATTAAGTTTGAAAATGTTAATTTTGGATATTCACTTGAAAAGCAAATTTTGTATGACCTTAATATTTCTGTCAAAGCGGGACAAAAAGTTGCTATAGTTGGCTCGACGGGAGCGGGAAAAACTACTCTTGTAAATTTGCTTATGAGATTTTACGAAGTTAACAGCGGAAAAATTCTTATAGATGGAGTGGACATTTATTCATTAAAGCGAAAGAATGTTAGAAAGTTATTTGGAATGGTGCTTCAAGACACGTGGTTATTTGAAGGCACTATAAAAGAAAATATTGCGTATGGCAAGAAAAATGTAAGTGATGAAGAGATAATTGAAGTATGTAAAAGTGCTGGTATTCATCACCTTATCATGTCACAACCAAAGGGGTATGATATGGTAATTACCGAAGATAGTAATTTTTCACAAGGTGAAAAGCAGTTAATTACAATTGCACGTGCTATGCTTCACAATGCGCCTATGCTTATTTTGGACGAAGCGACTAGTTCGGTTGATACTCGTACTGAAGTGCTTATTCAAAAAGCTATGGATAAGTTACTTAAAAATCGTACGTCGTTTATTATTGCGCATAGGCTTTCTACTATTGTTAATGCCGATATGATACTTGTTATGAAAGATGGTAGGATAGTTGAAAAGGGTAATCATGCTGACTTGCTTGAGTTAAATGGAGTATACGCATCCCTTTACAAATCTCAATTCTAGCAGGTTGCACCTGCACCGCATATCGCAATATATTGTTGTTGATTAGAGTGTAACAGCCCGTCTAAGCAGAGTAATAATAATTAGTTTTTTTACACCTGCACCGCATAACCATTAAGTTTCGGAAAATTTTCTCAAAAAAGTTACAGATTTATCTGTAAAATGAAAAATTTTTGTAAAAATTGAAAGATTTTTATTAAATTTTGACATACAATTTTTATTTTGATAAATTTGCGTGATATAATAATTATGTAAATATAAATTTTCGAAGATTGGAAAGGAATTAATCTTTCCAATCTTTTTGTATTTTTTAAAAGTTTAGGGGGTGAGAAATGAAAAAAAGAAAAATTATTGAAGTAAGAAAAAAATCTGAAAAAGATAATAATTATTCTTGTGATATTATTAATACAGACACGCACAAACAAATTTCTTTGTGGGAATGATAGTTTTTAAATTGGAATGTTAATTATTAAATATTTATCTTTTGTTTTTATCCATTGACAAAATATATAAAAAGATATATATTAGTTGTATTAAATTTATTTAAATTTTCTGATATTAAGGAGACTAATTATGATAGATACAAATTTATATAACGTACTAAAAGAAAGGGGACTATTGTATCAATGTAGTGATGAAGAAGCTTTTAAGAAAAGATTAGAGAGTGGTGAGCCACTTGTTATATATGAAGGTAGTGACCCTACAATGGATAGTTTGCATATCGGTCATTGTGTTCCTTATTGTATTTTGAGAAGATTTCAGAAAGCTGGACACAAAGTAATTCTTCTTATGGGTGGAGCAACTGCTTGTATTGGTGACCCAAGTGGTAAGTCTGATATGAGAAAAATGCTTACTTATGAAGATATCAAAAGTAATGTTGAAAAGATTAAGAAGTCTCTATCTGTATTTTTAGATTTTGATGGTGAAAACCCTGCTGAAATTGTTAATAATTATGATTGGTTTAAAAACTTAACATATATAGATTTTATGAGAGATTATGGAGTGCATTTTAATATTAATAAAATGTTATCTTCTGAAATCTATAACAATAGACTTGAAAATGGCGGTTTAACATTCTTTGAAATGGGATATATGCCAATGCAAGCATATGACTTTGTTCATCTTAATAGAGAGAAAGGTTGTACCATTCAATATGGTGGTGCTGACCAATGGGGAAATATTGTTGCTGGTGTTGAGCTTCAAAGAAAGTTAAATTTCCAAAATGGTACTGATATTGAACTTATCGGTGCAACAAACCCACTTCTACTTACACCCGAAGGTAAGAAAATGGGTAAAACCGAAAAAGGTGCTATTTGGATAGACAAAGATAAAATTTCTCCTTATGACTTTTATCAAGGAGTATACCAAACACCAGATGCTTGTGTTGAAATGATGTTTGCATTGTTTACTGAAATTCCTATGGACGAAATAAGAAAAATGATAGCAGAAGATATTGTAAAAGCAAAAGAAACTCTATGCTTTGAAATTACTAAATTTGTTCGTGGCGAAGAAGATGCTATTATTGCTAGAGATGCAAGTAAATCATTATTTGGTGGCGGTACAAACTTAGATAACGTTCCTACTTATGAGATGACTAGAGAAGAATTATCTACAAGTAGTGTAGCAGATATTTTAACAGTTACTAAACTTTGTGCGTCTAAGTCAGATAGTAGGAGAATGGTTGAAAATGGTGGTGTTTACTTAAATGAAGAAAAAGTAACCGACTTTAGATATATGTTAAAAGATAGCGATTTTGAAAAAGGCTATGCACTACTTAGAAAAGGCAAGAAAAACTACATGAAGATAGTTTTGAAATAATATTAAAAATTGTATTATGGTATTCCATGATACAATTTTTTATACTTTAAATTAAAAAATATTTAAAATTTATATACAAATGAACAAATCTTTAAAATTAAGTAAATTTTTAACTTGAGATAATATATCCAATTTAATTGCAAAAAATATAAAAATAATATAAAATTAGTTAAAGTTATGAAAGAGAAATGGAAAAAGTTTTTGTTAATATTATTACTTCCTTTTATGATATTTATAGAAGGTTGTAGTTGTAGTGGTGATGGCGAAGTAACTTCTAGCCAAACTTTTCTTGTGCACTTTTATATGGGTGGACAAGGTGAAACCGACCCACTTCAAATAAAAGACCAAACAATTGTTTATGGTGGAACTATTACAAAACCTGTCGACCCCGTTTGGAAAGACCATTATTTAGAAGGTTGGTATACCGATATGGAGTGTACAAATAGATGGGACTTTGCAAATGATAAAGTAAAAGAAGAAGTGCATTTATACGCTAAATGGGTGGGACAATTTACCGTACAATTTAATCTTCATTCTACTTCTTGTACACCCGCTCATATTACTAATAGATATATTGTTGAAGGAGACAAAATTGCCGAGCCAGAAAAACCTACGTGGAAAGGTTATGATTTTGCTGGTTGGTATTTGGATGCTGAGTTTACATCACCATGGAATTTCTATGATGATGTCGTAACTGCTCATATGACATTACATGCAAAATGGGTAAAGAAAAAATAAATTTGTACAAAAATCATACAAATTTATTTGTGATTATAAATATTTTATGTTAATCTAAAAGTAACAAAATGGTGGATAAAAAAATGGGGTTTAATATATTATGGGTAAGAAATTTAATAAAATATGTGCTATAGTATTTTTTCCTATAGCATTTTTTGTATACTTAATTAAAGTAATTATAAAGGTAGTAAAAAAGGCTTTACTTAGGAAATATTTAAAAAATATAAGTGTAAATAAAATAGATAGCCTTGATGGAAAATCGTTTGAAGATTTTTTGTATTACTTTTTCTTGAGTTTAAATTTAAAAGTAAAAAAGACATCACTTACACGTGATTATGGTGCCGATTTAATAATAGATTACAATGGTGAAAAAATAGTTATTCAGTGTAAAAATTATTATAATCATAAAGTCGGTAATTCGGCAATACAAGAAATTGCCACCGCTAAAGATTATTATAATGCTACGATTGGTATAGTGATAACTAATTGGTTTTTTACAAGTCCTGCACAAACCTTAGCGGGTAAAGTTGGCGTAAAATTAATTGATAGAAATATCCTGTCTCAAATTTTACATTCACCAAATACTATAAAAAACGATTATTTTGTAAATTTTATCGATAGTAATAAATTCGTTCAAACTATATAATTATGCTAATTATATCAATAACCAAAATTCAAAAAAAAGACACTTTTTTAAAAAATTAAAAGTGCCTTTCGTTTTTATTTATAATTATTTTTACTGATTAATCGTTGGTTTTTTAAGATTAGCTACTGCACCATTTACAAGTCCAACAAATAGTGGATGTGGTCTATATGGACGAGATTTAAATTCTGGGTGGAATTGGCTTGCTACAAAGAATGGATGGTCTTTGTATTCAATTATTTCTACCAAATTTTTATCACTATTTACACCCGACACAACCATACCCAAATCTTCGAATTTCTCTCTATATTCATTATTAAATTCGTATCTATGTCTATGTCTTTCAATAATTTCTGGTTGTCCATATATTCTTCTAGCTAGTGTGCCATCTTTTAGGTTACATTTGTAATCACCAAGTCTCATTGCTTTTTCAAAGTTATTCCATTTGTTTTCTTCCATTTTGTTAATAACTGGGTTTTTCGTTTTTACATTAAATTCAGTACTTGTTGCGTCTTTTAATTTGGCTACATTTCTAGCAAATTCAATTACAGATAGTTGCATACCTAGACAAATTCCAAGGAATGGAATTTTATTTTCTCTAGCATAATTAACTGCCAAAATCATTCCTTCAATTCCTTTATCTCCAAAGCCACCAGGAACGACAATTGCATCAAATGGTTTCAAGATATCTTTAACTCCGTACATCTCAATATCTTCACTAGATACAAGAGTTATTTTTGCTTTATGTTTACTATTAAAACAAGCGTGTCTTAACCCTTCAGTTATAGAAAGATAAGAATATTGGTTTTCGGTATATTTACCAACAATTGCAATATTTATAGCTGGCAAATCTTCATCCATACCATTTATCATTTCTTTCCATTTATTCAAGTTTAACGCATTACATGGCAAACTTAATTTTCCAATTGCAATTCTATCTAAGCCTTCTTCTGCTAAATTTAGTGGTACTTCATAAATATTATTTGCATCTTTATTTTGAATAACAAAGTCTGAACTTTTCAAATTACAAAACATTGCGATTTTTCTTTTTATATGGTCGCTCAAAGTAATATCTTTATTCGTTCTGCAAACTATTACATCTGGTTGAAGTCCGTATGAATTTAAACATCTAACACTTGTTTGAGTAGGTTTAGTTTTTAATTCTTCTGTACTTTCCATGTATGGAACTAAAGTACAATGAATATGGATATAATTATCTTCAGTTAGTTCGTTTTGGAATTGTCTAACTGCTTCAAGATAAATAGCGTTATCCATATCTCCAACCGTTCCGCCAATCTCAATAATAACAACATCAGCGCTATCATCATACGATTTCATACGTCTTTTGATTTCACTAGTCATATGTGGGACTTGTTGAATTGACATTCCTGTATTTTCATCATGCTTAGTATCGTTATTTATAAGCATATCTGCAAGAATTTTTCCAGTAGTTAGATAATTATTTTTATCACTCTCAATATCTAGAAATCTCTCAATATATCCTAGTGCTAATGCACTTTCAACTCCATCATGAGAAACAAACACTTCGCCATACTGAATAGGGTTAATAAGACCTAAGTCAAAATTAAGTCTAGGGTCAAATCTTTGGAAATTAACTTTAATACCCCTTTCTATAAGTATTCTACCAAGTGCAACACCAGTAATGCCTTTACCTAAATTAGAAACAACACCACCAGTTATAAAAATATACTTACTCATTTTCCATTCTCCATTTTTTCTCTTATACAAATTTTACAAAATATTTAACTATTCGTCAAATAATTTAACATAAAACTCAAATATTATATATACTAAACTTAAATATATTTTGTGTAAAATATATATAAATTATATTTTCTGTTTTTAACGTTTTGATTTAAAAATATTTGTTAAAATTTTTAAAGTGTGTTAAAATATACTAACTTAATGTAATTTAAAGGGTAAAATAAAATGGATAAGTATAGTATTTTAAGAGATTTAATTCAGTTTAATACAGCATTTGATGCTCAAAACCAAGCAATAATGGAGTATATAGATAAGTACCTAACCGACAAAGGTTTTAGGACTAATTATTGTATCGACGACGATACTCAGAAGAAATGTCTTGTAGCTACTGCAGGTGTAAATCCTGTACTTGGTTTTGTTTGCCATACAGATACATCACCACTTGGTGCTAACTGGTCAGACTATGACGCTATGGATTTAACTCTTGATGGAGATAAACTTATAGGTCTTGGTATTTCTGAAATGAAAGGTGGTATGGCTGCCGTTCTTTCTGCAGTTGGTAACTTCGATTGGAAACTACCTAAAAAAGGTTTGAAACTTTTCTTCACATTCGACGAAGAAAATAACTTCACTGGTATCAAAACTATTGTTGCAAAAGAAAAAGAAATTCCACAAAACATAATAATTCCTACACCAACTAGTTTGTATCCAGTTGTTGCAACCAAAGGACTACTTAAACTTTGTGTAATGATTTCTGGAAAACCAGCACATAGTAGCAACCCAACAAAAGGTAGTAATGCAATAGAGCATGCAGTATCATTCTTAGGTGAAGTTTATTCATTCAATAATAGATTGAAAGAAGACAAAAATAATGCTTTTGAACTTCCATATACAACATTTAACTTAGGTAAAATTCAAGGCGGTTCATCACTTAACAGTGTTCCTGGTGAGTGTTCAACTTACTTAGAATATCGTACAATTAGACCCGACCACAATCGTCAAATTATTGAGAAAATCAACGACCTTGCTTCTAAATACAATGGTTTTGTAACCGTTATAGATGATGTTCCACCAATGTCAACATTTGCAGAAAACTTCATCTCTCGTCTAGAAGAATTAACAGGTAACAAACGTTCATCAATAGCTGTAGTTTCTGATGGTAACTACTTAGGTGAAAATGCCGTAGTACTTCTAGGTCCCGGACCAATCACAAGTGGTGAGAAAAATGAGTTTATAAGCAAGTTTAGTTATGAGACTTTGATAGAGCTTTATACCAAACTCCTAAAAGAAACCTGTTTTTAGGAAATATAAACTTCGTAATAGTGCAGAAAATTCAAAAACGAGAAGCCAGTCATTTATGTTATATAAACTCCTGGCTCTCTTTTTTTATTTTCTTTCTCTTACTCGTTTCTATTTCCTAAAAAAACATGCAATCAAGTGAGTTGTTTTATTCACTCGGTCATTTATGTCATATAAACTCCCGTCATAAATATAATCATTTTTTTTGAATTACTCGTTTCTATTTCCTAAAAAAATTTTGATATTATAGGTTTTAGGTGTTTGGATTCGTATTAGTGCAGAAAATTCAAAAACGAGAAGCCAGTCATTTATGTCATATAAACTCATGTCGTAAATATTATTCTTTTTTTGACCTACTTGTCACTATTTCCTAAAAACATGCAAATATATGTAATCTATTTTATTTAACATTATTAAGTTATCAGGTTATTCTGCTAAATTAATAAAATTTTTCTTTAACTTTTTAGCATAATTCATTGTTTTATTTGCTCCGCTATTTTCGGTATTCTTAACGTAAAAAATTATCTTATCACTATTTTTTATCATCTCTACATTTCTATAATATATTCGTTTATTAAAGCCATTATATTGAAGTGGAAAAAATACAAATTCTTCAAATTCTTCATCTAACAAATATTTTGGGCGTTTAAGTCTATTTAAATGTTTTTCTTCAGTTAATACGAATACTCTTCTAATATAAGGGTATTCTTTTTTTACGTCTGTCACAATCTCCCATGCAAGCTCATCAAACTTTCCAAAACCACCAAACAAAAATACACCAAAATTCTCTTGTGTAATTAACTTTATTATTAAATTTTTCAAATCTTCTTTCAATTTATCGGTTATTTCTAATTCGCTATGACCAAAGAAAGATAAAGTACTTGTTAACGATGTATTCACAATCTAATAATAGTATGTTTCTTAAAAGTTGTCAATGCATTCACAACATAAAATAATAACAATTGATAAAATTTATGTGAATACATTGACAACTTTATGGAGATTAATAATTATGAAATTACACGAAGCGGTTGGGAAAAGAATACTTGAATATTGTAAAGAAAGGAATATAACGCCTAATAAATTGTGTACAATGTCAGGTGTAATACAATCTACGGTAAATAGTATATTTTCTGGTAGAAGTAAAAATCCAAAACTTGCAACTATTCAATATTTATGTGCTGGACTTAATATTACTATTAAAGAATTTTTCGATAGTCCATTGTTTATAAAGGTAAAACATGAATTTAAACAAAGCAATTGTGTATAGACTATTAAAATTATTATCAGAAAAAGTAATGACAATATATCGTTATGAGAAAGAAAGTGGAATAAGTCATTCGGCATCAAATTATATATTTAATGAAACAAATAAAGATGTAAAATTTTCAACTATTGTAAAAGTTTGCTATATTTTAAGAATTAGTCTAGAAGAATTTTTTAGTGATAGTATTTTTGATATAAATAAATTAGATTTTGAATTGGTGAAATTATGACATTAGATGAAGCAGTAAGAACAAGGATATTAGAAATTATTGAAGAGAAAAATATTACTCTTACGGCATTATGTTTAAATTCAAATTTAACTCCATCAACTATTTTTGATTTTATGTATAATAAAAGCAAAAGTCCTAAAATTATTACGATCAAAAAATTGTGTGTAGGTGCTGGAATAACTTTAGAACAATTTTTTGCAAGAGATTATTTCAACAGTGATGAAGAAATATTTAACTAATTTCTCAAACTTTTTTATAAATTTATACAACTTAAATTTGTTTTTTATATTCAATTGTGTTAAAATAAACATATATGTAATGAAATTATAATATATTATATAGATATATTTGATTTTTTTGGAGTTCTTTTGAAACTTCTTTTCGAAATTTATAGGAGAAAAAATGTTTAAAATATTCACTTCGTCAAAGCTTAAATTATTCCTATTGCTTATTATAAATGTGGCAGTAGCTTTTTTGATGTCATTTTTTAATTTGCTTTATGTATATTTTGCTTCATGTTTATTTTTGGCTATATTGTCTATTTTCTTTATCGCTAATAGACCTGAAAGAGACGCATACAAAGTTATGGTATTTTTGCTTATCATAATGCTTCCACTTTATGGTATAGGTTTTGCTTTTACGAACAAAGAAAACAAAGGCACCAAGAAAATTAAAAAAGAATGGTCAGATATTGTTTATAGAAATAGAAAAACAGTATTCCAAAGTAATGAAACAATGGATTTACTTAAAAATACCGACAGTGAAGTTTACAAAACTTGTAGTTATATTGTAGATAGTATTGGTATGCCATGTTTCCAGAATGCAAAAGTTAAATATTTTTCTTTCGGTGAAGCATATTTCAAAGATTTGTTTGATGAATGTAAAAAAGCACAAAAATTCATTTTGTTTCAATGTCATAAGGTAGTGCCGGGTAATATTTGGACACAGTTATTTGATACTCTTAGATTTAAAGCTAGAGAAGGTGTAACTGTTAAATTTATTT
Organism: Clostridiales bacterium; assembly: GCA_015055815.1. Taxonomy (GTDB): domain Bacteria; phylum Bacillota; class Clostridia; order Christensenellales; family UBA1242; genus UBA11490. Next base: position 73,168 of record SVHM01000003.1, read on the forward strand.
ACGACCATGAAGTTTGTACAAAGTTTATCTCAAATGATGACTTTATGAAAATGAGAAATCATGGAATTGAAACTATTCCTTTTAATACATTAAAAAGTTCTGATGCAACTTTCTTAAATTGTAGAAATTATAAACGTCTTTGTGTAATTGATGGAAAAGTTGGTTTCTTTGGTGGTTTTGATGTAAATGATGAATTTGTTGAAAGTTCAGAACTTACAAACGCAACTAAAGATTGTGCAGTTAAAATTATGGGCGAAAGTGTTAAAAATTTAACAGTAATGTTCTTTGAAGATTACCAATTCGCAACAAAGAAAGTAATTAATTTACAAGATTACTTTGCAGACAACGAAAGTTCAAAAACTAAAGATTGGATACTTCCATATTCTACAAACCCAGTATCGACAGAGCATACGAACAAAAATATTTTACTTAGTCTTATTAATAATTCCAGAGATAATATTACAATTACAACATCATATTTAGGAATTGATGATGAACTAAGAAATGCACTTATTGTTAACGCAAAATCGGGTGTGAAAGTAAGGCTTATTTTCTCTGGTGAGAAAGTTAAGAAAAAATACAAAAACCTTGCAAGGTCGTACTTTTATGAACTTATAAAAGGTGGCGTAGAAGTATATGAATATAAGGGTGGTAAAATGACAACCAAACTTATTATCATAGACAACAACTTATGCTTGCTTTCAACTAATAACTTAGACTGTTCATATACATATAGACACTTTAATGGTGGCGTGATAGTCTATGGAGAGTCAGCAATCCTTATGTATAACGATATGCGAGAAATTATCAATAATTCTCAAATACTTACTATCAAAGATTTGCAAAAGAGAAAGTTAGGCGAAAAAATTAGTTCAACATGGACTAAGTTTATGGAGATATTTAAATAAAAGTGTTACAAAAAAGTAACACTTTTTTTAAATTATATTTACATTAAATATGAAATAATTGTAATTTTATTAAAATTGTGTTAGAGTATAAATAGAGAGAAAACTCTTTTTAAAAAAGTGGGGTAAAATTTGAAAAAAGAAAAAATCGGCATAGTTGGTGCGGGTGCAGTTGGAAGAATGCTTGCTGTTGTGCTGGCTAGTCGGGGATATGAAGTAGAACTTGTTAATAGAAAACCTAAAGGCATTAAGATAAACAATAAATATGAATACTCTCTCAAAGGTGATTTTGGTAAATTAAAGGCACTAATACATTCGGTAAAAACTATTGAAAGTTTATCAAAAGACTTGTCGGTTATAATATTTACAACACGTGCGTATGATACAGTAAATATTATAGAAAAGCACTTACCAAAATTAAAATTTAACGGTGTTGTAGTTACTATTCAAAATGTATTTTGTATAGACAAAATTTCGAGATTAATTCCATCAAATAAATCAGTTTGTGCATATTTAGATATTTGTTGTATAAAAGAAAAAGACATGGTTATTGCTAAAGATTTCAATGGAACAACACTTGGTATTTATGATTGTCAAGCTTTTGAAAATATGCAGTATATAAAAAGTATTTTTCAGTCATTTACAACTGTTCATGAAACAAAAGATATCATGGGTTTTGTGCTTGGTAGAAACATTATAAACGGTGCAATTTCAATGCTTGGAGCAATATCTGGCATGAATTTAGGTGACATCTTATGGGATAGAAATGGTAGGTTTTTGTTTAAAAAAATAATCATGGAAGCCGTTTCTGTTATTAAAAGATTTAGGATAAATATTTTACCTTACAATGGAAATTTAGATTATTATAAATTCACCGAAAAATCATTAGGTGGAATGAGTTACCGAAGAAAAATAATTTCAATTTTAAGAAAAAATAATAGATACGTTAGATCTTCAGCGCTTTCAGATATTGAAAATGGTAGACGTACAGAAATTGGCTTTGTTTTGGGACTTATTATGGAATATGGTAAAAAGTATAAATTGGATATAAAATATATAACTGAAATTTATAACATGGTTTTAGAAATTGAAAAGGGCGAAAGACCTGTATCAGAAAATGCTTTTTATGATGAAAGATTATTAAAATTACAAAGATATAAAGGAGAATTATTATGATTATAGATGATATTAAAAAAGCAAATATTGAAGCAATGAAAAATAAGGATAGCAAGGCAAGAGCAATATATAGTGTACTTATGAATAAATACTTGCTTGCTCAAGTAGAAAGTAGAACTACTGGAAAAGAAGTAGAAGATGCAGATATGGTGAGAATTATCCAAAAGACAATTAAAGAACTAGAAGAAGAAAGAGATAATTACGCAAAAGTAGGAAATACTGAAGAAGTAGAGACTATTGAATATGAAAAGTCTTTACTTGAAAAATACCTACCACAAATGCTATCTGCTGAAGAAATAAAAGCAATAATTGAAACAATTGAAGACAAAACAGTGCCAAGCGTAATGAGACATTTTAAAACAAATTACAATGGTAAAGTTGACATGAAAACCGTTTCAGAAGTATTAAAGAATATGTAAAAAAACATCTCAAAAGAGATGTTTTTTATTTTTTTAACCAAACTACTTGCAAAAGTATAGAAATTGGGTTATAATGTTTCATGAAGTTTATGCTCCCATGGTCAAGCGGTCAAGACGTCGCCCTCTCACGGCGGAATCAGGGGTTCGATTCCCCTTGGGAGTACCAAAAAAATATTAAAGCCGAATGGCTTTCTTTTTTTTGTCACTACCAAGGGTGTGTGTTACACACGGATATTTTCAATATCCGAATCGAACGTACTCGTTCGTAATTCGAAATGCAAGTCATTTCTACTCACGAGATATACGAACAGTGTTCGCATAGACGATTCCCTTATGTTCGTACCAAAAAAATATCAAAGCCGAATGGCTTTTTTTAACTCCTAAGTAATTGCTATCGCAATTATCAATTTTATTAATGTGGAAGTTTTAGCATATTAGTCGACACGTAATGTGTCTCCTTTTGTATATTTATATATTTAATATTATAAAATATATTACTCACCTTACTTGTAACAAAAAATATTTTGTGTTAAAATATATTAATCTGAAAAAAAAGGAGTAAAAAATGCTAGAAGTAAGAAATTTAGTCAAGAGATATAAGATTAGTAAAAAATCAAAAAAGCAAACTGTTACAGCTCTTAACAAAGTATCTATTACTTTCCCTGACAAGGGACTTGTTTTCTTACTTGGTAAAAGTGGTAGTGGTAAATCAACACTTCTTAATGCTATCGGTGGACTTGATACTTTTGACGAAGGCGAAATTATTATTAAAGGTAAGTCTAGTAAAAGTTTTTCACAGTCAGATTTTGATAGTTATAGAAATACTTTTATTGGGTTTATTTTCCAAGAGTATAACGTTTTGGAAGAGTTTACAGTTGCTAAAAACTTAGAACTTGCTATTGAATTGCAAGGTAAAAAACCAACTAAAGAAAATGTTAATAAATTGCTTCAAATGGTTGAAATGTTGGATTTTGCAAAAAGAAAACCAAACCAACTTTCTGGTGGTCAGAAGCAAAGAGTTGCTATTGCTAGGGCGCTTATAAAAAACCCAGAAATAATAATGGCTGACGAGCCTACTGGTGCTCTTGATAGTAACACCGGTAAACAAGTAATGGAAACTCTAAAAAATCTATCTAAAGAAAAATTGGTCATTATTGTTTCTCACGATAGAGAGTTTGCTGAAATTTATGGTGATAGAATTATTGAACTAAAAGACGGCAAGATTATTAGAGATGTTACCAAAAAAGAAGTTGAGCCAGACAAAGAAGGCTCTGGACTTAGTGTAATTGATGGAGACGTTATTCACATTAAGAAAGGTCATAAATTTACGCAAGACGATTTGAATATTATTTGTAAAAAAATCATGATGAGTAATTCATCTTCAGACACAATCATTTCTATGTCGAGTGAAGCGAATGTCGAAGTTAAAAAAGCAACATCTATTACAGATGATGGTAATAGAGAAGTGTTTAAAGACACTTTGACTGAAGATGTTGTTACAAAAGATTATTCACATACAAAGTTTAAACTTATTAGGTCAAAACTTAAATTCAAAGATTCCTTTAAAATGGGTGCAAGCGCTTTGAAAAACAAAGTAGGAAAACTTGTGTTTACAATACTACTTTCATTTGTGGCTTTTGCTATGTTTGGTATTGTTGATACTTTGTCGTCATTTAATAGACCAGTTGCGGTTGCTGACTCAGTTCAATTTTCCCATAAAAAACATATTTCTCTAACAGAGAAAACTAAAGGAGAATACCGTGACTATTATAGTGCGTTTAGTCAAGAAGACTTGAACGTATTAAAAGAGAAATTTCCAGATATTAAGATAAAACCTATTGCTAATCGTGATATGCCACTTGGTGGGTCTAGTAGTTATGATTTAAATTCAATTCAAGTTGAAATAGATGGATTGGGAAGCCTTGCAGATAACAAAGCTAAAAAGAATTTTGCTTATACTGGAATGATGTATGTAGATGAAAGTGAAATTACAACTTATGGACTAAGTTTAGTTGCTGGTAGATGGCCAGAAAAAGAACGTGAAATTGCTATTACAAATTGGCAATATAAGTGTATCAAACAAAAATATTCAGAAAAAGTTACCAAAGAAGATGATGTTTTAAACACATATAATAAAATTAGAATTAATAATATAGACCATTATATTGTTGGAATTATCGAAAATGGTGCTGACATGTCTAAATATGAAAATGAAAGTGACGATAATAATAACCAAAATATGGGTATGATTCAACAAATGACTGCAGGTGCAGAATTTAGTTTTGGTATAGAACATGTAGTATACGTGTCTGAAAACTATTATAACAATTTATTAGAAAAAAATGATAATATTCAAATATCTATTAGTGTTGAAAATAGTAATAGTAGCACTGTTAAGAGCCTTTCAGAAATGCATACAGATAATATGGAAGTGGAGTTTGAAAAATATAAATTTCCAGAAAGTGCTGTTATTCACTTTAATAAATACATTTGGCATAAAGATGGTATAGTTTTGAAAGATGATCATACATTTTTAAATTTAAAAGACAATGAAGTTATTTTGCCATTAAATCATTTAACAAATATTTGTGGTGGACAATTAAGTGAAAAAGACATTATGGACAAAATTAATAATGGTCTTGTTATAAAACAAGTAAAAAGAGTATATAACAATGAAACACATGAGTACGATGTATCCTTAAGTGGTGTAGAATATAAGGTAGTTGGATATTCAAATAATGGTGGTTATGGTTTTGCTAGTAGTGAATTTAGTGAAGAAAAATTGTCTTTGCATGGTAAATATTATGTGATAAATGATGACGATTTGTCTAATGCAAAAGAAGATTATTCACATACATCTTTTACTACTTTTAATGAATATTTTAATAATTACTGTAGTGGTAGAACTAATGCAACAATAGAAAACTTTTTACAAAGTAGTTTTGGTGCAATCTACATGAAAGATGGATACAATTTTTATGAAAATGGTGAATTTTATAAACTAAAAGAAGATGAAGTTATTATAAGTCAAGACGCAATACCAGGGAGTTTTACAAGTGAAGATGCTGAAGATTTGATTAAACTAGCAAATAGCGGTACAACTTTAGAGCTTTCTATTAACTATGGCTATACGCCTATAACAAAACTAAAAGTGGTAGGTGTTGTTCAATCTTATGGTGTATTCATGGTATCAGAAAAAGTTATGAACGAGAAATTCTTGCCACTTGTAGAAGGTTTTTCATATGCTGTCGCAACTCTTTCAGATAATAGTGAAACAAACAAAACATTTATTGAATATTGTGAAAGGGGAGACGAAAACGGAATTAAATATATCGTTCAAAATGATGTAACGGGTATTTTAGATGAATTCCAAGAGATATTTAATAGTATTACTGAAGTGTTCTTCTATGTTGGTATTGTGTTTGCGGTATTCTCTGCATTCTTGCTTATGAACTTTATTTCAACAAGTATTAGTTACAAGAAAAGAGAGATTGGTGTTCTTAGAGCGCTTGGTGCTAGAAGTAAAGATGTATTTGGAATATTCTTTAATGAAAGTTCGCTTATTGCAATGATAAACTTCTTCCTTGCAACCATTACAACAATTATTACTTGTGGAATACTTAACAATATGGTTGTTCAAAAATTAGGTTTGAATTTAATAATTCTATCTGTTGGAGTTAGACAAATTGGACTTATGTTTGGTATTAGTATGGTTGCTGCATTTATCGCTAGTTTACTTCCAGTTGTTAAGATTTCAAGAAAGAAACCAATTGATGCTATTAACAATAGATAAAAATTAATGAAGAGAATTTTAAAGTTCTCTTCATTTTTTGTGTTTTTCGTGTATAAAATAATTATTGACATCAAAATAGTTAAATAAATATCTTTGACAACACTATTGCTATTTGGTAAAATAAAAAAACCAAAAGTTATAAAAATATGATAAATGGGAGAATGTATGAAATTAAGTCAAAAAGATAAAAAATTAATTGAGATGGCGAGTGACCTTGTTAAAAGCAATAAAGACTTGTATCCGCCCGAAAGTCCGCACGTAGGGGCGATACTTCTTGCAAAATCGGGTAAAGTATATAAGGGTATTAATATTTTAACGTCCCACTCAATTTGTGCCGAACAAGTGGCAATCGGTCAAGCACTTGCTTGTGGAGAAAGAAAGTTTGACACTATTGTGTCTGTGTCACTAGATAGTGCGGGAAATACAGAAGTTGTGTCCCCATGTGGTGTTTGTAGATATCTATTTGATAAACTTGGAATGGATATATATGTGATAGTTCGTGATGTTGAAAACAACATGAACTTAAAAGTTAAACCGGGTGAACTTTTGCCGTATAGATATGAAAGAGCAGAAGAGTAGTTATACTTTTTGGGTCGCAAAAAGTAACAAAAACGCCCGGGAGTTGCGGTTCTCCCGGACCCTTAAAACGCTTTTTTATTTAATGATGTATAGTCGGAACATGAAATAATTGAGAGTTATAATTTTACTGGTGTAAAAAGAGCGGTTATTTATAAATAAAAATTTAATAGTTAATAAAAAAGACATACAAACGAATGTCTTTTTTTTGTACTTCATTATATGATTACGTGATAAAGCGGTGGGGCTTCTGAATAACATATTGATTTTTTATCTTTGAATATGTTAATATCTTTTTTTCTATCAATATTTGCTAGAAAAAACACATATCCCAAAATTAGATGTTCAACAAGTTTATTTTCAGTGTAATTAGATAATAATTTTGTTGTTATTTTTTTATATTCTGGATTTTCTTTAAAAAAGATGGTTATTAACAATTTAACAATTGAATAATTATTTTCTCTTGTTTCTTTATTTAAATTTTCTTTTGAAATGCAAACGTTTTTAGGGATTATACTCATAAACTCTTGAAATAAATCATTACACAAAAAAGTTTGAGTTTCATTGTTTAAATATAGATATTGAATTAATGCTATCTTTTCTTTTTTTGTCATCACCATATTACTCCTTTGGGTTGATTGGATATGTATATTATACATGACAAGTATAAGAAAGTAAAGACAAATGTCAGGTAAATTTGTATAAATGAATATAATTTATTTTTATTTAATTGGGAGACATTTGATGAATAATTTTAAAGAGCGTTTGGAAGAAATGTTGGTAGAACGTAACATTTCTAAAAATCAATTATCAAAAATTATTGGTGTTAGACCTGATACAATTTATGGTTATTATAGAAAAGGTTTAATGCCGGAAATTCATATTGCTAAAAGAATATCAGAGTATTTTAATTGCTCATTGGATTATTTATTTGGATTAAGCGAAAAGGTTAATAATGATGATAAAAATCATTTAACTTTTTCAGAAACTATAAAGAAACTTATAAAAGATAATGGTAAAAGTGTTGAAAATACCATGAAAGAATTAAACATAAGCGATAGAACTTATTATCGTTGGCAATCGGGTGAAAGTAAACCGTTGACATCAATGATTATTTTATTAGCTAAATACTTTGATGTAAGTATAGATTATCTCGTTGCGGAGTATTTAAAGTGAATATTAAATTCGTTAAAAAAAGACTTGATTTCAAGTCTTTTTGTTGTTTTTATTAATCTTTAATTTTCTTCAACTGGTGGAAGTAATTCCATTACTTCAGCAATTGCATTAATTGCTTTGTCTAGTTGTTCAAATGTATGTGTTGCTGTATAACTAGTTCTAAGTAGTGATTGTCCAACTGGAACGGCTGGTGAAACTACTGGGTTTACGTATACACCCCTTTCTTGAAGAAGTCTACAAGCTAAGAATGTTCTTTCGTTTGTGTATGTATAAATAGGGATAATTGGAGTAGTTGCTTCAATTATTTTTATGCCTTTTTCTTTAAGACCCTTTCTCATATAGTCGCTTACTTCTCTAAGTCTAGCAACCCTTTCAGGCTCATTTGCAAGAATTTTAAGTGCTTGTCTAGCACAAGCAACACTTGCTGGAGTTATAGATGCTGAGAATATAAATGGACGGCTGTTGTTTCTTACAAAGTCAACAACTTCTTTTTTGCCCGCCATGTATCCACCAAGACTTGCAAGAGATTTACTAAATGTTCCCATGTAGATATCTACTTCATCTTCAAGCCCAAAATGTTCTGCAGTACCCCTTCCGTGTTCTCCAAGAACTCCAAGTCCATGAGCGTCGTCAACCATTACTCTAGCACCGTATTTTTTTGCAAGTCTGCAAATTTCAGGAAGATTTGCAATATCTCCACCCATACTGAATAGGCCGTCTGTAACAATTAAAATACCTTTGTCTTCAGGAATAGATTTTAACTGTCTTTCCAAGTCTTCCATATCGTTATGTTCATATCTTAAAAGCTTTGCATAACTAAGTCTGCAAGCATCATAAATACTAGCATGGTTTTCCTTGTCTCCAACAATATAATCGTTTCTACCAGCAATTGCACTAATGATACCTAGGTTGCTTTGGAAACCTGTTGAAAATGTTACAACGGCTTCTTTATGAAGAAAGTCTGCTAGTTCTTGTTCAAGAAGAACGTGAGCATCAAGTGTTCCATTTAAAAATCTGCTACCACTACAACCCGAGCCGTACTTTTTAATCGCTTCAACACCAGCATTTATAACGTCTGGGTGGCTAGTAAGTCCCAAATAGTTATTAGAGCCAATCATGACAGTCTTTTTGCCGTTCATGATAACTTCAGTGTCTTGTCCGCTAGTAAGTTCGGTAAAGTATGGATAAACATTATCTTCCTTTAGTTTATTAACCATTTGCATAAATTCGTTGTTACATTTTTCAAAAATATCCATATATTCTCCCTAAATTTTTCAAAAATTAATATTTAAAATTAATTTATATAATTAAAACAAATATTACCTAGTATTTTAACACCATGAGAGTAATTTACCAAATATTTTTACTTTCTTTTGATAAAAAAAGCAAAAAAATATTTTTAACAAAAATTCTTTGTCTATAATATATATAATATACTAATTTATTATATAAATATAGTCATATATGCTTGAAAAAAAAAGAAAAAAATGTTATAATTTTCTCGTAAAGAAGAAAATTTTTTAACTATTTATCAAGGAAGTGGGATATGGAAGTAACAAACGAACACATTTTAGCAAAATCTCAAAAATACGACGAAGGTGATATTCAAGTTTTAGAAGGGCTTGAGCCGGTAAGAAAAAGACCGGGAATGTATATCGGAAGTACAGATGCAAGGGGTCTTCATCACTTGATTACAGAGATAGTCGATAATAGTATTGATGAAGCTTTGGCTGGGTATTGTGACCATATAAAAGTGGTTATCAATAGAGACGGCTCTTGTACTGTCATTGATAATGGTAGGGGTATTCCTTGTGGTATTCACAAGACGGAGAATAAATCGGCTGTAGAAGTTGTTCTTACTAAACTTCACGCAGGTGGTAAGTTTGGTGGCGAAGGCTACAAGATTAGTGGCGGACTTCATGGTGTTGGTTTGTCGTGTGTAAATGCACTTTCTGAATGGCTTGAAGTTGTTGTTGAACAGAGTGGCAAAATTCATAAGCAATTATACAAACGTGGTGTTCCACAAGAACCACTTAAAATTGTAGGTGATACTGCTCAGACTGGTACTTGTATAACATTCATGCCCGACTTTGAAATATTCGAAACCCTTGATTTTGATTATAACGAATTAAAGAGTAGATTTAGAGAAATTGCTTTCTTAAATAAAGGCTTAACCATTTCTATTGAAGATAGACGTGGTGAAGAGCCAGTTGGTGAAGAGTTTAGATATGATGGCGGAATTGTTGAGTTTGTTGATTATTTGAATAAATCAAAAGAGACATTATTCCCATCTACTGTGTATGTTGATGTTGTTAATAAAACCAACGAAGTTGAAATAGCATTCCAGTTTAACAATGGCTATAACGAGTTTATTAATTCATATGCTAATAACATCAATACCGAAGAAGGCGGAACTCACTTAGTAGGCTTCAAAAATGCTCTTACAAAGATAATTAATGATTATGGTAAAAATAATAGAATTTTAAAAGAAAGCGAAAAACTATCTGGTGATGACGTTAGAGAAGGTATTACAGCTATTATTTCTGTTAAACTTACCGACCCACAATTTGAAGGTCAAACAAAGACTAAACTTGGCAACTCTGAAATGAAGAAGATTGTTGAAGATGCCATGACAGAGAAGTTTGGTGAATACTTAGAAGAGAACCCATCAGTTGGTAGAGAATTAGTACTTAAATGTGTTACTGCTAAAAGAGCAAGAGACGCTGCACGTAATGCTAGAGATTTAACAAGAAGAAAGGGTGTGCTTGAAAGTACAACTCTTCCAGGTAAACTTGCCGATTGTACTAGCAAAGATAGAAAGAGTAGTGAAATATACCTAGTCGAAGGTGATAGTGCGGGTGGAACGGCAAAACAAGGTAGAGATAGAAAATTCCAAGCAGTACTACCACTTAGGGGTAAAATTATTAACGTTGAGAAGGCAACACTTCACAAAGTATTAGAAAGCCAAGTTATAAAAGATATGATTACAGCATTTGGTTGTGGAATATCTAATGAATTTAATGAAGAAAAACTTAGATATGACAAAATTATTATTATGACAGATGCCGACGTTGACGGAAGTCATATAAGAATACTTCTTCTTACATTCTTCTTCAGATTTATGCAACCGCTTATTGATAATGGTCATATTTATATTGCTCAACCACCACTATACAAAATACAGTATGGAAAACAAATATTCTATGCTTATAGCGACCAAGAACTAGCTGAAATTCAAGAAGCACAAGGTGGCAGACAGGGTGGTGAAGTTCAGAGATATAAAGGTCTAGGTGAAATGAACTCAGACCAGTTATGGGAAACAACAATGAACCCAGAAAATAGAATACTTCTAAAAGTTACAATGGAAGATGCCTTTGAAGCAGATGAAACATTCTCAAAGCTTATGGGCGAAGATGTAGAACTTAGAAGACAATTTATAGAAGAAAACGCAACTCTAGTCAAAGACTTAGACGTATAAGGGGGTAAATTATGGAAAGAGATGAAATTGAAAAGCTTATAGATAAATTAGATAATAGCAAAGTCCTTGACGTAAAAGTTAAAGAAGAACTAGAGAAATCATTTATAGCATATGCAATGGCGGTTAACGTTAGCCGTGCTATTCCTGATGTAAGAGACGGTTTAAAACCCGTTCATAGAAGAATTATTTATGCAATGGGTAATAACTTAGGACTTTATAATGATAAACCTTTTAGAAAATGTGCGACTATTGTCGGTGAAGTAATGGGTAAATTTCACCCACATGGTGATAGTGCGATATATGATGCACTTGTAAGACTTGCACAAGACTTTACAATTAATTGCCCATTGGTTGATGGACATGGAAACTTTGGTTCGGTTGATGGAGACCCACCAGCTGCTGCCCGTTACACAGAAGCAAGACTTAGCAAAATCGCTAGTGAAATGCTTAATGGAATAAATCAAGAAACTGTTGATTTCTATCCGAACTTTGATGGACGTGAAATGCAACCAACAGTTCTTCCAAGTAGGTTTCCAAACCTTCTTGTAAACGGTAGTGACGGAATTGCTGTAGGTATGGCTACAAACGTTCCACCACACAACTTATGCGAAGTTATTTCAGCCGTTATTGCTTTAATTGATAACCCTGAAATTACAATCCCTGAACTTATGGAATATGTACCAGCACCCGATTTCCCAACAAAAGGTCTGGTTATAGGTGGCAAGGGTATCAAAGATATGTACGAAACGGGTAAAGGCTCATTTATAATTAGAGCAAAAACCGAAATAGAAGAAGAAAATGACAAACAGAAGATAGTTATCACAGAAATCCCATATCAAGTAAATAAAGCTAAACTTATTATCCAAATTGCTGATATGGTTAAATCAAAGAGAATTGAAGGCATATCTGATATCAAAGAAGAAAGTGATAGAGAAGGAATGCGTATAGTTATTGATGTCAAGAGAGACGCAAATGCTCAAGTTGTACTTAATAACTTATTTAAACATACACAACTTCAAATATCATTCGGTGCTATTAACTTAGCACTTGTAAATGGAACTCCAAAAATTCTTAACTTAAAAGAAATTTTGGTACACTACCTAAATTTCCAAAAAGAAGTAATTATAAGAAGAACAAAATTTGAACTTGATAAAGCTGAAGCAAAAGAACATATTTTGAAAGGTTTGGTAATTGCTCAAGCAAATATAGATGAAGTAATTAGACAAATTAAACTTTCAAATGATAAACAAGACGCAATTGAAAGACTTACAAGATTATTCGAATTGGACGAAAAACAAGCATCTGCTATTCTTGATATGAGACTTCAAAAATTAACAGGTCTTGAAGTTGAAAAATTAAAAGCAGAACTTGAAGATATCCAAGCATTAATCAAAGGCTACAAAGAAATTTTAGCATCAGAACTAAGAGTATTAGAAATTATCAAAGGCGACCTTATTGAAATTAAAACCAAATACGGTGTACCTAGAAAAACTGAAATTTCATTTGATTATACAAGCCTTGATATTGGTGACCTTATTCCTAGACAAACAGTTGTACTTTCACTTACACATTCTGGATATATTAAGAGAATGCCAGTTGGTGAGTATAAGAGCCAACATAGGGGCGGTATGGGTGTTGTTGGACATAAGACAAAAGATGAAGACTTTGTAGAAAATATCTACGTTACATCATCACATGACGACCTATTATGCTTCTCAACTAAAGGTAGAGTGTATACAATCAAAGCATATGAAGTGCCAGAAGCTCAAAAACAAGCAAAAGGCAGGGCGATGGTAAATCTTCTTCAAGTAGATAAAGAAGAGAGAATTACCGCTATTATTCCGCTTAACGGAAGTGAAGAAGGCAATCTAATGATGGCAACTAAAGATGGTCTTATCAAGAAAACACCAATTAGTGAATTCTCTTCAATTAGAAAGGGCGGAAAAATTGCTATTAAACTTAATGATGGTGATGAACTTGTTGGAGTATATCTAACTACTGGCAATGACGAAGTATTAATTGCAAGTAGCGAAGGTAAATGTATTAGATTTAACGAAAACACTGTAAGAAAATTAGGCAGAGACACAATGGGCGTTAAGTCTATGAAGCTAAACGAAGGTGAATATATAGTTGATATGACTATAATAAAACCAAATAGCGATATGCTTACTATTTCTGAGTTTGGCTATGGTAAAAGGTCAAATGAAAGCGAATATAGACTACAAGGAAGAAATGGTAAAGGTATAAAGGCTGGTGTGTTCAATGAACAAACAGGAAATCTTGTAAACTTAAAACAAGTATGTGATGATGACGATATTATGCTTATAGCAGATGATGGTGTTGTTATTAGAGTTTCGGCAGGTGAGATTAGTAAAATTGGCAGAAACACAAAAGGTGTGAGAATAATGAAAATGAAAGAAGGTAGCAAGATTGTGTGTGTTGCCGTTACTAAGTCTGACAAATCTCAAGACGAGCTAGCTGAAAGTTTGGAAGAAACAGAAGTTGAAAATATTGAAAATATGGTAGAAGCTCAAGCTGTTGAAAATATTGAAAACACAGAACTGATTTAACAAATGAAAAATGGCTTATTAAAATGCATAATTAAATAAACCTTTTAAGTATGTATAAAAAGCTATAATTATATCCAAATGCCGACTTAAAAGGTGGTGTTTGGATATTTTATTTATCGGGAGAATATGGTATGTCAAATTTAAGAAAGATAAGAGCAAAAGAGAAATTCTTAAGCGGTATTGAAGGTGTTGATAGAGAAGACGTGTTAAATGTCCTAAAAGATAATGATGACAATTTAGACTTGTATTCATATTTCGTTACATTAAATGCTCATAATACCGAACGACTAGACGATAAAGAAGTTGGGGAATTTATCCACAAAATGTACTCCGACTGGTATTTTCTTGCCAAAAATTTGGGTAAAGATATAAGAACGATTAAATTATTTAATAATTATAGATATTCTCCAATCGGTATTAGCGAAAAAGAATGTTTTTCCCTTATTCAAAGTGAAGAATTTATGGGTTTACTGCCTATAAAAATAGAATATACAAATAAACTTGAAGATAAGTATTTTGTGTCGGTTGATGTTGCAAAGTTATATTATAATAATGAAAAATTAGTAAACGATTGTAGGCTTTATTTAAATATTCCGAGTAAAAATATAATACCTTTTGTAAAAGAGTTTCTTGATAGGTGTTATCTAAATACAATACCTTGTAATATTAAGTTTTTTTGTAGTGACGAAAGAAGTGATGATGTTATAATATATTGCGACTATGAATATGCACAAAAAATAGTTGATTTGATAGAAGAATTTAAGAGTGATTATTCTTTAAACTTTGCAAATATTGGCGAAGTTAATCCCTTGCTTGCAAAAGTAAACGACTATATAGGCTTTGGAGAACAACCAAACAAAGGGACATACTTTTCTACTAGGAGTAAGGCTATATCTAATATTCAAAAAGTGGCAACTGGCAAAATATTAAAAGATTTGCTTGTAGGTATAGAAGAAAGAAATATTTATAAGAAAGACGGTACGTCATTTACTCCAACCGAATATATGGCGTATATGATAGAAAGAATAGCGCTTGTTATAATAGACGAAAAAATATTAAAACTAGAAAGCCTAGATGAAAAAATGTCGCTTGACAATGAACTAGAAATATTATATCGTTTGCGAGAAAATATCTCATCAAAAATAAATATAGCAAGTGAAGTTAATAAACTGAAAAAATCAATTACGAGAAAAGAAAACTACACTCTTCAAATTGAAGGAATAGGTAAAAGTGATTATGTTTTTGTAGAAAAATTATACAATTTATTTACTACCGTAGAAGAGAAATATTTGTTAAAAAAATCGGGTAAAGATAAAAGACAAGTTGTAGCGAATAGAGTGTTTAATACTACCGAAAATTTTGAAGGTGTAGATACTTATGAATACCTATATAAGATATTTAAAAAAGAGTTGGCGGTGGCATTAGATAAGATTGTTGAAGAAGGTTTAGATGAAACAAAATATGCTAGGCAATCGTCAATTTTAAATAACTTAAAAATGCAAAAATGTATACGTCTAAAAGCTATTATAAAAGCAATTCTAGATGATAGTGATGATGGTAAAGAATTGGTAGATAGTTGCATAAAAGATTACTTAAGAATTCTTGCTTGTGATAGCTTTGATAATGTAGAAATTATTGTAGAAGATGAAACTATAAAACTAGATAGTGATGTGTCATCTGCAATAAAAAATGAATTTGAAAACATAAAATTAGATGTATACAATTTGACAATAAATAGTGAGTTTGTTGACAATATGTTTGCAAGATATGACATAAACCCTAGTAATTTCTCATTAAGATTGAATACTAAATCTAATTGCAAAATACGACAAAAAGGAAACATAACAAGAAAAGAAAGATTTTATTATAGCCCTGAAGAAAGCTATGTAGAAAACATTTAAAAAGGAAAAACCTGTAAAGATTTTTACAGGTTTTTTACTTTTTATAATCTCTAATTATTGTTATATTTTTTTCATCTTTGTCTGGTGTATTTGATTTATTATTTTTAGGCTTTTTTGATTTTGTAGAAATTTTTAATTTTCTACTTTTTCTTATTGTAATTATTGAAATTGTAACTGTTAAAATTGCTACTGCTCCACCGAATATAATTGTTGTAAGCATTGAAGAATTTAAACTTTCATTAGGCTCGATTGTAAGTTTGTTGCTATACACAACAACTTCTTTTCCTTCTTCAATATTTGTTGCAGTTGCTTTAACTTGAATGACTACTTTTTGTGAACTTTCCGGAATAAAAGATGTTATACTTTTGTGAAGATCGTCACCTTCTGTTGTGAGAAATAATTCACCGTCTTTATACCATTCATATTTAAAATCTTTGTATAAACTATTTGTAATATTATAAGGCTCGGCAATAAGTTGAATTTCTTTTCCTACAACAACATCTTCATTAGTTGTATATAAATTTATAACTGATAAAATTCCTTCTTCAACTATTACTTTTAATGTTGCTGTTGTTTTGTTTTTGCCTTGGTCTTCATATTCATATGTTAATATGTATTCACCAATTTCAGTATATTTAACAGTTCCCTTTGGGATAAGATTGGTTGTAACTGTTTCGCCGTTGTCTTTTACAATACATTCTGGATATTGCCAAGGAACGTTTAAGCCCCATGTGATAGTATTACTTTGGAGTATTATTTGTGGTGGAGTAGTGTCTACAACTTGATAGTATGCGTCTATAGTTGTGTTTTCATAACCTGAAACTTCAATGGAAATTGAACATTTTTCAGTTCCAACATTTTGTGTAGATCCAGGAATTTTGTTGTAAGCAGTATATTCCAAACTTCCCAAACCGTCAATTCTAATATCTTTTGCGAGTATATTAAGCATACTTAGTCTTTCTACTTCATAATGTTCTCCGCCTTTGTTTGGAAGTAAAGAACATTCAACTACAATAAAATCAAAAGATTTAGCGGGGATATTGTGTAAATATCCAAACTCTTCATAAGATATTCCGATTGTGTATTTGCCCAAATCTAGATTATTTAGATGTCCAATTTGTGAATGTGGTAAATCAAAATTTGATTTTGTTTCTGTATCAGCTGGGTTTGTATAATAGTATGCGGTGTATGATGTTGCTAAAAAATCACTATCTTTAATATAATATGTGGCTTTATCAAGGTGATTTTTGTTAATAAGTTTTTTGTTTATATTGCTATCAAAGTTTTGAAATCCATATATAAATACGCTATTTTCTAATTGTTCATTTGATAAGTTTGCTAAATCTAAATTGTTAAATGACACATAAATACATTTGATTATTTCATTAAAGTCAGATTGTGCAGTGAAAGTATTATTTTCATCTTCACTATCATTATTTATTTTAACTTCACTATCGGCGGTGATAGTAGAAAATTCATATATTTTTTCAAAATGTTCGTTAATTATATTATTATAACTTAAATTAATTGATTTTAAAGTAGTAGGAAAAGTGAACTTTGCTAGTTCAATAATGTTTGTAACTTTTGATTTTGATAAATCAAGGCATGAGATGTTGCTTGTATAAACTTCTTTTTCTTCATCATAAGTTGCTTTATAGTTTTCATGCGTTAAAAAATCGTCTGAATAAAATTTATCGTCATTATCTTTTCCAAGCAAAGTTCTAAGTCTTGCGTCCAAGTTTTCATCAAGTATTTTGATTTCTTGTCTTGATGCAGAAACGGACATATTATTATTTATTGAAATGTTTACAAAAACGCCTAAACATAGGCAAATAGCGAGAATTATCGCTTTCCATTTTTTCATAATTTTTTCCTACTAAATATTATTCTTATATTTATTTTAGCACAAATTTAAAGTAATTAATAATAATTTTACTTATTTGGTTTAATAATTTCCTTTCCGCCCATGTATGGTCTTAGTACTTCTGGGATATTAACAGAGCCGTCGCTATTATAGTTGTTTTCTAGTAGGGCAATTAATGCTCTTGTAGAAGCAAGTACGGTGTTATTAAGAGTATGTGCAAAATAATTACCATTTTCGCCTTTAATTCTAATACCTAAACGTCTTGCTTGAGCGTCTCCAAGAGTAGAACAACTTCCTACTTCAAAGAATTTCTTTTGTCTAGGGCTCCATGCTTCAATATCGCATGATTTAACCTTTAAATCTGCCAAATCACCAGTACAGCATTCTAGTGTTCTTACAGGGATGTTCATATTACGGAAAATTTCAACAGTATATGACCACATTTTGTTGTACCATTCCATGCTTTCTTCCGGTTTACAAATTACAATCATTTCTTGTTTTTCAAATTGGTGTACTCTATAGATACCCCTTTCTTCAATACCATGAGCGCCAACTTCTTTTCTAAAACATGGTGAATAAGATGTCATTGTAATAGGAAGAGATTGTTCTTTGATAATTTGGTCTTTGAATTTACCAATCATTGAGTGTTCACTGGTACCGATTAAAAATAAGTCTTCTCCTTCAATCTTGTACATCATGGCATCCATTTCTGCAAAACTCATAACACCAGTAACAACATCACTTCTAATCATAAATGGTGGTATAGCGTAAATAAAGTTTTTATCAATCATATAATCTCTAGCATATGATAGCATAGCACTTACAAGTCTAGCACAGTCACCCATTAAATAGTAGAAACCATTACCGCTAGTTCTTCCCGCACTGTCTTTATCAAGGCCATTGAAACTATTAATAATATCTGCATGATACGGTATTTCAAAGTCTAGTTCTTTTATCTCACCAAATACTTCTAGTTGAACATTTTCACTATCGTCTTTTCCAACTGGAACAGAACTATCTACAATGTTTGGAATGACCATCATGATTTGTTTGATATCTGCAGAGATTTTTTCTTCTTTTTCTTCTATCTCTTTTATTCTACTATTGATGTTTGCAACTTCCAATTTTTTTTCATTTGCAACGTCTATTTTTTTCTCTTTCATAAGAGCTCCAATTTGTGTGCTTATTGCATTTCTTTTGGCTCTTAAATCGTCACCTTCTGCTTTAAGATTTCTATTCTCTTTATCAAGTAAAATTACCTTATCTACAAGCTCAAGTTTGTTATCTTGAAATTTCTTTTTTATGTTCTCTTTTACAAGTTCTGGGTTTGTTCTTATTAAATTTATGTCAATCATTTTTATTCTCCTTATATCTTTATTATTTGACAATATTATTATACTTTATGACAATATGTTTGTTTTGTGTGGCATATAGTCATAATTTAATATTTAGGGATAAAATAAAAAAATTCACCCCTAGAAAAAATTTCTAGAGATGAATATTACTATCCACGGTGCCACTCTAATTGGAAATAAATTCCCACTCAAATGTATTGTAATTTAGACACTAACAATAATAGTTTTGCTTTCGCAAATATCTCCATGGGTAGAAGGAATTTAGTAAGACATTTAGTTTGCCTTTCAGCCTATGAACAAACTCTCTTTTTAAATGAATTTTACTAGCCGTCCCATGTGCAATCGACAGTCTATAAATATTTAATTTTTTACCAAGTCAAAGAACGCTTCAACTATATGATATATTATATACCAAAATTAAAATTTGTCAACAATTAATAGTTAAGTTTAAATGTAATTTTTTTGGGAAAAATTAATATAGAAAAATTTAAAGGAGAATATGATGACAAATTTTGATGAAAGTAAAACTAAAATTAATTTGGCTAGAGCATTTGCAGGTGAGTGTCAAGATGGTGCAAGATACCAATTTTTAGCAAAGCTTGCTATGGAAGAAGGTTATGCTTATTTGCAGTCAATATTTAAAACACATGCCAAAAATGAAATGGCGCATGCGCAAAGATTTTATAATTTGCTTGCAGATAACAGTGAGTGTAAACAAAAGAATGTAGATATGTCGGGTGGATATCCGTTTGCAAAAGGTACATTGATAGAAAGTATTAAAGATACAATTGATACTGAGAAGTCACAAAGCGATGTTGTTTATCCCGATTTTGCAAAAGTGGCAGAAGATGAAGGCTTTCCCGATATAGCCAAAGCTTTTAGATTTGCAGGAAGTGTAGAGAACTGTCACAAATTAATGCTTGAGCAAATTTATGTGAAACTAAAAAAGAATAAACTTTATAAGTCTCCGACTGCTATTAAGTGGAAGTGTAGTAATTGTGGTTTTGAACATACCGCAAAAACTCCTTGGGAGAGTTGTCCTAGTTGTGAACTTCCACAAGGATATGTTGAAATTCATATAGACATGACGTCTGGAGATTAATGTAGTTATAATTTTATAAAGAAAAAATTCCCATTGATTTGGGAATTTTTTTGTTATCTATCAAGTTTGAAGTATCCGCCAGCCATTGATTGTGGAGCATTGAATGCTGAGTACAATATTACACAATCTTCATCACTATATTTAATATCAAATGAAAGGCTTAAATTTTGAGTGTCTTCAAGGATAAATAGAAGAGCATTTTCTAAGTTATAGAATTCGTATGCGTATTTTCCGTTTTCTTGTTCTCTAACTCTTATAATTACAGAAATTTCATTATTTATCAAGTTTGTGAATTGTTTTACGTAAACTTGGTCTTTGAAGTAGTAAGAAGTCATTCCTGTATATGTTTCATAAATATAATTTTCTTCTCTTAGACCGCATTGTTCTAAGTAATATCTATTTTTGCTTACACCATTTTCTTCTACAACTTCTTTAACTAAATAATAGTCTTCGTGGTAGATATTTTCTATTTCATCTTGATTGTATTTTTTGATTATGACACCATTGTAATCGCAAACATAAGTTGTTCCGTCTGCTATACTGTTATTTGTGTTGTCAATTGTAATTATAATGCTATCGCTAGTTGTGAAATATCCATCAATTTCGCCTAGTGTTGAAACTAGATTAAATTTGTTATCGATAATGTAGTAACAATTGTTAGTGTCGCTTACAATGTATCTGTTGTTTGAAATTTTTAAAGTGTTTTCTCTTATGTAATCAACAGCCTTTGTTTGTAGTTTTTCGTTTACAATAAGGATTTTTTCGGGCATTAATTCTTTATCTTTAATTTCTCTAGCAGTGATAGTTGTAGTTTTTGAAACTGTTGGTTTACCGCTTAATATAGAAGATTTTGAGTATGAGTCAACAATTACGAATTTGCAAGACTCTTCAGAAATTCTTGCTTTTGTAAGTTCGATTTTGTAAGTTTTTATTTTGTGGTAAGTAATTTCACTGCTTGATGTGTCGTAGAAGTCATGTTCTTCTTCTGTTCCATCTTGTATTGTTTGGAAATATGTTGTATCTCCAACTGTTACAAAACTATTTTCTGCTGTATTTGATAATAGTTGATTGT
This sequence comes from Clostridiales bacterium, assembly GCA_015055815.1. Lineage (GTDB taxonomy): Bacteria > Bacillota > Clostridia > Christensenellales > UBA1242 > UBA11490. The sequence goes on from SVHM01000003.1 coordinate 94,555, forward strand.
CTAGTTTGAATGTTCCGATTTTTTCATAATTGATATTATAAATTGTATATGTAACTGCGATTAATTCGCTTTCTTTCATTATTTTATTGATTTCTTGAATATAAGGTGTTCCGTCACTAGAGATAAAGAAATTGTAATCGTTTGAAGTGTATCCAATTCCTTCAGTTAAACCTAATGTTTGAACTAACTTTCTTTCGCCATTTACTACTTTGTATAAGTTTGTGTATTCGATACTATCTTCTGAAGTAAGTTTCCAAATTTCATAGTTGTAGTGACCTTTAACATACATTTGAGTTAATAGTTCAATGTCAGTTATTTCTACTTTTTCTTTTGTAAATTCATCTGATACTCTTACTCTGACTTCAGATTTTCTTCTAACAGTGCTTATGTTTTTAGACATTTTGTATCCATACATTTTGCCGTCTTGAGCATAAACAAGTCCTGTATCGTTACCTAAATCGTTAACAATTTTGTATTGGCTTTCAACTTCTAGTTTAAATAGTGTGTCATTTTCTAGTTCTTTTAATACTGAAATTTTTGAATATTCAAGGTCTGCCACCATTTTGTCTTGAGTAAGTGAATATAGACCGTATTTTGCATCTCTAGAAACTATCTTCATTCCGTTTGTATAAACATTTTCATCTGCACCAGATAATTGTTCTTCGTTGTAATCAAGAAGTTCCATAACTGTGTGATTATTGTAATTTGTTTTTAAATAATTATCTATTTCAAATCTCTTTCTAGTTGCCAAAATTATACTTGTAATAATTCCTGCCAAAAGTACTGCTACGCATACTATAGTTATGACTATATTACGTGTTTTTGTACTCATTGGAGCCTTTGGCTTTTTCTCGGCTTTTTGTTTTTTAGTGTGTTCAACAGATTTTGTTTTAGCTGGCTTCTTTTCGTCTTTTTCTGTTGGTTTGTTACCTTCAATTTTTTCAGGCTTTTCTATAACTTCTGTCTTTTCTAAGTTTTCAACTTTTTGGTCGTTTTTAACTTCTTGAGATTTTTCAGTTTTGTTTGAGTTTTTGTTTTTGTTTTTCTCTGCCATATTTTTCTCCTTTCGTGATTTAATCTAATTATAAATTTTTTGCTTTTTGTTGTCAACACAATCGTGAAATTTATTTTTCTTTCAAAAGTTTTTTATTGTCTTTTTATCGTAATATTTAAAAATTCCGACTATTTTTGAACTTTTATGATTGAAATACATTTAAATTAGACAATCTATTAATATATAAAAATATTAATATATATGCTAAATTAGTTTTTTATTTTCGACAAAATGTGTTAAAATTATCTAGAACTAATAAAAAAATTACATAGGTGAATGAAGATGAAAAAAGTAAAAACGTTATTAATGAGTTTATTGATCTTGACGGCTACGGCATTTGTTTCGGCATGTTCTTGTAGCTCATCAGGAGACCCTAATGCTCCAGTAGTTCCTGAAAAGGAGATTACTATTTCTTGTGAAGAATATACTGGTAGCAACGTAAATGTTATTTACGACCCAGTTAGTAAGGAGTTGGATATTAAGTGTAATAGTGGCGATACCCTTTACATTCAGTATCTTCTTTCTCCAGAAGATGCAACAACTACTACAGTTAATTGGGATGTAAGTGATACTTCAGTTATTTCTTGCGATACATATACTTATTCGAAGACTATTAGTGAAAAGGTAGAATTTGTAGCTGGTCAAAAAGGTTCTGCTACTATTACTTTTTCTACAGCTTCTAATAAGACAGCTGTTGCACATGTTGAAGTAGCTGCAAAGATTGCTAATCTTCCTTCATTTTCAAAAATAGATGTTGAAGATATCTCTTATAATTCAACAAACGGTAGACTTACTTGGAAAGAGCCTTCAACAATGATTACTGCACTTGGTGAAGTAAAAGATATTACTGAAGAAGCAAGAGCGGGACTTCTTCACTATGAAGTAACTATTTTGAATTTGGAAGACAACTCTACAAGCAAAATAAACGTTGGTGCAGGAATTAGATATGTAGACAACTTTGTAAAAGGTGCTAGATATGCCGTTTCTGTAAAACCTATTGGTAATAGATATACTGCTAATGATGGTGAAAACTCTGACGACTTTAAATTCTGTCAGTTGGAAGCAGTAAGTGAATTGGCTGTTGTAAATGGTGCAGTTTCATTTACTACATCTAAACATTCTTCAGAACACCGTATTTTCCCCGATTATGACCCACAAAAATCTAATAATATTTACGAAAGCAGACATATTGAAGCGGGTGTAAAATATTCAAACTTTAATTATACAAACTTCAAAAACTTCAACGGAAGTGTATATAATATTGCTGTTCAATCATTCCCTGCATATTATGATGCTAGTTTAAACTATGGAAAGATTTTAAATAGTGGCGTTGAAGAAGAAGGAATGAGATGTTATCCTAGTAATGTAAGCGAAGTTAAAAGAATACTTAAACTAGTAGAGCCAGAACTAAGTATCACAAACTTACAAGGTGTTGTTGATATTAAGTCGGATAATGGAACTTTTTCAACTTCATCAATTGCAACACAACATTCAGTTTTGAATATCGATAGCGGAAAGGAAGAAGGCTCACTTAGTGGACTAGGTGTTGAATACCATATAATTGTCAGGAAGACTTCTTCAGATAATAGTGGTGAAATAGTTTATTCTTCTGCGGTTAATCTTGATACAAAGACATTGCATTTAAATAACCTTTGGAGTAAAGCAACAAAAAATTCTTATCAATTTACAATATTTGTTCAAAAAATGGGTGACCAAGATAAAACTATCCCAAGCACATCATCACAATATAAGATAAATGTTCCAGTATTAAATGATGAGAGTTGGACAATTGATGGAAGTATTTTGAGAGTTCCTTGTACAACAAATTATGCACAATTAGAATTGTATCTAAAAAATACAGCTGATAATTCAATTTCTATTGTTAAACAAACAAAACCTTCAGATACTGCTGATGTAACATACGATTTAAGTGCTATGGGAATAAGACCTGGTAATTATAAATTATATGGTAAATATGTTGGCTCAAACCAAAATAGCGGAAGTATTACAAGTGACGTGTTCTCTTATGGTGAAAATACAGTTCTTTACTTCCCAAAATCAATTGATACATTTACTAAAAAATCAAATGGCGATTTCTCAATAACAGTTCCTACTGTAACAAATGAACATGGTGATGAAGTTTATGCAATTGATGACAATGCATTAATTGAATTGCGTTTAACTTCAGGTACGGACACAAAATTAAATGTAATCTTATATAATGGTGACGATACAACCGATTATAGCTCATTTATTGGCTCAGATGGAATTTCAACAACTGTTATTTATCCATACACAAGAGCGTATACAACTGTGGGCGTTGATAAAGTTTACGAAAATAAGATAACATTCAATTTCTTTGATATGTTGAAACACGTTTATAATAATGACAATGTTGCTGTTAATAGTTTCTTTGCAGAAGCAGATGGCGGATATAAAGAATTTAAATATTCATTCTCTGTAAAGGGTTATAGTAGTGATGCAAAAGTAGTGGGTATTAATAGTGCTTATACACCAGAACAAACACTTGTAAGACTTGGAATGCCAAACGCAGTAACTATTGAAAATGATGAACTTACATTCGAAGCTATCCCTAATGCTACTTATTATCCAATTGAAGTAACAGTTGGAAGTAAGGTGTATACAGGTACAATTGTTCCAAAATATAAACCAGGAACAGAAAACAAAATTATCGCAAAACCATTGTCTGATATTTCTGTAAAAGATGGCGATGGAGAAAGTCAACTTCTTAGTGAAGTACTTGGTAATTTGAGTGTTGATAGAGTAAATATTAAATTTAGGTCTCAAGGTAATTTCTCAAATACTGCTCTATGGTTAGATGGTGGTACAAACTCAATTACTTATGATGCAAAGTATATCACTTCAAGCTTAAGTAGTGTATCAACAAGTATGACATTAGACGGTGTGTTTACATGGTCAACACCAACAACTCTTACGGGTGAATATGTTGCACCACAAGACCCTGATGATAATGGCGGTGATGAAGGTGCAGAAACTCAAGATGAAGAAGAAAGTGATCCGCCAGCAACAACTCCAAATATAGTTATCCTAGAAACAAACGTAAAATATAAAGTATTTGTGAACAAAGGCGACACTAATATTCATACTAAGACTTTAATTCCAGTAATCGTTTCAATTGATAGTGAAGGCAAAGCAAGTGATTATGTAATTAATGATGCTGATAAACTTGAAATTTTAAAGACTTTACAAGATGGTCAATGTGCACTTCTTCCAAAAGGTGCATTTGGTAATAATACTGGTGCAGATATGTTATTTGCAAACTTGTATACTTGGATAAAAGGAAATACAAATGTACTTAATGTGGTAGTAAAAGAAGTTAATTCAAATAAGTTTACTGCTACTGGTACAAACCCTTATTATGTTTCAACTCTACAATCGGTAATTATTACAAAAACTACCGTTGGAGATGAAAACAAAATTGTATGGAACGCAGTTGCTGATGCTAGTGGATATGATATTTTTGTAGGAGATACTTTCCAAAATAGCACAACCGATACTAGCTTAAATGTTTCAACATATGCAAGTTCTGTAGGTACATATTTGATAACTGTAAAAGCAAAAGCTGACAATACAGGAAGTGATGTTGGTAAATTAAGTACAAAACCATTTGTTATGTATGGTGAAGATGGCGAAGACAATATTGCAATTATCAGAGTTGTTAGCGAAAAAATAAAAGTTACTGCAAATGATGACTATATAGAATGGAATAATATTTGCAGTCAAGGTACTAAATATACAGTAAAAATTGGAAGTAAAATCATTTATATCGGCTCTGTAAATAAAGATGGAATAGCTACTCCATGTGCTACAGAAGGAGAAAGACAATTAGTAACAACAACAGGTCTTATTAGACTTGATTTGAGTAGTTATGTAAACGATTTAGTTGTTGGTTATGATAATGTTTCAGTATCTGGTACAACAACTAAAGAAGGTAAGACTACAGTAGTAGTTGAGCCAACAATTGATTTTGCAAGTACTGGATATATTTTGAATGGTACAACTTATACTGAAAATAAAGTAAGAAAGTTAAATGCACCAACGGTAGACCCATCATCAGTTACCGATAGTGGTAGATTAAAAGTAACAGTAGATGATGATACTGAAAACTTGTATATTGAAGTAAATGGAAACGATATTTCTGGATTGTTCTCTATTGAAAAAAGTGGAAGTGTAAGATATATAACATTTGAAACAGATATTGATGGCTCAATGACAATTTCTATTAAGGCTATTAAGAAAGGTACACTTTCAAGTGATGCGCTTGTCCTTGAAGGTATCAATGATATTGGAAGCGCTAGTATCAATGTTACTTTAGGTGATGGTGAGACATTGGCTGTTATTGTTGATGGTGGAATATTAACTGAAGGATATACATTAACAGCAGTTACCCAAGACCCAGAAAATCCAGTAGATTATACACATACATTAACATTTGAAGAAGGTGTTTTGGCAGTTGCAACTAGCTTGGAAATTCAAGCAGTTAATAGTTCAGACCCAACTCATCCTACTACTTTAAAATCTTATCATGGTGTTACAAAATTAAGCACTGTTGAAGATTTCGAAAGAGTAATTAAAGATGATACTCCATGGTTTGAGTGGAGTGCGGTGACAGGTGTTACATCTTACGAGATTGAAGCTTGGAATGTTGTAAGAGAGCCAGTCGAAGATGACACAGAAAATGACGAAAACACCGAAGAAGGTGGCGGAGAAGGTTCTGGAGAAAACGGAAATGGTGAAGGAAACGGAGGTACTGCTTCAATAACTGAAGAAACTGAACCTGGTAATGAAGGTGAAAGCGGAAGTGGTGAAGAAGAACTTCCAGAGTTGCCACAAACAGAAAAAGAAGAAAGAAAAACTATAACATTAAACGTAAGTGACGTTGGCTCAGCTAAGTTTAAATATGAAAACGGCAAATACTACTATGCTTTTGATGAAGAAGAATTAGGGGTAAGTGCTGGAAGCGGTGATTATAAATTTAGAATTAAACCAACAACAACAACAAATTATTATTTGAATGGTAGTTATTCAAGTGCTAATCAAATAACAAAACTTAATAATGTAGTTACAGTTTCATATAAAGATGGTATGATTTCAGTATCTGGCTATGAAGCAAACGGAACTGAAACTCCAGTAAAAATTAAATATACTGTAAGCCCATACAAAGTAGTTGAAAAATCTGTTACAACTGGCAGTGGTGAAGATGCTGTTACAACTACCACAAATGAAGTAGAATACGATACAGCAAATATCAAGTCTGATGTAGTTGATTATGCAGATTTAGTTACGCTTGATTTAATGAAATTAAATAATTTATTTACATTACCAACTTATGATTATTATTCATTCGAAGTTCAAATAGTATTTATTGGAGATGGCGAAAGTAGTATTAATTCAAATATTTGTATTCCAACAGAAAATGAATTAAATCTTAATGGTTATCCAGTAAGTAGATTGGGTGTTACATCTTTATCTACTGTTAATGGTGTAGTTGCTATTAAAGATATTGCAGATGCAACATCTTATACATTAGAAATTAATGGTGTAGAAGTTGATGTCCCAGTAACTGCAGGAACAAAATCTACAGAATGGACTTCAAGTGTTACTGGTATGACTGCTTACACAGATTATGCATTCAATACTAATACTAAATATACTTTAAGAGTAAGAGCTCATGGTGACGTACTCTCTGGTGCTTGGTCAGAACCATTTGATGTTTACAAACTTGAAGCCCCTATAGGTTATGACGAAAAAGGTATTTACATTTATGAAGATGCTGGTATTCCATATGTTACATGGAAAGATGGTAATGCTTATGGTACCGATTATAAATATAAAATACTATATACTCAAAGTGATGACGAAGTAACATTTACTCCTGTTGAGAATATTAAAGCTATTACAACTTCAAAAGGCTCAATAGCTCATCCACTAAGCACTAATATTGCAACTGGTGTATACTATTTGTTATTTAGAACAAATGGAACAACAAGCGGAACAAATACCGTTGGTTTCTTAAATAGTGAATATGTAAATGGAACTAAAGTTAATTACATTTCGGAAACTAGTAGCCTTGCTATTAGTAATGGCGAACTTACTTGGAAAGGTGTTGACGGGGCTAGATACTATAAGGTAACTATTGAAGGTTGCGAGCCAATTATTACAAGTGATACAAGACTTTCTGTTTTAGATTTCCCAGATATTACTGGAACAAAAACTATTACAGTAAATTCAATTGTAAGCCCAGCAACTGCTATAATTTCTACTTATACAGTAGATGAAGAAGAAGCTCCTAATACAATGAAAGTTTATAGACCAAAAGCTCCTAGTGATGTTAAAGTTTTAAATGGTGAATTGAGTTGGACGGTAAGTCTATCTGACGTTGTAGAATTCGCTCTTGCCAATCCATCAGTTCTTAATCCATCAACAGGTGGCGGAAATGAAGAAAATGGTGGTGAACAACAAGGCGCAAGTATCATGGCAGATACTTCAGATAACAATGTTACACTTATTGATTACATAGTAAATGTAGTTAATGGAAATAACAATTCTACTGCTGATGAAGACTTTAAATCATCAATTTCACACCTTATCAACGTAACATTAAAACTTACTGATAGAACTATTGAAGTTGTTGCAGATAGGGCGGAAGTTATTGATAGTTCGGGAACTCCAGTGAAGATTACCGAAGTATCTGATGCTCTTGAATTACTAGCATTATTAGGAAATGGAAAAATTAGATATTACTATAATGTTGTATCTGAAAATATCAATCCACATCTGCCATCAGCTAATTCACAAATTCAAGAAGAAGGTGACGACTTGGGCGGAGACACAGGTGATGGTAGTGATACTGACACAGGTGATGGAAGCGATAGTGATAGTACACAAGAAGAAGTAATCGAATTTAAGTCGGGACACTACAAAGTTCAAATAAGTGCTCGTGGTAATTCATTTATTAAAGGAAAAGACACTACAACTCCAGATGAAGGAACTGTTGAAACTTCTTCTGTTAATAATTCAGTTGCAATTTTAAGCAGTAAATTTACAAGTATTATGGAAGTATACAAACCAGTTTCTCCAGTTACTGATACACAAATAAAAGACAACTTAAAATACGATATGGATAATGGTATAATTAGTTGGTCACTTGTTAGAAATGGTGTATTGGAAAGCGGTCAAACTGAAGAAGGATATCATACTGAATATGTATTAGAAGTTTATAATGATAGTACAAAAGATGGTATAAAAGCTACAATTACTTTGGGTGATGGTAATTCTATCCAACCAACACAAGGCTTAGTTGTAGATAATAACTGGGCAAAAATACATATTTTAGATGTATTTACAGTAGATAGCTTAAAAAATCTTTCGGGAAATAGTAGTAAAACAATAGTATTCTCTGATACTGAATATAAAGTAAGAGTATATGCAAAAGGTACAGTTGATAGCGAAACTGCTACTGGTCAATTGTATTTAAATAGTGATAAGAGAGATTTCATTGACTTTATTTCAATTCTTGATAAACCTACTGAAATAGAAATGGAATTAAATAATGTTAGATGGGCAATACCTAATACATCTGTATATACTTTAGGAAAAATCTATTCACTTGGAAATAACCTAGGAGAAACAGATACAGATGCAACTCAGTGGGCAGATACTTGGACAGATTGGACTGGCCTTACCGAGACAGAACAACAAGAAAAACTTATTTTCCAAAAAGATTTCCGTACAGATACAAAAGATAGAAGAATTAACGAATATACTTTAACAGATAAAGAATATTATGATGAAGTAGAAAATGTAAACGTTAAATACCCAGCTGGTAAATATGCATTTACATTCCAAGAAATGGGTAACGAAAAGGGTGTTGTAGATAGCTTAGTTAGTGATTATTATTATTATTACAAACTAGATGCAACAGAAAAAGTTGAACTTGTAAAATCGGGTAATTACAAAGGTATGTTTGCATGGAAATCAGTTCCATTTGCTAACGCATATTATGTTCAACTATATCGTGTAAGTGTAAATGAAAATCCACAAGAAGGCGAAGACGATACAATTACTACTAGAATTTATACAAGAATGACAACACAGTCATTTACACAAGGTGAAGATACATATTACTATTATGATTTGCCAGACTTTAAGTATGATAGCGCTGATAAATTCTTTATAGCAGTTCAAGCATGTAGGGTAAAAAATACTGCAGAAGATCATATAAACACAGATATTTATGTGGAGAATACACCAGCTAATGATAATTCTAAATATTATTTAGAAAGCGGTTGGTTTATGGGTGATACTAAGATTTCAGCATCATATGCTAGAATAAACCCAATTGAAGTATTGACAATTGCAAGAAATGGCTCAATTTCTTGGGATAAAGTTGATACTGCAGGTAGTTATAATGTTAAATATGGTGACACTAGAGAAGTTACTATAGCAACAACAAATAACCCAAATACAACTATACAAAGTGATGGCGGAAACATATCTATTCAAGTAAAATCTATAGTTCCTACTGGAAACGAAAATGATTTATTAAATAGTAGATATAGCGATAAGATTAATGTAATCAAATTATACGACCCAGTTCCAAGAATTATTGGAGAAAATGGCAACCCTTCAGCAAATGATGGTAACTTGACATGGATGTACAATAATCAACCGGGAACAAGTGCAGAGTATTATTCAGAAGTGATAATTGATGGAGATATTACAATTAAACGTGATACTGCAATCATTGATGATGAACCTAGAGTATTTGATATCAATTTAGATACATTAACTCTTTACTATTACACCGACCTTGAAAAAGTATTCGCTCCAAAGGTAGAAGAAGAAATTCCAAGCGTTGAAGAAGACGAAGAAAATACCGAAGAAACAACAAATATCAAAGATTTAATAGAAAGTTATTCATACGCAGAAGAAATTGAGAAATACCCAGAAGGCAATCATACATTTGATATTTCATACATTGGTGCTTTAGAAAGAGTATCTCTAAATGAAAACACAACTTCATCATTCTTCATTTCATCAAATTCAGAGCATTTTGAAGCTATTAAACTTCCTGCTCCAAATGACGTTGCATTTGCTAAACTTGAATTTGGTGGCAATATTGCAAATAGATTAAGTTGGACAAAAGTTCCATACGCTAACGACTATAATATTTATAGAATTGCAGTTACAACAAGTGCTGAACAAGTAACATCTTATACAGTATTATCATTAAAGAATATAAGTACATATTCTGATAGATTTAATACAGATACAGAGAGTGGAAAAGTTTACTTCAACATTGATGGTAATGTTGCAGACAATATAAGCATTATTCAAGGTGGAGCTAGCAACTACTTCTTCGTACAAGCAGTTGGTGATACTGATGAATTTAATTCAATTCATTATCTAAATAGCTCATACTGTGAGCCAAAAGTTATAGATAGTCCAGTAGCACCTTCAAACATTAAAGTTGCTAATGGTAAAGTAACTTGGGCAGTTAATACTACTAATACATACAATGTAGGTGTAGTACTTACATATAAAGTAAATGATGTTGAAACATTAGATGGTTACTGGAATAACACAATTACAAACGTTCCATATTCAAATATCCAAAAGAGAGTTATCAGTCGTGATGCAAGTACAAATATTGCTACAATTACCGATTATGTATTATTAAAATCAAGCGATACTGAATATAACGGCAAAACTCCTACATGGTATAAATTAACCAATATCGCAACATATACATCAATTTCATTATTTACAATTGCTTCAGAAGAAATTGAAATTGCAAACGGTCAAGTAGAAGTAACAGACTTTATGTCAGCGGTAGTTTACTACAACGAAAATAACACTCCAAAACAATATGTATTCAGCATGTTTGCAAGTGGTGATGGTACAGTAGAAACTCCATACATTATAGGCAAGAGCGAAGATTTAAAGAATATTACTTACTTTACAGAGAGAAACTTCAAACTTGATGTAAATTCAAAAGTTATAGAAGTAAATGCATGGTCAACAATCATGGGAACATTAACAGGTACTATTGATGGAAATGACCATACTATAAAAGGCTTCAGTGTAAACATTTCTTCAAATTCAGCCGGACAAATAATGACAAGCTTTATTGAAAATAACAATGGTACAATCAAAAACTTAACAATTGAAGTTACTGGTAGTGCTTTACTTGGTCAAAATGGTAATATGAATGTATCTATTGTTGCAAATAACAACATGTCAAACGGTGTAATTGATAACGTAGATGTTGTAGGAAAATCAACATACTTCCTAAGGGGTGAAGATACAGGATATAATGTATATATCAACACTCATGGAAACAAAACATATGGTATTGTTGTTGGTGGACTTGTTGTAAATAATGCAGGTACAATTACAAATTCTAATGTTGACCTAGATATCTATGCAGTAGGTACAGAAGATTGTGTAATTACTACTGGTGGTATTGCTAATGTTTCTTCAAATGGAACTATTACATCAAGTACATACACTGGTAATATTACAAGTAACTATATTGGTGGACTTGTATATTCAGCAACAAATACAACTATTACAGATTGTACAGTTGGTGGTGATGGTACACCATCTCAATTAACATCAATTACTCATGATAATGGGGCTTTCCATAAACATTCAATTGTTGGTGGCTTAGTTGGTCAGTATCTATCAACTTCAACAAAGACAATTTCTAATAGTAATGTATATGTAAATATCACTCTTGATGTTAAGGCATCTGCTGGAAGATATGAACTAGGTGGCGTAATTGCTGTTATCGATAAAGACTCAAGTGCTAATGTACAACTTTCAGGTGTAGAAGTAGAAGTTGCATTCGATAGTGAAATGTCAGGTCTAGCTGAAAGCGTAACAAGTGCTATTTGGAATAATACATTTGCTTACTTATTCACTCCATCAAATAGATTTGTAAGTTGCGTTGGATGTACATACAAAAATAACACAACAAGCACATTCAGTATTCAAAATTACATTCCAAGCGGAGTGTTTGAAAACTAAAATTATTATATCGTTGCATGGGGCTGACCCATGCAACGGGATAATACATATACGATTTTAAAAAAATGAAAAATGAAAATATCTAAATGAAAAATGGAAAAACACTTTTGTTAAATGCTACATTAATTACAAAAAAATAGTGACGGAGAACAAAATATGTGGCTATTTGTAATAATTACACTTTATTACATTTTTATGAAATAAAAAGGAAAACTTATGAAATTTTATAGACTAGAGAAAAGAAATCATGTTTTAGAATGGACATTTACTGCACTAAAGGCATTTGGACTAAGTTTACTTTTCACAGTTGTACTTATGCTTGTTTGCGGGTATAAGTTTATGATTGTAACTTCAGGCTCTATGGAACCTACTTTGCCTGTTGGAAGTTTGGTAATTGTCACTCCATGTGATTATGATGATTTAGAGTATAGAGACATTGTTACATTTACCGGTGAGTCGGGTGTAAACTTTACCCACAGAATTGTTGGTAAATCAAATTCAAAAAACCATGATGACCCAATTCTTCCAGGAGAAGAAGGTTTTGATGAAGCATATAGCTGGGTAACACGTGGAGACTATGATGGTGCAAAAGTAGACTCAGGATATGTAAAAAGCAAAGAAATTGTTGGAAAAATCTACGAAAGTCATTGTTTTACATTCACAGGAACTATTGTTAGATATGTAAGAAGTAACTTTATGATGATTATTATATTTATGTTTATCTTAGTTGCAGTAGTAGAACTTGTGAATTTCTTAAAAAGACAATTAGAAGAAGATGATGTAGAGTGTTACGAAACAGATGATGAGGAGTAAGAAATGACAAAAGTGAAGAATAGATATCAAATATCTTTTCTAATAGTACTAATTTCAGTAGTACTAAGCTTTTGTGTATTTATCGGCACTATTACAGCATGGCTTATGGTCGATTATGAAGAACATTCAGAAGGCTTGGAAATAGGCACAGTTCAAGTTAAACTTTATAATGGCGGAACGGAAGTTCAAGGTACAAAAGTTGGAAATAATGGTGAAGTTGTTTCAACTCATGCTACAATGACAATTCCAACAAATTCCACAAGTGCCAGCCAAATGTTAATATCAATGAGAAATACAGGAACAATCGATTGTATAGTGAGAGTACAGTTTAACGTATATTATCTAGAAAATGACGGTAATAGAGTTACTGTATTTATGTCGGGAGCTTCATCAATTGACCCAAGTTATCCGGCAATATCTATGACAACTACCGATTGGGTAAGAGATTTGCTTCCTGGAGTTTCTGCGGGAGAATTGTATTATAATAAACAATTAAAACCATATTATGCTTGGTCTTTAGATAGTAATAATGACGGTCAAAATGAAACATCTCCACAAGCAAGCAATCAAGTGGCTATTATTAGCGGTATTAATATAGGAAGTATAACAGAACAATTATATATAGATATTACAGTTGATGCAGTTGCATTTAGCGGAAATATTTATAAAAAAGCTCAAGCTGGAGAAAGTGTTCCGGTTGAAGCATATCCGTTTGGAACCCCCGATACTTTGCCAGAAGATTGGGATGCATGGAAAGCGAAAAAGGAGTAGTATATGTTGAATAATAAGCAAAAGAAGAAAGGAAGGTGGTATCACGTAGCTGGTATACTTCTTTTGTGCTTTGCTATTATTTATTTGACGTATACTTCAACTTATTCTTGGTTTAGAGATAAATCAACAACAAGTAATAAGCCCGATATAGCAATAATCGGTACTATTGCACTTGATGTAACAACCAACTTTAATTTTGAAAACTTAGCTTTAGCTCCTGATACAACATATACAGGAACTGGCTTTGAAACTAAAGTCAAAACAGCACCAGACCACGATATAAATGGTGCATTTGTAAGAATTAAATTTACAACAAATAGAAGTGAGATATCACTACACTTTAATAATCAACTGACAACTTCAACTGATGTTGCAACAGCTGAAAATAAATGGTTTTATAATGAAACCGATAATTATTACTATTATATAGGTAGAATTTACGATACCGATGTTCAGTTTAATGATGGGTACTCGGTAGACAATACTTTACATAATAAAAAAGCTGGTGCAAAAGTAGAAATGTCATTCATAGTAGAAGGACTTCAATGGCAATATGATGCATATTTGGCAGAATGGCAAACTGCTCCAGCAGTATTTAAATCATATGCTCAATCGGTACAAATTTAAGTGTAAGAAAAATATTTAGGAGATATTATGGCGACTCAAAGTGAAATGAAAAAGCGAATACAAGTACAAAATATGATAATTGTAGCCCTTGCTATAATCATATTTGTTTTGGTTGCAGTATCTGGTACGGCTGCTTGGTATATAAGAAGTAAATCAGATACCACTGAAATCAGACTTTCTGACCCAGTAAATATTGAAATCACCGAAAACGGCTCAATAACGACAGATATTCTGAAAGAATTTAGCGTGAACGTTTACCCGGGAGATACAATAGGACTAAATCTTGGTGTTAAGATGGGTAAAGCGGGTACTCCTAGTTCTCCAGCATATGTAAGAGTAAAATTAGAGATTTTCTTTGAAAATCAAGAAGGCGTTTATTCTCAACTTGAAGATGTTGCCGATTCAGATAAAGTTAGATACAAAGATACTCCCGATGGAAGTGTTTGGGAAAAAGTAAATTTTGCACAATTTGCACAAGCAGAAAATGAAGATATAGAAGATGACTATTGGTTTGTACTTAAAGATTATGATGAATTGGGACACATGACCGCAAGGGTTGCTACCAATCAAGAAGATTATTTGTTCTTAGATGGGTTTATTGAACTTGATAAACACAATTTAACAAATAACGAAGCACTATGTAAATTCCATATAAATTATGTAGTTGAAGCAATCCAGAAAGAAAACGTTCCTGACCCACTAGCAAATCCGGGCTTTGGTCCATGGTGGGATTTCCAACTTGGTGATATTGAAGATATAGAAGGACAAGAATAATTTTAAAAAATAATTTTATAAAAAGGGGGGTAATATGGCTGAACAAGATAATAAAAAAGATAATGTGAATAATGAAAAAAGGCCTAAGCCCCAAAAAATTATTAACGTTACAAAGCCAAAACAATCGTCAACTCCACTTAGTCATATTGACGCAACAAAGGTAAGTTCTCATACATTAAGAGAGCAACACGCACTTGAAAAATTGAAAAAACAAGTGGGTGGAGTAAAAACAAAAGACAGAAACTCATCTCTTCTAAAAACAATAATAGCAATAGTGCTTGCAATAATACTTTTGGCACTTGCCGTATTGTTTGTATTAATAATTGGTAGAGATAAACCAACTGAAGAAGATAACTATGATGTTAGAGTAAGTTTGCAGATTGAAAATGACGCAAGTTTAAGAATTGTAACAGAAAGTGGAAAAGAAAAATTTAAAGATATTGACCCCGGTGATGTTGTTCCCGTAAGTGCATTTGTAAGAAACTCAGATGATTATAGCGGAGATAATGTTCAAGAAATTGGCGAGTCGTCGGCAATATTTGTTAGATTTAAAGTACAATTTGTACTTAATTATAAAGTCGCTAATGAAAAAATCAAAATCAAAGTTAGTGATAAATGGTATAGATATAATAAAGATAGTGAATTAGAATTTGGTCAAGAAGGAATACTTGAAGATGATGGATACTATTATTATTTAGGAAGTCTGTCATTTATGCAAAGGGCAGAACTATTCTCCGAAATAGAATTTGTTGGAGAAGAAATATTCTGTGAAGATGGTGGGCATTATGGTCAGATAAAAGTATCTGTTGAAAGTATTCATGCAAGCCTTGATTTAATTGAAGGTGAAAATGCTTGGCCAACAGCCCCAAGAAATTGGATATTGATGCAAAGAAATTATTTTTAAAAAGGAGAAAGCTATGACAAAAATTACCATGAAAAAATTCCTAGCCATTTTT
Source organism: Clostridiales bacterium (assembly GCA_015055815.1). Taxonomy (GTDB): domain Bacteria; phylum Bacillota; class Clostridia; order Christensenellales; family UBA1242; genus UBA11490. The sequence goes on from SVHM01000003.1 coordinate 110,626, forward strand.
GTTATGGCTTTTTCTTGTTTCTTTACCGGTTGTACATGCGATTTGCTCAGCCCAACAACTACTCTTTCAGCCCCAGAAATTAAATATTATTCAGATAGTAATGCAATATCATGGAAGACAGTTCCTAATGCTACTATGTATAATATTTATTGTGATGACAAAATTATTGCAGTTGTTCATGACGTGTATGAAGAAGATTGTTTGATTTACGATTTAAGCAGTGTGATTAATGACAAAGAAAATCATGAGATAAAAGTTACTGCTTCTTCAGATATGAAGTTTGTATCAGATAGCGTTGGAAGTAATATTGTATCACATGTAAATAATTCTGTTGCTGAAATATATGATTTAGATGAATATGAATATAGGTTAAATGCAGATGTTGAGTTTAAATTAAAAGGCACTGAAGTTTCGTATGTACCTGTTGAAGGTATAGATAAATATTATTTGTTCGCATATACAAATTCAAATGGTCTTAAAATTATCGAGTGTGTAGGTCAAACAATAAGTCTTAAATCTACAAGTTTAATGCTTGATGGAAGTGATGATATTGTTGCACTTAGACTTGGGTATAAAGAAGATGATAAATACTATTTCTTATCAAACATAGTATATTATAATAGTGTCAATTATAATGGATATACTGACAATATCTATATATTTGATGGCAAGATTAATGACCATTATATAGAAAGTTTACAAGAATTAAATAGTGTAGTTTATAATAATTTTATAGCAAGAATAGAAGAGTATAATATTAAATTTAGTACTGGCATGGAAGAGTTAATAAAAGAAAGCTTCGATGGAAGTACATTAAAAGATAAAGTAGATAATGCTATGTATTATTCTCTAACAAACATGTTTGAGACGAGTGAGAATAGGGCAGATAATACTAGTGGGACATTTGCTATTCCGTTAAATGGTGAAAGAGAATATAATATCAAAATTGACTATGGTGATGGTGTTTGTAATACAAATATTCTTCCTACAATGTTAAGAGAACAAGCTGACGCAACACCATATTATGAGATGGTAGATTACACAATGCGAAGCGTTAAGTATGGAATTGATTATGATAATTTTCCATCTGACAAAAGAGTTTTGCATACACTTATAAATAACTCTGAGCAGTTGTATTGGGCGGTTGAAAATAAAGTTACGCCAGTCTTTGAAAATACTCAAGATGGCAATAATAGAGCATATGAAATATACAAAGAAGCAAAAAGCGTTCTTAATCAAATTATATCAGATGATATGACCGATTATGAAAAAGCCTTAAGTATATTTGATTGGATATGTTTAAATACCGTTTATGACCATAGTGTGTATGAAGGAAATATTACAAGCCACCCATGTTATTACCTTGAAGGCGTATTTACTACTGGCTATGCAGTTTGTGATGGTTATTCAAAAGCATATAGCCTAATGTGTAATATGTTAGGCATTGAATGTATAAGGATTACAGGCGAAGCGGTTACAGATAGTGGCCGTGGTGGTCATGCTTGGAATAAAATTCTTGTTGATACAGATAATAATCTTGAAAATGGTAAAGAATGTTATTTAATAGATATTACATGGACAGAAATTCAAGAAAATAGTAGTGAGTATTTAAGTAAATCATACTTTATGATATCGGATAACGAAGTTGAAAGTACACACTTTCCTTTTGAGCAAAGAGTTGAATTTAAATTGTATCCGTCAACTAAAACATATAACTATTATGGAAGTACTAAATTTAACTATAACGATGAAAGTTATGATTTAATAATTTCAAATGATGATGACGTATTGAATTTATTTGGTTACTTACTAGAGAGTGGTATCAAACATTATGAAGTTATAGTCGATTACGATTATATGGTTCAAGTTTATGAAAGTGCCACATCTAAAAAGTATAATAGTAGAACAGACTACAAAGTGAAAAAGTTTATGAATGGAACAGTTCAATCGGTAGTTTATTATAATGAACTTTTAGATAATCTTATCGATAAAATGAGTAAGATAAAAAATTCAGATGATATGCCACTTACTTGCCAATCATTTGATGTTATAAGAAGTATTGATTTAGTTAAATATGGCGAAGGTAAAGAAGGGCTGGTGTTGCTCTTTGAGCAGTCGTTGCTTATTGATGATAATAATGATGCAGAAAACATAGTTAACTATTTTAACGAAACAAAAAATTACAACAGATATTTGCTATACATTGACCACAAAATTTTAAGTCCAAAAAGTAGTGATTATTTTAAAAGTGTCGAGACTTTACTTGGTGAATTGTTTGACCCATTACTAGACGGAAAAGATAACATTACATTTGTATTTCAAGTAGTTGATGCAAGCGTAAAATATACTGCTCTTAACTATGCTTGTGTGCTTATATTTGATGTTGTTGAAAAAGTTGTAGAAGTATCGTAAATTTGATGTTGTATTAATAGAAAACGGTAGTTGATGATGCCGATATATGCAACTTTCTGACAATATATTTTACATTGTTGGCAATTTTTAATAGATTGTAGTCAAAAAAATAAACCATATGAAAATTATATGGTTTATTTTTTTATTTAAAATTTTATTATTCTACTGTAATTTCCCAAAGTCCGTGCTTGTTGCAATAGCCGTAAAGTTTGCTACCTTTTACGTATGGGAAAACTGCTTGAGCAGTCTTGCCTATTTCAAGATATTTTTTTGCAGTAATTCCGTCTGAACAAAGAGCAATATATTCAATGTAATGGTCGTCTTCCATTACGTGATTTACTGTTGCTACAATATAGTTTCCAATTACTTGATAAGTAGGAATATGTTTTTCTGCTGAAGCTTCAACTGTATTTGGTGTCATAGTCACCATTTCTTCGCCACAACATTTAATTCCACAATTTTCACAAGTGCAGTCTTGAAGTACTTCAACTGTTGCTCCGCACTTTATACATTTTTTAATTTTAAATTCGTTCTTCATTTTCGTTACCCCCATAGTTATATTATATCATAAAGTTTTTAAATTTTGATACGATTATTTTCAGATTTTTTATTTTAAATATTAATAATTAGTTTTATTTTTAATGTTGTTATAATCTCTATACAAAGTTAAGCACTCTTCTCTATCTAATTCTTTGCACATAGAAATTTTTTTGTCTGGAATTTGTTCTTCAAATTCTTTATCCCTAAATCCAATAATTTCTGTGTCAGTGGTATTGCAACCGTAGTAAATTTTATCAATGTTTGCCCAAAGAATTGCACAGAAGCACATTGGACAAGGATAACCAGTTGTATAAATTTCACAACCAGAAAGGTCAAATGTTTTTAGTTTCTTACAAGCTTTTCTGATTGCGTCAACTTCGCCATGACAAGTTGGGTCGTTATTTATAACTACATGATTGTGTCCTTTTGATATAACTTTCCCGTCTTTTACAATTACTGAGCCAAAAGGTCCACCATGTCCAGCAGTTATCCCTTTCCTTGCTTCATCAATTGCCATTTTCATGAATTTGTTCATAAGTTTCTCCATTTGTATAAGTTCTGTATATTTCATCATAATTGATATAAATCTTATGAGTATTTACTTTAATCGGAATTTCTTTTCCAATTAAATTACGTAAATATTTTGCCCACGCAACATCTTTAACTTTTACAGGCATAGTTCTGTCTGGGTTATTTAAACTTGCAATAATTGCAAAACTATGTGGTGACCTATCTGATAGTTGTATATCTTTTAGGATACCTTTTGTTTCTCTAAAATTATCATCAGTAGGTTGTATTTTTTTAGGTTTTGCTTTAATAATACCCAAAAAACATGCAATTGCACCAATTCCTATAAATATAGAGATTATTAGTTGTTTTGTAATAAAGTATACCCCAACTGCTCCACCAAGCATAAAAATAGGTGCAAACATTAGTATCATTTTTGAAGCTTTTGGAGAGGTTGGTGTGTGGGTATGAAATACTGGTGGTGTAGGGCAATTATTAAGGGGAATATCTTGCATATTTGATTTAATATTATTATTAATTTCTTCGATATTTAATTCATATGCTTTGTTAATATCTTCTATAATTGCTGATGTATTACCTTTTACTGCTACATTTAATTGGCTTAAAGATTGCAAATATAGTAATTCTTTTTGGTCGTAGTACATATTAGAAACTTTTGTAATTTCGTTGCTATCAGTATCGGTGTACTTATATTCAATAGCGTAAAACTTAACATAAAACTTTCTTCCATTATCTTTTATGTAACTTTTACCTTTGCTGTATGCTCTTACAAAAGTTCCTTGTGCCATATCTCCATTTTCGGGGTTATAAAACAATAACAATTCTTTATTGTAAATTTTAACAGCTCTAAGAGTTGAGAAGAGCGATAGTATAAAAAGTACTCCAACAAATATTAGTGGTATTAATATCATTAAGTCGGTAATGCTTCTTTTTAATATATAACTTAGCGCTAGTATTACTACTAAAAAAAGTAAAGTAACAAGCACTACTGGTAAGTTTTTGTATTTGCCCGATTTTCTTTTCTTGGGTTTTAGATTTTCTTCCATTATTTCTCCTTTTTCAATTACATTTAAATTTTGTATGCTATCAATTTAAATTAATCACTTGATATTGTTAGTATAATTCACTATCAATATTCTAACATAATTATTGTAAAATCGTTATCTATTTTGAGTAATTATTAAAAAAACCTAACAAACTTTTAGCGAAATTTTTTAATGCCATTAATTTTAATTTTATATTTTTCATTTTTATGATATCATACGCATGAAGGAGAAGAGAAATGGCAAAAAGAATTTCAAGGTATTTGTTGCTTTTTATAGTTGTGATATCTATTCTATTAATAGGTTTTTCGTCTGTCGAAAAAATTAGTAAGGATGTAAAAACAATCGATAAAGTAGAGATTTCTAGCGAAGATAGTGATGGAAAGTGGGCAACTTGGCAAATCAATCATTTGACAACTCATGTAAAAGTTCAAGAAGATGGAATAATTTCTGTAAATGAAACTTTCGATTTTTTATTTAATGTAGAACAAGCGGGTGTGACAAGATTTATTCCAACTAATATGGATGTTAAAGTAAATGGCATAGGGCGTACATTTGTTTATGATGTTTGTGATATAGAAAGTAATGTGGAATTTACTACTGCAAAAGCTTTTAATGGGGTAAATGTACAATTTAAAAATGGTGATACTTTGTCTGGTGAGCAGAATATTACATTGTCATATAAATATAACATAGGACAAGATTTTTATCTAGGGAAAGATTTGTTTGTGTTTGATATTTTAGGTGGAGAGTGGAAAGCAAAAGTAAAAGCAGTTGACTTTACATTCGAGTTTCCTAAAAATATAAACGACAAAAATATTCAGATAAGAAGTGTTTATCAAAAAGAAAATAAAGATTGTGTCCGCTATACTATTTCAGAAAATACTATCGTTGGAAATACAACAGAAACTTTGCAAAAGGCACAATCGTTACAATTAATATCAACTTTGCCAGATGGATATTTTGTCGGTCAGGGTAATAGTTTTTCGAGAAATTTTATTATAACATTCTCGCTTTCTATAGGACTTATTGCGATATCTGTAATAATTATTTTAATAGTTAACAGAAAAAATCATTCTGTAAAGACTGTTGAGTTTTTGTTACCAAAAGAAATAAATAACGTTGAAGCGGGGCTTATATATAAAGGTGATGTTTCTCAAAAAGAAGTAAATGCCTTACTTTTATACTTTGCAAGTCATGGGTATTTAAAGATTGAAGAAATAAGCAAGGGGGATGCTTTTCACGATTGCAAAATCACAAAATTAAAAGATTATGATGGTAGTGATGTGGAAGAAAAAGAGTACTTTTCAGAACTATTTAACAATGGCTCGGAAGTGTATTTAAGTAAACTAAATTCTTCAAAGTTTCCAACAACTTTATATAGATTAAAAGAAAAATACAATAGCAAAGAGATTAAGTCAAAGTACTTTAGTAATGCCATAAAACCTTTAAAAGTTATACTTTGCGTTTTGGCTATACTTTCGCTTATAGCATCAACATTTGTTACTTTTATGGCATATCCTATATTTATGGCATTCCATCTAATGACAATTACGTCATTCCTTGTTTACTTTAAAACTGATTTTAGAAAAAGAAAAAACAAAAAGAATTGGAAACTTATTATTTTCTTAAGCATTGTTCCAATGATTGCATTTGTTTGGTCAAGCGTTTTATTTGGTATGATTTTCTTATTCCCTATACTTGTGGCTGTTGGCGGTGCAATATATATTGCTTATTATGGAAAGAAGCTTACTCTAAGGACAAAGTTGGGAAGAGAGTTGTATGGAAAAGTTGCAGGGTTTAAGGAATATCTAGAAAAAACAGAAAAAAATATTCTTCAAACAATTTGTGCAGAAAATCCAGAAAACTTTTATGGTATACTTCCATACGCTATATCGCTTGAAATACCAATTCCTTGGATTAATGATGTGGCATTAAAACTTTCTGCATATTCTGGAGAAGGTGGCGTTCAAAATTATTTATCAGTAAATTCGTATGATAATTTATTTGATGATATATCACATCTAAACGAAAATAATTCAGAACAAACAGATGTAGTTCAAACAGTAAATAATTGGTCTCAAAATTTAGAAGATTTTTAATAAAAAATAAGGGGATTTGTTATGGATAAATTAAAAGAATTGAGAATTGTAGATAATTTTTATCAAACGTCGGCATTTTACCCAATGCCAACAATTTTGGTAGGAACGGTAAGTAAAAGTGGTCAAACAAACTTGGGTGCGTACTCACTTTGTTTCCCATATTATGTAGCAGGCAAAGATTATTATGCTATGATACTTGAATGTAGAAATAGTTCTAATACTGCTCAAAATATATTGCGCACAAAAAAATGTACATTAAATTTCATTCCCGATAACAAAAAATATTTCAAGGAAGCGGTAAGGCTAGGCTTTCCTGGAGATACAACCGAAGAGAAAATGAAAGATTGTATTTTTACATTGTCAGACAGTACTTTGGGAAAAGATAGACCTAAGCTTGTTGAAGAGAGTTTTCAAGTATTTGAGTGTACATGGGATGATAGCTTGGAAGATGCTAAAAAAGATAAACCGGGAAAACTTGAAGGTTATCCGCCACCATACAGAAACTTTAATGGTATCACTAGCGAGTATGGCGCACATTTTATTCTTAAAATAGATAAAATTTGGATGAAAGAGAAATATCACAAGGCAATTGTTGATGGGGTAAAAGCAAATAGTTTCCCATCAGTGCCAGTTGATTATGGATATAGGGATAGCACAAATTTCTGGTATACAAAATTTAAAAAACCTATTTCTGAAAAAATTCCAGAAAAAAATGACGGTGATGTAAAGTCGGTAAAATATTGTGCAGATAGGATAGACCCCGAAATTAAGTTTACCGATGAGGCATGTGCCAAACTTGTAAAAATTCCAAGGATATTTTTAAAGGCTGCACTTTCACAAATGGTAAAAATAGCAAAAGAAGAAAATATTAAAGTAATTGATGAAAATGCTCTTAATATAATAAACGATAAGAGACGTAAAGAGAAAAAATAAGCATGAAAAAACACCTAATAATAGGTGTTTTTTTAATTGTGTGAAAATCAATTTATATTGTGTTTTAATTATAAAATTTACAAATTTTTTTAAAAATAAACAGTAAACTAAATTTGACCCATTCCATCTCTAGACCTTGCAAGGTATTGTTGCATTTGAGTATATTTCATAATGTCAGCCTTTTTTTTATCAATTGAGCGATTATTGTCTTCTATCTCCGCACGAATGTCTTCTACAGGTTGTTTTGCTTGTCTAATCATTTCAGTATAATTTTTTTCAGCTTCTAAACTATCTTCAAATTGTCTTTGAAGGTCATCGGTTGATGCTTCTTTCATCTGTTCTCTTAACTTTTTCCTATCTTTAAACAAGTTAACTTTTTCTTCTTCTAATTTTGTCTTGTGTTCAATTGCTTCTTGTAGTTTTGCTTGTAAAGTTGTATTTTCATAAGTGAGTTGTTCTATAGATTTATTTAGTTTATTGATAACAACATCAGGAAGTTTGTTCATTTCTTCAAGAGAATATTTTTTTGCTCTAAAGTGCTCAAATTCATCAGCAGACATTTCAGTATCAAATAATCCAATATCAAAATTATTATGTGAAGCTTGTTGTATAAATTTATTTTCAAAGAATTGTGTTTCAAAAACCAATTTTTTAATTTTGTCGCAAACTTGTCCAAAGTCGACTTCATGTGATTGTTCTTGTGCAGTATATAAAAGTTCTTCCAATGATGAATAATAAAATCGTTCAATATTTTTTCCAAAAATCTCCATAGGGAAATATTGTTGAAGAGTTTTAGTTACTTTCTCAAGAAGTTCTTCATTTAATTCTCTTGCTATCCTGCTTGGATAAGCGTCTTCAAAATTTGTTGTAGATACTTCTTCATAAAAAGCAAAATTTGTGTTTCCGTAAAAGTGATTAAGCATCTTTTCTTCTATTTCTTCTGCATGTTCTTGAATGTAATTTGGATTAACATTTTCTCTACATTGGTCAAAAATAATATCTTGTAGAGTTTTGGTGTTTGGTTGTTGTGTCTTAGTTTGTTCTGTTGGTTGTTGCGTTGCAGTTTGTGCCTTTTTGTTTTTGTTAAAAATGTTATTAAGTATATCTGAAAGTGCCATTATAATCTCCTAATTTTTTTTGAGAATAACATATTTGTATGAAAAAATCAATTAAAAAACGGAATTTTTAATAATTTTATAATACAGAAATATTTTTTGTTTCTAAAAACCCCAGCTCAACTGGGGGATATTTATTATGATTATTTATACCTTATGTTCCTGTTCCTTGATATTTTTTTATTGCCCAGCTGAAAAATATAAAGCATGGAATTACAAAAACCATTCCAATAAGGGGAGACAAGGCATAAACAATTTGTGGCAACTCTCCATAACCCATTATGTATGATAGTGGTAGGTAGTTAAAGCAAGCGACCGGAATTATAAATGTAAATACTCTAGATAGCCATTTGTTATATATATTAATAGGGTAAAATGCTATTTCTTTTGCACCATTTGTAAATATATTGATAAACTCAAGGTTTTCAACGGTAAATACGCTAATTCCCGCACCTATTAACATTACTCCAAATATTACTAAACATCCGCATATTAGTGTTGCAATTAGAACGAGTACTTTAAGTATGGTCCAAGTAATGTTTAGTTTAATAAGAGATATTATCATAACGGCAACGCCAAGTGAACATCTAAGTAATTTATTAAGTTCAATTTTCGTTCCGAATATTTGGTAAGTAATACTCACTGGTCTTACTAGTATTCTATCTAAACTGCCGTGCTTTATGACACTTGCAAATTCATCAAAACCCCTTGCAAAGCATTCGGTAAATGAATAAACAAAAGTTACAATTCCAAACATAAGTGCGGTTTCGTAAAAGCCCCAGTATCCTACCGAATTAAAGTTTTCAAACATTAAAAATATTGCTAGTAATTCACCTACAGATATAAGGCATGCGGAAATTGATAACATTGTCATATTTGCTCTGTATTGCATTGAAGATTTCAAATGCATTTTAACATAATTTTTGTACAACATATCTTAACCCCCTTGAATAGTGGCGGACTTTCCCGCACGTGAAAGTAATAATTTACCAAAGCCAATAATAACTATTATCCATGCAATAGAAATTCCGATAAATGGTAATGCGTCTAATGGGGATATGTTTCCGATATATATTCTTGCAGGTAGGTCAATTATAAATCTAAAAGGTAGATAGTTAAGTATATTTTGTACCGCTTGTGGCATGAATACTAGGGGAATGTACATTCCACCAAGTATGCCAAATACTGTATTGCAAATTGAAGCAGTGCCTTTTGCCGATAATGTTTTGAAAGTTAAAAACACTATTATCATTGAAATTGAAGATGACATAATTGCGCCAATTAGTATTGTGAATATAAATAATATAAATGCCGTAAAACTTGCTGGTAGCATAAGTCTAAGGCTAGGTGGTAGTATGAAAGCTACAATTATAAGCGGAATGCATCTAAGTATCATGGCAGAAAGTTTGTAGCCAATATGTTCAGCAAACCATTGATTGTATAAGTTTATAGGTCTTACAAACTTGTAACACACATTCCCGCTTTCAATTTCTTTTGCACAGTTTTTGGGTAGGTCTAGAAATCTTATAACCAAGAAGCCTTGCCCTAGCCAAACATAACTTTTCATTTGTTCGAGTGAAAACCCTTCAATTATTTTTCCGCCCATAAATGCGGTGTAAAGGTAAATATACATAAGCCCCCAAAATACTTGAGTAGCAACGCCCGATATGGCTTTTGTTCGGTATTGTAATTCACCTTTAAAATTCATTTTAAATATTCCAAAGTATGAACTCATATTTCACCACCTATAAGTTCATATCCTTGTATAATTTAGCAAGAATTTCGTCAACCCCCAAAGATTTCACTTGAAAGTCAACCACTTCGTATTTTTCGGTAATTTCATTAAAAAATTCTTTTACGTGAAATTCTTTGTCTTCATCATTTTTTAAAGTTGCAAAGTTTTTGTTGTGGGATACAACTGTGTAACCGTCAAGTTTTATCCTATCATAATTTTTTGCAAACTCTACTTCAATTTCTTTTATGTGACCATATTTTTCTTTTATGGCAGAGAATTTTCCGTTGTATAGAATTTGTCCCCTGCCTATAAGAATAATTTTATTGGTAAGTGCATCAATGTCGTTCATATCGTGGGTAGTAAGGATAACGGTTGTTCCCCACTTTTTGTTTATAGATTTGACAAAGTCTCTAACTGCTAGTTTTGTAACGGCATCAAGTCCAATAGTTGGCTCGTCTAAGAATAACACCTTTGGTCTATGGAGTAGGGAGCCTGCTAACTCACACTTCATTTTTTGACCAAGAGACAATTGTCTAAGCGGACGGTTTAGCAAATCTTTCAAGTTAAGAGTATTAATTAGTTCGTTTAAAGTTTCTTCATATTCTGCATTTGGTATTTTGTAAATATCTTTAAGCAGTTGAAAGCTATCTATTATAGGCACGTCCCACCATAGTTGAGATCTTTGTCCAAATACAACACCTATGTTTTTGACGTATTTTTTTCTGTCTTTCCATGGCGTGTAGCCCATAATAGAGCATTCTCCAGAGGTTGGCACAAGTATTCCACTCATGATTTTAATGGTAGTGCTTTTCCCAGCACCATTTGGACCTATGTAACCAACAATGTCGCCTTCTTCGATTTCAAAACTTATATTGCTAAGAGCGTGGATTGTTTTCTTGTCCCTTTTAAATAAATTAAGAAAACCTTTGCCTTTTTTCTTTGCTAAAATCTTGAAATCTTTTGAAATTTCATTAAATTCAATAATTTTTGACATTTCTTCTCCTTTTGTATTAAATTTTAAATTAACAATTTATTCTCCTACTTTTTTGCTAAACCACCCCCCTTAAAAATTTCAAATAAAATACAAAAAACTACCAAAAGCAAATGTTCAACTTTTGGCAGTGGATATAGTTAAAATTAATTTAAAAATGCCTTTCATAAAACCCCTTTTTATATAGAGTTTGGCATGCAAGTCCTAAATAGGTTATCATAAAATTTTATAAAAAGCAACTAAAATTGACAATATATTTTAAAAAGTTTGATTATGTTTTAATAACAAAAATCAATATCGATACTTAATTTTTTACAAATAGCAGATACTTGTTGACCAAGTTTAATGTGTCCATCTTTTGTTAAATGTTCGCCGTCTTCACCTAATTCCAAGTCTTTTCCAGAAACAAATAATAAATTATTAGTTGTTGCCATGTCATGATAAAGACTATCTAATTTTGTACTTTTTTCTTCGCCACCGATATAAAATCTCTTTGTAATTTTATTGTTTTCACGAATAATAGCAGGGCTTATAATCATAATATTTGCATGTGTGACATCTCGTACAGTTAATGCAAAATTGTTTAAATTATTACATATGTCTTCCGCACTATCCCCGTACATGTTTTTGCAGTCGTTTGTTCCAAGTTGGATAATTACTAAGTCTAAATTATTGTAATCTTTTAAATCATCATAAATAGTTTCACTTGCGTTTCTACCTTTCAACCATTTGTTTTCATGGGAAATACATCTTCCAGGTAATCCGTTTACATAAACTTCAGCAAATTCTTTTAGTGGATACCACCAACTATCTTCGTCAGCATATTTTTCGATTATTGCATCTTTTGAATAACCGTCAATATTAGGAACTTGTGCCCAAGTATTAGAGTCTCCATAACATAAAATCTTCATAAATCTCTCCTTTATGATTGTATTGTAGCATATGATTGAAGGGATTTCAAGATTTTTTTTTATTACAAACAACTTTATCTTTCACTTGCTAAGTATGTTTAAAATAATTTTGATTTAAAAATAAATTGTGTTAATATATGTATATGGAAATAAGATTTGCGAATGAAAATGATAATAAAAAAGAAATAGCGGAACTTTTTTATAAGGTAGACCCTTATATTTATCCTTATTGGTTTAATAATGATATGGGGAAAGGAATTTCGACACTAACAAGTTTGTTGGAAGATAAAAATTCTATTTTTACTTATGAAAACTGTATAATAGCTAAAGATGGCGGTAAAATCATTGGGTTATTTTCTTTCGTTCCGTATAATAAAAAAATTAATAAAGATTACAGTAGATGGGATGTAAGTTTTGAAGCCCATCATGTTATTACTTACTATGTACTTGATGTTGTAGAAAATTTAAAAGAAGATGATGTGTGCGTGCTAGGATTGTATGTTGACCCTAGTTATAGACGAAAAAATATTGCTACAAAAATGTTTAATTTTTTCTTTAAAAATGTCAAATCAAAAACATATTCACTTGAAGTTTTAGCAAACAATCTTCCAGCCTTGAATTTGTATAATAAACTTAATTTTGAAATATCCAAAAGTTATAATGGTTATAACGGGTATAAAAAAAGAAAGCCATTGTGTTATGTTATGACTAGAATGGCATAGTGATATTTATTTAAATTATTTGAAAGTTTTGCGGTAAAATTTTTTTATATAAAAACTATTGACAATAAAATTTGCTAGTGTTAAACTGAAAGTAGTTCAAGGAGAACATAATGAGAAATTTAATGACTACACAAAAATTTGGTAAAGAAATGTCAGTGGCTATCCTTAAATATGGTAGACATACTTTTTGTGTAGATGTTAAATTTAATTGTATATCTTAAAAATAATCTAATTATAAACATAACGAAAGCGGTAAGAGTTTTTTAAAAATAGAAATTAAAGAAGCATCAACATGGAAAAAGTTGGTGCTTCTTTTGTTTATATGGTTTTTAAGATTTTGCAATTTAAACTCATTATGTTATATTTGAATAAGTATTATTTGAAGGGGGATAAAATGAAAGTAATAGAAGTAAATAATTTAAGAAAAGAATTTGTGCTTAAGAAAAAAGCAACAAAGGAAAACGGCAAGAAGGCTCTTTTTAAAAGAGAAAGAAGTGTAAAAAATGCCGTTGATGGAATTTCTTTTGCTATTGAAGAAGGTGAAGCTTTGGCATTTATTGGACCAAATGGTGCAGGAAAGTCAACAACCATTAAGATGCTTACTGGAATTTTGTATCCCACTAGTGGGGATATTAAAGTTTTGGGGCTAAATCCTAGTAAAGATAGGATAAAGTTATCTTACCAAATTGGAACGGTGTTTGGACAAAAAGAACAACTTTGGGTACATTTAAGTCCAATGGATAACTTTAAATTTTTCGGCTCTATTTACGATATGAAAAAAGACGAGTTGGAAAAAAGGATTGAAGAATTGGCGACCATTTTTGATATCAAAGGATATATAAACCAACCAGTAAAAAGTTTGAGTTTGGGACAAAGAATGAAATGTGAAATGGTAGCGAGTTTATTACATAATCCAAAGATGTTATTCTTTGACGAGCCAACAATCGGTCTTGACCCAATAGCGAAAGAAACTTTACGTAAGCTTATAAAGAAAATAAATAGAGAACTTGGAACGACTTTAATTTTTACTTCTCATGATGTTGGGGATATTGAAGAAGTTTGTAAAAGGGTAATTATAATTAATGATGGAAAAATTGTGCTTGATGATAGCATGAAAAATTTAAAGTATCATCATTTAAACAAAAAGATAGTAGAAGTAAACTTAAAAAATAACGTTAAAATTCCAGAAAAGGATGGAATAAAAGTATTAAAAGCAAAAGACACATTATATAAAATTGAAGTAGATATGAACAAAACTACAATGGATGAACTTTTAGGACTATTTAAGGCGGATGATTTACAAGATATTACTATATCTAGTGAACCGCTAGAAGAAATAATCAAAGATATATATAGGGGTAAAGATGAGTAAATATTTAAGTATATACAGAACGAGTTTTCGTCAAGAGAGTAAAACTTTAACAAACTCTATTACTTCTGTTGTGTCTTTTGTAGTCATTATTTATATCTTTCAACAATTATGGCAGTTTATTTATGGTGGTAATGGTGGCGGAACATTAATAAATGGCTACTCTGTTAATATGATGATTTGGTATATGATAATGGCAGAAATTTTAATGTATGCCGTTAATGCAAGGAGTATAACTCGTGCATTTGGTAACGATATCAAATCGGGAAAAATTGCATACCAACTAAATAAACCATACAATTATTTTGCTTATCAAGTGTGTTCACAAGCTGGTGCTTTTATGTGGAAACTTATTTTCCTTGTACCTACTGGAATAATTATAGGACTTGTTTTGCTTGGTCCTATTAAAAATTTCAGTTTTATTTACATGTTGCCTATACTTGTAAGCTTGCTTTTAGCTGTACTACTTACTTGTATTATCTATGGTGCAGTAGGGCTTTTGACTTTTTGGATTGAAGAAGCAACTCCATTTACATGGATTATTCAGAAATTCCAAATGCTATTTGGGTTATTCTTCCCACCAGAATTTTTCCCTACTTGGATGCAACCAATAATTGAATATAGCCCAGTATATGCTATGATGAGTGGACCATGCAAACTCTTGGCTAATTTCTCTTGGGAGTTATTTTTAAAAGTTAGCGTTTCTCAAATTGCATATATTACATTATTTGTAATTATTGGGGCTATACTTTACAAAATCGGAACAAAGAAGGTGAATGTTCATGGCGGTTAAAAACAATTTGAAAATGATATTTGATTATTTTAAACTTAATTTAAAGAAAGAGTGGAAATATAAATCGTCATTTATTATGCAAATAATTATGATGATATTAAACGACCTTTTCTTTATTATTCAATGGGTTATAATCTTCCAACTTGTAGATAATATTGGCGGATATGGTTTTGATGAAACAATGCTACTGTGGGCAATTTCTGCGGGTGGATTTGGCTTTGCTCATACTTTCTTTGCGGGTGCTAAGAATATAAAAGAATTTGTTTATGAAGGAAAGTTAGATGTATATTTAACTCAACCTAAAAGCATCCTTTTAAATGTTTGTTGCTCGGCAACCGATGTTTCAGGTATTGGAGACATTCTTTATGCATTTGTTGTTCTTGCAATTATAGGAGCGCCTTGGTATTGGTATTTAATTATGATACCTATAATAATAATGACGGGGCTTATATATATGTCTGTATATGTTGTTTATGTAAGCTTATGCTTCTATATTAATCATGGAGACGCAGTCGCCAAATCAGTTGAAGGTACAATAAACAAAGCGGGCAACTATCCACCAGCCATATTCAATACAATTGTAAAAGGTTTGTTCTTTACGTTAATACCTACATTCTTTTACACTTTCGTGCCAGCACAATACTTTTTCCTAACTCCTAATATTTGGTGGATTTTGGGAACGGTTGGCGTGACGATAGTTTGGGTGATGTTGGCATTTGTATGTTTCAATAAGGGACTTAGAAAATATAACTCTGGCAATCTAATGGGCGGAAGATTGTAGGTGGTTATTTTAGAAATTTAGAAAATATCAATATTATAAAACAACTTAATAGTTATTAAAAAACCAGCTTAAAAAATGAAGTGAACCCCGCAGGTATCACTTCAAAAATCAAAAGCTGGTTTTTTATATTAATTAAAAATCATTTCGTTCCGCAATATACATTTATAAAAGTTGATTCGTGGTCAAATACTGGTTTGTTTTCCATAAACAATTTTAATCTTTCAGCATATTTTTGTTGAATAAGGGTGATAAGTTTTTCTTCAAACAAGTCTCTATTTTTAGCTTTACCTAAAATAAATTTAGCATTATATAATTCATCAATTTCTTGGTTTTTAATTTGAGATTTTCCTTCTTCTATACTATCGCACTGATAAGGAAAGTAAAACATAATTTCTTTAAATTTCACATTTGGATTTTTAAATCCAAAATTGTAAAGATTGAGCAAAAATGATTGTGGGTTTTGTATATATTGTCCAACTGAATATTTATCATCTTCAATTTCTAATTGGTTATAAATATCGTTTATCTCTTTATCGTTGTATTCAAAATTATTTACATGCTTTCTCTTGCCGTCTACATTGATAAATATTAATTTTCCATCTGTTTTTAAAACTCTTTTTTGGTCAGTTATAAAAAACTCAAATGGTAAATGCTCTACAAGGGTATGGGAATATACAATATCAAATGTCTCGTCATTAAATGGAAGTTTCGTGACATCTTCTACTGAGTAATTGACAGAAAGATTTAATTGATTTGCTTTTTCTTTTGCAAATTCAATGTGTCCACTATCCAAATCGACGCCATATACTTCGCAATTTGGAAAGTGTTTTTTTATCATGTTTGTGAAGTGGCCAGGTCCACAACCAACTTCTAAAATTTTCATTCCATCTTTTATTTGTAGTAAATTAAACCACTCATCTTTATTGTAGTTGTTAAATCTTGAAAGTCTAGAGTAATACAAAATTTCGCTTGACTGAATTTCTTTTGACCAAACTGTACTCATAAATTCACCTACCATTTTTTCTATTAGGATATAATCCTTATTTATGTAAGTTTAACATATTATTATTTTTATACCAAATCAAATTTAAAAAATATCATAAGTACATATGAAATAGATTAACTAAGTTAATAGAAAAGTATTCAAACGATTGTTAAACTAAGGATAATGTTGTAAAATAAAATTATCAAGGGGTTTAGTATGAAAAGAATAAGAAATATTTTTTGTATAGCGATAATGTTAATATCAAGTGTATTTGTATTTGCTTGTAATGGTAATGATGACCCGCCACCTAGTAATGTTAATGTGTCTTTTGAAACATTAAAATCTGTTGTAGAAGAAAGTAAAGATATTAGCGGTTGGCAAGGCTTAAAACTCACAACTTTAAATGCAAGTAATGAAGTGGTAAATAGTTTTAAGTCAACTAAGCAAGTTGCAAGAAGTTCAGATGTTGTGGTTGACTTCATTCATGAGAAGGGTAATCACAAAATTTATTGTGACGATAATGTTAGATATTATTACGAAGAAGCAAGACCTTATTTAGATGAGAGTGAGTTTAATTATACCGAATATGAGAAAGAATTATTGTCCGATTGCTTGGATGAAGTGGAAGAGTTTTTTAAAAACGACAAAAATTCAGATAACTTACTTAATTCTAGCAAATTAGATAAAGAAGATAATATTGAATATACATTTGAAATCGTTCTTGATAAATCTAATAATAAAAGATTAGTAGCGACATATATTTGCGATAAACACAATAAACTTATTATGATAAAAGTTGTAGTTTTGTCAGATGATAATGAAAAACTTGAAACTGAAATTACCGAGAATGAAGAAGTTGTTGTAACTCCCGAGTGGTTTGAGAGTGACAAATATAAAGAAGGGATGGATTATGATCAAGTTAAGAATATAATTTTGAATGAAAATTTATTCAAGGGTTGGAAAGGTGCAGAAGCAACTTTGCCCAAAATTATTTCTGGATATGACATAAAGCAACATTTTTGGCAAGAAACAGATAATTCAACTTACAAATATTTTAAAGAAGAAACAAGTGAAGACAGAGAAAGAAGAACTTATTATTCAAATGGTTTAGAATATGTATATGTGAATGGGAAACCTTTTAGAGTTAACGAATATGATATTAAAAGTAAAAATTTAGAAAAAGATTTGTTTGAGATTTCTAGCATGTTTATGCAAAATTTCTTCTATGATGGGAATGAAAATGGAGTATATTATGTGAATTCAAAAAAATATCATAAAGATAAAACAATTATTTCATACAAATTTGAGTATACTGCAGACAATGAAACTCAGTTGTTAATTGGTTCATTACATTACGATATTGCTGGAAATTTATATTTAGTAGAAGCATATTTTGCAATAATCGCTGAGCAAACAACTGAAATAAATTTTGTTTTAAGAAGAACATATGAAGAGTTTGAGATGCCAGAGTGGGTAGAACTTGAAGATTTTGGCAATGTTGTTTTAACTAAAGAATATGAAGATGTGTTAAGTCATGGCGGGGTTGATGGTTGGAAAGATTATTGTTATTCGGCAAAACTTTATCTGAAAGATAATTCGTATGTGAAAGATGGGGAGTATTTTTCAGAAACGGCGAGAATTAATATTACTAATGATTATAAAAATTACATTGTAGATAGTTATGTGAGTGAAGAAGTAAAAGAACTTTTGAGAGATGATGATCCCCAAACACCGTTAGATGAAAGTGAGTATTATACGTTTTGGTTTGAGAAAGAGCGTAATAATAGAAAATTATATTGTATAAACGGAGTTGAATATAATTATTGTGACGATGAAAAAACATCATTGACGAATTATACTCCATATTCGCCCGATTTTTATAATAGTATTCAGGTGCAGTTGTTAAATAAATTTTTAATTGGAGAGTATATAGGTACTTTTGAACTTCCTGTAATAAATCTGACAAATAATTATAAAAAATTGAATGATAATTTGCCATTACCTGTAGATAAAGTGTTTACTGGTTGGGTGTGTTCAGAAACACAAGGAGAAAATATTGTTTATACACAAATATTTCATGCAGAAAGCAATCCTAATGCATTTTTAAAATTTCAACTTGTCAAAAATCAAAATGATGAAATTTTAAAGGTTGTTATTGAAAATAATATACTGCTTGCGACAAATGGTATTGTTACTTATACTTTTGAAAAGACTGATAGTGTTTTTGCTGCTCCCGACTGGTTTAATGAAAATGACTTTTAATCAAAAAAACGAACTTTGTTTAGAGTTCGTTTTTTTGTAAACTATGAGTGGATGGGGAATGCTTTTTTATATTGAAATTAAAATTGCTCCAGCGACAACTTGTTTTTTAAAGATGTTGTAAAAACCAATAAATGTTGCATATAAAATTGTATAAAAAATTTCCATATTCAAATTGTAGCATATTTAAAAAGTATTTCAAATAAACAAGTTAAATTTTTGAAATATTTTTAAAAAACTTCTTAATTTTACAACACTCTTTTTATTTGTTTGTGCTATACTAAAAATATAAAACATTTATAAATTAAATAGGAGTGTTTATGAAAAAGAAGTTTTTAAGTATGTTATTAGGTGCTTGCTTAACAATTCCTTGTGCATTTATAATGAGTGCATGCGATGGAAATGATGACCCGCCAGCACCAACAGTTCAATCATCTCGTGCTAAAGTGACTAATTCAGATTATTCGTATAACGAAAGTGAAGATTGTATTACATTTTTACTTTTGGACGATGTTGATTTTCAAAAAACAGATTTTGAAATAGTACAAACATTTTCTGATGACACAACCAAAACACTTGATGTTGATAAGTGGGAATTAGATTTATCTGAAATCCCAGAAGACCCTATTGATGATGGGTATTATAGAATTGTATTTAAATATGCGGACAAAGATGAAGAACTTGACACAATTAACGTAACTTTTGTTTCAGAAAAAATCGATTTGGGAAATATTGAATTACAGACTTTTTCAAATACATATACCGGTGAAGAAATTGACGTTGTAGACTTGATTGATGATTATCTTGTTTCTCAAGGCAAACCGAAAATATCTCCATTGGTTGAAAGTGGAATTGTTACAATAGTAAATGACAGTAATTCAACAAGGACTGCTACAAATGTAGGACAGTATTCTGCTGGAATTAACCTTGCTGATGGCTATGACTGGAATGATAATTTTTCAGGAACTAGATATATTTCATGGAGAATTGATAAAGCAAATATCCCAGCACCTACTTTAGTAAATAATTCTTTTGAATATGAATATGAAGTAAAAGGTGTGAACTTAGAAGGTGTTGCACAAAGTGTAGAATATACATTTGGGAATTTCCCTAATGCACTACAGTTTGTAGATATAAATAGAGACACTGAAATGGATGGTGTTTTCCAAACAACTGCTACAAATGTAGGTGATTATAAAGTTAAGTTTGATATTAAAGAAGAGTATGCTTCAAATTACACATTTTTAGTTGACGACTATAATGTAAGTTCATATGAACTAGACTGGGAAATTACTCCAACAATTGTTACCATTCCAACTCTAAAACAAGATGTGTTTACATATAATCCAAATGGCTTTGACCCTACTATAGCAGGAAGTAATTTAAACAATTACAATTCTGCACTTATGACATTAACTAATGAAGCTGGAAATGTTCCAACAGTTAATTCTAGTACTAATTATATAAGTGTTGAATTAAAAGACACTCACAACTTCTTATGGAATGATGAGCCTGCTACAAATTATACACAATACTTGTTTTTCAGAGTAGATAAGGCAAATTATGAACTAGAAGATTTTGATGAAAGCAAACTAAAAATGGAAATAACTTGGACACCATACTTGTTGTTAAATAGCCTTAACACATCTCTTTCAGATTATAATATAGAATATACAAATTGGACTAGTGAAGCAAGAACTTATTTAATTTCAAAAGGCTTTGAACATTATCATACTCTAGAATGGAAAGAGGATCCTTCACAAGTAGACTTGGCACAACTTGGAGCGGGAACTCATACTTTTAAAATGAAATATAATCCCGATTATAACAACTATAACAATATAGAAATTGATGTTACGGTAGAAGTATTAAAAGAAGTGATGTGTGTTACACCTGATATTGATGGGAGTGATTTTGTTGATCCTACCAATATTAAATATGATGCTGATACATTAGACATATATCTAGAAGATATAACCGAACAAGAGCATGTAAAAAACTACTCAACAAATATTGTATATTCAGTAGGATACAAGGCTGAAGAGAGTGGGGAATATCAATACAATAATTATACTCATGCACAACTTCAAGCTATTAACGGCGAAATTGGAAAACTTATGAAAAATGCAGGCTTCTACGATTTGAAAATTTCAATCACTGCAGACGATAACCATTTATTCCATTTAGTTGACACAGATGAGTCAACCGCTGTTCAAAATTTTGAAGCTCATCAACCAATAGTTATTAAACCATATGAACTAAATATGGCAATGGGACTTTCTCATGGTTTGGATAGCAATTACTATTCAATTAGCGAAGACTACCCTAAATTTTATTATAAAAACGGACAAGAGGTTGAGTATACCATAACAGAATTTTATGATTCGTATATAAGTGTTAGTTCTGATGAAATTTATAAAAACTTAAATGTTTCAACTTTAGTAGAAAATACAATGGATAATTTACCAACCTGCAAAACATATTATAGGGCAAATGAAAGTGATGAGTGGTCATTAGTAACAAAATCAACAGATGTTGGATATTATAAAAATGTTTATGAATTTACATCAAAATATCCACAAAATGTTAAAATTGTACCTTTCGAGAAAAATTGGGAAATCATACCTTCAAATATTAACTTTACTGGTATTATGTTTAATCAGTTTGAAAATCCTACATATACTGGAGAAGGATATTATCCACCAACATTTAAAGAAGAGTATATTCCAACTAACGTAATTTATTGTGGATATACTCATAGCACGGGTGTGGGATATTCTGAACAAGTTTCTAGTTGGCAATCAAAAATAGATACTGCCGGAGAATATAAAACAACTTGGTGGTTTAAAGTTCCAAATCATGTTACGGTTACATATTTAAATGAGCCAATTTCGTCTAGTATGTTTGAAAAAACATCAGACGAAAATTATACAACATATAGTTGTAGTCATCTTTGGGAAATTAGCAAACATGTTTTGAAATCTACTGAAGTTAATTTCGATAGTTTTGTTGGCGAACAATCATTAGTACACACAGGAGAAGAATTATCGCCAGAGTATCAAATTGTCTTTAATGAAGAATTTGGTGACCATTTTAAATCTCAATTTGTTGTTATTAAGACAACAAAACAAGGCGAAGAAACAGTTACTCCAGTAAATGTTGGAGAATACCAAACTACAGTTAAAATCAAAATTAATAAATTAAATATTGAAATTGATGAAAGTTGGGCTTCGTTACTAGGTGAAATAAACGTAGAGGGAAACTTTTACTATATAACGAGAACAATAACTTGGTCTATCGTTTCTGCTAACGCTTAAAAAGAAAATCAACCCGCTAAATTTAGTGGGTTGGTTTTGTTATAAAATTTCAAAATGTATAAAATTTATTATCACAATTTTAAATAGTTTGTGTTATAATATAAAATATAACAAATAGAATTAAAAGGAATAAAAATGGGATTTTTTAATAGTTTAAAAAATTGGTCAAATAATAATAAGAGAAGAAAACAAGAAAAAGAAGCAAGGAAGCAAGCGGTAAATCATAATCCAACAGACGAACAATTGAAAGATAATAAAAAAGGTAAACGTGCGTATCTTTGGACTATTATAAGTATTGTTGTTTATTTATTGGGCTTTGGTTTGGTTGCTTCTGCATGGGAAGAAAACATAGCGTTGGGAATAATGGCTTTGTTAATGGCGTTAATGATAACACCCATTACACATAAAAAGGCAATAAGTTTAGCACAAGAGCAAAGACGAATAAATGGTAAGGGATTAATTGCACTAATGGTTGCCAGTATATTGCCATTGATTGTTCTTGCGGGTGGATTTTTCTTCTTTGTTTTTGGTGGAATGTATATATTTAGATAAATAAATATATTTGTAAAACCGGATTTTGAATATAAAGAGTTATATAAAAATGTCATAAACATTTGAAAATATTTCGTTATTATTAATACTATTTCAAATTGTTTGTGCCATACTAAAAATATCAAATTCAATAAATTGTATTAGGGGGTTTTATGAAAAAGAAGTTTTTAAGTTTTATTTTGGCAATATGTTTAATTATTCCTTGTGTATTTGCGCTAACTGCATGTGGTGGAGATGATGAGCCTAAGACATTGGCTGGCAGAACTATTCAATGCTCTGACCTTTATGATGAATTTAACCTTAATAATAACTTATTTCTAAGCTATAATGAAGGTGGTCTTGGTGGGACAAATTATCAAAAAGAAATAACTTATAACGAACTATTAGAAATGACACTAGGAACTGAAGCTTTTCCTTTTTCAAATGATGTTACTACTCTTGATGAAGGGAAAGTGTTATTCCAGCAAATGATAAAAGATATGTTTTGCACAATGAGTGTAAATCCTTGGATACATTTTTCAGATGATTTAACTAAGGCTGAATTGTACTATACTACTGATAGTATTGCAAAAACTTTTGATGTTGAGTATATAGATGCTGGTTGTGACGAATACATATTAAAATCAGAAGGCGAAGAAGTTATGAGATTAAAATCAATAGACAGCGATAACGATAAGTTTTTAACTCAACAAGCTGGAATGTATGCTCATCCTGATGATTTTGTGGTAAGATGGAAACCTTTAAAAATGAATATATGTGAAACTGAAGTAACTCTAACAGATATTACCGACCCTAGTAACACAATAACAAAAAGACTTGATGAAGTTTTTGATAAAGACCAAACAGTTCATGTTGAGCTATTATATACAGTTATGAAATAAACAATTAAAAAACCTATTAGAGAAATCTAGTAGGTTTTTTGTTTTGTCCACTTTTAATGATTAAAAAAAGTTCCAAATCTACCTTGTATAAAAGAGATAAGCTTGAAACTGATGTTGGCTTTATGTATCTAAAAGTTCATAAAGTCACCACCTAAATAAAGTAAAAATAAAAAGTCTAAATCTGCGAAATAAAGCAAGATTTAGACTTTTTGGTGTGGTACTTAATAAAACTTAAATTATTTTAACGAATTAATTCGTGCTTCTATTACCTTTTCAGCCTTTTTTGTGTAATAGATTTCTTCTTCTTGTTCTAAACCTATGTTGTAATATGATGCTAAAATTGATAATGTTAAATTAGGATTAAAAGAAAGCAATTTCGCTTTATTTCTAACATATAATTCGCTAATAATTTTTAATCTTGCCTGTCTGCTACCTAAGTGAATTTGACAATGACAATTAGGACAAAGTGGAACGATATTATTAGGGATGTCTAAGTTTATTGAACTATCAAAATAATACTCTTGTTGTCTATTCATTGGAACAATATGATGACCTTCTACATAATTATTCAATTCAACGGATTCGAAATAAAAATGACTAGCGTCATTGCAGTCGCACAAGTATTTAGCTTTTTCTAATACACTATCTCTAATTTTTTTCTGAGTTTTGAATCTTTTTCTGCCATTGCCATCAACGCCTCTTTCTGGTTTACGATGTATGTCATTAATATCATCTAATTCATCATCACTTTCTATTACGTCATCATCTATAGGAGCAATCATGTGTCCTTGTTTTAATAATGATGAATTTGCATATTCTATGAATTTACTAAGATTTTTAAATTGATTATCTAACTTTGATAGTCTTTTTGTTATTTGAGATATATCATATTTAAAATCGTTTCCTCCTGCAAACATAGCAGTTAAAAATCTAAAGCAAAAAGATTTTATAAACTGACCTTCAAGTTGTTTTAATTCACAGTTGCCATAAAGCGTGTTATTATCCAATCTTAAATATTGGACTTGGGAATTAGCCTTTGATTTTTTTTGTAAAAAATCAGACATTTCTAAATATTCAGTTAATGTGTTAAACCTTGTATCAGTAGATAGATTCAAAATAGGGAAAAACGGAATCACATCAAAATTTAAAGTGTTCAGACTGTTCACATCCATCTGCATTTTATTATAGTCTATATCAACTCTATTATTTGCATTTATTTTAGATGTTAATAAAACTATTTTTTTACACTTATCATCTAATAAGAATGTAATATTTTCTTCCATTTGAGTGCAAATAGTTGGCATTAAACTTTGTTCTATAATTACATCCCCCAATTTTGAATCTATTGGAGTAAAGAACACGACAACCTTATCATAATGTAAATTATCTCCTTCGATAAAACCACTATATTGACTAAAAGAGCTTTTTTCTTCTTTTGTTCTAGCAAATCTGTATGAATCAATCTCTAAAAATGTAAATTCATCATTTAATTTTGCAATAACTTTCTGCAAAAAATCATCGGCTGATTTCATACCTAAAGATTTTAATATTGCCAAATTTTTATCATTACATAAAGATTTATAAAATGACTCTTGAATAACCAATGTTTGACTCATTATTCATTCCTCCAATCGTAATTGGTAACTAATACCTCATCTCTACTATTTTTTGCACCTACATTATCAATATTAGTAATTAAGAAATTGTGTGTTTTAACCCATTCGGCAAGTAGGTAATTAGTACTATCATTGTGATATATAACATTAGACAATATAAATTTAAACCCTTTTTCATGTAACATGGTTATATATTCTAAAAGTTTTGTTTCTTCATCTGCATTCCATCCTATAAAACCTCTTTTCCCATCGTTATAAGTAGCACTTGTTATAAAATAAGGCGGGTCAAAATAAAAGATTGTATCTTTATCTAAATTTGATATATCAATATTACTATAGGAATCATTATATAATTCATAATTACTTGTTTTAGGTACAAAATTTATTATTCTATCTGTTAAATTACTATTATAAGAACAATTACCGACAGGAGAATTGAATTCAAGTTTTGCATTAAATCTCATTTGATTTTGAAAACAATACATGTGTAATACAAAAAGTTGATAAATATCTTTTGTTTTGTTGTAGCAGTTTCTTAAATTTAAATAGGCGTCTTTATTTCCTTTTTCAAGTTTAAATTCTTTAATAATACTTTCAACTTTTTTAATTATAATCTCATTATTTTCTTTAAGCAATGTACTAATAATATTAAATGTATGTGGCAAGAATTCATTATATATCACTCTATCTGCAACAATATTTACACCTACATTAAAGGCGCCACCCATCATATCAACAAATGTTGAGATGTGTTTTGGAAGAACTTTTGCAATCTCGTTAAAAATAGAATATTTACTTCCAGTATAATTTAATGGTGATTTAATTATTTCCGAATCTTTTTTAAAGTATATTAAAACTTCCTTCAAGTCATTTCTTTTTTGACTAGACCTAATATTTTTATACTCTCTAAAAGGGAATTCATAAACTTTTACTTCATTTTTTACTGCAAACCTTTTTGCTAAGTTTGTTAATTCTTCTATTGATACTAAACCTTGGGTGCTATAGCTAACCAAAATATGATTAAAGTCTGCTTGTCTAAATAAATCTTCAAAGTTTAACAATGCTTGTTGTTTTCTTGTATATTTCGATTTTATAGTCGTTTCTTTTCTTCTTCCTGTTATACCACCAATAACTGGATAATCATATTTAGAAATACTTTCCAATATATGATAAGCAGAGTTATAGTCCGTCACTGTATAAGGGGGGTCAATATATAAAATATCACCACTTATTTTTCTTAATAATTCGTTACTGTCTTTATTGTAAATTGTGTTACAATAAATTTTATTTGTTTTATTAATACTAATAGGTTGAATTTCAAAATTTTTTAATGCTCTATTATCCCAATTTTTCAAATAAGCTTCATATGTTCCAGTAGTATTAGAAACACCCATAACACTCTCAATCAATGAAGCAATTAAAAAATTCCTTTCTTTTAAATCAATAATAAAGTTTTTATATAATTCTTCAATTTCAATACGAATACCATCTATTTTGATTGAATTCTGCACTGTAAAAAATTTCCTATTCCCCTTTGGAGAATAATTGTTAGTTATAAAATACTGAGAATCTGGAATGTAATTTTTACTATTTAAGTATGAAAAAGGGTTAACTCCAAACTTTTTAATGAAATCTTTAAATTCAGGAACATCATTATTCTCAAGTTTTGCTCTATTAATAATGCTTAAAGAATGTAAAAAATCATTAGCAATAATTTCAAATTTATCTTTAAAATAATCACCAACAGACCCAGACCCCGCAAATAAATCGCAAAAAACACCTTCAGTAATATTATTGTCTAACATTACTGACTTAATATTGTCTAACATTCTTGTTTTATTCCCTAAATATCGCATATGTTCTCCTTGAACATTAATATAATATATTATATCATATTTTTTAAAAAAATCATTATTTAAATAGATGTTTCTTGACAAATTTTTGTTCAAATCACTTCTTCTCCGATTTAAAACGATTTGGCACGATTTGAAACATTTTTTGATTTTCGCAAAATCAAAATTAAAATTATCAAAAAATCAAAAAAGAGCCAAAATGGCTCTAAAAACAAAGAATATTCACCCAATCTCTAGTTGGAGACAAAAGTGAACATTGCCGTGGCGGAGAAGGAGGGATTTGAACCCTCGCGGCAGTCTCCCGCCCTACACCCTTAGCAGGGGCGCCTCTTCGGCCTCTTGAGTACTTCTCCATATCCGATATGTTGTTATTAATTATTTTTGCATTTTAAAAATAAAATAACGAAATTTTAGTCAACTTATTAAATTGACAAGAGTATTTTAGCAAAATAACGCTTCACTTGTCAATAGATTTTGTGTTATTTATTTGTTTATTTTGTATATTGTTGGTTATCCCTTGTGATTTTGTTTGACTTTATTTTAAAAAGGTTTCAAAATATATTTACATAATGTTTTATGCTGAAATTAATTTGTTATTATTTACTCAACTCGTTTTTATGTAAATTTTAAAAACATATAGAGGGGTAATTATTTGTGTAAAAACATTTTAAATTTCATTTACATTTAAATTTAAAATATGCGTAGGAGAAAATATGGAGCTTATAGATTTAATAGATATTAATGGTAATAAAATAAACAAGACTATTGTAAGGGGACATTCGGATGAAATTGGTGAAGGTGAATATGTTCCAGTTGTGTCTATTTATCTAAGGAGCGGGATAAGGTATCTTATTCAATATACAAGTGAAGCTAAGGGGCATGTTTATGCTACAACTGGTGGTGTTGTTCCTAGCGGTGGTGAGCCACTTAAACAAGCGGTTATTGAAGTCAAAGAAGAATTGGGCTTGGAATTAAAAGAAAGTGACTTAAAGTATTTAGGAAGAATTGTAAGAGATGATATTATTATGTTCGTATATATTTACGAAGATGATAGTTGTGAGATAGAGAAATATCCTTTTAAACTTCAAGAAAGCGAAGTTGAAAAAATTATGTGGCTAAGCAAAGATGAAATAGAAGATTTGATACTAAAAGGAATGCTTAGAGAAAGTACTTGTGAACATTATTTAAAGTTTATTAAATAATTTTCAAAAATTGTAAAATTTGTTTAAACTTAGGTTAAAAGAATATCCCAGTTATATATTTATATACATAAATTAATATGGTGGAAAAAATTGGAAAAATTTGTAAAATTTAGTATTGACAAATTGCATTTTAAAATTTACAATTTATGTATCATTTGCCGTCAAATGACGGCTTTTTTAATTGGATGGATATTTTATGAAGAAATGTATTATTGGGTTATTTTTAGCCATTATTTGTGTTTTTAGTGTGGAGAGATTGAATGTTTCTGCAAGTGAAGATTACACGCAAGGTGGTGAAATAACTGGGTGTGTAATAGATATAAATAAAGATAATATTTTGAGTGTTAATAGTGGAACTCTTACACTTGAAGATGTGAGTTTCACAAAGTCGTATGCAAATTCTTTGACAAAGATTATAACTGTTGGAGAAAACGCAACAGTTATTTTAAATGATGTTGATTTTACCGGTATATCTGGAAGTGTCGCAATTGAAAACAAGGGTAAATTAATTTTAAATAAAGTTACATTTGGTAAAGGTTTTGCAAGTTCTATTAAAATTAATTCTGATGTTGAAAATTCAACTGTTTTAAATGGTAGTGTTTCTATAAATTCAATTGAGATTACAAAAGGTTACGTAACTGTTAATGATAACACAGTTATTGAAAGTGTTATTAATTTGTCTTTTACAAATACTCCCGATGTGGGTAAGAGAGTGGTAACTGGTGATAATTCAATTGCTAGTTATTATATGGATAAATTTTTATACGTTGGTGAAGGTAAATTGTATATCGACTATGTTGGTGATGATTATTCTTCTCTTTCTGAAGATTGCAAAAGTAGTGATACTCTTGTTGCGGGAGATATAATTGTTACACAAGAATTTGCTAGATATAAAGATGAAAATTTTATTTATTTTGCTGGTAGATATTGTACAGCAAATAATTATCTTACTAGTGAGTTGGTTGCAAGAACGGTAACTGGTCAAGGGCATACCAATAAATATTTAGATAACATTACATCATTTTCCACATCAACAACTAATACTTATGCCAATTACAATAGCACATTGATAGAAGATGCTAATGATGTGAAAGTTAATTTAAAAGTTAAAAGTGGTGAAAGTATACTAGCAACTCTTGATACAATTAACATTTACGCTGGCATGAAATGGAGTGTGTTTGTCGACATCCCTAATGAGTATAGTTATAAAAACATATCTTTAAGTGGTGGGTCAAAATGTACTGCAAGTGTTACGTTTAGTAACTCAAAGTTTGCAAGAGTTTTAATTGATGGAAGTGCATGTGAAAATGCTGAGACACTGAACATAGATATTCAAGTAGAGAAAGAAATTAAGCAAGATATAAATGTAGATATCTTAATGGATAATTACACTCAAGAATATTCAAATGTTGATTTTAAAACTTCATTAAAGCCATATTATATTTTTGAAGAAGAAAAAGTTTATGTTGAATATACTCTTTTAAAAGGTGGCGTAGAGTGTAACGAATGTAAAAATGTTGGAGAGTATGTAGTAAACATTACTTCAGCTGAGCCTACTGGTATTAAGTTTAATAATACTACACTTAATTTTGAAATAACTGCTAAGGCAGTTGGCATTTCGCCAAGTGATTTTGAATTTACTTATGGCGAAGAGATTGTTTTGTGCGAAAATGTAGATATTATTGAAACTGGTGAAAGTATTGCCGTTACATATGTAAAAGAAAGTGGAATAAATGTTGGTGTTTATGATATTGATAGTGTGTCATGCGGTAATGGTAACTATGTTGTGACGCTAGAAGATGGTGAAGACAAAGTAGAGATAATTCCACTTGAGATATCTATTAGTTATACTCAAAATACCTTTAGATATGATGGTAGTCAAAAAGAAATGACTGTAAGCCTTGAAGATGTCCTTAGTGGAGATACTGTAAATTTGTTGCTTGTATCCGAAAATGCAAATATTACAGGCAATAAAATTACTGCAACTACAGTTGGTACTTATGTTGTAAATATTTCACTTGATAATGCTAATTATGCACTTGATAATTCATCTAAGAGTGTAATAATGACTATCTCAAAAGGAATTTATGATAACTCTAATTTGGAGTTGGAGAAAACATCTTTTGAAGTGGATAGTGATGTTAATTTAACTTTTAAAGATATACCTTCATTTATAACTTTTGCTTATTCCAAAAGTTTTATAGTTCCAAACAATTATCCTGTAACAATAACTTTTGAACTTGAAGAAAACGATTTGTATGATGAACTTAGTATTACTTCAAAAGTTTATACTATTGAAATTACTAAGAAAGATATTTCTATGACACATCTAACACTTGTGGGAGATAGAGACGTTATGTATGATGGTAAAGTTCATACCCTTTTATTAAATGGGACTTTGCCAGATGGTGTTACAATTTCTAGTATAGAAAACGAAAGCAATATACATCAAGGAACATACGAAGTTAAATACAACTTTAGTTGGGACGTAGATAAATATAACTGTATAAGTTTCATTTCAGATACTCTTGTTATTAGACCTATTGAGTTGAATATTGAACTTACTGAAAGGGAATATGTGTATACGGGTAGCCCAATAACTCCGCAAATATCTGTTAGTGGAATTTTGCTTGAAGATGATATTGAAGTTGTGGCAAAGAGCAATACAAATGTTGGTAAATACACTCTTGAAATAACTATCAATAATAATGATTATGGTGATTATGTATATTCGGTAAATGATTATTATTTTATAACAAAGAAAACAATCAATCTTCAAAATATACATTTGGTAAAAGATGAAGTTGTGTATAACGGGAAATTGGTTATTCCAGAAATTGACGGAGAATTGCCAGAAGGTATATTAAACTTTAAATTGGTTCATACTGCAATAAAAGATGTGGGTGAGTATACAGTAACTGCAGAAATAGAAGTGGGAAGTAATTATTCTAGACCTACTTGGAGTAGTAAAATAACCGTTGTGCCTAAGTCGATAACAATTATATTTTCTGATTACGAAAATATTGTAGAAGACGGGACATTAAAAAGTATTTCTGTAAAACTTAACGGAGTGTTAGAGAAGAACTTTGAAAGTTACGAAGTAACATACGAGCCAAAGCCTATCGCTTCGGGAAGTTATATTTGCACAGTAAAATTAGTTGGTAAAACTAATTACGTTTTAGTTGGTGAGAGAAGTAAAGAATTTACTATTTACCCAAGTAAGAAAGTGTATTCAAATAACGACATGTCAGTAACCGTTCAAGGTAATGGTGGAAATTTATCTAATTTGGAAGTAACTTGTACGACTGATGATAAGTTGGTTGAATATTCTCTTAAAAGTGTAAGTACAAGAATAGCTGGATATAATGTAATTAACTTTAGCGGTGATGAAAAAGAAGTAAGTGTTAGTTTAGATACAAATTTAAATGTGTCAAATGTTGAAAATATTAAAGTATTCAAATACAGTGATGGGATGCTTACCGAAATAGATTTTGATATCAAGAACGGCAAAATCTCATTTGAAGGGGATAGTGGCTATAGTTATGTCGTACTAGAAGAAAGCACAACAAACACAACATTAATTATTATAATAATTGCACTTTCAGTACTTCTTGTGAGTGTTTTTGTGGTATTGACAATTTTTATAGTAAAAAGAAAAAATAAACGACTTTAGATAGTCGTTTTTTTTGGTAATAATAAAGGTAATATGTGTTTATATTGTAAAAAATGTTGAAGTGGTTTCGTAAGAAGATAAATCATAAAAACCTATCCCCATTACATCGCAAATTCTTTCAGTGACTTTGTAGTCTACACTTTTTCCATAGTAGATTATATCATCCAATGTCGATAAGTCTATTTTGCATAGTTTGCAGAATTGCTCTTTAGTTATTTTTTGTTGTCTTATATATTCAATAATTTTTAATGGGTTCATAATTTATCCTTTTTTAAATTATATTCCAATTTTTTTGGAATGTCAATTATAATTCCAAAAAATTTGGTAATATGAAAATATGAGAGAAATAAAGTTTGCGGACAATTTAAAAAGGTTAAGAATTAATAGTAATTTATCCCAAAAGACATTAGCTGAAAAACTTAATGTAAATTATAGAACAATAAGTGCTTGGGAAAAATCTATTTGTGAACCGAGTATAGAAATGCTAGTGAAAATATCTGAGATTTTTAATGAAACTCTTGAAGATATAATATTTTAAAAAATTTTATACATGGAAAATATGAATAAATTTGCAGAAAGATTAAGGTTAGTATTGAAAGTTAACAATATGACACAAGTAGAATTGGCAAAGAAAATTAATATGTCGCAAGGTGTTGTTAATAATTATTGTACAGGTAAAAGAGAGCCAACACTTGATGGACTAGTGCTTATATGTAAGGAACTTAATGAAAGTGCCGATTATTTATTGGGACTAGAAGATTAGTGTATTTTTTAGCAAAGTAACATTTAAAGTTTATACAAATAAAAAAACGACTTTATTTAAGTCGTTTTTTACTTTCCGTCGTTATAATATATGATGCCTAAGGTATTTGGTCCACAATGTGTTGCAACCGTACAACCTGCAGTAGTTTCGGCAATCTTTTTGAAACCAACGCCCGATAATGCATTTTTTGTTACATCAATCATTTCTTTTGTTGCACTACTATATGTAATGAAACAAAGTGACTTGTCTGGAGTGTTAAATTCTTCTAAGGTGTCAGAAACGTATTTGTCTAATGTTTTGTGGATTTTGCCCATGTATTTTTTGCCAACAACCATTTTGCCACTACTCAAAACAATTGATGGTTTAATGCCAAGTAGGTTTGAGCCAAGCAAGGCGACAGCTGAACATCTTCCGCCTTTGTGTAGATAGTTGAGTTTGTCGACAACAAAAGATATTTGAACAGAACTTCTTCTATTTGTTATTAATTCTACCGCTTCTTTGATAGGTGTTTTCTTATCTCTCAAAGAACAAGCGTATAGTACTTGAAGTCCAACACCGCTAGAAAGAGATTCGCTATCTATAACGTATACATTGTCAAATTCTTTGCTTGCTTCAACTGCATGTTCATATGTAGAAGAAAGTTTGCTACTAAGTGAAATATGGATAATGCCTTCATCTTCAGTATTTTCTCTCTTAAAAAATTCAACATAGTCAGATGCGTTTAATGCTGCTGTCTTTGGTAAAATTTTGCTTTTTTCAGCAAAGTCAAATAAATCTGCATTTGTGATATTAATGCCGTCTTTAAATTCATTATCTCCAAGAATTATTGAAAAAGGAAGTACGGAAATATTATGTTTTTTGTAATCGGCAGTATTTAAGTCGGCACAACTTTCGCAAGTTACTTTAAAACTCATAAATTTATTCCCCTTATATTTAATTTATGTTAAGAGTATAGTTCAAAATGTTTCAGTAGTCAAATAAATAGAAGTGACTTTACTTGCAAAAGTCGATTAAAAAGTGTATATTATTAGTACATATTGAAGTGTAGAAATAAATAATATTATGGATAAAAATTTACATAAAGGGCATAGGTCTAGAATAAGGGATAGAGTAAAGAAAGAAGGTCTTGATAATTTTCAGGATTACCAAGTACTTGAATATGTACTGTCTTTTGTCATACCTTACAAAGATACTAACCCACTTGCACATAGGTTAATAAATCGTTTTGGAAGTCTTGCAGGGGTGCTTGAAGCTGACGAAGAACAACTGAAAGAAGTTGATGGAATGGGTGAAGTTTCGTCACATTTTTTGACATCTATTATTAAAATATATAATTTTTATGAAAAGGGTAAAATAACTCAAGATTATATCCTTAAAGGTCCACAACAAACGTTCGATTATTGCAAAAAATTATTTGCAGGTAAAATAGTTGAAGAACTTTATATGATATCCCTAACGGGTAATAATAAGGTGGTCAAGACACAAAGAGTTTCAAGCGGTACAAGAATGGAAGCAAAGGTCACCATTCGAGAAATTACCGATAATATTACAAGAAATAAAGTTAATTCTATTATACTTGTACATAATCATCCTAACGGAGAGTGTAAGCCATCCTCAGAAGATGATAAGTTTACAAAAGGGGTTGTTACATCTCTTGCGCTTAATGATTGTCACCTAATTGACCATATGATTATTGGAGATGGTGGAGAATTTTATAGTTATAGACGTTCTGGGCTAATTGATGACTATCTAAAAGGAATTGCTGGGTTAATTTCTCCAACTTTTGATAAAATAGAAGAAGATGGGGTGGATGAATATGATAAAAAATGATAATTCATTTGTCTGCTTAAATTGTGGTAAAACAGTTGAAAAATTGGGCTACACAAGTAGAGACCATTGTCCGCATTGTCTTCATTCAATTCATGTAGATATAGTTCCTGGTGATAGGTCAAATTCGTGTAAGGGGAAACTAATTCCTGTATCGGTTGAAAGTAGTAGTAAAAAGGGATATATAATTGTTTATAAATGTGAAAAGTGTGGCGAGATAAAGAGAAATAAATTTGCAGAAGATGACAACTTTGATGAAATGTTAAGGGTACAAAAAAACAATGCAAACTATTCAAAATAACTTTTACAAATATAAAAAGACATATTACAATTTTGTAGTATGTCTTTTAGTTTTATTCTTCTATATCTTTAGCGACTTTTTCTTTTGTTTTGTCGTCTGACTTTTTGTCTTCCGTTTTTTCTACTTTCTTGTCTTCAGATTTTTCTACCTTTTTATCTTCAACCTTTTCTTTTTTTGGCTCTTTATTTTCTGCCTTTGGTTTCTTTTCGTCGTCAGTCTTTGGCTTTTTTTCTTCTTCAGACTTTTTGGTTTGTTGAAGTTTTGCGATTATTTCAAGTGGTAGCATTTCGTCATTTTCATTTACGACTTCGCCACCGACAATTTTTATTTTCTTTTTCTTTCTTAAATCGCTCTTTTCTTTGTAGAAGTTATCGCCGTCTTGAGATTGGAAGTAAACTCCAATAATCTTTTTGTTTTTGTTTTCAAGTATTGTGTATGCCGCTCTTCTTCTTGCTCCGCCTATTACTTTCTTGCTGGCAGTAGCACTATTTTCAATAAAAACATTGTATGCTCTAATTCTTCCCGCATTATCTATAACGGTAATTCCGTCAAAGTCAAGCATGGTAGTCAAAACATCTGCTAGCCCCCTTAGTTTGCTTTCGTCATAGGTGTTGCTTTTTATAAACATTTTACCAAATTCGATAGGCTCTTTTAACCAAGTGCCGTCTGCAAGGAAACCGTTTTTGTCTTTGTAGTCTTTGTCTACCAGCATACAAATTGTACCATGAGAATTGCTAAGAGACTTTCTGAAGATATTGGTAAGCATTTGCTTTATGTCTTCAAGTTTTCTTTTTGTTGTTTTTAATTTTGAAACAGAACTTTCTACAAAGTCAGAAATTTCATTTTCCCAATTATATTCCGATTGTGAGTTTAGGTTGAAACAAACTGATATGTTTGTTCCTTTACCGCCAGTAAGTTTACCAACACCACCACCTTGTACTTGGATAAGGATTAAGTTTGTTTTCTTAGATAAACCGTCCATTACTGATTTGTTTCTCAAACTTTGAATAAGTGAAGGCTCTTTGATGCTAACAAGTCTTTTTATAATGCCATATTCAACAACTCCTTCGCCGAAGTTGATGTAAATATTCCAGCCCCTTATACAGAAACACATAAGGGCTTTTATATGGGCTCTGAAGTTACTTGTGTCTTCATCTTCATAAAAAGTTATTTTCTGTGTATGAGAAATGTTCTTTACAAGGCTATTAATATTGCTTGTTACAATTAAGTTTGGTCTTATCTTTGTACCTTCTTCTTCGTAATTAATAAGGTGATAAAACATACCTACGAATAAGTCTACATCGTTAATAGTAAGTAGTGGAAATTCGTAAGAAAACATCTCAAGCATACTTTTTCTTGCATCTTCAAAAAATATCTTTTTTTCCATAATCTTTATCCTTTTGTACTGGCATTATACACATTTTACTTATTTTAGTATAACATAATGAAAAAATAAATCAATAGGGTTATTAAAAATAATTAATAATTAATTTTAACTACATCAAACTTACTGTTTAGTACTGCCCAGTTAACTGCATAGAAATTATTAATTGTCCAATAGCTTACACCTGCAAGGTTATATTTATTTACAAGTTCAAGTCTTGCACTTATACTTCTTGCATCATCAAACCAAACAACTTTGTTTCTGCCATTGTCTCCTGTGTAATTAAAGTATGGTGCTTGTGCTCTTTCGTCAAAATTAATAGTGGCACCATTTTCAATTGCTAGTTCCAAAGCCCTACTATTTGTAATGGCTGTTGCAGGTGTTCCTTGTTCGTATGGAATGTTCCAAGCATAACCATAGTTTGGCATACCCATTAATATTTTTTCTGGCGGTATTCGAGTGACTGCATATCTTAAAACTGCATCAACTTCCATAAGCGGACTTACTGCCATTGGTTCGCCATAAGTGTATCCCCATTCGTATGTCATAATTATTACTCTGTCGGCAATTTCGCCAATGCCTCTGTAGTCGTGTGCTTCGTATAAAATGCCACTTTGTTCGTCTCTGTATTTAGGGGCTACGGCAACTGATAATTTTTTATTAATTTTCACAAGTTCGGTTTTTAATTTTCTTAAAAAATTCAAATATGCAACTCTGTCTCTTGGATATAAATATTCAAAGTCTATGTCAACACCATAATAGTTTTTGTCAACAACTCTAGAGATAATGTTATTTATAAGGGTGTTTGTAATATTTTCATTATTTAATATTCTACTTGCTATATCGCTATCAAACCCGCCATTTTCAGCAATATTTGTAACAACCATAACGGGTGCGACAGACATATTTCTTGCTCTTTCAATTATATCGTCTTCGTATAAGATAAATAAGTTTCCGTCTTGTTTTGCTTGATAAGAAAATATGCTAATGTAAGTAAGGTATGGTAATGTTCTTTCTAGTGTCGTTGTGTTAATATTTGCAATTGCATAACCATTAACTTCTATTGCTTTTTTACCAGATGGGATGTTGATAATATCACCAATATTAATTACGTTTGGATTGGTAATTTGTGGATTGGCAACAATTAGGTCGTTTAGTGGAATTCCTAATCGTTGTGAGATAAGATACATAGTATCTCCTGCAACAACTCTATATGTTGTTAAATTACTTTGGGTTGGGATAAATAAACTTTGCCCAATTACCAAATCGTTAGGTCTACTTAATCCGTTTGCTTCAACAATGCTTTCTATAGTGACGCCATATTCTCTTGCAATCTTAAATAATGTGTCTCCGCTTTTAACTGTATATATCATGTTAACTCCTTTTAAAAAATACTCATGATATATTTATGATAGCGAATTTTTTATTGTGATAAATTTATAACAAAAAATCCCCCTAAGGTTAGGGAGATTATTATTCTTCTTCATCTTCTTCAATTTCAAAGTAGTTAATTTCTTCAAGGTGAGCTTTTATTTTTTCTAAAGCTTTGCTCCTGTGAGAAACCCTGTCTTTTTCTGCAGGGGTTGCCTGACCAAAAGTTTTTCTTAGTTCGTCTGACCAGAAAATACAATCGTAACCGAATGATTTGTCGCCAATTTCTTCTTTTGAAATAAGGCCATAAGTTTTGCCTTCTTCTACTATTTCTTGTCCATCTGGAAGAATAAGTGCAGAGAAGCAAATAAAGTATGCAGTTCTATCTGAAATAGTGGTTAGTTTATCAAGAAGTAGACGTCTGTTTTCGGCATCGCCACCACCACTATAACGGCTACTATAAATACCCGGCTCGTAGTTTATAGCCTTTACACAAAGCCCGCTATCGTCAGAAATAACCGCATAAGTAAATTTAAGCCTTTCTTTAACGTATTTCATAACTGCTCTAGCCTTGATAAGTGCATTTTCTTCAAATGTATAGCCGTCTTCTTCTATTTCTTCAGTAAAGCCAATTTCTCTTAGTGATAAAACTTGGTATTTATCAAAAATTCTTCTAACTTCAGCAAGTTTATGCTGATTATTTGATGCAAAAATTAATTTCTTCATATTATCCTACTTTTTGTGTTTACGGAAGTTCCATGCGTCTTTACACATGTCTTCTATTGTTAGTTCTGCCACCCATTCAAGCTCAAGCCTTGCCTTGTCTGCCTTGGCAAAGTTTACAGGAACGTCTCCTGGACGTCTGTCAGCGAATTCATAATTAACAATGTCGCCATTCACTTTATTAAATGTGTCTACAAGTTCTAGAACACTTGTGCCTTTTCCTGTGCCTAGATTGTATACATGTACACCTGCGTCTTTTACTTTGTCAATAGCTTTAACGTGTCCTTTTGCTAAGTCTACAACATGTATAAAGTCTCTTATACATGTACCATCTTCGGTATCATAATCTTTACCAAATATTTTAAGTGTATCAGTTTCGCCACCAGCAACTCTCAATATAAATGGCATAAGGTTATTAGGTATACCATTTGGGTCTTCTCCAAGAAGTCCGCTTGCGTGAGCGCCAACTGGGTTAAAGTATCTAAGAATGGTAATAGTAAGTGTATTGTCTGCAATATAGCAGTCTCTTAAAATATCTTCTATAAAGCACTTTGTTCTGCCATAAGGATTTGTTGCTATGTTTGATGGGAATTCTTCGTCAATAGGGTTTTCTTTTGGTATTCCATAAACACAAGCACTTGAGCTAAACACAATGTTTTTAACACTATATTCTCTCATGCATCTAAGCAAATTTAGGGTGCTAATAAGATTGTTTTCGTAATATTCAATAGGCATAGAAATGCTTTCGGAAACGGCTTTTAAACCGGCAAAATGAATTACACCGTCAAATGTGTGATTTTCAAAAATTTTCCTTACATCTTCCAAAATTGTAAGGTTGTATTTATAGAATGTGGGTCTAACTTTAGTGATTTTTTCAATTTTGTCAAGTACTTCAATTTTGCTGTTGCATAAGTTGTCTACGATTACAACTTCATGTCTGTCTTCAATAAGTTCAACAACTGTGTGTGAGCCAATAAAACCTAGTCCACCTGTTACAAGTATTTTCATGATTGTTTACCATCCTTTATTAATTTTTTTATATAATTAAAAGCTGAAAGGGCAGATATTGCACCATCTGCACAGCCTGTAATTATCTGTCTAAATACTGTATTTCTTATATCGCCAATTGCAAATACGCCAGGAATATTTGTTTCCATTTTTTCATTTGTTACAATGTATCCTTGCTCAGTTCTTTCAATGTCTTTGTCTATAATTTCACTTATAAGTCCACGTCCAATCGCTACAAATATCCCATCAAGTGTAAGTTCTTTTTCGGTGTTGTTGCTTGCATGAATAATCTTTAGTTTTTCAACCTTTTCTTCACCGATAATTGCAAGCGGTTTATATTCCAAAACAAACTCAATATTAGGTGTGTTTTTTGCTTTTTCAACAAGCCCTAAATCGCCCCTAAATTCATTTCGTCTATGAATAAGATATACTTTTTTACATTTTTCACTTAAATAAATTGCGTCTTCAATGGCTGAATTTCCACCACCTATAACGCCAACAATTTTATCTTTAAACTTGTCTCTGTCTCTAAGTGATGAGTAACTAATGCCTTTTCCGATATATTTGTTTTCGTTCTCAATACCTAAGCGTCTAACTTCAGTACCCATGCCGATAATAACTGTTTTGGCAAAATATTCGTTGTTGTCAGTTTTTATTTTTTTAGTAGTGCCTTTGATATCCATGTCAACTACTTCTTCTTTTGTGGTTTCAATGCCTAAATCGGTAATGTGATTGTACATTTTTTCGCAAAGTTCTTTACCTGATACGGTTCCAACACCCAAGTAATTTTCGACTGTGCTGGTTGTGGCAATTTGTCCACCAAATTCGCCTTTTTCGATAATTAGTGAAGTTAGTCTCATTTGCTTTGCATACAATGCTCCGCTCATGCTGGCAGGTCCACCACCGATAAATATAATATCGTAAATTTTCTCCATTGTGTCTCCTAGAATAATCCTGAAATTTTTCCGCTGTTTGTAATTTTCATGCCCATACTAGCGGGGGTTTTGCTTAAGCCCGGCATAAGCATTATATCGCCCGCAATTGCTACCAAAAATTCACTTCCACTTCTTATTTCAATGTCTCTAATAGCTATTTCAAAGTTTTCTGGAGCGCCAATAAGTTTGGCATTATCGCTAAGCGAATATTGTGTTTTTGCAATACAAATAGGGAATTTATTCATGCCTAAATTATTAATGGTTGCAATACTTTCTTTGGCTTTGTCTGTAAAAATTACTCCGCTTGCACCATAAACTTTTTTGGCAATGTTACCAATTTTTTCTTCAATTGTTTCGTCTAATTGATATGAAAATTGGAAGTTGTTTTCTTCATTACAAGCGTCCATTACTGCATTTGCCAAGTCAATTGCACCTTCTCCACCGCTTGTCCATGCATCATTTATTGCATAACTTACGTTTAGCGATTTTAGTTTGTTTAATACAAGTTCTACTTCTTTTGGAGTGTCGCTAGTGTATTTGTTAAGAGTGACAACAAGTGGTAATTTGTAGGTGTTTTTAATAATACCAATATGTCTAAGAAGATTGCCCATACCTTTTTCAAGTAGTTCAATATTTTCTTCTTTTAAATTGTTTTTATTACATCCGCCATGAAGCTTCAAAGCTTGAATTGTTGCTACCAAAACAACTGCATCTGGTTTCAAATTGCCAATTCTGCATTTGATATCAAAAAACTTTTCAGCGCCTAAATCTGCACCAAATCCCGCTTCGGTAATGGTGTAGTCGGCAAGTGACATTGATAATTTTGTAGCTTCAATACTATTGCATCCATGAGCAATATTTGCAAAAGGACCCAAGTGAACTATAGCAGGTGTTCCTTCCAGAGTTTGCACTAAATTTGGCTTCAATGCGTCTTTAAGTAAAATTGCCATAGCGTCTTGTGCTTTTAATTGTTTTGCAAAAATAGGCTTGCCTTTTTTGTTAAGTCCAACAAGGATATTTCCAAGTCGTCTCTTTAAGTCATTAATACTATCAGACAAACACATTATTGCCATAATTTCACTTGCAGAAGTTATAGAAAAGCTATCTTCTCTTGGGCTTTCAATCTTTGTTTGTCCAACAGTTACCGACCTTAATGCTCTGTCGTTCATGTCCATACATCTATGGAATAAAACTTTGTCAATTCCAAGAGTGTTTCCTTGGAAAATATGATTGTCTATCATTGCGCAAAGTAAGTTGTTTGCTGAAGTAATAGCATGAAAATCACCCGTAAAATGAAGATTGATATCTTCCATAGGTATAACTTGACTTCTACCGCCGCCAGTTGCTCCGCCTTTTATTCCAAATACTGGACCCAAAGATGGCTCTCTAAGAGCAAGGCAAACTGACTTGTTAAGTTTGGCTAGCCCGTCAGCAAGTCCAATTGAAACGGTTGTTTTACCAATTCCTGCTGAAGTTGGGTTGATTGCGGTCACTAATACTAGCTTGCCTTTTTTCTCGCCAGATTTTTTGTTGATTTTACATTTGTAATCGCCGTATGGAATGATGTCTTTATTTTTAAGACCTAATTTTTTGGCTATTTCTCTAATTTTTTTAGGTTTTACTGAATTTGCAATTTCTATATCTGTCATACTACCTCCGGTTTATCTGGATATATTGGTGTAAATGCTTCCGCAAAATAATCTCTACTATTTTCAATTGTAAGTGGCTTAGGCATACCTACGTCATCCCTGTCTACTTCTCTTCCCGAGTCGTCGTTTAAGTAAGTTTCGCCAATTTCATCTTCTGTATAAGGTAAAAATGCTTGCAGTGCGTGGAACACAACGGTAAATTTAATTCTACAGTCAGAGTGGTCGTTTGTTAGCGGTACTCCTGGAAGGGTAACTACGGCTTTGTTTAAAAATCCAACCGAAACATTGGTTGCAACTCCACCCACTTCTTGTAAAACGTGTTTTCCAGCACTGCCTACCGTTTGACCTTTCATAACATAGTAATAATAATTGTCTTCTGGGAATGTGTGCTGGTCGCCATCAAATACCCATTTGCCAACTTCAGAGTCGTCATTTATTGCTTTCTCTTTAAGTTGTGGCCAAATCCAATTA
The DNA here is from genome assembly GCA_015055815.1 of Clostridiales bacterium. Taxonomy (GTDB): domain Bacteria; phylum Bacillota; class Clostridia; order Christensenellales; family UBA1242; genus UBA11490. Next base: position 153,371 of record SVHM01000003.1, read on the forward strand.
TATATATCCCTTGCAACATTTACAATGTTAGGGTTGTCAGCACTTCCGTCAGATGAATTTGGATATATTACCGACCCCGATGGGTCTGTTATAGTCATCATAACTCTTGCTCTTAAAATTGCGCCAGTTGTTACAATGGTAACTGTTTTATCAACGGGAACTTCTTTTTCCCAAGAAGCACCTTCAATTATTGCTCTTGCTTCAAATTCAATATTCATACCGGGATAAAGTTTTGTCCACGAAGTTGGCATATTTACAACAAGTTGTTCACTACCGCTAGTTTTCTTTTGCTCGTCATCACCAAAATGAATGTATACAGGTCCACCCATATACAAAACATTAGAAGCATGGGTACTTGAGTTAAACCATGCAAGCGTAGAAAGTGTTACAATAGAAGTTATCAAAAAAACAGCTAAGTAACAACCAGCTATAATAAAAAACTTTTTTTTCTTTTTTGTGACTTTTCCCTTTTTCTTCTTCATATAAATATAATATATGTTTTCCAACCAATTTGTCAAACTAAATTAACTTAAAATTATAATATTAATTATATATATAATATCCAAAAGTGTTAAAAGTCTATCATTCTAAGTACATATCAATTTGTATCTAATTGCTAGCATTATACAAAAGACTTTACAATTATACAAAATTTTGTTATAATACCTATGTAAAAAATTTTTACACAAGTAGTAATTTTAAAAACTACTTGAATTTTATTTATAAGGAGATTTAAAAGAGAAATGGACTCAGGACCGACTGGACAGTTGTGTGCAATGAACTTGGGTGGAGTAAATATCTGGCTGTTTGTAGTGTCAATACTACTAATTTGTTGCTCGGCATATTTCTCAGCAAGTGAGACTGCATTTTCAACTGTTAATCAAATTAGACTAAAAAGTCTAGCAGACAATAATGTTAGGGGAGCAAGAAAAGCAATTTATATTACCGAACATTATGAAAAAACATTATCAACAATACTTATTGGTAATAACCTTGTAAACATTGGACTAACAACAATTTGTGCTTATATCTTTAGTACAATATTTAAAGACCCAACTGTAGCAAACATTTTAAATACTGTTGTGATGACAATTATAATTTTAATCTTTGGCGAAATTTTACCAAAGACAATGACTAAGGTTGAACCACAAAAATTTGCGCTTAGAACAAGTGGTATTATGTTCTTCTTAATGAAACTATTTACACCGATTTCATTTGTGTTTTTGAAGATGCAAAATATGGCAACAAAGAAGATTAAAAAAGCAAGTGAATTTGTTGAAGAACCATCTGTTACAGAAGATGAACTTGAAAGCATAATTGATACCATGGAAGAAGAAGGTGTTATAAGCCCAGAGAACGCAGAAGTTATGCAAGGTGTACTTGAATTGCAAAGCCGTACAGCATATGATATAATGACACCAAGGGTAGACGTTTCTGCCATAAACTATACAGAAAGTGTCAAAAACATACAAGATATGTTTATAAGTACAATGTACTCAAGATTGCCAGTTTATGATGAAACAATTGATAAAATTATAGGTGTTCTTAACCAAAAAGATTTCTTCAAAGCAATGCTTTCTGGAGAGAAAATTTATATCAAAAAAATCATGTCCGAACCACTGTTTATCAACGACAATATGAAGGTGGATGATATCATTAGAAAAATGCAATCTACAAAGAAACATATGGCGATAGTTTTAGATGAACATGGTGGTACTAGTGGTATAGTTTGTATGGAAGATGCCATTGAAGAAATGGTAGGCGAAATATATGACGAACATGATGAAGTAGAGAAAGAAATTATTGATAAGAAAAATGATAACGAGTATATCATTGACCCAGATATGGATATCAAAGATTTATTCGATATGTTAGAAATTGAACACTTACCAGATAGTGAATATACATCTGTTGGTGGCTTCCTATTTGGTATGCTTAGTGAAGAACTTCCTGAAGAAGGAAAAGTGATTGTGTATAAAACTGTTGACGAAAGAGTTGTTGATGGTGTATATGTTTCAGTCCTTGTTGAAATTCACTTTACACTTACAAAAGTTGAAGACAATCGTATCAAAGAAATTTATGTAAAAGTAATTGATGTTAATGGTGAAAACAAAGACGATAAAGAAGATGAAGACGTCTCCGACTTTGATAATCCTGCTACTAACGATTAATTTATAAATTTATGTGCTATGGAATTTTCCATAGCATTTTTTATTTAACCTATGGTTAAAAATTTTTAATTTTTTTTATAAAAGTACTTTTAATTGTATCAAATATGTGCTAAAATATGTTGTAATTTTGTGATGTTATAATTTTATAAATTTAGGAGAAAAAATGAGAGAAGTTAGAAATATTGCTATCATTGCTCACGTTGACCATGGCAAAACTAGTCTTGTTAATGAATTACTTAAACAAGGTAATGTTTTTAGAGACAATCAAGTTATCGAAGATAGAGTAATGGATAGTAATGCGTTAGAAAGAGAAAGGGGAATTACAATCCTTAGTAAAAATACAGCGGTTTTATATAATGACGTTAAAATTAACATTATAGACACTCCGGGACATGCCGACTTTGGTGGCGAAGTAGAAAGAGTTCTTAAAATGGTTGATGGTGTTATTTTGGTAGTTGATGCTTACGAAGGCCCAATGCCACAAACAAGATTTGTACTTCAAAAAGCATTGGAACTTAATCATAGAGTAATTGTAGTTGTTAATAAAATTGATAAACCAGAAGCAAGGCCAAAAGAAGTAATTGATGAAGTATTAGAATTATTCTTAGAACTTAATGGTACTGAAGAACAGTTGGAAAGCCCATTCATATTTGCTTCATGTAGACAGGGAATAGCAAGCAACGACCCAGATGTAATGGGCGTCGATATGAAGCCATTATTTGAGAAAATTATTGAGTATATTCCAGCACCAAAATGCGATACAAATGCACCTTTTCAAATGCTAGTTAGTTCAAGTGAACACAATGATTATTTGGGTAAACTTTCAGTTGGTAAAGTTGAAAGGGGCGTTATTAAAGTTAATGATACTGTTGAAGTAACAAACTATTATGGCGAATGTAAAGCAAAACCATTCAAGGTTGTGAATATTTTTGCTTATGAAGGCTTAAAAAGGGTTCCTCTTGAAGAAGCTGTAGCGGGTGATATTGTATGTATTGCTGGTAGTCCAGATGTAACAATTGGCGATACAATTTGTGATAAAACTTTGGTAGAAGCAATTCCATTTGTAAAAATTAGTGAGCCGTCTGTTCAGATGACTTTTAGTGTAAATAATAGTCCTTTTGCTGGAAAAGAAGGCAAATTCTGTACTAGTAGACATCTTAGAGATAGACTTATGAAAGAAAGTATAAAAGACTTGAGCTTGAAAGTTCAAGATACAGATAGTGCAGATAGTTTTACTGTTCTTGGTAGGGGAGAAATGCATATTTCTATCTTAATTGAAAATATGCGTAGAGACGGCTATGAATTTCAAGTTTCAATGCCGAAAGTATTGTATAAAGAAATTGACGGTGTAAAATATGAGCCAATAGATAGATTTGTGGCAGACATTCCAGAAGATTGCGTTGGCGCTGTTATGAGTGAGCTTGGTAATAGAAAGGGTGAACTTGTATCAATGACTTCACATGGTAATAGAAATAGACTTGAATTTTTAATTCCATCTAGGGGATTATTTGGATATAAATCACAATTCCTAACCGATACAAAAGGCGAAGGAATTATGTCAAGCATATTTGAAAAATATGACGTATTTAAGGGAAATATTGATATGCGTAACTTTGGCGCTCTTATTGCTTATGAGAATGGGGAAGCGTGTCAATATGGATTATTTAACTCTCAAGAAAGGGGAAGAATGCTTATAACTCCTGGAACAAAGGTTTACGGTGGTATGGTTGTTGGAATTAACCCTAAGGGAGTAGATATTGTAGTAAATGTATGTAAGAAAAAACAATTAACAAACATGCGTTCATCTGCTAGTGATGAAGCATTGAGACTTGAGCCTGCTAAGATAATGACGTTGGAAGAATGTTTGGAGTTTTTGGATGATGATGAACTTTTGGAAGTAACTCCAACTTCACTAAGACTAAGAAAAATTATCCTTGACCACGTGGCTCGTGGAAGAAGCGATTTTAGAAAGAAAAACAACATTGAATAATGTGTAGAAAAATAAGCACACTACTGAGTAAGTGGTGTGCTTTTTTCTTGTTTTGTTACCATATAAAGCCATAAGTTATAAATCTATATTGTTATAAAAAAATAATGAAAAGGGATAAGGTGGTGAACAAGAATGGTAAGCCCCCAAATGAACTTTTTTATTTTTTGACAATAGGTTTATGGTTGTTGACAAAAGCAATTTTTTGAAAATTTTAAATCCATAGTTCACTATGGATTTAATTTTTTTTATTTTTTCTAATTTTAATTAAAAAAATATATATTTAATATAAATTTGTAAAAACTAAAGAAAGTGAAATTTATGGTTTTGTTTAGCCGTTTTTTACAAAAATCTACATAAAAAACAAAAATATAAAAATTTATTATATATATCTAAATAATTTGACATGCGAGTGTATTTAATATTATTATATATATATAACTAAGAATGGAAAATGCTGTCTAGATTTAAATTTCTGGGCAATTAAACTCCATGCCTAAAATATGGCAAAGTATGTGAGGGAAGAATGAGAGACGAAAGAGCAAGTTTTGAAAGAAAAAATTTGATTATAAAAACATTAATTCTTGTTGTTATGTTTATGCTATCTTTGATGGCGTCAATTTTGTATATCATATCCTATCCGGTGACAACCATAAGGATATACAATGCAGAGACGCAAGAGTTTATTGATAAGATGACTGTCAGACGAAATTCGCCCCTTGATTATATTATCAACGTCGAAACTCCATACGGCTATGATTTCAAATGCTATACATATGAAGACGGGTCAGAGTTTGTTCCGGGCAAAGTTGTAAATCAAGAAGTCATCAATATCTATGCTGTATATACCGCTAAGTATTTCAGAGTTACATATTATGTTCAAGATACTGATGGTGAATATAATACTCAAGTTGATGGCTGTGAAAGTTTCTTAATTCAGTATGGCGATACATTTAATTTGCCTACGGGTAGAATAAATGGAACTCTACAAGGAATATTTGCAAATAATGCTGGTAGGTCGTTTATTGGTTGGACAATTGACGAGCTTGCAACTGATGGTGGAGATGCTCAAGTTTATGCTCCAGGTAGCGAACAAATAGTTACAGGGGATTTAAACTATTATGCCGCATGGGAGAAAGATACATACTCAGTAAACTTGTGGACTGGTAATGATTATGTTACAACTGATGGAACGCCTATTTTGGAAGGCGGTACGCCAAAGAGAGATGGTAGTGGTCAGTTTATAATTAAAAATGATAGACTTCATGTTGATAATACCCTTTCAACAATTAGATATTTAGATGACCTAGATTTGTTGATAGATAATTATTCTAGTGTATCACTTTCGGAAGAATTGGATGGATTGGGTGCTGAAGAGTATGACTTCTTGGGTTGGTACTTGGAAGATAATTATGTAACAAAAATTTCCGAATACGATATTTACATTGATGTTTCTAGTGACGGTGTTCCTTATATGGGTTACAAGGAAGACGGGCAGAAAAAAGAACTTAAGAGAGCAAGGGAAGTAGGCAAAGATGATGATGGCAATGGTGTTTATCAATTTGACCTATATGCTAAGTGGCAAAGAAGAGCTTATAACATAACTTTTGATAAGAACTCGAATATCGCTAAAGGCAGAATTGACAAAATTCAAGTATACAAATATGACGAACTTTATGGTAAGTTCTACAACGAAGGTGTTGGTGGAGATTATGCTCAAGTATCGAATTTTACAAGGGATGGTCAAAAGCAAGGCAAATATTATAACTACATTAACTTAAGCGATGAAAACGAAATAACAACCAAAACATTTAAAGAAAGCTATACCACTAGCACTGGTAGAAAGTATAAATTTGTTGGTTGGACAACTAATAGTAATTCAAAAGTAGATGGTACAAAGTGGTACTGTAAATATCTTGTAAAGAATGGCGAAGAACAAACTAACGAATATAAGCACCTTGTTGGTAAAGATATTACTCTTTATGCACAATGGGAGCCAATTTGGGAAATTAGATACTATGAAAGCACTTCTTCATATTCTGACTATAAGGTTAGAGAAGGGATTGAGGGTGAAACGGTAGCACTTTGTGGAAGTGCAGAAGTCGCTAGTTGGGGCTGGTCTTTGAAATATAATAAATTTGCTGGTTGGACTAGTTCAAAAACAAGTATTTCTCCAGACATTCTTAAATATGAAAATCAACCTAATTTTACACATAAATTTAAAAAGCAAGACCAAGTTCTTTATGTTGTTTGGGAGCCAATTAAATATGATGTAACTTACATGAAAAATGACGGAACAAACGATAACTATAATAGTTTTATGACGGGATACACTAAGTTCCCAGGTAGTGATACTGCAAAGAATAAATTCCCTTCATACGTTCCACAAAGAGAAGGTTATAAGTTTGAAGGTTGGTCGTCATATCAATATCAGACAAATGAATATGCTCAAGAATTAAGGTCGGGAACTCCAACGGGTGAAAAAGCCGTTTATTCGCCTGGCTCTAGAAATTTAAAAATCACAGGTAATACAGTTGTTTATGCTGTATGGTCTGTTAACTATGTTATTACTTATGATGCAAATGGTGGCGAAGGAACAGTAAATCCAGATGTAATGTACTCTTCAAGTAATAATAATAAGAAATTAAAAATGTCTGTAAAAGGCATTGGCGCTAAGAGTAAAGTGTCAAAATTTGGATATGTCTTTAAAGGCTGGAGACTAAAAGATAGTGCTGGAAATTTAAATACTGCATATGACTTTAGTTCAAGTTCTACTTACTCATTTGACTTTATTGCAAATGGAACATACGGAAGTGTTTCTCTTTCAAGCAACTCATCAAAAAAGGCAAATGTTTATTACGAGAAGTCTACCGTAGAAGGTGTTCCTGATAGGGTAATAAAACTTGTTGCTCAATGGGAGCCGATTTCTTATACTTTGACATTTATCAATACTGCAGAAGGTCACATTGAAGAAAAAGTAAGAGTAGTTTATGGAAATGACTATACTTTTGATGTGAACTATACCTTTGATGCTGATGCTAGTAAGTTCCCAAATAAATTGCCGATGACATCTTCGGGTGGTAAATATTTTGATGGATGGTCTTTAGAGCGTGGTACAACGGCTAAATATGGCGTTGGTCTTATAGATACACTTACATTTAGTGGAAGCGAACCATTTATTAAGAGTGATATGACATTCTATTCAATATTCACCGTAAAACCTATTGATGTATATTTCAAGGTGGAAAGGTATAATGCCGACCCTAATGCAGAAAAAGAAATTATCGACTTTGTTACTCCGACAGTTATGAACTATGGCACGCTTATAACATTCCCAAAAACTGAGCCAAGCGAAGTAACACACTTTGGAAATGATTTGTACAAATTCACTCATTGGTACTATATTGATAGTAAGACTGGTGAAAAAGTAAAAGTTCAAAAGGGCGACTATTTATTTAATTATGTTGAAGATAAAGACAAAGACACAAGGTCGTTAGTCATTTGGGCGCACTTTGAACTTACTGTATATGATATTGAGTTTATTTTTGCAACACCAGATGGCAAACAACAAGGCGAAACATATACATTCACAGTAAAAAAGGACGATTATTATACTGCAGATTTAGAAAAAGAAGTTAAGAAAAAATTTGAAGCAGTGATTGATGAAGATACTATTAAAAGTCACGTATTTGAAGATTTCTTTAACGAAGCTTATGTAAACGGTGGCGGTAGTGATTTTGCAAAAAGATTGGTAGTGGGACAACAATTTAATTCATTATATTTCCCAGTTCTTGCAAGCTCAAAAACTCTTACATTCAAAACTTACTGGACACCAAATTCTGTAAATATTAAGTATGTTTACGAAAATAACGGCGAAACTGATTATTATGTTGGTGGAAGCGTTTTATATGATAGCGTAGATACATTTACTTTAGAGACGTTTGATAGGGAGACAAACCATCCTTTTGAAGTAGAAGATGGTTATGATATCTATAAATGGTATATAGTTAAAGATAATTCTAAAGTTTACTTCAATCTTGGAGAAAGATTAATTGGTGGTGCATATCCATCAATGAGTTCTCTTGCTGACTATATTGTATGGCCAACATCTGGCACAGACAAGTCGGGAACTCTTTACGTTTACGCAGAAGTAAATGAAAACATTACTATAAATTATTATGGTACTGATGGACTTATCGGTACAGACACAATTTTGCTTGATGCAAGTAGGCAGGCAAGCGTAACAATTAAAAACGGTAGTGAAGCAACAAAATCATACGGCAGAAACAACAATATTAGATTTGAAGGCTGGAAAGTTGGCGGACTATCAGAAACTACTACATGGGGCTCGGGGGCTACTATATCTGTTTCTGCGACTGCATATCCATCTCACGTAATTAATTTATATGCAGATATGTCATTTGACATTAAATATCTTCATATGAAAGATTACCAAAAGTCTTATAATGATGCTGAAGTTTTGAAAACAGAGAAAGTTTCACTTATTAACGAAAGCAAAACAGGTTATATAACTTTCTATAGTTCAAAAGGTTTGGATAACCTTGATAGTTATAAAGATGTTGACAAGGGCATTGGTGTATTTGGTTACAAATATGGCGAAGCAATATATTCTGTAAGTAATGTTGCAAATGGTGGGCTTCCAATTGATATTGACGGAAAAACACAATTTGTATACTTATATGTTTATGAAACAATTAAAATTACATATACAGTAAATGTGAATAATGGTGAAAGATTTAGCCATGAAACGGAAGAAAAAGATAATGAAAAAGCAACTTCTGAAATTGTTGAAGAGTATAAAGTAGGCTATGACTTATACTGCTTAGATGGAGATATAAGAGTAATTAGCGATATCCCAACTAAACCAGATTACGAACATAGTGGTTGGAAGAAAACTGTAAATGGTGTGGTAAATTCTACTGTTTATAAAAATAGTGAAATACTTAAACTAACATCTTTAGATGATATCACAATGCAGGCATACTTTATCGAGCCACCAATTGGCAAATATACTGGTTATTTGAGATTTAAAGCAGACGAAAATACATATCATGATATTACTGTTACAAATGGTCAAACAACTATAGAGGAGGTTAATGGTGTAAAGAAAAGTCTTTGCTTGCTTGATGAAGATGATTTAATTGAACTTGATGAGGAAAGACAAGGTGAAGGCAAATCATTAGCATGGACTAGCACAAAGAAGAAAATTATTGGCTGGAAATGTGGTGAAATTGAATATATTTTAGGTGCAAATTATCCAGTTTCAAGAAATTTAAAAGATAATGACCATATCATCTTTGAAGCAATTTGGGAGAAAACTTATATCCTTTCATACTATACCGATTTAATGGATATAAGTAAAATGCCAAACCCAAGCGAAATAACTGTTGTTTCGGGTGATGTGTGTGTAGTTCCAATAGTTGTTCCAGAAAGTTCAAAGCCAGACATAACATTTGAAACTTGGTATTATTTAAATAGGGGCGAAAAAATCATTATAAATGGCGGAGATAGTATAGTTGTTGATGAAAGTATATCTGAATACAAAGCAGAAAAAACATCTCCAACAAGTCCGACAATTCATTATTTGCCAGCAAGCAATAAAAATGGCGGAGAAAGCTATATAATATACTCTCAATGGGGCAAACCATCATTTAGTGTTAAGGCAAGATATATCTATACTGGAGACATTACCCTTCCAGAAGGTAGTACTGGGGTAAAAGGTACAGAAACAATTGAAGAAGTAGAGTATAATTTTGTAGAATATACCTTTACTTATCCATATGGCTCAAGAATTGCCAACGATATAGTATCTCTTAGAAAATTGGTTACTGAAGATGCAAAATCTTTATTTGAAACAAATGTAAAAGCAGTTCGTGGTTGGTCTACAACTCCAACGGGAGATACTTATTATCCAAGCGAATTTGCATATATTACAGAAAATTTAGTAGTTTACGCAGTGTTCGCTAAAAAATATAGTGTCACTTATATTGATGCAAACTCTGATTTTGGTTATGATGAAGATGTAAGAGTAACCCAATATTATTTCCCTGGCGAAATAGTAACTGTTGACTTAAATGTTGTTAGCAAAATTTATAAAAAATGTTCTACTGATGGCAAAAAATATATCACAGCATACGATAAAGGTGGAATTTACGACACCTTTGAAAGTGGAACGGGCAATAATATTGAATATTATAAGGTGTTCGGGTTTATATTCAATGACACCGACCCAGATTTTGAAGATTACACTGTTGACCCAGATGGCGATGGAATGATTTTGCTTAGCCTTATTGGTGGAAGCACAACATTTACTATTGGAGAAGGCGATATAACATTAACACCATATTTCTTAAGGGCATATACCGTTACTTTCTATGAAAACGGAACTGAAGAAGGCAAAATTCACTCTATTGATTACTTGTTCCCTGGACTTCAGTCATTAGACATTAGCTCTTTAGAACCGGAAAGACCAAATAATGTATTCTTGGGCTGGGGTGAAAGTCAAAACTCTTACGACCCAATTCCTGAAAATCAACGTATTAGTGTAACTGACAAAAACTTAGAATTCTGGGCAATTTGGGAGTCTAATATTGTTGTTACATTTAAATTTGGCACTAGAACAATTTGTTCTTTAGTTCCTAATGGACAAGGTAAAATTACCGAAACGGATATTTTAAATGGAATTAAGGGTGGTGTGACATCTGTAAATGAAAGAAAAGTTTATACATTTATGAATTATATGTATTACCTAACCGGCTTTATATATAATGATAACATGTGTGATATTACTTACATTTGTAGTCAAACTTACGCAAACTCAACTACAATTTTTATTGACTTTACAAATGTGTATGAAGTTCAATATTACCAAAATGATGGCGTGCAACTTCCTTACAAAGATTATATTTTAAATGGTGGACAAAATGGTGTTTACATCAATGGAGATGGCACTTTGGGAAGCACATTTGTGGCATATAATCCAACTGGAATGGTCGCAGAAAAATACCATACTACAAATATGTGGGAATATAAAACTGGTCAAGTAGAATTTGGGCAAGCTGTTTTGGATATTGAAAACTTGATAGATTCTGCAGATAGTTTCCGTAAAATTAAATTTACTGCAAAAAATTCACCAAAGACATATAAGGTTGAAATTTATTATGTAGATGAAAGCAAAACTGTAATTGATTTCTATAAGAGTTTTGAAAGTGCAGAGACATTAACAAATGGCTTTACAAACTATACAAGCACATTCGCTTACGATAGCGATGGTAACAAATTAATTCAAACTGCTGTAACATCAGCAAACTTACAATTTGGTAGTAAATTTAATGTACTATCTCCAGTAAGAATACCTACATTTAGCGATAAAATCGGTAATCAATATAAATTTATCGGTTGGACAACAGTTAGTAATGCTAAATTGGGCGCAAGCGTATCATATTATTCTGTTACTACACTGAATGATACAATTATAACTATTGATGCTGATTTGGTTGGTGATAATGATACAATTGAAACTATTAAATTGTATCCAGTATTTGAAGAAGTTTTAAAAGATATCAATATTTCTGCTTCAACTGGTGGAAAAATAGATTATCAAATAGAAAATACTGAAAGTACTGGAATGATTGAATACCATGATGGTGTTGATAAAATTACAGGCATTAGTACTAAAGACTTGACTATTGCTTGGTATCAAAAATTAACTGTATTTGCAGGTACTGCTGATACAAATTATGAGTTTAAAAACTTTGCATTCAATGACGTTAGCAAGGATGATGACTTTGAAACTCTTTGGAGTGAACTTGATGATACAAACTCTATTACTGCAAACTTTGAAGTAATGTCTGTTTCATTGAAGTTAAAAATAAATCCCGACCTTGCATTAAAGACGGGCATTGCAGATACAACTGAAATTATAGCTACTATTAACGGAAGTACATATACTCTTAACTGGGAGAATATGGAACAAACTGTATCAGTAAAAATCACTGATGAAGTAAGAATTTCTGTTACTCTTGGTAGTTATTATGAAATGTGTACATTTGTATCTGGAAGTAATACTTTCAGTCAATCACAAATTACTGTCAAAGATTTAGAAAAAGTTTCAGAAAATTATGAACTTAACTTCAACTTAATTGCTAGTACAGTAGAAATATATTTTGAACTAAATGATGGTGGGTTTGTTGGTAGTACACTAACTGTTGCAAATGAAATATTTAGCGGAGTTTCTACTTCTTACGACTTATCACAAAAACTAGTTCTTCCACGTAATTCAAAAATTACTCTTCCAAGTGCAACAAAAACTGTTAATGGATGCGTGCTTAATTTGGTTGAGTGGACTAGCTCGGTTGGAAGCGGATTTACAAGTGGGGCAGTTACTGGCGAAATCGATAGAATTGTTACATTCCGTGCAAAATATGAAACTGCACAAAACTTGTATTACCAAGTAGACGGTGAGACAGTATATCTTCAGACATTTAAAGGCGGTAGTACAACGATTGGTAATGATAACTTAACTACTGCTCTTAAAGATAAAGGCGTTCTTGCAAAATATAACATAAATAAATGGAAAGTTGTTGGCGACAGCACTGAATACGAAAATGGCGACCCACTTTCAACAACAAATACAGTATTCTATTTAGAAGCGGTTAAAGACCCAGCAGACATAACCATTAAATATACATGGACTGTTGGCGGAGATGCAAAAGAATATACTCAAACACAAAAATACGGAAGTGTTACACTACTTACAGAAGAAGAGTTAAAATCTTTAAGTCAAGTGACAGATGTTGCAAACGAATACATCTATGGTTGGAAATGGACTGATGGTGGTAACGAAGTTATGTCACAAGCGGGTGTAGATTGTTCTGACAAATTCACTTCTTTTGATCAATCTTCAAACAATACTTTTGTTGTTACTGCAGTAAGATATAAAAAGTACACATATAATATTGGCTACTTTGAAAATGATGGTACTACTACTATAACTAAAGATAGTACTGCTTTAGTTGGTACAAAAGTAATAAAAGCAATAGATGAAAATAGAAATGTAAATACTGACGATTTGGTATATTCAGTAGACCCATTACTTCCATCTTCTTTAAGTGACGTTAATTCAAATGTATACAATGTTTATATTGGTGAAACAAATGCAGATAAGCAACCAGTACTTGATGATGATAAGCAAGTAACTGTTACTGCTGGTGGACTATTAAATTTAAGCTATACAGAAGACACTTTCACATATAGTTATAGACTAGTTGTAATTCTTGCAACAGGAGTAAAAGACTTTAATGTTGTTGTTACAAATCCAGAGAGTGGAAATGTTATTGATGGCGGAAATTATACTCTTAAATTAGACGCTTCAGCAATTGTTGGTGCACAACTTCCAAACTTTGTTGTGCGTTCAAATGATAGTACAATTATTGATTGGAAATATAATAATGCAACTATTAAAACTACTGAAATAGCAGGAATAAATTTCAATAGTTATAGATTAACTGGTTATAGATTAACTAGTTCATCAGGGCATGACGAAATAATTGATATTGAAGATATTAGTAGTCAAGATTTCTTGGATGTTACTGCAAGCGATTATACACTAACTACTCAGTGGGCATCAAGAATAACGGTACACTATAGTAATGGCGAAGATATTATACATACTGCTTATACAGATGATGAAGTAGAAACTTTAAGTAATGCAAAATTAAATGAATACAATGGCTCAAATCTAACAAAAACTGGATATATGTTGGTTGGATATATCTTAAACGATAAAACTAAAATTACATATTCAGATTTATCTGATTTAATCAATTTTGAAGCTTCTTATACACCAGAAAGTAATGAAATAACATTATATCCAGCATGGTCAGAGATATATACATATAACTTTGATGTTGAGAGTGTTATTGAAGATAAATTTGGTGCATCTTATGTAACAAATAAGATTTCATTTGGTGAAAATAATACAACTTTTGAAGATAATGAACATTCAGTCAATTTGTATTTAAGTGGCGACCCATCAACTTATACAGTTGATATGTCAAAAATGTACTTTACATATGATGGTTATGGAATAAAGTCTACTAATAATTGGTCGTTATTAGATAAATTCAAAGAAGATTTGGATAGTGATGAAATGTTTACTACTTTCTCTCTTGAAGGTAATGAGCATGCAGGTACATTCTATGCTGTATGGGAAAGAGAAGAATTAACAGTAATATTCTTAAATAACGCTAAAAATAAGAGTGGTACTATTCTTAACGAAACACGACTTGAAATAAAAGTCCATTTGGGAGAATATCTTCCAAATGATTATATGGAAATTTATGATGAAACTACTGAAGAATATAAAAACTTCACATTCTTAAATTTATCAACAAACGCAGATGGAAGCGGAGTTATATCTACTCCAGCAACTTATGTTGTAGATCAAACATTAACTCTATATATCAACTACACATATACTTACATAATCAAGTTCGCTGGTTATAGTGATTTCTGTGATCAGACTATTGATGAGATTTGTTTGGCAGATGGCGTAGACAAAGTGAATATAAGTGATTGGTTAAGCACTTATACTTTCCATCCAAATGCAGTTGGAGATAAATCTATTGAGTCTTGGTCGACTTCAAATGATCCAAATGGCAACCCACCAGATTTCTTTGCAGTTAGTACTTTGACAGCTGATGAAAAAAATTCAGCATCACCAAATTACGAAATTACTCTTTATCCTAAGCTTACAAGTCAAACATATGACGTTACCTTAGAGTATAAATATAATGGTGAATGGAAATCAATTAGAAATAATGCAATCGCTCATGGTAGTAAATTATATGATGGAATTAGTTCCCCATTTGATATTAATTCGGGCGACCATCCATGGACATTATATAACTGTTTAATTAGTGGAAGCCAAAAGGCTACTCAAGTTAATATTCAAATTGGACAAAGTGTAGAAACTGTAGACTTAGAAGATTGTGTTATTACTAGTAATTGTACATTGGTTCTTGTATACACAGACATTGAATACAGCTTGACACTATATAATATGTTAGGCGAGTATTCGGGAACTACTTTAATTGGTGGTACTTTGTCTGGTGAACTTGACTTCAAATATGGAAACACAATTGTAAATGATGAACGTACATTAAAAATAGATAATCTTACTAATGCAAGCAATTATGTAATTTATCATCCAAGTCAAGTAGGTTATGAATTTGATTACTGGTATATAAAAGTTGGTGAAGATTATGAAAAGGTTGATATCAGCTCTAATATTCCAGCGACTATTGGTAGTGTTGGACCTGATTTCTTACAACTTTATAATTTCACTGGAGCTGTAGAAATTTATGTAGTATATACTATTAAAAGTTATACAGTAACTATAAATGTTGTAACTGATGGATTTGAATATAATAGCAATTTAGGTTTTAAATTAACAATAGGTAGTACTGACCACAGCGAATATAAAAATAATGTATCTTACCAAATTAAAGAAGGAACAACTCTATCTATAGAAGGGCTTGTAAAAGGTAGTCAGGCTAGCAAATATTTAGTTGATAGTGTTGCAGTTAGTGATGCAGATAAATTTAAGGATCATAAAGTACTTGGCAATTTAACTATAACTGTAAAATATATCCTAAGTACTGACTTTGCTAAGAAAGTATATTTCTTAGTACAGAAAGATAACTTTAAAGGAAATGTCAGACGTATAAGTGGCGAATATAAAATTGAAAATGCGCAAGCACCTTACAATTATGTTACAACTATTGAAAAAGGTACTACTATTACTACACTAGCAGATGTGTTTATAGGAGAACTTAATAACTATACATTTAATGGCTGGTATGTTGGTAATAGCTCGGGCAGAATTACAGACAACACTTATGTCACTTCAATAAAAGTTGACAATGACGTTTATTTAATTGCTGACTTTACTGGAAAAGAAATTACTATCAATTATTATGATAGTGAAAGTGAAGATAAGGCATTTGGTGAACCAGTAACATACGGAACATCATTTGTATTATCTAGTGCAGTAATTGAAAAATCTGATAAAGTTTCTCATTCGTGGACAATTAATGGGAAAACATACAATCTTGGCGATACTGTTAATTTTGCAGATATAAATAGGGATAATAACGATATTTCTAAAATAGATGTAAATGCAAATTTCCAATATTTCTATACAGTTAAGTTTGTATGTGATGAAAGTGGCTTTACGGTAAGTACTCCATCTGAGTATAAATTAGTTGATAAACCAATTAGTGTGTCAAGTTATTATTTATATGATAATGATAGTGGGTCATATACTTTAACGAATGAAGCACTTGAATATGGAAAAACTTGTGTTGTTCCAAACTTAACAACAACAAGTACTTCAAAGGGCTTTACTGGAAAGTGGAAAGTAGCAAACGAAACTTATGATGTTAATGGTGTGTATGAATTAGTTAAAACCCATGCGGAAAACTATATAATTACAATCACTCCAGTAATTGGAAATATTATTAAGTTTAATATTTCACTTGGTGGAGCTGCTCAAAAATTCTATGCGAATAAAAATGCAACAACAGAAGTTCAAGCAACAACAATTTATGTTGAAGATGGATTTGTTGCTCCAACTATTAGAAAAGACAGTGGTAGTTCTTATTATATTTTAGCAGTCGGTGATAAACAATATTATTTCTATCCAACTGTTGACGGTACTACTAGTGGTACGCCTATCAATATGCTTGAGTATAAGCATCTTGGTTGGACTGCTAATTCACAATTAGGAAGAGAATTGGCTGATATTTCTACAATAATGACAGATGACAAAAGTGCGTTTAAGTATAAAGTAGTAAATGGTAAATTTGAAAATAACGAAAGTGATGATACATATATTATCGACTTAAAAGATTTGATGAGTGACAATACTACGTTCTATGCAGTATGGGAAAAGGCAAAAACTGTTACATTTAGTAGGGTAGATAGTGCAAGTGCTACGGGTGAGATATTAAGCAAAGTAGACAACTACAACGTAAATGTAACTGCAACTGCAATTACTTATTCGTTATTCTTTAACGATACAATTGGTACACCAAATCTAGAATTTACTGGTAAGGCATTTGAAGGTTGGAGAAAGAGTGGTACAAGTGTTGAACCTATTAAAGGGCACATTTCTCTTACAAGTTTTGCAAATGTTACATATGAGCCAGTTACAGCAGATGGTGTTACTATTACAATTAATTTGAACTTTGATAAGTGGAAGGCTTACTATAATGCAGTTACAAATACTACTTTAGACGTAACCCCAACACTAACAAATAGTAAAGTTACAATAAATGAGCAAGGTGTTAATTATACATTTACTGCTTCTATTGAAAATTCAAAATCTGCACTTATTAACTTTACTGGGGTATTTAGTGACTTTACTGAAGCACAAAAAGTCTTTAGATTTATTGGAATTGCTAAAAATGCAAACGATAGTACCGCAACACTAACAAGTGACTATACATTTGAAGCAGGTAATAGTTATACATTATATGCTATTTGGGATGTAATAGAAGTTGCTTTAGAAGTGAAAGTCGGAAATGAAACATATTCAACAGAAGTACCATGGGGTGCAAAATTAACCATTGATGGAGCGGAAGAAAATTCAACTGGCCATATTTATTATGTGGCACTTGAACGTTTAACTTTCACAAATTCTTCTGGACAAACAACTAATGCAAGTACTATTTTAGACGCTTATGAAGAGATGAAGAATGCTCCAGTTTCTTCAGACAAAAATAAACAAGTATTCTTATACTGGGCATATGATAAGGGTGTAAATAGAGTATTTAATAATACTGCAGTTACTGGTGGTGCAGAACAATATACAATTTCTGACCCAATTAGCCCAATATTAAATAGTGAAACAAATGAATGGGAAGTAACAACTGTTTACCCTTATGTAACAAACAAATACGAAATCAGATTTGTAAATGATAACAATCCGTATGGCTCATCTATTTATCTAATAGATAGTAATGTGGCAGTTGATGCAATTCACCCAATAGACTTTGATGAGACATACAAAGGCATTGTAACAATTAAATATAGTGAAATAGAAACTATATTTGGCAAAAATTATATTGCTAGCGTTTCTCATGGAAGTGTAAATATTACAGAAGATATAGTGTTTACTACAAAAGACAACAAATTTACATCTGATACAAATAACATTGTTGACATAGAAGTAACACTTGCGTTTACTGTAAATTATGTTTTACCAAGTGGTGAAGACGGTATTTCAGCAATTACAAATGCTGATATCGGTCAAGAATTATATAGTACACCAACTCTTTCAAACACAAACGGACAGTTTAATTCTTGGGTATATTCTCCAAACACTATGAATTTGACTAGCGGAACTATTTTAAGTCTAAAAAATTCTGAAAAATATATAGAAATTGTATGGGTGTCAAATGGCGTGTACAATATCAAATATACACTTGAAAATGGTGAACTTGAAAGTGAACTTATTACTTCAAAAGATATTTATCTAAATGCACAAATTGTAAAAGTTTCAACTATTTCTACAAGTGTTGGTAGTTTAGTTGTAAAAGAAGGAGAAAATTCAAACACAAATAATTATTATGTGTATACTTTATCTGAGAATAAAAAACAATTAACTCTTAAAATTCATTATTGCTTGCCTGAAAAAGATATACCTGAAATTGAGCTTTTAACAGATGGCTATGGTGTAACATCTATTGAACATAATGGTAGTACAAATTCAGCTATTGTAAATAGTTGGGCAAGTAGACAAATATTGACTACCGATAACGAAGGAAATATAGTTTACGTTGAAAGTTCTGGAACAAAGACAGAAAGTGGTGAAACATCAACTTTATATACATTGGATTATAAAATTACAAATACTGTTGAAAGTGGTCGTTTGAATATTACAACAACATTTAAATTTAAAACATACGCAAATGCTTCAACATTTAATATTGTAACTGATATATATAAATATAATGTTAACTTTAAAATTCTTATTTCAGAAAAAGAAAATCTTCAGTATTTAAGTACTGCAATTGGTAGTAATACATCTCCATGGGTAGACTTTGATAGTACTGCAACTATATTAAATACAAAACAAACAAGCCCAATTGCCGTAACTTCTACTTCTAGTTTGAATTTTGATTACGGATATGGTGAATTTGAAGAAGACTATGTTACTTTAACTATTTTTGACGTTCCATATGGAACTACATTAAGTCTACGAAATAGCAATAGTGATAGCCAATTACTTGGTTGGAAGTCAAAAAACAATATAAATATATGGAATAATTATAATGTTACTCTACAACCAACAATTACAAGTGATGATACGACTACTCCTACTGCAATTAATGTAGATATGGATATAGATGTAAATGACACAATTACATTTAATTTTGCAATTTTGACAAACGATTTGCAATCTCAAGGTACTGATACTAATTGGAAAAAGGTTATTCCATCATCTAATATTGTGGGGGAAACCAATATTGGAAACAAAAGATATTTGTTTGTTACTTGGAAAACAGTTATACCAAATGTAACAAGTGGATATTCTTATGCAAAAGACATGCAAAAAGTTGAAGGCAAATATAGATATAATATTACATCTATAATGTCACAAGCATTAAAAGACTTTAATGACGAGTTTAACACAATTCCAGAAGGTGAGCCATCAGAGTTATATAACATGATGCAATACTTTATGTTTAAAAATCTATGGAACTCAACTGTTGATAATGCTTACATTGAAACTGAACAAAGTCACTATGCAATATTTAAAAATGACACAAATACAGATACAATATTTGGACCAGGCTTAAATCTATATACAATATTAGATAGAGCAGTTCTTGTCGAACTTGAACATAAAACTATTGATTTCTTTACTGGTGATTATATAAAAGATGAAAACGGTGAAAATATTGATAGAGCAGATTTTAATTTGGATGCATTATTAATCAAAGGTGGTCAAGATGACCAAACTGCCGTTTCGGGTTACACATATAGCGCAAATAATTTTGATTTTGTTAATCTAACTGGTGGATATAAATATATTGTTTATATTCTTGATAGTGACAAAATTAAAATAAAAATGGCTTATGGTTATTTCCTAACAGTAGGTATAGACCCAGTAATCGAAAGTGATACTCATTTGGATTATAATGCTCATGGTGTTGATGTTGCTGGTGATGTCGGTAGGGCTTGTACATTTGCAAATAACACATTGGAAATTAAACGTGAAAATGATGCTTTAATTAACAATTTTGAGACAAATGCTCCAAAAATTTATGCCATTATTCAAGTTGTAGCAGATACATTTAATATAAACTTCTATAATGCTCTTGATGAAAATAATGAATATCGAACAATTGGAAGTACTACACTTTCATATGATGAAGATATTGCAAATGCGGGTTATAAATATTATAACGTTACTCTTGCTGACTGGTACGCAGATGCCACTTTGGGTGGAGATGAAAGCACAACATTACCATTATTTGCAGGATCGCATAGTGGTAATGGTTTCACTCATCCAAGCGAAGAGACTAATGCCAACAAAAATTATGGACATTTGAGATATATCTTTACTCATTGGTCAAATAAAGACAACGCATCAAGTACAGTAAGTATTAACAATACTTTAAAATCTAGTTGTAATTTATTGGCTGAATATATTGAAGCAATAGGCTTTGATAAGAAAACATCAGCAAGCGATGAACTTCTAGAAATAAAATTCAAAATATTTGATGTTAATAATGGTATAGAAGTAGAACAAACTAGATTTTTATTTAAAAACGAGTATAGGGATATGTTCGATCATCCTTATTCAACTTCACTTATTATAAATGACGTTCAAATTGAATTTGCTAGAATAAATGATAAGTGTGAATGGAGTAATGGGGGCTATAATAACTGGCACTTAAGAGAAACAATAACCGGTGATATTGTAGATAATGTGACCGACCTAGACCCTAGTGGCGATGGTATTGTTTATGCATGTATTCCATATACAATTGAAAGAACTTCATTTAATTCGGATACATATAATGGTGAAAATCCATCATTTACTCTTACATTCTTTGCGTTTGGCGGATATTATCAAGTTTACAATGAAAGAACAATAGATAATGATGATAACGAACGTGAAGTTATACGCTTTACAAATGTTATTCCAGTTGGTATGAAAGCTGGCAATAAAGATGTGACTACTAGAGATTATTATTTATTTGTAGATGGTAATAATCTAGATGGCGTTGAGTATGTATCTATTACAACAAGTGATAATATTTCAACCAAAGGCTTACAATTCTTTATGGATGATGCGTCATATCAAAGTTATTATACATTCGCATATTGGAAATTAGTTGTTGACGGTGTGCATGCTGAAAGTAAGTACATTAATGGATATAAAGGTAGCCAAACTGGTAATGGCTATGTTGTAGTAGACACAGCTGTGTCTTCAAATGTCGCAACAGATATTTTGTTCAGCGAACATTTCAACGTTCTTGTAAATATACTTGATGCTGATATGATAGGTAATCCAATACTTGAAGAACAACTAAATTGGTTTAGTGTAAATAATAGTGTAAATGATAATGACTCTATTTATCAAGGTGATACCGGACTTACTAATGCTAAAATTACAATTGAATTAGATACAAACTCCAAGAAAACCTTGTATATTAAGAAAGATGATGGTAAGACTATAAAAACTATTAAAACAATTACTCTAATAGACGACTTTAATTTACCATCTGACGACTCGTTCTATTGGGATGTACAAAATTTACAAGATAACTCAATAGGACAAATTGATTTAAATAATAATGTATATTTAATAGAAGATGAAAATGGCCCTATAAAACTTACACTATCTTATAACAAGTCTAGAAGTCATAAAGATGAAAATTCTGCAGAACTATATGATTATGGAAGTATTAGAGAAGAAGATGCAAGTTATATAACATATACTAATACTGAAGCTTTAAATAATGTTGTTTCAGGAACTGCTAAGTATAGTTATACTGCAATTACTTCAAATGACTCTTCATCTACACTTAACATTGTAGACGGAGAAAGCACTTTCACATTTACTGCAAATGGACTAGACTCAATTGAGTGGGATAATGTAGAGAGAGTTGTATGGCAGTATAGTAATGACGGAAACACTTGGAATGATTTGAGTTGTGCAGAGGCAACCATTCCAACTGCAGAGAGTGTTGTTTCTCTTCGTATAGGTATTTACTGGAAGAT
Organism: Clostridiales bacterium; assembly: GCA_015055815.1. Lineage (GTDB taxonomy): Bacteria > Bacillota > Clostridia > Christensenellales > UBA1242 > UBA11490. Next base: position 175,850 of record SVHM01000003.1, read on the forward strand.
GTTTACCGTTACTGGAATAGCATCACCAGAAAAATATAACGGAGATTTGAAAAACAATTTACAAAATGTTTCGACTTATTCATTGGCTGGAAAAGTAAATGTTATTCTTCCAAAAGGTAAAAACTCAGTAGAAACAACCTATTCTGGAAATACCGAGACAATTAAGTTTGTAAATAGTGTTCATTCAGATGAAAGTGTTTCTCTTAACATTACAGTTAAGGCTCTAAATAATAATTATTATGGTCAAGGCGTATTTGTTGATGCTAGTTCATTAATAGACATTTCATCTTTAAAAGATGGTATTTTAGGCGATATAAAAATATTTAACTGGGTAGAGTCGTCTGTAACTCATACTATAAAAGTAGATGATTTTACAAGCGATTATACTCATGGATATGGTGTTGTTAATTATAAAAACACTCTTCTAAAATCACAATTAAATAGTGAACTTAACGATTTAATAGAAGAAGACTCATTTGATGAAAAAGATATTACATATAGAAATAGTACTTATTACTATGGTGTAACTGTATTAGGTAAGAGTAATACCATTGAATATTCTCTAAGTGAGTCTAGTGTAGCAAAACATAAAGCTATTAAGATTGAAGGTGAAAATGACAACTCTACAACCACATACACTGACAACTCGCACGATTTAAGTAATGAAGACATTTACGTACTATTTGATGCAGAGCCTACGAAACAAAACTTTGAAGTTAAAATTAATGATGTAACAAAATACACTTATACTATTTATGGTGGGTATAATGTAGGAGCGATTAATCAAGGTAATTATACTCGAGTATCAATAACTACTTATTGGTATAATATTAATACTTCTCCTGCAAGTGATAAAGCGATGCATTTTGTAATAGTTTCTCATCTTCCAGAAGTTGATGCAGGAACTCTTCCAACATATTCACCTACACTATATACTAGTGCATATGTTTACCCAGATTGGGGTTACAAGATAAATAGTATTTCGTATAAGCAAAGTGGTGGTGACAGTACCACTCTTGGCTCAAAAGAAGATGTTATTACTGGTGGTAACTCGGCTGAAATAACTGCAGAAGTAATCATCTCTAAAGTTAAAATTTATCCTTATTTGTGGAAGGGTTTCTCGAAAACTCAAGATTTATCTAAAACTAATGGTCATATTTGGGATGTATTGAGCGGAGATGTTGTAGAACTTAAAGAAGATAAAACTACAAAAGATCAATACTTTGTCGTAAATGTTGAAGGAATTAATAATTTCACTCTTCAATCAGATATAAATACTTTGTCGGTACTTTTAAAAGTTTATGAAAGTGAAAATGATGAAAGTGATGATGGTGAAATTAGATATAAGATTAAAGAGTTAGATACATATAGGTTGAATAGTGTGAACTTGGGCGGTACTTCAGTAACATATAATAGAGAAGATAACAATGCTAGCGAAAGTAATGCAATAACAATTGACAAAACTTCATTTGATTTAAATATGTATTTTTCAGAAAGATTGGCTGTAAATATTGCATTTAAGAATACCCTTTCGGGTGATTCTATGGCAGATATTATGACAACTACTAGTCCAACGGATATATTTAACAGTTGCGTCGAAGAAAATTCTTCATTATTAAAATATAATACCCTTTCAAGTACGCTTTCAACTTATTGTAAATACATTAATGTAAGCATTCTGGTAGACAAAAACTACTCAACATTGAGTTTTAGTATCAATCAAGGTAATTCAGTTGTTAATTATTCATATAGAATAGACTTAAATAATCACTATTCATTCGGGGCAAATAGTTTAGGTGGTTGGAAAATTGCAACCAACGAAGGTAGATTGTCTCTTGAAAGTGAAGAAGTAGAAGTTGCATCTATGGGTGATGGAAGTATTAAATACAATAGATTTGGGTATACGACAGGAGAAAATTCAACCCTTGGTGAATATGTTATTGGTTTGAATAATTACACTAGTGCGTATACTGGTCATCGAAGCACATTCGCTCCATATGAATATGTAACTTATTCATTCCTAATGACTAGAGACTTTACAATAATACTAGACATCGTAAGAAATCCTGTAACTATTCATTACGAGACGGGTATAGATTATTGGAGTACAAATTACAAAACAAATTATGAATTAAATACAATTACTATGGGCATGCAAGGACTTGATGAAAAAGTTACTTTGCCAGGTGGCTCATTTACTTTTGATGTTGAAGGAAGTAACGTTCTAGATAATTGGTACGGTAAACTATCATTCGCTAGTCCGTTGAAATTAACTGTAAACTCAGATATAACAAACGCATCTGGAATTAATCAAACTATTAGTAGTACAAATCGTTATGTTGCAATTGGTAATAGTGATACTATTTCGGGAAGTAAAGGTACGGCTGTAACAAGTAAATTATATAAAACAACTAGATGGTTCTTTGTTTGTATTCCAGCAAAAACCGACTCTGTAACTTATACATTCCCTGAGTCAGACAATTCTTCTGAATTTGAGTTTGAAAGAAATGGTGAAATAACATTGCCAAGATTATCAACCAAGAATACATCATTTACTTTATATATGGGCATAGATAGTTCAACATATTACCAAGGATTAGCTAGTTCAAATGACGCTTGGGTTGACTCAACTAAGAGAGAGATAGGTTATGTTGATTATAGTAGGAGCTTCGTAATTTACACATGGAATATAAAATATTGGATTGTAGGACTTCCTGCAAAAGAAATAACACTAGATGGTAATAACGATAATGCATATAACTTATATGACGAATTTATCAATCATGGTGGAGCTGAAACAGATGCGCAAAAATATACCAAAGTTGAAATCACAGCGAATATGTTATATGGCTATACTGTTACAGTAGAAGATAGTGGTACATATACTCCTTCAGGTATTACGTGGTCTTCGTTTGATAGCGTCGTCCTAAAAGGAGACAATTACACATTCAAAAATCAAAGTACTAATCAAAATCTATATGATTATGCTGGAGATACTCATGATAAACTAGTAGTTACTACTGTTGCGTGGAGTCAAACTAACCCGGTAGTCGAAACAACTCTACGACTTATAACGAAACAGGCTGATGTGGCGGGTATAACCAAAGCATTAACTGGATTTAGAATAACGAAGGGTACTACGACCGAAGATATCAAATTCTTTGAAATTGTTCCGTCTGCAAATGGAAAAGCTTATAACTTAAATTGTATTAATGTAGGTTATACTTTTGATATAACAAATATTACTCAAGATATAACCATAACCCCGTTATGGGAAGACTTTGGGTATTCTGTCATCTATGGTGTAAACAAATCTTCGGATGAGAAATATAAAAAACAATATATAACAAGTGGAGATGTGTATGTTGATACCGACACAGAAATTGTTCTAGAAATAGATAGCGTTCATTATAATAGTTTGAGAAGTATGCCGTATGTTGTTGGGTATTCTGTAGAATATAAATCAAGCACACATCCAGCACCATATTTTGGTCTTAGTGGTATGTATTCTGATGGCATAAAGGGTGAACTAAAATATAAAGAAGGAGAATTAATTGTGCCACCAGAAACTGGAAGAATTAATTGTGGTGTCGTCATTGCACATAATTATATTAATAAAAACAGCTTTGGCTACTACTCCACTAGGGGTGGACAACATTTGATGGAATTAGAAAGTAATACGTGTGGGTCACATAGCGATTACCCGCATACATATAGAAACAAATGTAAGTATTGTACACATACTGAAGACGGAAATTATAATCAGGTTACGGCGTATAAATATTACGATTCAACTAGACATTATTCATATAAATTCTGTGTTAATTGTTTAACTGCTAAAAGTGAATTAAGTAGCGGGGAGAGTCCTACTAATTATTTCGTGTTTGTTTTAGATTATGATACATATTATCAGTTGGGCAATAAGAGTGGTTTACTTATGAGTATAAATAACGTGGTATATATAACTAATTCCGGAAGTAGTTACATTGGACCTTGTACTTTTGGGAATCATGCAATGACCGAATGGAATACTACAAAACCTCCTTCTTGTACAGCTTCTGGCGAACAAGAACAATCGTGTCCATTGTGTCAATATACCATCACTCAAACTGTTGGAGCAAAGGGTCACACTAAGGAAACTTTATCAGAAGTTGGTGCAACATGTATGTCAGAAGGAACTAAGACAGAACATTGTGTAGTTTGTGGACTTATGGAAACCAGCGTTTTAGAAAAGGCTCCGCATAAGTATTATTGGGGAACTGATGAATGCACAAGTGATGATTACTTGTGTCAAGTAATAGATGGTGTTCATTATCATGCATATAAACAGGCTGAAGAGTATTTCATTACAACTAATAATGACGCATATGTAATGTTGGATACAGATACGGCTCCTAATACAGATATCCCTGGTCATTGGGCATATTATTATTTAGCATATGAGTGTCAACATTGTCATAATTTCTATCATGAAGATAAAATGGATTTTATAGGTGAGCGTGACGAAACTATAGGTTGTTATAGTTCAGTTCAATATGAAGAGTCTCCGTTATCTTATTTGGGATCAAACTGGCCAGATCGCGTATTTATAGATGATAAACAAGAGCTTGGCTTTGGTAGGTATGCTTTAACAGGTCCTTATTATGTTTTATTTGAAAAATCTGACAATACAATTTTGGAATATAATTATGAACAGGGACTTATCATTGGTGAGCATGAAAAAGAGTCCGTTTCTGGAGGCTCGCTTGCTACATGTCAAGACCATAAGGGCGAACAATGTAAATATTGTAAATTGCTTACTGAAACTGCAAGTGGTCCGCATAAATTAACTCTTTGGACAAGAAGTGTGTTTGCGTCTGCAAGTGGTAATACTTGTAATCACTATGTAGATAAAAATGGTAGTGTTGTAAGAGAGTATTATGTTAATTGTGAAATATGTAATATGTGGTATTATATAGACGCACCTACCTATTTAGGCATAACATTATCTCAATTAAAAAAGTACGATACTATTTCTTATGAAGAAATTTTTCAAGCTAATAATTCTACATATATACCACCTACTGAATGGTATTATAAACCATATAGGTATTCTCATTTAGATTATTCTGTTAGCACTACTAGTAATAATGTTCTATATTTGGAAGGTGTAAATGATCGTTATATTCTTAAAGAAGATAAGGACAATATATTTATAGAAAAAGGCAAAAGTGTAAGATGTCCTGCTTGTGGAATATTATTAACTTTTACATATGATGAATATGAGAATGTATGGGTTGTTAAACATTCATCAGGCAAACAGGATTCAAGATCTAAGTCATTATGGCTTTATAATGTGATATATTTAAATTACGAAAATGTATTGCCAAATATGCTCAAGAAGGATAACGGTGGATATTTTGAATGGGAAGATGATGTCTATCTATATGCAACATCTGCAGAATTGGTGGGTGCAGGATTTAAAAATATTGGTGTTTCTAATGCGGATGTTTATTTGGAGTATGGATCAGTGAACCGAAACCCATTAACACAAGGATTAGAAAATTTAACTGATCATTCTTCTAAATATCCTTTAACTATAAAAGATATTGATATAATTTCAACCGAAGCTTCTTCATATAAACTGAAAGTTTATAAAAAGAAAAAAGACGAATAAAAAAAAGACTATCTTAAATTAACTTAAGATAGTCTTTTTTTATTATTGTTCAATTGTAAAGTCTTCTAGTTTATCTGGATATACTTGTACATACCAATCAAAGAAAATTTTGTATAGTTTGATTTTTGTTGTTTCGTCAACCTTACTTAAATCTACAGAAAAACAACGTTTATCTGACTCATAACAACCTTCAGGTAAACTATCTCGTATTGCTTCATATTGTTCTTTGGTCATTGGATAGTCGTTAAGGAAAACTATATAAGGTTCTTCATCTGGTGTTTCTGGCGTTTTGAATAATAATGAAACTTGACGCAGTTGTACATCATTAATAGTTGTATAAACCATTGTAAAATGTGTTATTTCAAAGTCGTCTTTTGATAGTTGTGATTTGTCGTCTATAAAAAAATTGTAAAATGCATCTTCATACTCTTCATAAGAATAAGTAGGAGTTGTTTCAACTTCTTCAGTTTGTTGTTCTCCACCAAAGATTGGCTCATCACAAGAAGCAAGTCCCATAGCAGAAGTGGTTACAACTGCAGCAGCGCCAATTCCTGCAACAAGTTTTTTCGCAGTAGATTTATTGTCTTCAATAAATTCAGCAACTTTAGCAGTTGCATTTTTAGCAGTTGATTTTATCTTAGAAGCAACTTCATTAGTTTTGCTTGAAATATTAGCCATTAATTCTTGTAAATTTTCTTTCTTTTCTATAAGAAATTCTTCGACTTTTTTTGTCATATAAAAATCCCCCAATCGATATTTATTTTTTTATTACCCTCATGATAACACAAAAAAAATCGGTAGTCAATACCGATTTTTTAAAAACTTTCAATTTTTATTAATAATTCAAATATAAAATTAACTTTATTTATTAAAATCACTCTTTTAATTGTCAAATTAACTTTTATTTACAAAACTTAATTCAATATTTAATCAAATTAGTATTTATCTAAATATTATAATATAAATAATCAATCTAATACGTCCAAAAAATTAATACAAAATACTAAAAATTAATTCAACGTATTAAAAATCAATTTACTATCTTCTGATTTGATTTATAAATTCTTTATCTATAACCTATTGTTGCATTTCAGTTTCATCTTCAAGCAATTCAGGATGTTCTTTGATAATTTGATTTGCAATGTAGTTGCATAATTCAGTTTTGGTTTCATTAGGAATCTCTGTTAGAAGTGCATTAAAGTCTAATTTTTCTTTAGTTATTATTGTTAGAGATTTCTCTGGAAGGCCATCTCTTATTTGGCAAAACAACTCCAAAGTTATTGGGATGTTGTAAAATGTTAAGTATTGAAAATCAGTATAATGTTGTGAGTTTTGAGTAAAAATTAGTTGTCCGTTGCCCCACTCTTTATTATTGCTATTATTATATGTTAAAGAAGCTCTTTCAAGGGTGTATCCTTTGCCCGAAAGTTCAGGATATTCTTTGTAAAATAATTCATAAAACAATTCTTCACATTCTTCATATGTAAAGTTGATAACTGGTGTTGGAGTCTCGGTTGTAGTACTATCAGAAAAATCGTCCGATATCATTGTATCAGAAGTGTCAATACCAATATTTGTCACAATTTCACTGCTGTCAGTTTCAGTATGCTGTTCAAGGAATTCTCCTATTAATCCCCCCGGTTGTAGTTCATCACATCCGGCAAGACCCATAGCAGAAGTAGTTACAACTGCAGCAGCGCCAATTCCTGCAGCAAGTTTTTTCGCAGTAGATTTATTGTCTTCAATAAATTCAGCAACTTTAACAGTTGCATTTTTAGCAGTTGATTTTATCTTAGAAGCAACTTCATTAGTTTTGCTTGAAATATTAGCCATTAATTCTTGTAAATTTTCTTTCTTTTCTATAAGAAATTCTTCGACTTTTTTTGTCATATAAAAATCCCCCAATCGATATTTATTTTTTATTACCCCCATGATAACATAAAAAAAATCGGTAGTCAATACCGATTTCTAAAAAAACTTTGAAAATTTACTGAAAATATCCGAAGTAATTATATTAAATATTAAATAGTATGTCAACTGAAAAATATAAATTTATATAATGTATGGCTAAGTTGTAAAATTAAATGATTGCTAAGCAAATTAAAACAACTCAAGATTATTAAGTATAAGTTGTAAGGGTATATTATGAGAAAAACAAACAATGAGACATTTTGTAAAGAATTGCAAAGAAATGGTATTATGTAAATAATAAATCGAATAAAATTTATAATGTAATATGTTAATATAATATATATTATATATAGTATGAACATATTAAAATAAAAGTTGTTTAAACATAAATTTGTAAAGTTACTGCAATAAGAATTCTATTAAAGCTGTGACAAGTTTAATTAAAATTTATTAAAAATGAAAGATTGTATTAACTATTCTATCCTTTTAATAGGGGTCTTAGAGTGTAAAATTTAAAAAAATATGATTAATTTTATAAATTTTAGGGCGGTTGAGATGTAAAATTTAAGACAATTTATTATTTTTAGCAGTTAAATTTATGTCTTTTGGGGTTGTTTTTGCCAAAATTTTTATCCAAAAAAGAAACACTCGGAAGGGTGGGGTAAAAATTAGTCAAAAATTGTTAAAAAACTTTTAAAAAAACTTTCAAAAAAGTGTTGACGACGATTAATTTAAAGTGGTATACTATCGTTGCAATCGTTTGAGAGAGATTTTAAACATTGCAAAAGTACATTGACAACTGCATATTTATAAAACAAATATTGAAAACGAGTAAAGTTAAGTTTTGAAAAATTTTTCAAAAGATGACTAAACGAGAGTAATACAATAACAATTCACGAATGCAATTTTGCAAGAGCGAAGAGTTCTAACGTTGTATCATATATTAGTTAACAAATCAAGGAATTCGATGAAAATACGATCAAGCGAAAAAGAGCGTATGGTGGATGCCTTGGCATTAGACGCCGATGAAGGACGCGGTAAGCTGCGAAAAGCTACGGGGAGTCGCAAACAGACTTCGATCCGTAGGTGTCCGAATGTGGAAACACACTAGCATTAGTCTGCTAGTATCATTACATAAATACATAGTGTAATGAGGGGAACCCTGGGAACTGAACCATCTAAGTACCAGGAGGAAAAGAAAGTAAATTAACGATTACCTAAGTAGTGGCGAGCGAACGGGTAAGAGCCCAAACCAGTAATAGCAATATGACTGGGGTTAGGACTACATTAAAGTTGACTATGCAAATGTAATAGAAGATGTTTGGAAAGGCATACCGAAGAAGGTAAAAGTCCTGTATATGAAACATTTGCATTACAATGAGTAGTATCCAGAGTAGCACCGAGCACGAGGAATTTGGTGTGAATGTGGGAGGACCATCTCCTAAGGCTAAATACGATCTAATGACCGATAGCGTACAAGTACCGTGAGGGAAAGGTGAAAAGAACCCCGGGAGGGGAGTGAAATAGAACCTGAAACCATATGTTTACAAACGGAGGAAGCGTTATAGCGACCTCGTACTTTTTGTAGAACGGGCCGGCGAGTTACGGTGTGTAGCAAGGTTAAGTGATTTTAAGTCACGGAGCCGAAGCGAAAGCGAGTCTGAATAGGGCGACTTTAGTTGCATGCTGTAGACCCGAAACCCGGTGACCTATCCTAGAGCAGGTTGAAGCAGAGGTAATACTCTGTGGAGGACCGAACCCACGTCCGTTGAAACGTCCGGGGATGACTTTAGGATAGCGGAGAAATTCTAATCGAACTGGGTTATAGCTGGTTCTCCTCGAAATAGCTTTAAGGCTAGCCTCGGTTTTAGTATATATGGGGGTAGAGCACTGAATGAGTGCGGGGGCTTCACAGCCTACCAAGCTTTATCAAACTACGAATACCATATATATATACCGGGAGTCAGACTGTGTGAGATAAGTTTCATAGTCGAAAGGGAAACAGCCCAGATCTACAACTAAGGTCCCAAAGTTCATGTTAAGTGGTAAAGGATGTGCAACTGCTAAAACAACCAGGATGTTGGCTTAGAAGCAGCCACTCATTAAAAGAGTGCGTAATAGCTCACTGGTCGAGTGGTAGTGCGCCGAAAATGTACCGGGGCTAAAACATGACACCGAAGTTTAGGGATAGGAGTAATCCTATCGGTAGAGGAGCAATGTATACGGGCAGAAGCCTAATCGTAAGAGAGGGTGGACTGTATACAAGAGAGAATGCCGGCATGAGTAGCGAGAGTGTGGCGAGAACCCACACCGTCGAAAACCTTAGGTTTCCTGGGGAAGGCCAGTCCTCCCAGGGTAAGTCGGGACCTAAGCCGAGGGCGAACGCCGTAGGTGATGGACAACTGGTAGATATTCCAGTACTACCGTATATTGACTAAGATCTGAAGCAGGGACACAGTAGGATAGCATATCCGCACGGATGGAAATGTGCGGCTAAATCATGAGGCTGACTTGGTAGTGAAGTACGCTGAGTTATACAAGGCTAGGTGATGATGGGGAGTGAAATCTAGTAACGAAGTATGTGAATTCACACTGGCGAGAAAATCTGCTAAGAAAATATAAGGTACCCGTACCGCAAACCGACACAGGTAGGTGATATGAGAAATATAAGACGAACGGGAGAACCCTTGTTAAGGAACTCGGCAAAATAACCCCGTAACTTCGGGAGAAGGGGAGCCTATAGTAATATAGGTCGCAGTGAAGAGGCCCAAGCAACTGTTTACCAAAAACACAGGTTTCTGCTAAAGCGCAAGCTGAAGTATAGGAGCTGACGCCTGCCCGGTGCTGGAAGGTCAAGGGGAAGAGTTAGGATGACGAGTATATCTATTCCAAAGCTTTGAACTTAAGCCCCAGTGAACGGCGGCCGTAACTATAACGGTCCTAAGGTAGCGAAATTCCTTGTCAGGTAAGTTCTGACCCGCATGAATGGCGTAATGATTTGGGCACTGTCTCAACAAGGGACCCGGCGAAATTGAAGTATGCGTGAAGATACGTATTACCCACGGCAGGACGGAAAGACCCCGTAGAGCTTTACTGTAGCTTAATATTGAATTTTAGTTTCAGATGTACAGGATAGGTGGGAGACTTTGAAGCCAGGGCGTTAGCTTTGGTGGAGTCACCGTTGGGATACCACCCTTCTGGAATTGGAATTCTAACAGATGACCATGAATCTGGTGTCTGGACAGTGTTAGGTGGGCAGTTTGACTGGGGCGGTCGCCTCCGAAAGAGTAACGGAGGCGTTCAAAGGTTCCCTCATCATGGTTGGAAACCATGAATCGAGTGTAAAGGCATAAGGGAGCTTGACTGCGACACCCACAAGTGGAGCAGATACGAAAGTAGGACTTAGTGATCTGGTGGTTGCGAATGGAAGTGCCATCACTTATCGGATAAAAGTTACCTCGGGGATAACAGGCTGATTCCTCCCAAGCGTCCACAGCGACGGGGGAGTTTGGCACCTCGATGTCGGCTCGTCACATCCTGGGGCTGAAGTTGGTCCCAAGGGTTCGGCTGTTCGCCGATTAAAGTGGTACGCGAGCTGGGTTCAGAACGTCGTGAGACAGTTCGGTCCCTATCCGTCGTGGGCGTTGGATATTTGAGAGGATCTGCTCTTAGTACGAAAGGACCAGAGTGGACGGACCTATTGTGCACCTGTTGTCACGCCAGTGGCATGGCAGGGTAGCGAAGTCCGGAATGGATAAATGCTGAAAGCATCTAAGCGTGAAACCAGCCTCAAGATTAGATATCCCATAACTTTAAGTTAGTAATACCCCTTGCAGAACACAAGGTTGATAGGTCACAGGTGGAAGTGCAGTAATGTATGTAGCTGAGTGATACTAATAGGTAGAGGGCTTGATCATATTATTGATGAAAATCAATAAAGACGAAAATAATCGTATAACATATCAAATTCTTTAAATTGTTAACATTTTTATAAATATGTGGTTGTGAATGTACTTTATAAAGTTCATTCTACCATTACTGGTGATTTTAGCAGAGGAGTAACACCTGTTCTCATTCCGAACACAGAAGTAAAGACCTCTAGCGCCGAATATACTTGCTTGGAAACGAGCCGGGAAACTAGGTCATTGCCAGTATTTCCAAAAATGCATCTCTTTGGAGATGCTTTTTTATTTTTGAAATACATAGGCAATGCCTAGTTTGGGTGGCTACGCCACTCGTTGGACTTTTGCGTCCAACCCCGGCTCTACTCACCGAGAACATGCGACAGTCACAGATTTATTAGATAAAGTTTATTATATCGAATTGACTTTATATTTTGTATTGTCAGATACTAACGTCGCAATTCTTCGAATGACTTCATTGCCAGTATTATAAGGATATATTTAAATTAGTTCAATTATTATAGTGAATTAGATTGTGCGAAATAATAGTTATTTCAAGCCAATCAGAGGGTACGCAGTACCCACCGTAGGGTGTCTTTTTTATTTTATATTATTATTTAAGTGACATAAGTGTATCCTAAAATTAAGTTATTGCTAGTAGGTTGCATTTTAAATAAATAGTTGCCTTAAACATTTATGTATGATACTATAATATTATTATAAGTAAGGAGTATTGCAATGACAACATTAATTAGAAGAGAGAAACAAGATAATGCAAAAGATACACTATCAGGAATTATTGTTTTATCTATAGTTATGCTAATAGCGATTGTGGCGCTTTTTTATAGGGGTGTAACTACTGATACTATTATTCTAATAATAATTGCTGTTGTACTTTTGCTTTTAGAAATATTAATTTTATTTTTTGGAATTAGATTTTATAAAATAGAAAGGAATTTTAATAATTTACCTGAAATAGCACTTCAAGAAAAAGATGACCATTTCTATATCTTTAATGAAAAAGAAATAAAAATTAATATTAATGATATTATTGAGATTAAATATTCCAAATATTTTTATATTATTGGCTTATTTATTGATGGTATGTCATCTTCTCTTGGTGTACTAAAATTCAAAACTAAAACTTCGACAATTTTAGTGAAATGTATTCCTGATGTTAAGACTCATTATGAAGCTATGAAAAAATACATTCCACAATTAAAAGACTATTACAAAGAGAATTAGAATTTTAATTAGGTGATTAATAAATTATAAAGTATGAAAATAAAAAGTAAAATTGAAAGTTACGAGAAAATAATTGAACTTAATTTAAATCGTTTTCCTGAGAAGGTTTTTAAATGCTCAGAAATAAATGAAGTAAATGATTTTATTAAAAAATACCCCGCTAATTATTATGCGATTAGAGATAAATCAAAGGCTGGTGGTGTTTTTAAATTAAAAGTTGAGCCTGAAAATATTTTAAAAGAAGTTGCTGGCTATGATTTATTTTCTATTAACGTAAGTTCATATAATTATATAGATAATCAATTGTTGGTTGGCGAAATTTTAATTTCAAATACAGATGTAAATGCAATTCTATCAACTAATAGCAAATATTCTGTAAGAGATGCAATTAGAAATCCTGACTTTAATTTTATAACTAATATTTTTGATGATAATATACTTAATAGAATACCTTATTTTGATAAAGTTTATAAATATATAGTTGAAAATAAACTGCAAAATGTGATAGTTGAATTTGCTTATTTTGATAAGCCTGTTGGAATAAATAATGAAAACATAATTATTTATGAGTTGAGAACAGATTATTGATTATATTACGACACTCAAAGTCAATTTTGAGTGTCTTTTTACTGAAATTAATGCTATTTATAGACAAAATTTAATGAAAATCTTTAATTGTTAAATTTTGAAAATAGTGGCTCATTATTAGCGTAAATATCTAAAATTAGGGTATTGATAAGTGATGAAAAATATGCTAAAATATATATAATAGAAAATATGTGAATTAAGACTTGTTTGTTGAGTTATATATAAAAGTTCATAGATATAATAGGGGGTGGGGTATGTCTATTGAAGTTGAAAAGTACTTAAGAGATTTAGATAGGTGTAATTTAAATATGCGTTTGTTTAAAAATACTGACTTTATGCTTTATCTTGATAGTAATAATCATAAGTTGAATGCCTTTCCTGGCTTTTCAAAAAATGGAGTAGAAAGGGTAGATATTACTTTACCCCATGATAGATTAAGTTTGTATCTAAAAAGATTTTATACTAATGAGAAACATACCAAAGAAGCCATTTCAAATGAAATAGTTTTTAGTAGATTATATAATGCGCTAGGTGTTAATGCTGTTAAAGCTTACCCAATTATTCTAAGTAGATGGTCAGAAAAAAACTCTTATGGTATGGATGTGGCAATTGGTACTGAAAATTTAAATTCAATAAGAGGTATACATTGTGAACCGTTTAGTTCTGATATTGAATTTTATAAGTTTATAAGAAAATATAATCTTAATATCGAAAAAATACTTGCTCACCAAGATGAGTTTATTGAAAGTAGTAAGCATCCTGAAAGTGCAAGAAGTTTAATTGCTAATTATGTTAAAACATCAATGCTTGATATAATTTGTATGCTAATTGATAACCATATTGGAAACAAAAACATTGTAAGATACAATAGAAAACCATTTGAAGATGTTGTTTCATATGATTTTGAAGATAGTCACTTAGATAAATATTGTGTTGTTGATTTTGAACGTTTTGACCAAATAATAAATAATGGTAATCATGTATTTGAAGGTGAAGTTAAACTAAATTCAACATCGCTTACATATATGGATTATCTTTCATATATGAAAAAAATAATGGAAGATGGAGCGTTGCCACCAGAATGTGTGGAGTTGATTAAAAATATTATAGAACTTAATTTTGATGATGTAATTAGGGATAGTGAAAATTCAACAGGGTTTCATATTCCACAATACAAAAAAGATTATTTCCAAAAACTAATTGATGTCAATCAAGAGTTTTTCTCGAGATAATTTAGTTAAAAGGAGTAAAAATGTCAATAGAAGTAAAGAAGTATTTGGCAAGTCTTGAAGAAGCTGGGCTTGAAAAAAGAGAGTTTTTTGACGGGAATGTTATGCCGTTTATAGATGGTGATAAACATTCTCCCGATTTTGCTTATGATATATCTAAAAACGTTTTGCAAAAAATAAAGTTGCCAGATAAAGATTTAAGTTTATATTTAAGAAGGTATTTTTTGGAAGATAGTTGGGCAAAAGAGTTGATATCCAACGAGATTTTCTTTGGTAGACTATATAATGCTTTGGGCGTTAATGCACTTAAATACTATCCAATAATTTTAAGAAAACCGCATATTGAAGTTGCGGGGGAAGATGATGAATTATTTAAAAGCTCATATATGGATATAGGTCTTGCGTCACAAGATTTAAGAACTGTAAAAGGAATTTCTGTTGGGTCAATACAACAAAGCAAAGATGTGTATAAGTATATTTTGGATAAACGTAATACCATATCTAAAATGATAGAAAGTAGAGACTTGCTTTTGCAAACTGAAAATGGCGAAGAAAATGTTCAAGTTTTAGATAATTATATAAAGGCTGGTTTGCTTGATATTATTTGCATGATGGGGGATAATCATTTAAATAATAAAATGACGGTTGGCAATCTTGGCAAACAGAAGGAAGATATAATATCTTTTGATTTTGAAAATACTAGCATAGATTTATTAAAAGATGATGATTACCAAAGAATGGAAGATATTTTAAAGTATGCTGAAGATTTGTTTTTTGGAGTAATCACTTTAGATAAAACATCAAAAACATATATGGATTTTTTAAATTCAATTAAAAATATGTATGAGAAAGGGGTTTTACCTGAAAATTGTAGAGAAGTTATAGATAGATTAAGCAAAGTTAATATTGACGAAATTTTGAGAGATTGCGAAAACTCTACAGGTTTTATAATACCACAGTACAAGAAAGATTTTTATTTGAAGTTATTTGATATTAATCAAGAACATTTTGCTAGATAAAAAAGTGAGAGATTAACTCTCTTTTTTTAAGTTTTAGCATATTTATCGTTTTTCGAAAAACATGGGAATTCTTTAATTTTTTAATGGTAATTATTCCTTTTTTATTGACAAATATTAAATAAACTTGTTATAC
Organism: Clostridiales bacterium; assembly: GCA_015055815.1. Lineage (GTDB taxonomy): Bacteria > Bacillota > Clostridia > Christensenellales > UBA1242 > UBA11490. The sequence goes on from SVHM01000003.1 coordinate 191,533, forward strand.
TTAATAAGTATCTACAAAGGTTAAATTTGTAAATGCTGAAATTTTGACTACGATTTAAATTTATATTTATTTTGAATAATAAATTTTCTTTTGGTAGATTATTATATATTGGAGATTTTTATGAAGAAAGGGATATGTTCTTTAATAATAATGTTTATTATTACTGCAGTATTTGTGTTTACTGGTTGTTCTCCTAAAGCTTTGACTGACAATCCAGAAACTAGTGCACAAGTTATTAGTAATGGTGGAACAACTGTAGTTAAGGGTGACTACCTATATTTTATCAATGGTTATGTTGATGAAGATACTTTAGACCCTAAGTATGATAACAAAGAAAACAAGGTTAATCATACTGGTATTTATAGAACAAAACTTGTTAATGGTGAAGTTGTTAAAAATGAAGAAGGATTTTTAACAAATGTTGATAGAGTAGTTTCAAAAGTTGTTGGTTTTGATAATGGCGGGTTCTTTATCATAGACGATTATATTTACTATACAACACCAAATATGAATTATGATAAAGATGGTAGCAAACTTACAGATAGAGTTGATTTCCATAGAATAAATATTGATGGAACGAAAGACAAACTTATTTATTCTTCACCTGTTGCTGAAGATACATTAGATTGGACTTGCTACAAGGTAGACGGCAAAGTTTATATCTTGGCTTACTATGCTAATCAAGAAAAAACAATTATGGCAATAGATACTGAAGAAAGAGAAGTTGTTGCCGAAGTTAAAAATGTTACTTCTTATGCTTTCTATGATGAAACTAATTATAGTACAAATAACGATAGAAGCAATGCTATTTTAAATACAGTTTATTACACAAGAGATGCTGTTGAAAGCGATAATAAAGGCACTTCATTTAAAGGTAATATGCTATGTAAATTTAACTTTGCAAGTGAAACTAAAGAAGAAGTAATTGCGACAAATGATAATCATACCTTTATGATTAAGTCTGTAACAAAAGACAATGTTTATTATACAAAGGCTGATAAGAGTTATAATGGTAAAGCATTACTTTACAAAACATCTACCGACTTTAATTTTGATAATGAAGTAAAGATGTCAAATAAAGAATATACAACTTATTATATTTGCGATTTTGGTTATGATATGTTCTTAGGTGCAACAGACAGTGCGGTATTTAGAGTAATGAAAAATGGTAGCGGAGAAATTGTTTCTACTCAAATTTTAACATCTGCTGATACAATTCTTGGTATTTATGGTGGTTATGGATATTACGCATTAGAAGAAAAACTTTATAAGTTTGATATTCTCAATGGTGAAATTTCAGACAATTTAATCAAGGCTGACATCGCTTGTGATGACTCATTTACAATGAAAGTTGGAAGAGCAAATTTAATCGATTTCGATAACCAAAGAGTTTATCTTTTCGTTGAATATACTTCTGCTGATGAGAGCAAAAATTTCTACATGAATTTCGTTGAGCCAAATAGCACAGACCAAAAATTTGTAGGAAGTTTTGAAGAAAGTCATCTTCCACAAGCTCCAGAAGAGAAAGACGAAGATGGTGATGGAGTGGTTGAAAATATTCCACATGTAAAATAATAAATTTTTTAAAAGAGCTGAAAAATTTTTAGCTCTTTTTTTATGCAAAAAATACCATGTTTACAACAATTAAAAACAAAATTTTGATAAGTTATAAGGCATAATTTTTCATTTTCTTAAAATACGACAAAAATGTAATTTATATTCAAAAAACTCCATTTAATAGGCAATTTTTCACTTTGTTATAATTTGCTAAATCGTATAACATTATGATATATTTTAAGTGTTTTAAAAATAAATAAATGGAGATTGTAAATATGGAAAAAAAGATATCAAAAATTGTTGTTGTAGATGCGAATGAAAACTTTAGTAAGTCATTAAAAGATTACTTCTTGGAGAGTAGACAAGACTTAAAAGTTGTTGGTTGTTATAATAATATAATAGATGCAATTGATTACATAAGTGATAATCAAGTTGATGTGATTATTACTGATATAATTATACCAAATGCTGATGGGTTTGATTTGATAGAAGAAGTTTCAAGATTGGGGCTTGCTCATATGCCAAAGATAATTGTGACAACTGCTCTAACTGGTGAAGGTTTTGTCCAAAAGGCTTTTGGCATGGGTGTGTCCTATTATATGCTAAAACCTGTTAACCTTGAACTTTTGGAAAGCAGAATTGTTGAAGTGATAAAAGATGATTTTTCTCAAAACAAAACACCAATTCTTTCAAATGTATCAAAACCAAAAGCTAAACAACTTGATGAAAAAATTACTAATATTTTTATAACAGTTGGCATTCCAGCGCATATAAAAGGATATCAGTTTTTAAGAGAAGCCATAAAAATGGCGATTGACACTCCAGAAATTATTAATAGTATTACAAAAAAATTATATCCATCTATTGCTGATAAATTTGACACTTCAGCAAGCAAAGTTGAAAGAGCTATAAGACATGCAATTGAAGTTGCTTGGAATAGGGGCAAGATTGAGAACATAAATAGTCTTTTTGGAATAAGAGTTTACGGAAATAATGAAAAGCCAACGAATGGTGAATTTATAGCATTGGTGGCAGATAAAATGCTTATTGAAGGTGCATAACAAATATAGAAGAGAGACGGATTTTTTATAAAGTCTTTCTTTTTTTATATCTACTAACTAAAAAATTTTTAAAATTTAAAAAAATATGTATAAAAATAGTTTACATTTTCATAATACTTAGATAAACTAGAGTAGTTTTAAATCATAACAAAAATATGGAGAAAATATGAGTAAAGGCGTTGAATATATTAAGTGCCCAAGATGTGAACTTAATTACATTGTTAAAAAAGATAAATATTGTGATGTATGTAAAAGCGAAATGAAAGCGGGAATTTTAGAAGAAAATGATTTTGACGAAATGGAAGAAGGCTTAGAGCTTTGCCCACATTGTAGAGTTAACTACATTACTGAAGGCGAAACTATTTGTTCTACATGTTTAGAAGAACAAACTGAAGGTATTAGAAAAGATGATGAACCAGACTGGAGAGAATGCGTTAATAAGGCAGAAGACGAAGATGAAGAACTTGATTTGCTTCCAGTTGAAGAAGATGATGAAATCGACGAAGAATTAGAAGGCGCATTTGCTAAAGACTTGGATGGCGACTTTGATGATATGGAAGAATACGAAGAAACAAGTGAAGAATTTGACGATGACGACGACTTCGACATTAATATTGATGATGAAGAATTTGATGATGAAGAAGATGAAGAAGACGAAGAAGATGATGACGATTTCATAGATTAATATAAAGGGCATTACGTCCTTTTTTCTTTTGTTTTGAATATTAAAAGGTATTTGTAAAAAAATATTTCTATAAAATGTTAAAAGTTTTGCGGAAAATCGTTTTAAATAGGGATGTAATTTGTTTTTTTAGTTTAAGTTAATTTTTTTGAATGGTATTGACAAAAATGCTGTGATATAGTATCATATAATTAATAAATGTATTCTGAGATTTTTGAGACTAAAAAAAATAATAAATGAAATAGTTTATGGGGGAAAAATGAAAAAGTTTATTGTTTATTTATTGGTAATTGTTTTTACAGTATCTCTAGGTTTTGCTGTATTCTTTTTGGTTAGGAATGATGAAGTGATTACTATATCAGCTACTTCTATGTATGTTGACAAAGGTGAAAATTTTAATATAGATATTACCCATGAGAACAAGAAGTCGTATACCGAGATAAATATATCTAGTAGTAATGAAAATATTGTGTCTTATGACAAAGATAACAATAATTTTATAGCTGTTGGTGGTGGTGTGGCTAGAATTAATTTCAGAACTAGCAACGTAAACTTTAGAAATTTATCTTGTGACGTTATTGTTGGTGATGGTACTATTAACTCACCTTATTACATTGATTCTGCTGAACAACTAGCATGTATTGGTATGGGTGAACAACTAACAGATGAAGAAGGTAACCTTACTCAAGTATTTGCTGGTAAAGAGCCTTATACTCAATATCATTCTAATAAGTACTATAAACTTATCAACAATATTGATGTGTCTGAAATCAATGGTGGATACTGGGTACCACTTAGAAAGTTTAGTGGAAGCCTAGATGGAAATGGCTCAACTATTTCAAAAATCAATATTGATATTGATAGTTATAAGTCGCTTAATGATGGCAAGAACGGATTGTTCGGAACAGACAATGTTGGTTTCTTCTCAGAAATTATGCAAGATGGTATTGTTTATAACTTGAAGTTTGAAAACTTTGGTGCAAGCGGTAAATATACAAACTTTGGTATTGTTGCAGGAACAAACAAAGGTGTTGTTGAAAGAATTGAAGTGAAAGACACATTTATTTCAGTAGAAAGTGATGTGTTTGGTGGACTTGTTGGAATTAATGAGACAACTGACGATGGCGAAAATGATACATATACAAGACATATTGCAAGAGTTGAATGTAGCAATGTAAATCTTAATTTGGGACAGAAATATGCTGAAGGCTCAGATGAATTAGTAGTTCAAGGTGCTGAAGGTGTTATTGGTGGACTTGTTGGTATTAATAACGGTGGTGTACTTTCATACTCATATGCTGTTGGAGATATTTACTTTGGCTCTGGTGCTAATAGGTCAATTGTTTATGGTGGTTTAATTGGTCAAAACAACGCAAAACAATTTAGCAAAGTAGGTGGAGAATATAATCAATTCTTCCAAGGAGCTAATATAAAAGATAGTTATAGTAGTATTAATACATATTTACTTGAAGCAAATAGTACTGGACTATATGGTGGCGTTATAGGTATTAACAAAGATATTAGTCTTGGTAAATATGAAGAAGATAGTGAAGCTATAAGAGTATCAAATTATTTTGCTGGTGTTAGATATGATAAGACTAAATTAAATTTAGATAACGGAATTGATGGGTTTGAAAAGAAATTCTCTGCAATAGCAAAAAATTATATTGGTGAAGAAACTCAAACTTTTGTAGAAGACAAAACTACAATTTTAGGTTTAAAAACTGAAGAAATGCTAAATAAAGAAAACTTTGTTTCTTATATTGAAAATTATAATGCTGATGGTAGTCTGCTTGAAGAAAGTCAAGATGTTCTATGGGCATTTGATAATGTATGGGGAATTGATGTTGAAAAGAAAGTTAATAATGGTATGCCATATTTGAATTATACTATTGTTAATGTTGCCGATTACTTTAGACTAGTTGGTGTTCCTGTTATTGAAAATAACACATATAAATTTGCATATAATGTTGATTTACCAATCGTAATAACAAGCGGTGCAAACGGATATTTAGAAATTAAATTAGGTGAAAGCTACAACTTACAACTATCTCCATATGAAGCAATGAAAGGTACTAAGTGGACTAGTAGTGATGACAAAGTAGTTAGTGTTGAAGAAAGTACTGGTAAAATTACAGGTATTGCTACAGGTCTAGTTACAATTACTGCTGAATACAAAAATGGCAGTGTAGATAGTATTAGAGTTAGAGTAAAATCTGATGACGTATATACAATCTATGGTCTAACAGCTATTAGTATGGAAGTTGGTGAAACAACTCAAATTTCAGGATATACAGTTACACTAAATGGCGTAGAACAAGAAGGCTTAATTCCTACATTTATGTCAGACAGTGATATTATATCAGTAACATCTACTGGTAAGATTACAGCTAAAAAAGTTGGTGTTGCTGAAGTAGAAGCTATCGTTGGTACATGTAGAGAAGTTATTAAAGTTAATGTATTTGATTCTGGTGAAGAAGAGAAGAAAATTGTAAATGTATTATTTAAACAAACACAATTTATTTATAATTATTCTAGTTCACCAATTGAAGGAAAAATAATCGTTACATCTGCATTGTGTGATGGTGTTGATATTAAAGACCAAATTACATACAAGTTTGAATGTGATACTGGAATTGTCACTGTTGACACAAGCAAAGGACAATTAACAGCAGAAGGCTATGAAATTCCATTTACTGTAAAAGGTATTGGTAGATGTATTATTACTTGTACTGTTCTTGATGAAAATCATTATTCAAATGCATCTTCAATTAATATTTATAGTAAAGCAGTAGAGACTGATGAAACTCTTGAATTAGATGTGAAATCTATAAGCTTGAAAGTTGGTACGTCACATCAATTAATAGCAACAGGATTTGCTAATAAAAATGTTACATATTCATCAAGTGCATCTTCAATTGCAACAGTTGATAATGGCGGAAATATTACAGCTATAAGAGAAGGTGTTGCAACAATATATGCTACTATTACTCTAAACAATGGTACAAAGATTACACAAAACTGTATTGTTTCAGTTTGGGATGATAGCACAATTGGTTATGAAGTAAAAGTTGATGGTAAAACTCTAGGTAAAGATGGTTCAAAATATAAAGTAAATACTGGCGACATAATTGAAATTTATGCAAATACTACTTATAGCTTTGTTGGAAATGAGACATTCAGTTGGAGTTTGTTAAATAACGATGGTGAAGCAGAAACAATGAGCATTACCGGAAGTTATGATAGCATTCTAAAGATTAAATGCTTATCTGAAGGAACATTTAAAGTAAAACTTAGAGCAAATGGCAGACTTAGTGTAAATATTTCAATTCAAATTGAAGATGATTATGCTTATGAACAAACTTATACTAAATACATTACTAATGCTATGGAATTAGATAGTATTAGATATCATTTAGACAAAGACTTTGTTATCATGAAAAATATCGACATGAAAGATTGGGAAGAATGGACACCAATTGGTACTGTTGAAAAACCATTCACAGGTACTTTAACTGTTGAATATGGTGAAATTAGCAATTTGTCAATTAAAGGCGATTATACATCAGCTGGACTATTTGGATATGTAAAAGACGCAAAAATCAGCGGTGTTGTAATTAATGGTATAGGTATCAATGCATCTAAATATGCTGGTGGTATAGTTGGTTATATGACAGGTAATTCGGTTATTGATAACTCTTATGTAACAAACGTACTTATTCATGCAGTTAATGGTGAATATTATGCTGGTGGTATCGTAGGTTACGCAAACTCTGGTGAAATTGCTAATGTAAAAACAATTAGCATGGGTCTTACAACAGCCAAAAATACAGTTGGTTATGCTGGTGGTATTGCTGGTAAAGTTATTGATGCAAATATTACTAATGCTAAAGTTCAAGATGTAAATATTATTGCAAATACAGAACTAGAAACATACGCTGGTGGTATAGTAGGTTATACAATGTCTATAGTTTCAAAAGGTATTGTATCAAACTCATCAGTTGTTGGTTACTATGTTGGTGGTGTTGCTGGTGTTCTAAATTCAACAGAACAATCTACCGTTAAATTTAAAGAAAACATAGGCTTTGGTAAAACTCGTGCATATATCAAGAGTGAAGTAAGTTCAGCGTCATATAGTACAACCATATCTGAAGTTGCCGTTCACGATAATGTAACTATTAAAGGTGTAAACGTAGGTGGCCTTGTAGGTGTAATTGATAGTGGTGTTGTATACAACTCATACACAATGGCAAAACTTATTGGTGCAAACAATTCGTCTATAGTTGCCGGATTTACAGCTGAACTAAAAAGAGATAGCAACTTTGGAAAATTCGGTGGAACAGGTCATGTTGGTATAATTGAATATTGTTATACTTCATGTACGTTTGAAGGTAACGGAAAACACTATTCAACAACAGGTTCAAAATATGTTCATCGTTGGATGATGGGGGCAAGTGAGAAATATTCTTCTGGCTCTGGATACATGTTTAATTATGTGTTTGAAAAAGTTAAAGGTGTTGAAAATTGTACAAATAGTTGGTCAGCCATTCCAAATGATGCTGATAAAACATCAGCTAAGATGTTGGAAAAAACAACTTATACAGACAAAAACTTTAGCAGTGTAGTTTGGGATTTAACAGATGGCGGATATCCAACATTAAAGTTTGAAAAATAGTTAAAACAAAAAAAGATATATTGAATTTCTCAATATATCTTTTTTTCATAATCAGGATTATGAACTATTATGCTTTTGCTTTTTCTTCTTCATACTTAGCAAGAACAAGTTTGTTAATTTCTTCTCTTGTTGGAGTATTGATAGGATGAGCAACATCTCTATAATCACCTTCAGGAGTCTTGCGATTAGGCATGCTGATGAAATAGCCTTGATTTCCTTCCAACACTTTGATGTCATGAACTACGAAACATTCATCAATTGTAATTGATGCAACTGCTTTAAGTTTGCTATCTTCGTTAGGAATTAATCTTAAGCGGATATCAGTAATCTTCAATAGTCTGTACCTTTCCCTTTTATATATTAGCAGTTTTGCTATTTTTATTTTAGCATGAATATATATTTTTTTACAACTTTTTTAAAATACTTTCATATAAAATATTATGAAAAAGTATGATTTTTTATCGAAAAACACTATTTATTTTATTGGAATTGGTGGAATTAGCATGTCTGGACTTGCTAAAATGCTAAATTCTAATGGCAAAAAAGTTTTAGGTAGCGATTTTAAAGCAAATAAAGAAACTAAAAAACTACAAAAATTGGGTATAAAAGTATTCATTGGACATAATGAAAAACACATAACAAAAGACATTGATTTGGTGGTATATTCGGGTGCTATTCCTAAGCAAAATGTTGAAATATTAAAAGCAAAAAAACTTGGAATTAAAACTATCGAAAGGGGTAAACTTTTAGGTTTGGTTGCTGGTGATTTTGAAAATGTCATAGCAATTTCTGGTAGCCATGGGAAAACAACTATTACAGCAATGATAGGTCACATGTTTAGTTCTGCTAATCTTAACCCAACCATTCATCTTGGTGGAAATAGTCTTAATTTTAATGACAATACAATCGTAGGTGGTAACAAATATTTTATTGTTGAAGCCTGCGAGTATAGAAATAGCTTTAAATATTTAAAGCCAGATATTGCTATTATTTCTAACATTGAAAAAGAACATCTTGATTTTTATAAGTCATTTAGAAGAATAAAAAAAGCATTTAAAAATTTTGCAAAAAGGTCAAAAGTTTCAGTATGTGGTCAAGATGTAGAAATTAAAAAATCGCTTAAATTGGGCGTTAATTGGAGTGCTGAAAATATCAAAACTGTAAAAGATGGATATACTTTTGATATATACAAATGTGGAGATAAGTATATTTCAATTAAACTTAATTTGATGGGTAAATATAATATTTATAATTGCTTGTTTGCCGTCATTGTAGCAGATAAGTATAATATTCCAAAAGAAATTATTTCTCACTCATTTTCTACTTTTAAAGGTGTAGAAAGGCGTAATGAAAAAATAGCCAAGGTGGATAATTGTGATATAATTATTGATTATGCCCATCATCCAACAGAAGTTAAAAATAGTATAGAAGCATTTAAAGAAAGGTATGAAAAAATATTATTTGTATTCCAACCCCATACATATACTAGGACATTAACACTTTTTGATGAATTTATATCTGTACTCAAAGATGTTGAAAGTTTAATTTTATATAAGACCTATCCCGCTAGAGAAAAAGAAATTATGGGTGGTAGAAGTATCGATATCCATAATAATCTTATTAATAGTAAATACTTTGATGATTTGGACATAATTCAAAAGTATTTAGAAGATAATCTTTATAATTATCATGCCGTTGTGATTTTGGGTGCGGGTGATTTGGCTATCGATATCAAAAATTTTTTTTCAAATAAATAAAACATTAAAAAATATAGGGAAGTATTGCCATTAATTCATAATTTATTCATGAAAATTATTTGTAAAAGTCTTGACTTGTATGTGCAAAGTATTATATAATAGTAAAGCATTAAAATATAAGAGGTGAATATTATGAAACAAGACATACATCCAGATTATCACGAAGTGGAAGTTGTTTGTGTTTGTGGCTCTAAATTTAAGACAAAATCTACAGTTAAAGGCGATACAATTAGAATTGATGTGTGTGATAAATGTCACCCATTCTATTCTGGAAAGCAAAAACTTGTAGATACTGCTGGTAGAGTAGAGAAATTTAAGAAGAAACACAATCTTAATTAGTTGGATATTAAATAGGCAGGTCTTTTTCTCTTGCCTATTTTTTTTGTAAGGAGATACAAATGAATAAAAATGAAGCTATAAAATATGCAGAAGGTCTGCTTGTAAATATACCTGATAAAGATGAGTCAATTAAATATATTTTGTCTATTGCAACTGGTAAAGGTGTAAGTGATTTGCATAAGATTGATGAATTAACTTTGAGTGAGTTTAGGAAATTCGATAAACTTACTAAACTTAGGGCTAGACATGTACCACTTGATAAATTAATTGGTTACAAGTATTTTTTTGATGTAAAAATTCCTTTTAATAAAAATGTTCTAACTCCTAGACAAGAGACAGAGATTTTGACAGATATGGTTATCAAAGACATTAAAAAGAATTTCAAAAATACTCCACCATCTGTTCTTGATTTGTGTTCGGGTAGTGGCTGTATTGGTCTTGCTATCGCAAGTAATACTGGTGTAAATGTTACACTTGCAGATATCAGCGCTAAGGCTATTAAAATTAGTAAGAAGAATAATAAACTAAATGACAAACTTAGATTAAAAGACTCAAAACCACCACTAAATATAAATTATTATGTAAGTGATTTGTTTGAAAAATTAGAATATAAGTTTGATATAATCGTTTGTAATCCACCTTATATAAAAACTCAAGATTTGCAAAAACTTGAAATAGAAGTGAAAGACTTTGACCCAATGCTTGCACTTGATGGTGGTAAAGATGGACTTGACTTTTATAGAAGAGTTATCGCTGATGCTCCAAAGTATTTAAATGATGGTGGTAAGATTTATTTTGAAGTAGGTATAGAACAAGGTGATAAAGTTGTTAAACTACTTAACAAAGATTTTGAAGATGTGCAAGTTATAAAAGACTTTGCCCAAATTGATAGATTTATAATTGCAAAAAAGAGAGAGAAAAATGCTAAATAAAATTAGATTTTTAAAAGAAAAATATCTAGAACTTGAAAAAGAAATGATTAAGCCTGAAGTAATTCAAGATAATAAAAGATATGCTAAAATCTGCAAAGAATTTAGTGAACTTGAGCCTATCAGTCAAGCTTATGATGATTACAATGTTGTTTTAAAGACTATTGAAAGTGATAAAGAACTTCTAGAAACTGAAAGCGACGCTGACCTTAGGTCTATGCTTGAAGACGAAATTTTATCATGCGAAGAAAAGAAAAAAGAACTTGATGAGCATATTAAAATTTTGCTTCTACCAAAAGACGAAAATGACGAAAAGAATGTTATTATTGAAATTAGGTCGGGTGCAGGTGGAGAAGAAGCAAGCTTGTTTGCGGGTGTACTTCTTAGAATGTATTCAATGTATGCAGAAAGCAAAAGATGGAAAGTTGAAATATTATCAATAAATGAGACTGAACTAAAGGGCGTTAAAGAATGTTCTTTTAGAGTTTGTGGAAAGGGCGCATATAGTAAGTTTAAGTACGAAAGTGGCGTTCATAGAGTACAAAGAGTTCCAGAAACAGAAAGTTCAGGTAGAATTCATACAAGTACTGCAACAGTAGCCGTTCTTCCAGAGCATGAAGAAGTAGATGTTGATATTAACGAAAAAGATTTGCAAGTAGATGTTTATCGTAGTGGTGGTGCTGGTGGTCAGCACGTTAATACTACAGATAGTGCAGTTAGAATTACTCACATACCAACAGGTATAGTAGTTGCTTGTCAAGATGAAAGGTCACAGCTAAAAAATAGAGAAAAAGCTATGTCTATTTTAAAAAGTAAACTTTACGACCATTTCCAAATGCAACTAGATGAAGAATATGCAAGAAATAGAAGAAATCAAGTTGGAACGGGCGATAGAAGTGAAAGAATTAGAACTTATAACTATCCGCAAAGTAGATTAACAGACCATAGAATAAATTATACAATATACAATCTTGATAATTTCTTAAATGGTGACTTAGACGACTTAATAGCAAATCTTTCAATTGTTGAACAAAAAGAAAAATTAGAAAGAGTGACATTATAGGTGATTTATGGAAAAGAAAACACTTTATACAGCAATAAAACCAACAGGAATAATTACTCTTGGTGGGTTTATTGGGGTAGGACAATCATTACAATCAATGTGTGAAGAATATAATTCATATATTTGCGTTGCCGACTTGCATGCACTAACAATTAATCCAAATCCGCAAGAGTTAAGAGAAAATAGTTATAAACTAATTGCATTTTATTTGGCTCTTGGTCTTGACCCAGATAAATGTACCCTTTATCTTCAAAGCCAAGTTCATGAACATGCCGAAATGTCATGGGTACTTAATAACTTTACTATGTTTGGTGAAGCTAGTAGAATGACGCAATTTAAAGACTATCAAGCAAAAATGAAAGAATTAAATGTTGGAATTTTTACTTACCCAGTACTTATGGCGGGAGATATTCTTCTTTATGATACTGAGATAGTTCCTGTTGGACTTGATCAAAAACAACATGTAGAACTATGTAGAGATATCGCTACAAGATTTAATCATAAAATGGGAGAAACTTTCTTAATCCCAGAGCCAGTTCTTAGAAAAGAAGGCTTTAAAATATGCGGACTTCAAAGTCCAACTAAGAAAATGAGTAAATCAGATAGAGCAGATACTGGTGCAATTTTCTTGGAAGATAGTCCAGAAGAAATTATGAAAAAAGTAAAAAGGGCAGTAACCGATAGCGATAATTTTGTAAAATATGATGTTGAGAATAAACCGGGTGTAAGCAACCTGCTTACCATTTATGCTTGTATGGAAAAAATTACTATTGAAGAAGCCGAAAAACACTTCGAAAATGCCAATTATGGCACTTTAAAGACAGAAGTTGCAAACTCAATTATTAACGGGCTAAAACCTGTTCAGGATAAGTATTTTGCATATCTTAATGATAAAGAATATCTAAATACTATTTTAGAAAAGGGTAGAAAGAAAGCGAGTGCAAAAGCGCAAGAAAAACTAAAAATAGTATATGAAAAATTGGGTTTAATTCGTTAATTTTTTAATAACCACAAATCTGCTTGACATTGTGGTTATTTTTTTTGTATACTTTAAAAAAGTAAAGAAAGAAAAAAGATATGCAAAATCAAAAGAAAATAAATTGCAAATATCTATTCCCACTAATACAACTTGTTGTACTAGCGCTTCTTTGTGTTTCAATATTTGATAAAGAATGCATTGTTCTTGTTAAAAATGTAATTGAGAGTTTTCATCTAAATGAAGGCTTAAGGGTTAGTCTTTATAGGGTATTGATTTCTGCTAAAGTTTTATTTGATGCCCCATCACTTTTTGCTTTTTTATTCGTTGTATTACAGTTTTTCTGTTTTACTGCAACTATCTTATTTGTTATATCGCTATTTTACAATTCTTTCAAGATTGAAGAAAGAAGAGTTGTAGATTGTGATTATATAAAATGTTCAAAGAAATTCTCAAAAACTGATGCTTATCTAAAAACCGTTAGATTATTGTGTTAAAATTATATAAATGATTAATAGTTATATATATAATATTAAAAAATTCTCTAATAATTACTTAGAGTTTTTTGAAGTGACAATAAAAAAGGTTTTTAAAAATTATGTAATAAAATTACATTCTTTTATATATAGACAACATAAATAAGTTGTTTGTGTTTTGTTCGCTTAACCGATATGAGTTAATCGGGCAAATGATGAGTTTAAGTTTGTTAAATTAAGCGAATAAATTTTCGAGTTAAAAAATACAACAAAGAATATTTCTCTGTTGTATTTTTTATTATGCCAATTTTTTGTTTATTAAAAAATCAACACCATTAATCATAATGTTATTTATAAATTTATCTTCAATTTTATAAAAAACGAATTTGTTTTTTCTATTTGATGAAACCACGCCGTTGCTTTTAAGGATTTTTAATTGGTGGCTAATTGTTGTTTGATTAATGCCCAGCAGTTTTGATAAGTCGTTTACACACATTTCACTAAGAAGAAGTGAAATTAAAATTTTAAGTCTAGTGCTATCACTAAAAATACTATAAAAGTAAGCAAGGCTATTACACATTTTAGCAGTAGGCATATGCTCTTTTATAGTATTTTCAATTTCTTTATTCAAATATATTATATTGTTTTCCATATCCATCTCCATTTTTTAATATTGTATCATGCAAAGATGGTTAATTAAAATTCTCACAAAATTAAATTTTGTCGCATAATAAATATTAATTAAGTATTTTGGGGGATGGTATGAGTAATGATGTCTTATTAATATTATTTTTATCAATTTTAACTACACCAGTAGATGAAAATGGTGAAGTTGATTTTTCTAATAATACAAATTTTTTACTACTACTTTTATTGGTCTTGAATAATAACAGAACACTCAATAATATTAACAGTTGTTGTTCATGTAATAACTGCAATAGTTGTAACAGTTGTAATAATTGTAATACTTGTTCAAATATATTTTTCTAAGCAAATTATTTTTTGGTGGCGTTGCCACTTTTTTTGTTTGCAGTTGTTTTAGCAGTAGCCTTTGATGTTGGGTTAGCGTTTGTTTTTGTAACAGTTGTTTTCTTTGTAGTAGTTTTTTGTGTAGTTACAGTAGGTGTCTTTTGTGATTTAGATTGCCCTTCAACTGACATGTTACTGGTTTTGCTAGAAGGTTTATTTTGTGTAGATTTGTTTGATGTGTTAATTGTAACCTTGTCAGAAGTGTTATGAACTTTCTTCTTGGGTTTCTCAGTGTCAATACAAACTAAGATAAGCATGCCAGCAGTAACGGCGACAACTATTGTAAGCATAATAGAAGCAAGTGCAAGAGTTTTGTAAACTCTGTAAGTAATAGGTGAAATGATAGTATTATTTTTACCGTAAAGATCTTCATATTCGCTGGTGTCAACGATATATACTTGCTTGTCGTCGCCACTGAATGTTATATAAACATTGTGAACATTGGTAGCTTTATTAGGTCTTGTTTGAGATACAATTAATTTTGTGTCACCATAGAATGAAAAGTCTTCTTGTGTATAAGACCAAAGTTCATCAGTTCCTTCTTCAACAAATTCAATAGTTACATCAAAATACTCCAAATCGTATTTTGCCATGTTGTGCATAAGTAATATGATTTTTGATTGGTATTCAGGGGCGTCGGGTGTTGATTCGGCAGTCTCATTAGATTGAAAAGAATCTTTCACAATTTCATACGAAATAAGCTCGCTATCGTTGGTAGACTGCATGATTTTTGAAAATTGATTTGTTTTTATATAGAATGCAATTGCAATTGTTAATATAGCTATAATGATTGGTAATGCTATGTACAATATTTTCTTCACATTATTATTCATAAAAACACCCCTAAGTATACTTTTTATAAGTATATTAATTATATATTTTTATGTCAAATATTTGAACTCTTTTTTGTTGAAATTTGACAGTTTTTGTGTAAATCTTACATAAAATGTATAATTTTAAGATGTATAATAACACCATTTTTATACAAAATAAATTATGCTTAATATTATCATAATAATCTTTGTCACTATCATACTTTTTACTTTAATTTCGATTTCGAAGAAAAAATTTGGCGAAAATAAAATTTTAAGCGTTTGCAAAATACTTGCAATAACTTTTTTTTCGCTTGCGGTTATTAGGAATTTTTTTAATGATAGTTTTATATGGGTTATAAATGGTGGGGTATACGGAGAAACGCTTTATAAAGAAACTGATATATTTCACTCGCTTGTGAGATGGCTTAGTCTCCTTTCGTATATGATTTATCCAGTCGCTGTATATTTTTCGGTACGAATTTATAGAAATATAACTATTTATTTTTGTTTGCCTGTAGCTATTCTTGTGCTTATCAATTATGAAAAATTTATTATGTATTTTACCGAAAATTCTGGACGTGCTATATACCTGCCAGAAATTTATAGACGGATTGAGTTTTCTCTTGAAGTAATTATAATGATATTGATACCACTCATTTTAAGATTTGTTTTAAAACATAAAATCAATATAAGAGATAAGTCTGATTGGTGGGGGCTTTCAGTTATTCCATTTATGTTACTAATTGTAATTCCTGTCACTCTTCCACAGTCGCTATTCGGGTTTACGAATAAATTTATGAAGCCACTATCGTTTGAAAATTTGATGTGGGGGGTGACTGCTCTTTTAATATTTGTTCTATTGTATTTTTTGCTTAGGTTTAAATCAAGAGAGTTAAGGTATTCATTTTTAATATTTTTAGCACTCTATTTATTTTATCATTACAATTCAATTTATTTAATGGATTTAAATCTTTCACGATTACCTTTTCAGCTATGTAATTTGGGTGCGTATTTAATACTTATATCTCTACTTGTTAAGAAAAAAAGTTTCTTTGATTTTATACTCATTGGTAATGTTTCGGGAGCCATGATTGCTTTTGCTTTTCCTGATGTTAGTGAAGGCATGTTATCCTTTTGGAATATACATTTTTACATTGAGCATACGTGGGTGTTTATATTGCCTTTATTGACAGTAGCACTAAGGATAATGCCAAGACCAAATAGGAAATCGCCAATAAACTTTACGATTGGTTTTTCAATATATTTTATATTCTGTGTTGTTGCAGGTGTAATAATTAATAGTTTTGTTTATGTTGAAGGTCATCCAGTCTTGAATAAAGTAAATTACTTTTATATATTCGATGATACTGTTGCTAATGTTATTCCTGCAATAAAATTTGTGTGGAAATATCCACTTGTAATTTCAGGTTTTACTTTTTATCCAATTTATATTCTTATAATTTATGTTTTGTTTGTTGGCTTTTGTTTTGTGGTAAATTGGGTTTATATAAAATTGCTTGTAATTGCTGATGACCATTTTAAATTAAGGCAAATTAGAATTAATTTATTTAAAGAGCGTGGGATATATAAAAATAAATTTCCCAAAGAAAATTATGAAGATTGAAGGTGTATATGTTAAAAATAACGGGGCTATCAAAGCGATATGGAAACTCAATTCATAAGTCGGTAGACAACTTAAATTTGCATGTAAGGAAAGGTGAAGTGTTTGGTTTTTTGGGTTCGAATGGTGCGGGTAAAAGTACTACTATAAAATCAATTGTTGGAATACTACCTTTTGAAGATGGAAAAATTGAAATTGGTGGAATTGATTTGGTGAAACAACCGCTTGAAGCAAAATCTATAATGGGTTACGTTCCAGATAATCACGCTGTCTTTGAAAGGCTTACGGGTAGAGAGTATGTTAACCATATAGCAAATATTTATGGTGTAAGTGTTGAAGATATGGAAAAGATAAGTGATAAGTACGTTAAACTTTTTAAACTTGAAAATGCTTTTGATAATTTAATTAAAAGTTATTCGCATGGCATGAAGCAGAAAATTGCGGTTATTGGGGCTTTGGTACATTCGCCAAAACTTTGGATACTGGATGAGCCTTTAACTGGGCTTGATCCACAAAGTGCATATCAATTGAAACTGGCCATGAAAGAGCATGCGAAAAAGGGGAATACGGTATTTTTTAGTTCGCATATTTTAGATGTTGTTGAAAATTTATGTGACAGGGTTTGTATTATTAAAAAGGGTGTTTTGCAAGGTGTATTTGATATAAAAGAACTAAAAAAATCAAATAAGTCATTGGAAAAATTATTTATGGAAGTGATGGGAGACTAATGGGAAGAGTAAAGAAATTGTTAAAGTTGCAGATTGATAATAACTTTAGTTATTTTAAAATAAAAGATTTGAAAACTTTTTTTAAAACTACCTTTAAAAAAGTTATTTCTTTTGCTATTCTTACAACCTTGTTTGCTTTTCTCTTTAATCAAATATTTTTCTTTTTGGGTATAACGCTAACTCCTGAACTGCTTGGAATAGTTATATTTGCTTGTCAAATCATATCTTTGGCATTTTCTATTGGGAATATAATAACCTTTTTATATTTAAACAAGGATAATTTGCTATTAATGGTTTTGCCAGTAACGTTTAATGAACTATTTTTTTCAAAAATTATTATAGTTTATTTAAATGATTTGTTTTTTAATATTCAATACATATTGCCTATTATGGTGTCTATTGGAATGCTTTCAAAAGTGGGGGTGCTTTTTTATATTAATATTTTTTTGTTTATATTCTTCTTACCCCTTTTACCTATAGGTATAGCTTCAATCTTAAGTGTGCCGATTTCTTTTGTTGTAAGATATTTTAGAAGGCACAACAAAGTTTCGCTTATATTTATACTTGTTGTTTTTGCAATTTTGTTTATTATTTATATGAAGTTTGTTCTTAATATTTCAACATCATTTAATATTGCCGACAAACAAATTGAAAATAGTATTTATATAAATTCAGTTATATTTGCTTTTGGTAAAAAACTAGTTATGTTTTTATATCTTGCTAATTTTATATTAACTGGTACACTTAATTATTGGTTGCTTATATTTATTGGCTTGTCTATAGTTTCTTTTGTTATATGTTTTATTCTTATCAAGCCATTTTACTTTAGAGTTGCTACAATGTCTAATGAAAATACTACTGCCAATGCAAAATTTAAAAAATTTAAATGTAGGTCGGTGATGGGTGAACTTATCTTAAGTGAATTAAGACAAGTGTTTAGAAGTGGAGAATATATTTTCCAATATTTTTTGTTTTTGATATTTATGCCACTTATTGTTTTTACATATGATAAATTGCTTATAGGTATTGCTGTAAATCAAGTGGGACGTGGCATGATTTATGCGTCTCATGTATTAATTATGATGCTTGTAGCTCTTATGGGGAGTGTTGTATCTTCCACTTCAATTTCTAGAATGGGTGGTTGTTTTTATATAATGAAAAGCTCTCCAGTAAGTTTTTATAAACAAGTAAAAAGCAGAGTATTTTTTAATTATATTTTGACGTCGATTTCTATTATTTCAACTACAATAATTTCTCTAATATTTAGTAATATTTCTTGGTGGGTAATTTTGCTTTCTGGGGCGATTGTTTTGCTTATGTCTTTAGGACATATTTGTCATAGTTTTGATATTGATTTGAGAAGCCCAATTCTAGACTGGTATGACACTAGTGAAATTACTTCTATTGGATCAAATACGAGAAAGTCAATTGGCTATGTTGTAGTGCTTTCAGCGCTATCATTTATGGTGATTTTATTTTCAAGTAATTCGGTGCTGGCTGGCTTTATTTTGCTTTTAATTTTATCAATTTTATATGCAGTAAATAGAATGTATTTATTGTATATTAGGACTAAGTATTATTTTGAATTAATGGAGATATAAAATGAAAAAGTTTATTGTAATTGCATTGTTGGTTATGCCGTTTGTGCTTATATATTTTATATCTTTTAGTGGTAGGATATTGTCAAAATATACACATATAAATATAGAAAACATATATGTTAGTGACACAAACGGCAATATTTATAATAATGATAGTATTATTCAAATTAACAAGGGTGATGTTAAAAGTTTACAAATTTCTATTCTTCCAACTCTTGCGTCTAACAAATCTATTGTGTATAGTAATTCAGATAAAAGTGTATGTAAAATTGACGAAAAAAACAACACGCTTGAAGGTGTTGATTACGGCTTTTCAAAAGTGATAATTACTGCTCAAGATAGACGATATGTGCAAGTTGTTTTAAATGTGCAAGTTGTTGAATTTTCGCCACTAGATATTTATCTTCCGAAAGAAAATTTTGAAGTGGTTGAAGGTAAGTGGGAGAGTATAAATGCTGAAGTAATTCCAAGTGCGGTAGTTGACGAAAATAAAATACTAAAATATGAAAGTTTAGATAATAGTATTGCTACTTGTGAAAATGGTATAATATTTGGTTTAAAAAAGGGTAATACTAAAATTAAGATTTCGACAAATAACGACATAGTTAAATTTGTTTCAGTCTCAGTTCTTTCTGAATATGGACAGGGTATATATTTTGATTATAAGGATAACACAAGGGCTTATATTGTAAATGTAAAAGAGTTTGATTTAAAAAACATTATTCTTATCAATTTGCCAGATATTACTTTTGATGATATCCAATTTTCTTTAGATAGTATTTCGTCTGTTGATGATAGTAAATTAAAAGATGGAATAGTTGTGTTTAATAAACAAAAAGAAGTGTGTTATATTTCTATAACATGTGAAAGTGGTGGTGTTGAATATTCAGATAGTATTGCAATAATGTATCTAGGAGATGAGTTATGAAAAAAAGAAATATAGTCTTATATGCTATAAGTGTGGTATTATTTTTTGCAACTTTATTTATTGGTTGTGATAAAGAAGGTACTGTTGAACTTAGTACAGTTGGGAATGTATATGAGATAACAAGAAATGGAACTTTGCAATTTGAAGTTTCGGCTAAAGGTATTAGTGGTGATGCTACATATGAAGTTGTAAGTGGTGATGGTGTTATTAATAATGATGGAATTCTTAAAGCAAATGTAGATGCTGAAATTGGAAGTGAAATTGTTGTGGTTGCGAAAGTGGGAGAAGTTTTAAGCAATCAAATTTCAGTAGGGGTTGTTCATTTAATGCCAAGTGAAATATCCCTTATTCCTAGTAATGATAAAATTGCAATAGGTGGGAAAGTTGAGTTTACCATTGAAGCAACACCAAACTATTCTTCATACAGTAATTATTCTTTGAAGATTTTAAGTGGAGATGATATTGCTGAAATTGTAGATGGTGTACTTAAAATTAAAGATGGTGTGACGGGCGAAGAAGCTGAAGGGAAAGAAATAGAAGTAAAAGCAATTTTGTCAGATAGTAATATTTCTGCAACTACTAAGATAGAAGTTGTTAGTGCAGAAAAGGTAACTTCTGTTATTGCTAAAAATAAAAACATAATTGCTGGTAAGAATGCAATTGAAAAAATTGAACCATCAGCATACAATGAAGCGGGGTATTTATTAGAGACGGCTAGTGGGGATTATTCCTATTCGAGTAGTGATGAGACTATTTGTACAGTTGGTGCAAACACAGGTGTTGTTTCTCCTAAAGGACATGGGGAATGTGAGATAACAATAACTTATTTAAATGGAGTTTCTTCAAAATGTAAAGTTTTTGTTATGGTGCCACCTGAAAATATCTCCATTGATAATATAAATTCGTACATTAACGATAAAAGAAGTATCGATTTTGGATTGTCGGGTACTCTTAATCTTAATGTAAAAGCTACAAACAAAGTAGGTTACCTATCGTCATCAGATATGTATAATTACAAATTTGAACTTGTGGATGATGATTATAATGTGTTAGAAAGTGGGGATAGTGTAGCAGTTATTGAAAAGGGTAAAGTTAAATTTAAAAAGACGGGAGTTGTAAAAGTTACAATTACTACAAATTCGTCGCTTAATAACGTTAAAACTGACATGTATGAAAAGTCAACTTTTGTTTATATTAATGTAAATAATGGACTAAATGTATATAGTGTGGCACAGTTAAAAGAATATGCCAAAGATGAAAATGCTGGTAAAGTATGTAATATTCTAAGCGATATTTATCTTGATAAGGATAATAATTTTGGAATTGTTGGCGGTTCTAAGTACTCTCCGTTATATTTGAAAGGCGATAGAAAAATAAATGGTAATGGTTATATGATAAGCTCTCAAAGACTTCCCCTTTTAGCTAGTAATACCACTGGAAACGATATGCTTTACTTTATACAACTTACAAACAATACACCTTTTTCTGTTGAAGTAAATAACTTAGAAGTTGTTGGTTGTGGTGGTGTTAATGGGTTATATAATGGAGAAGTGTCTGAAGATATGGGTAAAAAAATTATTTCAGAAAATGGTAATTATGTAAATACATATCGTAGGGCAATAAGGCTTCAAGGTAATGAGTATAAAAACATTGACACAATGGGTAAATCTTATATAAAATCAGCAATTTTAAACAATGTAAAAGTAAGCGGGTTTAATACAGGCTTGCGTATTGAACATGTTGTTGATGGTTATTTAAATGATATTGTTGTAAACAATTGTTTTGCAAATGGTATTGAAAGTAACCAAAATATTATGACTATTAACAATTTGACTGTTGGTCAAGTGGGTGCTTTTGCAATCGAAATGACGCCTGATGATATTGCAAATCTTTCAACAAATCCATCGGGAACTGCGGGTAAAAATTATAACGAAACATCTACCCTTACAATGACTGGAAGTATAGATAGTAATAACTATAATAATGGTGGCTCAACTCCTTATATGACGGGTATAACTGCTAGGCTTGGATATTCAATCCCGACAATTATTGAAGGGGTAGCATCAAACTTAATTGGAGAAATTGGTGGAAATGATAGTGAACTAAAAACAAAAATGAGTACAGTGGTTAACGAAATATCAAAAAATGAAGAAGGAAAAATGAATTTTTACTTACTAATTTTTATTGCTCCGGGAACAACTTCATATACTAAGGGTAACACCGAAAACATTTTTGGAAAGTATAGTTCAGATACGTCGGTTGGCAACAATATAAACATGCGTGAAGTTTTGGAAAATGTTGCAAAAGACGTAAATTATACTGGTTATAAAGATTATAAATATACAACAATTGACCTAGATACTGGTGCATTGGGTTATGGCAATATCGGTCAAATTGTCATTGTAAATGAAAGTTATGAAAACAAATAAAATTTGTAACAATTATATTTAACTTTGAATAGTATGAAGTGTATAGATAGAAAGGGCTTCACTGCCTTACCGAATTTATTTAAGTAGGCATGTTATACAAAAAATATATCATCAAAAGATTAAATAAATAAGCACGAAAAATTTTATCTGTCTATACATTCGACTTTCCAATCTTAAGATTGTTTATATATAAAAACTCCACTGGTAAAATTACTTGTGGAGTTTTTTTATTTTAAATAAAAACAAACTATTAAAATATTATAATTTAACTATTAAAAATTTCATGTACTTGAATTTCTAAAACTCTTGCTATTCTAAATATATTATTTGCATCAAAATTTAACTTATTATGTAAGATTTTATAGTAAACATGTTTTTTTACATTGCAAATTTTACAAAATTTATTAACTGTTAAATTATTTTCTTTTATATAGTTTTTTATTAATTCAATTTTAAATGTGTTTTTCATATGGGACTCCTTAAAATGTGTAAAATTATTATACTGTGCAAATTCGCACAAGTCAAGCAAATTGTGCAAATATGCAATATAATATATACGAAAGATTAGGAGTTTTATATGAAATTCGGGGAAAGATTGAATTATTTAAGAAATGAAAAGAAAATGTCGGCTCTAAAATTATCCGAAGTATTGAATGTAAGTCATTCAACTATAATAAGGTGGGAGAAAGGGGAAATTCTTCCAAGTATTGAACATTTATATAATATAGCGACATATTTTGGAGTTTCCGCTGATTATTTAATTGGTTTGGAAGATTAATATGGATTTAAAATTTTCAGAAAGATTAAAAGAATTAAGAATTGAATCAAAATTAACTCAGAAGCAATTGTCTGACAAGTTAGATGGTAAAATTAAACAATCATCAATTGCTAGATGGGAACAAGGAGAAAGGGTTCCTGGACTTGACTCTGCTAAACTATTGGCAGAGTATTTCGGTGTGAGTATAGATTACTTGGCAGGATTAGAAGATTAATATGAAAAATAAGTTTCCAGAGAGATTGAAAGAATTACGTGTGCAAGCTAATTTGTCCCAAGAAAAATTGTCAAAAAATTTAAATGGTCAAGTGACGCAAGTTGCTATTGCATTGTGGGAGCAGGGGAAACGAGTTCCTAATTTAGATGCTGTAATGTTAATTGCAGAGTATTTCGGTGTGAGTATAGATTACTTGGCGGGATTAGAAGATTAATATATAATCAGGTTTTTAGATAAGATGTCGTATTTTGTTTGACGATGAATTTATTTTTAGTTATTATAATATTAATAATCTAAGGAGGGAAATTATGGCTAAAAAATCTAAAAAGAAAAATGACAATATGTCGCTTATTTTCAATGTTATAGTTATAGCGCTTGGTGTACTTGCATTATGTACAATTTTCATGCCTGTATTTAATATTGATAATATTTTAGGTGGAGTGTTGGACTATTCAATTAAAGGGTCTGACGTAATTTCAGGAGCTTTTGCAAGTGAATTGTCTTCTGAAATGACTGCAGGTGCTGCAAAAATGTATACTCTTAGAACTTTGGATGATATGTCTTTTGTTGCTAATGTATTTGCATATGGATATATTTTGACATTGGTACTATCTTGTGCTGGTATTGTATTTGCAGTTCTAAATATTTTAAAATTAAAATTCAAAATGGTAAATACTATTATTGGTGCAGTTTGGGCATTGCTTGTAGTTGTTACATTCATTTTTGCAATTGTACTATCTAGCAAATATGCATCAATTAACACATTGGGAAATACTGTTACTAGCAAGGCTGTTATGGCAGTTGGAACATACTTCCTTATCGCTGTTCTTGGTGGCGGTTTATTACAATTTTATTCAGCTACAAAAAAATAATATAGTTTAAAAATAAAAATCCACTAGTTTTACCTAGTGGATTTTTTTATAATTGCATAAGGTATGAAAACACAATGGCACTAAGTTTTAAACTATCGTGTTTAAGGGTACCGTCTTCGTCAGTAAGTAAGTCGGCTTCAATAAGTTGATAGCCACTTTTGTTTATGTTTTCATGGTCAATTTTTACTAGTTCTTTTTGTTCTTCGTTTCGATATTTTTCTATGTATTGGCTATCGTAACTACCTTTATTGGCTACAACAACATCAACGGCGGGAGAACTAAAGTATGAATTAATTACATTTACATGGTCATTAACTGTATATCCGTCAGACTCTCCAGGTTGCGTAAACGCATTACAAATATACATTACTTTTGCCTTTGAATTGTTAATAGCTGTTGAAATGTCTTTGCAAGTAATATTTGGGAGTAAGCTAGTAAGCAAGCTTCCAGCACTCAAAATTATTAAATCGGCATTTTCAATTGCTGTTAAAATTTCTGGACAAATATGTGGCTCTTCTTTGTAGAAAATTCTCTCATATTTTTTATCCGCTTTGGTTATTTCTTCTTCACCTTCAATTATTTCCCCGTCTGTTGCTTTTCCGCATAATGTTAAATAATCTTCAGAAAGTGGAAGTACGGTGTGTTTAACGTGAAGAAGTTTTGAAATTTCTTTTATACTTTTCTTTAAAGATTTTGTTTCTTCCAAAAGACAAGTTAGTAGTAAGTTTCCGATAGCGTGACCATTTAGGTCGCTTTTTGATTTTAGTCTATATTCCATGAAATTTTGAATGTCTTTTGGTAGGGTAGAAAGGTGTGTTAATACCTTTCTAATATCTCCAACCGCTGGGATTGAAAATTCTTTTCTAAGTTTACCTGTGCTTGAACCGTTATCTGAAACGGTAACAACTGCAGTAATTTTAATTGGTAGTGATTTTAAACCTTTGACAATATTACTAAGCCCTGTGCCACCACCCAAAATAACTACATTTTTTTTCTGCATTATTAACTCCTTTTTAAATTAAACGTTCTAATATTTCCAAATTAATGGTTGAAAAGGTAGAATGTTCAGGAATTACAATGTCATCTGGCATAGGTTTATCTGAATATTTGTTGTTGTCTCTTTTTATTCTAATAACAGCGATTGGGCTTTTACTGTAAAGTCCTGCTAAGTCTTTTGGGTTATCGTCAATAAATATTCCGTTTGAATAGTTGAAATCTAATTGCCATTTTGGTGTACTGGTGATAATTATATTATCAAAATACTCAACTAGTCCAGAGCCTTTAACCTTTTGAACTTGATAATCAATACTTTCTTTAGCGGTATAAGTAAGCATATTTATATTGTGTCCGCTTTCTCTTAAACGAAGTAAAAATTCAATTGTGTCTGGATAAACCAAGTCTTGACCATTGTTAATTGAGTTATTTACTGCATCAATAAGTAAACTTGCATCTAAAGAATATTTATCAGCAAAAAATTCACAAAGTCTAAATATATTGTAAATACCTTTGCTATTAAATAATGCCTTTTCTTCTGGAAGCATATCTTCTGCTTTTAAATTCGGGTTTTGTTTGTTTATTGCAGTTGCTAAGGCAGAAAGCATTTTGTTTACAAGTTCAGAAGTATTGTAAAGTGTGCTGTCAAAATCGATATAGTAATTCACAAATTTCTCCCTTTTTATAAATAATATAAAATTTACCGTGAGTAATAAACATGTAATTTAATATGTGTAGCAATTAAATATTGTTACTCCCAAACAATATTTACATAGAAAAAACCACGCTAAATCTCATATTTCATAAATTATAGCATGGTTTATAATTTTAGTCTATTAATTATAAGTTGATTTTTTTATTTGGCGAACTTACATCCGCAATAATTTTGCCTATAAATACCCATTTCTTTAGAAATTTTAATTGAATTTAAAAAGCCGTTATTCTTTTTAAAATTGTTTGGTAAATATTCTATATTATATTTTTTTGACACATTTGCACCAATATTATTTATTAATTCATAGTCTTTGTGTGGGCTTACTGATAGGGTGGATGCAAAAATATCATAGCCATTTTCGGATGCAAACTTTGCGGTAAAATCAAGTCGTAATGACAAACAAATAGGGCATCTTTTCCCACCTTCTTTTTCATTTTCAAAGCCTTGAACTTTGCTTAAAAATTCATTCTCATTGTACGGAATAGCAATTAATTTCAAATTGTAGCCTTTTGAGTTGAAGAAGGCTATCATAATGTTCATGGCTTCAAGTCTGCGGTTGTATTCGTCTAATGTGTCTAAGTTTGGGTTGTAAAAAAGCAGTGTGATATCGTAATCTTTAACTTGGTCTATAACACCGCAACTGCAAGGTGCACAACAGGCATGAAGTAATAATTTTTTTCGCATATTTAGTCCTTTTTTTCTTTTTCTATTTCTTCTCGTAATGTGTCGTAACAATTATAGCAAAGTGCTTTGTATGTTTCGTCTCCACCAATCATAATTTCAGCACCACGCACAACTAGTTTCCCATTATTAAATCTTGCATTGACACTCGCTTTTTTACCGCAACTACATACGGCTTTAATTTCCATTAAACTATCGGCAATTTCGACTAGTCGTTTTGAGCCTTCAAATAGTTCTGTTTTAAAATTGGTAAGTAGTCCGTAACATAGTACGGGAATTGACCGTGATACTTTTTTTAGTTGGTTGATTTGTTCTTTTGTACAAAATTGGCATTCGTCTATAATTACAACTGATTTCTTGTCTAAATTATTTAAAGATTTTATAAAATCATAAAGATTTGTGTCTTTGTCAAATTGTCTGCAGTCTGATTGTAAGCCAATTCTACTTTTTACAACTATTTGACCTAAATCTTTATCTCTATCATCCAAAGATGGTTTAAGAAGTACAACGCTAAAACCGACTTGTTCATAATTAAATTTACACATTAGTGCTTGAGCCGATTTGCTACTTCCCATTACACCATATTTAAAATATAATTTTGCCATTTTTCACTCCATTTTTCATGTGTTTTCTAGAAACATTATAATATTAAACTCAAAATAAAGCCCATTTGGTTAAATGGGGCATTTATAGTTATTTAAGTTTAATTTTATAACACTTATTATTCTAAATTATGTGTTGATTTTTGTCAACATAAAATAGTCACCACTTAAATAATGGTGACTATTTTTAAAATATGCAAAATTAATAATTTCGTACTAATAATATGCTTTACCCTATAAAGAAAGTGTTTTAATGGGGTTTGGGAAATAATTGCAACTTACCCAATGGTTTTTGAAACTTATTAACACTCAAAAAGTTTATTTAATTACTTTGCAATAATATTTACAAGTCTATTTTTTATAACAATAATTTTTACAATATTTCTGCCGTTTAAGCTGTCTAATACTTTTGAATTGTTTTTTACAACTTCTTCAATTTCTTCGTTTGTAGCATTTGCAGAAATGTAAAGTTTTTCAATTATTTTGTTGTTAATTTGAATTGCATATTCTATTTCATTTCTTACAAGTTTATCTTCATCCCAAGTCGGCCACTTAACATCTTTAATTGCAGGGGAATAATTTAAATTAGTCCAAATTTCTTCTGTTAAATGTGGTGCAAATGGGTTAAGAAGTGTAAGAAGTGTTTTGTATTCATAATGATTGATTTTGCCTACTTTGTTAATTTCGTTAAGTAGTATCATCATTGCAGAAATTGCTGTGTTAAACTTAATGTTATCTATATCTTGAGAAACTTTCTTGATAGCGGTATGGAAAGGTACTGTAAGTTCTTCACTTAAAGTGTCTCCATCTACTAATATTTCTTGAAGATTTTCAATTCTAGTTAAGAACTTCTTACAAGCTTTTACGCCATCATCATTCCAACTAACACTTTCGAAATAATCTCCAATAAACGACATCCAAAGTCTTAATGCGTCAGCGCTGTACTGAGCAATTACTTCAAGTGGGTCAACACCATTTCCTGAACTTTTACTCATTTTCTTTCCGTCTGAGCCTAAGATTAAACCTTGAGATATTCTTCTCTTGAATGGTTCGTTTACTGGGCTAACACCAATATCATATAAAAATTTGTTCCAAAATCTAGCATATAGCAAATGTCTAGTTGTGTGTTCATTTCCGCCATTGTATAAATCAATTGGAAGCCAACTAGCAAGGGCATCAATGCTTGCCATTTCTTTGTCATTTTTTGCATCGCAATATCTCATGAAGTACCAGCTAGAGCCTGCCCAACCTGGCATAGTATCTGTTTCTCTTTTTGCTGGTTTTCCACAATGTGGACATGTTGTATTTACCCAATCGGTAATAACTGAAAGTGGGCTTTCTCCATCTAATGTTGGCTCATAACTTTCTACCTTTGGAAGTTCAACAGGAAGTTGATTATCAGGAACAGGCACCCAACCACAATCATCACAGTGTATCATAGGGATTGGCTCGCCCCAGTATCTTTGTCTAGAGAATATCCAATCTCTCATTTTAAAGTTAATTCTTTTCTTTCCAACACCTAGTTTTTCTAATTTTTTGGTAATTTCAACTTTTGCTTCTTCAACGGTAAGTCCTGTAAACTCTTCGCTATTTATAAGCTTACAACCTTTACCTAAATAATCTTGTTTTTCAAATGCGTGTTCAGATACATCACCTTCAATAACTTGAATAAGTGGGATATTGTACTTATGTGCGAATTCGTAATCTCTTTGGTCATGTGTTGGAACTGCCATTACAGCACCTGTACCATAACTAGCAATTACGAAATCCCCAATAAATACTGGAACTTCTTTGCCATTTACTGGGTTGATAGCAAATATGCCTTCAAGTTTAACACCGCTTTTGTCTTTATTCATTTCTGCTCTGTCAAATTCAGATTTTTTAGCAGTTGCTTTTCTGTATTCTTCTACTTCTTCCCAGTTGCCAATTCTATCTTTTAGACTATCTACAATAGTACTCTCTGGAGCAACTACCATAAATGTAATGCCGTAAATGGTTTCAATACATGTAGTGAAGATAGATAGGCTTCCACCGCCAACAATATCGAATTTTACTTCAACGCCTTCACTTTTTCCTATCCAGTTAATTTGGCTAGTTTTGATATGTTCCATAAAGTCTGTGTCTTTAAGGTCATCAGCAAGTCTTTCGCCATACTCGGTCATTTTAAGTACCCATTGAGATTTTGTCTTTTGAGTAGTTTCGCTGTGACATTGACAACATGTTCCGTCTTCTACTTCTTCATTTGCAAGAACTCCACAATTAGGGCAGTAATTAACGTTCATTTCTCTTTTTTCAGCAAGTCCGTGCTTGAAAAATTGTATAAATTGCCATTGTGTCCACTTGAAATAATCGGGGTCACAAGTATTGATAGTTCTTGACCAATCGATACTCATACCTATAGACTTAACTTGTTGTTGGAAAGTTTTAATATTTCTCTCAACAATTTCTTGTGGTGTTTTATGTTCTTTAATAGCTGTTCTTTCTGCTTCTAGACCAAAAGCGTCAGTTCCAAAAGGAAACATTACGTTGTATCCTTCTAATCTTTTCTTTCTAGCATAAGCATCAATAGCTGTATAACTACGACAATGTCCCATATGTAGACCCCTGCCACTAGGGTAAGGAAATTCAATTAGAATGTAAGCATTCTTTTTGCCTTCAACTGAATTTTTTACTTCAAATCTTTTTTCTTCTTCCCATATGTTTTGCCATTTCTTTTCAATTTCAACATAATCCATAATTTTTACCTGTCTTTCTTAAAAAATTTAATAAATTTATGATAGCACAATATACTCAATTTTGC
Source organism: Clostridiales bacterium (assembly GCA_015055815.1). Lineage (GTDB taxonomy): Bacteria > Bacillota > Clostridia > Christensenellales > UBA1242 > UBA11490. Next base: position 221,854 of record SVHM01000003.1, read on the forward strand.
AATCTTTTATTTATATATATAATTAAAAATATTTTTAATGTTATGTTATTTGTTTGTATCAACAAATTATTTTTTGTTATAATTATATAAATTTATAAGCACAAAGTAGAATGAATTATGAAAAATTTGAAAAAGTTAATTATTACAATAGTATTTCTAATTGTTGCAGTTTTTTCTGCGACAAATATTTCTTTTGAAAAAGTCAATGCTGATACCCAGTATACAGTGTATTTTAATTTCGACCAAAACTCTGCGTCTATACAAAGTTTACCCGAAGCATTAAAGAGTAAATATTCTGGAATTAAGTCACAAAAAGTGTCAGCAGGTGGCTATGCGGTAGAACCAATTAGTGATAAATCTATTTTTGATTATTACCACCTTGATTGGCAAATTGTAGTTAATGCAGACTTGCATAAAAGTGTAGATGTTTCAAACTATCCAATACAAGAAAACAATACAACTTTTATAGCAGTTTGGACACCAGTTGAGTATAATGTTTATTACACATTCCCAGATGGCGAAGACGCAGAAATTACTAATTGTAAGTATAGTGAAACTTTTACATACGATAGCCCACAATTAGAATTGTATAGACCTACAAGACCTAATTACGTATTTGTCAATTGGTATAGAAATTCCGACCTTACAGGACTTTGTTTAAATATTTCATCAAAGACAAGGGGTAATGTTATTTTATATCCTAAATGGGAACCACAAACTTATAATGTTACATATCATGATGCTGGAGATAATCTATACAATATCACGTCGTATAATATTGAGACAGAAGATTTTGTTTTGAAAGCTCCTAGCAAGGCTGGACATGTATTTTTAGGTTGGTATTTGGATGAAGAAATGACACATGAGTGTACAAAAATTACATCTCAAATGACAGGAAATATTGATTTATATGCTAAATGGGAAGTTATTGTGTATGATGTTACATATATTTTACCAAATGGCGATTTTGAAATTGTTAAATGTGAATATGGACAAACTGCCGAACTTCCAAAAATAGAAAAATCAATTTTTGAAATTGTTAAATCAAATGTATCTAGAGAAAATATAACTGGGGATACAATTATAATTTTAACAAAAACTAATATATGGTATGTGTATTTTATTGGTCTAATAGTAGTTCTTGCTGGCTTAGGTGTGGCATTGTTTGTCATTATTAAAAGAAGAAGACAAATTAAAAAACTAAGATATATGTATCAATCAAATTACAAGAAAATTTAAATAAGGAGAGTGGCTTATGCCATTAGAGACGAAAGAAGTTGGCGTTTTTAATCAGCACACCAAAAATTATCATAGCTTAAAAGTTGCGATAATAGTAGTTTTAAGTATAGTTTTTGTTATTGGTGCTTATTTTGGTGCAAAAAGCCTACTTACTTATACAATTACATACGAAACAAATGGCGGTGTTGTTTATGATGATACATTCACTCCAACATCATTTGATGAGAGCGGCGGTAATGTGTTTGGAACAAAAATGGAGCCTGACACATATAAATTTTTGCAAATAACCAAAGAGCCAGAAGAAGATGTGAGAAAATTTCAACATTATCTTGTTGGTTGGTTTAAAGACGAAGCTTGTACAAAGCCGTATGAGTTTGGCAAACCTATTTGGAGAAGCAGAACTTTATATGCCAAATGGGAAAGGGGCTATGCAATAGTACTTAATTATGCGAGTGAGAAAGAAGCCGAAACAAGTGGAATTCCTATTGGTGAACTTAGATATTATTTCCAAACTTATGTAAAACCGAATACTCCAGCTCAACTACCGAAAATAATTAATTACAAAGATAACTACCATCGTGGTGAACAACTTTTGTGGTTTGAAGACGAGAAGTGTACGGGTGAGCCTATTGAGTATAAAGAGTTTAGTATAATGACGGGTGATGTAAACGTTTGGGGAAAATGGTTTGATACTCAAGAAGATAAATTTAGCATAGACAAAGATGGAGTTCTTTCATATTACTTGGGAAATTGTAATAGAATAATACTTCCCAAAAGTGTAACAAAAATAAAAAGTATAAAGTCAGATGAATTTATAAAAGGTAATTTTGACGACCAACAAGGTCATCAAAAAAGTCAGTATTTTAGCACTTTTAAGAATGTTCTTACAAGACTTGAAATTATTTATCTAAACGAAGAAATAACTGAACTTGGGGCATGTGCATTTAGAGATTGTGAAGCACTAGAAACGGTTGTGTTTAAAGGTGATAATATAACAATAATTGGTGAAGATGCTTTTAGAAATTGTCAAAACTTGCTTTCAATAGATATTCCAACTCAAGTGACTACTATTCCTAAAAGTTGTTTTGATGGGTGTTGGAATTTACAAAGAATTAATTTATCCGAAAATGTTGTAAGAATTGAAGATATGGCTATAAGAAATTGCACATCTTTAAAAGAAATAGATTTGAAAAATGTGGGGTATATCGGTAAAGGCACTTTTAGGGCTTGTGATAAACTTTCAGAAATTTATTTAAGAACAGATAAAGTTGTTGATAGCAATATGACCCAAATTTCAGATATGTTCTCAACTTCTATTAAATTTATGACTGATACATTTGTTATCTATGTTTTGAATGAAGAGTTGGCAGAATATTATTCTACAACATCTCCATGGAATGAAGTCGTTACAAAGTCTGATGGCGGAAAAGAACATAGAATTAGATACGAAGTTATTAAGTAGGTTATAAAAATATGAGATAGTTTATTTAAATTAAACTATCTTTTTTTATAAAATATTACTAGTTTTTTTGTATTTTTAGATGAAAGACGGTTATTTTTTTTGCTAAAAATATCAATTTTTGCTACAATGACATTAGATTTTAATAAAGGAGATAATATGTGTAGTTGTAATAGACTTGGTAGTGATGAGCAAGTTAAAGAGTTTAATGAAGTACTTGACCACTATAAAGATAAGAAAAGCAATATAATGGTGGTATTGCAAAAAACTCAAGGAATTTTTGGATATATCCCAAAAGAAGCAGTGGGAATGATATCAGATAGTTTGAAAATTGCAGAAAGTGAAATTTATGGCATAATTACTTTCTATAGTCAATTTACTTTGACACCAAAGGCAAAATATAATATTGACGTTTGCTTGGGAACGGCATGTTTCGTTCTTGGTGCGAATGATATTTTGAATAAAATTTTAGATAAACTAAAAGTAAGACTTGGCGAACCTACTCCAGACAATAAATGGATTGTAACTAGTTGTAGATGTTTGGGTTGTTGTGGACTTGCTCCAGCAATAACAATTAATGGTGAAGTTTATGGAAAACTAAAACCAGAAGATGTAGATAAAATTTTGGATAGTTTTGCAGACTAGAAGGAGTAGATGATGAATTTTGAAGAATTGCAAAAAATTAAAGAAAAATATCTTGCTGAAATCAACTTTAGAAAATTAGGAGACACAAGCGGTGTAGATTATAAATATGACATCATGGTTTGTGGTGGTACTGGTTGTAGAAGTTGTAAGAGTAAAAAAGTACAAGAAAAATTAGAAGAAGTAATCTCATCAAAAAACTTACAAAATGATATTAAAGTTCATGGCGTTGGTTGTTTTGGACTTTGCGTAGAAGGACCAATTGTTCTTGTTTATCCACAAGACGCTATGTATTCTAAAGTGTCTACTGATGATTGCGAAGAAATAATTACAGAACTATCACAAGGAAAACTTGTAGATAGACTTCTTCATCATGATGAAAATGGTGAAACTATTGTAAAGAAAAATGAGATACCTTTCTGTAAAAAACAAAAATATATTGCAAGAAATAACTCAGAGTTTATGAGTTTGGAAAATATATTATGCGATTATATCGCTTTAGAAGGCTACTCTGCACTTCATAAAGTAGTAACTACAATGAAGCCAGAAGATGTAGTTGCTGTTCTTAAAGAAAGTGGACTTAGGGGACGTGGCGGTGCTGGTTTCCCTACAGGTCAAAAATGGGAATTTACAAGAGTTGTAGAAGCTCCACAAAAGTACGTTATTTGTAATGCTGACGAAGGCGACCCGGGTGCTTTCATGGATAGAAGTATTATTGAAAGCAATCCACACGCAATAATTGAAGCGATGGCTATTTGCGGATATACAATCGGCGCAGATACTGGTTATGTATATTTAAGAGCAGAATACCCACTTGCAGGTGAAAGACTTCAAAAGGCTATTGATGATGCTACAGAAATGGGAATACTTGGGAACAATATTTTTGGAAGTAACTTCAATTTTAAACTTGAAATTAAGTATGGTGCGGGTGCATTTGTTTGTGGTGAAGAAACAGCACTTATGCATAGTATAGAAGGTAGTAGGGGTGAGCCAACTCTAAAACCACCATTCCCAGCAGAAAAAGGCTTGTATGGTTGCCCAAGTGTTATCAATAACGTAGAAACTTTAGCAAACGTTGCTCAAATTATTAATAATGGAGCAGGTTGGTTTAATTCAATTGGTACAGAAGATAGTAAGGGAACAAAAGTTTTCGCTCTTACTGGAAAAGTAAAAAACTCAGGACTTGTTGAACTTCCAATGGGAACAACTATAAGAGAAGTTATTTATGATATCGGTGGCGGAATACCTAATGGTAAGAAATTCAAAGCCGTTCAAATGGGTGGTCCTAGTGGTGGATGTATTCCAGAAAGTGGAATAGATACTCCTATTGATTATAAGTCACTTAACGAGCTTGGTGCTATGATGGGTAGTGGCGGTATGATTGTTGTTGACGAAGATACTTGTATGGTAAATTTTGCTAAATTCTTTCTTGAATTTACTTGTGATGAAAGTTGTGGTAAATGTACACCTTGTAGGATTGGAAATAAGAGAATATTGGAAATTTTAACAAGGATTACAGATGGAAAAGCAGAACTTTCTGACCTTGATGAATTAGAAGAATTATGTCATTATGTTAAAAATAATTCTCTTTGCGGACTTGGTCAAACTAGCCCAAACCCAGTACTTAGTACTCTTAGATACTTTAGAGATGAATATGAAGAACATATTGTAAATCATAAGTGTAGAGCGGGTGTTTGTAAGAACATGACTAAATATGTAATTACAGATAAATGTATTGGATGTAGTGCTTGCAGTAGAGTGTGTCCAGTTGGTGCAATTACAGGAGAATTGAAGAGTAAATTCGAAATTAATCAAGATAAATGTGTTAAATGTGGCAAGTGTTATGAAACTTGCAGATTTGGTGCTATAGTTAGGGAGTAAGATATGGAATTTGAAATAATTATTGATGGAAAAAGCCTAAAAGCAAAGGCTGGTGAGACAATACTAGAAGTAGCAAGAAGAAATAATATAGATATTCCTACACTATGTTATCTAAAGCATTTAAACGAGCCTGCTAGTTGTAGGGTATGCGTTGTTGAAGTTGAAGGAATGCCAAAACTTGTAACAGCATGTTCTACCAAAGTTAGAGAAGGCATGAATGTAAAAACTAATACTACAAAAGTATTGAAAGCAAGAAAAACAGCTCTTGAATTACTACTAAGTAATCATAATAAAAACTGTTTGAATTGTCCAAAAAATCTTAAATGTGATTTTCAAAAATTAACAGAACAATTTATGTGTAATACAGAACACTATGCGGGTGAAATGCTTGAAACTACTATTGATGACAGCAATCATTCACTTGTTAGAGATATGTCAAAATGTATCTTGTGTGGAAAGTGCGTAGCCGTTTGTTCTCAAAGACAAGGTTGTAGTGTTTACTCAAAAATCAATAGGGGCTTTACAACAAAAGTGGGAACTGCTTTTGATGGCGATTTGCAAAGCTCTCCTTGTGTTGGATGCGGACAATGTATTCTTGTATGCCCTACTGGTGCATTGTCGCTTAAAAATGATTTAAGTCCTGTATTAGATATTTTAGCAGAAGAAGATGTTGTAACAGTTGCTCAAGTAGCACCTGCAGTTAGAGTTTCAATTGCTGAAGAATTTGGTAATGAAATTGGCACATTTGCTGAAGGTAAAATGGTTTCAGCTTTGAAAAAAATCGGCTTTGATTATGTATTTGACGTAAATAACGGGGCAGACTTTACTGTTATTGAAGAAGGAAATGAATTAATTGGGAAGTTGCAATCGGGCAAAGATTTACCACTATTTACAAGTTGTTGTCCAGCATGGTTTAACTATGTTGAGAAAAATTATCCAGAGTTTAAACATAACTTGTCATCAAGTAAATCACCAAATGAAATGCTTGGAAGTTTGGTTAAATATTATTTTGAAAAACAAGGTAAGAAAGTAAGAATTGTTTCAGTTATGCCTTGTACTGCTAAGAAAAGAGAAATACTTTCTCATGGTGTTATTGATAAAGTTATTACAACTAGAGAATTAGGTCAACTTATAAAACTTAAAGGTATAGATTTTAATAGCCTTGAAGATGAGAAATTTGACAATCCGTTCGGTGAATACACAGGTGCGGGACTTATATTTGGTGTTACAGGTGGTGTTACTGAAGCGGCACTTAGATACGCTATTTATAAACTTACTGGCAAAAAACAAGACATTATTGAAGATGTAAGATATAGCGAAGGCATAAAGGAAGTAGATGTAGATTTACAGGGTAAAACTGTAAAACTTGCAATCGTTCATGGACTTGCTAATGCTCCAAAAGTTCTTGACGCAATTAAAAGGGGAGAGAAACATTATGACTTTGTAGAAGTAATGGCGTGCCCTGGTGGTTGTGTAAATGGTGGCGGACAATCTTTTGTTGATTATAACAAAGTTGATGTTGAAGAAGTAATTAGTAAAAGAAGTCATGCTATTTATAAAGCTGATGGGGATATGAAATTTAGAACAAGTGATGAAAACGAAAGCGTTGCAAAAATTTATAACGAAATGTTAAATAATGATGAACACCTAATTCACGAACTTCTTCACTATATTCACACTGAAGATTAAAAATAAAAAGCAATCTTAAGTTAGATTGCTTTTTTATTGTACTTTAAAACCCCCAGATAGTCTGGGGGTTCAGTAGAGGTTTACCGTTGAACAAAATATCTCCTTATGTTAAAATATTTTTGGTCTGCCAACCAAAATTTAACATAAGGAGATAAAT
>SVHM01000015.1 GCA_015055815.1 Clostridiales bacterium
CCGTCAAAGATTTCAGCTGGTTTTTGACCTATAATTGTCATTTGATTACCATTTATCCATAAACTTGTTTCTTCTGGTAAACAAACTAATTTATAGCCTTGTTTTAGTAGTTTATCAACCCTTTTTTGAATGTCTGGATATTGTTCTGGCAACTTCTTGTAATGTGGCAAAATGCTATAACCATTTATACAATTAAATCCTTTTGTATCTTTAAGTCCTACTTTGTTTTCATCATTGCAAGATTTGATTACAAGGTCATCTTTTAAGCAAGTGTCAATACATTCGCTGAATATCAAAGCTCCTGCACTACCACCCATAATAAGTCCACCATTTTCAATATACTCTTTCAAGTTTTCAAATGCGTGAGTTTCTTTCAAACCTTTTAATAGTTGGTATGTATTACCACCACCGATAAACACACCACTTGTTTCTTTTAGTTTTTCTTTTGTTATATCATTTGGATCAAGGATTTGTTCTATATTTGTTATACCAAATTGTGATACTTGTCCTCTAAACCAATTGATACATTCTTCCATATTTCCATAAGGCCAAGCAAGTGGAACATATAGGACTTTACCACCATTTACTTCACGAGCAAATATTTCAAGTCCTTCTTTTATTTGTTCATCACTTCCACCGCCATTAAGTATCAATCTCATTTTACTCTCCTTCGTTGGTATTTCTATAATTACCTTTTCTTCTTTAAATTTTCCTATAACCTTGCCACCATTTTTAAGCATAATTTTAATGGTTGCTTCGTTATTTTTATGTGGGAATAGCGTGATTTTATCATATCCAAAATCTTTACATTTTTTAAGGATTTCCTTAAATAAGATGTTTCCATAACCTTTACCACGAAAGTTTTTAGATATTCCATAACCGATTTCACCAGCGCCAACAATAGTTTGTAAATATTCGCTAGTTTCGTGTCTTACTCTGCCAATTCCAATAGGAATATCATTATCATATAAGAAATAAGTTGTGCTAGGCACCCAACCTTGTGGCAAATTCTTTCCTAAATGATAGTCGTCTTGTTTTATAAGCCATTCTTTATATTCATCATAGCTCATACCATAAACTTCATTCATAAAGCCATTTTCGCCATTTTCAATGCCTTGCAACATCTCATATTCAGCCATTCCCAAATCTTTATTTGACTGTCTTAGTTCTAACATAATTACACCTTTTCATTTACAATATTGTTAGTTTTTTTTACTACTCTACATTCACTTGCAAATAGTTCACTAATTTTATTTGTAAAATCTACTAATTTGTCAAAATTTTCGACATACTTTTCTTCTAACATTTTTATTGTTGAATAAGCTAAATCAACATCACTTTGTTGTATTTCACCTTTATTTAAGGCGTTTATTAATTCATCTTCGTCAAGGACAATTCTTTCACCACTAGGCAATACACACATATCTAAATATAAGTCGTCCTCAAATGGAATATCATTTTCTATACCAACTTGTTTAGCAATATCAAAATACCATTCAATTAGATTTTTCTTATCATCAAACATTATTGTAATTGCATAGTTTGAGTTATCTGGATACACTTCAAACCATTCATAGTTGTTGTCCTTAATACATACTCTTTCTTTTCCATTGTTCACAATCAAAGGATTGGTTATATTTTGTAGTTTTATATTACTTATAAATCCCTTAAAAAACTTCTCATCAAATCTTCTTTGTGAGTAAATACCTTCAACTGCATTTGCAAATCTTCTTTTCATAATCTTTCTCCTTTATATTTCATAGAGATAAAACACTTCTTCGGTTTTTACTCCACAATTTTCGTAAGGTAAAGTGTAAGCTGTATCTAACTTTCCACCCCATTTTTCATAAGCTTTTCTTGCTTGAAAATTATCTTTCAACACACCTAACATAAACTTATTTATATTTTTCTTTTTAATTTCATTGACAAATATATCAAAGAATTGTTTGCCAAGACCAATATGTTGATAATCAGGGTGTATATAAAGACCATTTAAATCGGCAAAATCTTGATAATGTTCATATTCACTTATATAAGTTCCTGCCATAAATCCAATTAGCTTATTGTCAATTTCTGCCACATAACAAATTACATTATCATTGTTTATATGATAGTTTGGCCATGATTTAATTTTCTCTGGGATTTTTGCTTCCTTTTTTGCAAAAACTTCTTCAGGAAATATATGCTTATAAGCATGACGCCATACTAAACAATGAAGCTTAACAAATTGTTCAGCATCTTCTATTCTTGCTTTTCTTATTTTATAATTTCTTTCACTCATAACTTTATACCTTTTCATTTATATTTTCTTTTGCTTTTAAAACCATTTTAAAGTGGTATGGCATTTCTTCTGCCATTACAAATCCAAGTCTTTCATACAATTTTACAACCGGATTTTGTTTAAAATATCTTAAATAGATGTCTTTACCTTTATTTGCTTCTAAAACATCTTTAAGGATTTTTGTGCCAATTCCTCTACCTTGACATTCTGGAATGATACAAATATTACCGATTTCATAACCGTTATTTTCCAGTTCTTCCCCATGATAAAAGCCAATTCTCTTATCTTCTTCCATTACAATTTGAATATCTTTACCATAGGTATCAATAAATCCTACAAACATTTCTCTTTGTTTTTCTTCATTCCATTCGCCCCAATTGGCTTCAACATATTTTTGATATGCCACTTTTTTTGTATCATACACAAAAT
>SVHM01000004.1 GCA_015055815.1 Clostridiales bacterium
CCGCCACTAAGTTAAATCAAAGCAAGCTCCAATTTAACTCCGTTCGACTTGCATGTGTTAAGCACGCCGCCAGCGTTCGTCCTGAGCCAGGATCAAACTCTTATGTTTAATCTATAACTCATTACGATACACTTAAGCTTTGTTAAAGTTCTCGTAAATTTGGTTTAAATTTTGAATTGACTAAATTTAATTCTTATTTACACTATTTAGTTGTTAAAGTTCTTTGCGTTCCTTTTTCAGTAAACGCAAGATTATTATACCCCGACGGGATACCAAAGTCAACACTTTTTTGCAAAATTTTTTAACTTTTTTTGACTTTTTCTGACCACTTCGGCTACACATAGCCGGGTGTTTCAAAGAAATAAAATATAAAAAGTGAAATGTGAAAACAATTAGCCCTACTTAAATATATATAATACTAATAGTATATGCTAATACATTAAATATATAAAAAAGAAAGGGCACCCCCTTTCTCAGTTTTAATCTTCTTTATTATTATCTAAAAAGAAATCAAACGACTTCATGATTTCATCCAAATCTTCTTTTGGAGTAAGTATTTCATCCATATCAAAGCCACTTTCTTCTTGCTTAACTTTCTTCTTTCTAGTAAAGCTCTTGGCATAAACGGAAGAAAAATCTTCATCACTATTTAAGTAATTTTCAGCCATTGATTTACTACCCTTGGCCGATATTTTATCTAATTTTCCACTTAAATCTATAAGCCTATTATTTTCTTTTTCCGTCTCTTTACTAAGATTAGAAATGGCAATCTTTTCTGATTGATTTTTACCCACACTATTCATTGCATAATCCATTTTATTAAGCAAATTTCTTATGTAATTGTCGCTATTTTTGTGCAAGTCTTTTCTAACAACTCCGCCCGATATACGATTATTTTGTTCTAATACTTCACTTATTGTTTTCTTAAATGAAGTAACTTTTTTTTCAACATCTGCAGGAAGCGAAACTCCGCTAAGAAGGTCTAACATTTCCGCCCAATCTTTATATAAAAGTCTTAGCCTTTTTATTTCCAAGTCATAAAGTTTGCTTGCATTTCCTTCAATTTGTTCGGCTTTTTCTACCGCAAGAATTAATGCTTGAGATATTTTTTTGTCTTTGTCTTTATAAGTTTCAAGTCTTTCTTCCATAACAGACAATTCATTTTTTAGCGAAAAAACCCTATCTTTTTGTTCAGATAGTTTTTCTTCGTATTTAAGACTTAATTTATTAATAAAGTTGTCAACTTGTTCTGGGTCATACCCCTTTTTATTAATGTCAAATTTAGCCATTTAAAATTTCTCCCTTTTGAAATAAATCGTTCTGCAAAGGACAATTCCTAAAATTATACTACTGCAAGCAATTACGATTGTCCAAATTAAATTAATGGATGTAAATCTATATATAATTATCGGTAAAATTATAGATAAATTTAAAAGTATTACTTTAATATATATCAAATAATTAAAAACTGCAATATTTATGAGACTAGCAAAAATTGGAATTATTGCAAACAAATAATATTCACTATCAAATTTCAACTGCGTTATTTCAAAAACAACAATTAAAATTGCATAAGACACAAGATTTATTGCGAACCAAAGTGTTGACGAACTTTTTAGCAAAGTTCCTTTATAAATAAGAGTTATAGAAAGCATTGCAAGAATTATCGAAAAAATTATATTTTCCCTACCCACAAAAACTTTTACCGCTAGTGATGATAACAATATAAAAACTATATATACTACAAATAAAATAATACCTATTAATTGAACTATTTTTACCCTTTTCACATACTACCTTTACTTATTGTTTTTTACTTTTCTATTATTAACAAAAAGTAAAGTACATATTCCTATTACCCCTACTACGACACAAATAATACTTACAATTTGTGAAACGGGCATACCAAGTGCAAAAAGCGTCTGTTCTTTTGCTCTGAAAAATTCAAGAACAAATCTAATAACACCATACCCCACTAAATAAGCACATGTATTAATACCTACAATATCTACCTTTCGAAGTAATTTATTTAATACTAAGAAAAGAACAAAATCAAGTATTGCTTCATACAAATTTGTAGCAAAATGATAATCGCTACCAATTTTCAAAGCAATTGGAAACCATCTAAGTGCCTTATTTGTAACTTCTACACCATAACAACACTTTCCGAATATACAGCCAATTCTACCAAAAGCTTGTCCAATTGCAAGAAGGGGTGCAACACAATCGGTAGTTTTAATAATGTTTACTTTAGCTATAATACATGAAATTATAAGTCCTAAAAGTCCACCAATTACCCCACCATAAATAGCAAGTCCACCTTCCCAAATTTTAAACCAGTCGGCAAAAGATTGCGAAACACCATCAAATAGTAGAAAATAAACTCTCGCACCTATGATAGAAAGTGGAAATATCCACCAAATAAGAGTATAAGGGAAATCTTTATTTAATCCCCTAAGTGGCATAAGTTGTGGACTTAACCAAAGAGCAACCAAAAACCCAAGTCCAAACATCACTCCATACCAACTAATTCCAACACCACAAACTGTCAATATTACTAAGAATACTAAAACGCCAAGTGCAACACCTATTGTCATTAAAAAATCTTTTGTTGGAAATGTAAAACCTAAAAAAGAAATATTACTTTTTTTATATTTATCAAATTTTTCTCCCATATATCTCCTATATTAATGTTAAATATCAAATATATTTAATAGTAACAATTATAATTTAAATAGTCAAACTTAACTTCACCATTTCATTAAATTTATTAAAATTTCCGACAAAAGAAATTTATAAAGATTTACTTAAAAAATCAATTTAGCAAAAAAAATAAAAGACAGAAATTCTGTCTTTTATTTACTTTTACATTTCACGATCGCTTGAACCTGGTTTCTTTCCATGTGTTGCAGTAAATGCTTTAAATGCGTCAACTCTTCTTTGTTGTTCTTGTTTCTTTCTTTCGTACTCTTCGTCAAATTTCGCTTGGTCAAACTCATCTTTCATTTCGCCTTTCAATTTCTTTTCCCAAGCTTCCCTAACTTCTTCATTCGAAAGATCATACTCTTCTTCAACAACTTTAATAGGTTTTGTGTTTCTACTCTTAATTTCTCTCATAGTTTCATTTGCTTTATCTGATCTATGCTTTTCACTAACATGAGAAATAAGTTCACTTACTTCACCATCAAATGTTTCAAGTTGAGCAGATACACCTGAAATACCTGGAGTTTCTTCTTCCAAATCTTCCATTTCAAATTTGAAATCTTCATCATCAAGTTCTCCAACTTCATGTTTATGTTTCAAAACTTCTCTTCTTTGAAGATCGCCATTTAAAGCCAAATTATCTACGTCTGCTTTTTCCATTAGGTTAAATTCAACTTTCTTTACAATAACCTTATCTACTGCTCTTGCATACGCTCTTTCTGCTTTATCAATTTTTTCTTTTGTCTTTTTATATTTCTTCTTTGCTCTAGATCTTAAAATTTTATAAAGTCCAGTAGTTTTTGCTAGTTTACCCGCTTCTCTGTGAGATTCCGCAAATTCTTCGATTTTTGCTTGTTGCTGTTTTGATTTCAATTCTAATGCTTCAATTTTTTCTCTTTTCTTTTCGCATTTTTTAATTGACTTTTGAACTTTTTTCTTCTCTCTATCTAATTTTGCTTTTCTCTTAAAATTAGAACCAATTACAAGACCAGTTCCAGTAAGCACTCCCGCACCACCAACAATACCAGCAACCGTGCTAATTGCAGAACCAACTGAAGAAATATTTGCAAGTACTCCAGATGTTAAACCTAATGCAGAAACAATGCCACCAGCACCTAAAACAGCACCAATACCAACTCCGCCAACCGCTAATGCAGTAACGCCAAGACCTATGCCTATAGCTTTCATAGGATGTCTCTTAATGCTATTACCAATTCTTCTAAATAACGATTGTTTTTCTTCTTTTAATACTTCTAATTCTTGTTCAGCATCTCTTAATACTTTAACTTTTGCAAGTTCTCTTTTTGTTGTTGGTGCCTTCTTATCTTTGCCACCAGGATGTTTAGGCAACTTTGGTAAATGTGTTCCATCTCCTGGAGTTTCCGGCGGTGTCACTGGTGGAGTTGTAGGCGGTGTACCAGCTGGAGTTCTTGGAGTATCCGCACTTGGTGATACAGGTGTACCCCCGATAGGTGCTGTAGGTGTTCCAGCTCCAGGAGTTACTGTTGGTGTCACTGGCGGTGTACCTGTTGGAGCTGCTGGAGTGCCCGCACTTGGTGATACAGGCGTACCAACAACAGGTGTTGTAGGTGTTCCAGCTCCAGGAGTTACTGTTGGTGTCACCGGCGGTGTACCTGTTGGAGTAACTGGAGTGCCAGTTGGTGTCACAGTGACAGCTGGAGTTCCCGGTGTACCGCCAACAGTTACTGTTATCGAACCGCCCGTTGCTGTGGCTGTCGCACCTGGTGTTACTGGTGTTGCTGGAGTTGAAGTTGCAGTAGGCGGAGTTCCACCTGCCACAATTCCCATTCCAGTAGGAGCCATTCCCGCAGTTATTGCATACAAGTTTTCTGTTTGAGCAATTTCTTCTGGTCCAAAACCAATTGTCGCATAGTACTTATTTCTTAATACAGGGTCTCTATATGCTTCCATGAATGTAGGATTGATAAATGTATTATAAGCGGTTTGTGCCATGATTGTATGATTTGTCTTTTGCAAGTTTGAAACTTGTCCAGAAAGTGCCGTAACAGCCGAATACATGTTAGACATATCAGTCTTTACTTGAGCCATATCCCCTTTTACTTGAGCCATTTCATCGTAAATTCCAGAAATTTTAGCAAAGTCAGCACCATGCATTCTTTCCATTTCGCCACACACCAAACTTGCAATTTGTGAAGTTGGTTTAAATGTTCCATCGCTATCAAATAATTGAGAAGTTAATTGTTGTAAATATGTTTTTAAATTAGTATCAAGAACTGTCAAACTCATTGTTGGGTTATCACCGATAATTTTTGACCAGTCCATATTTTCAACAACTTCTTTAGCAATCTCTTTCGCACTGATTGCATTTCTAACAATTTCATCAATTGTAAGAGTAACTCTTTCACCCTTTTCATTAACTTTAACAATTCCCATTGCTGTTAATTGTTCATAAATAAAGTCTTCTGTTATAGCCCTATTTTCGATAAAATCACAAATATCATCAATTTTGTATGTACCATCTTCATTTTGAAGTGCTTTAATAGCAGAAATAATAACCTTCCACTCATCTTCGGTTGGCAATCCTTTAAATCTGCTTCTAGTAACATCAGCAATTCTCGGAATGTCTTTTTCTAGACTTAAACCAGCAAGGGCATCAGTTAAATCTTCAGGAGTAACAAAATTCAAACCTTCAATAGCTTTCTTTACACCTTCAATATCACTTGCTAGTGCATCAAAGAATGATTTTAAAGTCTTATTTTCTTGACCTTCTGGCATTAAGAAATCTTTAATTTCTTGAATACCCGCAAGTACATCATCAGGCGACTCTGAATAATACATACTTACAAAATTCAATACGCACACACTTAATTGTGATAAAGCTTTAGCGTCATTAGGATTGTCTTTTACCTTCTTTGCCAAACCACTCATAGTATCTCTTATTTGTTTTTGACTTTCTGCAAATAATTCTTGATGGAACGTAAGTATAGCATCTTCTAGTTCTGCTATAGCCTCATCTTCAGTCCATTCAGTATTCTCTTTATAAATCTTAGAAAGCCTACCTAAAAGCTTATCTGCAAGTTTTTCAAAATTTGCGCAATATTGATAGCCTTTACTTTTATACATTTTAAAAAGATTTTCAACTTCATTTCCATCTAGTTGAGTTTTCTTATTCTTATTTTTTTCTCCAAGGATACCAACTATTCTATTAACTTGCCCAATAACTTCGCCCTTTGTCGTTTCAAACAAATTGTCGACAGTAGCATCATCAACACCATTTACATTAATAAGATTCTTTCCCCATTTTGGTATGAATGTAACTTTGCTTGTAATAATGCCACTATCTTCACCAGAAACTAAAGCAAACCCATTAGGTATATCCCCACCAAGAGAATGAAGTGATTTTATAGAAGTTGTATTATTAACCTTGTAAGAAGTGTTCCCTACTGAGCTATCACTAACACTATAAATGGTATGTAAAAATGGACATTCTTTTTTTCTTAGTTTTGTCAAGTCAATTGCAGTCATGTCATTATTAAATGCAAGAAATCTAAGAGATGAGAAACCCGATAGAATTAAAGTTAAATCACTTGCATCATGTTCATGATCTACTGATGGATTATTCGACACGAAAAGAAGCCTATCAACAAGACTTTTGTCAACCAACTCACCACTAACACTATCCTTAAGTCGAATTTCTTTAGATTCATCATCATATATAAATTCACCTTGATGGAACACTGGTTTCCCTAGTTCTGATTCTCCTTGCAACTTATACCTTACACTTGCATTTGGAGCTAAAAATTTATTCTTTTTTGTTCTTCCCGCCATTATTTAAACCTCTTTATTTATTTGGTTTTCCTTTTTTCATTTTCCTAAACTTTTAAAACACTTTGAACTAGCATTACTTGTTCTTTATTATTTACTTTCATTATTTCTAATTGGTTATTTAGTTTGTCAATAACTATGCCCAATTCATCAATAATTTCCATTATATTTTTACCGCTAACATCTCTGCCCATAATTATAGCGAATGTTCTAATGGCATCATTACCCATCTTTCTAAAGTCAACCGTTTGGTTTGCAAACTGTTTATTATTTTCGGTATATGTAACTATTTGTTCGGTAACAAATTTTATATCGCCAATTTCCATAGCCTTGTTTTCATCATCAACAAGGTCATAGATTGTATTAATTGAATTAAATATTGCCGACATCAAAGTATTTCTCATAAATAACTCTCTTGCTTGATTGACAACATTTGTTAGATGTTCAAAACCATTAATTGCGGTATTAAACGCTTCGGTAATTTCTTTTGGTTTATCCACAAGTTGTGATTTTGTCATTTTAAGTTTAATAGCAAGCTCTTGAAACTTAAATGAAATTGAAGAATATCTTTTAAGTTCGCTTTCAGAAGGAATTGCCGAATGAATAATTCCTTGAACTTTATCTAACATTTCAAACTGTGTTGTGATATCGTCATTTAATTTCAATACTTTTGTTTCAATATCATCTATTGACACTATGTATGAATTCATGACAAACTGATAATCAACTTTTTCTTTCTCAAGAATATCTCTATCTTCTCCAACTTCTTCTATTCTTCTATCATAATTTTCAAGTGTTGCAGTAATTTCGTTATTGATTTTATTTTTTGAGATATTAAGTTGTCTTCTAAGTTCATTAGCAACTGTCAACTTATCTTGAATTTTATCAAGGGTTTTTCTATAAGTAGAAATATTTTTTGCAACATTTCTTGCTTTTAATTCTTTCTCCCCATCAAGAGCGTTACCATAAACAATTGACGAAAACTTCTTGAACGCTGAAAGCAAATAATCATTAACCGCAACAAAATTGTTATCAAGTTTAGATGTTAATGCATTAACCATTTTGTCAAGTTTGTTAATTTTATTTTCAAGTACAGAATTTGCAAATTTTTGAACATCTACAGGAAGGCTCTCAACATCAGAAGAAATAAGTTCAAACATTGAATAAGTTCTATCTATTACAGCAATTTGAGAAGCAACTTTCTTCACAAACTCTGGTTTAATATTTGAAAATCCAATCACATCAAAATCTATATGAAGAAATAGTAAATTTTGAATAAAAGCATTCAAATCTTCATGCAAAGACTTTTTAAGAACATCTAATTGAGAACTTTCTGTTTCCATAAATTTGATAGTTAACTCGTTTGCGATTACAAACAACTTCTCAAACTCTGACATTTTGAAGTTCTTCCACTCGGTAAGATTTGCAAAAGAAACATTCTTACTATCGTTTATATTCATGCTAAGTCTTTCAGCAATATCACCCAAATCTTCTTTAGAATTTTTTACTACTTGAACAAGCCTATCAGCTAAATATTCATAAGTCAAACCTGTAACAACTGCATTTCTTAGGTCATCAATAGGATAATTTCCCGTCAAACGCAATTTTATTTTATTTTCCATTTTACCTCCAGCATTTAAATGTAATTTAAATTCTATAATATTATTATATCTATTTACACGCAAAAGTCAATACTGTTATCGAAAATTTTCTTATTTTTCAATATTTTTTTGAAAATTCACCTAAATTATATTAATTTGTCACAACTAAAAAAATGGAATTTAAAAAAGGTGTCACACTGACACCCTTTAAAATCCAAGTGAAATAAGCAACGCTTCATTCACTCTATTCATACAACTTCGGTCCAAAACACCGATTTTTTCTTTTAATCTTCTCTTATCTAAAGTTCTTATCTGTTCAAGTAGTAAAACACTATCCTTAGTAAGACCATGAGCTGTTCCTAGTTCGATATGAGTAGGAATTTTGGCTTTGTTAATTTGACTAGTAATTGCCGCAACAATTACTGTAGGACTATATTTATTCCCAATATCGTTTTGAACAACCAAAACCGGTCTAACTCCACCCTGCTCACTGCCTATGACAGGACTAAGGTCGGCATAATAAAGTTCCCCTCTCTTTATATCAAACATTTAACCATCTCTCATAAAAATTCAAATCTATCAAATCAACCTTGGTAAAATCATTATCAATATCTTGATAGATGTGGAGCATATCAGAAATATTTTCTCTATACCCCTTACTCAAGATATGATATTTATCCCAAAATTTGTGATAAACTTGTGTTTTATGATTATTAACAGTTTTTACATATATATTCTTGTTTTTAAGTAATTTTTTCAAGTCAAAGCTCCCATATCAACGCTATTTATCTTTACAAATACTTTATGCATTTGATTTTGTATTATTTTATTTTTTTATAACCTTTCAAAATAAGACAAATTTATCTAATTTCAAACAAAAAAAGAACTCGAAATTTCAAGTTCTTAGTCGGGATTTTTAACAATACAAATTGCCGTACAAATTTCATCCGTATGAGATATACTCACAGCAATTTCTGTAACATTCATAGTCTTAAGCATAATGTTACCTGTACTCGATGTCACTCTTAATTGTGGTTTACCACTTTCTTCGTGATAAATCTCAATTTCGCTAAGAGCAATTCCGCCACCAATACCAATTCCAAGTGCCTTCAAAAATGCTTCCTTACAAGCAAATATACCCGCCAATGACTGAGTTTGTCTAGCATCATTTTTTTCTACATATTCAATTTCATATGGTGTAAAATATTTATCCAAAAATCTTTCATTTTGAATAAACTTTTCCATTCTTATCACATCTACAACATCAATACCAACTAACATAATTCATCCTTTAATTTACTTATTATTCTACCTATTTCTTCAAAGTCATATCCCCTAGAGTATAAAAACCTATTGAGCTTTAACCACGTTTCATTATTAATCTGTTTACTTCCCAAATACTTCCTTGCTACTCTTTCAATATTGCTTTCTAATTTTTCTTCTTCAAAAACATCATCAATTATATTATCTTCAACACCTTTTGACTTAAGCATTGAAACTATCTTTAATTTACCATATTTTTTTGAGTAAGTCAATACAAAGCTTTTAGCAAATTCATAATCGTCTACATACTTGTACTCACACAATTTATCAATCACAAGGCATACAACTTCGTCAGAATATTCTTTCTTTTTTAAATAGTCCTTTATTTGTTTAACCGATTTCAAAGACGACCCTATATATTTAATTGCTTTATTAAAGGCTTCTCCCTTAACATCATCAAAAATAATTTTCTCTAAAAGGTCTTCACTTATATCCATACCTTTCTTTAGCTGATGTTTCATCACAACTTCAATATTCATTCCCGTATAAAAAGCATCATCAATATACAAATTAACCCTATCTTTATTGTTTTTTTGAACTTCTATCTTTGTAATTACTGACATACAAACTCCCCGTACCCAAGTGCGTTTAATTCATCCAAACTTTTCTCGCTTTCAATCACCACTTCAACACCATTTTCAAAATTAGTGTCTTTTATAGTTATTCCTAATGTTTTTGCTCTACTTAAAAACTTAGAATACTCATCATAATTCAATATGACTTTATATGTATGTTTGTGTATTAACTCAATAATATTGCACTTATCTACAACTTCTTTACAACCATCAGTATAAGCCCTGATAAGTCCGCCCGCACCAAGCTTAATACCACCAAAATATCTAATAACCAAAACTATAATATTTGTTAGACCTTTCTTTTTTAAAACTTCCAAAATTGGTCTTCCCGCAGTACCTTGTGGCTCACCATCGTCACTCGCCCTTTCAATAGATGGGGATGACAAAATATATGCAAAGCAAATATGTGTTGCATCTTTATATTTCTTTCTAAATTCTTGTAAAATCCCTTTACATTCTTCTTCACTACTTACTGGATAAGCAAAAGAATAAAATTTAGACTTATTAATTTCTAATAAATTTTCGTAAACCCCGTCTATTGTTAGCATGTATGTATTATATCACAGTTTAAAAATATTAAAAAGCAAACTAAATATTTTTGTAATTTTTTTTAATAAAGATTGAAAATGCTTTCTTAAAAATATTTTTTTTGCTACACTATAGGTGTTAATTATAACAATACAAAAAAAGGAAGTAACTTATGGAAATTTTAAAAGAAGTAACTGAAATGTGCAGTGTAAAAAATTGCTCTTCACATGGTCCCGCTGTTATTCCACAAGAAGGACATTGGGATAAGGTAACAAAAATTGAACAAATTAGCGGTTTTACTCATGGATGTGGTGCTTGTGCTCCACAACAAGGAACATGCAAACTATCTTTAAATGTAAAAGATGGCATAATTCAAGAAGCATTGGTTGAAACTCTAGGTTGTAGCGGTATGACACAATCTGCTGCAATGGCCGCTGAAATTCTACCAGGAAAAACTCTACTTGAAGCATTAAATACAGACCTTGTTTGTGATGCTATCAATGATGCTATGAAGAATTTATTCTTACAAATAGTATACGGAAGAACACAATCTGCATTCTCTGAAAATGGATTACCTATCGGCTCTGCTCTTGATGACTTGGGTAAAAATAGAAGTAGTCTTATAGGCACACACTTCAGCACAGTAGAGAAAGGTACAAGATACCTAAATACTGCTGAAGGTTATACAACCAGACTTGCTCTAGATGAAAATAACGAAATTATAGGCTACGAATACATTAACCTTAATAACATGATGAGACTTGTTAATAACGGAAAAGATGTAAAAGAAGCATACACAGAAAGTATTAAAACTTATGGAAGATTTGATGATGCTGTTAAGTACATCAATCCAAGAAAGGAGTAATTTATGGTTACATTTGAAGGATATGATAGAAGAATAGATAAAATTAACGAAGTAGTTAAAGAATACGGACTTGAAAGTCTTGAAAATTGTAAAAAAATATGTGATGACGCAGGTATTGATGTTGAAGCTATAGTAAAAGAAATTCAACCAATCTGTTTTGATAACGCAGTTTGGGCATATACTTTAGGTACAGCAATCGCACTTACACAAAAATGCCAAACTGCTGAAGAATGTGCAGAAAAAATCGGTCTTGGTCTTCAAGCATTCTGTGTAAAAGGCTCTGTTGCAGATAGTAGAAAAGTTGGTATCGGACACGGCAAACTTGCTAGTATGTTACTAAACGAAAATACTAAATGTTTTGCACTTCTTGCTGGTCACGAAAGTTTCGCTGCTGCTGAAGGCGCTCTTGGTATTGTTAGAAACGCCAACAAAGCAAGAAAAAATCCACTTAGAGTAATCTTAAATGGACTTGGAAAAGATGCTGCTTATTTAATTTCTAGAATTAACGGTTTCACTTATGTAAAAACTAGATACAATTTTGAAAATCAAGAACTAGAAATTTTAGAAACAAGAAAATTCTCAAATTCATACAAATCAGAAATCAACGTTTATGGTTGTGAAGATGTAACTGAAGGCGTTGCTGTTATGAAACATGAAGCAGTAGACATTTCAATTACAGGTAACTCTACAAACCCAGTAAGATTTACCCACCCTACTGCTGGTTGCTACAAAAAATGGTGTATGGAAAACGGTAAGAACTATTTCTCAGTTGCTTCAGGTGGCGGTACTGGTAGAACTCTTCACCCAGATAACGTTGGCGCAGGTTCAGCAAGTTACGGTCTAACTGATACAATGGGAAGAATGCACGCAGACGCTCAATTCGCCGGCTCTTCATCAGTTCCTGCTCACGTAGATATGATGGGATATATCGGAATGGGTAACAACCCAATGGTTGGTGCTACTGTATCTCTAGCAGTTAAATCTTATCAAGCACTAAACAACTAAAACAAAAATCCATAGCCTTCTATGGATTTTTTTGTTTGTCCTTTTAAATTGTTTGACAGTGAACATGAAAAAATATTATACTTAATTATATTATGTAGATATTTAGGAGAAAAAATGAGATTTTTAGAAACATTTAACAATGAAACACCTTTGTTTCTTGAAGAAAATAACAAAAAATACAAAAAACAATTAAATGAAATAAACACTCTTATTAACCAAATAAGTATAAAATATACCGAACTTTCAAACGATTTAACTTCACAAGAACACAAATCACTTATTGCTTCAGCAAAAGAAATTCAAAGTTTATTCACTTCAAAAAAATTAAAACTTGACGTAGTTGTTGAAAATTTAAACAAAGCAACTAATCAAAAAATTGCTGAATTTAATAATATAAAAAACAAACTACTTTCAGCACTTTCTGAAATTTCTAACCCACAAGAAGCAATTGTTTGTCTATTTAACATTGAAAATAACGACTTTACACCATGCGAAGAAGGAAAGGAAGTTGTTATTCTAGGCGAACACAATAATATAATTGGCAATATAATAGATATTGTCAACGGACTTATCGTAGAAAACAATTACGAAACAATTGAACAAAGCCAAACAACTTTCAATTACACTACACTTGAAAATAATACAAACACTTGCAAATCTCAAGCTGGTGAATTATTTGGTCACAAACAAGGCAAACTAGACAAATACTTAGAACTAATCAACAAATTAGAAGAAAGCGGTAAAGTTCTTGTTAATTTCTACACAATGAAAGAAAATTTAATTAAAATTGGCTGTCCAGAAAAAACAGTTAAAGATTTTGAAAACGAACTTAACAAAAGTTACTTACCACTTGTAAAAACTTTACAAAAAGACTTAAAAGTTGACTTAGACGACATTTCAAATGTTAATACAAGTGCTTCAAAAATTGCATCTTCAATGAATACAATTAATCAGTTATTTTCAGCAACTTTAGAAAAACCATCTGAAGAAGCCCCTACTGAAGAAACTTCAACCGAAGACACAAATACAAATTTAGAAGATTTCTAAAATTACAAACAAAAAGAAAGGTAATATCGCAAATTTGATATTACCTTTCTTTTTCTTCTCCAGTAATTAAATACTCAATACTTACTTTAAAATATTTAGCCATTTGAAGCAATAAATTTAAACTTGGCTCCCTTTTGCCATTTTCATAATGAGACAAAGCTTCCCTTGAAATATGCAAATCAAGAGCCACTTTTTGTTGATTTAAATTTCTTTCTAATCTAATTTTTTTCAAGCCTTTCATAAATTTATTATTCCCACTTGACAATATTGTAACAATTAGCGTTATTTTCAAAAAAGAATTTACATTACCCTATTACTACTTCCAAACACATTATCCATTTTGTGTTTTACTACTTGTTTTATAAGTTTCATGCCTTCTAAGTTGTATTTTCTCATATCAACATTACTTGGGTTTTCAGCTAGACTTTTTCTTATTCCTGCGGTGAAAGAAAGTCTTAGGTCGCTATCAACATTTACTTTACATACATTATGAGAACATGCTTCTCTAAGCATTTCTTCTGGTATACCACAAGAACCAGAAAGTGTTGCGCCATACTCTTCAGCAAGTTTAACCATATCTTGTGGAATAGAACTTGCACCATGTAGTACTATTGGGAAGAATGGTAGCAATTTTTCTACTTCTTCTAGAATATCAAATCTAAGTTTTGCTTCACCTTTAAATTTAACTGTTCCATGACTAGTACCAATTGCAATTGCAAGGCTATCTACTCCCGTTGCTTTTACAAACTCATATGCTTGTTTAGGGTCGGTATACTTAGCTTGGTCTTCTGTAGCACTCACTTCATCTTCAACACCTGCAAGCACTCCAATTTCAGCTTCAACGGTAACGCCTTTGCTATGAGCATATTCTACAACTCTCTTAGTTACTTCAATATTTTCTTCATAAGGAAGATGAGAAGCATCAATCATAACATTTGTAAAACCAGCATCGATACATTTCTTACAATCTTCAAAAGTCGCACCATGGTCAAGATTTAAACAAACTGGTACCGTCATTTTTTCTGCATATGATTTACACATTGCAACTAACGTATCTACTCCAGCATATTTAATAGCACCAGTCGAGCATTGAACTATAACTGGGCTTTTATTTTCTTCTGCACTTTCTAAAATACTTTTTAAAGTCTCTAAATTTACAAAGTTAAACGCCCCTACTCCATATTTATTTCTAATTGCATCATCAAAAATTCTCTTTGCATTTTGTAATTCCATAATATTCACCTCTAATTTTTATTTTAGCTTAATAATGAAAATTTGGCAAATAATTACTATTCAAAATTTTAATTCGGTCAAAAATTAAATAAATTTATAAAAAATATTAAATTCTTTTTCTTTTTAATTGTTTTTTTTCATTTATTAATATAAAATATAATATATATTATGGTACAAACAATATTACTCAACGCAAACATAGTTTTGAGTAATTAAAAATATTTATTTGGAGATTATTATGAAAATAGCATTTATTATCCCCGTACTTAGCGAAGTAAATTTGCAAAGAACTTTTAATAGAATTAACGAAGCTTGTGATGTAGATTTTGATATTTACTTTGCAATAAACGGTAAATTAAATAGCTTTTTTACACAAGTTAGAAGCACATATTTAAATGAAAGTAGAGTAAAAGCATTTATGGCTGACAGACCTATTGGAGAACATAAACTTATCACTCTTGGAATGGAAATGACTGAAGATTATGATGCTACAATCATTTACTCTGGCAAAGAAGATGTCAATACAGATGTAATGAAAGCATTTATTGCTAGCTGGAAAGCAGGAAACAAAATTGTTTACCTTAAAAAACAATTTTCAGGTTTTAAAAATTTATATATGAAAATTAAAAGAGCCATTTATTCGCTAGGAATAAAAATGCTTGGAATTTTCAAAGACAGATGTGCCGAAACTGATATTCAACTTCTAGACCAAGACGTTGTAAAAACTATTAATCAATTACCACAAAAAAATAGACAACTAAGAGTGCTTGATAGTTTCGTTGGCTTCCCTATCGATATTATTCAGTTAGAAATAGACAATAAAGTTAAAGACAATAAATTATACGAAGAAAAAACAAAGAAATTTAAAGTTTGTAGAGTTTCATCATTTTTAAGTTTCTTCATAGGTGCAGTTGGTATAGCAGTTCCAATTGTTGGAATGGTTTTAAAATGGACACTTCCTGCAGTTTTAATCATTTTCTTATTAGCACTAGGAGTTTTCGGTTTAATAATGTCATTTATCTTTAATATTAAGAAAACATTACATTATAGAGTTGGCGAACAAAATGAACTTCCAGAACTTAACGATTTAAGGAATAAATTGGAAAAATATAATATTGCAAATAAGAAATAATATCTAAATTACTTGTTTAATATAGTATTTTAGGGTTAAAATAAAAAAGACATTAATTTGTCTTTTTTTTAATTTATGTACAAGGAGACACAATGTTTAACAAATTTGATTATGAGAAAAAACTAGCAAATAAACTTATCACTTATTCTTGCAAAGTTCAAAAGGGAGAAAAAGTTTTAATTACTTATAGCGATTGTCCCGATAGTATAATTGAACATCTTATTGAAGAAATTACTCTTTGCGGTGGCATTCCACTACCCTTTAGGCTAGATAAAACAATAAAAAGACGATTGCTACTTAATAGTACGACAGAATGGTTTGAATATTATCGTCAAATTGTAGAGCCAATAATGTCGTCTGCTGATGCTGTAATACTTATTGGTGGAAGTCATAATGACTTTGAACTTTCAGACATTTCGGCAAATACATTTGCTGAGTATAGTAAACTTTATGTAGAGCCTATACATTTTAAAATAAGATGTTCAAAAAAATGGGTACTACTTAGATACCCTACTCCATCTTTTGCACAAAGTAGCGGTATTAGTAGCGAGAGCTTCGAAGAGTTTTTCTACAAGGTTTGTACACTTGACTATGAAAGTTTAGACAAGAAAATGAATAACTTAAAAGAACTTATGGAAAAAACAGATAAAGTGCATATAGTAACCCCTACAACCGATTTAACATTTTCTATTAAAGACATGCCCGCTATCAAATGTAGTGGTCAGTGTAATATCCCCGATGGCGAAATTTATACTGCGCCAGTCAAAAACTCTGTAAATGGAACAATAGTATTTAACGTTCCAGCAATAGACAATGGCAGTGAATTTAATAATATATCATTAACATTTGAAAATGGAAAAATTATAGACTTTAATTGTAACAACAATGAAGCATTTGAAGAAATATTAAATACCGATAGCGGTAGTAGGTATTTGGGAGAATTTGCATTTGGACTTAATCCATATTGCACTGAGCCTAAAAAAGATATTTTGTTTGATGAAAAAATGATATCTTCAATTCATTTGGCTATTGGCAGTAGTTATGAAGATTGTTTTAATGGTAATATTAGTGCCGTTCATTTAGACTTAATTCAGAGCCACAAAGAAAATCTTGGCGGTGGCAAAATTTACTTTGATGGGGCATTAATTTATGAAAATGGTAAATTTATATATCCAAATTTAGTTGATTTAAATCAATAAAAAACTTATAATTATAGTATAAAGTAGATAATTCTACGAAAGGAGATAATATGGACAAAATTAGACTTGGCATAAATGGTTTTGGAAGAATTGGTAGATTGGTAACACGTATTGCTGAAGATTTCGATAATATCGAAGTAGTAGCAGTAAACGACCCATTCTTAACTCCAGATTATGCAAAATATTTAATCGAAAGAGACACAATGCATGGTAATTTCAAAGGAACAGTAGAATTAAAAGGTGAAGACCTAGTAATCAATGGCCACACTGTTAAATTCTTCGCTGTAATGAACCCAGAAGAAATTAATTGGAAAGATGCTGGTGTTGATTACGTTGTTGAATGTACTGGTAAATTCACAACAGTTGAAGGAGCAAGCAAACACCTTGTTGGTGGAGCAAAAAGAGTAATCATTTCAGCACCATCAAAAGATGCTCCAATGTTTGTTTATGGTGTAAACCACGAAACATATTCTAAAGATATGACAATAGTATCAAATGCTAGTTGTACAACAAACTGTCTAGCACCACTTACAAAAGTTGTAAAAGACAACTTCGGTATCATTGAAGGCCTTATGACAACTGTTCACTCAACTACTGCTACTCAACTTACAGTTGACGGCCCATCAAAGAAAGACTGGCGTGGTGGTAGAGCTGCAAGTGGCAATATTATACCTAGTTCAACAGGTGCTGCAAAAGCTGTTGGTAAAGTTATACCTGAACTTAACGGAAAACTTACTGGTATGGCATTCAGAGTTCCAACACTTAACGTATCTGTTGTAGACTTAACAGTTAGACTTGAAAAAGAAACTACTTATGATGAAATCAAAGCAGTTATGAAAAGAGCAAGTGAAAACGAAATGAAAGGCATTATGGGATACACAGAAGAACCACTTGTATCTTCTGACTTCCTTTCAGATAATAGAGCAAGTATATTTGATGCTGAAGCAGGTATTATGCTTAGCCCAACATATGTTAAACTTGTTGCTTGGTACGATAATGAATACGGTTATAGTACACAACTTCTTAGACTTGTTTCTCATATCGGCAAACAAGACTAATTAAAAAATTATATTTAATACCAAAAAGATGTTAGACTTAATTTCTAACATCTTTTTTTGTTGTTATTTAATTATAACTTTATAAATTTAGTAAAAATATATTAAAAATTTTAATCTTTAAGTTAACAATAACTTTATTTTTTATCTTTATAAAGAAGCACTCTCAAAGAATTTAGTATTGCAAGCAAGGTAACTCCCACATCTGCAAAGACTGCCAGTAACATACCGGTAATTCCCAATGCGCCCAAAACTAAAAATGTAAGTTTTGTAACACCAGCAAAAATAATATTCTGAAAAACAATTCTCTTAGTGCGTTTTGATATTTTGATAAGAGATGGAATTTTGCTTAAGTTATCATCAGCAATAACAACGTCACTACATTCAATAGTTGCAGGACTACCCATAATTCCCATACTTATTCCCACGTCTGACATTGTAAGAGCGGGAGCGTCATTTATTCCATCACCAACAAAAGAAATTCTCTTGCCGTCTTTTTTCAAATTATCCAAAATTTTAAATTTGTCTTGCGGAAGTAATTTACTATTATACTCATCAATGCCTATTTCATTTGCAACACATTTTGCAACGTAATTATTATCACCCGTAAGCATAATAGTTTTGATTTTTAAATCTTTAATATCTTTGATTACTTGTACTGTATTTTCTTTAATTTCATCTCGAAGATAAATAGTTCCCAAATGTTTTCCATTTTTTAGAACAGTAACTACCGTACTACTTTCTTTTGACGACCCCCTGCCGATAAAATATTTGTCATCTTCAAACTCAAATTCAATTCCACTTCCCGAAGTTTCATGATAATTTTTTATTTTTATTTTCTTTTGTTTACCAGCATACTCACATATCGCTTTAGCAATTGGGTGAATAGAATTTTGTTCACCTGCAACAACTATTTCAAAAAATTTCTTTTCATCTTCACATTCAACTTTAACAACTTTAAAATTACCCGTAGTCAATGTTCCCGTTTTATCAAAAACAATTGTATCAAGTTTACTACAATAATCTAAATAATTACTACCTTTAATAAGAATACCGTTTTTGCTACATCTTCCAATACCCGAAAAATAAGTAAGTGGAACAGAAATTGCAAATGCACAAGGACAAGATACAACCAAAAATATTAGCCCCCTATAAATAGCAGTTGAAATATCTCCTAGTATAAGCCATGTTATACCCCAAACAATAATAGCAGATATTATAACACCAAGAGTGTAATAAGATGAAAACTTTGAAATAAATGTTTCAGTTTTAGATTTTTTATTTGTAGCATTACTTACCAAATTTAATATCTTTGAAACAGTACTATCTTTATATAAACTTGTAACCTTTATAGTCACTGCACTATCAAGAATTATTGACCCACTCTCAATAGTATCTCCAGCCTTTATTGATATAGGTAAACTCTCACCAGTTAAGTGTCTTTTATCAGCTGTTGCGTTACCTTCAATTACAATTCCATCAAGTGGAACTTTCTCGCCAGGCTTAACAATAATTATATCATCAATCTGAACAACTTCAGGCTTGACTTTTTTCTCAACTCCATCACTTAAAATAACAGCAAATTCAGGTTGTGAAGTTATAAGATTTGAAATACTTTTTCTTGAATAATTTACCGCCTTACTTTCTAAAAATTTGCCCATAGTATAAAGGGCTATAACCATAATCCCTTCCATACTTTCTCCAAGTAAAATTGCTCCATAAACTGATATGGTTATAAGTGTATTTTCATTAACCTTAAAACCCTTCAATTGAACTATCGCTTTATAATAAGTTTTATATCCAAGAAGCAAAGAGGAAATTATTAACAGAACATAAAACAAAACCAACTTTGTCTTTAAAAATAATGTTACAATACCCAAAATAACGCCAATAATATATAAGATAATGTCATAAACCCTTGTACCATTGTCATTATTTACACTTTCGCTTAAAGTAACAGACGGATTAACCTGTTTAGTTGTTTTATATATTTCTCTCATAATAGATTTATATTTTTCGTCGTCTATATCCAAGAAAATTTTACTTGTAGAGAAGTTAACAATACACTCATTTACTCCATTTATTTTTTCTAAATATTTCTCTAGTGTTAAAGCACAATGACCACAATCAAGACCAATTATATTTAATTCCTTTTTCATACCAATTCTCCCACATGTTTTAGACCAATTTCAAATATATCTTTCACATGTTTATCTGCTAAAAAATAAAAAACTGTTTTACCAATTTTTTCTAATTTTACAAGTCCATTGTCTTTTAAATTTTTCAACTGATGGGAGACTGCAGATTTAGTCATATTAAGAGAATATGCAATATCGTTTACACACATCTTTTTTGATTTGTCAAGGACATAAATTATCTTAAGCCTAGTCTCGTCGGCAACACATTTGAAAAAGTCTAACATATTATCTAATTCATTAAAATTACTAACCAACATCATTGCTTTTTCAGTTACTTCCCTATGAATACATTCACAATCACAACCACTATTATTTTTAATCATATTATCCCCTTTATAGTTGAATGTATATTCAATTATACACCCTATTATAGTTGAATATTCATTCAATTGTCAAGCAAATAAAAAAAGTAATAAGACGTTCTTATTACTTTCTACATTTCTTTTTCTAAAAACTCAACTACATTAAATTCTCTTTCGCTCGCTTTCTCTACACATATGCCATCAATATTTATATAATTTGAACCCGCATCAACTTCTTTAATAGTAACTTTACCACCTTTGCAAAATTGTTGCATTTTATAAGCCATACTTTCATACTCATACTCTGGGAAAATATCTAGATAGGAGTTATTATTTGCATTATTATCAACCGAATTGCTTAACACTTTTTTAGAATATTTCTTATATATATACTCAGGTGCAAAATTATAATATACTTGAATTTTGCCACCACTTTTTAAGTTATTACTATATAAATGTTTTACTACTACCGAAAAATCAATTAAGTCTATATAATCACCAACGTTTGAAAGCATTATAAGGTCTGCTTTCTTATCTTTTAATGCTTTTGGAAAATCCATAAACTCTTCAACAATATAATCAATTTGAGTATTAGGAATTCTTTCTTTTAAAGTATTAAAGTCTGTTATGTTTTTATAATAACTATTAGACATTTGGTCTTCATTAAATACACCCGGATGATGAAATAAATTTCTAAGTAAAACTTTTTGAGACCTTTCACCCATTTCAAGCATCAATGTATCCCAAAATTCTTTTGCTTTTGGAGATAAGTCATGAGATATTTTACTATAATACTTAGGATTTAAAACGTTCTTTCTTCTAAAATATTTCAGAAACTCTTCAAAGCTTAAATTCCTAATTGCCGAAAGTTTTAATTCAACATAAAATCTAGCAACTGGATTTCCATCAATTAAAGTTATTTCGTTTGCTCCTTTAAGTATTGAATTTAATACTTGGTCACCTGAACTTCCAACAGTTATTACAGATTTCCCATCCAAATTGATATCTTTTAAACTATCACAAATATTTTCATTACTAAACGGATAAACTCTGTTTGCAGTAGTATTAAAGTCTTCATATTCATAACCAAATTCTTCACAAACCCTACCTAAAGCCACGTTATAATCTTTATCATAGATATACTCTTTATCTTCTTCAGTTATCATTTCTCACCTTTTATTTTTCCAACATCAAACACGTTTGATATGGTCTATGCTCTATCATATAATCTCTTGCTTTTCTTGTAATAACCCCATCTTCACCGTATGTTCCAGCCACATAAATAGCAGGAGTTTCAACTGGAATAGCTTTAATTTTACCCCTATACCTATTCTTTCCTAAATACTTATCGCTAATGAATGCAATAAAGTCTTTAACTCCTTCATCTTTCTTAAAGAAATAATTTAATTGTATACGTCCATGTGGCAACAAATGGTCAGAATACAACTTATTAATCCTGTATTTATACCTTTCTCTATCTACATAATCAAATACATTAGAAAGCAAGATTAGGTCGTATTTAAAGCCTCTAGTCGCATTCAAAATATTATCAAATTCTTCTGTCTTGTAAGTTATATTTACATTAGACAATTTTTCTCTTAATTTCAAATACTCTTTTTCACTACAATAAAAGTTATTTATAAACTCACCTTCATTAAACATAGTAAGTTCTTCTTTATTAGTCCCTTCATTAACTTGGTACTTAAACAATCTTGGCTTAATTTCTTCTTTTTTCTTATCATCACAAGCCATTATTCTATCCCAAAAATACTTAACTTCAGGGCTTAAATCATGACTAACCTTGTCATAATACTCGCTGTTTAATATATTTTGTGGGGTAAAATAGGATAGAAACTGCCTTAATGACAAATTTTTAATGCTAGCAATTTTAAGCTCAACATAAAACTTTGCGTATATATTAGCATCAAATAAAGTAATTTCTTTTGCCCCTTTATACGCACAATGTAATACTTGTTCTCCCGAACTTCCTACTGTTAAAACTTTCTTACCTTCAAGGTCAATATCTTTAAGATACTCGCCAATATTTTCGTTCGTAAACGAATATATTCTATCAGCACTTCCATGAGTTGGCTTTATATTTTCATGCACAACCCTATCAACCAAAGGTTGAATATTATTTCTATTTAAATACGACCTAAATTTATCATCAATCATTTTATTCTCCCCCAAAATAAAAGATTTACAAACTATCCACCATAAAAATATATATCTCACCCAAAAATATTTACAGTAGATAAAAAAAACCACCAAATTTATTATACTTATATATATTATACCATATTAAATGACAAATTTCAATATCCAATTTTTCAACCACTAAGAGATAAAAAAAGGCTAGAAATCTAGCCTTAAAATACTTCTTCAATAACCCCACCACCAAGACAATCTGTTTCTGTATAAAACACCACATACTGCCCCGGAGTTACTGCTCTTTGTTTCTCAGCAAAGTCAACTCTAACCCTATCTTTTTCTATTGTCACAGTTACTTTTTGGTCGGGTTGACGGTATCTAAATTTTGCAAAGCACTCAAATGTTTTTGTCTCTGGCTCTTCAGGTATCCAATTAATTTTATATGAAACAAGCCCATTTGAAAATAACTCCTCCCCTTCACCTTGAGAGACAATCAATTTATTTTCTTTAACATTTTTATCAACGACAAACCATCTCTCACCATTACCATCTTTTGTTCCGCCAATATTAAGCCCCCTACGTTGACCTAACGTATAGTAAATCACCCCTTCATGCTCTCCGACAACATTTCCATTGGTATCTACTATTTGCCCCTTATTACACGGCAAATAAGACTTTAAAAAGGCTCTAAACCTTTTCTCACCAATAAAACAAATACCTGTACTATCCTTCTTCTGTGCAGTAGAAAGACCATTCTCGTCGGCAATCTTTCTAACTTCACTCTTATCTAAGTCTCCAAGTGGGAAAAGTACATCTTTTAGTTGGTCTTGATTTAATTGGTTAAGAAAATACGTTTGGTCTTTACCATTATCTTTTGCCTTCATAAGATATGTTTTCCCATCCCTTTTCTCAACCTTAGCATAATGCCCAGTTGCTATATAATCAGCACCTAATTCTTTTGCATATTTTAGAAAGGGACCGAACTTAATTTCTCTATTACAAAGAACATCAGGATTAGGTGTTCTACCTTTACCATACTCTTCCAAAAAGTAACTAAAAACCCTATCTAAATATTCTTTAGCAAAATTAACTGTATAATACGGAATATTAAGTTTATTACAAACTCTTTTTACATCTTCATAATCTGTTACAGCAGTACAAACCCCGTCATCATCATCTTCTTCCCAATTATGCATAAAAAGTCCAATCACTTCATGCCCAGCATTTTTAAGAAGAAGTGCAGCAACAGAACTATCTACTCCACCTGACATTCCCACAACTACTTTAGCCATTCTTTTCTCCTTTTTCAGCTAAAACTACAGGTATTTTCATTTTCTTTATAAGAACATTAATAATATCGCTTATCCATAAAATAACATTAATTGCACCCGCATATCCAACTATTTGGTAAACAATATTAAAAAAGCCTAAAAACTGAACTCCAACAAATGTTAAAATTACAAACAAAACAAATAATGACATAGAAACTATAGAGTATATCCCCCTATAAAGTCTATTAATATATAAATGATTTACACCAAATACACCCAAGAAAATAGTAAACAAAATAAGTTTCAATCTTTCTACATCTTTAGGAACAATAGTTGTAAAATGAATTAAATCGGAATTGGCTTCTTTTCTTACTTTTTTTACCTTTTTATTGCTAGCATTATAAATTTGTTCATCAGTAATGTTACAATATTGGCACAATTGTTTATTAACCATTTTTGCGCCACAAATAGGACATCTCATATAAACTCCTAAATATAAATTATCTACATATAATATTTTAACATGTCTTAGATATTATTACAAATAATACACAAAAAAATGCAAGTAAAACTTGCATTTTTCTAATTAATTATTTGAGCCAGAAATTATCTTTTTGATTTCCTTCAAATTACCCAAAGTTAATTCTTCATCAATTTCCTTATAAGCATTTTTGAAAGCGTCTTTTTTCTCTTTAGAGACATCAGGCTTACTCAAAACATAATCTCTAACTTTTCTAGCAAACTCCACAACTTCTTCTTTAGTTGTAAAATTAACTTCAGTAATAATTCTTTCAATAACTTCAAACTTATAAATATTTGGATTTTTTGCCATAACATCCCTTCCTTAATAAATATCTAATAATATTATATATCAATTTTTCAATTTGTCAAGAGTACAAATTATTCCATCACATTTGATTTTTCTAATTCCTGCCAAACCATATTTTTTAATTGCTTTTTTGCATTTTCTATAGCTTGTTCTCTACCGGCACGGCCTTTATAACGATCAAATAAAGCCATGCCATACTTATTTGATTCAATAATTAGATTAAATTTTTCTTCATAATTAACACCTGTGCAATCTTTCAACGAATCGGATTTGGAAATTTCATCAGCAAGACGCTTTAAAAATTTACCATCCTCTTCTGCTACATACAAATCAAGTTCATCACTATTAACAAGTGTCCCGGTAAAAGCTTTCTTTGATGCATAATCATTATCCAAAATAGCCATCATTTCTTTAGGATCTTTTCCTTCTAAACTTTTTATAAGCTCAGGTTTAAATTGTCCACCATAATGAAGTTCTCCCTTCGCATCTTTAGTCGATATCATTCCCACCAAACCTACAGCAAGACTATGATCAATACTAGTAAATACCTTAACTATTAACGATATAGAAGTTTCGTCAAATGGTGGAGATATTCGCAAATTCTTAGAAATCTCATCGCCAGTTATGTCAAATGAAGGATTACTCATTTTTGCATATAACACTTGTTGTAAATAACCAATTTTATTACATCTTATTGTTTTTCCATCAACTATGGTATCAAAAGAAGATTCATCTTTACCAAATGCCAATAAATTAAACACCTTTTGATAAAGTTTTATTTCTTCATAAGCAGTTTCTTTATCTCTCAAAACCTTTGCCCTATCTTCTTCTGATAAAGAATCTATCCCCGTAATCTTAATAGAATTATAAAAACTTTCTGCTTTAGCTGCTAATATTTGCCCCATTCTATAGAACGCAGCTTTTTCCATTAACTCCGAACCTTTTACTCGTTCTGAAGTTGCATGAGCATCACCACCAACAGGTGTAGACGTTTCAGGCTTTGGTGGTGTACTAGCTGATGCACCGTCAAGTCTTGGAGATGGTGTCTCGCCAAGAACTTCTGCAATAGGTTTTATATCTGCTACTCCCATTCTAACAAGTACTTCATGTGCTCTTCTAATATCTACCCCTGCTTTTTCAATTGTTTGGTTTGCATTAGCTTTTGTTGTCCCATCAACATCTGGCATTGCTTGTAATCTACTATTTTTAGCAATCGCACTGGCAATTTTTCTACTTGCTTCAGCAAAGTTTTCTTTAGCCCTGTCTATATCTCCTGATTTAGCAGCTAATTCTACTGCAGTTGCTGCTGCCCCCGCCTCACTTGCTTCAGACATAATTTCCTTAGCCAAGTCTGCTGGAGATAATAATGAACTTCCAGAAGCAGCATGTGAAGCAGCCTCATCTGCTCTAGGAGCAACGTGCGGTGTAGCAGAATGTGGAGCCATCATAAATAAATTTTTCGTTTCATCACCTAGAGACAAGTCATTAAAATTAACCTTATGTCTATCCATTAAAGTTTCTATAGTATTCTTAGCTTCTTCTATTTTCTGATCAGCACTTAATTTATGTTCATCAGCATTCGGTCTAGTTTCAAGTAGTTTTCTTAATTTAATTGCACTGGCTAATTTTTTATATGCCATTTCACAAGTTTTCTTAACTAAAAGTTTTTTATCTTCATCTTTATCAAGTTTTGCTAATTCTCCTTGAATATTAGTAGAATTAATCACATCATTAGCAATTTCTACTATATCTGCTAATAATTCTTTAGCAGTTCTATCTGCACCTTCTATAATCTCTTCTTTACTCTCTACCTTGGACTCTTTACCTTGTTGCATTATCTGAATATTTTTGATTGCTTTTTCAAGTTCTTCAAGATATTTAATACCAGCTTTTGCGTTAAATGGTTTCATTTTCTTCTGATAACCTTTAACGTCAAACTCTTTCTTATCACCAAGTTTTATGTATTTATCCGTTTTTTGTTGAGAATAAGATTTCTTAAGATCTGCATCATTAACATTTTCGACTTCTGCATTATCTTTATGTCTTTCCCAAGCTAACATTTGACGTTGTAATTTATCTTTATTAACACTATTAAATTTATCAATAAGTTCTTGCGCATCTATTACTTTTTGTTCTGGTACATCTTCGTTATTAGACACTTTTACCAATACTTTACGAGCTTCTTCAACTTCTTTTATAAGCAACTCTTCAGCTTTTATCACTTTAAGCTCTTTAACTGCATCTTCTTTTAATTTGCTATAATACTTATTAGTACTAGAGCCTTCTTTTTTGCCTGCAAGTACACTATCTTCCAAAGCTTCAAAGAATTGATTATAGTTTGAAGATTTTGTTTTTTCAGATTGTCCACGATATTTATCTATATGAGTTTTTATAGCAGTAGTTTTTTCATCATCGCTAAGACCTTCTACTTTCTTTGAGAAAATTTCAAATAAATCTTCAAAATATCCCAATCGGTATATTGCACCTTGCGGAAACTCTATATCTGATTTACCTTCAGTAGTTAAAACATCATGTTTAGCATCAATTTCGTATGCATCTGGAATTTTTCCATCATTAGATAAAACCGCTTCACTTTTAGACATTTCAACATTAACTTCTTCCAATTCTTTTGAAATAAACTCATTTAAATCACCATCTATTGAAATTAATTCTGCGTCTCTTAATTCATCTTCAGTTAATGTTCTAGGATCTTTCTCATTATCTTTGCAAAATCTATGAATTTTTGCTTCTCGCAACGCATCTGTTCTTAATTTTATCAAATGTTCATCATTGTATGTAGGATCTTCTAGTTGTTTTAGTAAAGAATCAAACAACTCATCAGTTAAAAATGGATCACTGGAAGATTTTAACTCTTCTATTTTCTCTTTTGCAACTTCAATTCCCAAGTCTTTTAAATTGGCATATAAACGATTGTAAGCACCCCACATTTCTAAATTAAATACTGAACTAAATTCATCTTCTTCAATAGTAGGGTCAACGCCCGCATTTATTACACCATATCTCTCATCCCTTTCCATAACGGGAACTCCTTCAGCTTCGCTCTCTACCGTTGGAGTCTCGAATTTGAATGTTGGGTCGAATTTTTGTATGCCTTTTTCAATTGCAAGTGTTACAACTGAAGACGTAGATAATTTTTTAGTATTTACAAATTCAACCAAAAAATCCTTAATTTGACCTTCAGATATAACCCCTTCTAATTGTTTTATAGAATTTAAAACATATTCTTCAACAAACTCTTTATCAGAACTAATTTTTCCCTCAATCTCACAAAGTTGACTTAAAGCTACTTTTACTCTATATTGTCTAGGATTACTTAGTATTTCTGAAAATGATTTACCTTCAAATGCTGAAACATCATTACCACTTTCTTTAGCCATGGCTAAAATCGTATTAAATAAACTTTCAGCAGTAATCTCCACACTTTCGCCTCTAGAAGTAGATTTATTCAAATAACCATTAACAAATCTATTCAAATGCTCTCCTCTCAATACACCACTTTTTAACAATGCAAATGGAAGAGCACTAGCTTCCGCTGAGTTTATTTCTGATACAAATGTAAAGCTTTGAGATTTCGCATCATAAACCATATTATAGCCAAAAATTTTAATAACATCTATTATTTTTACAATCTCATCATTCAAACCAAAATACATTCTGCTATTTGCTTTATTTTTAAGGTTTTCGGATGATAGTTCAATTTGCTCACAAAGATTTTCTAATTCTTCTTTTATTTTATCAAAACCACGTGCTGAATCTGAATCTTTAATTACTCCCAATTCACCCATTACAGCTACAGGAATTCCGACAAGTTTACTTGTATATCTTCTAGCTTTCATTTTTCTGTATAGCGTTTTTAATTTTGTTAATGACTCATCGTCCACCATGTCTTTTTCAAGCAATGAGCAAACCTTGTTAATAATTTTAGGTATACCAGCATAACGTATATAATCTCTTTCCATAGAGTATTGTAAACTTCTAAAATCATCTTTTAACTTCGTTCTAACCTCAATCTTGTTACTTCCTAAAAATTCAGTATCTGCACTACTATCTGTTGAATAATAAATAATATTATTAGCCACTATATCCTTGTCTTTTATCATCTCAACAAATTTTGCATTTTTAATTGTTCCCGCCATATTCTTTTCCTTTTTAAATTAGATTTTGAAGTGCAAATCTAGTATATTTTTATTATAACATACTTAGATTTGCATTTCAATACCCACTTATCATTCTACTTGTTCTAATTTTTTCTTATTGAAATAATCTTCGAAACATCTTTGAACAGTTAAGACTCCTTCTTTATAGAAGATATCTCTATTAAGTGCTTTTTGCATATCTGTAGGAGTTTTTAATCTATTGATAGTTTCCAAAACTGTTGAAATGTTATCACCAATTTTGAACACATGACCTTTATCTGTTTCAGTAATTGATGAGAAACTTGCAAATAGGTTTATTCCAAGTTCTGCAACATTTAATCTATCTGCGACTATTTCAATATTTTTTACAACATCAACAAGTTCTTCATGTTGACAAAGTTCGCTTACAACATAAGCAAAAGGTCCAAGTTCGTGGTCTTTGTCTACAATATATCTAAACAAATATTGTTGCATGAAACCTTTGATATTACATACAATTGATTGGTTGTTTGGAAGTGCAATTTCCAAATCTTTCTCTGGATTTTTCTTATTAGGAAGTTCGCCAACAAATTCAAGAAGTTTTCCTACTTCTTCCATTTCAGATAAAACAATTGCGTTGGTTTCATTTTTAATAGCTTTGTTAAAGCCTTCTTGAATTCCCCTAAAGATTACGTCAATATTTTGAATTCTTACTTTTTCTTTTAAAGTAGTATTTTCTTCTTCATCTTCCGCTTCTGCACGATATTCTTCTAGGTCAACAATCTTTTCAAGATTTAATTCAAAGTATTTAGCAATTTCTCTTTCATAGCCATTTACTTGAATTTTATCTCTAATTTTTGCTAGTAATTGACTTCTTAATTTCTTTTTATAATCGGCATAATATGTGCTAAGGCTTTCTGATACTATCCTTTCATCTTGAGACATTTTTTCAAACAATTCAAACAACGCATAGTATAAATACAATGTTTGATATGCTTCAATATCTTCAATGCTAGCATAAATTTCTGGATGCGGATTAACCAAATCTTCTGATTTTGTATTAAAGTCAGTCTCAAGAATATCTAGAGCATCTACTTTTTCTTCTTTAGTTTTCTTATCAAAGCTATTCGATTCCCAAATAGTCTTATTGATATAAAGAACTTTATTGAAATGACCGTTAAACTCGTTATTTACATGGGCTATATAATCTACCACTCTTTCACATTTAGACATCATTACATTTCTAATAACTTGGGTAATAATGCTAATGCTATCTTCTGGGAAATCATTAAATTTCTCATTAATCTTATTTAAAGATAATAGTCCATCTTGATAGAAATCTTCTTTAAGTTGAGTTTTACCTGGTTCTAAACCATATTTAAAACCAAACGCCATTAGGAAGTAATATTCTTTTATTCTAGATTTATCTAAAACAAATCCCCTTCTTACAAACCATTTATCGTCTTCGTAATCATAAGTAATGTCTTCAGCGCTTATTTCTTTTTTCTCTTTTTCTTTGCTTGCAAATTTTACAAGGTTTGTTACTGGCTTTTTAGTTTCATCAACAAGGACAGTAGCCTTAATATCTATCGTTTGGCTTAATGCATCAATCAAATTTTCCATAAACTTAACACCACTATTAAGTGTAAATGGTTTTAGTTTAAGAAGAAGTTTATTGTATGCGCCATTGAATTTATATAATATACCAAATAGATTAACAACTTTATTTCCAGACAAATCTGCTTGGTTGCCTGTTGTCAACATTTCGTTTTGTTCAAATGACAAGTTCTTACCCGATTTAAGTCTTTTATCTGCACAATTTTTCTGTCTAAAGAAAATTGCTCTTGGGTATGTATCAAAACCGTTTTCTTTTTCATCTTCATTTTGAATTATAACGTTTTGAGCCTTGATAGAGAAACTTAAATAGTCGCCCATTCTTTCATATGCTTCATCACTTGAAAGACTAACTTTTGGTATCTCTCCACTTTCAATCTTTGCAATAAGTGAATTAATATATGATTGCTTCATTTTACTAGAATATGCTTCAAAAGTTCTTCTAACACTTCCGTCTGTCATAATTGCTTTGGCAACTGTAGCGATAATTGTTGCTGATGACATTACGTTATCTTTAACATTATCTGGAATATAGTTTTCTAGGTCTCCTGCAAATCTATGTTCTATTAAATCTTTAAGCAAATTATAATCGATTGTATCGATAAGTTCTTTATAGTCTTCAATAATTGTATCAATAATATTTTGTGGAATATATTGAGCCAAGAACTTTCTAACGTCACCCGTATAATCAAACTTTGTAAGATTACTATCAAGTGTAGCAAAGCCCGACTTTTTCATGGCAACTTTTACATATCTAATATGAATATCGTTTATTATCTGTTCTGGAGTTTGAATTTGTGCTTTCTTTCCATCAATATATGTATAAAGTACGTTATTATCAGTAGTCAACAAGAACTTATATCTATCATATGTAGCATAACCTTCCATCGCATTACCATAAACAGTAACACCTTTATCTTCGTATCCAACAATATATGGAATAATACATGGCTCTACATTATCACTTACAAAATCAAAGTTTTGATACTCTTCATTGTTATTTTTTGAGTTATTTGTATTCACTTGACTACTTCCCCCTGAAACGACTGGTGTCGCTGGTGCTACTACTACTGGAGTTGAAGCAACAACTGGTGTACTCACTACTTGAGTTGGAGTCGCACTAACAACAGGAGCTGGAGCAACCGTTTGCACAGGAGCGCTTGCTACAGGTGTTGGAGTTGATGCTATTACATTACTACTAACCGAACTAGCAATTGGAGTTGCAACAGGAGCTACTGGAGCCACAGGCCTAACAATGCTTGCCCCACCACCAAGCGGACTACGCATAGGTGCTTGTGGAATTGGTTGTTGAACTGGATATCCTTGTGGATATGGTTGTGATGGATACGGATTTTGCGGATATGGTGCATTAATTCCAAATGTTGGTCCACCAAGCGGAATTGTAGGCGATGCAACATTTCCATAGTTTTGTGGAATATTAGGCATTGGCATTCCATTATATGCCCCTACGCCACCTGCACTTCCAACAATACTGCCATAAGCATTAATATAGGCATTAACACTTTTTACCCTTTCTTCTTTTTGGGCTTTCTTAACCGACTCTCTAACCTTGTTTTCTTCCAAGATTTTTTGGTGGCTTTCATCACTTATTTTAGCTGCAGTCTTTTCAATAATTTTATCTACGTCTGAAAGTTTATCAGTCTTTTTATCGAACTGTTCGCCTTCTTTATGTTTTATCCAAGAAACAGCCTTACCCTTATCAAATGTAACTACTAGTTCTGGAACTGAAGATAATGTCTGTCTAATAATTTCAACTTTATCTTCCATAGAAAGTTGTCTATTTTCGTCTTTTGCCTTATCAACAGCTTTATCAATATTCATCTTAACAATTTCTTTTTGAGACTTAGCGTTAAGAAGAAGTATTCTAAAGTTATTTTTTGATTTCAAAAGAGTATTTTTTGCATCTTTATATTCAGTGTTACCAATCTTCTGAGTTAGTTCGTCAATTTGAGATTGATAATAAGCAATTTGTTGATCACTGTCTTTGCCTTTATCAATAGCAATTCTATCAATCAAATCTTCATAGTTTTTCTTCTTTGTGATATATTCTTTTTGGTCGTCTTGTTGAAGCAAGAAGATTTTTTCTTTTCTTAAATAATCAACAGTATAATTATCGATAATATCTTGAACAAACACTCTCATTTCAAGAAGTATTCCATGCATTGAGTTTATAAGTCTAAATGCTTGGTCTTCAAGTTTTTCAACCTTTGCTTTGTTTACATTGATATCGCTCAAATCAATATTAAGACCAAAGTCTCTAGATATATCGCTTGCCCTATAATCACTAATACTTAATTGTTCATTAGACAAAATCTCCTGTCCATTAAGTAATTCTTCAAACATTTCACCAATGACAAGTCTTTTAGCTTGTTGCTTGATATGAATTTTATTTGTCAAATCATCTTTGTTTTCTTTATTGGCATAATAATCAGAATAGTATAGTTTTTGGAAATCTTTCCATTCCTTTGCATTTCTACTATATCTTTTGATTACTTCTCTGAAGTATGCC
Source organism: Clostridiales bacterium (assembly GCA_015055815.1). Lineage (GTDB taxonomy): Bacteria > Bacillota > Clostridia > Christensenellales > UBA1242 > UBA11490. Next base: position 33,105 of record SVHM01000004.1, read on the forward strand.
TTGGCACTCTTTGTGTTTGCCATCTTACCAAATATCTCATCAAGTTCAACAGCCGATCTAGTATTTAAACCCAAACCTTTTTCTGCTTCATTGATATAAGATATAAATACTTGACCTGGAGTTATAAACTTTCTATTTTCAATAGGCCTATTCAAAAACTCATCAACAAATCTATGACAACTATCTTTTGAAAGTCCAAAAGTTTTTTCTTGTTCACCAAGGAAATACTTAATTCCGTTTGAGTTTGTGCCCTTTATTGAATAATGACCATAGTCATCTTTATCAACAACAAGTCCAACATAAGCAAGTGCTGAAACAATATCAAAGTCTTGTTCTTCTTTATTCTTCTTAATTTCAGACTCAATACCCGCTTGAGATGGTATTTCTTCGTAACCTTCTGTACAAACATCTTCAAAAAGTTTAGTTGCATTTTTTATATTAAGAACTTGGATGCTATCGTATGAATTAAGAATTGGCAAATACTTAGCAAGAACAATGTTGTATACAACAACTTTCTCTATCTCTAAACCTACTTGTTCTGGAGTTGCTCTTAATGCTTTCATCTTATCGATTTTTCTCAAAACTTTTGCTCTGTAATTAAGAATACGGATAACAATGCCAAGCACTTTCTCACTACAACCTTCAACTTCATACACTTCATCTGGAATATCAATGTATTCTTTTTCATCAATGTACTCAATGTTTGGTTGATATTCTTCTTCCACAACTTCCATAGTAAGATTTTCTTCAGTTTCAGTAGCAGGAGTTTCTTGAGCTATCTTTTTCTTTCTCTTTTTCTCTGCTATCTCATCAATCCTACTAAGTGTGTTTAAATCGTACTGAGCCAAGTGGTAATTAATAAGAGCCACAAGTTGAGCTTTGTCTTTTGGCCAACAAACAAGCGGGCTATCCAATTTCAAATTATGAAGTATCCCTAGTTTATATTTCCTACTCGACTTTGAGCCATCACTATGACTATAAAATTTTAGTAATTGTCCATTTCCATTTTTCATTAATACTGACACAATAACACTCCTTAAAAAACCTATCAAATTTTTTAAATTGAAATAATTTTTTCCTATTTTAAATTAAATTTATTTAATTTACATACTCTTACAAAATTATTTTACCACATTAGATATTAATTTACAAATTTTTTAACTTAATAATTGCAGTAATATCAATATTTTTTGAGTAAAAAAAGAAAAAATCTTAAAGCTTTCACTTTAAGATTTTCTAGATTAATGTCCGACACCCTTTAAATAATCTGGGTTATTAAATAATTCTCTTGCGACATTCAAAGCTTCTATTTGAACGGTAGTTCTGTTCATTGGTCCAGTAATCAAGAATACCTGACCACGTCTTGCAGTTACAATTGAGTTCTGCTCTTCTTTGTTAATACCACCCGCATTACGATAAAGGGTTATAAGGTCGTTAATATCGGCTGGAGCAAGTGACAAAATCAAAGAATATTGACAGGCATTAATAATAGCAGTAGATTGCTGAGCAATCTCTTCAGAACCAACGAAGTCTTTGATGTTCTGTGTAATGATTATCTGCATTCCGTTATATTTTCTTATACGTTTTGCCATCTGCGCCATAAAGTCAAGCGCTATAGGATATTTTTTGTTAATAAATACGTGCGCTTCGTCAACTGCAACGATAACACGTCTATGGTCTTCTTCTAGTTCCTTATCAGCAAAATACTTAAGGTTAAAGTCTCTGTTTTTAATAATTTCAGAGTCCAAATATTTAAATACTAGAAGCATCTGTGCGTTTGTAATAGTATCATTACGGTTAGAAACCAGTGTTCTAAACGAGAAACATATAAAGTTTTCGTTTGTTACAATTGAGTTGTAACCATTCCAAAGGTTTGAGTTACGACCACCAGAACCGAATTTCTCAATGAACATTCTAACAACTTGTAAATTTTTTAAATGATAGTCATTTTTTTCCGCTTCTATCTTTTTATCAACAAGTGCAATCAAATCGTCAAATGTTGGAAAATCTGTCGGAAGTAAGTCAGGAATTGATGTTGCTGGGGTAATATTCATAGAATAATAAAGCTCAGCAATAACGGCATTTAACATTTCAAATGCGTCTGTTGTAATTCCCGGCAAAATCAGTCTAAAGAACTGCTCCATAAACTGCAAGTGGGCACCGAATGTATCGCTCGATTCACCTTCTTCGTCTTCCAGTGTTGCATATATGTGGAATGGATTAAAGATACCGTTTGTTGAGTTACCAACGTCGATAATCTTTCCACCCAAGTTCTGGCACAATATCTCATACTCGTTCTCGGGGTCGAGAATGAATATACGAGTATTATCCGCTGCAAAGTTTGTAAGAAGTGTCTTCGTACAATAAGATTTACCCGCACCAGATTTACCTATAATCATCATGTTACTATTAACTCTTTCGTTGTTACGAGCAAAGAAATTTGTAAACACAGGATACTGGTTGTATCCAATATAAATTCCCCTTTCGTCGTGCAAAGTAGTAGATACAAATGGGAAACTTGCAGCAAGAGATGATGTTTGTATTCCCCTTCCATACATCTTTTGAAGTTTATCAAGACGTGAAATATTACTCGAAATAAAGCCATCAACTTGTCTTGCAAAGTTTTCAGAAAATTTATAACCGTTCTGTCTAAGCACTGCCCTTACTTCTTTCTTAACCGCTTCTCTAGCAACGATATGAATTGTGGTATTATAAAGGTTTTCGTTTGCACCTTTAATACCTTTAAGTAATTCTTTTAATGTTTCAACGTGGTTTTGTGCGTCAATTTTTTCAGATGACCTAAGGTCTTTTTTAAGCCTAATTTCCATCTCCATCAAAGATTTATCCAAGTCTTTTTCAGCCTTGTATTTATCGATAGGAGAAATATTCACAACTACTCTACTTTCATCTAACGCAAATAATGGATATGCCCATGCATTAGGAACTTCAATTGGGTAGTCTGTTATTGTAAAAATTCTAAAGTTTTCGCCGTCAATTTTCGTATTTCTTAAGTTAAATCTAACATCATCAGGATATGTCCAAGCTGCTTTTTCTTTAACATTAAGAAGTTCAATTTCTCTTTCATCAAAGTCGGTACAGAATGTACTTTTCATAAATACATAAAGTCCGTCACCTTGAATAATTTTTGTAAATATTGGAGTCGCACTACTCTCTAAGGATGCAACAACACCATTAACTGTATTATTTAAAGCATCTCTATCTGTATCATAAATAACCATGTAGAAATGGTCTTTAATAATCTTTTCTTGGTGGTTCATAAAGTTAATTGCTTGCAATCTTTCTTCAAAAACCGGTGCCCTACTATCTAGTTCTGCAGGAGTATAAAGTCCCCTTTCGTGCATATCGTTCATAGTATTATAACGATAGTCTTCATACTTCGCCATGTCATCTAGAAGCATAGGCTTTCTTGTCTTAATAATAGTACAGTTTTGAGATAAGTTAAGTCTCTGAATAGCATTAGCAAAACTATCAATAGTCATGTTCTGTCTTTCTTCAGTTAGAAGTCCAAATGACATAGGGAAAATTTCAATAACTGATGCGTAATAATCGCCAAATTTCAGGAAGTTTTCCATATTAATATCGTCAAATGGCATGATGTTTTTTATATTAGCATTACCTTTTAATTTCTTTGAATAATGTTTGTGGTATGCCATATACTTAAACGTCAAAACTATTCCATAGTATAATCTAATTCCTTCACTCATTTCAAGCAACAACATTGCCCATGCACCAGCAAAAAACATTGCCAGGTACAAGTTATATACCCAGTATTCAAATAAGTTAGTTGTAGCTAGCAATATTGTTAGCCCTACGCCAATAAGAATAAGTATACAGTCAAAAACTGTAAAGTTCCTAAATAACGTAGTTTTTACTTTCGTTTTTCTCGGAATAAATCTCATTTTCATTCTCCTAAAATTCATCCCTAGGCAAGTTTACCTTGCCTAGTTCCGAATGTCTTTGCAAAGATTATACCTTTGCAGTGTTTATCTTACTTTCCACCCATGTTTTTAAGTTTAGTATCAATAGCTTTAAGAATTTCATCAAGAAGTTTCTTATTACCAGCAGAGCCTTCTGCTTGTAATACTTTAGTGATTTCATCGATAATTGCTTTCTTATCCATACCTTTAGTTTTAGCCATAGCAGCTTCCAATGAAGTTGTATCAAGCTTAACTTCAACTTTACCATCAACCCCAATGCTAGTTCCATTTTCTCTCATTTTATCAGTTAAACCAAACATCGCATTTCTAAGTTGTGGTAAATATTCTCTATCATATTGACGTCCATCATAAGTTCCCTTACCTTTGGATTCAACATCTGTTATACATTTTTGTAGTTCTTTTATTTGATCGGCAATCTTTTGTCCACTAACTCTCATTTCAGCTTTCTGAGCATTGATAGCCTCTATCATAGCATCATTAATAAGTGAATACTGTATATCATTTCTAGCATCAATAGTTGATTTGTGTGTAGCGTTGTATCTAGCTTTCTTGCCATCTTTTCTTTCATCCATAACAGAAGCTAAAGCGGCTTCACCTTCTTCACTATACGAAGCACCTGCCTTCTCAGTTTTTTGCCAACTTTCCCAAGCATCAAAAGCTCCTCCAATTGGGGTTGACTTTAACAATTCCCTTCCTCTTTCAATTAAAGCACCTTTAGCAACCTGCTGTCTTGCTAGTTTCTTTTCTCTCGAAGCAGATGCCACATCACTTGCTTCTTTTAAAGTCTTTGCCTCATCAGTTTTTCCGCTCAAGAAACTCTCAGCAGCATCTCTTTTTTCTTGAGCCTCCTTCAATCCATCTCTATGCTTATTTAAAGCACTTGGAATATCAACCGATTTATTATCTTCCTTCCATTTTTGCAAAAAAGCCTTTTCATCATCAGTTCTCTTATTACCTTTTTTGGCAGTTATTGAATTTGCCTTTTCATAATCATCAATCCAACCCTGATGTTCTGCAATACTATCTTCAGCTTCAGTTGATGCTGTTTGATATTCTTCTTTTTTACTTTGATATGCCAATTCGGCATTCGATGCTTTATGACCAGACATCTCTTGCAATCCCTCTCCGAACGACTTTAATCCATTTCCAACAGTTTGTCTAAATTGATTAAATTTTGATACCTTTTTACCTGCCTGCACAGCCTTTCCTGCCGCAGAAGCACCTTTTAGCGCCATTGACCCACCCATTTTAGCAGCCAATCCACCAACTGCAGCAGTACCAGCCCCAGCAGTCATTATTCCAGCACCGATTGCTAAAGCTGCTGTAGTAGCTGTAGATACTGCCTTTTTTGCAGTATCACCAACTTCTTTAGATATGGCTTTACCACTAGACATAGCATCCTCAGCACCTAAATAACCGCTGAAATCTTTAGACCATTTTTCTATCATTAGACATCCGCCAATAACTAAAATAAGCCTTAAAATATCATCCATAACATCTATACCAAATGAATATCCGGCATCCCAAAAGTGCCCTTTAAAATCTATATCAATTGACATAAGTAATGAATTTATTGTAAAAAATAAGTTCATAGCAATTACAACACCATATGCCGATATCGCTTTACCCACAAACGAAGTTCTCCACTTACCTAAATTATCAGTTACTGGAGACATTCCAATAACTAAAGGCGCCATAATAAACAATGCCGTACAATAATACAACCTAATTACCATTCCAAAACAAACATTAACTAAACATTTTATTATTATAGCACCACCTACTATTAAAAACACGTAATTCACTTCGATTAAGTTATAGTAAAGTGAAGCTTGAAACATATTAGTACACGAAAACCCTTGTTCACCATTAATAAAATTTTGATCTATAACATCATAATCATCTTCAATCTCAAGACCGACTATATTTTCTAATACAAAATCTTCAACCTCTTGTAAATTAAATACAATTCCTATTAAATCTGTAATATCAGTTTCATAATCGCCCGAAATTTCATTAACAACACCTTCATACATTTGCATGCCTCCGTAAGCCATGCCCAAATAGATCATAGTGTACGGATCTCCCGGGAATATACAACGAATGTCATTTTCATCATATTTTGCATTGTAGGCCGACGCCACAAATAACGCTCCCGATATAGATGCCTTACTACTATTTCCAGTTGTTGCCGTATCAAGAAGTCCTAAAATTTCATTTCCAATAAATACGCCAAAAATACAAAGAATTGGTATAAGCATTAAGTTACAAAGACCTTTAAATGTTTTTTCTAGAATTGGTCCTTTAGCATTTTTTGCCCCTTCAGTAGTATATTCAACTCTAATAATTTGAAATACTGTTGTCATAACAAGTAAGAATACTCCCACTATACACATAGCAAGAAAAGCTTCTTGAACAACATTATGTCTAATAAGTTGAATCAAAAGATCGCCTTCTCCACCCCCATCTAACGTCATTGTCATTCCTTCTACATCTAAGCCTGCGAGCAACCTAAATAAAACTTCAACAAATTCAATTAATGACATCAACATTGCAGAAATATAATATAAACTAGATGCCAACACCGCTTTAAGAAGTCCAATAATAGCAACTACTAACACCTTAATTACACGTCCCAACAAGCCTGATATAGCAGGCACAGCCTCATTCGAGAACCAATCTATAAGTGGTGTAAGAAAACTTGCCAACATCATTCCAATTCCCATTTTCCATCTCCTATAAAAAATCATTTTCATGATAATTTTTTAAATTAAGACAACTGCCACAAAAGGCAATTTTTTAGTGCAATTTTTTACTCTAAAAAACAACACTCTAACATATACTAATATCTTACCCCATTTCGACAAAAAAAACAAATAAAATTAATAATATTTATTATATTTATATAAATATATTTAACTACAAATATTTTTTACAATTATTTTATTATATTTTTATCTATATTTTTATCAAAAAAAATTATTATAAAAACGTAATCTCAAAATGAATTATACATTTTGTTATATATTTATAAAACTCAAAAAAAATGGCGATTATTCGCCATTTTTTATTCAGCTTCAGCCGCATAACCAAACATTTGAACAAAGCCTGCCCAATCAACAAAAGTACAAATTGCCGAAAGACCCAAAATCAACAGAACACCCACCGCCAAGTTCACAATTCTCTTCTTAACTTCAGCCCTTTTGTCATCACTTTCTGACCTAGCATATTGTACTCCAAGGACTATAATATATATAGCCCCTGCACCACCAAGCGCTATAAGAATTGGACCTACAATTGTAGACAAAATTGTTTTAATTTGACCACCCAATTCTTCTAGTTTTGTATTTGCCAATAGTCTTGACATAGTCATTAATAATTTATTCATAATTTCTCCATTTGATGGTCTTTATCTTCAAAAAACCATATCTATATACAATACTTTAGTATATATTAACACAAAAAAGTCTCTCTCTCCAAATAATTTTGACCCAATTGAAGAAATTTTATTAACTATTCACAATGAATATTCAGTTTTATATAATACAATTTACATTTATTATTATCTCTCGTTATTATCTTACACATATTTTACCTAATGAAAACACTATTTGAAAATAAATCAACCATTCTTCCAACTTAACAATTTTCATTTAACTTGAGTATGTTGTTACCTTTCAATTAAAACATAAAAACATAATAATTTCAAAAAAAGAAAAACCCCACTTGATTGTGGGGTTTTTTATACTTATTATTCAATAACGAAACCTAGATAAACTTGATCCCATTTTACTGCGAAACATACAACTATACCAGCTATAATAATAACAGCTCCAACAACTGCACCTATTAGTCTACCTTGAACTTTCTTTCTACCATCAGCATCTTCAGCCTTAGCATATTGGATACCTAGCATAATAGCATAGATAACTGCAGCAACACCGATAACAGTTAGAACTGGTCCTATAATCTTGTTCATAATCTTTCTGAACGCATTAGCCAAGTCTTGCAAAGATGTAATTTCTGTAGAACCATTACCAACTCCATCTTCAGCCAATCTTGTAAAAGATGCAAACATTTTGTTCATAACCAACATAAGTTTATTCATATTTTCTATCTCCATACATATTTTTTTTAGTTTTGATTAACTTAATTCAAGTTTATATAAATTCTTGACTTTAGTCAACTAAATTTATCTAAAATTTTAAAAAAATTTATTTTTTTTCAATTTTTCTTATATTTATTACTTTTGTAGCATGATTTTTGAACATAAGGTGAATTATTTATTGTAAACAAACCCAAAACATCTTTTCCACACACCACTATTTTTAAGTAAGGATATTGTAAAATTTTACTTCATTAAATATTTTTATATTAAATAACTTTGCTTATTTTTTTTGACAACATTGTAAAAACTATATATACTAATATATATTAAATTAAAAATTAAAAAACTTAATTTTATACAAATTGTTTAAGTTTAAAAGAAGGATGAAAAAATGGCGGATAAAAAAAGTTCTAGTTTGGGGAAAAAATTTAGAGTTATCTTTGGCTGGTTTATTTTATGTTTAATAGCTACAGTGCTTATATCTTATGCAATTGCAAGTTTCTTAAGCACCGGAGAAATTTCATTAGATTTTAGTACAGTAATTGGTGCAAATTCATTTAGGACTACTTTTATTGCTGTATTTGCAATAGCAATAGTTGTTATGGTTATTGCCTTTAGTGAACATAAGTTTAAACTTGACAAGTCAAATGGAGCAAAAGTTGAAACCAAGGGCGGAATGAAGAAATTCTACGACACCAATTGGATAACTCCAGAAGAATTGAAAAATAATAAAGACTTCAAGTTCCACTATTATGATGCATTACACCAATCTGATAACATTGGTATTCCTATTAGAGCGGAGCTTATAGGCAACAAACTTCACGTTAATATGTATAAATCTATTCACACAATGGTTGTTGGTACTACCGGTTCTGGTAAATCTACACAATTTATCAACCCTACCATTCAAATACTTAGTGAAAGTCATGCGAAACCAAACTTAGTTATCACCGACCCTAAAGGCGAAATGTTTGACAATCATAGTGAGAAATTAAAGAAGAACGGTTACAAAGTAATGGTTTTTGACTTAAAAGAGCCTTTCCTTAGTACTCGTTGGAACCCACTAACTAGAGCATATGAACTTAATGAAAGAGCAATGAACTTAAATAAAGAAGTTACCGTTCACCACAATGACGACCCTAGAGACTTTGGTCTTAAATGTACAAGTTCTGTATACTACGGTGAGTGGTATGAATTTGACGGATATGCCTTTTCAGATATTCAGTCACTTCAATCTCACCAAGCATCACTTAAACAAATATTGAAAACAGAAGCATTTGAAGACATTAAAGATATTGCTAGTGTTCTATGTCCAATTGAAGGTCAAGACCCTATTTGGGACAGGGGTGCTAGAGACTTAGTTCAAGGTATACTTCTAGCCATGCTTGAAGATAGCGAAATTCCAGAACTTGGAATGACAAAAGAAAAGTTTAACTTCTTTAACATGGCACAAATTGCTAACCTAAAAGACAACGACGCATACAACCAAATGAAATCTTTAACAGAATATTTCCAAGGAAGAGATACTCTATCTCAAGCAGCACAACTAGCAAACCAAGTACTTACAAATGCTGATAAGACAAAGATGTCATACATGGGTATTGTAGCAAACCGTATGGGTTTATTTACCGATATGGGTGTATGTTATGCTACATCTTCAAATGAAATGGACTTAAAAACATTTACCGACCAACCTGCTGCAATATTTATTAAAATCCCAGACGAAAAAACAACTCGTCACCCAATTGCAACAATGTTTATATCTCAGTTATATAAAATATTAGTTGACGTTGCCAATAAGAAAGGTGGTGCACTTCCTAGAGACGTATACTTCTTACTTGACGAGTTTGCTAACATGCCAAAAATTGAAAACTTTGATACAATCATTACAGTTGCTAGATCTCGTAGAATTTACTTTACACTTATCCTTCAATCATACGCACAGCTTAATATTAAATATGGTCAAGACATTGGTGCAACACTTAAAGATAACTGTAACATACACATATTCATAGCATCAAACGACCGAACAACATTAGAAGAGTTTAGTAAACGTTGTGGTAATATTACAGTTGAAACAGAAACAACATCTATAAGCAAAGGTGACAAATCTGAGAGTGGCTCATCAAAGTCTATCAACGTTCAACAAGATACTCGTCCGCTTATCTACCCAGACGAATTAGCATCATTAAAACCAAATAGCGGTGAATGTATCGTTTCAATCCTTCAAAGAAATCCAATAAGATCAGTATTCACTCCTAGTTATCTATGTAAACTATACGATATGACCCCTGCACCTAGAGATAGCAGGCTTCCACAACAGCTTGATACACAAGCAATTTACTACGATATAAGAATTAGAAACCAAAAAATTCTAAAAAAGAACGGTACACCTAATGGCGGTAGCGGAAATGCTGGTACTGGCGGAAACAAAAATCCATTCGATTTTTAAACTTAAAGCAAAAAGAGACAATAATTTGTCTCTTTTTTTATTTCAAACACCAACATCATTAACGCTCAAAAAAAATAAAGGCTAAATATTTAGCCTTTAAATTTCTCTTGTTTCATCTACCCCTAAAGCAAAGCCACAAGGTGTAGGACATTTATAATCAGGGAAAGTACATCTACTGCCCTTTGTATATTCAATTATCTCTTCTGCACGTGAATGAATTTTCATTCTAAGTGCATAAGCATATTTTTTCAAGATATCATTTGTTACTCTATTTATTTCAAGTTGAGCATTTGTACATTTTCTTTCTTTCATCTTTAGAATAAACGCATCCAAAGTACCCATTTCATTTATTTCAAGAAGTGTTGCTTGTGGATATATATTTCCCAAATCTTTAATATCAGTAATCCAAAGTTCAACAAAGTCTGGACTATCAGCAATAATTGGTGGCACATAATATTCATCTTCAAGAACTCTCATTGTATAATGTATTGTTCTATGTCTTTGAGCTTGTGCAAGGCAAGCAAATGATGCCTTATAAGTAGTTGCATATACATCACCGAAATATTCTTCTACCTTTTTCTTTTCATCTGCAAATATTGATAATATTCTATCTTTTTCATTTGCACAAAGTTTTGGGTCATAATAAGGAAGTGCTTTTAACAGCTCAACAAACTTTCTAAGTTCATTATGTACTCTAACACCAAAATCACTTTTTGCAAGAGCGCTTAGTTCTTTATCTATAAATGAAATTAAATAGTTTAATTGTCTATATGTAGTTGTATACATAAGACTTGTTGGAGTAAATACAGATATTAAATATCTTGCATTCTCTTGAGCAAGTTTTTCAATCTTGCTATCAGTAAAGAAAGTTGGATAGTCTTTAGCATATTTTTTGGTAATTTTACCTTTGAAAATTTCTATCCACTTGTTATATATAAGTTCTTCCTTTTCAGTCAACTTCATTCTTGTATATCTAGCAGATTTTTCACTAGTTGTATATTGCTTTTCATTATTAAGTATCATAGCAATAAATTTTGGAACGTCTTCCAAATAGAGTGAAATAGAATTATGGTCATACACACTATGATGACCACTGTTTTTTGTTTGTTCAACCCTTCTTAATGTCTTTGCTGTATCTTCAGCCATCAATTCTTCAAAACTCGCCGGCATATAGCAAATACCTGCCGCCTTACCGCTAAACATGTCGAAATTTTCTTTACTTTCTACACCTAATTTTGTAGTCGCTATTACACTAACTTTCACTTTGTTCTCCTTAAATCTTCGATTACTCTACTATAAATTTTTTCTGCAATATCATCAATGGCTCTAATTTCGCCATTATAAACACAATCTATTACTTCCCAATTATATTTCTTACTTACAAACTTTCCGCTATTATAAGCATTAATCAAATGTCCTTCGCTACTTTCATGGATATCTTTTTCAGTGCTAGATTTGTATTCTCCCCTAGCTTTAGCAAGATTCATACTAATCTCTACTGGAACATCCAAAAATATAACCTTATTAGCCCTTGGTAATTTCAAAGTGCCAAACTCAAGTTCATCAAGCCAATCAAGAAATTTATCCGTCTCAATTTCATCTCTTATCTTACCCGCTTGATGCAACATGTTACTCTCAACGTATCTATCAAAAATTATAATTCCATCATTTTCATAGAAATTTTTCAAGTCTTTATTATAAGTACAAAGTCTATCCACTGCATAAAGAGAACTTGCCTGATAAGCATCTAGCGATTTATCATCACTCCCAAATTCTCCATTAAGATACATCTTAACTGGACTAGCAGATGGACTGTCATAATTAGGAAAACTCTGCATTCTTACATTATACCCTTCACTTAAAAGTCTATTATATAGTTTTTCTGTCTGAGTTCTCTTACCACTCCCGTCTGTTCCTTCAATAACTATAATATAACCCATATTTTCACCTAACCTATCATTATTTTAACACATTACAAATTTCTGTCAAAGAAATTATGTCTATAAATCTATATTTTCTAAGAAAAAGCCATAGTTTAAAAAACTATGACCTTTTGCTTAATTTTGTTCAGCTGTTTCATCATCTTGTTCTTGTTTATATTCAGCAATTTTCTTTTGCTTTTTATTATAAATCACTTTTTCGATAAGTTTCTGAATTTCAACAATAGGAACTATAGCAAATGCACATCCTATTGCTATAAATAGTTCAGAAATTGAAAGAGTAGTCGTTCCGAAGAATGTTTGTAGTCCTGGAATAAATGTTATTGCAGTAAGCACAAGCCCCGCAAGAACTGCCCAATTCATTTTGCTATTTCCAAATGGATTACTTGCAAATAGTGAAAAATGTGATGACCTACTATTATAAGCATGGAATAATTGAATAAGAGCAAGAGTAATAAACGCCATTGTCATACCTACTATATGACTACCTATTACGTATTGACCAATACTAAATGATGTCATTGTAAGTAATGTTTGGAATAAACCCTGAATTAGTATATTTTTTCCCGTATGTCCAGCAAATAATGACGCATCTGCTTTTCTAGGCGGTCTATTCATTATATCTTTTTCTACTTTCTCTACCCCGAGAGCGAGAGCTGGCAAACTATCTGTAACAAGATTTATCCAAAGTATCATTACTGCACTTAAAAACTCTACTTTTAAGAATATTGTTGCAATAAACAAACATAATACTTCAGCAATATTAGCAGAAAGCAAATATTGTACGGCTTTCTTAATATTAGAATAAACTTTTCTTCCTTCTTCAACTGCAGCAATAATTGTAGCAAAGTTATCGTCTGCTAATACTATATCAGCAGCACCCTTACTAACATCCGTACCTGTAATACCCATACCAATACCAATATCAGCAGTCTTAATTGATGGAGCATCATTAACGCCATCACCAGTCATAGCAACTATAATATTAAATGTCTTGTATACATTTACTATTCTTACTTTATTTTCAGGACTAACCCTTGCAAAAACTTTATACTTTCTTAAATCTCTTAAGAACTCTTCGTCTGTAAGTTTATCAAGGTCAGCACCCGTTATAGCTTTGTCACCTTTTTTATAAATACCAATTTGACTAGCAATAGCAACTGCAGTATCAAGATGGTCACCAGTTATCATAATAGCTGTCATTCCCGCTTTTCTACAAGTTGCAACAGCCCCTTCAACTTCTTTTCTTGGTGGGTCAATCATACCAACAAGACCAACAAATACCAAGTCTTCTTCCAAGTGGTCATGGTCACTCAAATGATGTTTCTTATACGCAAGACCTAACACTCTTAAAGCATTTGAGCCCATTTCTTTATTAGCTTTCTTAAGTTCAGCAATATCTTCTTCTGTGATATCTCTTTCTTTGTTTAAATGAAGAATTTTTGTACATCTTGATAGAAGCATATCAAATGCGCCTTTCACAAATGCAATCTTTTTATTTTCATCTGTTTGATGAACTGTTGTCATAAGCTTCCTTTTACTATCAAAAGGAACTTCATCAATTCTTATATATTTATTTTTAATTTCTTTAGCATTAAGACCAATTTTTCTAGCATATGCTACAAGTGCTGTCTCTGTAGGATCACCAATTAATTCATTATCCATTCTTTCTTCGGTATCATTACAAAGCACCATACCATGTATAAGTGTATCAACACTTTCGTCAATATTCTTTTCTTCTCTATAGAATAGCCCCATAGATTTAGTATAAAATTCTTTAACTGTCATTTTGTTTAATGTCAATGTTCCCGTTTTATCAGAACAAATAACTTCACAACATCCAAGAGTTTCAACTGCAGGCAAGTTTTTAACAATTGCCTTTCTTTCTGACATTTTCTTTACACCTATTGCCAATACAATAGTAACAACTGCCGGCAAACCTTCCGGGATAGCGGCTACCGCAATAGCAACTGCCGTCATAAAGCTATCAATTATAGCTTCCATTATTGTCTCATCACCAGTTCTATTAAATATACCAAATACAAATATTACAAGTGCAATTCCAAGAACAACAAATGATAAAAATTTTGCAGTCTTAGCAAGTTGTTTTTGTAGTGGCGTATCATTTTTCTCTTGAGTATTAAGCATACCTGCAATTTTACCAACTTCGGTATCCATACCAGTTGCTACAACTATACCACTTCCCCTACCATAAGTTACAACACCTGTACTAAATGCCATTGTCTTTCTGTCGCCAAGTGGCGTAACATCTGGAAGTTCAGCCATACAATCTTTTTCAGTAGGAACACTCTCACCAGTAAGTGTTGCTTCTTGAATTTTAAGTGACTTAGTAGAAATTAATCTTAAATCGGCAGGAACAACATCTCCCGCTTCCAACACAACCAAATCACCAACTACTATATCTTCACACTTAATCTTAACTATTTCACCATCTCTTATAACTTTGGCAAACGGTTTATTCATCTTGGTGAGTTCTTTCATCGCCTGATCAGCCTTGCTTTCTTGCACCGTTCCAATTACAGCGTTAAGTATTACAATAAGTAGAATTATTCCACTATCTATAAGTTCTGTATAATTGCCTTCTACTATTGCAATTACTGCTGAAATTGCCGCCGCAAATAGCAAAACTATTATCATCAAATCTTTCATTTGTGCAAAAAATCTTTGCATCCAAGTTTTGCTTTTGCCTTCCTGCAAAACGTTCTTTCCATGTCTTTGAAGTCTAGCCGTCGCTTCTTCGCTTGTTATACCCTTTTCACCGGTATTAAGTTTATTATAAACTTCTTCTAAAGAATAATTATGAAATCCTTTCACGATACTCTCCTATTTTATCAATACTTAAAACTATTTTAGCAAAATTATTTTTTTTTGTTAAATAATTTACTTATGTATTTAAATATATTTATGATTTTTAATAAGTTTTGTTTTTATATATAATTTAGCACATGAACATATGTCTATATTTACAAATGCACATACAAACATCTTTATTTTACTTTTTTAAATACCACTTTTATGATATAATAAAATTATGAGAATAGCAGGAATACAAAAATTATCAATGGTCGATTTTGACGAACATTTATCAGCTACAATATTTACAAGTGGCTGTAATTTTGCTTGTCCTTTTTGTCACAACTCATCACTTATCGGAAACAACAATGAACTTATTTCTGAAGATGATATTTTAGATTTTTTATACAAAAGAAAAAATATGCTTGATGCAGTTTGTATAAGCGGTGGTGAGCCTACCCTTCAAAAAGATTTACCACAATTTATTTCTAAAATAAAAAAAATGGGTTACTTAATAAAATTGGACACAAATGGTACAAATCCTGACATGATTAAATATTTATATGAGAATAACCTTATAGATTATGTCGCTATGGATATAAAAAACCATATTGAAAAATATCAGGACATCACTCAAACAAATTTAAACTTAGATAATATTTTAAAATCTATAACTTACATCATGAAGTGTGGCATAGACTACGAATTTAGAACAACCCTTATTAATGAATTTCATGAAAAATCGGATATAATTAAAATAGGCAAACTTATCAAATCTGCAAAAAGATATTTTCTTCAAAAATTTGTAGATAGCGAAAATTGTTTATCAAAAAATTTATCACCAATTCCTAAAGAACAAGCGATTGAATTTCAAGAAATTTTATGCAAATACATCAAAAATACCAACCTTAGGGGATACTAAACTATGAAATTTTTAAGAAAAATACTAATTAAAAACTATCGTGATACCGACGACCCAAAAGTTAGAAATAGATACGGTTTTGTTGCTGGTATTATAGGAACACTTAGCAATATTATAGTTTTTATCGGAAAATTAATTATCGGACTTTTAACTGCTAGTATTACAATTATCGTTGATGCCGTAAATAGTCTTACCGACGCAGGAAGTTCACTACTTACAATAATAGGTTTTAAGCTTTCAAGCAAACCCGCAGACAAAGACCACCCGTTTGGTCACGCACGATTTGAATATGTCATGGCACTAATTATTTCACTTATTACATTTGGCGCTGGTTTACTTTTCGCCAAATCTTGTATTGAAAAAATTTTTGAGCCACAAGAAATCACAATTAACATAGCAACTTATATAATCTTGTCAGTTACTATACTTATAAAAATTTTCCAACTACTTATGTTTAAAGACTTTTCAAAAGCAATTGATAGTGATACTTTAGAAGCATCTTATGACGACTGCAAAGCCGATTTACTTACAACTATTGGCGTACTATCTTCAGTAATTATAATGGACATATTTACAATCAACATTGACGGATATATCGGACTTGCACTATCTATTTTTATAATTTTCACATCTATTAAAATGATAAAAAATAACATAAGCCCATTAATTAGCGAAAAGCCACAAAAAAGATTTGTAAACAAAATCAAAAAAGAGATTTTGGAATTTGACGGTGTTAACGCAGTTCACGATTTACTTATTCATTCATATGGTGCTGGTTGTTCATTTGCTTCATTTCATATCGAAGTCCCAACAAGTGCAACACTTCTTGACACACATATTTTAGTAGATAAAATTGAACGTCACTTAGAAGATAAATTTAATTTAAACGTAACAATTCAAGTCGATCCCATTGACGAAAACAACCCACAAACAAAAGTTATTTCAGATAAAGTTAAAAAATCACTTAGAAAAATGGACAAAAAGCTTAACATCCATAGTGTAAGAGTTGTATATAAAGAAAATACAATTGATGTAATATTTGATATTTTAGAAGAATTTAATATTTCTCACACAAAAAAAGAAATATTAAAAGTATTAAACGAAGAATTTAAAAATGAAAAAATAAAGCATAACTTTATTTTTACAATTGAAAAACCATTTGTATAAAAAAATTGGCATATTAAGTTATGCCAATTTTTTACGTTAAATATTATGCCTTTTTACAAAGTATTAATATAATTACAAGCAGATGTTCCAGCAACAGCACCATCACTTATAGCTGTTGTTACTTGTCTAACACCTTTTCTTCTTGTATCCCCTGCAACAAATAATCCTGGAGTTCTAGTAGTAGTCGTTTCATCGCTATCGAAATATCCATCTTTTGTAAGGTCAGCAAGGTTTGCAAATTTTGCATTATCGGGTATTTGCCCTATTGCTACAAATAGTGGTGTGTTTTCTATAACAAATGTCTCTCCATTATTTTTCTCAAACTTAACACCTTGAAGTTCATCTTTTCCTATAAGCTCAATCGTTTTTGAGTTTTTTATAATTACTATGTTTTCCCTTTTCTCCACCGCTTTAACTAAGTTATCATCTCCGAAAAATTTATCAAACATAATAACTAAATTTACTTTTTTACAAATATCACTAAGTAGCAGTGCATATTGAAGAGCTGTATTACCGTCACCTATTAATGTTACTTCTTTGCCAGTATAAAATGGACCATCACAAAGTGCACAATAGTACACACCTTTACCAATTAAATCTTCTTCATTTGGTAGCCTTAATTTCCTATGTTTAACACCATTTGCAATAATTACCGCTTTGCTTTCATAGTTATTAAATTCACCTTGAACTTTGAAGTTATCATCTTTTTCAATCGCTAAAATATTATCAAACTCAAATTCCACACCAAGAGATGTAATTTGTTCAAACAAATCTTCACTTAGTTTTGGTCCCGAGATTTCTTTGTAAGTTGGATAATTTTCAACTTTAGGTGACTGGGCAATTTGCCCACCTATACTACTGCCTTCAATAAGTAAAACTTTTTTACCATTTCTTAAAGCGTAAAGTGCCGAAGTCATCCCCGACACTCCACCACCAATTACAATTATATCGTACATTATTTCTTTAATCCTTCAATGTATCTTTTAATATCACTCGCATTATCAAATACTTCTACACCATTTTTAGTTGGTACTAAAAGTGTTGGTGCTTTTTTAACATTTAATTTATTTGTTAAATCTTTTTCTTCTTCTGCATCAACTGCCACATATTCAATGTTTGCTTTCTCTAGAAGCATTTTAACCATTTTACAATTAGGACAAGTCTTTGTATAGAAAAGCATTATATTTTCTACATTTTGACTAGGCTTTGAACATTCACACTCACATTCTTCGTGTGTTCTTTTTAATTTACTTGTAGCAATTTCATATGTTTTTCTTTCTTTAAATTCTTGAGACTTACCGTCATTCCAGTTTTGAACTGGTCTATAATAACCAGTAATTCTACTATAAACTTCTGTTGTTGCTCCACATTCTGGACATTCATAATGTTCACCCGCTATATATCCGTGAGTTTTACATACCGAATATGTAGGAGACATTGTGTAATATGGAAGTTTATAATTTTCAGCTATTTTTCTAACCAAATTCATTGTTGCTTGCCAGTTTTCAAGTTTTTCACCCAAGAATGCGTGGAATACTGTACCAGATGTATAAAGTGTTTGTAAATCATCTTGAATATCAAGTGCTTCAAAAATATCATCTGTATAACCAACAGGCAAATGTGAACTATTTGTATAATATGGTGCATTATCGTTTTGAGTAGCAGTGATGATATCTGGATATCTTTCTCTATCGTGCTTAGCAAGTCTAAATGAAGTACTTTCAGCAGGAGTTGCTTCTAAGTTATACAAATCTCCATATTTTTCTTGATAATCACTAAGCCTTTCTCTCATATGATTAAGAACTTTTTGAGTAAATTCTTGTGCTTTTTTATGTGTTAAATCTTCAGCAATCCAAATAGCATTTAAACAAGCTTCGTTCATACCAACAAGTCCAATTGTTGAGAAGTGGTTGTCAAAGTTACCTAGATATCTCTTTGTATAAGGATACAAGCCAACTTCAAGAAGTTTTGTAATTACTTCTCTCTTTGTTTTTAATGACCTAGCCGAAATGTCCATCATTTTATCAAGTTTATCAAAGAACTCATCTTCTGTCTTAGATTGATATGCTATTCTTGGCATATTAATTGTAACAACACCGACACTACCAGTACTTTCTCCCGAACCAAAGAAACCACCCGATTTCTTTCTTAGTTCTCTTAGGTCAAGTCTAAGTCTACAACACATACTTCTTACATCACTAGGTTCCATATCAGAATTGATATAATTAGAGAAGTATGGAGTACCATATTTAGTTGTCATTTCAAATAAAAGTTTATTATTCTCAGTCTCAGACCAATCAAAATTACTAGTAATTGAATAAGTAGGAATTGGATATTGGAAGCCCCTACCATTAGCATCACCTTCAATCATTATTTCAATGAAAGCTTTGTTAATCATATCCATTTCTTTCTTACAATCTTTGTATTTAAAGTTCTGCTCTTTACCACCAACAATAGCATTTAATTCTGCCAAGTCATTTGGTACTACCCAGTCAAGAGTAATATTACTAAATGGTGCTTGAGTTCCCCATCTTGATGGAGTATTTACACCATACACAAAACTTTGAATACATTGTTTTACTTCTTTATATGTTAAATTATCAGCCTTAACAAATGGAGCAAGATAAGTATCAAAGCTTGAGAATGCTTGAGCACCCGCCCATTCATTTTGCATAATTCCAAGGAAATTAACCATTTGATTACAAAGTGTAGATAAGTGACTAGCCGGAGTAGAAGTAATCTTTCCCGGAACACCGCCAAGCCCTTCAAGAATTAATTGTTTAAGCGACCAACCAGCACAATAACCAGTAAGCATAGATAAGTCATGAATATGAATATCGGCATTCTTATGAGCATTTTCTATTTCTTTATCATAAACTTCACTTAACCAATAGTTTGCTGTAATAGCACCCGAGTTGCTAAGAATTAAGCCACCAACAGAATATGTAACAGTTGAATTTTCTTTAACTCTCCAGTCGGCAAGATTAAGGTATTTGTCAACTGTAGACTTATAGTCCATCATAGTAGATTGAATGTTTCTTACTTTCTCATGATCTTTTCTATATATAATATATGCTTTTGCAACATTCTCATAACCGTTAGTCATAAGAACATTCTCAACCATATCTTGAATATCTTCAACTGTAGGAATTTTATCTTCAAACTTTTCAATTAAGTTAATTTCAGCAATCTTTGCCATCTTCTTACAGTCTTTGATTTCACCATCCCCTAGAGCAATCATTGCTTTGGCAATTGCATTTTCAATCCTTCCAATATCATAGTCAACTAATTTTCCATCTCTTTTTCTTACTTTAGTAATCATAATTATCTCCTTTAAAGAAACTTTCTATATTTAGTACAACCGCCAAAAGCGAAATAGCATATCTTGTGGTTGTTAATTTTAGTCTAACACTATATATTGTGGTTGTCAAAAGAAAAATACATCTTTTGAAAAATTTTAAAAAAATAAAAATTTTGACAATTTAATCAAAATTACGATAAATTTCTTGACACACATAACTCAACACATAAGACAAAACTTTCTTTTAACATACTTTCTGTCAGAAACAATAATGATTAAAGACAATACCGACCATTTAATAGTTACATCCACCCACAAAAACCATACTTTGAAAAGTCAAACTATATTATTTCATAACTAGTAGTAAAATATAAAAAAGTCGTTATTAAATTATAACGACACTTCAAAAATAAAAAAACGGATGCATTATCCGCTTTCTAAACACCACTAAATATAGCTTTAGCACCCATAATCCCCGCTTCATTTTTAAGTACCGCTGGAACTATATCGACCTTATCGCTATTTTTATATCCATATTTTAAAGTATAACACTTGTCTTTAACTATTTTTATAATTTCTGGCACATACGATATCCCGCCACCAATTACAATTTTCTTTGGTCTAAAGATATTACAAAAGTTTAGTACGCCATCTGCCAAATAATCGGTATATTCATCAATTATTTTTTTAGCAACACTTTCTCCCCTTTTATACCTTTCATAAATCATTTCAGCAGACAAATCATTATAATCAATTGTATCTGCATACTTATCTCTAGCCATATTAAGAAGTGCTTTATAAGAAACATACTGTTCTAAACAGCCTTTTCTTCCACAATTACAATCTTTGCCATTATGAATTAATGTTGTGTGTCCTAGTTCTGAATATCCACGACCACTTTCATATAGTTTGTTATTAATAATAATTCCGCCACCAACTCCCGTACCAATTGTAAGAAGTATCATACTATCAACCTTATCTTCCGAACAAAAATATTCGCCAAGCACCGCCATGTCTCCATCATTTCTAACAACAACAGGCATTCCCAATTCTTTTTCAATAATATCTTTAAGTGGTACATTTTTTAGTTGCAAATTAACACTCTCAACCACAACTCCATTTTCAACAATTCCAGGACAACCTATGCCAACTCCTTTAACTTGAGCTTTATCAATATTGTTTTTAGTAATAATATTCTCTATTAAACTTGTTACCTGTTTAACTAAATCAAAAGTATTAGTAGGAGAAACTATCTTGTCTACTATTTTATCATTTATTAAACCAACTTTAACATTAGTCCCGCCAATGTCCACACCTATTATATACATAATTCTCCTATGCAACCATTTCTTTTCTGTAATATGACATAGCAACATAATCATATATTGCCACTTGTGAAGCTTCTTCTACTCCACCACCCGCAACAACTTTTCCTTCGCCATCAATATTATTCTTGCTTACATCTTCATTATCCATTTCAAAACTCATAGCACCATCACTAGCAATAGATAAAGTAATATGTCCATTTGTATCATTCCTGAATACATTTATACCACCATCTTCATATCCATATAGATAGTTTAATGTTTCGATATCTGGATGACCATGTGTATTATCTTCACCACATTGAATAATTGCCACTTCCGGATCAAGTGCTTTTAAAAATTCTTCAGTAGTCGAAGTTTTACTTCCATGATGACCTACTTTTAATACATCTATATTATTATCATCTCCATATACATCCAAATATTCTTTAATAACTGCTTTTTCTGCATCCCCAGTAAACAATACTTTTCTATTTGCATATTCAAGCATAAGAAGTGGAGAGTTGTTATTAACATCTGAATACGAAATCTTATCTCTATCAGCAACAGGAGTTAAAAAATCAAAAGAATATGCGGTAGATTTTTCTGGAGAAACTATATAATTTTTAAAGTCACTATCTTTATTAAATATTTCTGTTGGAGCCTTGCTATTATATGCGCTAATCATAAAATTGGCATAGTTATCATTAGTTGCAATTGCACTACCTAGAACTAGATTATTAAACTCCATTGGAATATCTTTTACCAAAACATCATTACAAAATGTTGCTGGTCTAAAAATATATTTAACTTTGTAATTGTTAATTACCCAAGACATATTTGCCGAATGGTCACTATCTGAATGTGTAAGCAAAACATAATCAAATGTATCTATTTTATTTTCGTCAGTAAAAGCCTTTATTGTATCCCTAGGAGTTATAGTCCCACTTCTTTCATCTGTATAGCTATCGTCACCACTATCAATAATCATATTTTTATTATCTGGGAATTGAATTATGATACAATCGCCTTGACCCACATCTAAAAAGTTAATCTTTAAATCTTCAAGGGTTTCAACATGAGTGGTCATTTCTCCCGCTTCATAAATTTCTTTTTGATCTTTTTGAAGAAGTTGATTTAACCAACCAAGATAATAAGCAACAACTACTGCAATAATAGCGATTAATACAACAGCAACTACAATTTTCCAATATTTTTTCGCAGTGTTATTTAGTGTTTGTTTTTCTTTCTTTGTTAATTTAGCCATACTTACCTACTTTAATTTATATATAAAATATTATTCTAAATAATTGATATTTTGTCAAGAATATTTGGGTATCAATTAAAATTATAGTAAAAACAAATGTACATTTGTGCATATATTAAAATAAATTAAATTAATTTACTTTGAGTTTGAGAAATTTAAAAGTATAATATATAAAAAAGCAAAGGAATGAAAATGAAAAAAACAGTAATATTAGATGTAGATACAGGTATTGATGACGCAGTTGCAATTGCAATGGCTGTATATTCAAACAAACTAAACGTAAAATTAATTACAACAATTTGCGGAAACTTAAGTGTAAACGAAGTGACAAAAAATACACTTAATTTCCTTCATGCAATTGGGAAGCCAAATATCCCAGTCGCAGTTGGTGAAAACAAACCATTAGAAAGAGAAAAAGACGATAGTATTCAAGCACATGGTAAGAAAGGCCTTGGCAATTTCAAATTCCCAAAACACAATTTAAAACCAATTAAAATGGGTGCAGTTGAGAAAATGTATGAAGTTATCATGAAGTCAAAAACTCAAACTGTTATAATCGCATTAGGTCCACTTACAAATGTAGCAAGACTTCTACTTGAACACCCTGACGCAATGGAAAAAATTGAATATATTTTAATAAGTGGCGGACTACTTCATGATAGCAAGAAAAATCCATACTTGGGATTTAATGTAATGCAAGACCCTGAAGCTGCTAGATATGTTATGAAAAGTGGCGAAAAAATAATTGTTTGCCCTAGCAACCATGGACATACTGCTTATCTTACTCCAGAAGAAGTAGAAGAGACAAGGCTTACAAACAAAACTGGTGAAATGCTTGAATATATTTTCCGTTCATATAAGGATAGACACGTTAAAGTTGGAATTGCAACACACGACCCTTGTGCAGTTATGTATGTAGCACATCCTGAAATTTTTAAAAAAGAACTTATGTATGTTCATATAAGATTTTTACAAAAACAACAAACTGGTGTAATTGATTTTGATACAAATCATGAGCCAAATACAAAAGTTGCAACAGAAATAAATGTAAAGAAATTTAAGAAACTTTATTTCAACACACTTAAGAAAATGCCATAAGAAAAAGCATATTAAGATATTTTTAATTAATATTTTAATATGCTTTTTTGTTTTTAATATTTATAAAAATTATCTTCCACCGAACGATGCGCCACCACCACCGCCACCAGAAAATCCACCGCCAGAAAATCCGCCCGAGCCACCCGAACTATTCGACATTTTCGTAGCACGACTTTCATTAACAAAGGTAGTTAGTTTTGTGTCTAGCCCACGACAAATATACGCTAGACAAATTACATCAAATGTAGGAGCTGTCCACCATTCTGGTGGTTCAATTACGAAACCTTCAAATTTTCTTATCCATACATCACTAATACCCAAAACATATGCGTATGGCAAAATATCATAATAAACTTTTGGGTTTTCCATAACTAACATTTTTAGTTTATCTTTTTCTACCATTTGAATGTATCTCGCCACACCCCTTACTACTTGAACATTTTTAATAGCATCATAATTCATTTTTTTGTATACCGGAATAGAACTAATAATTGTCGCAACAGCAGTACAAATCAAATAAACAATATGACCTTCAAACAATTTAAATTCAAGCAAACATGTAAGCGAAACAAACCCAAACAAGACTGCAATTATAATGTAAAACACTATCTTCAAAGCCTTAGTATGCATTGTTTGTTTTGTCCTTGTAATCACACAAAGCCCAACAGTTAGTAATACAAGCGGTGATACCATTTCCGATACGAACCCCAATAGATATACACTTTGAAATAAGAATAAAAGTACTGGAGCTATTAACAACATACAATCAATAATACCCGAAAATACTACATTGCTTGTAGATTTTTTCGTATATGACGATTTTGCATAAGCCCTTTGACAAGACATTTTGAACGAACGCAAATCTTCATAATCACCCATATCTAGTTCATCAAAAGCAATTTCACTTCTACCATGAAACAATTTATTAAACAAAACTTTAGTTTTTTCATGAAAATTATTTGGCAAATCTTTTAATTTTACTATTTTAACTGGAGTAAATTCTTTTCCTTCAGTTTCTATTTTTAAATACCCTTTGTTCGCAAGATATATGATTGTTGCACCAAAAGACTTTTTACTAACAACATCAGAGTAATATAGTTCTGCTTGGTGTGGCAACATCTCTGGCATCTCAATTTCAACAGGAACAATAATATGTTCTTTTTTACAAACAAATTTAAAAATAACTGCTATAATACCCAATGCCACAACACAACCAATCATAATCTTTAGAAAAATCTTATCATTTTCTACTTCTACAAAATAATCATCTGCTAAAAGATGTCTATATGTAAGAGCATTACCCGCACCTAAACTTATTGGCGATTTTGAATATATTGTTTTACCTTGAATATCAAAATCTGCGTATGTTGTAGTAGAACCGATTTCCCCACAATAAAAATATGGCACAAACTCTTTTTCGTCAAAACTCTTTGGTAAATTAATTTTAAACGATACATTGTCAATGTCAATAGAAGTTTCACTCAACAAATTTAAATAAATTTCATCAAAACCATTTTCATATTCAAATGTCATATCATAATCAAATGAAACTTTATAACTTCTAACTTCACCCATTTCATAGTAGTTAGAGTTATACACGCCAAAAGTTACATGGTCAGAAATTTCATCAACATAAAATTCTAAACTTTCATTTCCTTCTTGACCTTTTTCCAAATAATAGTTTGTCACTTTTGCAATATAATCAACCGTTTCTTTTACGCCATCATTATTGCTATCTTTGTACATAACACCTTTATATGGATAGTAAAAGAAGAATTCAGAAATATAAGGCACATTGGCACATACGTCAAAGTCATAAGTAATTGTCATTGAACTATCTTCTTTTACATCAATTTGGATATCCATTCTACTATAATTCACATCATCTTTAAATTCAGTCTCAAAAATAAATTCATCATCAACTTCATCCGCACCAACAACCAAGCTAGATGAATAGAAAAATGAGCTAGTAAGAACTAGCCCCAAAACTATTAATATTATCTTAAATATATTTGTTTTTATTTTTGTCATATTAAAATTGAACCTTGACGTTTTTTCTTTCAGCTTCTGAAATTTCAAAAAACACTTCTTTCTTATAACCTTTTCTTCTTGCAACAATACTGCTTGGGAATAACATAACTAAATTGTTAAAGTCTTTTACACAAGCATTATAATATTTTCTGCTATTTGCAATTTTAGCTTCAATATTAGTAAGTTGATTTTGCAAATCTAAAAAGTTTGTATTAGCTTTAAGGTCTGGATAATTTTCAGTAAGAGCAAGAAGTCTACTTACAATACTCGAAAGTTCTCCTTCAGCTTTTGCTTTTTCTTCCATAGTTGTAGCAGACAATGCTTTATTTCTGCAATCAATAACGCCAGTCAAAGTATCTTTTTCATGTTTCATATATCCCTTAACTGTCTCAACAAGATTTGGAACTAAGTCATATCTCTCCTTCATTTGAACGTCCATTGTAGAAAAAGCTTCTTCAATATTATTTTTCTTTCTAATAAGTGTATTAGCAGTAGATATGTACCATAAAATTATAGCTAGCACCAAAACCCCTGCTATTATACCAACCCAACCAAGTGTAGTCATTTTTCAATCTCCTTTGTATTTTATTATTGTAAGTATATCAAATAAAATTAATTTTTGTAAAATGTTTTTAATAATTATTTATTAGAATATTATTTTATAATATTAAAACCAAAAAAGTTGACAATTATTTCATGTCAACTTTTCTTTTATTCTGCTTTTAGGTGAATATCATGTTTTTCAAATGTATCAATTACAGCCTTATGAAATTCTTCAATTTCAGCACTTGATAAAGTGTGGTCAAAGCTTGTTACTTGATATCTAATCGTATAACTCTTTGTCTTATTTTCTTTGTTTTCATATATATCTACAAGATTAAATTTATAAGATAAATCTGTTCTTACTAAACCACCAACACTTTCTATCTTACTATACAAATCATCTTCATCAAGCAAGAAGTTAAAATCAAGTGTTGTAACAGGATATCTTGACACCCTCTCAACCTTATATTCTTGTGACGAAATTTTATTAATCTCATTTAGATAAAGCTCAACTAAAATAATATTTTTATTACTATCTATTTTTCTTTGAACTTTTGGTGAAAGTATACCAATTTCTCCAACAATCTCTGTACCACTGACAACAATATAGTGGTTTTTGTCAATAAGATATGGTTTTTCTGGACAATTATGTTTGAAAGCCACTGGTATTTTTAATACATATTCAAATAAATAATGTATACAATCTTTCATATCAAGAAGTTGTTTTTGAGTGTCTGTTCTAGCAAAAATTTTTGCCATACCAAGAGCCTTTTCTTCAACAGCCAAATTGTCTTTCATTCCTGTAACAATATGACCAATTTCAAACACACCACAACCATCTTCAAAATTCTTATTTTGTGCAATTGCTCTAATCATTGTAGGAAGCATTGTACTTCTCAAATCATCATTGTCTTTTTGTAAAGAATTAATAAGTCTAATATGCGAAACAGTCTCAATTCCAAGTTCTTTATTTTCTTCAGCATTCTCCCAAAGATAGCTGTGAATTTCATGGAAATTAAATCTATCGGCAAGAGTAAATTTAAGAGAATAATCTCTTTCAACATCAACACTTAATTTTGTAGGAGTTACAGGTTGTTTAGATGGAAGGCTAACCATATTATCATAACCATAAACTCTAGTAATTTCTTCGACTATGTCTGCCTTTACAGAAATATCTTTTGTCGCTCTCCAAGTAGGAACATCAATAGTCAAAGTTTCACCATTTTGAGAAACACCAAAGCCAAGAGATTCAAGTATAGAAACCATTCTATCTATTCCAATTTCTATTCCGGTATATCTATCAATAAAACCTTTAGTAATTTCAATAGTTATATGTTTATATTTGTTTACATATATGTCAGTAATACTACTTGTAACTTTTATATTTTCATCAATATTTTTAAGTAAATAAATATATCTAAGTAGTGCAGTCATTGTCATTTCTGGGTCAAGACTTTTTTCGTATCTAGCGCTAGACTCACTTCTAAGACCCAAAGCAGTTGCCGTCTTTCTAATCTTAACAGCATCAAAGTTCGCACTTTCCAAAACGGTACTATTAGTATTATCTTCAATCTCACTAGATAGTCCACCCATAACACCAGCAATAGCACCTATTTCACTATTAAGGTCTATTACCATTGTATCTTTTGGAAGAACTCTTTCAGTTTCATCTAGAGTAGTAAACTGGGTGTCTTCTTTTACATTTCTTACTTTAATAGCTTGTACTTTATCTCCATTAAAACTATGCATTGGTTGACCAAGTTCAAGCATAATATAGTTAGTCAAGTCAGCAAGAAGTGAAATAGCTCTCATACCACAATAATATAATCTTACTTGCATTTCCATTGGGCTTACATTTTTTGAAACATTTTCAATTCTTACTGCAGAATATCTATTACATGTATCACTTTCAACTTCAACATTAATTGCTGGTAAACTAGCATAATTCCCGTTATCTACAACATATTCTTTTAACTTTCTACCAGTAATTGCAGATATCTCTCTAGCGATACCATAATGTCCCCACATATCTGGTCTATTGGTTAGAGATTTATTATCCACTTCAATTATCGTATCTTCAATGGGTAAAATTTCTTTGATATCTACACCAATTGGTGTATCTTCAGCAAATTCTATTATTCCGCTATTATCGTCAGATATGCCTAATTCTTTTGCACTACAACACATACCATAGCTTTCATATCCGCCAACAACCGCTTTATTAATTTCAACTTCTCCTACCTTACCACCAATTGTAGCAAGAGCAGTGATAAGTCCAACCCTAACATTTGGAGCACCACACACGATATCCAAGACTTCTTTACCAGTATTAACTTTTAGTAAATGTAATTTTTTGCTATTTGGATGATTTTCAACACTTTCAATCCTTGCCGTTATTACTTTTGAAATATCTTTACCTTTGTAAACAACATCTTCAACTTCTGCACATGAAAGAGTAAATTTATTTACAATATCTTCAACTTTTAAACCATCTAAGTCAACAAAATCTTTTATCCAATTTAATGAAATATACATAATATACCCCCTTATTTAACCTTTGTTTGACTAAGCACATTTAAGTCTTTACCGTTTAAATGTCTTATATCATCAAATCCATACGTCATCATTACAAGTCTACTAAGCCCAAGTCCAAACGCAAATCCCTGATACTCATTAGGGTCAATTCCACCCATTTCAAGAACATTTGGATGTATCATACCACATGGGCAAAGTTCAATCCATCCACTATTTTTACATACCCTACAACCCTTGCCACCACAATAAGGACAAGAAGAGTCAAGTTCAAATCCCGGCTCAACGAATGGGAAAAAGCCTGGTCTAAGTCTTACATTTACTTCTTTTCCAAAAACTTCTGAAAGCATAGTTTTCATAAAATAAATAAGATTACTAATAGATACATCTTTATCTATCATCATACCTTCCATTTGGAAGAATGTATTTTCATGACTTGCATCAAGTTCTTCATTTCTAAAACAACGTCCAGGGAAAATTGCTTTAAGGGGAGCACCATATTTTTTCATAATTCTATTCTGACTAGCCGATGTATGTGTTTTCAATACTTGACCATTACTCAAATAGAATGTGTCTTGCATGTCTCTTGCTGGGTGATGCTTTGGAATATTTACCGCTTCAAAGTTGTTGTATTCAGTCTCAACTTCGTTACCATCTTCAACAGTAAAGCCCATGCTTCTAAAAATATCAATAAGCTTCTGTTGAACAATAGTCACAGGATGTAAACTACCCCTTTTATCTCCACTAGGCGTCGTCAAATCTACATTTGGCATCTTATCAATTTCAGCACGAATTTCCTTTTCTTCTAAATATTCTTTCTTTTCTTCTATTCTTTCTAATACTAATGTTTTTAGTTTATTAACATTCTCACCAAACGACTTTTTCTCTTCATTTGACAAGTCTTTAATAAGCTTCATGCAAGTTGTCAAATGACCATTTTTACCCAAAAAATCCACCCTAATAGCATTTAACTCATTAAGGTCATTTACGCTTGTTATTCTTTCTTCAAATAACTCTTTAATATTTTCTAATTCGTTCATACATTCTCCTTTTCAATCAAAAAAGCCCTATGGCAATGCCATAGGGACGTTAATATTAAACGTGGTACCACCCTAATTCGAAAGATAAACTTTCCTTAATTCAACTTATATAACGTCAAGCCACTCCGTCTGGTCATTTCCTACCAGCAACTCCGATATGCGAAATTCAATTAGAACTTGAACTATGTGTTTACTCTCAGCGCACCCAAAACACTCTCTGTTTAGTAATTTTCTAATCTACTATAATATCATCATAGTCTTTATAACTGCGTTTAGTTTAGCACAACTAAAATTAGTTGTCAATTGTTATCTGACTTATTTTTAATCTTTAAATATCCTACATCATTTCAGGAGCATTAATACCCAAAAGGTTTAACCCAGTTTTTAAAACTTCTTTCACCTTTTCTACAAGTCTTAATCGATAATTATTTACTCTATTTTCATCTATAATTCTATAGTTGTTATAGAACTTATTAAATAAACTACAAAGGTTAAGTAAATATCTACTAATATAACATGGCTCATAGTCGGTCGCACTATCTATAATAGTTTTTTCAAAGCTATTTAGATGTTTAACTATTTCAAATGTGTCTATGTTATCAATATCATCTTCTTTTCCAAAAACATCCATTCCCTTACACTTGTTCACAATGCTATTACATCTAGCATAAGTATATTGAATATATGGGCTTGTCTCCCCATCAAAATTTAAACTAGCTTCCAAATCAAACACACAGTCTTTAAGCCTTTCTGTTTTTAAAACACCAAACTTAATAGCACCAATACCTATGTCTTTAGATAATTTTTCAACATCTTCGGTTTTTGTTCCCCTTGTTGTAATTATCTCTCTTGCTTTATTAATAGACAAGTCAAGCATATCTTTAACCAATGCTTGTTTTCCAAATCTACTACCGATTTTACCTGTTGGCAAGCTATATGTTCCATATGATACATGTTTTAAATTTTTAGCATAATCTTTACCCATAAGTTCAAGAACTTTAAACCATCTAGCAAAATGTAAATTTTGTTGAACTGACGTTACATATATACCCAAATCAAATTTGTATGTATCATATCTATCAATAGCGGTAGCCAAATCTCTTGTAGCATAAAGGCTTCCACCATCACTTTTAACTATCATGCAAGCACCGAGTTTATGTTCTTCTAAATCAACAATTTGTGCTCCTTCACTAGTTTTAAGCAAGCCTTTTTCTTTTAGTTCATCAATTACAGGTTGCATTTTGTCATTGTAATATGCTTCGCCACGCCAACTATCAAAATAAATTTGAAGAATGTCACAAAGCCTTTTTGCTTCCGTAATTGAAACAGAAATTATCTTATCATAAATTCTCTTTGCTTCACTTTCATTATTTTCAATTTTTAAAGACCAATTTCTAGCATCAGTTATTAAACTTTCATCATTTTCACACTCTACATTAAATTTAACGTAAAGACCTTGAACATAATCTACACCAAGCTTTTCAATATCGTCTTCATTTCCCCATCTTTTAATGGCTGTAATCATCTTACCAAATGGAGTACCATAATCGCCGACATAGTTTAGCCTTTTTACAGTATAACCAAGGAATTCATATATATTTGAAATTACCGAACCTATAACAGTTGTTGAAAGATGTCCGATATGCATATATTTAGCCAAATTAAGACTGCTAAAATCTACAAAAACTGTTTTGCCATTTTTTTCTTTTTCTTTCGTTTCAATATTATCTACAACTAAATTAAAAACAACTTTTTTATTTAAGAAAAAATTCACATAACCATTAACATTTTCTACTTTCTCAAAAACATCACCAGTGCAATTTGCTACAACATTATCTGCAATAACCATTGGATTTTGTCTTAGTGTTTTTGCAAGAGCGAAACAAGGAAGCGCAATATCCCCATTACTTACATCTGCGTTAAATTTAAGTAAATCAAATAAATTATCTACATCTTTTAAAATCTCTATATTTTTGATACTATCAAAAACTATACTTCTTAAATCCATTTATTCCCCCAAATAATGCCCTATATTATAATCTAACTCTTCCTTGGAACAATTGCTTCCATGTCCAGGATAAATTGTCTCTACGCCTTCGCTAAGTTCATCTTTAATTCGCCTTAGTGAAATTTTCAATTGTTGTTCATCTCCACTAAACAAATCAAATCTACCAACACCAACTTTAAACACTGTATCGCCAGTAAATAAATTATTATCAATTAAAAAACAACTACTATCTGCAGTATGCCCAGCAGTGTTATAACATTTAACTAAAATATCACCAATTTGAATTTCATCTCCGTCTTTAAATGTTTTAATACCCTTTTTAGTTTTTATCTTCATTGGCACATCCATAATAGACATATTTTCATTCTCATTATATAAACTAGACTTACCACTTTTATGAATATAAACTGGGCACATATATTTTTTTATTAAATTATCAAGCTCTTGAATATGGTCAAAGTGACAATGGGTAAGAAAAATAGCGTTGATTTTATCACCGTCACACAACTTCAAGTTTTCTTCCACTTGAGAAACATATGCACTACCATCAATCAGTATTGAACTTTCGCCTACTGACACAATATAGTTATTCTGACCAAATTTTTCACTAATAATCTTTAAAATTTTCATACATTTTCTCCCTAATTGCTAATTATTTTAGCACATTTTTTTTCAATTGACAACAATTAATATAAACCTGCATAATTTATTAAGTACAAGCATATGTTATCATATACAGCATTGTATTTTTTACTTTTAATTTGTCAAGTAAATTGTTAAATTTTTATGTATTACTTTACTTGACATCATTCGACAAAAAATATATAATTAATTAACAACATTTTTTAATAAGGAGAATATTATGGCAAGTACAAAAAGATATTTTGGTTTAAGCTGGATTGTTTGTGTAATTTTAGCAATCATTCCAGTAACTAGCATCATTTGTGGTATTGTTACAAGAGTACAAAGAGGACATGTTTTAGGAGCTATCCTTAACTTCATTCTATGCCCAATTTTCTACATCATTGACATAGTAACAATGCTACTATCTAAAGACATTACCTTTTTGGCATAATAAAAAATTCCCAGTTGGGAATTTTTTTAATACATAATATCAACTAATAAAATAATATCAACAAATAAAAACTCCAGAATTTACATATTTTCTGGAGTTTTTTATAGATAAATATACATAAATAAATCTTCCACCATGCCTAGCATACCACAAACAACTAAAGGTATAATAAATGCCTTAGTTAAAGCCAATGGATATTCTTTCTTAAACTCTTTTAGCATAAATACAAGTGTTAAAACAAAAATTGTCACACCAACAATACCCATTTGGTACAAACTAGATATATATATGTTATGTGTACTTTCTCCACCTATTTGTCCAGTCCCCAACCCCATGCCAAATATCAAAGATATAGGATACTGAAATAAATATTTAAGATAGGTTATCCATAATCCCGAACGATGAGTTGTTAACTGATCGAGCACTTCTTCACTTGTCTCACCAACCCCATCTCCAACATCAAAAAACCTAGTTATATAAGTCGTTACCAAATCACTTTTAAATAGAGAAAATAACAATGCAATTATACTAATTACTGCTAGAACAGCCAATCCATAAATCGGATATTTCTTTAATAGGAACACGCATAAACACAATATCATAACACAAAGTAAAAGTAAAAAAGTTTTAGAAAAAGTTGAAACCCCGACTATTGTAAAAACTACTAAACTAAAAATCTCCACCCAAGATATTTTATTGCTATTAGACAACATAAAATATAAAACCAACGACAAACATATTTCACATATCATAGCAAGAATATTAGGATTTCCAAGCAGTGCTTGAAATCTAATAAAATCATCTAAATAAAATAACACAATAGTTTCTTGTAAATAATCGGAAATAAAATATGTAGAGAAACACATTATTGAAATAAGTAATGAAAGCGCTAAAATGTTTACATTAATTTTAATTCTAAATTCTCTAGGATATTTAGTCATAAGATAAGCAACTAATACAAGCCCAACAATTACAACAAACTTAATAATTTTGTTGTCGTTATACTCACCAAACGGAAGGAGAAGATAAATAATAAATAACACAAAACAAATAGCAAATTTTTTATCAATTGGCTTTTTATCAACTACAATCATTTTGACATAGCCTTTAATCATAAATACCACAACAGAAAATATAAATAAAAATCCGCTAATATCTCCGCCAACTAAACAAAAAGGAATAGAATACACTAAATAAGTAAAGCCATTATCCAATTCACTTAAAAAAACAATTACCAATAAAAAAGTGAATGTCACGTACGACATTTCACCCCAAAAACAGTTTAGGAAAAAAAGAATTGTCAATATCATTAAGTTATAAAACAATTCATTGTTTAAATATCTATCCTTTAAACTTACATTTCCTACACTTTTCATAAATTTAAAATTTCTCTACCAACTATTCTTTTATAGCACCAAATCTCCTATCACGACCTTGGAACTCATACAAAGCTTCTTTCAAATGCTTCTTAGAAAAAGCAGGCCAATGACAACTTGGGAAATATAGTTCAGCATAAGCCACCTGCCAAAGCATAAAGTTACTAAGTCTATACTCACCACTAGTTCTAATAAGCAAATCTAAAGGAGCTTGCCCTGCAGTATATAAGTGATTTGCAATAGTTTCTCTATCAACTTCTTTTATACCTTCAGAAATAATATCATTTACCGCCTTAACAAGTTCATCTTGTCCACTGTAGTTAATACCAAGATTTAATGTAAACTTGGTATTTTTCTTAGTTCTTTCCATTAAAGCAGAACCTTTCTTTTGTATATCGTCACCAAACTTGCCAAAATCACCCATAAAGTTAATCCTAACTTCTGGATATTTTTTCTCCATATCT
This sequence comes from Clostridiales bacterium, assembly GCA_015055815.1. Taxonomy (GTDB): domain Bacteria; phylum Bacillota; class Clostridia; order Christensenellales; family UBA1242; genus UBA11490. The sequence continues at coordinate 68,506 of SVHM01000004.1, forward strand.
CCATCTACCATCTTTTTAAAAAGTTTTCTTAAATAATCAACTTCTTTTTCGGGTCTGTTCCAATTTTCAGTAGAAAAACAATATACAGAAACGCTCTGAATACCATATTTATAAAAACATTCTTTTACAATTCTTTCTAAATTACTAAACCCAGCCTTGTGACCCATTGACCTAGTAAGCCCTTTAGCTTTTGCCCACCTACCATTTCCGTCAATTATAAGCCCTAAGTGCTTAGGCACTTTTATCAATTCTTTTTTCATAAAATAACTCCAAATTGTTTGTCTCAAGATTATATCAAATAGAATTGTGCTTGTCAATGTTATTGATTTGTACTTTTATCTTTCTTTTTCAACATACCTTTCAACATATTTTTACCCATTGTTAACAATTCTCTAAATTCTTTAGTTGGTAAATACATAAGCACAAGTAACCCACCAGACAATAAAATACATACAGCAAATTTAACAATTAACCATAATATTCCACCATCAGGAATAAACGAACAAACGAAGTATGTAATAACACAAGCAACTATCATAATTAGGAAATCAAATAAAAAACATTTATAATATGAAACCACAGATTTTTTATAATAGTGTTTATAAACCATATATGGCCCTGCTATAAATGATGCTAACAATGTACTAAAAATAGTTCCTATTACTACACCAAACACTCCCAAATCGTTCACTAATAAAATTGAAACACCTAAATTAATACACGCTTCTAAAATCGGTCTCCATCTATCTTGATGAAAAATACCCGCAGATTCTTTGACTATACTTACTCCCGTTAAAGTCTTTGATAGATAAAAACTAAAACAAAGAGCCAACACACTAAGTGTATCCAACATAAAAATCCCACCACCAGTCCACAATTCTATAAAAGGTTGAAATAATACAACTAAACAAATAGTTGTAAATGAAGCCAAGTAGTTAAATAATTTATTAAAAATTTTATATCTTTGAAATACATATTCTTCAGTTTGTGTTGCAATCATATTTCCAACGCTAGCAGTAACCGCCGAAATCAATAATGCAAAAAAAGTATTGATCATTGAAATAATCATATAGTAGTTTGAATATGCACCTAATATTGCAGCACCTAAAAATGATGAAATTATAATACTATCTGTGGAACAAACAATTACACTACCAACCTTATGCATGCTCAATGCAACCACATTTTTAATAATTTCATTTTTTGTGTCTGTATCTAATTTTTCATTAACCACACCATTTATCTGTGGAAATAATTTTTTCGCAGACAGGTAAATCATTAATGACTCTAAAAAAGTAAACAAAATATTAACAGTAAAAAACAAATAATAATCTTTAAATATAACTAACACTAATATTTGTAATAATGTCATTCCAATAATACATACAGTTCTAATTTTATTTTCTACATCATTTCTTTCATATGCAAAAAGTAATGACCTTTTATGTGCAGAAAAATATCCAAATAAAGTATTAATTAGATACATAAAATATAGAATATAAATATTTATTGAAATAGTTAATCCATCTTTTATAAAAAATGGTAAAAAAGGCGAAATGGCAATACCTAAAACAGAAACAACTATTGAAATAGTTAAATAAAACTTTCTGTAAATTTCTTGTAATATTTTTATTTTTTTAACATCATTCTCAGCAATAGGCTTGTACATACTAAACACTATTGCTGAACCCAAACCCAATTCCGCCAAATTTAAAAAAGCAAATATGTTTGAAAATAATCCATTTAATCCTAAATATTCTACACCCATTATGTAAATTAAAATTGTACGCAAAACAAATTGTAGCACTATTTGTGTTACAAATTTTAAAACATTAAAAAACATATTCCTTTTTATATTTGCAGTTCTATTCATTAAAATTTATTAAATTGGGATTTTGATCTAATATTGATTCATATTGACCAGCATTTCCACATTTAGCTCCCTTATCTAATTGTTTATATCTATCATATTTCGCTTTTCTATCACTTTCTCTTGCCCAACCGAAATGCTTTATTCTTACATCAATATCGGCATTTTTTAATTTAAATAAATTGCATGGCAGTCTTCCACAATGTTGGTTTGTCTTTTTAAATTTATACTTGAATTTAGGTTGATATCTTAACATGAATGTCATATGCCTATTATGAGCATCCCAATACTCATCTTCACGATATTGCTTTTCATTCCACATATCAAAAAGCCTAAAATTATAAACATCAATATCATCAACACTAATTAAGTATTTTACAATATCCTTAAACGAATCTTCTAATATTTCATCTGCGTCTAAAGACAATATCCAACCAGGATTCAATTTTAAAGTTTCTTTCCATTGTTTCATTCTTAGCCTATACTCATGTTTAAACATAGATTTTTTGTTTTTGATAATAGTATGTGGAAAACCTTTCAAAATCTCTTCACATAATTGAAATGTATTATCAGTAGAAGCATCATCGATAATTAAAATATCATCAACAAATTTTTTAGCATTTTCAAGTAATTGATCTAAATATCTACCACACTCATTATGAACTATCATCGATAAAACTATTTTTTTATTTTCTATAACTCTATTTTTACTCCACTTATTAATTTTTTGAATAATCACTTTATGCCTATAGTACTTTAATAACTTTTTTATTGTATTGAATAATCGGTTTTTAAATTTAAGTCTATTATCATAAATTTTATTCGTTTGACACATATCAAATTTAAATCCATCTTTTTTAAATTCATCAACCCTATCCAAATATTCTGGTCTATAAATATGATAAGCCGGATAAACTGTATCAACATATAGTTTTAATCCTATTGCTTGAGCCCTTATACAAAAATGTCTATCTTCTCCCCAAAACGAAACATTATCTATTAGTTCAAATTTTACGCCAGACTTTAACGCATGATTTGATAACAAAGTGCAAGCCCCTAGACCACCCACTTCATAGATTCCTGGAATTCGTAATTTTGCTATAAATCCATTGGTTAACTTATACTTTTCATATTCGTTTAAGTCCCTATCCCACGGTTTTTTAAATCTATCATAAACATTTTGTTGCCAAACCTGCGGTTCTAACTCACAACCAGCATTAAACTGAGTCCAAAAAATATTAGAAACGACATCAACATTTCGTGAAATTAAATGTCTTAATGTCTCAACATGTAATACAATATCTGAATCAACAAAAAATAAATAATCATATTTTTCGTGCTTAGCATACTCAATAATTGAGTCTTTAAACATAGTAATTTTTCTAATTAAACTATCTTTCCATAAATGAGTGCTTTTGTTAGCCACGTAACTATCTTTTACATTGTGATTAAAGTCGCTTCCTTTTTTTAAAACAACATTATTTTTTTTGGCGAAATTTTTTAGCAATTGAGAACTATCCGTATCTACATTATCATCCACGAAAAAATAATCAACTTCAATATTAGCTTTATTTAATTCGCTTAACGAAACCAAAAATTCGTTTAAAACAACATGATCTTGCCTTATAGGACTTCCTATTAATACTTTCTTCATTATACACCTACATCTTTTCCAATATATCAGCAATTTGCTTACAAGCAGTTCCATCACCATATGGATTTTGTGCTTTACTCATTTTTTCATATTCATCTTTACTTTCTAATAAAAGCTTGAAATTTTCATAAATAACACTTTCATCTGTGCCTACAAGTTTTAAAGTTCCAGCCTTAATACCCTCTGGTCTTTCTGTAGTATCCCTCATCACAAGCACTGGCTTACCCAAAGAAGGAGCCTCTTCTTGAATACCGCCACTATCGGTTAAAATCATATAACTTCTTGCTAAAAAATTATGGAAATCTATTACTTCCAATGGCTCAATTATTCTAATTCTTTCATCATTACCTAATATTTTATTTGCAATTTCCCTGACAACAGGATTCATATGAATTGGATAAATAACCTTAACATCAGGATGTTCATCTACTATTCTTTTTATAGCCCTAAACATGTTTTCCATTGGAATACCTAAATTTTCTCTACGATGTGCTGTCAACATTATCAATCTACTATCACTCGCCCAATCAAGATGCTCATTTTCATAATCATCTCTAACAGTTGTTTTAAGAGCATCAATTGCAGTGTTTCCTGTTATAAACATTGTAGATTCATCTTTACACTCTCTTAATAGATTTTGTTTAGACATTTCTGTTGGACAAAAATTGAATTTAGAGACAATACCAACCGCTTGTCTATTAAATTCTTCTGGAAAAGGCGAATCTACATTATAAGTTCTAAGACCAGCCTCAACATGACCAACTGGAATATGTAAATAAAAACAAGCAAGTGCAGTTACAAAAGTAGTTGATGTATCTCCATGCACTAAAACAACATCCGGTTTTTCTTTCTCTAAAACATTTCTAATCCTATCTAAAATATTAATAGTAACATCAAATAAAGTTTGTTTATCTTTCATTATATCTAAATCATAATCTGGGACAACATCAAAAACTTTTAATACTTGATGTAACATTTCTCTATGTTGTCCAGTAACACAAACTTTTGTATCAATATTTTGTCTAGTTTTCAACTCTTTAACTAATGGGCACATTTTGATTGCTTCTGGTCTTGTGCCAAAGACTAACATAACTTTTTTCATAATAACTCCTTGTCTTTTATGGTGTTTTTTTGAATACTCTATAAATTAATTTAATAACGACAAAAAGCTTGTATCTGCATAATTTATAAAGCAATTTTTTACTTTTATTCATATCAAAAGATGTTAATGCTTTGTAATTCTCCTTTGTATTCAAATTATTTATTAAATCTTTTTTTAAAGTCTTAAAGTTTAAATCTTTGGACATAGCAACATCTCTCACTAAATTAAAATAAAACCAGAATTTAAAAGCTGCAACATTACGCAAATTTTTAAACCCAACTAAATATTTCTGAAACTCTCCCCAAAAATTAATTTTTCTACGTACTGTTTCAGCATTGTAAGTATGAGACGCAGACCCTTCTCTCTGAACATATGTATAAAAGTACTTATCAACAAAAGAAATTTTTGTACCATCTTTGATACAGTTAAGTAAGAAAATTAGATCTTCCCCCATCTTCAACTGCCCAAATCGATAATTTTTAATTGCTTTAGCATTAAATAAAAATCTACAAGCTGACCAAATTGCTCCATAACAAACAACAAAATCTTCCTGTTTTATAACATCTTGCAACAAAAGCAAATCTTTAAAATATTCTCCTTTGCAATTCTTCAGATTAACTTCGTTACAATATTTTATTTCTCCCAAAATTTCATATTTAATTTTGCACACTGAAATATCAGCTTTGTTTTCTTCCACAGACTCTAAAAGTTCTTTATACATACTAGTATCTATTTCATCGTCAGCATCAACAAATGCAACATACTCACCGCTGGACTTATCTAATCCGATATTTCTTGCTGAGCTCACCCCACCATTCTCTTTATGAATGACTTTGACACGTTTATCTTTTTTCGCCCACAAATCACAAATATTCCCACTATTATCCGTACTTCCATCATTCACTAAAATAATTTCTAAATTCTTGTATTCTTGTCCAACAATACTTGATAAACATCTATCCAAATATTTTTCACAATTATATATTGGAACTATTACTGATATTTTATTTTTGTTCATTTATTAAATCCTCTAGCGCAAGGGTATAAATTATTTATACTTTACCTTTAAAATGATTTCCAACAACCATGGGAAGTATTTATATAATTTAAGCACCTTATTATTTTTATTTTTTTCAACAAATCCATCAATTTCTTTTTTTAGTTTGCTAATAATACCCTCATTCAAATTAGCCCATTTTGATTTAAAATAATACAAAATCAAAACATTTATATATTGATTAATAGCCTTATCCAAAAACAAATTACGATTTTTCTTAATAAATTCAACTCTATTTTGCTTAGCTTCAACACAATCTAAACGTCTTTCTGTAAAACATTCTCCTGTTATGCTTGTATTTCTAATGAGATAATTGTATAAAGGCAAGTTTACAAAAACAAACTTATTACAATCATTCAATAACTCATGAATAATAAATTCATCTTCATGTATTTTACCATCAGGATAGCGAATATTATCAAACAGTTCTTTTTTGTATAATTTACCCCAAGCAAGCATAATCATTGGTATTCTCTTATTAAACAATAAATCAAATACATCATCCTTTTGCGTAATAAAAATCGATTTGATTTTTTTTAGATTGATATCTTTATTAAAAACTTTATTTTCATAAACATTTCTAAAAGAAGACATCGCTATATCAGCATCTTTCTCAATCAGTTGATTTATAAGTATCTCGCACATATGTTCATTTAAAGTATCATCGGAATCTACAAACATCAAATAATCGCCTGTCGCAACATCAATGCCAGCATTCCTTGCAGAACTCAACCCGCCATTTTTTTTATGAATAACTTTAATTCTACTATCCCTTTCTGCATATTCATCACATATTTGGGGGCATTGATCCGGACTTCCATCATCAACTACAATAATTTCTAAGTTTTTATAAGTTTGTTTTATAACACTGTTAAGACAATTACTCAAGTATTTCTCAACTTTGTAAACGGGAATAATAACACTTATCTTTTTCATTTATAACTCCTCATAAATTTATTTTTTTCTAACCACAAATACTCAAACAATATATTAGAGACAATTAATGCAAATAACACTATAAGTAAAAACCAACTAAAAGAAAAAGGTCCAACATAAAATTTATAGGGAAAAACATCATTGGAATTCCTAATTATTGCAGAAAAGTAGAAGAATACAATGCCTCCGACTTGAAGTAGTGGCAAATATATTTTTCTCAATTTTGCCATTTGAAAATATTTTATTGAATAAGGGATTAAGAAAACTATACTCCAAAAGAAATACATTGTAAATCTGCTTACTAATGGAAAAAATCCACTAAATGTCGCAATCAACCTAACAATCACATTAATAAAAAACAAATTCAAGAAAATATTATAAATAGCAAAATCTTTACTATTATTAGGTATTAAAGTTTTTATGTAAAAAAACCAAACAAATACCGCAACCATACCCACTAAATATGCCAAATTATACAAGCCTATTTCACTTTTAAACGCCCCTTCCACAATATACCTATTATAATAATCTGTAGTTAAAATTTTGCTTAACATCTTAATTATATATGGCAATGCAAATATAGTTATAATTGTTATAACGCCTATAATTAACATCTTTCCAAAGTCCAATTTAATATATTTAATAAAATAAATCGGAATTAATACCAATGCAGATGCATGACAAAATGTCGCTAAAATACATGCTAAAAAATACAATCTATTTTCTTCTTTTATCAAATAATAAATTGCCAATGCAAATAGTCCTACAGCCATAAATTGTCTCATGCCATTAACACTAATTCCCCATATACCTAAACTAAACATAAAAAATAATGTACACATTGGATATGGTGACACTTTTCTAATTAACAAGTAAAAGCCAAAATATTGAACAACAAACACTAATGTTAAAACAACAAAAAATTGACAGCCTAATAATTTTGAAATAAAATTTATTAATAAAAAAATTGGCTCTTGCTTAAATTTGCTGGTCAAGAGATCAAATTGTGAATAAATTTCCAAATACGCTTTAGTATCAGTACCCACAGAACTTCCCCTAAACACAAACATTAACATAAAAATGCAAAAAGATAAAGTAATAATTTTTTTGTAAGTATTGCTTTTAACTATACTATTAACTTGAAATTGTTTTTTCTCATACAAAAGAATATTCTCTTTAATGCTACACATAAGTAGCATAGCAAGAACCAAACAATATAAAATCAAAATTTAACCCCTATTTTTTATCTTACTATATTTCTTTAATCCGTTAATGGCATTACATATCGTATAGTAACAACATTTGAAGAAATTCAAACCATGTTTTCTATATGTATGAAATGTCATTTTAATTGCTTTGAATTTATTTCTTGATTTAGATCCAGTTGTTAGTCTATATATCATTAATGGTTTTTGTACTCCATAAGCCACTTTGATTTCTTTGAGGATACTCAACCAACAAACATAATCTTCATGCACAGCGTCTGCATAAAAAGGATATTTTTTTAGAAGTTCTTTTTTGATAAACACTGATGAGCAAAGAATTTTATTTTGTTTAAGCAATTTGGGGTATGTAATTTCAGAATTTATAATAAATTCTGAATCTAAAAGTTTTCCCTCATTAGACATAAATTTACAAGAAGTGCATATTAAAGAACCATTGGTTTCTTCTCTTCTTTTTAAAACTTCTTCTAAGTATGTAGGCTCCCAGGCATCATCAGAGTCTAATAAAGCAACCCAATCTGAACTTGCATACTCAACACCTCTATTTCTAGTTTGAGAAACCTTTAAATTTTTTTCATTTTCTAAAAGAACTATCCTTTTGTCTTCTTTTTGTAAGCGTTTAATAATTTCAACACTATTATCCTTAGAACAATCATTGACACAAATAATTTCTATTTCTTTAATGGTCTGATTCATAACAGATCTCAACGTTTTTTCAATAAATTTTTCTGCATTATATACAGGCATAACAACCGAACAAATCGGCATTCTATTTTCTTTCATTTTTTACACTCTCCTTTTCAAATCTTCTTGATATACTACTTTGCCTTTTCTTTTTAATTTTGTTATTTCTTTTGCTTTATTTAATCCCAAATCATATTGTTCTTTAGTAATCTGATTAGATTTTAATAAATGGTCAGCATAATAGTATTCACGTTTTTCAACTTTAGAATCACTTCCAGCACCACTAGCAGAACCACCTTTTAAAACTGCAAAAAATGTTCCAAAGAATAATTTTGTGTCATTCCAAAATGTTACATTTTTTGCATATTCAATATCTCTTTCAAAAACACTTTCCCAACTAAGTTCGCTATTTCTATCATAAACTTGTGCAGGTCCTGTAAGTCCTGGCTTTACACAATAGGCTTGTTTTAAAATCTCATCATCATAAAATATCATGTCTTTGACAAGTCTCGGTCTTGGGCCTATGATTGACATTGAGCCACCCAATATATTAAAAAGTTGTGGTAGTTCATCAAGACTTAATTTACGAATTATCTTTCCCCACCAAGTAATTCTATCTTTATCTGGTAGAAGATTTCCGTCTTTATCTTTCTTATTTGTCATTGACCTAAATTTGTAAAGTGCAAATATCTTGCCATTTTTACCCGGTCTATATTGTTTAAAAATTGGATTTCCTCCCAAAAAGATTAATGAAAGCAAATACACAAGCAAAAAAATCGGCGAAAGAATAATTATCGCCAACAACGAAATAATCACGTCAAAAAATCTTTTAAAGAAACAATTATATATTCCTTTTCTCATAACTCCCTTCCTTCTAAATATCTCGATTGCAATAACTAACCCCCTTGCAATTTACAAGATATGTTTGTTAAATTGAATTCTTATATATATAAAATATATTTAATAAAGTATAACACTTAACATTTTGTATTGTCAATCAAAAATAATATACAATTTTTAACAATTTCCGACACCTTTTGAAATTTTTATTCATAAATATTCCAAAAATGCAATACAACTTCAAACGCCTAATGATATTTAACTTCAAAAAAGGCAAAAATATGTATATATTTATGGTGAAAATTATGAAAAGAAAAGTAAAATTAAAGTTAATAGACAATTATGTTGACATACACAAAATTTTGTACAAATGCAAAATAAATTACCTATTTGCAAAGACAGAAGAAAGCTTAATATTTTTAGAAACAATCATTACCCGCTTAAATAGAATTAAAGAAGAACATGAAAATTTATTTAAAAGCATAAACATGTATGACGACGCTTTTATACTTCTTAAAAAAGACCTAGAAGAAGGGCTAAAGCAAACACTTATTCCAAACAAACTACCACAAGATAAGACTTTTGACGAGACTATCTCCCAACTCGAAAAAACTTTTTCAAATCTCACAAGTAGCATTAAAAAACAAACACCCACATTGTAGTAGATAAAATTTCCATTTACCTATTGAAAACCCGCCAACAATATGCTACAATATTACTATATTGATTTCAAGGGGTTGGGAAAATGGAAGAAAATATTAAAACAGTAAGGTATTTGGAACATTTAAAAGAAACTGGAGTAACAAATCCAAATCACGCTAAATGTATTAACACAAAAGATTTATTTTACAAAGCGCAAAATGGTGATGATGAAGCTTTTAATCAAATTTATCTACAAAATGAATACCTAATAGATGAAGCATTGTACAAGCATCAAAAGTTTATTGATACAAAAGTAGATATCCAAGTATACAAGGACAGACTTACCGATTGCCTTATCGCAAGTATACTTAGGTTTGACCCTAAACAATTAATAGCTTTTAGGGCATATGCAACTCTTAACATGTACAAAATTTTGAAACACTATTTATCTTCAAATCCAGCCATTAAAAGAAGTATAAATACACCGTTAAGTGATTTTAACGAAATTTCTTCTAGCGAAGAACATTTATACATGTACAAAACTGAAGACAATCAATTACTCGACGATATTTCATATTTAAGTTATTTAGAAAGCAAAACAACTGACGATGCAAAAAATTTGTGGTTAAAGGTTTCCGAACTATTAAATGACCATGAGCATGATTTATTTTATAGGCATTACGTATTAAATCAAACATTAGATGTAATTGCCGAAGATTACAATACAACAAAGGCTGTAATATCTTATTATCTAGTTAATGCCAAGACAAGAGTAAAAAGAGAAATAGAAAGAGCAAATCATACTCATATGGAAATTTACCATAATGGCAAACAACCACGAGATTTATTACAATATTTGAACACAAGACAATTAGGGAAAGTAAATTACTATCTTGAATTACATGATTATTTGTATAACAATGGTAGAAAACCTATTGCATCACATACTCATGGGTATTTAATGTATACAAGCAAAGAATTTAGAAAAAATAAATATCCACCAGCTTAGCTGGTGGTTTTTCATTTTGGGGTATAACCCCATGTTACTAGCATAGCGAAATCGCTTACTCTCGGTCTGCCACTTGCGAAGCGAACCGCTTAGTTTTCGAAT
>SVHM01000005.1 GCA_015055815.1 Clostridiales bacterium
TTGTCATTATTCGTTGAGGCTAGCTTTTTATTAAGAATTGATATAGATTCCTTGATTCCAGGGTGAGTACCAGGTTGTTCGGGCATAAACGGTACATACAACCAACCTAATTGTTTGAAGGCCTCATAAACACAGAACTTATGTATTTGCGTAATTTCCTTGTTCGTATTAGGGGTTGTGGAACGTACCGTCATATTAGTGAATATTAACGAGCCATTCCTTTGCAATAAAGCAGGTTGTTCCTTTACGGTACGAGACCACGAAACTCGTCCTTTTGTATCGGTAATATATTCGGGGTCGCTCTCTACATAATATCGACCTGACCTTAAAAAACCTCTAACAATGGTCAAGTATGCGTGTATAGGAAAATCAACCGTTTGCGGGGCTTCAAATTTAGGCGACTCGATAACACGGTCTTCCTTCATAAAGGCAGATAAAACACCGAAAAGATTATTAATATCTGCCCTTAATTGGTCATCGTCATCAGGTAATTGATATCCTATAGGAAAATAAATCACCGCATCGCCAGAATCGGCTTTTACACCAACGAAAGAATCACCGTCATTATTGGTATTGACGTGGCAACGTTCTCTTAAATTTTTAGATAGAATTTCTGATAAATCCAAGTCAACTACCTCCTATTTTTTCGTTAGTTTCCGTTAAGCAAGTCCCTTATGTGCTGCTTGAAAACTCTAAGTCTATCCTTGCCTGTGTTGAAGACGAATGTTCTGATTACCTTTTCCAAACAATCCAAATTTTCTGTATCGAAAAGCACTTCAGGATTAAATTTAAATGCATCATCCCATAAGTACTTTATAACCTTTTCAGGGAACACACGAACCTTGATAATAGCGGCTCTTAATTCCTTTAAGCGTTGTGCCTTATCGCTAGTGATGGTTTTATCCCTCTCCGCGTTAAGAAGGTCGATGTATTCACGATAAAGGTCAGTATATCCTTCAGAGGGAACTGCATTGGCATCGAACTCAAGGTCTGTTTCGTGAATGAAGTAAACACCCAATCTCTTATCTTCAGCGGAAGCAACTTTTGCCTTGTTTCCAATGATTTGTGCGTTAATAATATCGCAGAACTTGCTCCAAACAACACCAGTATCAAGAATTTGAGCATTCGCCAAGGATGCACGGACATTATCAAAGTTGTTTTCTATGAGGCGCATACGCCATCTTCTTTGGAAAGCCGTGTCCAAAGTGAATACGTTTTGGTCAGAGGTGTTCATTGTGCCGTAAATTGAAAGGTTGGACGGTATGCGTACTTTAGCAGTTTCGTCACCGTATACAATTTTTGCCACGCTCTTATTAGTTATGCCATATGCACTAGTTCCTGCTTTATAGGTAATTCCACCCTCGGTAAATGATTCATAGGCTCTATCGAGAAGTTGGAATATGTCACCAAAGATTGCAGGGGCATTACCTCTATTGATTTCTTCAATAACAAGCACATACTCTTTTGTAGGGTGCGTATACGCTTCACGCAAAATCGTGGTAAAAGGACCAGGGGTAAAATCATAAGTTACCATCTTATCCTCGGGGTCAACGATTGGCAAAATTTGTCCTACAAAATCTGCGTTTGTATAGTCGGGGTGGAATACTACACGTTCTACCTTTGTTGAGGGAGTGCAATATTCGTGTGCGATTGTCCAGCTCTTACCTGAACCCGGCACACCATACAAAAGTACATTTGTACCACCCGAAAGCCGAGTGGATTCATCTACACTAGAATCCAATGGATTAGAATCCTCTTGGCTTTCTATTAAGCATCTTTGAAATTGATAGTCATATGTTAAATCTTGTTTTTTGTCATCCATAATAATTGTCCCCACTATATGTAAATTTGATGGTAAAAGCACTTTATTCGGTTGCAGTACCGCTCTTGCGTTCGCACTGTTGTTTCTAAGGTAAGTGTAAAATTTCTCGTCTTCAATTGAGTCTTTTGACCACCCATGTCTTACGCTTATCACATCATCCACCCTAGGGAAAAGAGCGGTGTATTTCGACATTGCAGCAAAGAATGAGTGCTCATTCATACCCTGAATGACAATGTATATATTTTTCTTTTCGTTGTTATATGCATATAAAACGGCTTTTTCAAATACTTTAGGAGCAAAAGTTGATTCACCGTCTATAATACAAAAATCATTTCCGTCAGAAGAAGTCCAATCAAACCTTACAATTTGTGATTCATCGCTCACTCTACCAAGAACCGAATTTTCAACCCAGTGGTTAACCGTGTTATAGTTTGTATCTGTATACGTGAATAGCCTAACTGGCGTATAGACTGCATTAATTTTTCTTATTTGCTGCTTATGGGCTTCACCCAATAATGCACTCAAACTATAATATGTTTTACCGTCTTCTTCATCCTTTTCGCTTACAAGCAGACCGATACTATCATCAGTGAAGATGTCAATAATTTTGCAATCATTAACAATATTTGTAATTTCCCATTCCTCATTTAACTTGGTATAGTCACGATGTCGATTACTTTTCACATTATCGATAGCCTCTTGAAACGTCTTATAAACGCCTCTATTCAAGCCATACATAACGTGGCATATTTCATCGGCAGTAGCTTTTCCCAACTCGAGCAGGGTCTTAAATACAACTTTAGGAGGTTCAATGTCGGTGTTGGATTGTTCAGCTCCACTGTTATTTTTACCAAACGAGTCAAAAATAACACTGTCAAAAATCAAGTCCACAAAATCTTTACGATGCTCGGGAGCTATGCAGTAACGATTTTCAGCTGGAACATCGGCACCATTATCGCAGATATATTCCAACAATAATTCACCTCTATGCGTAAGCACAAGATAGCTACTATTATCGGCATACACAACAACATCGGCAAATCCAAAATAACGTACCATTTTGCTTTTATTGTATGCTGTTCTGTTTTCTTTTCCGTTTTTGACAGCAGGAACACCAACAAATGTCGCCATTTCAGATACGAAATCTTTTCTAGATATTCTTCCATTATGATTGGAAATAATCTTCAAGGTATACAAGAAATAGCTAATGTTCATGCTTGACTTGTCAATTGTTAATTTACCTATCATATGAACCTCCTACAATCAATGATTCAATAGCTCTGCGAATCAATAATGGCGGAATGCCTTCACCTATAACTTTTCTTATCAAAACATCATCTGCCCATTCTGGGATGTTCCAATCGGTTGGTAGAGATGATAATATGAGCAACTCATAAATAGACAAAGCTCTTGCGTCCGAATAAATACGAGTATGTTCATCTGTGCCTTGAGAAATTAGTCTTCCTGGATGCACAGTGGAAAATGCTGATATTACACCGCTATTTTGCATAATGGTTGTTGCGGGCTTATTCCAATCCATACGCATATATGTTCTTGGAGCCCCTTTTATTCTTCTGCCTTTTGTCATCGGATAATAAATATCATTTTTGAATGCTGATGTGCCGGACGGAGTATGCATCATCCACTCGACTTGCTTCCAACTATGAACAGGAGGTATATGCCACTTGGAAATTTTCAGTCCCTCCGCCTTTTTCTTTTCAAAATCAGGAAATCTCCAACGTTCATATTTATCTCTCAAATCGGGGTCAAGAGATGGCAAATGACCGATGGCATCTTGCAAAGTGATAATTTTTTCATTCTTCACAGGAAATTCCCATGCTACATTTTCACTTTTCTTTGATAGCAAATAGATATAACGTTGACGTGATTGCGGAACGCCATAATCCATAGCATTGACAACTCGTGTCTTGTTAAAATTATAATATTCGCCAAGTTCGTTTTCAACATACTGTGGAATAAAAACGTAATTATCCATATATAAAATTTGAGTATGTTGCTGCATGGGAACATTCTCAATAATAACAAATCGAGGCTTTAAGCGTTTAATCGCCTCAACAGCATAGTAAATTAAAAAGTTTCTGGGGTCTAATGGGTCTTTTCGCCCAGCACAAGACATACCTTGGCAAGGAGGAGTAGCTATCACCATTTCAACTCCAGCATCCTTTGCTGCGCCTATAACGTTTTCAAAAACATTTTCGTCTGTTATGTCGCCTTGAATCATATTTACAGAGGGGTATAAATGATTGTAAAATCTGCACCGTTCCTCCAATAATTCGTTTGCAACAACCACATCCACACCTAAATCCTGTAAATAGGTTTCGGATATTCCTACATTAGCAAAAAGCGATAGTGCTTTAATTTTTTCTTTAAATTTTATATCATTGCTCATACACTTGCTCCAAACTTATTAATGCGGCCTCGATTAATCTCGGTGGTACGCCTTCGCCCATAATTTCACGAAGTACATTACTACTTGCCCAACTAGGAATATTCCAATCATCAGGAAGCGAGGTAACTCTCATCAACTCAAAGATTGATAACACTCGTGCATCAGACCAAAGTCTTTCTTCCTCGTTGCTCGAATCAACAATAGGTCTGCCAGGATGTCCATTTTCTTGAGATCCTATGCGGCTAGTATATTTTGTAACTGTATATGCGGGCTTGTCCCACCATTGTCTTTTATAAGTGTTTTTGTACCCCTTGGATTTGCTACCATCAGCTAAAGTTGGATAGTACTTTTCGTTGTTCCACGCAGTGCATCCTTCGGCGGTGTGCATCATAGCAATCACGTGTCGATATTTATGTTTGGGAGGATAGTGCCAAGGCGATACGGCCAAACCTCTTGCTTTTTTTTCGTAGTACTCAGGGAACAGTTCTAATTTAGTAGTTTCGCTCACATCGGTTACATCCGGGTCTAAGGAAGGTAAATCACCGATGGCGTCCCTCATGGTTGTAACTTTACCCGTTTTTTCAGGAAATTCCCAGTGAATCCCAGTAGAAACGTGTGCTAGGAGGTAGACGCAACGCTCTCGTGATTGTGCTACGCCATAATGCATTGCATTAACAACTCTATTCTTGTTAAAGCAATACTCATTACCAAGCTCGCTCTTCAAATACTCGTCTATTAAAATCCACTCACCATCAACCTCTATTTTTGTATGCAAAATTTCAGGTACATTTTCAATAATTACAAAAAGAGGTTTTACACGTTTAATAGCTTCAACCACTTGGATAATAAGTCGGTTACGAGGGTCATCCTTTAATTGCTTACCAGCCGTACTCATGCCCTGGCAAGGCGGAGTCGCAATCAAAAAATTACATTTTTCATCTACCGCCGTTGATACAACTTTCTCAAAAATAGCTTCGTTGGTGATATCACCCTCAATCATATTGACTTTAGGGTATAAATGCCTATAAATTTCAACTCTTTCGGGTAACAATTCGGATGCAACCCTAACAATAATATTGTGTTTTTCAAAATATGTTTCGGCAATTCCTGCACTCGCAAACATCGATAATGCTCTTAATTCCATAATTACTTTTCCTTTTCCTTGTCGGTTGTCCCTTCTAACACTAGCAAATCACCAATTTCACAACCGAATAGAGTGCATAACTTTTCAACAGTTTCAAAATCTATTCTAGTTGCCTTATCATGATACAATTGAGTAACGGTGCTTCTTGCTAGACCCGTTTTCAAATGAACATCTTGAATGGAATATCTAGATTTACCCATAAGTGTGGATAATTGGCACTTCATTTTAGAACTCCTTTTGTCAAAACTTTTTTAATTCTTATCTATTATATCACTTTAAAACAAATATGTCAATAGGATGTCAGTCGTTTTGGAGTGTTTTTGTGCAGTTGTATTTGATTTTTTATAAATTGAACGATACCCCATAAATTGAACGAAAAGGGTATAAATTGAACGATTTATATTTTATGGTTAAAAACAAAAAAGGCTTGCGAGGATGAAAACTATCCCGGCAAGCCTAAATTTTTGCTGTAAAACCTATGAAAAAGGACAAAACACCCCTATTTTTGCAATAAAAAAGCCATAATACCGATATTTTTCGTATCAATATTATGGTTTCTTTAAGTGAGTAATCTAAAATTTTGATACCATTTTCATATGGGTGCAAATTTTAGCAGTATAGGTGCATTTTCCTATAAGGCTTTGCACCCGTTAAGTTCGCGAACTAGAAACTATCAGTCTTCTGAAATTGAGATTTTAATATCTCCCGTATCAGTTGTAATTTCGCATCTCCCGCCGATAATGGAATTCGGGACATCAATGCGGCCTGTATCGGTTTTTGTGATAAATACTTTGTTGGTAAGCAAACTGCCTTCAACATCACCTGTACTCGTCATTATAAAAAGCTCTGCTGCATCCGAGCGGTCAAGCGTTACGTCACCCGTGCTTCTTTCAACAGAGATCTTTTCTGTAGAAATAACATTTTTCAGTGATATATCGCCGCTGCTTCCCGTTGAGGTAAGATTTTTGCATGCAACATCGGTTAGATAAGTCTTTCCGGTTGATACACCGATTGTAATATTTCCATCACAAGTCGCAGATGAAACAGTCACATTGCCTGTAGACACAGTAAGATCAAGCGAGCTTGCTGATATACCTTCCGCATAAATGTCACCGGTACTTGCCGCTATTTTAATATTCTCCGCAGCCGAAGCATAGCACTTAATATTACCTGTACTGAGTGAAATATCAATACTCTTAAATTTAAAAACCTTTGATATCTCGATATCACCAGTGCTTTCCTCGATGACAAGCGAAGAATACGCTGCTTCGGGAAGATAAACCGTAATCTTCGGTGAGTCTATATTAACCCCGATATAGTCATACCATTTTTTATTGTTAACAACATTAACCGCAAGAGTACCGTCTTGAACTTCAACGGAATGGCTTTTCTTTGCATCCTCATAACAAACCACTCTGCACATTCCGTCATCAGACAGTACAAAAGCAATATCCGCTGTATCTGTTTTTATAGATATATTGTCGAATTCTTCATTGATTTTGTGGATGTTGGTTTCATAGTCACTTAAAGAGCATGCTGTCAATGTTAATAGCCCCATACTAAAAACAATAAGCAGAAGCAATCGTAATAAAGTTGAGTGGTGCATTGAATTTCTCCTTTGTCAAATTCTTATTTATCTGTGAGTTTATTATAGCATCAAATCCAACTAAAGTCAAGTCTTTTATTCAGTAAATCAATAATTGAACGATACCCTATAAATTGAACGAAAGGGGTATAAAGTGAACGATTTATATTTTACGGGTAAAAACAAAAAAGCTCGCAAGGACGAAAACTCTCCCAGCAAGCCTCTATTTTTTGCTAAAAAACCTATAAAAAGGTCAAAATCTCCCCATTTTGGCAATAAAAAAGCCATAATACCGATATTTTTTGTATCAATATTATGGTTTCTTTATGGTGGGAAGGGATGGATTCGAACCATCGAAGACTGAGTCGACGGATTTACAGTCCGTTGCATTTGGCCGCTCTGCAACCTTCCCAAAAAAATGGAGCTGGTGATAGGAATCGAACCTACAACCTGCTGATTACAAGTCAGCTGCTCTACCGTTGAGCCACACCAGCATACTAAAGTTATTATTATATTTTGTCGGTATATCCATATAATAATAACTTAATTATATGGTGCCGCGGGGCGGAATCGAACCACCGACACAAGGATTTTCAGTCCTTTGCTCTACCGACTGAGCTACCGAGGCATACATATATTGGCGACCTGGATGGGACTCGAACCCACGACCTCTAGCGTGACAGGCTAGCGTTCTAACCAGCTGAACTACCAGGCCAAATATATAAAAATTAAATGGTGGGCCTTCAGGGACTTGAACCCCGGACCAACCGGTTATGAGCCGGTTGCTCTAACCAACTGAGCTAAAGGCCCATTATCGAATAAATAATGGTCGGGGTGAAGAGACTCGAACTCCCGGCCCCTTGATCCCAAATCAAGTGCGCTACCAAACTGCGCTACACCCCGTTAACACTACTCTCAAGCGATAACAAGATAATAATACTATAATTTTTAACTAATGTCAAGAATTTTATTTAAATAATTCTATTTTTTTCAAATTTATTTATTTGGGTATTCCAATTTATTTAATTATATGTTATAATTTACACATGGAAAATTTAGGAATTAGCAATTATTTTAAAAATGAATATCTAACTTGTGGTAGTACATACGACAATTTTATTTTCACAAACTGCACAAATGAGTTTTTAAAATTGGCAAAATCTAGTTTACAAACACCTGCAAATTTAGTCAAACCTTGCAATATTACTTTAACACATGATGATGAGAAATGTTTAGAACTATCTTTAGAAAATGTTAAGAGCCCAATACAAAGAGAAATAATTATTCGTGACTTTGCAACTGCACTTATATTACGTGAAATTTATAAGGATATTCCAACCAAAGCTATTAGGCTAAATGAAATTAACGAAACAATAAATTCATTATTATTTAATGATTTGCTTAATATAAAAAACAATTTAGATAAATCCCCTATGCCCTTTGAAATTATAAGCGCAATTAGAAAATTTGGTAAAATTGAAGTCAATTTTTATTTACATGACACCCAAAACAAAGAAATTCAAAAGGCAATAAACAACTATATCTTCTCAAGAGAGCCTTATAGTATTAAGGTATTTACAAATTCTTCTAGATTGCCATCATACACCACTCAACGTGGTGACTTTATAGAATGCCCACATGATTATATACATATCAATATGGACAAATATTTAAAACACAATGAACTACCTGAAATGTAAAAGGAATGCTAATTTGCATTCCTTTTTTCCTTTAACAATTTTTTATATTCTTTAATATTAACATTTTTTAGATATTCCATTTTTTTCTGCAACACTTCGCTTGCCCTATTAAGTACATCTTTAGTAATCTTTACATCTTTAAATTCATCCATATCAGAAAATTTAAATGCTTCACCTATAACCAATTTGTTAAAAACAAATGGTTTTGTTCTTTTTCTAAAATATGATGGAACAACATAACAATCAGTCTTCAATGCAAACATTACAAGTCCATTTTTATATTCAGCACTTTCATCTTCCTTAACCCTTGTTCCTTCTGGAAAAATAACAATCTGCTTATTGTTTTTTAAAAGATTTAAAGTTGTTTTAACGGCTTGAATATCATTTGATCCACGTTTTATAGGAATACCACCTAATTTTTTAAAAATATAACCTAAAAATTTATTTCTAAATAAACTATCTTTTGCTAAAAATTTAAACTTAAGATTAACTCTTGCTTTTATAATAATTGCATCATTATTCGTTTGATGATTACTACAAAAAATTGCAGGTTCTTTCTTTACTTTTTTATAATTCTTCTTACCTATAATCTTAGTTGGCAAACACAAATAAATATATGGAATAAATAAGATATAAAGAAACCAAAATATCATTCTGTCTCCCCCATAATTGTTTTGTACATAAGTTCAACTTCTTCATCAATAGTCATATAAGAATTATCTATATGATATGTACCTTCAGTAAGTATTAGTGGAGAAAGTTCTCTATGACTATCTCTTCTATCTCTTTCAATTAAGTCTGCTTTTACTTGTTCTAAGGTTACAACTTGCCCCTTTTCAGTAAGTTCTTTAAATCTTCTCTCAGCTCTAACTTCAACACTTGCATCTAAGAAAAACTTAAACTCAGCGTCAGGTAAAACATGAGATGTTATATCCCTGCCTTCCATAATTAAATCGTATTCTTCGGCACATTTTCTTTGAATACTATAAACAAATTCCCTACACTTAGGATAAGGACTTGTAATAGAGCATATATCAGAAATTATATTCTGTCTAATATCTCTTGATACATCTTGCCCATTCATAATAGTAACCTGTTCACCATTATTATGTTTCAATTCAACTTTAATCTCACCCAATGCGTTTACAACTGCATTTTCATCATGCGGGTCAATACCGTTATTATAAACATACAGACCAATCACCCTATAAATTGCCCCTGTATCAAAATGAATTACGCCTAATTTCTGAGCAAGTTTTGTACAAACCGCCCCCTTTCCAGATGAAGAATATCCATCTACTGCAACTGTTAACATACTACTCCCCCATAAAAACTAAATTTATTTCATCTCGTGTTAATTTTCTGAATTTGCCTTCTTTTAAATTTCCAAGTCCCAAAAGTCCAATACTTAATCTTTTTAAGTTGTATATTTTTAGACCTATTGCTTCAAATATTTTTCTAATTTCTCTATTTCTACCTTCATAAATTGTCATATGATAAATATAGTATTCACCATCAACATTATGCATGACAATTTTAGCAGGTAATGTTTTTTTACCATCTATAACAATTCCATTATGAATTTGCATAGCTTGTTTTGAAGTTAATGGTTTCTTTAGTTTAACTTCGTAAGTTTTTGAAATATTTTTTGACGGATGTGTTATATTATTTGACCAATCACCATCATTTGTTAAAAGTAATAGCCCTTCTGTATTGTAATCGAGCCTACCAACAGGAAATACTTTTTCTTTAACACCTTTTAGAAGTTGTGTTACAACTTTCCTATCTTTTTCATCTTTTAAAGAAGTTATATAACACTTAGGTTTATTTAGCATATAATAAACTTTATTTGTTTGTAATTTAACTAATTTACCTTTATATTCAACCCTATCTTTTTCGGAAACATCATATGAAAGGTCTGTTACAACGCTTCCATTTATCTTAATAAGTCCTAATTTTACAAATTCTTCAACTTTTCTTCTGCTACCCAATTCGCACGTAGCCAAATATTTATTTATTCTCATTATTCACCTATAATTATTTTACTCTTTTTAAATAATTATTGCAAATATAATAAGAAGAAAAAAGTAATAATAAAATTACTTATTATTACTTAAAACCACTTATCTAAAATATTGTCTATTAAATATTTAATATCATTATTTTCCGCACCTTCTATGGTTATCAGTTTATCTTCATAAATTACTTCATTATTTTTTAGTACCTGAACTAAACCTACTTCTTCATTTAATCTAATAGGTGCCGTTAAATTTGTTGGTATGTCATACTTTACTTCATACATATGTTCTTCACTTTTTAAAATTGGTTGCAAAAAGCCTTTTACTGTAATAACACCAACTTCCGACTTCTCACTTTCCATTATTTCAACATTACTAACAAAATTATATGGAGCTATAAATTCTTTCATCATATATTCTTTTATCGCAAGGTCAGTTAGTCTTTGACACTCATCAAACATAGGTTGGCAGTTAAAAACAACTGAAATTATTTTCATATTATTTTCTTCATGAACATTTACAAGACACCTTCCAGCATTATCAGTAAATCCAGTTTTACCACCAATACAATTTTCATTTGTAAATAATAATTTATCTTTATTTTTTAAGTACCTTGCTTGATATACTCCAGTAGGCTCAATAACCATTCTTTTTGTTCCAATAAGTTCAACAAAGAAATCATTATTCAGTGCATAAGAAGTCATAACAGCCAAGTCGTATGCTGATGTATAGTGAGTATCACTATCAAGCCCATGGGGATTATCAAAATGTGTATTTTGAAGACCTAAAGATAAAGCAAAACCATTCATCTTTTCAACAAACACATCTTCACCACCAAGTCTTTCAGCAATCGCAACAGCACAATCATTTCCGCTAGCAAGGATTAATCCGTATAATAATTCTCGCATCGATAAGCTTTCACCTTCTTTTAAATAAATGCTAGTACCTTCAATACCAACAGCTTTATCTGACACCACAAATTTTTCATCAAGGTTTTCACAACTTTCTATTGCTAGTATTGCAGTAACTAATTTAGTCGTGCTTGCCATAGGTAATTTTTCGTGACAATTATTTTCGTATAAAATTGTATTTGTATTGCCCTCAAGCACCACCATTCCTTTAGCAGACGTGGATATCGTTGCGTAAACGTTTACTTTAGTTGGCAATATCAAAAGACATAAAGCCATACAAAAAATAAAAACAAGTAACCTATTCTTCATCTTTTATAGTCTCACTTTTTTCTAAGAATTTTTCGGACAATTTAAATATATTATCAATTATATTTTTAGTAGTGTTATCTGTATTTACAGGTATGAAATTAACAATACTTTCACTAACTGAAACAAAGCCAATTGGTATAATATTAAACCCTGTTGAAGTTCCCATATTTGATGACTTGCCCTTTGGAAAAACACCACCACCAGATATTAGACCAACGTTCACTTTACTGACTGGAACTATATACGTTTTGTCACTAAGTTTAATGGGTTTGCCAACAACCGTATTAGCGTCAATTATATCTTTTATCTGCTTAAACGTACTACTTAGCAATTCTTCTACTTCGTTTCCTTTGTTTGGCATAATTCCCCCTTTTATATAAACTTATAATAATTGCAAATATCAAATCAAAAATAGTAAAATACACTTTAATATCCATATCTAAAACTAGTTCAAGTTTATCAAATAAACAATTACGTTCGTAGTACAAATCTAAATCTTTATTAATATAAAAAAGTTTAGATGAAATCATACTTACAAAAGTATCTATTGTACCACTAGCAATTGAAGATGAAAAAG
This sequence comes from Clostridiales bacterium, assembly GCA_015055815.1. GTDB lineage: Bacteria > Bacillota > Clostridia > Christensenellales > UBA1242 > UBA11490. The sequence continues at coordinate 12,477 of SVHM01000005.1, forward strand.
CATTACTTGTTCCAATTTTTAAATTAATAGAAATATCATCATAATATAGTTTATCCAGAATTGTAGATTTTATTTGTTTTATAAAATACTCTTGTTCTTTTGTTAAAATCAAACTAAATTTATTTGTTTTTTTACTATTATTAATTTTAAATGTCAAACCTATTAAATTTATCTCAATAGTTATTATTCTTAATTTGTAAAGATAAATAATGACAACACATTTATTTGAAAAAAGATTAAAATAAATTTTAATTTTAAAAACAAGCATTAGACTTAAAATTATAAAAAATAACGACAAAAAAATAATAGTACTATTCATACTATTATTTTGTAAGTATATAAAATATTTATTCGTTGAAATCAAGTGTAATATTAGGAATATTGCTAAGGTCAGAAGTAAAGTCATCAAGTAATTTATCAAGTTTACTTCTATCTTCAAGAATTTCTTCTCTACTTTCTTTTATACTTCTAACAATTTCATCTTTTTCTTCTTCTGACATATTATCAGCAATATCTTCTTCAGGAATTTCTCTAAAGTCAAATAGCGAATTGTCTTTTTCTTCGTGAAGAACTTTTATTCTTTCAAGCAATTGATTATAATCTGGAAGTTCGGAAATATTAGAAAGACCAAATTTTTTCAAAAACACATCGGTAGTTCCAAATAGTAATGGTTTGCCCACTGCATCCTTCCTTCCAACCACTTCAATAATATTATTTTCAAGCAAAGTTGTAATTGCATAATCGCAATTTGCCCCACCCCTAATATTTTCTATCTCAAGCCTTGTTATTGGTTGCTTATAAGCAATTATACCACAAACTTCCAAAACTATCTTTGTAAGCATTTTTTCTTTAATTGGATTTAAAACTACAGAAATACTTTCTGCATAATCTTTATTTGAACATAATTGTGCTTTTTCATTAAATATAAGTACTTGAACGCCGTCATTATTATCTCTTTTATAATTTTGAAGTTCTACTATCGCTTTTTCTACTTCTTCTTTCTCAACTTCTAATTTTTCACTAATATCAAGAAAGGAAACGGGTTCACCAGAAACGAAAAGAATTCCTTCAATGATTTTAGATAAGTTCTCCATCAATTTCATCTCCTGTTTTTTCTATTTGTATATCCGAAAACAAATTATCTTGTGAAACTTTTATAATTTGCATCTTAATAAGTTCAAGTAATGCCATAAATGTAGTAATAATTTCATCTTTACTAGAACTTTCTAAAAATAGTTCACTAAATTTTAGTTTATTTCTAGAAATAAGAGTATCTTTTATAGTTGAAATTTTCTGTTCAACTGTAAATGTTTCTTTGGCAATTTCTTTGCTTTCTTTGTTTTTCTCAATCTTATTTACTTTATGCATTATACCAACAAATGCATCAAGTAATTTATCAAGTTCCATATCTTTAATAACAATTCTATATTTATTAGCTTCTTTTTCAGGTTTCTTATAGAATTTATCGTTACTTTCAAGTTTCTTTAATTTTTCATTAACTTCCATGAACATTTGATATTCTCTAAGACGAAGTTTAAACATATATTCATCATCAAATTCATCATCATTATTCTCTTCAATCTTAGGAAGTAATTTCTTACTTTTTAATTCTATCAAATAAGCAGCATATTCAATAAACTCGCTCGCTACTTCCAAGTCAACAGTTGAAATATCTTTCATAATTTCTAGGTACTGCTCTGTAAGTTTAGATATTTCAATATCTTCTATCTCAAGTTTACTCTTTTTTATAAGTGTTATAAGAAGATTTAGCGGGCCTGTAAAATTCTCAAGTTTAAAAGATAATTTCTCACTATCAATATCTTCAATTATTTCCTTTTCATCCATCTATAGTAATTCCTTTTAAAATATTAATCCCCAAAACAAACTTATTGGTAAGACTATAAAACTTATTAGCATAGAAAGTAATTCACTAAATAATAAAACAACAGCTAGTAAAATCAAATTACCATATCTATACATAAAATTCACGTAACCATTGCCATACTTTGTATAATTCTCTACAAGTTTAAATCCGTCAAGCGGATAAATTGGAAGTATATTAAATACCGCAAGACAAATATTTATAAAGAAAGTAAAATATAGAAAATACAAAAGCACATCAAATAAAGCATTGTTAACAGCAAAATTAGATAAAGCAGTATATAAACCACAACCAATAAATCCTAAGAATAAATTCATAAGAACTCCGGCAACACTTGTCCAGCCTTGTCCTTTTTTGATATTCCTAAAGTTGTTTGGATTAACTTGTACAGGTCTTGCCCAACCAAAGCCAAATAATGCGCAACAAACAAATCCAACTGGGTCAATATGCTTTAAAGGATTTATAGATACCCTACCTTGCATTTTGGGTGTATTATCACCACATTTATATGCAACATAAGCGTGTGCAAACTCATGCAAAGAAAGAGCAATAATAATTGCACAAAGAAAAGCAATACTAACTTTTATAAATTCAACGCCTTCGTAAACTCCAATAAATGAAAACATACTTATTACCTTATCTATATTATTATACTAAATTTTATATTTTCAAGCAAACAATGTATCAAAGCAAAATAAATCTATTTTATGAATGATAAATAATTCTATGACACTGTTCACAAATAATTGTGCCATCAGATTTTAATTTATTTACTTTTGAAGTTGGAATTTCAACTCTACAACCAGCACAATGTCCACCACTTAAAGAAACAAACACTGGGAAAATCTTATCATTTTTTATAGCTTTGTATTTTGCAAAAAGTTCTGGATTTAAATCTTTTTCCAAAGCCTTCATATTATCTTCTATTGCTTTAATTTTCGGTGTGATTTTTTCCATACCATCTTCATATTTTGCCTTAAATTCGTTGTATTTTTGTCTAGCCTTAATTGTATTATTTTTAGTTACTTCAAATTCTTTAAGACTTGATTTCATTTTGCTTATAATCATATTAATATCTCTTTCAAGCAAAAACAATTCACTAGATAAACTATTAATTGTTGACAAATAATTATCCACTTCTTCTGAAGATATTGATGAAAGTTCTGTTTTTGTCAATGATTGAACTTTTTCAAAATTTTTATCATATTGAGCTTTTAATTTATTATAATCATTTACTAGTTCTTTTGCTGAACTATCTAATTGATTACTTTTATCATGAGCATCAATAATGTATGATTTTAATTTATTCATGTTATTTTTATCTTCACTATTTAGATTAGATTTTTTCAACTTTAATAGTTCCATATCCAATTTTTGATATTCTAAAATTTTATTCATAACATTCCAACCTTTTCTTTGCTATTTTAATTAAATTTAAATAGTTATTAATTTCTTTTTCCCTAGTCTCATCCACTCTTTCAAGTAACGACATATATTTATTAATTTGATATTCTAAATATTCTTTGAAATCATAATTATTTGAATGAAAATTATCTTTTCCAAAATGCAAGTCAAACTCATCATAATTATAAACTTCATTAGTATATTCAAACTTACAAATAGTATAGAATTTATTTTTGTCTTTTATAATCTTATCGGTGACAATTCTATAACCATTTTTTAACATAAACTTTTTCACATCAATTTCATTATGTTGTGGTGATAAAATATATTTTTCAATAGTTATTGGGCTGGAAGAAATAATTTTTACTATTTCATCACCACCCATTCCTGAAATTACGCATTCGTCAATATGAATGCCATTAAACTTTGATAAACCATCACAACAAATACTTTCAAAGTTTAAATTTTTTGATGTTAATAAATCTATTGCTTTTTGCAAACTACTTTTGCTTATATCGGAAACAAAAACCTTTTGACAAATATTATGTGTAAGTAAGTATTCAGATAGTTTTCCGTGGTCACAACCTACATCTGCGACAATTTCTCCCGATACCAGTTTAGATATTTCTAGTAGCCTTTTAGATAAATTATTCATAAAAATCCTGCAATTTTTTACTTCTATTTGGATGTCTTAATTTCCTTAATGCTTTAGCTTCAATCTGTCTAATTCTTTCTCTTGTAACATTAAACTCTTTACCAACTTCTTCCAAAGTTCTTGAATGGTTATCATCCAAACCATATCTAAGTCTAATAACTTTTTGTTCTCTTGGAGTAAGAGTTTCAATTACTTGTAATAATTGGGTTTTTAAAATATCTTGTGCAGCACTTTCTGTTGGAGACTTAATTGTTTCATCTTCAACAAAATCACTTATCTTACTTTCATCTTCTTCACCTACTGGGCTTTCAAGTGACACAGGGTCTTGAGCAATTTTTTGAATTTCCATAACTCTTGCTTCGCTAATGCCCATTCTTTCTGCTATTTCACTATTTGATGGGTCTCTACCAAGTTCCTGCATAAGTTGTTTACTTACTCTTGAAAGTCTATGAATTGTTTCAACCATATGTACAGGAATTCTTATTGTTCTTGCCTGGTCTGCAATTGCTCTAGTAATTGATTGTCTAATCCACCATGTAGCATACGTAGAAAATCTATAACCTTTTGTATAGTCGAATTTTTCAACGGCTTTAAGAAGTCCTAAGTTTCCTTCTTGAATAAGGTCAAGAAATTGCATACTACTTCTATTTACATATTTTTTTGCAATACTAACTACAAGCTTCAAGTTTCTTTCTGACAATTCTTTCTTGGCATATTCGTCACCTTCAATAATTTTCTTAGCAAGTTCTACTTCTTGTTCGGGTGTTAAAAGTTGTGCTTGTCCAATATCTTTTAGATACATTTTAACTGGGTCGTCAACTTTTACATTACTAATAATTTCTTTTAGTTCTTCATCTTTAATTGTCTCATCAATCGTTGCTTCAACACTAATTCCCGCTTCTTCCAAAGTTTCTTTGACGTTATTTATTTCATCAAGACTTAATTCAAAATTAACTAATTTTTCACCTATATCTTCTTCAGAAATAACATTTCCGTTAGACTTAGCTGTTTTTATTAACTTTTCTATTTCTTGTTCTAAAGTACTCATTTTACCCTCATTTAAATCATTTGTTTTTTTCTTTTATAATTAATTTTTGCAACTCAATCATTACTTGTTTTCTTTCGTCTAAATCTTTGATTGTTGATAGTTTTGACAATAGTTTATCTTTTTGTATGGTAATACCTGTCTTTACAACCAACGTTATACAATCATCAAAATATTTTTCATTATCTTCACCGTCTACGAATACGTAATTAACTATATCAAATATATCTTTGCTTCCTTCAACATCGAACATATCAAAAAGTTTAGAAATTATTGGAACTCTACCATTTTCATTTTCGGTCTTAATGTAATCGTAAATTTTCACATAGTCAGAATTTAATAAATTATCTCTAAAATCATCGTTTAGCTTTGCATATTCTTTCTTATGAAGAAGAGCAGATAATACAAACTTTACCGCTTTTACAAACGCATTTTCTTTCAAAACTAGTTTGTCTTCACTTTTACTTTTTATATCTTCTTGTTTAAATTCATTGTCCACCGATTTATTCAAATCACCTTTTAGTACCGATATTGATATATTAGAAAGTTCTTGCACCATTTTAAGATAAATTTCTTGTTCTGCTTGAGTAGAAAGTCTCCTAATTACATTTAATGCATCAGATATAAATTTATTCTTTTCTTCAAGTTTTTCTAAATTATACTGCTTAGCAAAATCTTTAATTAAAAATTCAACCCAGTAAAGAGCATTGTCCATAAGTTCATTCCATTTATCTTTGCCATACATATTAACATACTCATCTGGGTCGTGGTCGTTAGGAATTGTTACAACATACACATTCATTCCAGCATTTACAAGTATTTCTATACTTCTAAGCGTAGCTTTTTTACCAGCGCTATCACCATCAAAGCAAAGTATAACTTTATCAGCAAACCTTTTTAAATCTTTGGCATGATTAATTGTAAGTGCTGTACCCATACAAGCAACAGCATTATTAATACCGCATTTGGCAAGTGATATAACATCCATTTGCCCTTCAACAATTACAACTTCTTTTATATTTTCTTTTTGCTTAAGTTTCTTTAATTGCATAATACCATATATACACTTACTTTTATCAAACACAATTGTTTGTGGTGTGTTTTTGTATTTTGCAAAATCAGTTTTTTCTAGCACTCTACCTGAAAAACCCACTACATTTCCATAAAGATTAAAGATTGGGAATATAAGACGTTTACCATATGTATCATAAAGTGTCCCATCATTTCTTTTTTCAGCGACACCAGCATCAATCATTTCTTCAGCCGAATAACCTTTTGACTTTAAATATGTTACTACTTCATTCCATCCAAGACTATAACCAATACCAAATTCTTTGATGATATTCATATCAAGCTTTCTTTTTGCTAGATATTCAAGAGCAGGAGTGGCATCCTTAGTCTTTAAGTTGTTGTAGTAATACCTAGCAGTATCAACTAGAAGTTCATATACTCTTTCTCTTTTCTTTTTTAATTTAACTAAATTTTCATCTGAGTGAAATTCTGGAACTTCCATGCCTGCATATTCAGCAAGTTTAACACACGCATCATAAAAATCTAAAGACTCAAACTTCTGAACAAAATTAATAACATCTCCGCTAGCATTACACCCAAAACAATGATAAAACTGCTCAAATTCATTTATTGCAAAAGACGGCGTCTTTTCAAAATGAAATGGGCAACAAGCCCACCACGTTTTACCCTTTTTGTTTAGTGTAATGTATTTACTGGCTACGGTCACAATATCGTTATTTGCCTTTAGTTTTTCAATCCATTCACTACTAAAACCCTTATCCAACTATTTCTCCTAAATTTTTCAATCAATAATTAATACGAAAAAAAATTACAATTTCCTTTTTTTATTGAATATTTTTTAATAAATTTACATATAATATTATTTATTTTCAATTATTACTTATATAACTGCTAAAAACAGTTTGAAAATGTTATCATAATATTGAAAAAAATAATAACACCAACTAAAAAAAGTAGCAAATTTGCTACTTTTTACATTGACATTTCGTCTTCTTCTTTTTTAACTTGTTCTTTTGCTTCACTTATTGACTTTTGAGACGGATAACTCAACAATCCAATAAGAGCTCCCACTAAACCACCAGTTCCAGCTAAAACAGAACCCGCACTAGCGACAACATTTACATCTTCTTTAAAATTTAATTCTTCTACAATATTATTATAAGTTTCACTTGTACCTTCAAAATCCCCACTTAAGATATTTTCATCTGAAGTAAGGTGTTGAAGTTTAGCAATATAATCATGTTTATTCAAAGCACCATCTTTCAATGCTTGATGATAAACATCATATTTAGCTTGCAAATAATCATTAAATTGGACAGTTTGAACAATGTTTCCCTTCACTTCTTCTTTTTCTTGTGAAATTTGATAATCATTTATAGCAGTTCCGACTAACCCACATATCGCACCAGTAAACACAACTCCACCAACTATCGTTGAAATCAAACTATTTTTTGCTCTTTTTAATACTTCATTTTTGTTTTTTAATTTTCTCATAATATTTTACCCCACAATTTTATTGTTTATATTATAGCATAGATGGTATACAAAAATCAATACTCAAATTTTATAAATAAAGAAAAAAAAGTAGTAAATTTACTACTTTTTATTTATTATTAATATGAATACTTAATTATTGAAATACAATTTGATAAGTTTTCTATATATTTATGAATTTAAATTTTTAATATTAGTACACTTAAATTACAATGTTTTTTCATCCCTTTCTTCAAGAATAGCATGTATACTTGGCATAGCAACCGCAAGCCCACCAACACAAGCTACAACCGCACCAAGTGACGCAAGTCCAATTCCCAATGTTTTATTATTAAGTTCATTTATTTCTTCTTTATCTTCTTCTGAAACACATTCAATATCATTATCAATAACGTACTTAGCAGAATCTAATTCATCAACTAATTGATTAAATCTATTTGCTGTAATTTCACCATTTTTATAAAGTTCATAAAAAACTCTTTCTTTTTCGCTTTTATACTCTAAATATTCTTGAGTTTGAGTCACCGCAATAACTTTATCATCCAATTTGTCTTCAACTTCGGTCATAGCATTCCCAGTTGCAACAAACCCAGCCAAACCACCAACAGTTAATATAGATCCGCCAATTAGAGCAGTAGTAAGCATTGCTTTTCTAAAAGACTTAGTTTTATTTTTCAACATAATATTTTACCCCACTTAATTTTAATTAATCGTAGTATAACATAAACAAAATATAAAAATCAATACCCAATTTTTATATTGATTAATTAAATTAAAAAAAAGAGATAAACCATATTGATTTATCTCTATATTTTTTGATAATTATTTCTTATCTCTAATAGCAGCTTGTGCAGCAGCAAGTCTTGCAATTGGCACTCTGAATGGAGAACAAGAAACGTAATTTAAACCAATCTTATGACAGAATTCGATTGAACTTGGATCTCCACCATGTTCACCACAAATACCACAATGGATATCAGGTCTAGTAGATTTTCCTAGTTTAACAGCCATATCCATAAGTTTACCAACACCATTAGTATCAAGTCTAGCAAATGGATCTGATTCGAATATTTTGTTTGAGTAGTATGATGGTAAGAATTTACCAGCGTCATCTCTACTGAAACCAAATGTCATTTGTGTTAAGTCGTTTGTACCAAAACAGAAGAATTCTGCTTCTTTAGCAATTTCGTCAGCGATTAAAGTAGCTCTAGGAATTTCAATCATAGTACCTACTTCATATTTTAAGTTTGATCCTGCTTGAGCAATAACATCATCAGCAGTTTCAACAACTATTTTCTTAACGAATGCAAGTTCTTTAGTATCTCCAATAAGTGGAATCATAATTTCAGGAACTACATTCCATTCTGGATGTCTATTTTGAACATTGATAGCAGCCTTAATTACAGCCTTAGTTTGCATAACAGCAATTTCAGGATAAGTAACTGTAAGTCTACAACCACGGTGTCCCATCATTGGGTTAACTTCGTGAAGATCTGTGATATATTGTTTAATTTGAGCAACTGTTTTACCTTTAGATTTAGCCAATGCTTCAATATCTGCTTGTTCAGTAGGAACAAACTCATGAAGTGGTGGGTCTAAGTATCTGATAGTTACTGGTTGACCTTCCAAAGCTTCCATTAAACCTTCAAAGTCAGCTTGTTGCATAGGCTCAATTTTAGCAAGTGCTTCTTGTCTTTCTTCAACAGTATCAGAACAAATCATTTCTCTGAAAGCGCCAATTCTGTCTGGATCAAAGAACATATGCTCTGTTCTACATAGACCAATACCTTCAGCACCAAGTTCTCTTGCACGTTTAGCATCTGTAGGAGTATCAGCATTTGTTCTAACGCCTAACTTTCTATATTTATCAGCAAGTTTCATAATTCTGCCGAAATATCCACTATTTGGATCAGCAGGAACAGTTTTGATAGCACCATCATAAATGTTACCAGTAGAACCATCAAGAGAAATACTATCTCCTTCATGGAATGTCTTACCAGCAAGTGTGAAGCATTTATTCTCTTCATCCATTTTGATATCGCCACAACCAGATACACAACAAGTACCCATACCACGAGCTACAACTGCTGCGTGAGAAGTTTGTCCACCACGAACAGTTAAAATACCTTGAGAATACTTCATACCTTCGATATCTTCTGGGCTAGTTTCAAGTCTAACAAGAACTACTTTTTCGCCATTCTTACCAGCAACTACAGCGTCTTCTGCAGTAAATACAATTTTACCAGCAGCAGCACCTGGAGAAGCTGCAATACCCTTACCAAGAACTTTAGTTTTATCTGCTTCTTTAAGAGCAGCAGCATCAAATGTTGGGTGAAGTAACATATCTAAAGTTTTAGCATCAATTTGCATTAGAGCTTCTTCTTCAGTAATCATTCCCTCATCAATTAAATCACAAGCAATTCTGATAGCTGCAGCAGCAGTTCTCTTACCATTTCTTGTTTGAAGCATATAAAGTTTCTTGTCTTCAATAGTAAATTCCATATCTTGCATATCTCTATAGTGATTTTCAAGAGTATTACAAATATTTAGGAATTGTTCATAAACTTCTGGCATAATTTCAGCCATTTTAGCAATAGGCATTGGAGTTCTAACACCAGCAACAACGTCTTCACCTTGAGCATTCATTAAGAATTCACCCATAAGACCTTTTTCTCCTGTTGCGGGATTTCTAGTAAATGCAACACCAGTACCAGATGTTTCACCCATGTTACCGAATGCCATCATTTGAACGTTAACTGCAGTACCCCAACTATATGGAATATCATGATCCATACGATAAATATTAGCTCTAGGGTTATCCCATGAACGGAATACAGCCTTAATAGCTTCAAATAATTGTTCCTTTGGATCATCAGGGAAGTCTTTACCTAATTGATTTTTGTATTCAGCTTTAAATTGATAAGCTAGTTCTTTCAAATCTTCAGCTGTCAAATCAAGGTCGTATTCAACACCCTTTTTCTCTTTCATTTGATCGATTAATTTTTCAAAGTATTTTTTACCTACTTCCATAACTACATCAGAGAACATTTGAATAAATCTTCTGTAGCAGTCCCAAGCCCATCTTGGATTTCCTGATTTATTTGAAATTACTTCAACAACATCTTCATTCAAACCAAGGTTAAGGATAGTGTCCATCATACCTGGCATTGATGCTCTAGCACCTGAACGAACAGATACAAGTAATGGATTTTCTTTATCACCAAATTTCTTTCCAGTGATTTCCTCCATTTTTGTAATGTTTTCCATAATTTCTGCTTGGATGTCAGCATTTATTTGTCTGCCATCTTCGTAGTATTGAGTGCAGGCTTCTGTTGAAATGGTGAAACCTTGTGGAACTGGAAGACCAATCTTAGTCATTTCTGCTAAGTTAGCACCTTTACCACCAAGAAGTTCTCTCATTTTAGCATTACCTTCACTAAATAAGTAAACAAATTTTTTAGTAGCCATAATTTCTCCTTTTTGTAAATTTACTCTTAGAGTATATAATTTTTGGAAAATAATTGCAAGTATATTTTAAACTTTATTGATAAAAGTTGAACATTTAAAAATGGCTAAACGAACAAAAAATCTTGCATTTTTATGCAAGATTTTCAATAATTAAACCAAATTAACATCTTTAAACGATTTAAAGACGTAGTTTAGTCTTTTAGAAACATTATTAATAACAAGTCTAATCGCTGAAGACAAACAATCATCATTCAACTTTAATGTATTAAGCCTATCAAAATCTGTACCATCTATAATTTTAAGTGACATAAAAACTTGCTGATCAACAAGTTCCCCACCCGAGCAACTTCTACATCTAAAAGTTCCACTTTCTGCATTAAACTTAATACCACCCATAAACTTAAGTCCGCAATTATCACAAGTAATAAAATTAAGTTTGTAGCCAGTTAATTCAAGCAAGTATATATAAAACTTAAGCAACGCTAATTTAACGTTTATACCATTATAAACTATATTTTTTAATGTTTTTAAAAGTGCTATAAACAATCCTTCACTAATAATCCCCGGCTTCAAAACATAATTTAAAATCTCTAACATTGACATTGAAAAGACGTAATTTTCATAATCAATAGTCAAATCAAAAAATGTATCAATAAGGTCTGCCGATTTAACAACATAAAATTCACCCTTTTTAACCAAATCAAACTTTGCAAAACAAAAAGGTTGTCCTGCAAATTTAAGTTTTGCATTTGGGCTAGAAACAGATTTTAAAATAGCAGAAATATTACCTAATTCCAAAGAAAAAAGATGAATAATCTTATCTTTTTCCTTATAATTTAAACTATTTAACACTATTGCCGTAACAGATATTTCTTCCAATTATTTTTTCCCTTTAATAGCTTTATAAAGCATATAATAATTAATATTTCCGGTCTTTTTAAAAAGTTCCCAACATAATTCTTCTGCCATAATATACTCCTTTACTATATATTATGATAGAAAACGATATTTATGATAAATTACAAGTCGTTTGGATTGTAACCAAGAGATTTAACAGTATTGCTATTAACACGCCAATCTTCTCTAACCTTAACAAAAAGTTTTAGCATAACTTTATGTCCTACTAATTTTTCAATATCAATTCTGCTTTTTATACCAATGTTTTTAAGCATAGAGCCATTTTTACCTATAACAATAAGTTTGTGACTTGGCTTTTCCAAAATGATATCGGCATCAATTTCATACAAATCCCCTTCAGAAAACCTAACAATTTCAATAGCAATTCCATGCGGAAGTTCATCCTGAAGAAGCCAAAGTGCCTTTTCTCTAATTATTTCAGAAACCAAAAATTTAAGTGGTTTATCGGTATATATATCATCATCAAAATACTTCACATCATCAGAAAGATAGCCTTTAATTACCTTCAAAAGTTCAGTTATATTCTTGCCTTTCAAAGCTGAAACTGGCACTATATCCTTAACATTTTCTAAATTATTGCATTTTGCAAGTTCGGGATAAAGTTTCTCATATGTCGTATCGTCAATTTTATTTACAACCAAAATAATGTTTTTGATATTCTTTGTATATTTATTCAATGTATCAATAATATTATCGGTAATTTTCTTTTTCCCATCAATAACAAAAAGCAAAACATCAACATCTTCTTTAGCGGTTATTATAGCCTTATCCATATATTCGTCAAGTTTATTATGCGAATTATGAATACCGGGCGTATCAATAAAAACAATCTGACTATCTTCATCATTATAAATACCAAGAATTTTATTTCTAGTTGTTTGTGGTTTTGGAGAAACAATTGAGACTTTCTCCTTCAAAATACAATTAAGTAATGTACTTTTACCAACATTGGGCATACCCAAAATAGCAACAAAACCCGACTTCATATTATTTTCTCTCCAAATCAATGTATTTAAGTATTTCTTCTTCAGCTTTTCTCATAATTTTCTTATCTTCATCTTTCATATGATCAAAACCAACCAAGTGTAAAAATCCGTGCAAAGCCATATAGACAATCTCTCTAAGTTTTTTCGTACCATATTTTTTTGCATTAGCAAAAGCAACTTTTTTACAAATACAAATATCCCCTAAAAAGATACAGCCATTTTCAAAGTTAATATCACCTTGAAAATTTTCCTTAGTTAATTTATCAGTAATCAACTGCATATCTGTCTTGCCTTCTTCAAGCAAAGATGGAAATGAAAGAACATCTGTCTCAGCATCCTTACTTCTAAATTTATAATTTAATTCCCTAATTTCATCGGATCTAACAAAATTAACATTAATCTCTAAATCACTACAAGGAATTTTTAAATATTTAATTGCGTAATCGTATGCAGACAAAATCTTCGAAATATACTTACCATTTAAAAATTTTTTATTAAAATTAACAACCACACCAACACTCCTATATATAGAAATATTGTATCAAAAACATTAAAAAAAATCAATCTAATTATATCTTAATTGTAAATTACATTTAATAAAATAAGTAACTAACTTTCCACCCGCAACATCAGTAATAATGACATTTTCTTCTTCAATTTCGTAACCCTTTGTATTCATACTATGAACAGAGCTTTTTAACGAATTAATAATATCATTTTTTTCACTTTCAAAATTGTGCGAGAAAGTTTCTTCCTTTGTCTCATAAGCAACTTCTTGAACAACAGATAACGGTATAAAATAATTACTAATTTTTTTATTAATTTCTTCAACTTCACAATATTCAAAAGTGTTATCTTTTTGATTATCAATAATAGTTTTATCACCTATCATAAATTTTTCATTTAATATAATTTTTTTACCCGTTCTAACATATCGTTTTTCATTAAAATAAAAGTTAAATTTGTCAACAAAAAAAATGCTACAATTTATTTTTGCACTCGGCTTTATTTCTCTACTTTCAACATCAAATGAAGTACGTGCATAGACAAGAACATCTCCTGCATAAACAACATCTCCCGACTTTAAATTTGTATAGCCAGAATACACTTCAATATCATTAATTATCATATTATGCTCAGCAACTATATCACATACATTTTCTTGATTATTATCAATTTCTTCCTTAATATTAATAATTAATGCATTTCCTTTAATAATCGCACTTACTAGCGAAAAGTTATATGTTTCTGACAATTTATCTTCTATTTGTGTCATATTAGTCGGTTTACGCAAATATTTATCAACACCAATATCTTTTAGAGTATTTAATACACTACCACTAACATTTTCATCAACTCCTAATATTTTAATATTAAAAATCATATTGTTAGTTATAAATAAAAACGCTATTGACAAGGCTAGTCCTACAACCAATCCTAAACGCCACAACGCAAACTTTTTTAATTTATTTACACCACCAAATTTAAGTATTTCTATCTGATAATTATCAAAAGAAATTTTACTAAAAATTTTAAAAGAACTTTCATTTAATTCAAAAATAATTTCATTAAATTTTAATCGTTTAATATTAACAAATTCAACACATTCTTTTCTACAAATTTCAATAAATTTATTTAAATTAACACCAGTGCATTTTATCAAATAATTTAAATTACTTTTCATAGATTTCACGACCTACAAATTTTATTTTTCCGCAAATAATTATTTCCGATTTATTGATTAATTTTATTATTAAATTTTCTCCAACTATTTCAAGCAATCCTTCTTTTATTTTTAATACAACTTTGTCAAGAGTATAGTCAACAATGCTTTTATAATTGGTTACTGATATTAAACTTTCACCTACCTGAATTATTTTACAATCATTTTTTATTTCACTTATTGGTAGTTTGCAAATACTTAACAATTCTTCAATATAATTTTCCATATACAATACTCCTATATAAATATATGATAATGCATAAAAAAAATATGCAAATTGATATTGCATATTTTAAGATTTTTTTAAAATATTTTCGATTAGTAAAAGTTTCATTTCTCTAGATAAATTATTAAATTCATCCAACAACTTTTCTCTCTCGGCTTTATTTGTCTTTACAGCATTAGCAAGTTTATCTTCTATACTATCACTACTCTTAACTTCTATATGTATTTCTTCATTTTTAATTTTTAGATAATCATCTTCACTCAAAAACATACTGCTAAGTTTATCTTTCTCAACAATATCATCACTTGTGGGGTTATCAACAAATCTATCGTGAAGATAATTATAACCATTACATTTTGTATTTGTTATTGAATTCTCATTTTTAGAAGTTTTATCATCTTGGGTCACATTAGTTTTCTTCTCTTCACTTGCAGTTTTTTCTTTTTCAGCAGAAGGTTTGCCTTTATTTTTCTCTACCTTCTTCTGCTTTTTTGCAATAAAAAACTCATTTAATTTAAAGAATATCAACAGTAATATAAGTAGCCCTAATGCTACAATTAAGAAGAAAAGCGGATACTCGGTAATTATCATAAATACCCCCGATTATTATTCTTCTCCACCTGAATTACTTATAGAATTTCTTAGTTTTGTATCAGCTTGAATGTTTTGCATTCTATAATAATCCATTACCCCCAAATTTCCCGATTTAAATGCCATACTTATAGCTTTTGGAACTTCTGTTTCAGCACCAACTAATTTAGCCTTCATTTCTTGTGTTTTTGCTTTCATTTCTTGCTCAACCGCTATTGCCATTGTTCTTCTTTCTTCAGCTCTCGCATTTGCAATCTTAACATCAGCTTCTGCTCTTTCTGCTTGAAGTTTTGCTCCAACATTACGACCAATATCAACATCAGCCACATCAATACTTAGAATATCAAAGGCAGTATCCTTATCAAGATTTTTCTTAAATACTGCTTGGCTTATGCTATCTGGATTTTCAAGAATTAATTGGTGATTTTTTGCAGAGCCAACAACCGTTACCACACCTTCACCAACTCTAGCAAGAATTGTATCTTCCAAAACCCCACCAATAAGTTTTTCAATATTACTTTGCAAAGTAATTCTAATTTTTACAATAAGTTCAATTCCATCACACGCAACTGCCGAAATTGGTGGTGTTGTTATTACCACAGGTGTTACACAGTTTTGAACTGCTTGTAAAATATCCCTATTAGCAAGGTCAATGGCTTTAGCAGTAGAAATAGTTAAATTAATTTTTGCCCCATGAGCAACAATAAGAGCTTCAACAACCTTATCAATATTTCCACCCGCCATTAGATGTGACTCCAGGTCATCAATTGTTAACTTCACTCCCGCCTTTATAGCACTTATGTAATTTTTTACAATAAGTGAAACATCACTATTTCTCAACTTCATACCTAGAAGTTTTCTAGCAGGAATATACGCACCACTAAGCAATGCTTTTAGCCAAATTTTCACTGGAATTAGTGCACATGTAACCGCTATTGCAATAACTATTACAGCAAAAACACTGATACCAATCCAAAGGCCTACACCTAAAATTAAGCTCATGACACCCCCGAAATTATTTCATTACATTTTAATATAATAACACTTCTCCATTCTTAAACAATTATATTATATCATATATAATATAAAAAATAAATAGTTCATTTGAAAATAAATATTTATTAATAATATTGCATAGATATAAATATATAAGCACTTTTTATTGATGTATATGTATTTTTATACTTTGAATAAAAGAAAAAAGCATCAATATTAAATTGATACTTTTTAAATCTAATTAAAGAGCATTTTTCATATCGTCAACAATGTTTTGAAGTTCAACAAATATTTGACGGATATCTGCATTTTTACTATTTAAACCTTCACCTTTTCTAGTTTCATCATCAATAAGAACTTCAATATCTTTAATAAGTTCAACTTTCTTATCAATATCACTATTATCACTAAAGTCAAGTTCACTGTATCTATCGGTAATATCTTTAAGCATATCACTCAATTGGTCATTATCATATACAGTTTCTTCATAGTACTCTTCTTTAGCAGGAGCAGGTTTTGAATATGTCTTAGTAGTAGTTGTTGTTGTAACCTTTGGAGAAGCCACTGTTGTAGTTTTCTTTGTTGCTTTAGTTTTAGTTGTTGTTGTAGTCTTTTTACCTTTTGAAGTATAAGCATCATTACTAGAGTTAATTCTAGCAAGAGATATATGACTATCAAACATATGATAGTTCATTTCTTGATATTCAGTATTAACGTCGATAACTGTTTTACCACTACTCTTTAATTCAACTAAAAGTGGAATTAAATCTCCTTCACCAGCGACAATACAGTATGTATCAATTTCAGGTTTAGTATAAACAAGTCTTACAGCATCTACAATCATTCTTGTATCTAATTGGCTATATCTTTTCTTAAATCTCATAAATGGAGCTGTCTCATAACCATATTTAGCGATTACTTCACTTAAATACAAGTGCTTTCTATCATTGTAACCATAAAATTTACAATAAACTACATCACCTAAGCTAAGCAATTTGTCATAAAGTTCATTAAAAGCATCTGAACCAATTTTAACATTATCTACATCTAATAACAATGCAATTTTTTTCTCTTTCATAATTTTTCTCCTAAATTACCTTCTCTCATTTGATAAAATAAATATTGTTGTGCATACCCAGATAGTTTACCATACATTTCAACAAATTTTTTTGATATGTCACTTGCAGATAAATTATCGTCACCATATAAACACTTATACGCTTGCACTACCCAAGTATCAGTTGGGAAAACGTCAGTTTTTGAATATCCAAATAGTAGAATACAATCAGCAACCTTTCTCCCTACACCCTTTAATTTCATAAGTTCAGACCTTGCTAAATCAGTATTCATATTATAAATTGAACTTATAAAATCTGGTGTCAACATAGATATTGTATGGTATAAATATTTATCTCTATATCCACATTTTATATTTTTAAAATATTCCAAGGGTATTAACTTCAATTTTTCAAGTGTCGGGAAAGCATAATAATCGTCAATCTTCTCACCATAATCTTCACAGATTTTTTCAATAATTCCCTTTATTCTAGGGATATTATTATTTTGAGATATGATAAATTCAATTATCATTTCCAACGGGTCACTTTTTAAAATTCTTATACCGTTGCCATATTTTATAGCAGATTTAATAGTAGGATATACACTTAAATCTGATTTTATTCTATCATAGTTTGTATAAAAGTCAAAGTAATTAATGAAATATTTTTTATCTTTAGTAAAAATTTTTATAGTACCATTCTGACAATAAATATCTGCTTTGTGTCCTAAAGAGTATACTGTGTAGCCAAAATCCCTAACTTTATAGCGAAAGACTTGTCCGCACTCTAGGGTTTGTTTGACATCAAAAGCAGAAGGATTTAAAACTTCAATATAATCATCATATTCTTTGTATTTTACCATATGCACCTTTAAAGAAAAACCAACTTAAAAATATTTTTTAAGTTGGTTATAATCCAAAGACTATTCAGCAGGATAAACGCTTACTCTTTTCTTATCTTTGGTTTCGTTTTCAAATTTTACCTTACCATCAGTCAAAGCAAATAATGTATAGTCTTTACCAACGCCTACATTTTTACCAGCATTGATTCTTGTTCCCCTTTGTCTAATGATAATAGAACCAGCAGATACAACTTGTCCATCTGCACATTTAACACCTAATCTTTTGCTTTTAGAGTCACGACCATTCTTTGATGTTCCTTGACCTTTCTTATGAGCAAAGAGTTGAATATTAATAAACATTCTCTATTACCTCCATTGAAATATACTTAGAGTAACCAGATAATAAATCTTCAATACTTATGTACATTGTATCAAGCAGTATTTGAGATTTTTCCAAATCTTCATTATTTATATTATTTGGCAACTCAACTTTTAAAAACCCCTTATCTTCATCAACTTTCATGCTAATATTAATGCCTAAAACTTTCTTAAGTCCCAATGCACAACTTTGTGAAATTGATGAAATAGAAGCACATATTATATCTTTACCAGCTTGTGAATATCCAGAATGTCCAGATATTTCAAAACCTACAAAGATATCATTTTTTTTAAAAATTTTAATTTTAGTCATAATTATTTAACCGAAACAATTTTTAATGCTGTAAATGGTTGTCTATGACCTTGTTTTCTACGATAGTTTTTCTTAGCTTTGTATTTAAATACAACAACTTTATCTTCTTTACCGTGTTCAACTACTTCAGCGATAACTTCAGCATTTTTTACAAGTGGGTTACCATTAGTAACTTTGTCTCCGTCAACAATCATAAGAACATCAAGATTAATTTTATCGCCAACTTTAGCGTCTAATTTCTCAACATTAATAATTTCGTCTTGGCTAACTTTATATTGTTTGCCACCAGTTGTAACTATAGCGTACATCACTTAATACCTCCTCTAACCAGACTCACTGTGTAGGCATTGCAAACGCAATTTAAAAAAGCCTATTCCATGTGGCTCAAGATAAATTTACCATAAAAAACCCTAAATGTCAATAATTTTTTATAATTTCATTAAATATTTTTAAAGTAATTACACATAGTAAATTAAACACAAAATCAAACAATACAAAAAACAAATAAATATAAAAAATAAAAAATCATTAAAAGGAATAAAATTATGGAAAAACAACAATACGAAACAACAACAAAATTATTAGACGAAGCATACAAAAATGTGCGAATGGCAAGCTTTGCAATTGATTGCATTATTGATAAAATTCAAGACCAATCACTTGAAGACTTACTTAGAAAACAAAACGATTGTTATCTTCACTATGTTGAGAAAATTGAGAGTATGTGCGAAGAATTAAAACATAAGCCTAAAGATATCAATTTTATGCTAAAAGGCATGTCATTTGCAAGTATAAAAACAAAAACCATGATGAATGACGAAACGCCCCATCTTGCCGAAATGCTAGTTCAAGGCACAACTATGGGCATTACCGATACTCTAAAAGCAAAAAGCGAATATCCAACAGACAACCAAGAACTAATAAAAATTGTAGACGAAATAGTTGATTGCGAAGAAAAATTTGTAGATTCACTTAAAACTTTTCTATAATTAATAAAAAGGAACAATCACATTGTAAATGATTATTCCTTTTTATTATATCAACACTATCAAAATTTTACTATTTATTAAATATAATACTTTTATTTAAAAATAATACAATTGTCATTATAAACAATCCATATTCTGAAAATCAGACGAATATACTTTTTGATTTTGCATACACCCTTTAATAGTTTCGGTAAATAACGGATATTCCAAATAATTTTGAGAAGACACTCCACCAAATAATCCAACACCATTTCTTTGATAATCAACAAAATAATCAAATATTGATTTCCCATTCTGATCAATTTTATCTCTGCACATAGCCATAATTTGACACCCACCACCAGTAACATACGCTAAAAACATATTTTCTTGTTCTTCTTTAGATAATTTACTCATAATTTGTTCAATAACTTGAACTCTATCTTTATAGCCACATTCAATCTTTTCATTAGGATACATTTGTGACATAATTTTCATAGTGAAATATTCATTTAACCCCTCATTAAAATCATCAAATATCCCTCTTTCATTTATTATTCTAACACCTTGAAAATAATATTCATTACCATCATTTTCTTGTTTTTTCCAAACAGATAAAACATGCAACATTTCGTGTACAAAAATTTTTATAGCATTAATACGTTCATCTTTTGACTTATTTTTCGTTGCTTTTAAAATTGGTGCAAAAACCCTAATACCATCTTGAACACGATAAGCACCTGTTGTAGCATTCATTTGATGTTTTTCAATAAAAGCCTTTGCCATAACGGGATTATGCTTTACCAAATCTTCTGCAAATTTATATTGTCTTAATTCTCTTTCGGCATGTTCTTGCGAAGTACCAATCATATCCAATGGCAATTTAACATCAATATCCCTGTAAATGAATTCACATATCGACATAATGATTGGTGGTATTTCCATATCCATTTCGTCAATTCTAATAGCGGAAACTTCATCCATAATTTTTCTAAAATGATTTATAATATTATTTTCTACTAGAGTCCTTTGAAAATCATTACAATTTTGTATAGCAATGCTTTTAATTTCTTCTAATAACCTATTCAAAATAAATTCTATTTCAATAATATCTTTATCTCTATTATTAGAGTTAAATAATAAATATTCCACACCGTCTAGATTTTTTCTTTTTTGATTTAAAATTGTATTAATCATAACTCTATTGCTCCAACATAAAAACTTTTATATTCACTCAAATCAAAACTACACTCACACCACTATTTATACTTTGTAAATTTTCATGCAAAATAATTTCAGGAGATATCTTGCAAATTAATTGCTTTGTTTCATTAAGCTCTCCCCAATTCTCACCGAAAACATAATCTTTAATTATACCGTCTTTTTTAAGTTTAGGCAGATAAGACATAATTTCTTTCTTTATAACACCACCACAACCATGTGAGCCATAACCATGAATTACAACTATTACTCTATTCCCAACCGCTTTTGAATAATTAATTTCTTGGTCAAGAAGATAAAGGGCATAATCTGAATTAGGATTATCTTTTTTAATATTAACAACCCTAATCATTTTTACATCCTATAAACGAAACTTCAACAGTCCCATATTTTCTTGTATTATTTATTTCATAATTGGCTGGAATTTTAAATTCCTTACCAACAATATGCTCAAATATTATTAACCCATCATTCAAAAGCATATTATTTTTACTAATAAATTCTAATGCTCGTTCGCCAAAATCAGTATCATATGGCGGATCTAAGAATATTAAATTAAACTTATCATGTTTTAATTTTTCTAAAGCATTTAAATAATCTCCAACAATCAAATTAGGCGTTTCTTTTGCTTTAGCAAAATTTTTTTTGATTAACGATACACTATCTTTATTATTATCACAAATTGTAACCCTTTTAGCACCACGACTAACAAACTCAAGGCTTACAGCCCCCGTTCCACCAAACAAGTCCAAAATATCACTATCCGCAATTCTAAATTGGATTATATTAAAAATATTTTCCCTTACCCTATCAATAGTTGGCCTAATATTTCCATATTCAAAAGTATTAAGTTGTAGCCCTTTATATTTCCCCGCAATTATTCTCATAAATCACCTAATTTTATTATACAACAAAAAAAATTAATTGCAAATACTTTTATAACGTATTTACAATTAATAAATGTATATTTATTTATTATTGTGAATTATTATTTAAGAATATTTAAGATAAATTTATCTTATTATATAATTCATCCTTTTGTAATTAAACTTAAGTAATATTTCATAAGGTGAAGTATTTAACGCTAAAGCATAGTCATTTAATGTGATTTTTTTATTTTTTTGACATCCTAAGATAACGACTTCATCACCAATTTTTGCTGATGCCTCACTTAAATCTATCATAAACACATCCATACAAACATTACCAATAACTTTGCATTTATATCCATTTACAAGAACACTAAAATTATTAGATAGTCTTCTATCAAAGCCATCAGCATATCCAAGAGATACAACACCAACTGTTATTTTCTTAGTTGCTTTAAAATTTCTATCATATCCAACGGTCTCACCCTTTTTAACATCAAATAAGTTGATAATTTTCGATTTAATAGTAAGAACACATTTATTTCCAATCGTATTTTTCATATCACCATACATTAAAAATCCATTTCTTACCATATCCAATTGAAATTTTTTATCATAAACGGTAGCATATGAATTTGCAATATGAAATATTACATCCTTATTTTTAACTAATTTTTTAAATTGATTAAACCTAATCAATTGTTTATTCATGTATTGAACATCTTTAGATTTTGTTGCAAGATGAGAATAAACACCTTTCAAGTTTAAATTATTCTTATTTATATAATTTATAGCTCTATTAAATTCAGTTATTGACTTAAAGCCATATCTATTAAGCCCAGTATTTACTTGAAGATGAAACTTTAAATTAGCATCTTTAATATTTTTAAGTTGTGAAAAACAACCAATGCTTATATTTATATTATTTTTTATACAAAAATCAAATTCGGCACAGTCAACAACTCCCAAAACTAAAATTTCTGCTTTTTTATTAAATAATCTTAATTCAATCGCTTCATTTAAACACGCAACAGCAAAATAATCAACTTCACTACCAATAATATCATTAATTCCCCTTATTCCCAAGCCATAAGCATTGGCTTTTACAACTGCACAAAATTTAACATTTGACTTTAAACTTTTCTTAATATTGGCAACATTATTTCTTAAAACTTTGCTATCTATAATATATTCATTAAAACTTTTCATACAATTTTTTATGATTTTAAATAAATATTAGTTACAAAAAAATAACAGAATTATGAAAATTCTATTATTTTACAATGTATAAATATTAAAATATTCTTATATTTATTTATTATTAGTTGAACCAAAACCACCCGTTCTAACGGTAGTAATTTCTTCTTCATCATCAACTGTTAGAAATTTAAAGAAATAAATATGCCCTATTTTATCGCCTTTTTTAATTTCATAAGAATTTTTCCCGTGATTAAAAAGCATAAAACCAATGTTACCATCATTATTTTCATTATCTGCATAATCACTTTCAATAATTCCTATCCCCTGAGATACCATAATTTCCTTCTTTCCCATCCCAGAAGTAGTAGACAAAACAAAACCCTCATCATGATTGCAATAAGCCTTAACATTTAAAAATATCAGTTTTGTTTCCCCTGGTGCAATAACTTCATCAATTGGAGAATAGCAATCATAACATACAGAATGCTTGGTTGCCCTAACTGGCATTTTAATATCTTCAGACTTTTGACCATATTTTAAAAACTCATCTCTAATTTTCGCAAATTTACGCATAACTTACTCCTTATCATAAGTATAACACAAACATAAAAAAGATTAAAATAAAATTATATAATAAACGCATGTTTCTTGTGTATGTAAACACACATCGAGTCCCGAGAGCAATCAAAAAAGCACTCGAATGAGTGCTTGTTTTGGCGCTCCTAAGGAGACCAACAAAAATATATTCAATATGAAAAAATGATTGACCCACTGCGGTTACAGTGGGAACGGAGTTAAGAAACGCATGTTTCTTGTGTGTGCAATCACACGTCGAGTCCCGAGAAGCAAACAAAAAGCACTCGATTGAGTGCTTGTTTTGGTGCTCCTAAGGAACCAATAAAAATATATACAATATGAAAAAATAATTGACCCACTGCGGTTACAGTGGGAACGGAGTTAAGAAACGCATGTTTCTTGTGTGTGCAACACACGTCGAGTCCCGAGAAGCAAACAAAAAGCACTCGGATGAGTGCTTGTTTTGGTGCTCCTAAGGAACCAATAAAAATATATACAATATGAAAAAATAATTGACCCACTGCGGTTACAGTGGGAACGGAGTTAAGAAACGCATGTTTCTTGTGTGTACAACACACGTCGAGTCCCGAGAAGCAAACAAAAAGCACTCGATTGAGTGCTTGTTTTGGTGCTCCCTCGGAGACTCGAACTCCGGACCCACTGATTAAGAGTCAGTTGCTCTACCAACTGAGCTAAGGAAGCATATTTATCTTGACTTTAATAATATACTACAAGAAATTTTATTTGTCAAGATTAAATACCAACTTATTAAAATAATTTTTTATATGTCAAGTCACAACATATACATATCAGTTCTTAAGCATCTAAATTCTAAAAATAATTTTTGATTATTTTCTAATAGTTTATTGAGTTTGATTTTTTCCATATTTGAAAGCTTATTTGAATAATTTTTTAAACTTTCTTCAATATATTTATTAGCATCATTAAACAAACTATTAATAGCAACCAAAATTTCTTGTTTATCGTCTTGTTTATAGTCGGTAGAACTGACAAAATTTTTAAAAACTTGCAAAAACGATTTCATTTGCAAAAAATAATCTTCTATATTTTGAAAACTATAATTACCCGAACTTTTTAATAATTCAAAGTTTTGACACAAATCATTTGTTTTATTCTTAAACCATTTTAATGTATCAATATAATAAATAGGAATATTATAATATTCAGAATGATACAAAGAATTTTTGCCTATTTCATCAAAACAAAGTATATAATCAGGCTTCCTTTTCTCACCTTCCGTGCTTCGCCAAATTAAACCTTCAGCATATTGCCCAACCATGTTTTTAGATAGTTTATCTGGGGTAAAATATACAGTTGGCGAATAATTTGGCAATCTATCAGAAACATTCCATTCTGTTTGAATATCACAATTACCTATTGTAATAATATCATCCTTTGTAAGATGATTAAAGCCATAATTTACACATCTATAACCATCACCAACACGACATGCATGTCCAATAAAATCTTTTGTAACAATAGAGCCAGAAATAGTATTTGAATTACCCCAATTTTTATCCGTAAATAAATACGGTCTATATAGTAGCATTTCTGCATTCTCAAAATTTGAAAAACCAACAGAAATATTATGTATAAACAGATAAAAATCTTCATTTGTAATATCTACAACATTATCATATTCATTACCATATTTATCTACAAATTTTTCTGACGGCGTATAGTACTGAGAAAACTTATTCGCATAATCGTATTTTTCTTTCTCAGCCATTATATCTCTAATATTCAGAAAATACTTATCTAAATCAATCCCACTACTACATATTTTATAATAAATACCCTTAATTATATTTGCATCTTTACAATTAATTATTAAATATAAATCTTCAGTAATACTTTTTAAAAAACTATAATTTGACATAAATAAGTCATCATTTTCAAATGCGTATAAAACAGATTTTACAAGCGGAATAATTTCATACTCATGAAAACTAGGAAGTAGCAAAAGGAGTGATGCATTTCTAGCAACACCAGGAAAACACGTTTCATTAAGATATTTTATATTTCTATCATATATAACTTTATCCATAACCACATATTCCTTATTATATATTATATCATATTAAATAACTCAATTCAATAGGCAACAAAAAACCATCAACTATTTAAATGTCATCAAATAAAAGCTGTATAAAAAAAGGAGTATCAAATTATGACACTCCTAAATAAAACTAAACTATATTATTTATCTTGTCTAGTCATACTACCTAGTTCATTCATTCTCTTTAACATATCGTCAGCAATTTCTTGTTGTGATTTTCCAGTTTTAATAAGTTCAGAATAAAGGACCGGTTTATCAACAATAGTTACTTTTGCTTTTTTATTGCAATATGCACAATAAATTGGCAAATCAATCCCTTCTTTATAACAAGTCTTAGCAAAAACCAAAAATCCAGGGTATAAGTGAGTTAGTTCGTCAAAATAGCCATTACTAGAGTCTTCTGGGAAAAGAACTATGATTGATTATTTTTTATAGCTTCCATGCTTTGTCTTATGGTTTTTCTAAACCTAGCATCCCTATATGTTGATATAAGTCTAAGTCCCCTATAAAATAACCACGCAAGCGGTGCTGCAATTATACAAAACAATCTCGCACCAAACAAATTCCAATGTTTCTTTTCATGATAATAAGTTTTTGATAAATATTTATAAACCATAAATATATTAGAGTTCATTTCATAAGTACCCCAAAATCTAAAGTTTAAACCAGAATAAAATTCAAAAGCAAACGGACCTGATGTTCCCACATGATTACTAATAACTAGTGACCCATCTTTTATTTCTTCACCTAAATATTTAAACTCCGACTTTCTTATAAACAATTTCATGAATGATTTAAGACATCTAAACCACCACGACCTTTTAGGATATTTCATAATGTTTCCTTTTCATTAGTATTTTTAAATTATTCACTTCTAAGACATGTTACTGGGTCTTTTTTAGAAGCGATATAAGCAGGTACAGTTCCCGCAATTGTAGTTAGAATTGTACTTATTACAACAAGTGTTAGCGCATCACCAAATTCCAAAATTGCCATACTAGTAGTTATTGCTCCACCAGCTACCGCTTTTATAATTGCACTTATTGGGAATGTAAGTACCCAACTGATAAGTACCCCTAAAAGCCCTGAGAAGAAGCCAACAAGTATAGTTTCACTATTGAATATTCTAGAAATATCTTTCTTTCTTGCACCAATAGACCTTAGAACACCAATTTCTTTCTTCCTTTCAACAACTGAAGTATATGTAATAATTCCAATCATAACAGATGATACAACTAACGAAATTCCAGCAAATGCTATTAGCACGTATGAAATTATATCAATCATTTGCCCCATTGTATTTGTTAAAATTTCAGTCATATCTGTATATAGTATATTTTGTTTTGAGCCTTTTTCTGTCTTATTCCAATCTTCAATTAAATTAACTATATTTTGTTTTGCATCAAAGCTTGTAGGATAAAAACTAATTGACGCTGGCATTTTAGTTACCCCTACACCTTGCAATGCCATATTATATGCTTGTTCATGGGTAATACCCATATTTAATTTATTATTAACAGACAATACTAAGCCTTCATTATTCACACCAACAACGCCACCAGAATATTCCCCAGTCGATTTGAAGATATAATTACCGCTCATACCCATCATAGCCATTTCTGATACATCAATCGTATATATCCATGGAAGCTCAATATTATAAACCAAATCTCCAGTAATACCATTATCAATATTTGTTTGTATTCTCTTCTCTGCTTCTTTAACAATTTTAGAATTAGTCGCATTTTCGTTATAAAGTTCTCTTAAAGAACTTGTATAAACAAGTCCCGATGATAAAATTTCAGTTTCTACATTATCTTTTACTCTTAAAACACCCGAAATTTTTAGTTTTAACAATCCATCATTTTTAACATCAAAATCATCTAGATTTTTCGCATCATTAAACAATTGTTGATATTTTAATTGATTATTAGAAATATTATCAGGTATAGTATCAAAACTCAAACCATTGAAATCATCATCATAAATAGCATTGTTTAATGCCAAAACATATTCACATTTATCAACAATATCTACATACTTTATTTCTGCATATTTACCACTTTCAGTATCAACTTCGTATGGCAATCCAAGATATTGTGCAACCTTTATATCTACCTTATTTTCACTATCTACTACAAGCATAAGTTCATTAGGTTTGGAAGAATAGTTTCCCGCAACTATTTCGTAATTTTCTAATATCCAATCTTTTTCATCTAGTATTTCATAAACAGTTGATGAAGAAGACCCCATTACACTAAGTGACCCTGTATTTTGTATTGGAGTTACAATACCTTTACTTTTAGTCAACATTTTAATAGGTAAATTATAATCATATTGAATAGCATTTAAATCTTTATTACTTTTTTTCTTATCGTTTTCAACATAATCATCTACATATTTAACAAAATCTTCGCTAAACAAATTCAAATGTCCCAAGTCTTCCATCATAGAAGCGGTGTCATATATTCCAAGTGCATCATCTGAAGTTTCTTTATTCAATTCACCCACAGCATTAGATAGTCCGCCATTTTTAATAGCATCCATATTAGCCGCCACCATACCAATATTTAATGGATAACCACCCAATGTATCCGATTGAAGATTGTTTATATAATTACTAAAACCCGAACTAACGGCAAGTACTAGCGCTATACCAATTATTCCAATTGAACCAGCTAAACTTTCAACAATTGTTTTACCCTTTTTTGACCAAAGATTTTTTAAAGACAAATTAAATGCAGTACCATAACCCATAGCCGATTTAATTTTCTTTTTCTTTTTTCTCTCTTTTTCTTTTACATCTTTCTTTTCGTATGTAACTTTATCTTCAGCAATCTCTTCTTCACTTGGAATATATGGATTGGTATCATGTTTAACTTCGCCATCTAGAATACTGATAATTCTTGTTGAGTACATATTCGCAAGATCTTCGTTATGGGTAACCATAATAATCAAATACTTATCTGATATCTTTTTAAGAATATCCATTACTTGAACACTTGTTTCACTATCTAACGCACCCGTTGGTTCATCAGCAAGTATTATCTTTGGCTCATTAACAATTGCCCTTGCAATTGCAACTCTTTGCATTTGTCCACCAGATAATTGATTTGGTTTTTTCTTAATTTGGTCATCAAGCCCAACTTCTTTTAATGCTTTTAATGCTCTTTTTCTTTTTTCCTTCTTATTAAGCCCTGCAATACTTAAAGCAAGTTCAACGTTTTCAAGAATGCTTAAATGTCCAATAAGATTATATGATTGAAAAACAAAACCAATATAATGATTTCTATATGCGTCCCAATCTTTATCTTTATACTCCTTTGTCGATACACCATTGATAACTATATCTCCCGAAGTATATTTGTCTAGACCACCAATAATATTAAGCATAGTTGTTTTTCCACAACCAGATGGTCCTAGTATAGACACAAATTCACTATTTCTAAAATTAATAGATACTGATTTTAAAGCATGAACTACTGAACTGGTTGTAGCATAATCTTTAACTATGTTTTTTATTTGTATCATTTCCTATCCCCTTAAACTTTTATTTAACATTATATTAAAATTAAATTTAATTAATTACTACTTATTACATGCTATTTTATTAATATATCACTAATTTTTTAGTCGGTCAATTAATTTTAAAGCACCACAAAAAAATACGACTTGATATTATATATAATATCAAATCGCATATATTTATTTCCCTTCACTTTCAAAAATATCATTTAATGTAATTTGACTTTCGTCTTCTTCTAACTTTAAATTACTTGCTGTTTCTTTATCGGCAAAATAACTTTCAGCAAGTGCTGGTGAAATTTCATACATGTTATCGTAGATAAACTTATGCCAACTTGAAAAATCGCTCCTATCATCAATTGTAGAGCCAAACGAATAATCATCTACCCAAAATAAATCTGACGCATAATGACCATTTGGTGCTCTATATTTAACCTGATAAGCCCTATAGCCTTCACTTTTATTTGTTGTTTTACTTGCCATAAAGTCTATATTGTATTCTTTGGCTATAAACATTAAAATTTTTAAATTAATTTGACCTTCTTTTTTGCCTAGTTTTTCAATATACATAATTAACCTTCCTTGTACATAAAGATTATATCATGAAACTGAAAAATGTCAATACCCGCCTATTTTAAAACTTTTAGTCTACATAATAAACATAATTATCTTTTCTAGGAATTGGAGTGTTTAATTCAACATCTGAATAGCCTAAAATACAACTTCCAATACCTTCATATTCGCCATCTATACCAAGTGATTTAAGTAAATTTTTACCATATGATGTTTCAAATATTTCTTTTGCATGATGTATCCAACAAGCACCAAGTCCAATTGAATGACATTCAAGTAACATATTTTCTATAACAACACTCCCATCATATACATGAGTAGAAACTGACTTATCTGCAAGAACTACAAGTACAACTGGTGCACCATAAAATGGGTCTCTATCTACACCCCGAAAATCTGCTAAAATTTTCGATAAATCATCCCTAATTTGTTTATTTTTTATAGCAAGAATTATTGGTGCTTGTTTATTTTTTCCAGACGGAGCATATATACCGGCTTTTATTACTTTATTAATTTCTTCATCACTAGGCATAGTTTCTTTGTATTTCTTAACACTTCTACGTGAAACTATTGTATTTAAAATATCTTCCATTTCTTCTCCTTATATCTTAACAATATATGAAATAATATATAATTTTGTTAATCAATATTTAGTATTATACCAAACAACACACAAATTAAAAAACAATTATTAAAAAAATAAGCACCAATTTATTAGTACTTATTAATTTACATTCCTAATTCTCTACCCAATGTGTTTTGGTTATAATCCCAAAGTCTTGAAAAAGGCTCTACTACTAATTTTTTATCACTTTTAAAATATGGATTTTTACAAATTTCACTTATTTTACTAGGCAAATCATAAGCTAACGCATGTCTTAAAATTTCTATATTCTCATCACTTAAAACACCGTCTGTTACAAGATTTAAAAGGGAACGCATTCTTTTATCATAAGTCAAAAAATCTAAATGTTCACTAGGTGTATATGACGAATACTCACTCTTTGTTATAAACTCATCAAAGTCTTTATCCGTTAAAATTCTCTCATAGCTTAAAATATCCATATATTCCATATCTATTGGAATAACTCCTTGATATTTATCTTCCCCTTCTTTTTTATAAAAAATAAAGTTAGCAGTATGTCTATCACATTCAGTCCTAAGTTCATCTAGTAAATACATATTAACATACTCGTCAAAACACTCTTTAGTCATATAATTTAAAAAAACATCTTTTATTTCTTTATTATATAACATTTCCCATTTTTTGTTTTCAAAAAAATCTTTCCATGATTTATTACTATAAGGGAAAGTGTAATATTTATCAAAAGCTTTCTCTAAAACATCATAAGCACATACACATTCGTATCCCGGAATATTAAGTGCGTTTTTAGTAGCGGTATATAATTTATTTGCAATATATTTATTGCCTTTGCTACGAATTATTTTATCTTTATCATTAGCAGTCATAACATGAATATTTGGAGTAATTAACCCAACATTATTATACATCTCACTACTAGCAATTTCAACTATCCTACAATAGTCAGACATAATCTTTCTATAGTACTCAATGTCATCAACATTTATAACTCTAACCCTACCACGCCTTTGACTTTTATTTGTTATATTTATTCTATCTGACAACATTCTAACGACATTATTTCGTTTGGGCAAACTGTCCCAAAGTTCTTTATCTTCAAAATATTTCTTTACATCTTCATTCATAATTTCTTCCCTACAAAATTATATCACACTGAAAAAATCATTTCAAGACCGTTTTTAAAATCAATTTATCTACATTCCATATAAAAAACTATTTTTACCTTGATTATTTTAAAAAACTTAGTTATAATCATAAAAAACAAGGAGAAACATAATGCCTAATTACAATGAAATGTCACCCGAAGACATGCAAAGAATTTACACATACAACAATCTTCGAAGAGCTAGACTTTTAAATAGAGCCAATAAACTTTCTACAGATAAAGAAAAAGCTCAATTCATTGTAGATTATTTTACTAATAATTTACCAAAAAATATTATTGCAGAAATTGATGATGTAGAAGAAAAGGATGTTGTAAATTTTACTTACGATTATAGCTATGTAAAAGGTGGAGAAACTCCATTTGCTAGAAAACAACAACGAATAAAATATCCTTTGGGACACGGAATGACACTTTCTTGTGTTGATAGAGACTTTGATGTGGATGGCAGACCAAAAATTTATCCAACCATATTCTCTCTAAAATCTGGCACATGCGTAATGTTTGCTCATGAGATAAAAAGACTTTTATCAAGCCTTAATATCAACTGTCAAATAATTGAAACAGAGCATGGCGTTGACTGTTATGACCACTTTGATGGTATGGATACACAAGGCAACAAAATAAATGTTAATACTATAAAGAAAATAAAACACGCATACAATATAATTGAGTTAGACGGAAAACAAATAAAAATTGATATTGCCGGATATCTAACTGCAAATGATTACAACAACAATCATCCACTAGGTAAAAGTCACCCAATTGACCCCACCAAGTTTTGTATGACAGAAGATATAAGCCATAATCAGTTTGAAGAAGTTTCATCTAATAGTATTATAGATTAAAAAAAGTTAGGCACGTAAAACCTAACTTTTTTTAATTTTCAAT
Source organism: Clostridiales bacterium (assembly GCA_015055815.1). Lineage (GTDB taxonomy): Bacteria > Bacillota > Clostridia > Christensenellales > UBA1242 > UBA11490. Next base: position 45,156 of record SVHM01000005.1, read on the forward strand.
ATGCAAATTACATATTACCATTTCTATCTCTAATAGAAATAAAGCCCCTAGTTAAAATCTTAAAGATTAAATATAGAGTTGACAACAATACTAGTATATAAATTATTATAGAACCAGCATTATATCCACCGAATATCCATTCAACAAGATTAAATCTAAAAATTCCAACTAGTCCCCAATTTAAGCCACCAATGAATAAAATAATTAAACTTAAAATATCTAAAATTAACATAACTTTCTTCTCCTTTAGTTTAGTTTGTTCAGAAATATAAAAAAAATACAAAAAAAGAAATACTAATCAATTTAGTATTTCTCAAATTACTTTCTTATATTAAAAAGAATTGTCTCCTAAATTAGAACTTTCTTCACTTAATCTCTCTGGCTTCTGCATTTTGATACCTTTGATAAAAACAATTAATCCAGCCAAAGCCAATACCCCACAAACACCATATACAATTAAATTCGTCCCAATAGTTGCCTTAAACCTAGCAGTTTTGGGAGATTGTGGCATGTATTCAATGATTACTTCTCTACCAATAATATCTGGCGTTGAACTTGAAGCAGTATCTTGCACAGTGTAAGTTTCGCCATCAACAACATATTCAGCAATTGATGAATACATGTATCCAGAGTCATAATCATATCTTTCATGAATATCAACAATTACACCTGTAGTCTGGACATATTTACCGCCTTTTACATTGTTAATATAATAAAATACACCAGCAACGGCAAGACTAATAATTAAAAAAATAAGACCAAATGCTATAGTTCCACCCTTTGAAGATACCCTATGCGTTACTGTTACCGAATGCCCACGGTGATGTCCGTGATGATGTCTGTGATGATCGTGATGTCCATGATGATGTCCAGGACCAATATGTATTTCCATAAATCAAATCTCCCTTATTTTTCATATTCTAACAAAATTCACACTTTTTAGCAAATAAATTAATGAAAACAAAAAAAGAGTTTTAAAACTCTTTATATTAATCGACAACCGTCCTATCATCTTCAAGCGGAACAAAATCTGAATGATATGCTAGATTTAAAAACATTCTCATAAAAACATTTTCAACAACAGGCACTCTACTACCACTATTGCAAAAACAAATTACACAACCCCTATGCGGAACACTCCACTCATCTACATTTTCATTTTTAATAAATTCAATTACAAATGAATTTTCATCTTTAATAATATTTAAAATATTACTTTCTTCTTCACGCCATTCTTCACTAATAAAAGTAATTTTATTATCTTTCAAAACAGGTCGATATTTATCATCCTTTTTACCTACTGCATAAAAAAGTTGATTAAATATTTCAAATACAATTTCATCATCTTTGTCTATTTCAAAAACTCTACAATCTTTATGATTTTCAGGTAACCAATATAAATCACCATTACCACCAACAGTCATAATAAACGATTTGTTATTTTTATCTGTTATTTTTAAATCAAAAAGCCCTTTGTCATCTCTAGGAAATTTTACAATCATTTACCCACTCCTTAAATTAAAATAATTGTAACACATAAAATTTTCAATTTCAAGATAAGATATAAAAATTACATTTAAATTAATAATATCCATATAAAAAAACAAAAAGCGAACCGAAGTTCGCCTAATAATACTTTGTAACACACTAAACACATAAACTATTTATCAAAAGTAATTATGCCGTTGGCAGTGTTAAATTTTCATTATTTTCATCTTTATAAATATTAATAATTTCATCTAAAATAATTTCAGACCAGGACTCGAAACTATCAATGTTTTTCAAACTATCTATATTTACAAACTTGCACTTACCATCTGAAAAACTAGCATTCAAAGAACTTTCAATAATGACTGGGAATATTACACCTAGATGTTTTGCCGACTTGTCTGATGAAGTATAAGTAACAATAGGATTAAAAATATCTTTTTTATGTTGGTTTATTCTCATACATATATTTCGCATCCCATGTTACATCAACAATCTTAACTTCTAATTTATCAAATCTATACTTTATCTCTAAATACCATTGACATATTAAACCTACCGTTTTATAATTAATTATTCCCTATGGCTTGTGAACACAAGAGTTACGCAATAGTGGTAACCTGTATAAGAATTACTGGGGTGTATTGTAATAGTCTCATGCATTAGATACCATCAATGGTATCTTTTTTATCGGCAATATACACTTGACATAACTATCCTCCTAATATATAATTAAAATAACCTAGATGGTCTTAATTGACAAGTTCGCATTGCGTAGAACTCAAAAGTGAAGGTATATAGGTTAGAAATTTTGAGCCAGTTCACTTTATTAGATGTCTTATGACATCTTTTTTTAATTTATCACATCAGTACATAAACACTACTTTTTATAGAACAAGATGATTTAAATCAACTTGTTAAAAAAATTAAGAACAATATAAAACAAGAACAACAAACAATAAATCCGTCACAATAAATTGGTTCGGATTAGTTCTCTTTTGGTGCGGATGAGAGACGTGTCTATGTTTGGCTGATAAGCCAAAAATATTTCTCAAGGCGGAGTATCTTGCACTCCATAAGACTTGCGAATACCGGTTCAAGTGAGTTTTATAAAAACTCGTGTGCTTTGCACACATGCTCTCATTTGCACAAAAAAAGTGAACTATAAAAGTTCACGTTTTTGGTGCAACGATTGATAACGAATCCGAACCATAAAGCGTTTATCGGATATGGTTATTTCGTTGTGAGATTTTATATTCTTTCATTGCTTAATTCTTCTTTATATTCTAAAATTAAGAATTGTGCTTCAGAATAATGACTAATTGTTTCTAAAGAATATTCGGATTTGACAGTGCCTTCTTCGTCATAAATTTCGTCAGCATTTTCACTCATCCATTTGCCCAACTCATATCCTGATAAATATTCGTTTAAATAATTAGCTAATTCTGATTTTGGCATCTTCCCATATAATTGCGTTATTAAATTTATATGATCACTCGGTAAATCTGCATACCCATCTGCCCATCCATTTGCGGAAAATCCATCACAACTTGCGTTTATCATTGAGAAGTAATCTTTTTCTTCCATTTAATTATTGCTCCTAATTACACGTTTAATATTAGCACAATTCAAAAGTATAGTCAATACCTAAACTTGAGCGTTTTCGTAATTGCGTGCTAATTTTTCTTTTACAAAAAGAACAACCCGAACACAATGGTTCGGGTTGCTCTCATTTGGTGCGGATGAGAGGACTTGAACCCCCATGGTTTCCCGCCAGATCCTAAGTCTGGTGCGTCTGCCAATTTCGCCACATCCGCATGTGGTGACCTATCCGCGATTCGAACGCGGGACACCATGATTAAAAGTCATGTGCTCTACCAACTGAGCTAATAGGCCATATTAAATTTAACGAGTTACAGGAATATATATAAACTATTAATCAGTGAACGAGTATGTTGGTAGAGTAAACTCTTCCGTCGACACCTAAAGTGTCTCCCGTTTTGTCTAAAAACTTGCCATCGGCAACTTTTCTTAACGAGTCACGCCAACTGAGCTAATAGGCCATATTAAATTTAACGAGTTACAAGAATATATATAAACTATTAATCAGTAAACGAGTATGTTGGTAGAGTAAACTCTTCCGTCGACACCTAAAGTGTCTCCCGTTTTGTCTAAAAACTTGCCAACGGCAACTTTTCTTAACGAGTCACGCCAACTGAGCTAATAGGCCATATTAATTTTAACGAGTTACAGGAATTATATAAATTTTGGCTGGGGTAGCAGGATTTGAACCTACGGATGCGAGAGTCAAAGTCTCGTGCCTTACCACTTGGCTATACCCCAATAAATATATAAAATGGGGTGAATAGTGGGACTCGAACCCACGACTTCCAGAGCCACAATCTGGCGCTCTACCAACTGAACTATATCCACCATATAAACTAATGTAAATTAATCTAGTAATTTAAATTAATATGCGAAATGTTTAAGGTAGACCCTAGGTCTTCCGTCGACACCTAAAGTGTCTCCCGTTTTGTCTAAAAACTTGCCATCGGCAACTTTTCTTAACGAGTCACGCCAACTGAACTATATCCACCATAAAATTGTGGTACGCCAGAAGGGATTCGAACCCCTGACCCTCGCCTTAGAAGGGCGATGCTCTATCCAGCTGAGCTACTGGCGCACAAATTCACAATAGTGAATTTTGGAGCGGGTGATGGGAATCGGACCCACGCAACCAGCTTGGAAGGCTGGGGCTCTACCATTGAGCTACACCCGCACACGCATTTTTAAACAAACGCATTATAATAATATCACCACTTACAAATATTGTCAACAATTTTTGATAAATTTTATATTTTTTTTATTTAATTATTCAATAACAATATTTTCTATTGAAATCCCCCTATCTATCGAAAGCATAACACATTTACCTTTCTGAAAAGCTCCCGGATTGATTATATATAACCCATCACTTTCTATATAGTTAGCATTATGCGTGTGTCCATAACAAACAAAATTAGCCCCTATCTCTTTACCCCTTGAAACAATTTTGTTTAAGTTTGACTTAACAGAATATCTGTGACCATGAGTAATTAAGAAGGTATAACCACCTAATTTAATAATCTTTTCTTCCCCTTCGGCAGAAAACACATCACAATTCCCCGCCACACAATATACATTTTCCAAATTAGCAAATAAACCTAAATCTTTTACTCCATCACCCATATGAAAAAGATAATCAAATTTATATTTTTCGAATATTTTTTCTATGCCAGACTTATTTCCATGCGAGTCACTTACAAGCATAATTTTCATTTTTTTCACCATACTCTTGAAATTTTTGTTTTATATGTTATAATATATTATAATATAAATTATTGTTAAATTAAAACATTTTAAATATTATCTTTTAAATTTTAAGGAGTTAACATGTCTAGTTACGAAAAAATTATTCAATATTTATCAAGAAAGGATAAGACGTCAGGCAGTAGCAACAGAAGTCAGTTTAAAGGTATTCAAAACCAGTTTGATGGCTTAAATGGGAATACACCAGTTCCAAACCAAATACTAAATATAGAAAGAAACAATAATAATCAAGCATGTTGTATAAGATTTTCACCAAGCGCTTATTACAAAATTAATTATATGCAAAAAAATTTTATTGAACAACAAGCTAAATTTAGAGCAGATAAAAAATGGAAAGATAGACCTGTTGTTATGGCTTGTACGGGATACAAAGAAGCCAATGGCGATTATTGTATAACAGATATTGTCATTCCTTTACACGATATATTATATGAAAAAGGTTTGAGAGACGTAGCATTAGTTGAAGAAATGGCAAAAACAAATGACCAGTCTATACTTTCACAAGCACATCTAGAAGCACAAGGAATTGTATATGAATATTTAAGAAATAAAAAACCAATTGATAAAGAATATCAATCAAGATTTGCTATGCTTGCTTACACAAGACCATGTTTAAGTGAGTCTGAATATAAAAACTGTATGAAACTTAGCGAAATTAATAAATCAATTTTCCCACAAACGGTTAAATGTACTCAACCAATCACCTCCGGCACAATGCTAATTACCACCGACTCACTTGAATGTGTAACAATTGACTATACTAGAAGCAAAGACGATAAAGTTACCCCTTGCGGTATTTATAATGTAACTAGAGCAGAAGCAATATATGAAGACCATGAAGAGAAACTAAAAATTTCACAATCTGACCAGCCAACAGGAAGTTTCTCAGCACCACAAATTATATAAAAACAACCCAGTTCAAATTGAACTGGGATTTTTTTATAATAATATACAAATCACTCCACCCTTGCCTTCGTTGACAATTCTTCCAAGAGTTTTTCTCATTTTTTTCTGAATTTCTTGTGGCATTACAAGTAATTTATTTTGAAGTCCTTCATTTACAAGTGAATACAAACTTTTTCCAAAAATTTTCGTTTCCCAAATATCTTTAGGATTATTCTCATATTCATCAAGTAAAAATTTAACCAATTCTTCCGATTGTTGTTCATTTCCAACCATAGAATTAACTTCAGTTTGAATATCCACTTTCATAATATGATAACTAGGGGCGCTAGCTTTTAGTTTTACCCCACACTTACCACCCGATTTATACATCTTAGGCTCTTCCAAAACTAAATCTTTTTGTGACGGATAAACAACGCCATACCCACCATCTTCAACACTCTCCAATGCGTCTTTTAACCTATCATATTGAACTTTTGCGATTGATAATTGCTTAATGTATGACATAAGATGAAATTCATTTTTAATTTCACAATTACACTCATTACTTAAAACTTTATAATACAAATCTGCTTTTGGACTAACAGATACAACAAGTTTACCTTCTCCCAAACATATCTCTTTTTCAATATTTGTTTCAAAATACTCATTCTCTGATAACATTTCAATAGTGTCTGGAATTTGATTTATTTTTGATATACCATCAAGAAAAGATTTCACAGAAGATATTAAAGAGCCTAAAATTTCATTTGAATAGTCAAGAATTTGCATCCATTGTGGAAGTTTAATTGCCACCTTTGAAATAGGAAACTCTTTCAAGATACCATCAAATATTTCACCAATATCATCAATTGAAATATTTTCCACATTTAAAGGAATTACTTTTGTATCATATTTATTTGATAAACTATTTGCCAAATTAATTGTTTCTGCATTACTTGGGTGAGTAGAGTTTAATACTACAACAAATGGCTTTCCGCATTTTTTAAGCTCAGCTATTACTTTTTCTTCAGCTGGCAAATAATCGTTACGACTAATAGTTGAAAATGACCCGTCAGTAGTCATAACAACAGCAACTGTTGAATGATTGCATATTACCCTATTTGTACCTATTTCTGCAGCTTTTTCGAAAGGCAATTCATCTTCAGACCACGGCGTTGTTACCATTCTAGGCTTGTCGTCTTCTTCATGACCAACAACACCATTTACAAGATAGCCAACACAATCAACCATTCTCATTGAAAAGCAAACATCATTTTCAAGTTTTATTTTTACCGCTTCATTTGGAACAAATTTGGGTTGTGTCGTCATAATAGTTTTACCATCGCCACTTTGTGGCATTTCATCTTTCATTCGTTCTTTATCATAACCTTCAGCAATATTAGGAAGAATTAAATTTTCCATAACTTTAGTTATAAATGTAGATTTACCCGTTCTAACAGGCCCTACAACACCAACATAAATATCGCCAGAAGTTCTTTCAGCAATATCTTTATATATATTGAAGTTATTCATACAATCCTCCGAAATTAAATCTCAATTAACTACTTGAGTTTAAAAATTATATGATTGCAAATCTTTCAATATTCAAAAAATAAAAAATCTCTGAAAATTTCCAGAGATTTATTTTTATTCTTCATCTTGCTCTTTTTGTTTTTTCTTACTTTTTAACCTATCAATATCTTTCTTTATTCCCGCTTGTAAATCGGCTGGATTTTCTTTGTTATCTACAAGCCTAGACAAATTTTGTCTATGCGCATAAACATCCAAAACAACCATAATAATCATTAGAACAATCGCTATCCAGTTGCCATCCATGACAAGTTTAAACAACTGTACCGTTGTCATAATAGTAATAAACAATAAACTTACAACACTACCAATTTTAATTACAAATAATGTTAAAAACATTATTCCAAATACTATAAGTGAGCCAATTGGGTCTGCCACCATAAAAATTCCGAATGTTGTAGCAATACCTTTACCACCCTTAAACTTATAATAAATAGGATATATATGTCCAATTACAGCACATAGTCCAAACGCATAAAGCGCTATATAACCAATCTTCACATCACAGAATTCGCTAAAAAATAATAAACCAAAAAGTGACGGTATAACGCCCTTTAATGCATCACACATAAGAGTAAACAAACCAAGAACAATACCATGTGTTCTAAGCATATTCATAGTTCCGGGATTGCCACTGCCTTGAGTTTTTATCCCACCTACACTTTCTTTCTTAGTAATAAGCCTTGCAATACTCACACCACCAAGCAAATAACTCAAAATACACATACCTATAAAAATCAAAATTTCGTATACGCCCATATTATTCCTTTTCCGATTTACTTTTTAAAATAATTTTTATTGGAGTTCCACTAAAATCAACAGCCGACCTAATATTATTTTCTAAATATCTAAGGTAAGAGAAATGCATCAAGTCTTTATCATTAACAAATACAATAAATGTAGGTGGAGCAACAGACGCTTGTGTCATATAATAAATCTTACATCTTTTACCATTTTTCAATGGTGGCTCGTTTACAGCAACTGCATTAGAGATAATTTCATTAATCATACTTGTTGTAATTCTATAATGAGAATTATTATACACTTTTTCAACAGTTTCCATAATTTTATTCATTCTAGTGCCTGTCAAAGCAGATGTATATAACGGTATAAAATAACTCATAAACTTCAAGTCTTCAGCAAGTTTATCATTGAATTTATTCATAGAATATGTGTCTTTTTCAATCAAATCCCATTTATTCATAACAACAACACTAGGCTTGCCTTCTTCATGAATAAAGCCCGCAATTCTAACATCTTGCTCAGAAAGCCCTTCTTCAGCATCAACAACAAGCAAAACTACATCAGCCCTTCTAATAGCATCAAAAGCCCTAAGCACGCTATAAAGTTCAACACTTTCATTTGGGACAGACCTTTTTCTTCTAATACCAGCAGTATCAATAAGCAAATAGTCATTTCCATTATATCTAAAAGGTGTATCAATTGCGTCCCTAGTAGTTCCAGCAACATTACTAACCATTACCCTTGTTTCACCTAGTAACTTATTCACAATTGAACTTTTACCAGCATTAGGCTTGCCAACAATCGCAACTTTAATCTTATTAGCATCTTCTTCAGGAGAGATTTTAACCTTAAAATGCTCTACACAAGCATCCAAAATATCGCCAATTCCCTTGTTATTTTCAGAACTACATATCATTGGTTCACCGATACCAAGAGAATAAAACTCGTATGTTTTTTCCATCTCATTGTTGTCAAGTTTATTAACAACCAAAACAACTGGAACATTATATTTTCTTAGGAAATTAGCAACATCATAGTCGGCAGATACCAAACCTTCCCTACCATCAACCATAAAAATTACAACATCAGCTAGTTCAACCGCAAGTTCAGCTTGCCTTGTTATATTACTTTGAAAATCATCTTTATTAAGGACATCAAGACCGCCAGTATCAACCAAAGAAAAAGCATAGCCACACCATTCAGCATCGCCATAAATTCTATCTCTTGTAACACCCGGCATATCTTTTACAATACTAATTCTCCTACCACAAACGGTGTTAAAAAACGTACTTTTGCCAACGTTTGGTCTTCCTATTAATGCAACTAACGGCTTTCTCATACAATACCCCTTATATATACTATTAATAATTATATCAAATAAATAAAAAATATCAACCTTAATTTATCAAAAAAAAGAAGTTTTTACATTAACATAAAAACTTCACACATATTATTTTTTCATTTCAGGAATAATAGATGTTTCTTTTTTTGATTTATTTACATTAGAAGCAAAAATAATTATCGCATACAAAGATACAACACTAAAAACCACAACTACTATACAAACAACCAAAATATTTGTATTATCGTTTTCCTTTTCTTCCATTATTTCATTCACAATAACTTCTTCTTCACTTTCAAATCCATTAACAGTAATATCGCCCGTATTAGTATTAACAGTCGTGCCATACATAGCGGTATTAACAACTTCTGCAAGTTCTTTCATACTATCAAGCATAAGTTCTTTTTCAATCAAATGACATCCCATTTCAAATAAAATAGCCTTACTATCAAGAGATTGATTATAGTGCCCTTTTCCGTAATAAATATCAGTAAAAAGCCAAGGATAAAGCTCGTTTCCAACAGCCATCAAATACATAGCAAATTCTTCATTTAAAGCCATATTCGGATTAGATTTACCTATTACCATTCTAACTCTTCCCCTTTCAACGCCATCAACATTGGCAACATAAAATTTTCTACTTGTCCCATCTCTATGAATATCAAAAATTGCATCAGGAGTATATGTGCTTTGTAATTTCTTAGCAGTATTTACACTTCTACCATATGCCCCACTATCATGCGGAATATGCAAAGTATCATCATAATAAACATCAATAAAGTGCTTTTCAAGTTGCTTTTTAAATTCAAGCGCAACATCTTTTATACCACCATTACCGTATACACTATCAACCCCATCAGTTGGGACATAACTTTCATCATTATGCGTAGAATACATGGCTATAGTTTTATCGGTAATTTTTATAGGAATAGAGCCTTTATTTACAGATATATTAGGCTTTGGCATTTGCTTTATAAATTTGGCAATTCCTTTATGAGTGTCATCATCAATAAAGACAACTTCGTAAAATTTATAATCTTTAGAAAGGTAACTGTCCCCCACTTCAACAACATCCTTCTGAAATAATAAATTAAAATCTTCGTCATAGACAGAATAAACAACTACTTCTAAATTTTCATCAAAAGCAGAAACAATTAATTGCATTGGAGACAGACTAAAAATCAAAAGTAACAAAATAATCAAAATGCTTTTTTTCATAAAAACTCCTTGAATAATATAAAGACTTTATTAAATGAATTATAAAGATTGACAAACAAACAAAAATAAGAATTGAAAAAACAAAAGACAAATTAATATAAGCATAATTAAATTCACAAAATTCAAAATATGAATTTATACAAGTCAAGAAAAAACTATTTAAAACAACTTGCGAAAAATATTCACTATAACTACTTGAAAATAACCCTAGTGGCATCAGAGTTAATTGAGCAAACACAAATACATTATAAGAAAGCAAATACCCACTACTAAAATTAACAAGAGAGTAAAAAACAACAGATATGATAATACTGATGAAAAAATTTTTTTCAGTATAAAACAAAGTTGCAATAACAACTAAGACAACAAATGCCATAATATGAAATATATTACAAGAAAAATTTTGACCTTTAAACTCAGGAACTAAATAGCCAAACACAATTAGAAATGAAACAAATAATATCGTGTAATTTAAAAAAACATTTTTGAATGTTACACATCTAAAAGCAAGCAATAAAAATACTATACCAAAAAATATAAAATCAAAATTCATATATCACCAATAGTATTTTTTTTCAAAAACAAAAAAATATGTAATTAGTATAAAAATATCAGTTGTCTAAATATGTAAAATTGTGTCATATTTTTTTAATCAAAATAATATAATTAATATAAGGATAAATATAAAAATGGAAACTTCATTCTGCGAATTAAAATCAAAATGTGTAATCAATGTTTGTGATGGAAAAAACTTAGGAAACATTACAGACATCATAATAGATATTAATACTGGAAATGTTAAAGGAATAGTCATTCCATCCAGTAAAAATTTTTTTAGTTTTTTCAAAAACAACAACAACATTTTCATACCCTACAATCACATTGTAAAAATAGGAAAAGACACTATACTTGTAGACATAATAATCCACTCACAATCTATACAAAATAGCAACGTAAATATTCAATCAACAGAAGATGATACTAGTACAGAAAATTAGTAATTGATAAATAATAAATTAAATTTAAAATTAATTTATATTTCATGTTTTTGTCAATATCATAGTATATGTATAACATTATATATAATATTTTTGCCATTAACTCAAATATCAACAAAATAAATACAAAATTTGAAATTACATTAATTATAGATATATTTTATGTAATAATACAATATAATAATTTTATAAATAAAAGCATTTACTATTTATTTAATATATTTAATCGTACACAAAATCGTCAATTTTCAAACAAATAAAATATTATTTTTAAAACAAAAATTTATGACAAAATAAACATACAAAAACATCCATATATTCAATGCAATAATAGGAACAAATTTCACGACCAACTATAATTAAAATTTCATATGAAATATCAAAATAAATATTATATAGGATAACAAAAAATACCACCCGTAATTTTATTTTACGAGTGATATCTTTTATTATTTTTTTTCAAATTGATTTTAAGTATAATATTAATATTTTGAATTAATTAAAATAGATCTTATAATTAAATTTACTTCTCTAATTTAACTACAACTTCTTCAACCACAAAGCCACTTAAACTATACTTATAAATTTAACCATACACTATTATTAGTTCGGTTATTTCTTATTATCATATTCTTTTATAAATTCGATAAAGTGTGTCAAGTCAGCAAACTGTCTATACACACTAGCAAATCTAACATATGCTACTTCATCAACCTTCTTCAATTCTTCCATTACTAGTTCACCAATTTTAACTGAATAAACTTCTTGATCAAGAGAGTTCTGAAGTTTCTTATGAATATTATCTGCCATCATATCTATTTGAGACATTGCAACTGGTCTTTTTTCACAAGCTTTTATAATACCTCTTTTTAATTTTTCCAAATTAAATTCTTGCCTACTTCCATCTGACTTTATAACCAATAGCGGAGTTGTTTCAACCGTCTCATATGTCGTAAATCTTTTACCACATGAAAGACACTCTCTTCTTCTTCTAATACTATTAACTTCATCACAACTTCTACTATCTAGTACTTTACTTTCACTATTCCCACAATAGATGCATTTCATATTACCCACTTCCCTTGTAATTTTTCTTTATTATACAATTATTTTGCTTTATTTTCAAGCATATAATTGTATTTTTTCAATATATTGTATTTAAACTATTTTCCCACAACTACATATAGACCATTTAATTAGTTAAAATCATTTTGATTTCTTTGATTATCGTGATATCATAATTATGATAGTAATATCAAATAAATTTAAATGGAGAAACAATATTTATGAAGGCAGTAGTGCTAGTGGCTGGATATGCCACAAGATTATATCCACTTACAGAAAATCAACCAAAAGGTTTATTAAAACTAAACAACAAAACAATCCTTGATTACTTATTTGAAAAACTTGAGAAAGTTGATGCTGTTGACCAAGCAATTCTTGTTAGTAATGACAAATTCTATACACACTTTACTGACTGGGCAAATAACTACACAGGCAATTTGAAAATAGATGTTATCAATGATAAAACCACTTCAAACGAAGACAGACTTGGCGCTCTTGGAGATTTACAACTTGCTATTGATACATTTAATATTCAAGATGAAATAATGGTTTTAGTAAGTGACAATTACTTCACTTATGAATTGACTGATTTTTATGACTTCTACAAACAAAAGAATACCGACTGTGTAATAGGTTCTAAGTTTGAAGACTTAGAATATTTAGGCAAAAACTTTGGAGTTGCTGTTCTAGATGAAAATGGTAAAGTTCTTGATATGGAAGAAAAACCTGGAATACCAAAAAGCAATGTTGGTATTTGGGCTTCTTATATTTACACAAAAGATAGTGTTGCGTTACTTAAAGAGTATCTAGCTCAAGGAAATAAAAAAGATGCACCTGGTAACTACCCTAGTTGGCTATACAAAAGAAAACCTATTCATGCATTTATTTTTGAAGGTGAATGTTATGATATTGGAACAATTGAAGTATACAACCAATTAAACGAAAAATTGTCAAATAAAGAATAATAGCTATTTTTAGTCATTTTATTGATTTTATTTATAATTTAACAACAAAAAAACTAACATGTGAAATTTTTACATGTTAGTTTTTTTATTTTATAATACTTCTAAATTTTTTCCGAAGATTTTCTTAAACTCTACACCACAAAGCATAGAATAATTAATTTCAAAACTTGCATCTGCTGATGTTATTGTTTTCATAATAACACTATCACCCAATATATCGCAAGTAATGTCTGTAACAAATCCAAAACCAGTAACATCTAGAGCTTCTGCAAGTTTTAAAACAACTGCCAACTTTCTAACTGCTACCAAATCTTCTTCTGTAACATATTCTTTATATCTAACCCAATCGGCAAGATTGAAATTATCTGAATTTTTACAACTTGCAACAAACCCTGCAAGAATAATATCATTATGAGATACGCCAAATATACTACTATTTTTAATAATTTCCCCTGCAATTTTATCTGCAGTATTAACGTCAACTCTATATCCACTATTACTTAAATAGCTAGCAATTCTAAGAACTTTTACATAAGTTCTAGGTAATTTGTGCAAAACTTTTAATTGTTTAAACAAAATCATGCTAAGTTCGTATATATGCTGTGAATTATTTGGCTTTCTATCATAAAAATCATTAATTAGTTGTAAACTATATCCTAAAGTATCACTCAATGGTTTCTCAATTGTTAAAGGAATTACTAAATTGAATAATTTACCTTCTACTTTACCAAGTTGACTTATTGCAAATTCTTCTTTTTCAAAATTATCTAAAATAGCTTTTAATATAACCATTCCTGCCGGGAAGTATCTACTATCATGAAGCGGAATACCTTTTATTTTAGTAGCTGTTTTAGTATCAATATTTTTAACCAAATTAAACACTTTATTTACATCTGCTTTATTTGATACAAAATTATGAGCAATATCTAGTGGATATTTTTTAGCCTTTCTACAAACAACACCGTAGTATTTGAATATATCTCCACTACCTATTATGTCAAATTCTTCGGGAATGTCTTCTAAAAAAGCGTTTTCTTCAAGAGATTTTTTTACACAATCAGTCAACTCAACTATTTTATCATCTAGTGAGCAATCATTTAAATTTTCTGTTAGATTAATACTTCCAAAAGGAAGAATTACAGTTTTTATTATATTTCTTCTATTGTAAATCATAAGTTCTGTATTGTAATCAGAAATATTTACAATAACACCCTTTGGTCTATTGAAACTATTAATAACTGCAGTATATATGCTAGTAATTTCTTCTTCAGCATTCATTACACTGAATTTGAAGCCGTTTGTTACATAAAGTTCATTTAAAACTCCATTAATATTTTTAGCTTCATTTAGAATATCAGACACAAAACAAAGATTTTCTGTACATTCATTCTGCTCTATAATTTTACCATAAACTGATAAAATATCGTTTATTTCTTTAATTACATTAGGTTTAATAAACATGTCGCTATAGAAATCTTTTGTTAAGTTAATTGGCATTTCCAAAACCTTATCAATTTCAAAGTACTTATTTCTAGCAACGTTCACAATTTGTAATTTTACACTTGTTGTTTTAATTTCAATTACTGCTATCTTTTCCAAAATGTATCTCCTTTAAATTATCTAGCACTTTAATTAATGTTCGCCATTTATAATGGACACACTTATCCATCATTTGGAGTATATCACATTTTTTTATCTTTGTACACAAATTTTTAAAAAAAATAAAAAAACCTTACAATTTGTAAGGCTTCTATTATTCGTGAATAGCTGATACTGGACATGTTTGAGCACATGCACCACACTTAACACAAACATCTTGGTCGATTACAGCTTTGCCATCATTTAATGAAATAGCATTTACTGGGCAAGTTCCAACACATGCACCACAACCAACACATGTTTCTCTATCAATTGTCATTTGTCATTCCTCCATATTTTCAGTACAAGCAAAGTATAACACAAATTGACATTTATATCAAGCAAATTAGCCTTATTGTTATTTAATAAAAATTTTGAAATAATAACCTTTCTTTGGCGATTTTTTCTTCTTTTTTATCATTAAACATATTGCATGAATTGCTTGGTTTAAACCAACCAGCAACAAAAATACTGCAAAAATTTTTTGCAATAGTTCATTTCTTAAGTAATCAGCAAGGAGTGAGCCAATTACAGAAAAAACAATCCCAACACATATTATTGGAGTACCTACTTTAAAATCAACAAGCTTATTTTTAATGTGAATAATAAGTGCAACAATTGACATAGGTATAAAAGCAAGCAAATTAATTGCTTGTGCATTTTTTTGATTAAAGCTTAAAAAAATTGTAAGAATTGGTATAAGAAGTGTTCCACCACCCATACCCATCCCACCTATCACTCCACTAATAACACCCGCTAAAACAAGCCAAACAATTTTCATATTAATAATTTCAAACCGCCCGCAATTATAATTACACTAAAAACAATACTAAGCCAAACATTACTAATTTTTTTTAAAAGTAACGCTCCAATTACCCCACCAACAACAAAACCCCCACTAATTTCAAGCCCTTCTACCCAAAGCATATTACCCTTAATTATATAAATAATTAAGCTAGATATACAAAGTGGTAACATAATTAGCAATGTTGTTGCATGTGCTTTTTTCTCAGGTAATTTGATTACATATAATAAAAGTGGCACACAAATCATTCCACCACCACCACCCCAAAACCCGTTAACAAAGCCAATTATTACACCTGTTAAGAGTTTTAGCCATATACAAGTTTTTTGTTTTTGTGGCTCGGCTATAAATATATCTATTTCTTTACCGCCAATGTCATTATTTTCTTTAAATTTAATATCAAAATTTTCCATATTATATAATTTACAAGTTGACAAATTTTAATGCTGAAAATATTTTAAATGTGGAATTTTTTTTTATTTTCTTCACATACTACTTAAAATTGGAAAAATTTTCCATTTATATATATGCCTTTAAGTTTCTAATCAATATTAGAAAATATGATAAAAAGGTAATTTTTGAACAAAATTGCTTGAATATATGGTAAAAATGTTATATAATTATTTAGTTAATAAATATAAATAAAGGTGAACAATCTATGTCAAACTCAAAAAAGATTAAATTAAATAAAATATTTTGTGGTTTTATACTTTGCTTAAGTGTATTCTTTTCAGCTATAATGCTAGGATTTAACACTTCCAAAGAAGTAGTATTAGCCGCAAATCCAACAGGCTATATTTATGAAGATGTATCTTCAGACCTTATCGGCTCTGATTATAACTTCTATACATCAGCAACTATCAACGACAAACCAGTATCTCCTTCAAACTGGTCAGTTGTCGAAGACGGCGTTAATACTGATGATAATGACGACAATAAGAAATATTTAAACGGTATAGTTGATATTTCTTCATCAAAGTTTAATGAAGAAGAATTTAAAACTAGCAGACCTGTAAATATTGCTGATGACGATCAAGGTAATAGCGACGAAGACTCAAATGAAGCAAAGGCATTTAATAAATGTCTTATGATTAATGCTCACAACAACGAAGCCATTGCACTAGGATACAAGAGCAAATCAATTTCCCTTGAAGCAAATAGCTTTTATGAAATTTCTGTTGATGTGTATACTCACCAATCAACATACGAAGCTAGAGCATCTATTTTTATTGAAGGCTTAATTGACGAAAACAATTCTACTGAAGAAGAATATGTAGACGACGTATACTTTAAAGCTATTAACACTCAAGAAAGCCTACAAACATACAAATTCTTTATTCATACAAATAGCGCTAAAACAATCAATCTTCAATTATGGTTAGGAGAAGACAAATCTCACCCTGTAAAAGGTGCTGTATTCTTTAAAGAAACAAACATCATGAGATATAGTGAAGATTTATATAAATACCTAACAAAAGATTACCCTACTAATACTAATGACGATCCAACTTCAAAAACTAAACTTATTAACTTACTAGATACACACACTACTCCATTTGAAAATAATAGTTTTGAAACAAAAGTTGGCGAAAGAAACTGGAAAATTTTAGCAAACTCAACATCAGACTTAGAAGCACAATACCATGATTTTGTTCCAGTTGCAACTTATAATAAAACAATTAACGATACAACTATAAAAGCACCTGGTTCAAACTGTTCCCCTGATAACGAAAAAGCATTATTTATGTATAACAAAAATGATGCTTATCAAGGTATAGAAAGTCAACCTTTTGAAGTTAAGCAACACGGTTATTACAAGCTATCATTCTGGGCAAAAAGTGATTGCGATACTGGAAATGGTGCAACTGTAAAATTAGTTGACAAAAGTGAAAACCCTATTTCAAGTTCAAAATTAACTCTTGCTAAAACAACTACAACAAATAAATTTAGAAATGATTGGACTGAATACAACTTCTATATTTATGGTGACGCTCATCAAGACAAAGATGTAGCCGTTCAAATTTGGTTAGGAACTCAAGAGGATGACGGGAAGACTAGTGGTTATGTATTTGTAGACGATTTTAGACTTTATCAAATTGACTATACACAATTTAGCAATAACTCATCATCTTCAAATTCAACTACTATGAACTTCAATACAGAAGCAACACGTTTCTCTATTCAAAATGGAGAATTTGATACAACTTACAATGATGAAACAGCCTACCCACTAACACCAAGTACTTGGAAACATACAAGCACTCCAAACAAAGCAAATATTTATAGTGGTGTAATTTCAATTAATCCAGATAATTTCAATGCTAATAAATCTAATTACTACAACAACTTAAAAGTTAATTGCCCACCACAAATTGAAGGCAAAGATTTAGAAAATAATGTTCTTATGATTGGTAGCGAACAAGTTACAAACAGCCAATCATATAAGAGTAATGACTTGAGTTTATCTGCTTCATCTTACTATAAAGTTAGTATGTATGTAAGCACTCAATATACTAATCCAAAGAGCAAAAATATTGGTGGAAGAGTTACACTATCTACAACAGATTATGTAATATTCGACCAATTCAATATCTACTATTCAGATAATAATTGGCACAAACTTGAATACTATATCAAAACAGGTACTCAAGCATTAACTGCCAATTTGGAATTAAAATTTGAAAAGTCTACCGGTCACATATTCTTTGATGATGTTAGATTTGAAACAATCAGCGAAACAACATTTAATAATCCTGCAAAATTAACAACATCTGACCCAAATCCTAAGAAAGTTGACTTAACACATGAAAACTTCACTAATAATACTTTTGGAAAAACATTTGAATTAACAGAAACTCCAAATAACTGGACTGCTAATGAGAATGAAGCTCATAGATATGGTATTACTGAAATTAACGGCTCAGTTATCAATAATATTGACGCATCTCCATCAAACAACAAATATGCTTTATATATTGATAGCCCTAACCCAACACATTTCACATTCACAAGCAAAACAACAACTACCCTATCTTCTTCAAAATATTACAAAATTACTGTAAACGTTTTAACAAAAAACATTTCTGGAAATGAAGAAAATCCGGGTGCAACTATTACCCTAAAAGAAAACACAACAATTGGTCTAAACGGAATTGATACTAATGGTCAATGGAAACAATGTACTATTTACGTTTGTCCAAACGAAGAAATTTCAACAAATATAATCTTAGCTTTAGGTACAAGTGAAAATCTAACAGCTGGTGAAGTTTTATTTGATAATTTAGTTATTACTGAAATTGACGAAGAAACTTATTTAGATGAAATAATTTATGCTGATGAAGATTATACTTCAAAACATATTAATTATGTTAAACCAGAAGAAGATACTGATACTGAAGACGATAAAGCTGAAAAAGAGCCAATCAATTGGTGGATACTTGTTCCAAGCCTTGTAACAGGTCTTGCAATAATTATTGCAGTTGTAGGTTACTATGTTAGAAAACTAAGCTTTGGTAGAAAACCAAAAATCAAAACTAAATACGATAGAAGAAAAACTCTTGATAAAGACATTTCAAAGAGAGAAAAGATTGCTCTTAGAAAACAAATTATTGACGAATTAAATGCTGAACTTCTTGCAATTGATAAAGAAATTGAAGAGTATAATACCCTTGCTCAAAATCAATTAAATGAGATTAAGAAAAAGATTATTGAAGAACAAGAAGAAATCAAGAGAAAGAAAATTGAACTTGAAATTAAGAAGAAAGAAGCTACTGCTGAAAGAGAAAAACAGTTAAAACAAGACCCTACACTTCTTCAAAATGCAAAAGCTGAAAAAGAATTTGTAGCATTTATTAGCAAACTTGATAAACAAGAACTTGCACTTCAAAAGCAATTAACTCAAAAAGATGTTAAACTTGCAAGTGTTAGCACTGAAGTAGAAAGAAGTTCTAAACTTGATAAATTCAATGAAAGAAAAGAATTTATTAGAAACGAAATTGCTAAAATTGAGCTTGAAATCAACGAGATTATGAAAGAAGAAGACGAAATGTGGTCTGAATACAAACAGGCTAAATTGGAAGCTAAAAAGAGAAAGCAAGAATACACTTCTCAGAAAAAAGCCGAAGAAGAAGCTTCTAAAACTTCAAGTGAAGAAAAATCAGAAAAGAAGAAAAAATCAAAGAAAGAAACTTTAAAAGAAAAATCTGTAAAGACAAAAACAGAAAAGCCTGCTAAAGAAAAAAAGGTTAAAAAAGTTAAAGAAACTCCTGAAAAAGTAGAAACTACAGAAGAAACCACTACTCCTATAGAAAATACTTTAGAAGAAGAAAAAGTTGAGAAACAAACAGAAAAAGAAGTTTCAGAAAAAACTGAAGATAATAAAAGTGAAGAATAATTAACAATAAAAAAGGAATGATTTAAAAAATTAAATCATTCCTTTTTTTATATCCACAAAATTTGCCCTACAAATAACTTATCTGTTTTTAAGTTATTTGTCGTCATTATATCAACTTTTAAAATGTTGTACTTACTTGCTATTTTTTCTAACGTTTCTAGTGGTTTTACAACGTGTCTTAATGAATTAGGCTTAGATAATATCACAATATCATTTGCTACCACATTGTCACCATTATCAACGTTAAACCCCTTTGCTACAATATCAAGAAGCGTTTCTCCATCTTTCATTTTATATATGAAATATGGTCGATAATTTTTAACTACTATAATATCGTCACTACCGCTTTTTAATTCAACATAATTAAAACCTTTGATTTTATTGTTACTTTGTTTTAAAGTATTATCATTATACATATATTTAATTTTATTTATATTTTCACCATTATTAATTATACATATCTCTTTCATATATCACCCTATTTATATATATGATTTTTCTTTCGTTAAAAATTCATTATTTTAAATTATACATTAACGAATAAAAGTTTTTCTTTCTAAATATAATTTATTAAAAACAATATTTCGAGGTGATTTTATTAAAAAGTTATTAAAAGCAATGCTAACTCTTACTGTTTTTAGTGTTGCAACAAGATGTTTAGGATTTATTTTTAAAATATACATGTCACAAATTATGACAACAACCGATTTGGGAATATATAACTTATCCCTATCAATTTTTACTGTATTACTAACCTTAGTTGGTGCTAGTATTCCACTTACAATTTCTAAAATTACTTCTAATAATATATGCCATAATTGTACCGAAAAAACAAAATATTCGGTTACTAGTTCACTTATTCTTACCACTTCAATCTCTATAATTATTTCTATCTTTATATTTATTTTTAAAAATACTCTTATAACTATAATTGGTGATGAAATGGGATATTTTACAATCGTTTGTTTAATCCCATCAATTATCTTTACCGCCTTATATTCTCAAGTAAAAGGCTATCTGTGGGGACTTGAAAATTATTTTTCGGTAAGCTTAGTTGAACTTATTGAGCAAATACTTAGAATTTTATTTTGTGTGATATTTGTATTTATGGATATATTCCCTAGCCCAATTATATCAGTAGCAATTGCGCTAAGTGTTGCTTGTGGAATTAGTTCTGCTATTGGATTTTTCTATTATTTCAAGCATGACGGCAGATTTAAATACAAAAAAGGCTATTATAAAGAAATAATCAATAGTTCTTTACCACTTACAGGAGTTCGCTTATTCGGTAGTATTTTAAGCCCTATTGTTGCACTTATTATCCCTATTCAGCTAGGAAAATTAGGTTTAAGCAAATCTCTTGCACTTAGCGAACTAGGAATTATTATGGGAATGACAATGCCACTACTTTCAATTCCATCTACTATAATTGGTGCATTATGTATGATACTAATCCCTAAACTAAACTCAGAAAATGACAAATCTCATAAAAATCAAATATCTAATTACATTAAATTTACACTAATTTGTTCATTTATTTTCATTCCTATATTTATAGGACTTGGCGAACCAATATGCGAATATGTATTTGGTAATATTTCAGCCGGAAGTTACTTACAATCATCAGCAACAATTATGATACCATTAGGCTTAGCACAAATTACAACAGCCATACTAAATGCTTTAAATCAAGAAAAACAAACTTTTATTTATTACATTATTAGTAGTATTTTCCTAATTCTAAGCGTCATTGTTTTACCATATATATTTTTAGCCAAAGCAATGCTTTTTGCAAGCGGTATAAGTTCGTGTATTTTAGCAATATTAAATATCATTAAAATACAAAAAATAACTGCATATAAAAACTCCATTATAAAAGATTGCCTTTATAATGGAGCCATATGCGTACCTATAATTTTGCTTGTAAAATCATTATACTCTTTACTAAAAAATATTTTTAATACCTTTATTTCACTTGCAATAACATGCTCTGCATCTATAATTTTTTATATTTTATTTTTAATAATATTTAATCTATTAGACTTTAAAGAAGTCAAAAAGTATATTGTGAAAAAGAATATTAATAATGAATTAAATAAGACGTAAATTTATATATTTTGTTTAAACTTTAAATTGAAATATCGTTATTATGCTTTAGTTGAACTTTCATTCTCTGTAATCTCATTACTATCTACATTAAAAGTATTTGGAGTGAACACTGGTGGTAAATTATTTTTCTTTCTTTTATGGTCTAAAATAAGCCATGGAAGATAAGCAACAAAAAATAATATTCCAACTACACTAAGCATTAAAAATACACGTAACACATAGTTTTTAGGAAGAAAATCTAAAATTGATTTTGTATCTTCAGGTTTAGCCATGAATAAATAATTAGCACCAGGAAGTAAATTATTAGCAAGTATTGCAACTCCACCAAGAACTAATAATAATGCAAAAGATTTAAAAATTGATTTAACATTTGGTCGCATATTATGTACAAACATCATATAGAATATTATAATAAATTCCATAGTATGCGCTATCCAAAACTGGTAATACCTAAATCTAGTTGGCCCGCAATATGTAATTACAGTTGGTGTAAACAAAGCAAATATACTACCCGCCGATGCCCAGAAATAAACTATATCAAAAAGAGTTTGATTTTTGGTAAGAACTAAAAATGAGCCAAAAATTATCGCCCAACCACATACACTAATTGGCAAGTGATCAACTGGAGAAGTCTCTAATGCCGTAACACCTACAAGTCTCCAATAATAAGAAAATTCAGATATAATAGCAATAAATGCTAATGTAAACCTTATTCTTCCTTCGCACTTTAATTCTCTAATTTTCTTACCATAAATGATAATAAGAGCTATTATACCTAGCATAATAATAATTGGTAAAAAGTGTGCTAAAGTAAAATTTCTAAATTCTACTTCATCACCCTGACCAAAAAAATAAGAGAAAAAATTCAACATAAAAACCTTCTTTTGTAAATGACATTATTTAAAAACAAATACAATCCACCAACAATAATTTATTGGTGGATATTTTTATTAGGCATTTAACTATTTATCTATTTTAGGCAGTGAAGTTATAGTTGAACACACCAAACCTATTGATAAAAGAGCTATTAATGTTTCAGGTTTAACATTGCCCATAATACAAAGAAGAAGAGTAACTATCGCCATTAAACACGCACCAAACTTAAAAACCAATTCAAGTGCTTTTATACTTCTTCTTGAAAACGACGATTTGTATGATGAAATAAAGTTATTGATCTTTGATAATTCTTCTTCGCTAGGCTTGTAAGTGTCATTTATAATTTTTTGAATAACAGCAACATCTAACTGCACACCTTCACTAAACTTTTCAATTGTAAGTTTATTACTTTCTAAAAAATCTTTTATTTTATCACTAATTTTTTCCATAAATATCCTTAGTTAATGTTTTCAATACAAATATTATATCAAAAAAACCACTATTAAACAATCAAAATATAATCATTTATAATTATTGTGTTTTTTATCCTTAAATATAACATATAAAGTCCAAATAATTAAGAATATATCCATAAGAATACTAAAATATGCAAGGCTAATTGTAGCAAATATTCCCCACATTATTTTAGATATAAGTACACCTAGTCTAATTATAAATAAATTATTTTGCCAAACGGTATAACAAACTAAAGTTGATGCAATTATAGGTATAAGGTCAAATATATTCGAATAACTTATAACTGAAACTAAAATGTTAGCAGTCAAGAAAAAAATCAAAATAAATACATTCAAATATTTATTAAATCTATTTCTAAAAGAATATACAAACAAACGTAAAATACTAAGTATACATAAATAACACGCAATACTTTTAGTTAATAATAAATATTGTACGGCTGAAAAAACATTCTGAATGATATTAAAAACTATATATTTATTTCTTGTTTTTTGGCATATAGCAATTATAGAAGATAATAATGCAATAAGACCAAATATTTGTGCTATGATAAAATTATTCATAGATTAAATATATGAATTAATTAAAAAAAGAGTGCAAATTCTTAGGGTGGCACTCTTCATATATATTTATAAAAAATATTAAATAAAAATCTGACTTCAGACAGATATTAAAACACAAAAAATATTACTAGTTATATACATTACACATTTACAAAATCAAATAAAGTTCGATTTAATTTAGTGATACAATTAAAATATACAAATCAGTTTTATTAGTTTATAAAAACATCAATGTCACTCATGTTCCTTAGGAATATTTACGTTATTATCTATAGACGAAAACTTTCCACTGCCATCTAGAAGAGTTGTATTATTTTTTTGAGATCCAATATTATTACCTTTATATTGACTTGCAATTATTGAAGAATTTTCAACCAACTCGCCAAAACCATATAAAACAAATGCACCAATCCAAGAAAATAATATACCTAGACCAACAATTATTGCTCCACGTATATAATCTCCGTTTTCATCTGTAAAAATTATTATACCAATAAATATACTTATTATTATTCCACAAATAGCAATGAATTTAGATAATTTTTTAATTTTGCTTCCTATATTTTTAAACATACTAATTCCCCCTAATAAATTGTATCAATAAGATAAAGTTTTGTAAAGCAATTATAAAAAATATTTAACATTCATTAAAAAATATAGTTTCCGTTCATACCCCACCTTATGCCTTCGGCAATTTTCAATACACGGTGACCACCCTGATGTGTTGTTTCACAACACGCATTGCTTTGCAATGCTAAGGTGGGGTATGGTGGTTATTTACACCATCTTGACACAAAAAAATCTGACTTACGTCAGATTATAAGTGGTAGAGATGAGTGGACTCGAACCACCGACCCCCACCTTATCAGGGTGGTGCTCTAACCTGCTGAGCTACATCTCTATATCATGGTGGAGATAAACGGATTCGAACCGTTGACCCCCTGCTTGCAAGGCAGGTGCTCTAGCCAACTGAGCTATACCCCCATACAAATAATCGCAAATCAATGCTCTTATATAATATCAAAAATTATAACCCATGTCAATAAATTTTTACAAATATTTTTATATTTTTTTATTTTACATTTAAAAAATACAAATGAGCATTAACTCATTTGTATTTTATTAGTTATTTATTTTATTCTTTATTATATCCAATCTCTTATACATCTCGTTTTTACCAAGTACTTCACATATTGAATATAAATCTGGAGTATTTGTTCTTCCTGTAAACGCATACCTTATAAAGTTACAGAAACTAGCCAAATTACCTTTATATTTATCTGGATTTGATTTATATTCTTTGTTATCTGATGTGTACCCAAAGTTATCTGCCATCTTCTTGACCCTATCAAACCATGTTGTTTTATCTATCCCTTCATCAAATAACACTATATAAGTATGCAAACATTTGCATATTGATGCATTATCTAAAGTTGTAATCGGTTTAAAATCTATGGCTATATTCTCATAATTTTCAAACATATATGAGTAATATTCTTTAACCATTGACCATTTATAAATATCCTTTCTAGGTTTTTCTCCGCCCCTATCTATATCAAATACTCTTATAGCATAATCATTTTTATCTATTAACATTTTATAGAAGTTTTTATCATATTTTTTAGCCCAATCAATAAGATTATTATAAAACTCTTCAGCAGTAAGTCTAGCTATATATTCTTTTAATACATCATTAAGTTTAATTAAGTCAAATATAGGGTTGCTTGTTGTAACTTTATTAATAGCAAAAGGAAACTCTAAATAATGTTGTGATGGATTTTGCTTTCTCCATTCTTCAAAATCACTATTTATAAGGTTTAGCAAATATTCTTTAACTGCATCAATTGGATATCCATCTTCAAGATAAAATCTACAATCTGCTTCAGGGTCTTTTCTCTTACTGAATTTTCTTTTCTTTCCATCTTCAAGTTTCGCAATATTTGGAGTATGAATATATGGTATTCTATCAAAGCCAAATGCATCAAATAGTTCAATATGACTTGCAACCGATTGAAACCAATCTTCTCCCCTAACTACAACAGTTGTTCCCATTAATGTATCATCCACAACGTGTGCAAAAGCATATACAGGAATACCATTACTTTTAATTAGTACAATATCTTTACCGTTCTCTCTAATTTGTCTTTTGCCTTTTATAACATCATGAAACTCAATAGTTCTATCTGGATTACCCATTGAAAGTAATCTTAGAGCAAATGGTCTACCTAAATTTATATTCTCTTCAACTTCTTCAAAAGACATATTTCTACATGGGTCATGGTCAATTGTTGTATTATTTTCTTCTATTTCTTGTTCTCTTTTTTGAGCAATTTCTTCCTTATCGCCTAGTTTATTGCAAAAACATGGAAATGCTCTTCCTTTTGCAACTAAATATTTTGCAAAAGTCTTATAAATTTCTAATCTTTGACTTTGCACATAAGGACCATAAAGTCCTTTTTCTTCTTCATCTCCCCTATATCCTTCAGTAGGAACTATGCCAAACTCACCAAGAGTTTTATAAAGTAAATCACCCGCTTCATCAATTTCTCTTTTTTGGTCAGTATCTTCTAGTCTTAAATAAAATACGCTAGATGGTTTTTTTGAAAGCATTTGATGAAAAACGCATTGATATAGTCCACCTATATGCAAATATCCAGTAGGACTAGGAGCAAATCTAGTAACAACCCCGTCTTTAAATACATTTCTGCTTGGATATTTTTCAAAATATTTATTAATGTTTTTATCAACATTTGGATATAAAAGTTCTGCTAATTTATTGTAATCCATAGTATCTCCCCTAAACTGTCAATTCACACACTTTTTCATACAAATCTAAAAATGTAGTATACATAAAATTTTCCATAAGGCTAATACTAGCCTTTTCAGATTGTGAAAGTGTATTCAAATAATCTGTGTAAGTTACACCATTTCCCAAATTCATTCTATGTTTGTTGTAATTATAAAAATCAAATGATTTATAAGTATTTTCGTATGCTACAAGTTTTTGTTCAAAAATTTCATTAAAGTAGTAATATTCATCAACTGTTTTTTGCGTTTTAGCATACAATGTGCTTGTAGTATTTAAATTATTAATAGTTGCTTCTGATACAGCAAATGACTCTAAAAACATTGTAAAATCATACTTTGTTTTATTTGTTTCAATAATATTATAGACTTCACAAACACCATTTTTACCAACTGCATCATTAAACGACTTTACATTTTCCAAATATATTACATAGCTAAAATTAACCAATGTTTTAACTATTGAAAAGTTTAAATACTCTATACTAGTACTTTCTTTATTTTCAATACAATAATTTTCATACATATCCATAAATTTATAGATAAAATTAAATGAATTTTCAATAACATTGTTTAATTGATATGAATATATATTGATTTTTGAAATCATCACATCAGAAACACCTGCTGATGCTGATGTAACGAACGACTCATGTTGTATAGAAAAATCTTGCAAAGAGCTTTCTAAATTTTTGGCTTCATTATACAAGTCTTCCATTTCTTTTTCGTTATATTCTTTGGTTGGCATAATCGAATAAAATTTTTCATTATGCTTTTCATAAAAATTATAGATATTATCAAGGATAGATTGTTGAATATCAAGTGCCATATAGCATTTAGATAACAAATTATCGTTTGATTCTTCTAAATTTATAACTTCTACTACATTATCCGGATATTCAATTTTAATAGAATTAGGTGTATTTGAATCTGAAAATAATTTACTTTTCTCTTCACCTTCTACACCTATAACTTTCATTGAATCAAATACATTTTTGACATCTTTTTCAGTTTTCTTTTCTCCGCATCCAGCCAAAATAAATATCGACATTATTGATAATATTATGCTAAATATTTTTTTCATAAACACCCCTAATATCCCATCGATTTAAATATTATTTGTACTGACGATCTTAGTTCTGTCTTAATTAGGCTCATATTACCGCCCTTTGCCATTTCAGACTTATCATAATCTCTACAATTAAATATACTATTTAGCGTATCAACATGATTATTAAGAAGTGTATTATATGCTTTTAATACTTCAAACTCCGAATATCCATTAAACACATCTTCATTATTTTGAAGTCCAATTATTCTTTTATATGCTCTATTTACCGACTTGGCATAATCAATTTCTTCTCTTTCATCAATCGTTGTCATTGAATTTAAAAGTCTAGCAAAACTATCGTAACTCATATTCAATGCATCAATTTTTATATCGTCATTATATAAGCAAATGTTAGCATAATTTTGCATAGCTATAATTAAATTACTTGCAGAATTAAGTGCATTTCTGAAACAATTTTTAAAATTTAAATACTTACCATATAAAAACTCTAACTGCACAGCATCATTGGTAATATTAGTTTGGCAATCAACAACTTCATTAATAGATACCGTCAAATTACCAATTTTACCAGTATAATCTTCAACAGCTTTTAAAACTTTTTTCTTTGCTGAATTGTTAACTACATTGCTATTTAAGTATGGCAAATAATCATAAATAATTTCATCAGTCATATCTTCTAAAACAACATAAGATTGATATCTATAAATTTCTACCGAATCTTGCTCAAGCACGATATCATAAGGACTTAGACATTGTTCTCTCACCTTAATAATATTAGTCCCCACTTGAGTATCCGGTGTTATTAACATTGACGTATCATTTTTTAAATAATCTAATTTCGCCAAATCATCTAGTTTCTTATCTAAATTTAGAGAATATTTATAATTAACAAAATCAGCCGTTCTATTATAGGCAGCAACTTCGTCTTTTTCCCTAAAAAAGAAAGCCCAAACAGCAAAGCCGATTGTAACAACAACCAACAAGGCAACTATAATTTTAACCCAAAATTTCATATAACACACCCCTACCATATAACGTAGTTCAATATAATAATAACAAATAGTATAAATTTAGTCAATTAATTAACATTTTAGTATAATACTTTTTTTAGGTATAACCCTTTTGATGGCATGGTTTTACCACTTAACGACCTATCTTTAGATTTGATTATTTTTTTTATGTCGGTTAATTTAATTTTATTTCTACCAATTGACACAAGTGTTCCCATTATAATCCTAACCATATTATAAAGAAAACCTTCCCCGCAAATCTGAAATTTATATAACCCATCATTTAAATCAATAATCTTAGAAGAAAAAATATTTCTAACTTTGTCTTTGACTTCAGTATTACTAGCACAAAAAGCAGAAAAATCATGTTTGCCTACAAACATTTCTGCACCTTTAATCATGTCATCTATATTGATATTATACCCAATATTTACTGCAAATTTTTCATAAACAGGAACTATACCACCAGTATAAAAATAATACTCATATGTTTTATTTTTTGCAGAAAATCTAGCGTGAAAATCTTCATCTGTTTTTTCAATAGAAATTATCCTTATGTCTGTTGGTAGAATATTATTTGCATAACCTACAGTTCTACCTACTACTATCTCATCATTTACATCAAAATGACAAACGCTTTCAATTGCCGACACTCCCGCATCAGTTCGCCCACAACCAACTATTGAAATGTTGTCTTTCAATACAACAGACAATGCCCCTTCTAGCCTTTTTTGAATGGTATCTTTATCTTTTTGAACTTGAAAACCGCTATAATTACTTCCGTCATAGCTCACTATTAATTTATATCTCATAAAAACCTTTTCTTTTAATTTATATTTTTAGTGTATAACATTTTTAAGAATTTTTCAAATGAAATATAAATTATAGCAAATATTATGAATATTTTTTAAATATATAATTAAATTAATTTAATTATTTGACTAATTTTTAATAGAGTAATATACTAAAAAGAGACTAATTAAAAGGAGAATCGACGTGAAAAAAATAACCATTGACGGTAATACCGCCGCCGCTACAATTGCTTATCAAATGAGTGAAGTAGCAGCAATCTATCCAATTACACCAAGTAGCACTATGGCTGAACTTTGTGATAGTTGGGCAAGTGAAAATAAGAAAAACATTTTTGGACAAAAAGTAAAAGTTGTTGAATTGCAATCGGAAGGTGGTGCAAGTGGAACACTTCATGGAAGTTTGTGTTCTGGTGCATTAACCACTACTTTCACAGCAAGTCAAGGGCTACTACTTATGATACCTAATATGTATAAAATTGCTGGTGAACTTACTCCATGTGTTATGCATGTAAGTGCTAGAGCTTTAGCTACACATGCCCTATCAATATTTGGAGACCATTCAGACGTTATGAGCATTAGACAAACAGGCTGGGCAATGATGTGTTCAAGCAGTGTACAAGAAGCAATGGATTTGGCTCTTGTATCTCACCTATCTACACTATCTGCTTCAGTTCCATTTGTTCATTTCTTTGACGGATTTAGAACAAGTCACGAAATAAATACAATTGAAGATATTGATATTACTACAATCAAACACTTAGTTCCTTATGATAAAATCAAAGAATTTAAAAATAGAGCTTTAAACTCAAATAACCCACATCAACAAGGAACAGCTCAAAACCCAGATATCTATTTCCAAAATAGAGAAACTGCCAATGAGTATTATGAAAAAACTCCTGCAATAGTTCAAAAATACATGGATGAAGTTGCTAAAGTTACAGGTAGACAATATCATTTATTTGATTATTACGGTGCTGAAGATGCTGAAAATATTATCGTTCTTATGGGAAGCGGAGCTTCTACTGCAGAAGAAACTGTTAAATATTTAAATGAAAAAAGTGGCAAAAGATACGGTGTTGTAGTTGTAAGACTTTATAGACCATTTGACACAAAAACATTTGTTTCAGTTCTTCCTTCAACTGTTAAAAATATAGCAGTTCTTGACAGAACAAAAGAACCAGGAAGTGCTGGTGAACCACTTTATAAAGATGTAGTATGTGCATTAAGCGAATGCGGAAAAACAAGTATTTCTGTTTATGGTGGAAGATATGGTCTTGGAAGTAAAGAATTTACTCCAACTATGGTAAATGCAGTATTTGAAAATCTTGAAAATAATGAGCCAAAAAATCATTTCACTGTAGGCATTAATGACGATTTAACACACACTAGCCTACCACTTGTAAATAAAATTTACCCTAGTGACGAAAGTGTTACCGCATGTAAATTCTACGGTTTTGGCGGAGATGGTACAGTTAGTGCTAATAAAAGCAGTATTAAGATTATTGGTAACAATACAGACCTTAATGGACAAGCGTACTTTGAATATGATAGTAAAAAGAGTGGAAGTGCTACAATAAGCCACTTAAGATTTGGTAAAAATAAAATTAACGAAAGTTACTTACTAGACAATATCGACTTAGTTGCAGTACATAAAGAAACTTATGTCAGCAAATACAATCTAATGGAAAATGTGAAAGAAAATGGAACATTCCTTCTAAATACTGGTTGGAACTCAGAACAATTAGAAACCACTTTACCAAGTAGAATGAAAAAAGAAATTGCTCAAAAACACATTAAATTCTATACAATTGATGCTGATAAAATTGCACAAGAATTAGGACTTGGTAATAAAATTAACTTAGTAATGCAATCAGCATTCTTTAAACTTATTAATATTATTCCTATTGAAACTGCTATTTCAGAAATGAAAAAATTTGCTGAAAAGAGTTATGGAAGCAAAGGTCAAGCAATTCTTGACATGAACTTTAATGCAATTGATAGCGGTGTTGATAATATCGTTGAAGTTAATTATCCTGAAAGTTGGGCAACTTTACCAGATGTCGATAAAGAAGTAGAAGACAAAATTGCTAACGAATATTATGAGAATATTATTAAACCAATTTCAAGACTTGAAGGTAATAACTTACCTGTTAGCGCATTCGACCCAAGGGGTATAGTTCCAACAAACACTACTAAATATGAAAAACGTGGTGTAGCTACACAACTTCCTTGTTGGCAAAGTGATAAATGTATTCAATGTAATATGTGTGCATTTGTTTGCCCTCACGCTGCTATTAGACCACATCTTGTTAAAGAAGAAAATTTAAATAATGCTCCTGAAAGTTTAACAACAGTAAACGCTATGGCAGAGAAAGAATTAAAATATGTAATGCAATTAAATAGTAAAGACTGTACTGGTTGTGGCGTTTGTGCAAGTGTCTGCCCTGCTAAAGAAAAAGCACTTGTTATGAAAGATGCTACAGAACTTATGGAAAAAGAAAATACTAATTACGAGTATTTAGAAAATATACCAAACGAAAAAAGCGGTGTATTTAAACCAAATACTGTTAAAGGTAGCCAATATAATAGACCATACTTTGAATTTAGCGGAGCTTGTGCTGGATGTGGCGAAACTCCTTACTTAAAAGTTATTAGCCAAATGTTTGGTGATAGAATGATTATCGCTAACGCTACTGGTTGTTCAAGTATTTATGGTGGTTCTTCCCCTACTTGTCCTTATGTTAAAGATGAAAACGGTCATGGTATAGCATGGGCAAATAGTTTATTTGAAGATAATGCCGAATTTGGTTATGGTATTAGACTTGGTCACAAACTTCAACAAGAAACTCTAAAATCAAATCTTCATGAAATCTATGATAGAAACTATGATGAAAGTCTAAATACAGATATTGAAGAATATCTATCTTGCGATAATGTAGACAGACAAAGAGAACTTGCTGAAACAATTACTTCTAAACTTGCAAATATAAATGTTGATGAAGATTTAAAAGAAATCAAAGAAAGTATTATTTCTAGCAAAAACAACTTCTCAAATCAATCAGTATGGATTGTTGGTGGTGATGGCTGGGCATACGATATCGGATACGGCGGCCTTGACCATGTACTTGCTAGTGGCGAAAATATTAATATTTTAGTATTAGATACAGAAGTTTATAGTAACACTGGTGGTCAAGCTAGTAAATCAACACCAATGGGTGCAGTTGCTAAATTTGCATCAAATGGTAAGAGAACAAACAAAAAAGACCTTGGAATGATTGCAGCACAATACAAAGATGTATACGTTGCTAAAGTTTCTATGGGTGCAAATATGAACCAATTTTTAACTGCAATTCAAGAAGCAGAGAGCTATAACGGAGTGTCAATTATTATTGCATACGCTCCATGTATCAACCATGGTATTAAAATGGAAAATAGCCAGTTAGAGATGAAGAAAGCAGTAGATACAGGTTACTGGCATCTATATAGATACAATCCACTACTTAAAGAACAAGGCAAAAATCCATTTATCCTAGATAGCAAAGAGCCAACTCTTGATTATATGGACTTCTTGAAAGGCGAAACTAGATACAAATCACTTCTTGCTAAAGATGAAGAATTAGCAAATGAATTATTTGAACAATCTAAGAAAAATGCTATGGATACTTACAATTTCTACAAATCTCTTGCAGAAAAATGTGAATTTTAATTAAAATAAATATCCACCAGCTTAGCTGGTGGTTTTTCATTTTGGGGTATAACCCCATGTTACTAGCATAGCGAAATCGCTTACTCTCGGTCTGCCACTTGCGAAGCGAACCGCTTAGTTTTCGAATGG
>SVHM01000001.1:0-15158 GCA_015055815.1 Clostridiales bacterium
AGAAGGGCTCTGCTTTTTTGACTAATAACCTCGATAACTTTGAAATTTTTTAACATAATAATTGTCTCCTTGTTTTTTAATTAAATTTAATTCTTTCGATTTTTTGAGGCTCCCACGTAGGGTCAATGATAGTGTATCCTGCGAGTAAGCCTTTTTTTATTGTCACGATTTTTTGTTTTTGGGGTCTTGCTGCGACAGAGGCACGACCACGCTCACGGAATGTGTCAAGCATTACCTGAACTTTTTCCCACAAAGCCTTGGGAACGATAGGAGGGTGGTGGTCACGGTAAATGTATGACGGCACTTGTCCTGTATTCTTTACGGTTTTGTGGGTTAAGTAGTTCTTGACAAAGGTCTTCTGCATAATAATATCGCCACAATACTTTTCACTGCGAAGAATGCTAACGATTACACCAGGACACCACTCGGTACTTTTTCCTGTGATAGTAGGGATTGCGTTGCGAGTAAGCGCATTTGCAATTTGGACGGAGGATTTGCCGTGTAAGTACGAATCGTATATAAAACGGACAATTTTTGCCTCTTCCTCAACAATGGTGTATTTCCCATCATCGTCAATATCGTAACCCAGGATGCGAGGACAACGAGGAATTCCAACAGAAAACCGTTTGCGAATACCCCATTTGATAGCATCTGATTTACGAGCGGATTCTTCTTGTGCCTGCAATGACAGCCACGCAAGTCTGCCTTCCGATTCTTCGTCAAGCGAATTGTAATGGTCTGCGGTAAAACTAATGCCGACGGGAGGGTTAAGGTTTTTTAGTAACCTTATGTACTTTATCGAGTCGACAAGGTTTCTCGCAAAACGGCTAGCAGACTTTGTAAGGATAAGGTCGATAAGACCTGCCTTGCAGTCCTCAATCATATCAAGGAAACCTTGGCGCTTATCCACGCTAGTGGCGGATATGCCTTTGTCCTTGTAGATTTTAACGAACTCCCAATCAGGGTTGCTTTGAATCATCTTAGTGTAGTCCTGCACCTGTAATTCAAAGCTACCTTCTTGGGCATCGTTTTCAGTACTGACACGGCAGTAGGCGCAAACACGCAGCTTTCTTTTAGGGGTGTTAGCCTCCGGGTATATATCCCGTAGTGGCAAAACCTCAACGCTTGGATTTTGGTGCGTATATGCGTGAATCAACAATTCCTTACTTCGTTCAGCAGCCGTCTTTTTTGTGCCTTTCTTACGTTGCACAAGACCTTTTTGCTTTTCGTTACTATCCATAATTTTTTCACCCCCTTCCTCGCCATAGATTTGAGGTGATAGGAATTGACCCCAAGACGAGTGTTTGACAATAAAAAAGAGAGCCACTGCATAAGTAGCTCTCTGCCAAACCGATATGAAATCAAACGGAACTATTCATTTGTATGCCTTTTCTTCATCAACAACAATTATGTGCTTTTTCTTTCTAATTGCGTAAGCCTGGGTGGTGTAAGCGCCGCCCCAGCCGTGAGTGACATAGGAAATAACCGTGTCCGCCTGGTCTACCATCCATTCGTTCCTCTTGGAGATTGCGAACTTCAAGGGAGTGTTTTCAATTGGGGGATAAACTATATCGTCATATAATTTTTTCATTATGTCATTACGTTCGTTGTAGGACGGAGTAATGTAGGGGGTAATAAATAATTTTTCTGCCTTAACTGTTGGGAATGCTCCACGAACCTCCTCAACGGCCTTTGAGGATAAAGAGTCAAAATTGCCGTAGCCACCACAGTAAAAAGACAAACTTTGCCCTGCGTTTTGGGCATCAGAAAATATTTCAGTAAGGATTTTCTTTAGTGATGCATAGACCTTGTTACTGTCATAAACATCCTTATGTCCGCAAAATGTGATTATTCGCTGTTCCATACTAGCCCCTTCCAAAAAAAATAAAATTTTGCCGTACCTCTTTTATTATACAGCACAAATGGGCAAAAGTAAAGAAGAAGTGTTCCCCGTAGGAAACTATTTTTTCAAGCGAATATATTATAATTCTCTACAAGGAACGGTTGCCAAGGGGAACGGAGGTGTAACCACGATGAAATTAACCGATGCAATTGGAAAAAGAGTGGAAAAGCTACTTAACGAAAAGGGGGTAAATCAATACTTCCTTTTTAAGAACGGCGGTATTCCACGTTCCACCGTTAGTCAGACCTTACACGCTAAAAAGGGCAAGGTGACGGTGGACACGGTATTTCAAATTGCGAGTACGCTGGACATATCATTGAAGGAGTTTTTTGATGACCCGATGTTCGATGATATCGAGGACTAAAAAAATGGGTGCAAAGACCATTACAAAAATGCACCCATAACGATAAATTTTGCACCCATTATAATATGGTATCAAAATTTTAGATTACTCACACAAAATAAGCACCAATTAGGTGCTTTTTTGTTTATTAGTCAGGGTGGATTTTTGATTTCCAATCAAACGTTGCTGTTGCAACCCGAACCATCGTGGTACTCGGCACCCCGTCACTTCGTGCCACCCGAGATATATGTCTTAACGCCATATAGACGATCCATCCTTTCCACAAATTAAATATGGCTAATTTAAGCCGTTTTGGGTAAGTTTGAGAGTTTTTGTAATTTCGGTGCAAAACTCTCTTTTTTTGTTTTTGCATGTTTTTTTAGCAAAAAAGCGATGTCAAAAAATGTTGTCAGTTCATTAGTCGAAATTTATATATAAATTATTATATAATTTATTGATTTTTTCTTTAGTAATATTCTTGTCTATTGAAGTATAAATATCTTCTGTTATTTTTGTTGTTGTGAGTACTTACCAACTACTATATATTTTTGTTGTAGTAATTTGATTTATCTAATTTGATAATATATTATTATATGATATAATTACTATAGATTAATGAAAGTTGTGATGTGGGTTTAATATGAGAGTTTATGTAATGCGACATGGTACGACTGTATGGAATGAAAAAGGTTTAACACAAGGTCGTTCGCAAAATAGATTAAGTAAATGTGGTATTAGTTTAGTAAAGTGTAGGTCGGAAGAATTTAAAAATATTCATTTTGATTTGATTATTTCTTCTCCATTAATGCGAACAATGCAGACTGCTAATATTATTAACAAATATCATAGTGTAAAAATAGTAAAAGATGAAAGAATAATTGAAATTAATCAAGGGGTTTTTACTGGTAGACACAAAGATAGTTTGAGTGATGAAGAAAAGAAACTTAAATTTGCAAGAAGCAAAGAGTGTGGAATGGAAACTTTTCAAGATGTTTATGTAAGACTTAAGGGTTTTGCTGAAGATATAAAGAGTAAATATTCGGATATAGATGTCTTTATTGTTACACATAATGCTTGTGCTAGTATGCTAGAAGATATTTTTAGTAATGTAAAAACCGATTTTGGTAATTATAAAAATTTATCTAAATTTGGGAATGCGGAAGTTAAATGTTTTGATATTTAATCAGCCTAGTTTTGGGGCTGATTTTTTTATGTCTACAATAAGATTAATTTCGTCAAAAGTGACAATTATTTTCAAATTATAAAGTGATATAATTAATTTATCTAGTTTTAAAGAAATATAAAAGGGGAATAATATGAATATTAAGTGTGTAAAAAATGGAGATGTTCTCTATGTGATGCTTATTGGTGAGTTGGATGAATATTCAGCAAGTTACATAAGAAATAAGCTTGATAATATTTTTGAAAATGACACCTTTGAAAGTGTAGTGTTTGAACTTTCTGATTTAGAGTTTATGGATAGTACGGGAATTGGTGTTTTAATTGGTAGATATAAGAAACTAGTTAAAAACAATAAGAAAATTTATATATCCAATCCTTCAAATACAATAGAAAAAATATTTAATATGTCGGGCATATACGATATTATGCCAAAAATTTCTTAGGGAGAAATATTGTGATGAATGAAAATAAATTGTTGTTAAGATTTTCTGCTATAAGCGAGAATGAAAGTTTTTCAAGACTTGCAGTTGCAAGTTTTTGTTCAAGTAGTAATTTGACTATTGAAGATATAACTGATATAAAAACAGCTGTCAGTGAAGCTGTTACAAACGCAGTAGTTCATGCGTATAATGGGGCTGATGGTGAAATTGAGATACATGTAAAAGTAGATGAAGAAAAAATACATATTGAAATTATTGACTTTGGTGTAGGTATTGAAGATATAGAAGAAGCAAAAAAGCCTTTTTATACAAGTAAGCCTGAAAGTGAGAGAAGTGGAATGGGCTTTACTGTTATGGAAGGGTTTATGGATGAAATGATAGTGGAATCAAAAGTGGGTGTTGGAACTAAAGTTGCTTTAATTAAAAAAATTAATAAATAAAGGGATATTTATGTTAGATGCTGAAACTACAATTAATTTAATAAGGCTTGCAAAAAATGGTGATGAAAGTGCAAAATCAACATTGATTGAAGAAAATTCACCACTTGTAAAAAGTGTTATAAAGAAGTATTTAAACAAGGGTATTGAGTTTGATGACCTTTATCAACTAGGTAGTTTAGGTTTTCTAAAGGCTATAAATAATTTTGATGAAAGTTTTAATGTTAAGTTTTCAAGTTATGCTGTGCCAATGATTGCTGGTGAAATAAAAAGGTTTATAAGGGATAATGGAATTATAAAAGTTTCTCGAAGCACAAAACAATTAAATATAAAAATTAATAGGTTTATTGAAAAATATATAAGTGAAAATCAAAAATCACCACAAATTGATATAATTGCAAAAGAATTTGAAATGACTGAAGCGGAGATTGTTTATGCAATGGATTCGTCCATTAGACCAATGTCATTGTATACAATGGTTGGTGATGATAGTGGGAAAGAGCAATATTTAATTGACAAAGTTGAAAATGAAAAGTCAATTGATAAAGAAATGGACAATGAACTTTTGTATAATATTATAAAAGACTTGCCACAGAGAGAAAGAAAAATTATAATTCTTAGGTATTTTAGGGATAAAACTCAAAAAGATATCGCTAGTGAGTTAGGGGTGTCTCAAGTACAAGTTAGTAGATTGGAAAACAAAATTCTTCAAAAATTAAAAGAAAAATTAATATAAATATAAAAAGTAAGTTTTAATAAACTTACTTTTTTATTATGCTATATTTAAATTATTAATTCCGTTATTTATTGTACCACGATTAATACTGTCAACTAAAGTATTGTATTTATAAGTGTTTACATTGTTATTTTTATTATTAACGTTATTAATATTGTTTGTCTCAAAACCATTTGTGTTATTGTATAGTTTGCCATCGTCATCATAATGATAAGAATTATTGCCCAAATTATTGTTGTTTAAATTATTTTCATTAATTATTGAATTTGGATAATTGTTATTTTGATTTACAATAGTTCCGTTGTTGTTATCGTATATTTCACCATCAACCATAGAAGGTTTGTTGT
This sequence comes from Clostridiales bacterium, assembly GCA_015055815.1. Lineage (GTDB taxonomy): Bacteria > Bacillota > Clostridia > Christensenellales > UBA1242 > UBA11490. The sequence continues at coordinate 5,389 of SVHM01000001.1, forward strand.
TTTTAGTAGCTGAATTGCTTGTGGTGTTATCCGTTACTATTTCATCATTATTAGTAGTGTTGTTGTCGATATTGTTTGTATCAAGGTCGATATTTTTTAAATTGTTAATATCATAAGTATCTATATTTTTAATAGAACTTTCTGTAGTTGTATTGTTTTCTATGGTTTTATTGTTAAAATTTTCATCTTCGTTAGTGTCTGTGCTTGTTATAGCTTTATTGTTGTCTCTCTCAATGTTGTTTTCGCTCTCTTCAGTAACGACATCTGATGATGTATTATTATTGGTTTCTACGATACTATTGGTTGTTGTGTTATCAATATCGTTAGAAGTGGCGTCGTTGATAATGGTGTCATTATTTTCAGAATTGTCAAGATTGGCTTCTTGATTATTATTAAAATCGTCAGAATTTGTATTTTCATAAGTGTTGTTATTGTTTGTTGTTTCTTCTACATCATTATAATCAACATCATTATCAATTATATTTGAGTTGTTGTTTGTAATTATGTCTTCGTCTGCTACATTAATATTTTGAGTATTATCAATAGTGTTATCTAGTTCGTCATTATTTATATTATCATTATTGATGATAGTCTCTTCTGGTATCGTAACATTATTATCTGCTTCGTCTGGTATATTTGTAATAATTTCATTATTGATTATTTCTTGATTTTGATTATTTAAATCTTCAATGTCTAGATTGTTATTGTTTTTAGCATCTTCCAAAAGATATTTGATTTGTTCTAGAGTTGCAAGTGCATTTTCATGATAACTGATGCGTGTGTCAATTTGGTTTAATATTCTTAAATAATTACTATTTGTAATGTCTATACTTTGAGTAATACCAGTGTTGTATGAAGAAATTTTATTAATTTCGTTAGTTAAATTTCCGTTGCAGTTTTTAAGGTTATTAATAGTATTTCTTATATCTGAAATATAATTATTAAGTGCCATTCTTTGGCTGTTGTTTGGTGTGCAATCTCCATTTAAAATACAGTTATTTAATTCTTTTGCTTCGTCAATATTTGTTAAGATTGTAACTTTATAATTGTTTAATGTGTTATTAGCTTCAACTACATCAGCAGTCATTGTATATAGTTTTTGTAGTTTGTCAACATATCTAATTAGATTGCTATTGGCGGTATTATAATTAATAGAATTAACAAATCTTGGTTTGTATTTTATAAAGTCAGGAATTGTACCTTCTTCACTAAAATAAAAGAATTGATAATTGGCTTTTGATGTGTTATCTTCTATTGTGTTTTCTGTTGAGTTATTGTCTAAATTTTCGTTATTGTTTTCTTCAAAATTATTGTTGTTATTTTCATCTAAATCATCTGTATTATTTTCATCAATATTTTGTGTGATATCATTGTCAAAATTGTCAGTTAAATTATTGTTGTCGTTTTGTAAATTGTTGTCTGTATTTGTACTGATAATTTCATCTGAAATTAATGAATTGCTGGTTGTTTCATTTAATGTTGTATTGTTGGTTTCATTGTCTAGTGTATTCTCTATTTTGTTTGTGGTTTCAGTTGTGATTGCTGAGTCGTTATTATTTAAATTTAACAAGTCATTATTATTGTTAATATGATTATCGCTTGTGCTTGTATCTGTTTCAATATTTTGATTATTGTCTTGTAAAATTGAGTTAATGTCATCAATTACTATGTTGTTGTCATTAACTGAGTTGATAAAGTCTGCTTTTAATTCTTGATTTTTTGTTGAAATTTGTTTCAAGTAATCTAATTGATTGTTTGTTAAATTTTTGTTTTGATTAAGTGTTGTGCATTTTGTGTTGCAGTTATTACATGAATTATTGTTAAGAATTAATTCTTTGTTGCAAGTAGTACAGTTACCGTTTTCATCGCATAAAATTGTTTCATTACAGCTATTGCAAATACCATCATCATCACATGTAAATTTTTCTTTGCAAAGTACACAATTTCCATCTTCATCACAATATAATTTTTCGATTATTTTATCTGTTAATCTGTCTTTAATTTCATCACTTAAAATTGAGTTGTTGTTGGCTATATTTGAATTAGTTCTAATAACATTTTTAACTGCAAAATTATGACTTGGTTGTAATGATAATTTATTGATAGTGTATAGGTCATTACTTACAAGATATTCGTTGTCTACTGTGTCAAGTTTATTTACTGTATTTGATAAGATGTTTAAATTTTTATTAAGTTCTTTACTTGTGTTTATAGCGGTGTCTGTTGTGGTGCATCCTATAAAGATTACACAAAGCAAAATTAAACTAGTTATTACTAATAATGTTTTTTTCATATATTTCTCCTTAAACTTTTATACAACTATTTTGTCTTTAAATTTAAAAATTATTTATTTATTTTTAATTTTGTTTTAAAAAGTGAAATATGTGCAAGAATTAATAAATAAGTAATTGGGAGATGGTTATGAATGTTACAGAAAGAAATTATAAATATAATAGATATGTTGATAGTAAAAAACCTTTAACAAAAAATTTTCCTACGCTTATATATGCATATGTAGTTGGTGGTTTTATATGTATGATTGGTCAGGGGATATTAGATTTGCTTTTATATCTTTATCCAACTATGTCGGTTGATACCGCTAGCGGGTGGATGCTAATCATTTTAATTATACTTGCTAGTTTTCTTACTGGTATTGGAGTTTATGATAGAATTGGCGTTTTTGCTGGAGCTGGGTCGATTGTTCCTATAACGGGTTTTTCTAATTCAATTACTAGTCCTGCTATGGAGTTTAAGAAAGAAGGGATTATTTTTGGCATGTGTGTAAAAATGTTTTCGGTTGCGGGTCCTGTTATAGTAAATGGTTTAGGAATATCGGTAATTGTTGGGATAATTTATCTCTTTATATAGGTGGTTTTATGGGTAGAATGGGAAATCAAACGATTGAATTTTTAAGTAAGCCAAAAATCATTGGGAATTATTCAATTGTGGGCGAAAAAGAAGGTAATGGAAATCTTAAAGATTATTTTGACTATGTTTTAAAAAACGACACTTTTGGCGAAAAAACATATGAAAATTGTGAACGAAAAATGATTGAGCATGCTATACTAAATGCTCTTGATAAATCGGGGCTTAGAACTGCTGATTTGGATCTGCTTGTGTGTGGAGATTTGTTAAATCAGATAATTTCTTCAAGTTTTGCTGCACGTGAGTTTGATGTGACATTTTTGGGATTGTATGGTGCTTGTAGTACTATGGCTGAAGCAATTGCTGTAGGGGCTACTTTTGTTGATAATAAATATTTTAATAATGTTGCATGTGCTACTGGTAGTCATTTTAGTACTGTTGAAAGACAATATAGATTTCCCTTAGAGTTGGGAAATCAACGTCCACCAGTAAGTCAATGGACTGTAACAGGTGCGGGGTGTACTGTAATTGGTGAAGGAAATTCTAATATTTCAATTTGTAATGCCACTTTTGGAAAAGTAACTGATTATGGGATAAATGATGTAAATAATATGGGGGCTGCAATGGCGCCGGCAGCAATGAGGACTTTAATTACGCATTTTGAAGATACTAATACAACTCCCGATGATTATGATTTGATATTAACGGGTGATTTGGGAAAACTTGGTAGTGAAATATTGCTTGATTTAATGGAGCATAATGGCTATAAATTAAAAGATAATTATAATGATTGCGGACAAATGATTTTTAATAATAATCAAAAAACCTATCAAGGTGGTAGTGGTTGCGGGTGTTCTGCGGTGGTGTTAAACTCATATGTGTTGAAAAAAATGAAAGAAGGAAAGTATAAAAGGGTATTGTTCGGGGCTACTGGGGCTTTGCTTAGTACTCTTAGTAGCCAACAGGGAAATACTATTCCTGGAATTTGCCATGCGGTTGAGATTAGGGGTGAATAATTATGTTATTGCTTTATTTAAAAGTCTTTTTAGTGGGTGGGTTTATTTGTTTTTTAGGGCAAATCTTAATTATTAAAACAAATATGACGAGTGCTAGAATATTGGTGTTGTTTGTTTGTATTGGTGCGGTTATGGAAGCGTTTGGGCTTTATGATCCAATTGTTAATTGGGCTTCTGCTGGGGCGCTTGTTCCGATTACTGGTTTTGGGAGAAGTTTGGCAAAGGGGGCTATAGAAGCAGTTAAAGAAAAAGGTTTATTAGGTGTGCTAACTGGTGGCCTTTCTGCAACTGCTGGTGGTATAGTTGCTGCTGTTATTTTTGCATATTTATTCTCATTAATATTTAGTTCAAAGACAAAAAAATATTAAATATACAATTAAGTGTATTAATATACAATCAATTAAAAATCTATAAAAGTTATATAAGAATATAATAAAACATATAATATTATGTGAAAGATAAAATAAAAAAAATATTCTCAAAAAAACGAATTGTTAAACTGGTAACGATATCTATTGTTGTGCTGGTGGTTTTTATGTGTTTTACAATAATGGTCAATCCTGTTATTATGGATACTGTTGAAATTAGATCAAAATCAATTGCAACAAGGGCTATGAATAGTTCAATTGCAGATGTTGTAATGAATTCTATAATTTACGACGATTTAGTAACTATAGTTAGTGATGATTTTGGAAATATTAGTATGATACAGGCAAATAGCTTGGAAATTAATAATTTATCGAGAGATTTAGCTCAAACTTGTGAAAAAAGAATTGAAGAATTGGGGAAAAATGGAGTAGTAATTCCATTGGGTACTTTTACGGGTATTCCTTTGTTTGTAGGAAGGGGGCCAAGGGTTGCTGTTAAGATGACACCAATTGGCTCGGTAGTTTGTAAATTTAAATCTCATTTTGAAACTGCTGGTATAAATCAGACTGTTCATAAAATTTATGTAAATGTTCATGCTAATATCGGTGTTGTAATGCCACTTAGTAGTAGGAATTTTGTGGCAGAACAAGAAGTGTTGATTAGTGAGAGTGTGATTATTGGACAAGTTCCTGAAGTTTATTTATATTCAGATACATTAGACACATTATTAAACTTTGTTCCTTATTAATATAAAAACATAAATATACTATAAATATTATAAATATACAAGTGATGAAATATTAAAATAAATGTTTAAAATATAATAATGATGTTTTTCGTATTGTCAACAAAAAAATATTATGATATACTATTACGGAGAGGTAAATATGTTTTTTGATAATGCGAGTACGACAAAATTAGATGAAGATTTAATAGATGAACTAAAAAACCTAAATGAAGAGTTTTTTTATAATCCAGGTGGGCTTTATTCTAAGTCTAGAAATGTAAAAAAACAAATTGAAGATGATAGAAAGAAAATAATAGAATGTTTGGGTGGTGAAAGTTCCGATAATTTTGTTTTTACTGGATCGGCTACTGAAGGAAATAATTTAGCAATCATGGGTGTTTTAAGAAAAAACTTTACGAAAATGCTTTTTTCTATGGGTGAACATCCAAGTGTATACAATACTGCATTGGAACTTAAAAATAGGGGTTATAATGTAGAATTTATAACCCTAGATAAAACTGGAAAAGTTGATTTGGATGACTTTAAAAATAAAATGACTGCTGATGTTGATTTTGTATCTATTATGCATGTTAGTAATGAAACGGGGGCTATAAATGATATATGTAGTCTTGTTGAAATTGCTAAAGGTGTTAATGAAAAAGTCATCTTTCATTCTGATGGCGTTCAAGCGTATGGGAAAATTGATGTTGATGTGTCTACTTTGGGGGTTGATATGTATACAATATCAGCCCATAAAATTTATGGTTGCAAGGGTATTGGTGGATTGTATATTAAGAAAGGTGTCAATCTTAAACCTATAATTTTTGGTGGTGGACAAGAAAGTGGACTTCGTAGTGGCACTGAAAATTATATGGGTATACATATTTTTTCGAAAGTGGTTGAAAGAGCTAAAAATGATTTGCTTAAAAATTCAAATTTAGTTAAATTATTAAAGTTAAAATTTATAGAAAAATTATCGTCTACTTCTTTGAAATATTCTTTACATTCATATGATGATAATTCGCCTTATATTGTATCTGTTAGTTTTGATAAATGTCGTGCTGAGACGCTACTAAATATGTTAAATGATAACATGATTTATATTGGTAATGGTAGTGCTTGTTCGTCAAAAAATAGTGGCAATAGAATACTTCAAAATATGGGCGTTCCTAAAGATGGTGTTGAGGGTAATTTAAGAATAAGTTTTTCAAAGCATAATACTGTTGGAGAAGTAGAAAAGTTAGTCGATTGTTTAAGTTTGTGTGTTGGTGATTATTTGTCAAAAGCAAGGTAGTTTATGGCAATATGTTTTATGTTTTTAACAGAAGAAGGTGTTTGATTGTGAATAATGTAATATTAATTAGATATGGTGAAATTTTTTTAAAAGGTAAAAATTTTGGTTTCTTTGAAAAAAAATTAATTGAAAATATTGAATATTCGTTGCAAGGTATTGATTGTAAATTTCAAAGAATGAATAAAAGGTTTTTTGTTTCTGATTATAAGGTAAATGATGAAAGAAAAATTATTGAAAGATTAAAGACTGTTTTTGGTATTCATTCTATTAGTAGAGCAGTAATGGTTGAAGCTGAAGAGAGTAAAATTAATGAATATATTTCATCTCTTTCGTTGCGTGAAAATACTTTTAGAATTTCTGTAAATCGTGCAGATAAAAGGTTTCCAATAAACTCCATTGAATATAGTAAAAAATTAGGCGGTCTTGTTCTTAAAAATAATCATAATATCAAAGTAGATTTGCATAATCCTGATGTTGATATAAATGTTGATATAAGGGAGAATGGAATTGCTTTTATTTATTATGATAGTATTCTATGTTTAGGTGGAATGCCTGTTGGTACTGGTGGTAGTGGGTTATTACTTTTATCCGGCGGGATTGATAGTCCTGTTGCTGGGTTTTTAATGGCTAAAAGGGGCATGCCTATTCATGCTATTCATTTTCATAGCTACCCATATACTAGTGAAATGGCTAAGGACAAAGTTGTTGAACTTGCTAAAATTCTAAAAAAATATGTCGGTGAGTTTAAACTGCATGTTATTTCTTTTACTGAAATCCAAGAAAATATTCATAAACATTGTAATAATGAATTTATGATTACAATTATGAGAAGAATTATGTATAGAATTGCTGAAAGGCTTGCTAAAAATATTGGCTGCCAATCTATAATTACTGGTGAAAATTTGGGTCAAGTGGCTAGTCAAACGGTTGAAAGTATGACTGTTACCAATGCAGTTGTTGAAGATTTGCCGATATTTAGACCGCTAATTGCTTTTGATAAAGAAGAAATTACTACAATTTCCAGGAAAATGGGTGCTTTTGAAACTTCAATATTGCCTTATGAAGATTGTTGTACGGTTTTTTTGCCTAAACATCCCGTAATTAAGCCAAAAATTGAAAAATGTATTTTTGAAGAAAGTAAGTTAGATTTGGAAAAACTAATAGAAAATGCATTAAATTCGGATGAAATTATAAATATTTAATTTTCGCAAATATTTTTCAATATATATTTGACAAAAGGTGTGATTGCTTTTATAATTATATTGTATAATAATAACGTCACACTTTTTTTGTGTGTTTACCTTATTAAATTTAAGGATATATATTATATAATTTAATATTTAGGAGTAATTATGTTAAACATAAACTTATTGCTTATGTCTAATGTGGTTACAGGATTGCTAGGGGGATTTTTAGGCTTAATTATAGCTGTTCCTACTACTTTTGTAGTTATTAAGGTTATACAAAAAAATAGAACAAGCAAAGATAGCGCTAAAGCTAAAAGCTTGCTTGAAGAAGCCAAAATTGAAGCAAAAAATCTTAAAAAAGAAGCCGTTTTAGAAGCTAAGGAAGAAGCTTTTAGGCTTACTAGTGAATGTGACCAGGAATTAAAAGAAAGACGAGCTGAAATGCAAAAGGCTGAAAATAGAATTAGCCAAAGAGAAGAGTTCTTGGATAAGAAAGAAGAACTTATTGAGAAAAAGAACGAAACAGTTGAAAAGGCAAAAGCTGATTTGGCTGAAAAAGAAGCTGAGCTTCAAAAAAGAATTGAAGACCAAGTAAAAATTGAAGAAAAAATGGTTGCAGAACTTGAAAGAATTAGTAAACTTTCAAAAGAAGACGCTAAAAAAGAATTAATTACTAGATTTGAAGAAGATGCTAAGAAAGAAGCTGCTGTAATTGTAAGAGAAATTGAAAATAATGCTAAAAATGAAGCAAATAAAAAGGCTAAAGAAATTGTTACTCTTGCTATTCAAAAAACTGCAGTTGATCATACGAGTGAAGTGACTGTTTCTACTGTTGCTCTTCCAAATGACGAAGTTAAGGGAAGAATTATAGGTAGGGAAGGTAGAAATATTAGGGCTCTTGAGTCGGCAACAGGTGTTGATTTAATTATTGACGATACTCCAGAAGCTGTTGTTTTGTCGTCGTTTGACCCGGTTAGAAGGGAAATTGCTAGACTTTCTCTTGAAAAATTAATACTAGATGGTAGAATTCATCCCGCTAGAATTGAAGAAATGGTAGATAAAGTTACAAAAGATATCGAAAACAATATCAAAGAAGAAGGTGAAGCCGCTGTTTTTGATGCGGGAATTCATGGAATGCATCCTGAACTTGTTAAACTTCTTGGTAGACTTAAGTATAGGACTAGTTATGGTCAAAATGTTTTGAAGCATTGTCTAGAAGTAAGCTATCTTTCTGGGCTTATTGCTGCTGAAGTTGGTGCTAATGTGCAAATTGCTAAAAGGGGCGGTTTGCTTCACGATATTGGTAAGGCAATTGACCATGAGACAGAGGGTACGCATGTGACTATTGGTATTGATCTTGCTACTAAATATAAAGAGAGTAAGGATGTTATTCACTGTATTGCTGCGCATCATGGCGGTGTTGAATATGAAAGCTTAGAAGCTATTATTGTCCAAACTGCTGATGCTATTAGTAGTTCTAGGCCTGGCGCTAGAAGAGAGTCTTTGGAAGCGTATATTAAAAGACTTACTCAGCTTGAAGAAATTGCCAATGGGTTTAAAGGTGTTGAAACTAGTTTTGCAATTCAAGCGGGTAGGGAAATTAGAATTATTGTAAAACCTAATGAAGTTTCAGATGAACAAGCGTTATTTATGGCTAAAGATATTGCGAAGAAAATAGAAAAAGAAATGGAATATCCTGGTCAAATTAAAGTTAATGTTATAAGAGAAACAAGAAATGTAGATTACGCAAAATAAGATAATACTCAAAAAGTATTATCTTTTTTTTGTATTTTGCTTGACATAATGTGGGTGTTGTATTAAAATAGTTTGTGTTGTAGGGGTGTGGCTCAATGGTAGAGTAGCGGTCTCCAAAACCGTCGGTTGTGGGTTCGAGTCCTACCACCCCTGCCAAAAACAAGAACCGAAAGGTTCTTTTTTTGTTCGGAGTAGTGGACTTGTTCGCTATGCTTACCAACGACCGAGTCGTTACGAACCCACAAACTTGTTTTGTACTTGGGACCCCGCTTTGTGATTTTCACAAACCACCCAAGAATTGACGTCGTTGCACTCCTTAATGCGAGTCCTACCACCCCTGCCAAAAACAAGAACCGAAAGGTTCTTTTTTTGTTCGGAGTAGTAGACTTGTTCGCTATGCTTACCAACGACCGAGTCGTTACGAACCCACAAACTTGTTTTGTACTTGGGACCCCGCTTTGTGATTTTCACAAACCACCCAAGAATTGACGTCGTTGCACTCCTTAATGCGAGTCCTACCACCCCTGCCAAAAACAAGAACCGAAAGGTTCTTTTTT
>SVHM01000001.1:15168-426297 GCA_015055815.1 Clostridiales bacterium
AAACTTGTTTTGTACTTGGGACCCCGCTTTGTGATTTTCACAAACCACCCAAGAATTGACGTCGTTGCACTCCTTAATGCGAGTCCTACCACCCCTGCCAAAAACAAGAACCGAAAGGTTCTTTTTTGTTTGTTAATTGCTTTGTAATTGGTATTTATTATGCTAAAATATAACTATGGAAAACAAAGAATTGAAAAAAGTAGATTTATATACAGATGGTGCTTGTAGTGGCAATCCGGGTAAAGGGGGATACGGTGGTATACTCATGTATAATGGCTACAAGAAAGAATATAGCGGTTATGCCGAAGAAACTACTAATAACCGTATGGAACTTATGGCTGTTATTGTTGGATTGAAATATTTAAAAGAACCTGTAAATTTGAATATTTATTCAGATAGCGCTTACGTTGTTAATGCATTCTTGGAAGATTGGATAACTAGCTGGCAACTTCATGGGTGGAAAAATGCCAATAAAAAGCCAGTTTCTAATATTGACCTATGGCAAGAACTTTTAGATTTACTTAGTGTACATAAAGTTACTTGGAATAAAGTTAAAGGTCATGCAGATAATGAATTTAATAATCGTTGCGATGCCTTGGCGACAGGGGAGATTGCTAAAAGACAAAAAAACTAGTTTATTTACTAGTTTTTTTATTTTGTCCTGAAATTCATTTGCCCTACGAATTTCTTGTAAATTCGGAAGTTGAAATTTAATATTATCCGCCATCTAAATACATATGCAAAATTATTAATAATTATACAATAATTTGCATGAAAAATATATAAATAAATGCCTAAAATGGTCGAAAAATGTTTGACTGTGTCAATCATATAATATATAATATTATCTAGGAAGATTTTTATTTATATATAAAATATTTAATATGAAAATTTTCCCATGAATAAATTTAAAATAAAATTTCAAAAACTGGTTAAAATTTCCAAGTTTACAAATAATATTTTTAGGAGTTTAGTTATGACTAACAAACCAAATTTCAAAGTAAAACATCCTTATTCGTATTTGTTTAAGAGTATTGTGCTAGGACTAGTGATGCTGTTCCTAGGTGTTTTTGCTGTAAATCTAATGGACTTTACACACAAGTCAGACCCAACAGCTCCTAATTCGGTATCAGCAGCTGAAGCTGTTGATGGAACGCCCAATAGCGGAATTACTGGTGCTGGGACGAAGGCTTCACCGTATCAGATTACAAAATGGGTTGATTTATTTGAATTGTCTCATTCTAATTCAAGCACTTACTCCTATTATATTTTAATGAATGATTTTTCTGTAACTCAATTGACATATCTTACCCCCAGTAATACTTCTACAACTGGATATTTGTCTATTTATTCATTTTATGGTTGCTTAAATGGAAATGGTCATGTTATTACTAATGGGACTGGTAGGCCAATATTCCAAAATATTCAAGATGATTCTGTTATACATAATTTAGAGGTTTATATAACTAGTTCCAACTCGTACGGTTCCCCTTTTTGTCTTTTTGTTCATGATAATGTTACCTTAAGTTCGGTTATTGTTTACAATAAGTCAACAGCGATAATAAAAGCATATTGTACTTATTACAACAATGCTCCTGATAGTGGTGGATTTGGAAATGTTCTATTTACTCCAACTAAAGGTGCGTGGGGTGGATTGGCTGCAAGAGTTCTTGGTGGTGGTACAAGAATTATTAATAGTGGACTTATATTTGAATATTATGATGATGACGATGATATACTCTACTTCGATTTGCAAATTCAACCTTTTGCAGGCTTGTATTATGTTGGTGGTCTAGTTGGTGTGAATTGTTCTGATGTAAGTAATTCCAATCTAATAATTGAAAATTCATTTGCTGAAATTAATTTTGAAATACGCCCAAATATATCAACTGATAATGGTTCACCCAACTTTAAATGTATTGCTGGTATTATTGGGCATGCTGGTGGTGGTAGTACAGTTACAACAAGAATAATAAACTGTACATCTGAAACTAGTTTTCTTTATGTGAATAGTGATGTTAATGCTAATTATGGGCCATCAGATAATCACAAATTTAGTATTGCTGGGATAGTTTCTTCGCCACATAATGAAAGAAATTCAACTACATATTCAGAGACTCAAACCATTTATCAGAGAGGTAAAATTTATTTAACTAATGTTAGTGCACTGGGACTATCTTATCATTGGTTTAAATATCTATATACTAACAGTTTAAATGTCGGTGATAAATATCAACTTGTAGTACATCCACTTTGTGATAATTATCAAGAGTCTACATATATTATGAACTATGGTAATTTGTATCATGGTTTTGAGAATGATGAGTATGGTAATGAGTCAATAGAAGCTAAATATCTAGATTATATTACACTTGATGTCTCTAGTTTGTCTTTAGCGGGGAATTATGATGTCACATATTATAGAGAAAATTACTTGTATTCATACTACTCATCACTACTTACCACCTATCCCTACGGATACAAATATTATGAACTTAAATATGATATTGTTGAACCTGTAACTGAAGTAATTGGTGGGGTTACAAAAAATATATATAATATTGGGACCGCTAGGCAATTTCGTTATATACCTTATATAACTCATAATACAAACAATGTTATTAGGTTAACTGCAGATATTGATGTTTTATTATGGATTCCGTGTTCACTTCCTGGGCAGTTTGATGGGTGTGGATATAGTATTAATAATATTTTTTCTTATGCAATGAAAGCAATTGGTATATATTCTGGTGTATATTATTATTCTGGTGGTTTATTTACTAGTGGTTCGTATTCAATTGAAAATCTCACAATTAATAATATGTATATATTAGATGATTCCTTTAGGGTTTCGCAATATGGTGCTTTTGTGCCTTCATATTATTCTGGTGCTGTAGCGGGATTGACATTACAAGGAAATGGTAAATTTTCAAGGGTCTATATTCAGAATGTTTATCATGAAATAGTTGAACTTAAAAGGTCAGATTATTCTGTTAATAATTATTATAGCCCACTAATTGCTTCTAATGCTGCATCATCTGGTTCATCTTCAATTTTTGAGTATTTTGGAATTGCTATAGATGGTTATTCTGTTTCTAATATATACATTGGAAATGTTACTGCAAACGGAAGTCCTACTTCAACAGCGAAAAGTGTTGTTGAACCTGTCAAACTGATGGGAACTTATAGTCCTACGATTAGCTATAATTCGATATATGTTAACGGGTTATCGTATCTTTCTGCTCAAAAAATCGGTGGTTGTAAAAGTTCAACATCAAAAGCTTTTCAATATGTATTTGGTTCGACAGTAACAAATACACAAAATGTTATATTAACTTCATCTGGGCAGGGGACTACATCAGTTTCTTTTGATGCTTCGAATAGAATTTTTACTTCAACATTAGATTATTCAGCCATAAATTCTTTTTTGTCAATTTTATATTCTGGTAATTATGGGGATGTTTGGGGTATATATGTAACTACTGAAATGCCAACAAATGTTAAGAGAGCGGTTACTATTGGCTCTTCAACATATTCCTTAGTGTTGTATCCATGTGAGCCTTCAGCTGTATCTATTATGGTTTATGGGGCTATGGGAAATGTCAATTTAAGGAATAACGGTATATATGCAAGGTCTTATCATAATCCACAAATGGTTACCATTAGCACTTCTAATGGTCAATATTCATCAAGTAAAATTTCCAATAATTCAACTCGTAGTACGGATCGTTGGGAAACAAATTTATCGTATTCTTTTTCCGTAATGGCTGGTGAAATAATACCACTTATATTTGATGTTGGAAGTTATACTTATTGTAATCATTTAATTTATTCTTTGACAAGTGGCGGGACTCTCTTGGCCACATATAATGCTGCAGATTATCATTTTGTTGGAAATCCTACAGTTGATGGCGCTAGTGATTTTCTTTATATTGAAACTGGTATTCCATATGCGACATATACTGTTCCAGAAGAATATGCTGGTAATATGCGAAAGGGGTATGTGTCTTCTGATGATAATGGAAGAAGAATGATGATTTGGACTGTTCCAGTTACTGTTGATGCTTTATTTGCTGTTTCTGTTATTAGTACAGATGCCGATCAAGGTGTATTTGTGTATGATCCTACAGCAACAGGTGCTAGTGTATCAATTTCGGGTGGTGGTACATTATCTCATCTAAATACTGTAACTGACTTATATACGAGAGGTGGAAATGGTGCCTACACAAGTTATATATATAAAATTACAAATATAACAGAAGCAACTGATATTACTATAAAATATGATAATGGTATAGACGCTAGTAATACATATTATACTGGAATTGGAAAGTATAGTTCGGCCTATACTAATAAATATAAATACGTTCGATCGTTTGAGAAAATGTATTGGGCTGGGTCAAATTCATCAGATATATATGATCTCGGTGTTTCTGCAACTAATGGAGCTAAAACTTATACTATGACTGATGCTCTTGCAAACTACGATTATCAAGGTCAAGGGCAAAATAGTATTTTGTTCTATCCAGGTGGTGCTCCTACTAATACAGCTGTTATACAATCAGTTTCATATACTTGTAATTTTATCGTTTCGTATGATAATACTTTAGATTTATCTTCGACTGGGGATAAAGTGTTTACTTATGTTTTTTCTGACGAGTCAGAAGTGTGGGACTTTAAAGAAAATTATACTGATACTATAGAATACTTTCCAACAATTGGGGTTGGAACTACCGGAACTTCATTTTATTCAAATTTGACATCTAGTACAACAGCCTTCTTTTATAAGTATTATCAAGATAATAGTTCTCATACAGGAGATGATCCAGCGGTTCCGCTTGATAGTATGAAATACGGCAATACATTAAAAACTGTTACATTCTCATCTGGTTCGACAGAAGTTTATAAAAATAGTGCTTTTAATGAAAATTCTTTAATGAAATTGACACAATCTGGTTATGATTATGCTTGTGGTAGTGTTTCATTAGGCACAACATATAATAGTAAGACAATATTCAGTCAGATTAACATTTATAATAGTTTAGCTATTCTTCTTGGTTATGTTCGTACCGAATACGAGTATCAATTTAATGTGGATGAATCGGCGACGTTGATAAATGAAAGTGATTTGCCTACTGCTAAGCATACTGAGATTAATGACACTTCTGATCCAACGTTTAGCAGTGGAACTACTGGTGCTACTAAAATTTATTATAAATGGAATAAAATGACGGTTGATTATACTATAGGTATGACAACTGCTAAAAATAATGCTACTTATCTATTACTTAGTTCGAGCGACACAACAGCAAATCCACATATGCCATTTTTATATTCAGAGTCAAACATTGTACCAGTTGGCTCGTGTCCAATAAGCGATAATTTGCCTGTTAATAATGATGGCACTCTTGATAATATTTACGAACTTACTTTTCATGCATCGCTAAGTGCACAAATTGTAATACAGTGTATAGTAGGTAATTTTACTTGGATGAATATAGCTCAAGTATATGAAGATGCAGATGCAGATGAGGCTAAAATTGAAGATATTGAACAAGATGTTTGTGGTATATATAGTCCTTTACAAATTGGTCTAATGCTCAGAGATGGTATAGGTCCAGATATTACATATAGTGTTACAGGTAATATTGATTTTTCAACTGTAACTATCACTATTGATGGAGTGAAGAAAACGTATAATGACCTTGAAGCTATTGTATGCTCTCCTTCAAGTGATTCAGCAATGTTTGGTACATTTAACGGTAATTTCTATACTTTTAGTAATTTTTCTGGAATTTTATTTAACGAAATAAATGGTTCCGTTTCTGATGCAGTGGTTAAAAATGTCATTATTAAAAATGATGCTGGCGAATCTCCGGTTAGTAAAACTGTAGTGATAGCAGATACAATTACAAGTGGAATGATTACGAATTGTGGTCTATATGTTGATGAAGTAGGTGATTCCTATGGCGGAAGACTTAGTTTAGTGGGCAGTACTAATAATGGAACAATACAAAAGTCGTATATATTTTACAATGCACCTGATGTTGAATCAAATATTGATTTGTTTATTACATTAAATAATCATGGATTGATTGAAAATTGTTATGTTTATTTTACAGTTGATGGTTCTTATTATATTGGGGCTTCTACTTTTGCAAATCCACTTGTTGTTTCAAATGAGGGAACAGTTTCTAAATGTTATGTTGCGGGAGATGTTGGTTGGAACGAGACAAATCATGATTATATATATCTATATGATGAAAATATAGGTGCGATTGAGAATATTTATTACAATAGTGCACATTTCTCCGGTGGGACACATCCTTTAACTGATGCTGAAATGAAAGACGAAAGCAATTTCGCTGGGTTTGAATTTGGTAATGTATGGTTTATGTATGATGGTAATGATGAGTGGTCTGATGCTATTCATCAACATAACAAAGGTTATCCGCTACTTAATATATTGGGAAATAATAGAAAGTTAACTTATTCTATTACATTTAATGATCAAGCAGTAAGTACTTATACTTCAACGCTTACAGACAAGTATTATTTAAAACATTCTGGAACAACTCTTACATTTTATACAAAAGCATCTTCTGAAGAAGTTGCATGGAGCATGAAAGCTTATAATGATAATGGAACTTACTATTTAAATACAGTTTATTTTGGAACTACAAATATTCCATTAAAGTTGAAGCTTTCGAAAATAGATAAGTCAAGGGCAGGACTTCAATCTGTAAAGGTTGGCACAACTGCGCAAAGTCCTATTACCGGATCAAGTATTAATAATACATTTGGCACTGCATCTTCTGTTACATATTCAATAACTATTACAGCAGATAGTACTTTGAATATTGCTTTCTATAGTCCTGAAATATCTTTAACAACGGATAATAGTACAATCAATTCTTCACTTAGTACGTATTTTGATACTACTATGACATCTAGTCAATGGTATACGGGTATTACTGGGCATTACTTTATGTTTAACTCTTCAGACACTAACTTGTCATTTAATGTTAACCAAAAGACGAAAACTATAAAAATGGCAAAGATGTCGCTAACTTATAATGGTACAAAGGTTACTTCTGGATTATATCTGAACACAAGCTCTAGTCCTATATATTATAAAACAACAGCAGTTACTAATAATCCAACTCAGTTAAGGGGTAAAGTTAGTGGTACCACTATAACTGAAAATATTACAGCTTATTTTACAGATGGAACAACGCAAACATTAAGCGGAAAGACTCCTTCAAGTGGATATAGTACGTATACTTTAACTTCGGGAAAGATATTGGATTATATTACCATTACATATAATAGTGGTAGGCAACATTATACAAATATTGAACTTTATAATGATGGTGGATGGCAAAGTCTATCAACATCTAATTTAAGTTACTCTGCAAATAAAACTATTGATGTATATAATTCATTGAATTTTTCTTGTACCGATAGTAGTGAAACTCAACTTGGGAAGAAAAGTTCTGATTCGAGTAAATGGGATAATACTATATCAATACCATACCTTACATGTTTATCTTCAGCAACGATATTTGAAATAAATGTCGGCGTGGTTACAGAATTAGCTTTAAGTGGTAAACCTGAAGCTTCACCTAGTCATCAAACAATTTCAATGACTATAGGTGGAACTACTGTTAGTGGTGATTCCACTTCAAAAACAATTAGTATTACTCCTAGTTCTGAAGATTCGGTTTATTCTACTGAATTTTTAGTTACATCTGACTTTGCTCCAACCATTTCTTGGAATGATAATTCAGACTCTCATACGCCAGTAGATGGGGCAAAGAATGAAAATGGCGATGTAAGAGTATCAACAACTGGTAATGTAATATCAGATTTTATATATGATGCACGTACTACAGATGGTGATAATGACGATGATGGTGTTCTTACTTATACGTTATATTGTGAGAAAGATAGA
Source organism: Clostridiales bacterium (assembly GCA_015055815.1). Classification (GTDB taxonomy): domain Bacteria; phylum Bacillota; class Clostridia; order Christensenellales; family UBA1242; genus UBA11490. The sequence continues at coordinate 23,123 of SVHM01000001.1, forward strand.
TACAAACTTACAATAATTCAAGGCTCAACTGTTGGAACTGCACCTAGTAATCTTAATGTAACATTTGATACTGATAGTGCAGATGAGAGTATTCATATCATAAGAGAAACAAATTTAAGTGCTATAGCTTGGATATTAATTGAAGATGAAACTGATGTTACTGTTACACTTCAATATAATGAAACTGCAATAAGTACAGCTACTGCAGACGCTTTAAATCATGCACCTTATACAATTGGTAGTAATCAGTATAGGCTTTATTGGTCGACATCTAGTACTATTACTAGTGCACATACTGGAACAGCAAACTCATTATCTTTAACTGTTAATAATGGGACTTCGTCTACTAACGTAAACAGATATATTCATTTTGTTCAGCAGATTAAATCAACTTTTAGTCTGCCAGACAGTAGTTATACAAGAGATTATTATTCAACATTCTTTGATGAATTGGGTGCTAGAGCTACGCATACAGCTGTAGTTTCTGCAGCTTCTACAACATACGCCCGTCAAGCGGGAGCATTTACTGGAACAAAGGGTGGATTAACTGATGGTAGTTTCTTATATTCTGACTATCATGGAGCAATTGCCTATAGTGTGTCATTTGGTACACTTAGTCATAATAATAGAACTTATCAATTAAGTAATTTATTTAATCCTGCTACAACTTCATATAGTGGTACTAGTGCTTCAGATATAACCGCTGCTAAAACATTTTCTTTTGCTTGTACTTTGAAAACTGTAACAAAAAGTATTTATATTGAAAATAGTGACTTAAATTCTGTTGCTGGCCACCAACCAGTCCTTACATTCTATAAATGTGATAGCAATGGTACTACTAGTGGTGGAACTTTAGATTCAACTGCAATAAATATAACTACTACAAAAAATGCAAGTTCTACTACATCAACACATAAACTAGCTGGAACTGGTACGGTAAATCTATATCCGTCTTCTTCAGGTACCCCAATAGCACAATATATAAACAAAGGATCTAGTGGGAATAATGAAGTTAGTTCGTATGTTAATTATTATGTACTGACAACTACATACGGTAATTTTATTAAAGTACAAAGGGGAGACAATCCGCTAATTACTGAAACTGAAACGGTAAAAAGATTAAGATTGATGTCTATTGGCGGAACTACATTAATAACTAGTATAACAGATCCTAGTCAACAACCTAGTTACGCTTCATTACATGCTGGTCATAGTGGTGCAACTAGTGTTGTAACAAGTATGGATATGAAGTTTACATATGCTCCATTTGTAACATTTGGATTTTTGAGTAATACTTCTAGATACTCAAGTCAGGCAAAACACGGCAATGGTTATGATGGACTTGAAGATGTATTGTTTACAAATGGTAAAATTGTAAAAATTGATGGTAATAATGTTACTGATGTTACTAATCCATATAATCCTAGGGAAGGTACTTATACATATAATGATGAAGATGATGAAGATGATAAGATTAAACGTAATTCTGACTCTGCAACATATGATATTTCATCAGCCGTTCCTGATGACGATAATAAAACTCAGGCATTGGTAATTACTGTTGATTTAATTATTAAAAAGGGATTTGAGTTAGTTCATCTTACAGTACCAACAAATACATCGTCTGGAACAACTAACATTACTCCTGGTAATAAATCTGAAGAAGCAAATTATCTAGACTATGAATTAAGTACCGCTACGCTTAATTCAACTGATTGTACAAATTCATATACAGTTACAATTACTGCTTTGGCTTCAGATTTTGACTCTGCTAATTTTACTGATTATCTATTCTTCTTAACAAATGTAACGGTAAATACAAGGGAAATTTGTGTTGATGATTCTATAACTCCATATGTATATGGACAAGGTAAACTTGTAGTAACTGATAAATATGATACAACTTCACAAACATGGAGTACAACACACAATACTGGAAATACTTCTGCAATGTTAAAAGGCACAGCTTTTGCGGTATATTATTATTCTAATTTAACTGCTACATTAACTACAGATAGTGGATTTGAAGTTGTTGGTTTGCAGGTTGATGAAACAGCAAAAACACTTGAAAACAATGCGTTTACATTATATTCACCACCTGCTGCTAATAAATGTCCAACATTACCAATTAATGTTGGTACCTGTATTGAAGCGGAATTTAGGGCGATTAATACACATAATCCAAGTGTTACTGGTACTGCTCAGTATGTAACAAATAGTGGTCCTACGGCTGCTGCGGGTTATTCGTTAAAGGTTAATAATTCATCTTCAGAAGTTACAACTTCTGGAAATGCTACATATACATTAACCCCAACCGCTGGATATATGCTTAAATATTGGAATGTTACTGTTAATGGAAAGACAAACAAAACTCATAATATTTTAGTATCTAACTTGAGTAGGCAAGCTTTATATTCAAATACTAGTGATAGTAATAGTGATGGTATAAAAAATAGTACATACTATACTAATAAATGCAATTTACATAGTGGGTCTACTTGTACAACTTGCGACAGTTATTCAATTACAGTTAGTGGCAATACACTTACAATAAGTACACTTATAAATACAACATCTGTTGGTGGGACAAACTCAAGTGATGTATTTGTAAAACCTATTACATTCACTGTTTCTGCTCAAATGATAGAAACTGTTGGACAAGAAGCAAATGATGTTGTGTCATTTGAATCTAGTGGAACACCAAGTGTTTATATGTACAATAACACTGTAACTGCTAGATATGTGTCAGTTTATTCGAGTGGAAATCCTTCATTTACAGTGTATACAACTGATGGTAGTTATACACAGGCTAATTTGACAAAAGCTAGCCCTAATCCAACTGATGATCAAGGTTTTGAATATCAACGTTATGATATTGGTGCAAATAAAAACATTACAAAGATTGTATTTAGTGGTACAGTTGCTAATGTAACTAAGGTTGAACTTTCTACTAATACTAGTACTTTATATACTGTTTACGATAACTTTGTAGATGGAACATTTGGTGGAACGATTGATTTCGTTGCAGACGGAGATTTATCCTTTACGAACGGTAATAGTTCCAATAACTATTATATAAATAAATTATCTATATCTGGCAAAAATGCTACTGCATCTAGTGTAGATAGTTATATTCCACTTCGTGGTGGCTATAAGTATAGAATTACATCAAATATGTCAGGTTATAAACTTCGTGGTAATGTTTATAATACTTCATTTACAAAATTAACTAGTGTTACTGACTATGCTAAGTCAGTTGATATAGACTTGACAAGTACTAGTACATATACGAAAAATGGAGTTTATTATTTAGCATTAGACTTACAAAGTACATCAAATATAGATTTACCTACATTAAAATCTAGTTTTGATTTAAATTTCCAAATTCTTAATGGTACAACACTAGATACAACATCTGTTAAAGCATACTTTGGTTACTTTGGTGAAGTAAATGATTTAAGACTTGCTACTCTTCATGAGAATTATATTGAGAAATATAATTCAACAGCATATCTTTCTCATTCATTTACAACTTCAACTTCTAGTGCTACAAATAGAACTGCGATTAAATTCTATGCTCAACCATATTACCATTTTGATCTTCATGAAACTGCAACTGGTGTTAGAATCGAAGCTGATGTAATTTCTACTGAGAAGAGTACACTTTTAGATGCAGATCAATTAGAAGTTATGCGAAATGCTGTTAGTGAAACAACAACTAATTCTAATAGGGAACTATATTTCTCTACAAATCACACATCAAAAAATACTGCAGACAGTTATTCAATTACATTTGATACTACTAAAATTCCAGTTGGTTATGAATTTGTAAAGATGGAATTGTGGACTAGGTATATAGTTACTGGAGTTAGGGGTAAATTGTCCAGCGGTACTGGTGATAATATAACAGTATATTACACTGATGGAACGACTGAAGCTTTAACTGGTAAGACACCAACAAGTGGTTATGCTACATTTACTATTAATTCTAATAAGAAGCAAATTGATAAATTTATAATTACCTATAACAGTAGTAGATCTCATTATTCTGCTTTTGATGTGCAAGTCGAAGATGCTTCCGGTGCTACTAAATGGATATCTTTAAATGGCAGTTTAAGTTATTCTTCGAATTACACACAAGTCTATACTGCATTAACAAAAACATCTGAGCAAACAGATAAAACAATTCCGTGGGCTTCAGTGGTTACTGCTACATCAATTTCCAATAATAAAGTTACATTGAGCGGAGATTTTAAAGGATCTAATGATTCAACTATCGACGCATTTGAAGTAAAAATCTATATTCGTGAGAAACGTTATACTGTTTCGTTTGGTCATGGATGTACAACACATACTACATCAACTAATGGTTGTGCTGGATGTGGTTCGGGTGTACTTCAAATTTATACTTCATTAAATTACACAGCATATAATACTGGAACTGCTGGTGATTATTATACTCCATCACTTTCATACAAGGCTTCTAGCAATGGTTCGTATTATGGCACAACTGCGAAATCTGGCACTGCTACAACTTTAAACAGGGCAAAGGTTACAGCTAAAAATGCTATCTTGCATTCAAGTTCTGATGCTTATTATAGCGCAAGTGACCGACAAGGAACACAATATATTAGTCTGCCAAACTGTCAATATATGGAACTAACAGTTGGATACTTCACAAAAATAACTGTTAAAGCAGTGGCTGATAGTGGATATGTACAAGGTGAATGGGTAGAGTCTGGAACTTCTAATTGGACATTAGGAAAAACTACACGTGATGCTGATATGTATATCAACGCACAAGTTACTCAAGTTACCCCTGGTGCATTAAATCTATTCTACGTATTTGCTGGAACATTTACAATCACACCATCATTTATTCTTAATAGATATGGGGATAGCAGTGCTACAAGCACATTATCTATAGAAGATATAACTGCTAGTGGAAAGGCATATACATTTAATATTAAAGATAAAACTTCTAATACAAATGGTTATCAAAATTTAACTGTTGCTACTGGTAGAATTGAAGTAACTACTGGTATTGCTATGACAAGGTCGGGCTCTGTATTTACTGCTAGAGCAGGCGACAAAATAACTATGACTATTACAGATACTCATAGTGGACTTGACTTCTATGCAATAAGTTCAGCAACTATTAGTTCGAATGGTGAGTCAAATAGTATAAATGGTACGAATTCAGATAATACCAATTCCGCAACTATAGATAACGGCTCATATGCTTCTATTTCTATAACAGAAACTTCTAAATCGTTATCGACGCAAAATGGTAGTTATTATGCACCAAATGATGGTGTTATGACATTTACTACAGGAAATGCTAATTCTAATAACTCATGCCTTGCTGGGTTACTTTCAAATAATGTGGTAAAAAATTCGGCAAACATGACTTTTACTGTTAACTGGGATCCATATCACTATACATATATGGATAAGGTAGATGCTACTACATCTTCACCAGAGAATGCTGGTGGTACTATTAAACTTGTACAAACTAGCGGAAAGACGATAGATTATTCTAGTAGTGCAGTAATTAGAATGGTTGCAAAAGAAGGAACAAGTGTTACTGCTTATGCAAAAGACCAAGCAATGACAAACTTTATAGGTGATAAGGTATATGTTATCTCTAAACATACATCACCTTATACAGCTAATCAACATTATGTAAGTGGAGATAGTTATACTTCATCTAATCCATATGCATTTGCCGGAACTCACACAATTGAATCAAGTACTTTTGATACAAAAGCACATTATGACGCACATTACTCCGATCTTATAACTAGAGTAAACACAACTTCTGCAGTTAATTCGGGCGGGGCATATAATACTAATGCATTTACATTTAAATATACTGGCACAGAATCTGCTACATTATCTGTTGCTCCAGTTGTATATATAACTGCATTCTATTCACAAGCAACACCTGTTCAAGTAGTGAATTATTTGGATGGTGTAGCGCAAGAAGCTTTATACACTACATCTACAAGTAATATATTGACTTTTAGTGATGGATATACAGTAACAATTACAAGTGGATCAAATGTTCCACCGCTTAGAAATGATGGCTCACTACACATGGGTGTGACTCTTGATGACAAAGGTGATTCAAGACATGAATTGTATTTCTTGATGACAAATAATGCGCCTACAACAAGGGGATTTATCAAGTGGAGATTACATAATGACACATGTTCAGGAATAGGAACTGATTATTGTAATGGAAGCACAACTGATCATACTGCAAATAGAACTACAACAGCTGTAAACTTTGGTGTTCAAATGGGTGCAACTGATGGCGTATTACACACCGCAGCTAAACTATATATGGGCACTAAGTATGAAGTAGTTAAAGTTGCATATAGAATTAAAAATGCTGGAAATGGATTTACAGAGATTACTGATACGGTTGCTGGAAATCTATCTATAAGTTCAACTCCTATTGATTCTGTAAATCGTAGTGATTTGGGAAATTCAATGAAAAATGGTCAAACCTATACCAAATTGAGAGCTAGATATTCTACTATAGATAAAGGTACTAGTGATGATATAGTGATTAAATATGCTGATAACACAACAACAACTCTTACAGGGAAAACATCAACAAGTGGTTATGTTACATATGATTTGAATACTTCTAAAGAGTTAAGTGTTGTAACATTTAAGTATAATTCGAATAGAGATAGATTAACCAATTTGGAAGTATATGATAGCTTGTCTAGTTCTTGGTTAACTTTGTCTAGTTTATTACCAAATTATGCTTCTGATTTAGAAATTAAAGTGGATAGAGAAATTGCTAATACCTATCACATGAAAGGTGCGACTATTACTATTTCTGCAGATACTATTACAAAGATGGGGTCAGATAATGGTCCATATAGAATTGATAGTGTGACTGTTAAAGGATCATCTAGTGAATCTTTATTACATACCAACCCTGGTGGTGTTACATACACTTTCTCTACAAGCACAGATTATAATGATAGTGGTACAACATCTAATTGGGGAGCAACATATGCTACACCAAATCACTATTATGCAACTGATAATGGTATAGGTGGCAGAACAACATTTACATTTGAATCTAGCGATAAGATTATTGGTAAAACATATTACATTAACCTTGTTAAACTTTATGAGATTGATAAGGGAACTGTAAACAAATATTATGTATCAAAAGCTGGATTAGATAAAGACGCAAACTTTACTAAAAATTCATTCACAATTGCTAATAATTCAACTTCTAATAGTATACCTATTAATGCTCCTGCAAATGGTAGTGGAAAAACTTATCAATTAAAAACTTTCTATTCTTCTGCTAAATATACTAAACTAAGAGGTAAAGTTTCTAGTGGTACAAGTGAAAATATAACAGTAACATATCTTGATGATACTACTCAAACGTTGACGGGAAAAGCTCCTACAAGTGGATATGTTACTTATGATTTAACATCTAGTAAAATTTTGAAATCTGTAACAATAACATATAATAGTTCTAGAAATCATTATTCAGATATTGATGTATCTATTTCTAATGATATATGGGTTTCTTGGGGCTCTAGCCTAAGTTATTCTTCAAATCACACTATAGAGAAGAAAACTTACATAGATAACTATGACTTTATTAATCTTGATGCATCATTTAATGATGGATTTAAGATGAATGAAAATGGTACATATACCAATGCTACTGCTAATACTGGTACTGGATGGCAAAATGTTCAAACAAATGGAACAACTAATGAAACATATTCATTCCAAGTATCAAATACAACATATAATAAGATTTCTTTAAATGTTCAAGAAGCATGGACAACTTATTCAATTCAATTGGCTAAGTGTGATAGTCGTGGAGAATTAGTAAATAATCTTACAACCAACTCAGTTAATGCAGAAGCATTCCAAAAGACTGATAACTTAAAAGCAGATGGAACGATAAATTCAACTTCATTTACCGAAATGGCATCTACAACTGAAGATATTATTTCAGATTGCAAAGTTGATACAATATTTGTAAATGGACAATACAAAGGAATGATGGGTTACTTTGGTTGGGTTGAATTTGAGATTTATTCAACAGATAAAATCGGTCAAGGTAATATCTTCCATAGTTGGAAAATTAATGATGTTACAGGCTATGCTCAATCGGGAAAATCTGGTGAATATAATACATCTTCATTCACATCTGGATCAAATCATAATACTGGTAAGATTAAGTATTCAGATAGTGCAGTTGATACAACAAACACTAGAACTGTTCCTGCAACAGCAAACAATAATCACTCACATAATAAACAAGTTGTAGATCTTACAGCTATGTTTATAATGTCATACACCGTAACTACTAACATTAGGGACGTTCAATCTTCACTTGATTTAGTTCAACCAACAAGGTTTGCCGCTGAATCTAATAGAACTACAAGCATAGCAAATGGTCAAAATTTGACTGGTTATAGTAAATTAAGGGGTGTTTATACAAATTGGACAGGAGATGAATTAAAGAATATTACTAGTGAAGATTTGAAAGTTTATTATACAGACGGTACTTCAACTACTCTTACTGGTAAGGCACCAAATAATGATGGTTATTGTACATATGATATCACAAGCAATAAGACGATAAAATATATTGATGTAATTTATAATGGCTCAAGATATCCATATGAAAATATTCAACTATACAATGGTAGTTCGTGGACTGATATTGATACTGGATTTACTACTAATGGCGTTGTTTATACTAAAAACAGTGTAGTTCTAGAAGGTGATACAATTAGTATAAGAGCTAATGAAATTGTTAAACCTTATTACAATGATAGTACTAACTATGTACAAGGTTATAGATATTCATATGTAACAATTGGCGAATCTTATGCTACTATGAAACTTAGTGGTGGAATTTCTGATGGAACTTGTACATTTACATTATCTTCAATGACATTTACAGATAGCGAAAATCCAAATAATACTAAAATTACATTTAATATTTGGTATTATGGTATTTGGGAAGTACGTCTTGATGCAATTGAAACTGGTTATGGTAAGATAGAAACTACATTTACAAACACTGACTTTACACAAAAAACATATTCTATAACAACTGCTTCAACGGGATCTGCAATTAATGGTGGTGGCACATCTTCAACAATTGACGATGGTAAGATTTATAATTATGGTAATGATGGAACTATTAGAGATGCTAATCAGGTAATTGGTTTAACAGATGATGATACAATCGATGTATCTTTCACAGAAGAATATACACCATCTTCTGCTGATACTACTGATACATATGTTTATGTTCTATATGATGCAGATTATAATTCAATTGCTACTCCATATGTAGAAAGTACTACCAACACAGAAGAAAAAATGAGATTCTTACCAGATGATTTAACTAGAACTGGTGGATCTGTTCATTACAAAGTTCCTAGTACAACAACTGATTTTGAAGATTATGCTAATGGCTTTAATGGAAGTTCACTAATAGATAAGACTACTAGAGAGAGTCAATATTCTTCTAAAACATTAACATTTGCAAGTGTTGATGAAATTAATCAAAACAAATTTGTTTCTGGTACTTTTGATAGAGAATATACTATTGAATTTAAAGTTGAGTTAGCAGGTTTAAATAGTAATAATAGTGATTACCAACCAAAAGTATATATTGGTACTGCTTCTAATAATTTAGTTCAATGTACTGATACTAATGGAAGTGGTGATTATTATTTCAAGAATGTTCACGCATTAAGAAATACAACTTACTATGTAAGAATAGATTGGAATAATGAAGATTATGAAAACATCTATGATGAAGTATATCTAACAGATAGTGGTACAACTACATCAAAATATGAATTCTTGGGTGTTACTGATGACAACGCTAAGACATATTCTAAAACATTTATATTTGATGCGACTGGTGATAGTTATCAACAAACAACTACTAAAGACTATACACATTTCCATCCAACAGCAAATAATATTCGTACAGATAGTTACGACAAATATACTAGATCATTTAAGTTCATGATGAAGACAATGCTTACTTTATCTATTGAGCCGGGATACATTGATTCATCAATCATGCCAGATATCTCAATTTCTCAAACAACTCAAGATGATGTAGATGAGAATGGAACTAGTGGAACTGGTGCTAAGTTTAAACCAAGTGCATTATCTAGTGGGGAATACAAGAGAGTAAATGTTTCTGTTGCTAATACTCCAGTAGGAGATGATAAAGCATCATTTATTAATGCTACTGTTCAGTCTACTGGTGCTTCAGTTACATTAACTGCTAAAGAAATGGCTGAATATACATTCCAAGGTTTCTATAACTCATTGAATGGAGATCAATATACATATTTGGACGAAGATGATGAATCTCAACCTTATGAATATGATTCAGAAAATAAAATTTATAAAATTACACTTCAAATTCCTAATGACCCTACGCATATTATTGCAAAATATAAATATGAGAATGATGTTACAGATGATATTGAAGTTATAGGTGCTGGATATTTCCAAATGGCTTATACAACACTTGATAATTTATCTGAATCAACAGATGCTCAGAAAATAGCAGTAACAAGTGGTTCTATAACTGCAACAACTCCATTTAAGTATATTGATAGTACTAAATATGTGAATAATATTAATGTTGATGGCAGATATACTAATCCAATAGAAAGGGGAGATTTACAAGCCAACTATTTAGCTGTCAGAACTTATGCTGAAGCTCATACGCAACTTGTATCAGTATCTGCACAGTACAGAACATCTGACCCTGAGTTTGGATTTACAACCGAAAGGGGTGTTATTGCTGGCAATGATGGCATGTTCTACTTCTCAGTAAAAGATTACGGGTATAAGTACTTAAAGATTAGAGCAACTGTTACATCTGGTACAGGTCAGGATATTATCTTAACCTATAAAGATGGCACAACTGTAACTCTTGCTGGTAAGACTGCAACAAATGATTATATTACATATACATCTACTGATTTTGATACTACTAAGAATATCGATAATTTGGTATTTGATTATAGTACAGGAACATCATTTAATACAGTTCAAGTTACACATGATGATGTAAACTGGTATACAATTTATGATAGTTTAAGAGATGGCTCATATTCTTCAGACAAAACAGTTGCAGTACCAAGAATGAACTTGCTTGATTACCCAACTGAAATTAGGCTTGTATTTGCATCAACTACATGGGCTGAAAGTGCAGTTACTTCTGCACCAAGTAATAATTCAATTACTACAGCAGAACAACTTGCATATCTTGCAACTGAAAATGATGCAAAAGATGATGCTTGGATACTAAACAACTCAACTGCAATTGATTTAAGTAGTAAATTATGGATACCAATTAATGGATTTACTGGCGACTTAAATGGTAATTACAAAACAATTACAGGTATGAAAACTGTTGCAAGTGAAGAGATTGTAACAACTGGATCGTTTAAAAATGATTTAGCTACTTCTCAATCTAATTTGGTCTATAAGTTTGAAAAAGATAATTCATTCTTATATCCAGAAGATGCTACGAATTCTACATATAAAGTCTATACTCCACAAGATGGTATGGGATTGTTTGGATCGACAAATGGTGCTACTATTTATGGCTTGAGACTTGGTAGTAGTGACAATGTCTATTATAATGGGCACTTTACTTATACAGCTACTGATAATTCTGAAGTAATAGCTAACGGTGGACTTGTAGCGAAAGCAAATAATACTAATATTACTGATGTTTATTATAATGCTAGTGCAAATATACAATTTAGAAATATTACAGTTGCTCCAATTAATAACCAATATCACTTGGGATTGTTTGTTGGTTTAGCACAAGGATATGTGTCTATTACTAATTCTGGTAATAGGGAAGCAATAACATTCAGCTGTTCATATTCAGCTAAGGATAATCATGTAGTGGTATCTCACTTAATAGGATTTAATGATACCAATGGTGATTCAATTGCATCATCAACTGAATCAACTAAAAAATCTACAATAATTTCTAATGTTTCATTAAATATAACTGGAATTTATGCTTTAGCTGTTCCTATAGACAAGACAATTTATGTATACGGTTTGCTTGGTAGAAATGGTGGAAGTGCTTATACTACAATTGAAGATTGTCAAATATCAATTAGTGCAGAGAATGTTGATGATTATACTCGTGGATATTTAGGTCCAATATCTAATGTTTCGACTTCAAACATATACTATAATGTTTACGGAAGTGGTAATACAAAAGTTGGTGACTGTAATAATTACAGATGGTCAACAGCAGGTGGTCAAACAAAACTAAAATCTTCTATTACAGATAAATATACTGTTTCTACTACTCCTACTATTGCTAGTAATAATGTATATGCTATTACTTCTGCTCAATCTCTATATGATTATTTAACTGTTATGAATAGTTCTTCTGCTACCAATGTTGAATTTAGAATAGTTAATGATATCGATTTCTTCCCATTGGATGAAAATGACAAACCTATATATAAAATTTGGGACAATGCATTTACATTAAAATCTGGCTTTGCTATAAATGGTGGCGGATATACATTATCTAATCTACTAATTAACACAAGTGAAGGTGGTAACAATGGTGGGCTTGTTAAGGTAAATAATGGTACAATTAGAAACATTGTACTAGATAGAGCATACATGTTAATTACACCAACCAATGCAGTTTCTGGTGGAAACTATGGTATAATTGCTAATACTAATTCATCTACTGGAAATATACAACAAATAAAAGTTACTGGACTTATTGATAGTTATGTTGATAGTGCAAGTAATGTATATATTGGTGGATTAATTGGTGAAAACAACTCTTCAATTTATGAAGTTGAATATATAGGTGGCATTTATCATGGTGCTTATGTAGGAAATACTACTGATCATTATATTGGCGGACTTGTGGGTAATCTAAAAGTTGGTGGTATTTATAAAGGACATTCTGGTGCTAACCTTATAACTTATGGTGTTAATACTCAAACTGACTATTTAGGTGGTATTGTAGGTAAATGGGTAAGTGGTACAACTATTCAAGATTGTTATTATGGAAATAATAACGGTACTGCTCCAATAATTGGACAATATAATACTACAAATACCAATGCATGGAATGTAATTGGTAATGGATCAGGTACTTTAAATTATTTCTATGCTTACGCAAAAATAAATGGTACTGAAATACGTAGACTAAATTCTGCAACTACTAATACTTCTGATGCAATATTATCTGGAACTTCAGGCTCTATGTCTGGATTTGATTTTAGCAATATTTGGTACAGAGACGGAAATAGTTATCCACAACTTATTGGTAACTTAAATACTCATGATGTTAAAGTTACTCTTGCCGTTGAAGGTACTGAATTTATTGAAAATGAAAATGCAGATACTGCTGGATCATTTACTAGTGAGTATACTGATGGTAGTAATAAAAAATCGTTCCATAAGATAACAACAGGTACTAAGATATCAACAGGTACACAATATCAATCTAATGGTACAGGTAGTAACTATTACGAAAAAGATTATTATATTAAAGCATTACATGCTAATGCTTTAGCAGAAGATTATTCATTCGTCGTTACGGCAAATACTAATTATCATATTTCCGCCATCTATATAAATAGTATGACTGTTTATTTAGAAGGAAAGTATAATAACATAAAATATAGTAATTTTGAAACTGATGATGATAACGATACAATCACAAATTCATTTACATTTAATGTTTTAGATTATGCGGACAATTATAATACTTCACCTATTAATTCTAATAATTTTGATAAAACAAACGAACATCATGTAATTATTGTATTTAGTAAAAACTTCTATTATTATGATGCTGGTATTTCAGATATTTCTGGAAGTAGGGGTAATGGTATAAGTGAAGTTAATACATATACAGATGATGACTATGGAACTATTACTAGAGATTTTGTAAAAACAACAAGTACTGGAACTGGATATAATGTTAGTAATAAGAGTGATGTGAACTCTCATGCTATTACTAGATCTACAATTCCAACTAATGTATCAAACCATGTTAATAGTATGAATAGCAGTTATACTAATAAATCGTTGTTCTATACAAGTACCGCTACTGATACTTGGAAATTAACTAATCCAGCTCATAGATATTTCTATGTATCGACTACTAGTACAAGTACTGGTAATAGTTATGTTACGTATACATTTGATCAATCGGATATATTTGATGCAACTACTGGAAACAATACGACTGGTACTAACATTGGTGTTAGACTTGCTGGTTGGGTATTTGTTCCTAAGGGTGAATCTTATAGTACAGAAAATGCTATTTATATAATGAATAGCGGAGAAACTATCAAATATTCAGCTAACGGAAGTGCCGCAAATATCTATTCTGATAATGCTAATGAATCGATGGTTTCTCTAACTTCATATACTACTACAAAAACTCTAGCCAATAGGGGACATGAAGGCGGAAATAGAACAACTACACCTTATGTTAATAGTGGTAGTATAACAATTAGAGTAGCTCCTGAGACACAAGGTACATATTTTGCAATAGTTGAATATATGTATAAGACTGCATTTGTAAGTAATCTTCACTATGCTCAACACGTTCATGGTGAAAATTGCTATAAAGATGCCAGTGGCAATGTGACTGATACAGTTAGTGCTGGTTGTCCATATTTATATCATCCTTGTCAGCATTCTTCTACTTGTAGTGATACTTCATTAAATTGTAAATGTGTAACTAATTCTGGTTCATATGTGCAGTATAGTGTAAAAACTGAAGATAATAAAGATCAAAATTTTGATAGAAATGCATTCTCAAATAAAGCTGTGGAAAATAGGGGTTATTCTGCAACTGCTGACTCATTAGATTCTGAATTATATGAAATGAGAATAAATGAGGGTAATGTAATTCATAACAATTCTGCTAATGGTGTTATTGCTATGGATACAAGCAAAACTGATAATTCTCAATTATATGGTGATTTTGTTAATAATAGTCGATTAATATTTATAAATATCAAAAACTATCCTGCTGGTAGTCAGCTTGATAGATTTGCGAGAACATTTACCGATAAGTCAGGCGTAACTCAAACATATTATTATGAATTTAATGACAGTAAAGAACAATTTAAAATTACTGGTGTTTATAAACTAAAATCGGTTGGGAATAATCCTGTTAAGTACGAAAAAGAATATTTATTTGGCTCTTATGATTACAATGTAACTCAAACAAATTGTAGTAATCCTAATTTCATATTATACACAAAAGATTATATGACTATAAATAATGAGTATAGTACTCAAAGCAAAAAATATTTAACCGAACTATACTTCGAACTTAACGAATATACTTATGGTGAATATGCATTCTTCTTTAAAGAACAATTATATAATGTTCAAACAACATTTGAAAATCCATATGTTTATATGGATAATGAATATGTTATAAATGCTAAAGAAAATCAAATGAATAGTTCATATACTATTTACATTGGTTCTACTCCAAGTGTAGGTGTTGGTGGTGCTCAGCAAGTTGCAAAACTATTTACCGAATTTGATAATAATAAATTCACTTATAAATATATTCTAGGTAATGGTGAGACTCCTACTGGTTACTTTACTCAAGGTGGTGGATCAACTCAACCAACTGCTACAACTACTTCAAAATTAATTTCTGCATGGCAAATATATCTACATGCAAAGGTTGAATATGGTGGTGGAGATAGCGATTCAATTAAATTCACAATTGAAATGCCGAATAACTATTATCCTAAAGTTAAGCTTGACCCATTAAACTCATATAGATTAACAACCGAGACCGATTCTACTTGGGCATCTGAAATTAGAAATGCTCCTGAAGGAACGGAAGTTCCAGATGATTTTGATACTAAGAAATATACGACTTATACTGATAGTTATACTGATGCTGAACATGATGATTACACTCGTCAAAAAGCTTGCTTGTATTATACTCAATTGTCAGCAAGTGATACTATGTGGGATAAGACATATGTTTATGACTATGGTAAACTTACAATTGATGATGAGAAACTAAATCTACATTTCAAACTTCAGAAAGATTATTATTCTTACTTTGATCAAGTTGGAAGTAATACTGTAATTAATAAGTACTATAGAAATTCAGTTGGTGGCGAAGATGCTACAAATTATGAAACAACAAACCCAAATACTATTTCATATACTGGGTCAAGTACAACAGGTAGTACAGTTACTGAAAAATTCGTAAATTCATACAAATTTATCACTGACGGTGCAAACATTACGTCGGGTAATAATGGTTTAACAAGAGAAACTGCATTTGTTATAGACACTCCATATAAGTTAGGATGGCTTGCATATATTTTAAATAATATACAAAGTGGTAATATAACTGGTAATTATACTTACGATGGTAAGACCTATTCATATAGAAATGCATTCTATAAGATTACTGCTGGACTTCAAATGTTTGATAAATACTGGGAGCCAATTAGAGACTTTAATGGAACAATATTTGCAGAAAGTGATGACAATATTACATATTTAACTATGGATAATGGCTTGTCTACTGTTACTCCAACTGTCAGAAATCTAGGATTTATTGATACTTCTGATAAGGGGACATTTGTAAATCTAAACTTCAATAATGCAGTTGTTAATTCAGACAATTCAACTAATGCAGGCTTTGTTGTTGCTAATTCAAGTGATGTATTTATTGATAGAGTAGATATTACTAATTCTAGAATGACAAGTACTACTGGAAATAATGGTGGATTTGTAGGAAAAGCCGACAAGACAATTACAATAAATCAATCTACAATTAAATCAAGTACAGCTCTTAATATAACAGGTACAAATGTCGGAGCGTTTATTGGAACGTCCGCTGGTGCTATGGCTAGAATATTTGATACATTTGCAGATATTACTTCTTCAAATACGGGACTTACTATTGGTAATATTAAATCAATGGCTGATACTGATACCGAAGGTAGTATATTAAAGAGTTATATCTTAAGAGTTGTGGGCGGAAGTAATAATACTTCTGTTGGTCCATTCGATAGTAGAATTTGGTCAAATTCAGATTCAGATTCAACTGATCCACTAGCTCTTAAATATTCATTGACTACACAAAGTGCAAGTACTTCAAATTGGGTAGGTAATGGTACAAAATGTGATCCATATGAAATAAGTACTCCAGCTTATCTTGTTAAATTCATTAATGAAGTTAATTCTCATGAAGATGCTGATACTGATGTTTATTACGAATTAACTGCTGATATTGATTGTGCAGGTAAACATATTCCATATATTGACGCATTCTACGATACTCTATATGGTAATGGATATCAAATCAAAAACTTCTATCTATATAGTGATAGAAAAAACATTGCGGGAAGTAATGAAAATAATGTTGTTGCATTTATTAATACCAACTATGGTAAGATTGAAAAATTATTCATGACTGATGCACATATTGTAAATGCTAATTCTAATAATATTGATAGTGAACCTACAATAACTGCTGGTATTGTTGGTACTAACTATGGAATTATTAAGAAGACATCATTTAAAGGCGACATTATTTCAAGAGCTAAATATACAGGTGGTGTAGTAGGAATAAACTATGGTACACTTGACACAATAATGACAGATAATAATTCAAATATCTGTGGTTATACTTATACTGGTGGTATTGTAGGATACAATACTACATCAGGAATAGTTACTGCACTTGGTAACCATGCAACTATTTCTTCAGTGGATAATGGTGCAGGCGTAATTTCTCTTAATACTTCTAGTAATGACATACATGACTTATATAATGTTGGTGTGATTGCACCACAATATAATGGTTATGTTGCAGGACTAGTGATATCTACCGCTGGAGTAAAAATTTATACTAGTTACAATAACGGCGATGTTAATACCGGTAGCGGTTCTACAACTGATTCATTATTTAACGGTGGAACTTCTGGTGCTAATATTGATGATATTAATTGCTATAGAAATAGTTCATATAATAGTTGTTATGGTACAAGCAAAACATCAACTCAAATGCAACAAACAGGTACTTATTCTACTACTACAAATACTATAAACAGTAATTCATGTACTGGATTTGATTTAGAGAAAGTATGGAGTATATATGGAAATATTAATAGTGGTCTTCCAGTATTCAAATACTTCTTCGATTACATAGTATATCTTCCAAGTAATAATGATGGATGTACTTGTGAAAGTTGTACAAAGAACGCACATACATATATCAATTCTTCAGATCTTGACGCTAAGTACTTTACATATCAAAGGGGAATAGATGGTAAGTATGTTGTAATTAAAAATTGTCCTGATTTAGATGGTAATAATACATATGCCGGTTATGTAATTGATATAAATCAAATTTCTTATAAGATGACTGGCTTGCAAGATTCGATTGATGTATATAGAGTAGTTATTAATGATGATAATACAATATATGTTTATAGGGGAGCAGACGTTAGCATTAATGTTACATCAACAATATATAGACATATAACAAACATTACATTAAATCATAAAGTTTCTGGATTTACTGCTCAAAATGAACAGTATTATATGACAGACGATATGCAAGATGCAAGTTATATAACTGATAGTAATAAGAGTACTATTGGTATCAAACAAGGTGTAGTATTTACTAAAAAACCAAGTCTTGATGTGTCTGATATGTATGATAGAGATAGATTTGATTATTATATTACTCTTACTGAAGAAGTAGATAAATATAATATTACTGCATCTGTTAATACAAACCCAACAGGTACGACATTAGGTAGTGTTAGAGTTTACCAAAATGGTAGTGAGCTTGCATCAAATGCTACAGCTAATCATAATACTCCTATTAAGATTGAAGTTACATTTAATGATACTCAATTAACTACTGCTGGACAAAATATTAGAGTAGATAAATGGACTCAAATTAAAGATAGTACAAAAACTAGTGGAACTGACATTGTTAATTATTTAGATGCCGATAAGACAATTGTTAATAGTATCGGTGGCGGATATAGTCACGATAATATTGACTTTGATATTACCGGTAACTATAACATTAATAATTACACAAGGTTTAATGTTGGAAGTGGTGTTAAATATTTCACTGATTTCGATGTTAAAGACAATAAAATGTCAATTGAATTTATAGCTTCTGCTGAGACTGAAGGTAATTATGAAGTTGATTTAGTTCTTCAGTGGTTAGTACAAATTAAATTCAAAGTATCAGACGAAGGGGTTGGTCATGATTATCCAATTGTATTTATGAATGGATTTGAAGCGAATACATCTACTGATGCAAATACAATAATAAATAACGAAAAATCTCCATATTCAACATTTGAAAATATGGAAATAACAGATAGTGTTTATGATATTAATCAACAAATAATACATGAACATACAGCTAGTTGTTATTCGACAACAAACTTAATATGTCATAACTATAATTGTATGACATTGTCATGTACAAATACTAATTATAATCATGTTCACAATTTAGCTTGTTATGTTCTTAATCATTCTTCACATACACATGATGGCGGAGAATGTAAGTATAAACAATTATGTTCAATTGATGATAGTACATTGAGTTATACAAATAAAGAATATAATAACTCAAAAACAAAACCATCAAATAGTGATGCAATTAATATTTCAAAAGGGTATTATACTATTAATGGTGTTACAAAAGAATATGGTACAACTGGAAACTTAGATTCCGTTGATTATCTTGGTAACAGATTTACAGCAAACTTATTTGTAGATAACGGTGCAAGTCTAAACTTTAATACATATTCAAAAGATGCTTATGTATTCCAGAACTTTACTACAAATGGTGTGACAAAAACTCATTCAACTACGCTTGTTAGTGTAAATGGCGAGTCATTGAACTTATATTACTTTAGAATTGAGAATATCACCCAAGCTTACTTCTCAAGTAATACAGCCGAAGATGGAACAATGATTGTTGCTAATTATAACACTGCAGAGCATACTGTTGAAACTATTGTTGATAGCACAAGAGACCCAATAAGTGGAGTTGATAGTGGTAGCAATAAAGATAGAAATGTGCCTAATGGTAAAGTTTCTGCTTCAAATAATGTTACAACAAATCCTACTAACTCAGAGTCAAAGACTAGTACAAATGCAGATCCTAAAATAGTTAATACTGTTACACATAAAAATAATTTAACTATTACATTAATTCCTGATAATAGATATATATTTGATGAATGTCATGTAAGTTATAATTATTATAAAATTATTGATGGTACTAAGTATTATGGTGTATGGAATAGTACTAAGAATGTATATGAATTTACATCTACTAGTAGACCTAATGACGGAAGTAATAATGTTCCAACAAAATATTTACCAAAACTAACTGTATACAATGACCTTGATGGAAGTACTTCAATAGATACATCTACAACGACTTATTCGGTATTAGATGCAACTACAAATGTTACAACTGGAATAAATAAAGGAACGGGAAATAGTAATACAACCCATACTATAACGTTCAATAATATTCGTGGTAACATTGAAGTTCATATTAAATACATTAGATATTATTGGAATGATACTCCAGTAAGTGAAGGTTTAAGTGTATTAGACAATACTAAGACAAAAGGAACTTATGACAATCCATATCTAATTCAGTCGGCAAGTGATTGGGGATATGTAGTAAATCAAACAATTAGTGGAAATTATTTTGAAAATCAATATTTGATTTTAACTGATGATATTGATTTTGATAGTAGATTTATGCCATCAATATCAAGATTTGATGGAACTATCTATGGAAATGGTTTCTCTATGAATAATGTAGTACTTGATGCTTATAGAGATTTAGGCTTTAATACAAGACATTATCATAATCATACTCATAATAGTAATGTAATTTGTAATGTTACAAATGCTGGACATGAACATAATTCTTATTGCTATGATTATGTTGGTAATGATAGCATTGCTGGAATTTCAACTACAAGTGGAGAAAATAACTACTTTGGTTTAATTAATAATTTGAGTGTTAACGCAAAGATATCAGATATTAACTTTAATAATCTAACATTGATTGCTAGTGCTTATCTTGCTGGTAGTTCTAAGTTCTTATCAAGAGTAGGCTTAGTTGCTGAAAATAGTGGAACAATTAATAATATTGAAATTAATAATACTTCATCTTATACAATAGATACACATTCTGATGTATCTACTACAAATAAAGAAAGATATGTGTCACATCTAGGCTCAATTGCAGGACATAACACATCAACTGGAATTATATCTGAATGTATTAATAATGCTACAATCAATTACAATGGAACTAATGGTAATATTAATTATATCTCAGGTATATCTGGAAGCAATAGTGGGGTTATAATTAATACTATTAATAATGGTGCTATTACAACAACAAGTACAAATACTAAAACAGCTAGTGGTATATCATATTCACTTGCAGGTTCAACTATGAAGAATGTTGCAAACAAAGGTAATATTGGAAGTTCGTCTAAGAAATTTACTAATGTTGGTGGCTTATCTTACAGAGTGAATGGAATTATAGTTGATGGATATAATACTGGTTCAATTTACGGAAGTTCTCAAGCTGGCGCAATTGCAGTTACATTAGAAGCTTCTGGAATTATATCTAATGTATATAATTCAGTAGCAGTTGCTGGAGCGACAAGTAATTATAATACATTTAATACTTCAACAACCGGTGTATATGAAAATGCATACTATTATACAAGTGGACTTAATAATGTAAGTAATTTTGCAGGCTTTAACTTTGACGGAAATTGGAAAATGGGAACTAATCGTCCTGAATTTAAATTTGAAAGTACTACTGGACACTTTACTTTAGGACAGAACAACTATTCATCTACTTCAACAGTTAAAGATACTGGTTTATGGATAGAAGATGAAAACGTACAGGCACTTACTCTGGGTAGCCTAACAACAAAAACTTTTGGAAGTAAAACAGTTTATATTATTGACACTGCAGAAAAACTTGCTTGGTTGTCAAGAGCAACAATAAATGAAAATACTAGTTTAACTGGTAAAACATTTGTTATTGCGTCAGCTACGGGTATTGATTTAGCTGGAAAATATTGGACACCAATTAATACAGCTCAAAGTGATCAAAACTACTTTAATATAATTGGTGTTGGTAAGGCTCCAAATGATATTACTATTGAAGATATTGCAGTAGATACTCATACTACTAAGTCATACAATGTAAAAATTAAAAACATGACAATTGCTAGTGAAAACAGCTTTGAAAGTTCTGATTATTCAGCTCTAATTGCATATATGAAAGCACCAAGGGGTACTAATTCATATTCGCTTGAAAGAAATGATTGGACACATATTAGGGGAATTGATATGGAAGGTGTTTCTATTAATTCAACTAAGAATAGTAGTGCATTAATCGGATATGCTTCAAATATAGTAATTAGAAATTGTACATATGTTAGTGGTGAAATTGTATCTTACTCTACTTCAAATACTCCAATATATAGTGCTGGACTTGTAAATAAACTTGAAGATGCAGTTTTATATGCTTCATCTGTTACAGGTTACAACAATAACAGTACTCCATCACTTCATCATACATATTACTTCGGAGAAGATTATGGTGGCGAATTAACGGCTATTACAAATTCTACTTATATTGGTGGTTTATTTGGATTAAATTCAACTGCTAATGCGGTTAGTGGAAGTAATTCAAATGGCAGATATGAAAGTACAGTAAATTCAATTGTTGAAGAAAACTACTTTAATGGTGTTATCAAAAACTTTGCTAATGCTCATTCGGGTGGTTTAGGTGCAATAAATTCATCAATTGTTCAAAACAACTACTCAAAGGGTAAATTCAAAGCTTATGTAAATTCTAATAACAGCTTATTTATGACAACTTCAACAGGCGGACAGGTACTAAATAATTATGTTGCTAATGAGAATATTATATCAATTGATGGAACAAAATTTGATTTCATACATAATTTAACTGGTACGACATTATCAAAGAATTATTATTTAGTTGATAATGCATGTCCGGGATTACCTACTAAAATAGGTGAGTATATTAATGATTCAAATTCGAATATTTTCGTAATTGACAGAGCAACACTTATGTCACAACATGCATTCATTACTCAAAGCGGTTGGAACTTTAATACAATTTGGGTATATGTAAATGAAGTTAACTTAGACTATCCAGTTCTTAGAGCAATATATGGTAATTTCGTTGAAACTACCGATATTGAAATAATTATCTACAACCCACATTTATATGATGATGATTCTATAAGACTTGGAAATCTTACAATTGATGATAACGAAATACTTCAAGAAGTTGATGGACATACAGTAAGCGAATATGAAGAAATTAAAGATACAACATATGAAGTTGAAAAGGGAGAAGCTCCTTATAAGAAACTTAAATATATTAAGTTTACTTACACAGTTGTAAGAAACGAATATACTAGCATTATAGTTAATAATACTAGTAATGGATTACTGTCATCTGTATTATTCGGAAGAATTGAAAGAACTGAAGATGGCACAAATAATATTGAGACTGGTATAACATATTTTAATGAATATGCTGGTCAAAATAATGATGATGTGATACTTGCTCCACAAATGACTGAAGAATTATATGGACTTGTTATTACATTTAACGAACGTGCATTTAACGTAACTGTCAACGCAACCCTAACGGCAGATGAGTTAACTGACGGAGTTCAATATAATGATTATGTAACAGTAATTCTTATTCATAGAAATGCTAGCAATATCATTGATTATGCTAATTCAGTATCTTTAAATAACTTTATAAATAATAGCTACACATTTACTTCAACATGTGATAGTTATGAAAATAGTAAATATGGATTTAATGGCAATGGAACTTATGATGCAATTAGTCCTGATAAGACAACAATAAGTTACAATAAACCAGATGGAACTACTTATACAAAGGAAGTTTCAAGAACACTTGATTCTTATGGCTATTGGGAAATATTCATTCTATATCCAATGTTCTATGTAAATGATACAACCAACACACAAGTATCTACAAGGAACATTACAGATAATAGATTACTTGAGATTGGATATGATACAAAACTAAATTGTACTAATTCTCATATGCATACAGATACATGTTATAATCTTACAACTGAAGTTAACAAAGATTATAGACTACCAAATTATAAGTTCTATAATGAATTAACAACTTATGATGCAAGCGGTAATATAACAGGTGGTGTTCATAATGGCAATTGTAATGTAAATTCTCTTGGTGTATTCACCCTTGATACAATTACAAGAGATGTTGAAATTAACATTACATTAAATAAACCATACGAATACTGGTTACATGATTCTGCTAGTACTCTATAATAAAAATAACTCCTAATTTTAAATTAGGGGTTATTTTTTTGTTGTTTACATTTTATAAATAATATTAAAAAACATTTATTTTTAATATTATTTTTATAGATTTTAAAAAATACTTACTAAAAAATTAGACAACTAATAAACTCATTAAAAAAGTCTCCATAATAGTTTATGGAGACTTAAATTATATTAGAAATCACGTTTCTTAAATACTGAATAAGAAACAATCAACATAATAACAGAGTAAGATATTAATAATAGAATGCTAAATGGAAATGCCATTGTATTTTGAATAGGGGTTATTAATGCATTTTTTATTATGTTATCGCTTTCAATTGAAATAAACGAATTACCGAAGTATTTAAATAAATGTAAGTTCATTGCTGGGAAGAATGAATACCAAAATGCTGTTGGGAATATTGCATTTAGAGCAAATGTTGAAATTATTATTACAAGTGAAGTAGTAATTGCACCTGCGTAATTTTTAAATAAAATTGAAAACATTAGCGCAACAATTACAAAGAATATAATATCAATAATAAGTGATAAGATATTAATTCCCATAAGTAGTAGTGGATTAATTGTAAATGCGGTATTTCCGTTAAATACAGCCAGTATTTCAGCTTCTACTAAATCGTATTGGAAATATCCAACTACAAATGATAGGATACTACTAAATAGCATAAATATAACTACAAAGAAAATAGTTGCTAGTAATTTTGCTGTAATAATTTTTGATCTCTTATAAGGTCTTACAAGAAGCAATTTTATTGTTCCGCTTTCCATTTCGCCAGTAATGATATTAGATATCATCATAACGGCAAATATCATAATAATAATTGCACAAAATTCAAGAGAAAAGTACATATAATCATAGGTGTTTGTAAGTTCAGAAGAATTTTGATTAAATGCAAAATTATTTAAGAATGAATTTGAATAAATATTATTTTCAATATAATATAAATTTTTAGCTAGATTTTCTTTTAAATTATATACGTTTATACTATCAAAACCATAATTATAAAAATTTAAATAAGTTGCACTTTCATAATCATTTATAATATCGAGTATAATATTATCTAAAATATAAGAGTTATAAGCATTAGCTAGTAATTTATATTCAGTTGCAAAAAATGAAATATTTTTAATACTATTTTCATTTCTGCTTAGGGAAATTTTATCATCAATATTTTTTCTATTCTCGATTACAACCTTATTTATATTCGAAAATGATGTATTAAAATCACTATTAATCATTACTTGAGTAATCTTACCAGGTAGCGTATTTATAAGGTTAGAGAAGTTTTCATAAGTTAATGTTGTTGAAAGTTCTCTAAGTGAGTTATAATCTGTACTTTTCTCAAGTTCGCCGATGCATGTTTCAAATAAGTTTGAATAAGTTTTATGGTCATCTTTACTAATAAGAACAATAGGGGTATTAAATTCAGTTATTTCTTCAAAATAGTTTTTAAGAATAATAGTGTCATCAAGTAATGTTTTTTTACTACTTAAAATACTATTTATATGTGAAGAGCCGTTTATTGTAATTTCCTTTTGGAAAGCATTATAATCATCTTTAATATTCTGAGTAAGGATATCTAATGTTTTTGATATAAAATATTTGCCATATTCAAGTTCATTTTTTAATTTACTTTCATAATCATTTGTATTATAAATATTAACTATATCGTTAGGTGTGTAACTAGAATTATTACATGCGTCAATTAAGTCATTTACTGCTGAACATGAACTAATATACTTTTCATTATCATTGGTAAATAAAACAAAAGAATAGTTATAGGCTAGAGATCCAAATGTTTCAAATTTTACCTTAAAATCTTGAAGTGATGACCTAAATTCATCAAGTTTTTTAACTTTTAAAGCATCATCTTTTTCATTTTTTAAGTTGTTAATTTTATTGCTAACAATGCCATAATATTGGTCTAAATCAGAAATTCGTTTATAATATAAAGAGTAGTAGTTAATTATTTTATCAGTGTCGTCATACAATTCATTAATATGAGATTGCGAGTCTTCTAAATCACTATAATAATAAGTATTATAAAAATCTTGAGAAGTAGTAACATTAGTATAAGAAATATTATAGTTATTTCTTTTTGTAGGATTAAATAAATAAGCAGATCCAAGAATAGTTGCAACAATTAAAAGAGCCACTATAAACACACTAGGTCTCTTAAAAATTTTTTTAAATTCTGCCTTAATTAATCTAAATGTACTAGGCATTTTACATCTCCTTAAATAATATTTGTTTTTCCATTGGTTTTATTATTAATTATTTCTAAGAATATTTCTTCAAGTGATTTGCTTACAAGTTCTATTCCAAAGATAGAAATGTTATAATGAACTAGTTTTTGAGTAATTTCGTTAATTTTTTCTTCATTACAATTCACAAGCACTGTGTTGCCCGCTATCTCAGCATCAAGTTTTAATTCGTTAACAATAACTTTACCAGCGAAATTAGGATAATCTACCTTTATCTGTACTCTTCTATTTTTATCTATTTCCGCCTCAAGATTGTTTAGTGATTTGATTTCTACTAATTGACCATTGTTGATTATAGCAACAGTATCACAAAGTTGTTGCATGTCTCCCAACATATGACTTGAAATCAAAATAGATATTCCATATTCCTTAGCAAGTATTTTTAGAAAATCTCTCATTTCCTTAACTCCACTAGGATCAAGTCCACTCAATGGTTCATCTAAAACCAAAAGCTTAGGGGAGTGTAGTAATGCTTGGGCAATTCCTAACCTTTGCTTCATTCCTAATGAATATGTCTTAACTTTATCTTTTAATCTTTGTTCAAGTCCTACAACTCTTGAAAATTTTATAATATCTTGTTTACTGATATTTTTATATAAGCTAGCATAATATTGCAAATTTTCCATTCCAGTCATATTAGGATACATTAGGGGATTTTCAATAAGAGCACCTATATTTCTTAGAGCCTTTTCTTTATGTTTAGGCATGTCAAAATCGCATATTCTAATTTGACCTTTCGTAATACTAGTAAGTCCGCAAATCATTTTCATAGTGGTAGTCTTACCAGCACCGTTGGGACCCAAAAAACCAAATATTTCTCCTTCTCTTATAGTAAAAGAAAGATTGTTTACAGCAACTCTACTTCCGTATGTTTTGGTTAGATTTGTAATGTCCAATACAACCTTATTCAATTTATTTCTCCTTTTTTCATTCTCAATGCATATTAAAATAACACTTTTAGTATAATATTTTGAAGGTGAATTTATGAAAATGTTATTTTACTTTACTAATTTTATTATAATAATATTATCAGTATATATCTTATTTTTTGTAGAATTTAATATTAACTTTTATTTAAAACTAACATTTTTAATAGTAATATTTGCATCATTTCTTTTATCTTATGTATTTAAGTTATTTAAGAAAAGAAAATTGTCACGATTATTTTATGTTATATATGCTATTACATTTGTGTTAATGTGTGGCTATTATCTTTTATATAGATATAGTATCTTGACAATTTTTTCATCGGTACAATCATTTAAAGATTTCATATTATCAACTAAGGAAAAGGGGATTATCACATATATTTTAATTCAAGCTGGGCAAGTAGTAATTTTACCTATTCCTGCAGCAATTATTTGCGTAGTTGGAAGTTTAATTTATGGACCATTTCTTGGTGGTGTGTATTGTAGTATTGGCGTTCTTATCGGCTCATATATTTCATTCTTTATAGGTAAAACTTTTGGATATAGATTAGTTAGTTGGATAGTTGGTAAAGAAAATACCGATAAGTATTCACAAATAATCGTTAAAAGGGGTAGCTTTTTTCTAGTGCTTGCTTTTTTGCTTCCAATGTTTCCAGATGATATCTTATGTCTTATAGCTGGTATCACAAATATAAACTATAGAACATTCTTTTTGATAGCGTTAATTACTCGACCAATTGGTGTAATATGCATGTCATATTTTGGTAGTGGCAAACTTATACCTTTTACTGGTTGGGGAATATACGCATGGATAGGTATTTTAATTGTCGCAGTTATACTGGTTTATGTTACGTATAAATACCAAGAAAAAATGCAAAATATAATAATAAATAAAATCTTCAAAAAAAATCTTAAGAATTAATCATAAAATCTTTTACTATTAATAATTGCTCCATAAATTGGTGGACAAATAACAAAGTTAAAAGACAATATCATAGGTAAAATTAATTTAACTGCAAAGTATTTAAAATTATCAATTTCAAATCCATTTAATGCGTTTATACAATAAATTAAAACTGTTAAAACTAAAAATGTAAGTATTCCAAGTAAAATTGAGTATTTATACTTAAATGTATTAAGTTTGTGAGCATTACTATGAAATATAAATGGAAGTATATAGCATAACGATAATATCAGTGATAATATGTAACTAACAATAATAAATGTTTTGTCGCCATTACCAATTAAATTTAATTTGTTGAATACAACAAATGAAACTGTAATTTCAAGCGCTAATAATAAAAGTAGAATAATACCAAATGTCAACTTAACTTTATTAATAAGAACGTACGAACGGTCTTTCTCAACATATGTATTTCTGCTTTCATATTTTGAAATTTGGACAGGCTCGTCAGTAGTATAGTTATTAATTTCTTCTATATACTTTGAATTGCTAACTTTTGTTTCAAATTCAGTTGGTTCAAAGTCAACAAATTTATCTTCATCTTCTTGAGTATCGTCATCATATTCAAATATCTTATTTTCTACATTTGAAATTTCATCAGTATTATCAATTATCTTCTCTTCAATTATGTCCTCTGACATTATTAATTTATCAAGCTTACTTCTATAGTCAATTTTTTCTTCTTCAATTGGTTTTGGAGTAGGGGCAGGAGCTGGTTTTTCTGTTAAAGATTTTTGAAGCATTTTATCTTCAGTTAACTTATTGAATTTGGCAAGGAAATTTTCATTTCTTTGTCTTTTCTCTTCTTCAGTATATTCATGATTGACTTGTGTGTTTTTATTTTCTGTATAATAAGGATAAGCAGGTGTATGATTAGTTCTCTTTATTACGTTATCAATAATTTTAGATTTTTGAACACTTACAGTATGTTCTTTGTAATCACTATCTCTAAGTTTATAAATACCATCTCTATCAAGTATAACAACTCTCGACTTCATTGGCTTCTTGTAAATTAATTTTTTGTTTGGGGAATTTGCTATAGCTTTATTTGAACGTTTAACTTTATTTGATAATTCCTTCCAAGGATCAATCTTAGGAATATTACTTTCAATAGTGATTTCAGATTTTTCAATAGGAGTTTGAGTATAGAAAACATGGTCGGGAATAATTTCTTCTTTTGGTTTTGTCTCAAAATTAAATGAAGCAGGAATTGAATTTTCTGGTAATTCTTTTAAAATGATTTCTTCTTTAGTATCATCAGTTGAAATATTTGTTTCATCAACATTCCCAACTTCAATGTCATTTTTAATAACAACTTCTGTGTTTAATGGTTTATCATCTTCAACAATTTCATCTTTAATTTTTAGTACTTCTCTCTGGTAATATTTATATCCATTCTCAGTTAAGTGATAATAGTGTCGTCTACCACCAATATCACTATCACCCCAATAAGAACTTACTATACCTTTTTCTTCAAATCTAGATAGGCTACTATAAAGACTTGGTTGTTTAAGTTTAATTGCACCGTCAGAATATTTCTCAACATCTTTTATAATTTCATATCCGTATTTATCGCCACCCACAAGAGATTTCAAAATTATAGTGTTAACCGAGCCTCTTGAAGCAATTCTTCTTCTTTGTTTTCTAGCCATGCTTACTCCTAAATAATATAACTATATATTATATAATATATAATTACAAAAAAATAGTCAAATAAAATACTATTCAAATGTCGAATTTAAAAATAAATGTAGCCAATATTAATTGTTTTATAT
Source organism: Clostridiales bacterium (assembly GCA_015055815.1). Lineage (GTDB taxonomy): Bacteria > Bacillota > Clostridia > Christensenellales > UBA1242 > UBA11490. Next base: position 53,581 of record SVHM01000001.1, read on the forward strand.
TTTATAAATTGATATACTATGCTTAATTAATTATTGGGAGAATTTTTAATGGTAGAACCAGATTTAATAGTTAGGTCATATAGACGAAGTTTATGCTTATCGATAAATAAAGATGGAAAACTTATTGTTCATGCTCCTAAAAAATTATCACTAAAAGAAATTTATAAATATATTGAAGAAAAAGAGAAGTGGATAAAAACAAAACAAAATGAAATACAAGAAAAGTTAAAAATTAATGTTGATGTACTATCATATAAAGAATTTTTATTTCTTGGTAAAAAATATAAACTTGTATTTTTAAATGGAATTAAAAAAATTGAACTTGGAAGTTCTGAAATAGCCATTCCAAATAAAATAGATAAAGATCAAATACTACAAAAGATAAAACAATGGTATATTTCAAATGCAAAAAAAATACTTTCAGAAAGAGTTGAGTATTTTGCAAATTTAATGCAACTTGATTATGCGTCAATATCATTAAACAATAGCAAGAGTAAGTGGGGGACATGTGATAGTAGAAGAAATATAAAATTAAACTTTAGACTAGTTATGCTACCACACAAAGTAATTGATTATGTAATCATTCATGAACTATCTCATATAATAGAATTTAACCACTCAAAAAATTTTTATAAAATAATATCAACTATTATGCCTAGTTATAAACTACAACAAAAAATAATAAAAGAATATGACTATGTATTAAGATTGTTTAGATAATTAAATATGCATCAGAGTATATGTTATTAATATGATGTTATTATTGCTTAAATATAAAGCTAATAGTATGATTATCTTCAATCAATAAATTAAATAACATCAAATGAAATATTAAATTACATATATGCACGAGTTGATTAACTAAAAACAAAAATTTAAACATTAGGGGATAGAGTAAAATTTAAAAACAAATTCAAACAATATGATTAAAAGTTATGGTCAAAAATGCGAAAACCATAACTTTTTTCTTGTAATAAAAAACGGCTTTATTGCGTAATTAGATATAGTAAGTGTTCGCAAAAGGCATTCCCATGTTTTTCGAATAGTTTTTTTAAATTTAGTATTATTAAAACTTCTAATTTTAATTACAATATTTCTAGAAACATGCTCCTATCCATTTTCTAAAAAAACTGTTTGAAATAACGGGGTCTTTTGCGTATTAGTTTACAATTAAATATTTGCTCAACACTTTCTATAAATAATTTTATAGGAGTGTTTTTTATGGATGAAAAACAAAAAATCAAAAAAATAAATAAATTAGAGTTAGTCGCAACTGCTCAAGAAATGGAAGATAAGGAAACTAAAAATAAAATATCTTTCATTAAGTACGAAATAGTATTAGATGGTACAAGAATTGGTATCGGTGCTAATGATAAGTTTAAAGAACTTCTTAAATATCTAGTAGGTGCTACTGATTTAACTACTGGTCAATCTATTGTTGTAGGAGATAAGTAATATGCAGTGGTTAGGTTATATTTTATTTGCTCTAGGCGGTGCTTTCTTAGTTGTTGAAGTCATAGGTTTGACTAAAGACATTATTAATAGAAAGAAAAATAAAAAAAAGGGGGATAAAGACGAATAATGACTGGTGTTGCGTTAGTTGAAGAAATTGTATCTATTCTTATTGCTGGTATTACTAACTTTGCTGCTGGTATTGGTGAAGGTCTATCGGCTCTAGCGTCTGGAATATTCTTCAGTACTACTGGTGAAACAACTGGACTTAGTGTTCTAGGTATTTGTATCTTGGCATTTGCTGGTATTTCTCTATGTATTGGTTTATCTAGATGGGTGTTGAACTTCTTCACATCTTTAGGTGCAAGAAATCGTTAATTAAAAGTGGTTGGCTTCTTGCTGACCACTTTTTGTTTTATTCGTTAATTTTTTATGAAAATTTTAATTATTATAATTTTAGTTTGTATTATATTATTTTTTATTCGTAAGTTTTTAAGTAAATTTAAATTCCCTAAAATAACTGCATTGTCTGTTTTTACTGGTGCTGTTAAAGTTGGTAAAACTGGTGTTTCTCTTGCTTGTACTTTATCTGTATATAGAAGAGTTCATTTTAGATGGAAAATAATTTGTTTCTTTAGAAAGTTATTTAGAAAAGAATTACCTGAAGAACCTTTGTTGTATTCAAATATTCCATTAAGAAAGGTTAAATATCATGAAATTACATTAGAACATATTCTTAGAAAAGTTAGGTTTAATTTTGGTAGTGTAGTATTTGTAGATGAAGCGTCACTACTTGCTGATTGTTACATTTCTAAAGATAAACCCGAACTATCTACTGAATTATTAAAATTCTTTAAATTATTTGGTCATGAAACTCATTGCGGTATTTGTATTTTTAATTCTCAACAAATATCTGATTTGCATATTGCTTTAAGAAAATGTACATCTCAATACTTTTATATTCATAATACTTCTTCAAAATATTTGCCTTTTATATCTTATTGCAAGTTAAGAGAAGAAAGGTATTCAGAAGATGGGTCAACTATTAATACTTATAATGAAGATATTGAAGATACTACTAAAACTGTTATTTTTAGAAAATCTACATTTAAAAAATACGATTGTTGTTGCTATTCTATTCTAACTGATAATCTTCCAGTTTTAAATATACCTATGTTTAATTATAAACATGATAGTTTAAAGGCTAGTAAGATTGTATCTTTTAGACCTGAATTTGCTAATTTATTTAATGAAATTAATAAGATTAAGGAGAAAGAAAAAGATGTTTAATAATAAAGAAAGAAAAATTTTAGATAATCATTCAAAGGCAATTTTAAAATTGGCAGACACTTTAGGTCAAGTTATAGATTGTCTTAATGAACACAATATAAAATTTGAATATAAGGAAGGTAAGTTGTTAGATGAGAAAAAGAACGATAAAGAGACTTGCTGATACTATATTTTGGTATGCCTTATATTTTTTGCCAGTACTAATATTAATTTTAATGTCTTTACATAACCCTATTACTAGTTTATCTAGTGTTATTAGTACTTTAGGTTTAGATATACTTAATGATAGTGTTATTTATACTACATTAAATAGTGTTGTTGGTGCAGGGGGTATATTACCATTGTTCTCTAGTCCAGATATACTAATATTCTTTACTTATTATATTTGTGTTTATATTCTTCATTTACTTGTTGATATTGTAATCTTTATTCCTAAAATTGCTCATAAATGGTTAAATACATTTACACAAGGAGATGAATAATATGGAAGTTAAAAAGAAATCTATATTTAAAAGAATACTAGCATTTGGCGGTGCATTATTATGTGCATTTGCTTTTTGCTTTGGTATTGTTAATATAAGTAATAATCATAAAGAAACATTACAAGTTAGTGCTGATGAAGTTGTTACTGATTATACTTTTGTTAGTTCTGATACTTATCATTTTGATATTTATTATGTAAATTGGTCTGAAAGCCGATTATTGCCTATTGTTTTTTCTTCTAATGTAAAATTTTCTAATAATTCAATTTCATTTGCTCCATTTTTTCATTACATTGATTATGAAGGACTTGATATTAATTATCTTCAATTTCAATATTTTTTATATTTAGAAGATAATATTGCTTGGTATTTTGATAATAATTCTTTTTTGCCTCTAGATTATGGCTCAACTCGTTTTTATGTTTCTTCTAATTTAGATGATATAAATCTACGTGGTAATTATTGTGTTATGGATGTTTTTGTTTCTGATAATTTTAATGCTAATGTTTATAAAGTAGAAATTGCTTTATCTGATACTAATTTTATTGAAGATAATATTTCAACTGATATTAAATATTTAAATTTTAAATATTATGATGTTAATGATAATTATTTTATAATTTCTTTTACTGTACCTTATGATACAGTTTATGCATCTCGTACATATTATTTAATTCCTTATACTGAATTATCTGATAATGATTACTATAATCAAGGTTTTCAATCTGGAGTAAGTAGTGGTTATAAAAGCGGTTTTACTGCAGGAGAAAATAAAGGTTATTCTGATGGTTACGGAGTAGGCAAAAATGATGGATATAATTTAGGTTATAATACTGCTTTATCTTCTGACCATTATACATTTGATAGTTTATTAACTGCGGTTATAGATGTACCAGTAAGAACATTTACAAGTTTATTTAATTTTGAAATACTCGGTGTTAATTTAAGCGGTTTCTTCTTAGGTTTACTTACTTGTTGTATAGTAGTTGCAATTGTTAGGTTTATATTGTAGGTAGGTGGATATGAAAGAGTATAATAATTCAGAATATAAAAGTGGTAAATCTAATATTAAATCCTTTTATACTAGTAATAGTGTAGATAGTTTAGGTAGTTCTAAAGTAAATAAAGTAAAAACTGTAGAAGAGACTAGTAATTCTGTTTCTAGTCAAAGAACTACTTCATATTTTTCTAATCATGGTTTTAATGTATTTAATTTAATTTTTTTAATTTTAATTTCTGTGTCGCTTATTAGAATTTTACGTGGTAATAGTGATGATATTGTATCTTTTGGTTCATTGCTTGATTTGTTACAAGATGCTCCTGTAATATCAGATGGTGTTGGTACGTTTGTTGAACGTTTAAATATTACTGCTGATTGGGGTATATTTAATTTTCTTAGAAATTTATTTAATGATATTTTGGGTCTCTGGTCTATTTTGATTTGGATGGGTTCATCTTTAGTTGACGTAATTGTTTACATTTATTATTTTTTAAAATGGATATTTATTTAAAAAAGATATACTTATTGTATATCTCTAGTTTATATTGATAAATTTTCATTAATTTTATCTATAATATAATTTTCTGTATTTAAATTTTCTGTCCAAAATTCTATTATTTTTAAATTTGCTTGATTACAAATATATTTAACTTTTGCATCTCTTATTTGTCTATCTTTTCTATGGTGTGTATTGTCATTTACTTCAATTAATAGTAATGGATATGATGTGTTTTTATCAAAAATTCCTATATCTATTATACGATTAAGTTCATTTTGATATTGTCCTTCAAATTCCTTTTCTTTTTCTATAATTGATGATAGTGGAACTTGTACTCTTATTTCATATTCATCATTAAAATGTTTTTTAATTATATCTAAAAAATATTTTTCATTGTTTGTAATAGTTTTTTCTTTTATATGATATTTTGAATTTTCTGTGTAAATTTCATATCTATCGACATTTAAGGTTTCTTTTTCAGTTAGTTTTTTTAATATTATTGTAGTAATTATTGATATGATTAATAAAATTAGTGTAATTGGTGCACTGTATCCGTTTAATATATTGTTCCAGTATGCGAAATATATAAACATTCCAAACAATAATATTGATATACATATAAATGTAATTTTAATTTTATTAAGTTTTTTGCCTTTTTCATTTAATTGTAATTTTTTGTTTTCTTGTTTATTTATATTTAATGTTTTTTTGCAACATAATTTTATTAAACCTATCATCAATGCAATTGGTAGTAATATGATTTTTGCAATTAATTTTAATTCTTTATTGTTAATATATTTTCTTCTTTTTCTATAATATCTACCCATTTTACTTTCTCCTTACATTTTATTTCTTATTATACTTTTTCTTGCTTTACAAGTCAAGAATTTAAAGTTCGTTAGGGGGTTAAGGGGGTGCAACTGCACCCCAAACCCACGAACGAAAAAGTTACCCCTACGTCTAATAGGGGGTAACATATGTACTAGAGTACAAAAATAATAAAAATTGGAGTGTTATTTTATGTCATTAAAATATTATAATTCAATAACACTTAATGATAATATTATTATGTCATGTGATATGCTTAGACTTAGTTTTAGTTTAAGTAATGATAAGTTATCTGAATTTAATAGATATATAATTAACTATGAGTTTAAGCATAGTAATATTAAAGTTAAGTTGTTTCGTTCTCATACTTTATTCCAATTTGCTAATTTACTTCAAATTCAAAATTTAGATGATGGTACATCTTTTGCTATGGGACTTGGTTTTAACTCAATGAAAACACAAGAAAAAAGTACTTGCTTTATTGAATTTAACCCAAATAAAACTATACCAAATAATCTAGTTACACCATTTTTAGAGTACATAAAATTAAAATGCAACTTTTTAGATGTTGTTAGATATGATATAGCATTTGATATAACACTTAATCGTGAATTATTTAATCTCGTTAAGGATAGACGCAAATACAAAAAAATTTATAGCCTTGAACTTAATAATAAAGATTTGTCAGATTTTACAGAGTATTTAGGTCAAAGGCAAAATAACGGATATGTAAAACTTTACAATAAACAAATTGAAAGTGATTTAGATAAGCCACTTACAAGACTTGAAATTACTTTAGATAAGTTAGAATATGATAATCTAATTAAAGAGATGCCAACACTTAATATATTTAAGTATAAAAATTTTACTACATCTATATTAACTGATACTGAAAAAGTTTTATTATCCTTATTGTTACAAAATGATAACTGCACACAATATTTGTATGCATTAGGTCGTAAGACAAAAGAAAAATTAATGCCATTTATTGCTGAAAGTTATCCAATTAAAATTACTGAAGATGATTTTTATCATTTTATATTACTTATAAATAAAATTATTAATTAATGTGAGGTTTGTTATGTTTAAAAAATTTTATAATTCAAATTATAAAAAATATAATTTATATGGTTTTTTATTTTGTTCATTTTTGATGTTTTGTATGGTACAAGTAGGAGTATTTAGTGTTACTTCAAATAAAATAAATGCTCTTATTGGTTGTATTGATTTTTTATTATCTGTTATTTTTGCTATGCGATATGCAAAATATTTTAATAAAACATATCAATTAAAGAAAAATGCTAAAAAAGAAATAACAAAAGAAAATAAAAATAATAAGTAGGTGTATTATGTGGTATATTATTATTCCGATTTTTATAGTTATATCTGCTCCAATAACTATTTATTTAGAATTAAAAAATATATATAAAGGCTAGGTGTTATATGAATAATGAAGAAAAAAATATGATTAATTTTTGGTTAAATAAAGTTGAAATTTGTTTAAGTCTTGTTAAAAGTTATGTTAAATATCCCAATAGTAGACTTTCTGATGCTTTAGATATATTAACTGATACTGTTGCAGACTTTCCATTTAATTTAGAATAGGGTAGTTTTTACTACTCTATTTTTTTTGCGTTCACTCTGCTTATGCAACTGCTAAACTCTTTCGTGTTTTAATTGCTCAAAAAAGTATATACTACATCTTTGCTAATAATGGCAATAGTGGAAACCCGTTGCACGGGTGTACAAGTATTTTGTTTATTGCGAAGCACAAATATCTTAATACTAGATTGCCATTCATGTTCACTTAATACTATAAAAGAATTTGAAGTAAATTAGCAAATTGGAATAAAGTATGAGAACGAAACAACTTAACTTTAATATTACTATGCTTAAACTCATAGTTAATTATATAGATTTAGATATAACCGACCCCTTAAAGAGTAAGGGGAATAAAGGGGATATGAAATTAAAATGCAACAATTTATAAATTTTTTGAATTTTTTGTTGACATTAAAAAATTGCTATGTTATGATATAGACATATAGTAAGTGTTCGCAAAAGACAACTTTTGCGAATAGTTTGACTATAATAATGTGGTGTGTTGTGTCGGTTGGTCCCATTAATTTGTATTCATGTATTTATCATTTAAATTTGTGTATTGATACTTAATTGATATTAATATATTTAATGCATTTTACGATTTACGATTTTCTTGTAATTTGATTGATAAATGAGTATATTATTATATTTGCATAGTATATTGCATAGTAATATGCATTAGTCAAAAAATCAATTTTATATTATATTTTTAATAAAAAAGATATCACAAATATAATTATGTGATATCTAATTCTTCAATTAATTATTTGCTAAAAATTTTTCTAATATTTTCAATATATGTTTTACATAATATGGTGACATGGATCTATATCTACTAGTAAAAGCTTTGTCTTGTTCATCTATTGTATTGAAATCTTGCAAGTTATGATTTCTTATAAAATTAATGATATTTATTAGAGTATCTTTTTGATCATTTACAAATAATTTATTGGGAACATTATATAAAATTGTTTCTATAATTTCTGAAGGAAGAGTTGTAATTTTTTCATCCTTTAGAAGAATATTTTTAAACATAACAATTATTTGTCTGTATAAATCTTTTGTTTGCTTATTTTTTTTATTAAAATTTTCTATTAAAATATCAGGATATTCAATCTCAACTTCGCCATTCTTTGGATAAATAACTCCGCACTTATTGTCTTTATTGTGATAGACTAGACAAGGAATTATATTAATATATATTGCATCTACATTTGAAAAATCATTCTCAATACTAGACTTAATTGATATCATATTTGAAGTTTTCCAAATCAAATTTGTGGAATTAAATGTTTTTGCTATAATCCCAAATAATTCATCTAATATTTTATCTAGTGGCATATATAATTCTGGAATAGTTATTTTGTTTGATTTTCTTTTCTTTGTCTTAATATTTGGTTTGTAATTTAATGGTTGATCTATCATTAAATATAAAGTTAAAAATATGTCATTATGACAGTTTGTATTAAGAACATATTCATCACAATATGTTGCAAAAAAATTCTTAAACTCAAATAAATTTTTATCTGAAATATATTGCATTACAACTTGTGATAATATATTTAAATATGACTGTTTGATGTTATCTAAATTTTTGACATCTATAACTTTTTTAAATTCGCTTGGTACAAACATATTCACCTCATACTTTTATTTTATCACATTAATTTTATTTTGTCATATAAATATATTTTTATATATTAATTATTTTAAAATTGTTTTACAAATTTAAAATTTAATGATATCATATAATTATTAAACTATTCGCAAAATACTTAGGTGGTGATTAATTATGGAAGAAAGTTATTTTGAGCAAAGAGATGAAAAAAACATCCTAAAAATCAGAGAAATTAGGAAAAATCTTCCTGCATTTTGTGGTGAGTTTTTTAGGGGTATTGAACAATATACAACTCCCCTAACTAGACTTGGATATGCACGTGATATAAAGCTTTTTTTTGAATTTCTAGTTGCTGAAACTGAAGAATTTTATGAAAAAAATATCATGGAACTTGATTTAGAAGATTTGGATAAGGTAAATTCAACCCATTTAGAGATGTTTTTGGAATATATTTCATTATACAAAGTAAACGGAAAAACAGTCAAAAATGGTGAACGTGCAAGATGTAGAAAATTAAGTTCTGTTAGAGCTTTGCTTAAATATTTTTATAAAAAAGATAAATTAAAAAGTAATGTTGCTTCTAAAATAGATACCCCTAAAGTTCATGAAAATCAGATTATAAGACTTGAACTTGACGAAGTGGAAAAAGTCCTAAATTTAGCCGAAACTGGCAATGATATGACTCAAATGCAAAAAGGATTTCATAAACACACTCAGGCAAGAGATTACGCCATGTTAAGCTTGTTTTTGGGTACTGGAATTCGTATTTCAGAGTGTGTTGGACTTAATTTAGACGACTTCGATTTTAAACAAAATGCTTTTAAAGTTACTAGAAAAGGTGGAAATAAAGTCATTTTATATTTTAATGATGAAGTAAGTGACGCATTGCAAAACTATATTCTACAAAGAAAAAATATTAAGGCTGAGCCAGGTAGTGAAAATGCCCTATTCTTAAGTTTACAAAACAAGAGAATGTGTGTAAGGTCGGTTGAGAAGTTAGTTAAAAAATATAGCAAAATTATTAATCCACTTAAAAAAATCACCCCACATAAATTACGTAGCACATTTGGTACAAACCTATATAGAGAAACTAATGATATTTATATTGTTGCTGATGTTTTAGGTCATAAAGACGTAAATACGACCCGTAAACACTATGCTGCAATATCTGATGATATAAGAAGAAGTGCTGCAACTAAAGTAAAATTTAGAAAAGATTGAAATATTTAGAACATTTGTTTGACTTTAATGATATTATGTGATATATTATATTGTATAAAAATATTATTAAGGAGAAAAGATGGGAAAATTTTCAAAAGAAGAACAACTTCTTACTTATATTAAAAGTTACCAAAATGATAATGGTTATCCACCTACAGTTCGTGAAATGTGCAAAGCGATTAAGGTTAGTAGCACAAGTACAATATTTTATTATTTAAATAAACTTGAAAATTCTAATAAAATTAAGAAAAATCCTAATAAAAATAGGGCTTTGGAAATAGTTGAAAATACCCCTACTTTAGGCAATATTTCTACTATTTCAAATGATAATTTAACTAGAATTCCAGTTCTTGGTACTGTAACATGTGGCGACCCAATATTAGCAGTTCAGACATCTGAAGAATATTTTATGGTATCTCCTACTTTGTTTAAAGGTAATGATTTGTTTATGCTTACTGCTAAAGGCGATAGTATGATTAATGCTGGAATTTATAGCGGAGACAAGATTGTTTTAAGGCAACAATCTTATGCGGATAATGGCGATATTGTTGCTGCCCTTATTGATGATTCTGCTACAATTAAGAGATTTTATAAAGAAAATGGTCATTATAGATTACAACCAGAAAACGACTCAATGGAGCCAATAATTGTAGATAATGTACAAATTATCGGTAAAGTTGTTGGACTAGTTAGAAAGTTTTAAAATTTAATTAAAAAAATCAACTACTCAGTTAGTTGATTTTTTATTTTATCATATATTAATTCTACGATTTCATCATGATTTAAACATCCATTTATCCAATTTATATAATTTTTTGATCTAAACCATGTCAATTGTCTTTTTGCGTAATTACGTGTGTGTTGCTTTATTTTGTCAATAGCAAACTCTAATGATGTATTACCACATAAATACTCATAAATTTCTTTGTAGCCAATCCCTTTCATTGATTGATGAATATCGGGCGATAATCCCCTATCAATTAACCTTTTAACTTCATCAATAAGTCCATCATCAAGCATTTTATCAACTCTTTTATTAATTCTTTCATAAAGAATATCTCTTGGAATATCAAGACCTATTACTAATGGAGATTTAATAATGGGTTCAGAGTTATTTTCGATATTTGATTTCGTTGTACCACTTAAGCATAATTCTAATGCTCGGACAAGGCGTACTTTGTCATTTGGATGAATTTTTTCAGCTGATAGATTATCAATTTCCTTTAGTCTTTGATGTAAAATCTCACCACCTAAATTATCATAATCGTTTTCAATTGAATGTCTTAAATCTTCGTTATGAGTTACGCATCCATATGAATAATTAGAAATTAAACTGTCAATATAAAAACCTGTTCCGCCAGTTATAATCGGAATTATTTTTTTTCTTTTGAACTCATTAATAACCCCTACTGCATGTTCTCTATAAATAGAAACATTCATAGTTTCATTAGCTTCAACTAAATTAATCAGATGATGTGTAATACCATTCATTTCTTGAACAGTTGGCTTTGCAGTACCAATGTCTAAATCTTTATAAATGTACATGCTATCCGCGTTTATAATTTCACTCTTAATTCTCTTTGCAAGTTTTATAGATAAACTTGTTTTACCAGATGCGGTTGGACCAACAATTATTATTCCATCGTACATTTTATACTATCCTTTTAAACCATTTTTCAATTTCAGTTTTTGTAACTTTAATTGCAATTGGTCTACCATGCGGACATAGTAAAACCTGACCAGGTTCGTTTAATTTTTTCACTAAAATTTCTATTTCATTTTCTGATAGTTTATCTTTACCTTTTACAGCAGTTTTACATGCAGTTTTTGCAATATATTCTTTTAAGGTTTCTTGTCTAGAAAGCACCAACTTATTGTCAATATCTTTTAATATATTGTCAAAAAACTCATTTATATTTATATTATCAAATAAAACTGGAACGGTTGAAATTCTATATGAATTTGTACCAAAATTTTCAATTTCAAATCCTAGTTCTTTTAATAAATCTAAATTGTTATTTATGTGGTTTGCTTCTATATTATTTGTTTCTAAAATATGTGGTATAAGAAGCGGTTGAATTGCAACTTGACTACTCTCTAATTCTAGGTTAAATTTATCAAATAGTATTCGCTCGTGACCTGCATGTTGGTCAATAAGTATAAGTTCATTATCATTTTCAATTAGCACATATGTATTAAAAATTGTACCAATTATTTTTGTCTTGGATATATTTTCTAGTTCAACAATTTCTTCTTGAATTACATTTTGTTTTATAGACGTTTGTTCAATATTTTCATCTAAATTAACTTCTTGAATTACATTATTTTTAGGTTGAGCAATCTTAAAATCTAAGGTTGATGGCGTAAAGATTGGAATTAATTTTTCACCACTTTCTTTTACTTCATTTTCAAAATGTTTAATCTCTTTATCTAATTTATTTGACTCATATTCGCTATCATCATTAAGTGATACTTCTTCAATTTTTGCATTTAATGATTTAGATGTTGGATATTTGTAATCGTCTGATGATGAATTATTTGATGATACATAAGTCGAACCACTACTTATATATTTATTTAATTTACTAGCATCAACTTCCTGAATTTCTTCTTCAACAGATATTGTTTTAGTATTATTAATACCATAGAGTATTTCAGAAATATGAGAGTATACAATCCCAAATATTTGATTACTATCTTCAAATTTTACATCCAGTTTATTTGGGTGTACGTTAACGTCAACCTTATCAAGCGGAATATTTAAATTAATAACATAGAAAGGATAATTGCCTTTCATCATAAAATTTTCATATGCTTTGTAAACGGCTGTGGAAATAGATTGATTTATAACATATCTACCATTAATAAGTAATGTTTGGTAAGTTCTATTAGGCTTAGAAAAAACTGGTTTTCCAAGATACCCATTGAAAGAAAAATCACCATTTTTAAATTCAAATTCAAATATATTATCAACTATTGATTTGCCATAGATAGTATAAATAGCATCATATAGCCCCGTTCCAAATGATTGATATACAACTTTATTATCTGCTAGATATTTAAATGAAATATCTGGGTTGGCAAGTATTAATCTAGCAATATAATTTGTAATATCATTTTCTTCAATTTTAGGCTTTCTTAGGAACTTTTTTCTTGCTGGAATATTGTAAAATAAATTTTCAATAATAATATATGTTCCTTGAGTAGCCCCAATTGGTTTAATTTCATCAAGCTCTCCACCTTCACATCTAGTTTGATAACCTATATCATTTTCGGTTTTAGATGAAAGAGTAACTTTTGAAACTGATGCAATTGAACTTAGAGCTTCCCCCCTAAAACCAAGCGTTCCAATTTGAGATAAATCATCAATGTTTTTTACTTTACTTGTGGCATGTGGTAAGAAAACTTTCTCAAAATCATCCCTTTCAATACCGCAACCATCATCAGAAACAGAAATTTTATCAATACCGCCGGAAAGAATTTCAATAGTAATGTTTTTAGCTCCAGCATCAATACTATTTTCTACAAGTTCTTTTACAACGCTTGCTGGTTTTTCAACCACTTCTCCTGCTGCAATTTTATTATAAACTGATTTGTCAAGTATGTTAATTTTAGACATATTTATTCCTTATCTATATATTTTTTTAGTTGTAATAACACATCAAAAGCATTTAGCGGTGTTAAATTATTAATATTAAGGTCGGTTAAAATTGACATAATATTTTTTATGTTTTTATTGTTTTGGTAAGATTTAACTGCATAATTTTCATCTAACTTATTTGTAATTTTATTATCTTTTGCAAAATCATTTTCTTCAAGTAAATGCAAAATATCTTTTGCTCTTGAAAGAACTTCTTTAGGTAGTCCAGCTAGACTTGCTACTTCAATTCCAAAACTCCTACTTGCACCACCCCTAACAATCTTCCTTAAGAAAATTATTGAGTTATTAAATTCTTTTACAGAAACTTGATAATTCTTTATACCTTCAAGCAGTCCTTCTAGTTCAGTAAGTTCATGATAGTGTGTAGAAAATAGTGTTTTGGCTGTTAGAGTATTAGAAATATGCTCTATAACAGACCATGCAATACTAAGACCATCAAATGTAGAAGTTCCCCTACCAATTTCATCTAGAATAATTAAACTATTGTTTGTGGCATTTTTTAAGATATTACTAACTTCAGTCATTTCAACCATAAATGTACTTTGCCCAAGTGTTAAATCGTCACTTGCACCAATTCTAGTAAATATCTTATCAATCAAACATATTTTAGCCGATTTTGCAGGCACATAACAACCAATATGAGCAAGTAAAGTAATTAGTGCAACCTGTCTCATATATGTGCTTTTACCAGCCATATTAGGTCCGGTAATAATCATAGTTCTGCTATCGGAATTATTTAAAATTGTGTCATTAGGTATAAATTCTTCCGACTTATTTAATATTTCAACAACAGGATGTCTTCCACCAATAATTTCTATATTATGGTTATTTTTATTTATTAAAGGTTTACAATAGTTGTTTTCCATTGCAACAGTTGCGAAAGATAGTAATACATCTAGTTCTGCCACTACTTTTGCAGTAGTTTTAATTTTTTCAACATCATTAAGAAGAATTTCTCTTACTTCATTAAATAATTTCTTCTCTAACTCTTCTTTCATTGAGTCAGCATTGAGAATTTTATCTTCAATTTCCTTAAGTTCTGGTGTAATATACCTTTCACAATTAGCAAGAGTTTGTTTTCTAATGTAATGATATGGAATTAACGCACTTTGAGAATTTGTAACTTCTATATAATAACCAAAAACTTTATTATAACTAATTTTCAAGTTCTTAATTCCCGTTTCTTCTCTTTCTTTAGCTTCCAGTCTTGCAAGCCAAACTTTACCTGATTTTGAAATATCAATATATTCATCAAGTTCCTTATTATAGCCATATTTTATTGTGTCAGTGTCTTTAGCTTTAACTTCTGATCCATTTTTATCAACAATTGCTCGTTCAATTAAATCAGTTAAATGACCAAAATCAAAGATATTTTCACGAATTTTAACTATATTATTACTAGTTAACGCAGATAATTCTTTTTTCAAATCGGGAAGCATAAGTAGAGAATTTTTAAGAGAAATACAATCGCTACAAACAAGGTTGTTATAGCTAATTCTTCCACACAATCTTTCTAAATCGTATACTTTATATAAAATATCCCCTAATTTTTCTCTAAGAACTATATTTTTAATTAATTCTTCCACGCTAGAAAGTCTATTATTAATTAATTTATCATTATATAATGGTTGGTCGATATAACTTTTTAAAAGTCTAGCCCCCATAGAAGTTTTTGTTTTATTCAAAGCCCAATAAAGAGAGCCTTTTTTCTTTCTGTCACGTAAAGTCTCAGTAAGTTCAAGGTTTCTTCTCGTATTTGCATCAAGTTGCATATAATCAACGAAATTATATACTTCGATATCATTAATATGAGTAAGTTTTCTTTTTTGAGTATTTTCAATATAAGTAAGCAAAGCTCCTGCACTCATTATTGCATATTGACGATTATTTATATTATAAGTTTTCAAATTATCGGTATTAAGTTGGGATTTAACAAGCTTTAATGCATTCTCATAATCAAAAAAATCGTCAGCAACCATGTCACCATTTGGAATATATTGACTAACAACACATGGAAGTGTATCAAAATAATTTTTCATATCAGAATTAAGAATTATCTCGCTTGGCTTGATGCTTACTAAATAATCGTTTGTCTTTGAAAGTATATTGTCGCTTGAAAATTCAGTCACAATAAATTTACCAGTAGTTATATCAATTGTTGCAATCCCAATATTGTCTTTATCTTTAAAAATCGACGTAATATAGTTGTTTTTTGTTTCATCAAGCATTGTCGCATCCATAACTGTTCCTGGAGTTATAATTCTTACAACATCTCTTTCAACAATTTTAACTCCCTTTTGTGGTGCTGTTAATTGCTCACAAATTGCAACTTTATAACCCTTTTCGACAAGCCTTTGAATGTATCCCATACTAGCGTGATGCGGTATGCCACACATAGGCGCCCTTTTATCAAGTCCACAATCTTTACCCGTTAATGTAATTTCTAATTCTCTTGCGCAAAGCTCAGCATCTTCAAAAAACATTTCATAAAAGTCGCCGAGCCTATAAAGAAGAATACAATCTTTGTATTTTTCTTTTGTATTTACATATTGTTGCATCATTGGTGTTAAACCCATTATATTACTCCTAACATACTATTTCAGCAAATAATTTATTATTTGTCATTTTTACTACTTTTGCATTATAAAATTTATTTATATCAAGATGTTCTTTAACAAACATGGTTTTACCACTATCTGTCATTACTTCAAAGCCATCGTCAGTATCTTTTACCGCAATTACATTGAAAATTTGACCAACAATTTCTCTATTTTTTTCTTTTGTAATAGATTTAGAAAGAGCAAGTAATTTGTGTATTCTTTCCTTCTTAATATCTTCAGAAATTTGGTCAGGTAATTTATCTGCAATTGTTCCACTTCTGCGTGAAAACATAAAAGCAAAAACCCCATCATATTTAACTTCGTTAATAAGATTATATGTATCCATAAAATCATCATCTGTTTCACCGGGAAAACCGACAATTATATCAGTAGAGATGTAAGCATAAGGCATATATTTTCGAATAAGAGTAATTAAATTTAAATAATGCTCTCGTGTATATCTTCTGTTCATAGCATTTAAAATACTATTGCTACCCGATTGTATTGGTAAATGAATAACTTTTGCAATTTTATCATTATTTGCAATAACTTTTATGACATCTTCAGTCAAATCTTTAGGGTGTGAAGTCATAAATTTAAGTCTAAAATCCCCATCGAGAGATGAAAGTTTTTGTAGTAAATTAGCGAAATTAACATTTTTATCATCAATGTCATTACCATAGCTATTTACATTTTGACCAAGCAAAGTAATATACTTATAACCAGCAGAAATAAGTGATTTTACTTCATTTTCAATATCTTCCATCTTTCTGCTTCTTTCTCTTCCACGTACGTACGGAACTATGCAGTATGTACAAAAATTATTACATCCGTAATTAATGTTTACCCAGGCATTTGAAAACATATTATCTCTTTTAATCTCTACATCTTCAAAAATACCCTTTTCTTTCTCCCAAACATCATAAGTGTTTGAATTGCAGTTAATTTTAGAAAGAAGATAATCTTTAAACATATGAATATTATGTGTGCCAAAAATAATATCGACAAAAGGAAAACGTTTTTTAATAACATCTACCCTTCCTTCAGCCTGCGACATACAACCACAAATTGCAATTATTAAGTTTTTATTTTTACTTTTTAATTTCTTTAACGAACCAATATTGCCAAATATTTTTTGTTCAACACCATCTCTTATACAACATGTATTAAAAACTATTACATTAGCATTATTCATATCGTCGGTTTGTGAATAACCAAGTGAAAAAAGCATGCCAGCAAGTTTCTCGCTTTCATGAACATTCATTTGACATCCAAAAGTTTTGATAAAATATTTCATAATCAGTCTCTTTATTAATTAAATATATATATTTGTACAAAATAAGTATATAATATATTGAAAAAAATTTCAAGTTTTTTATTAATTTTGATATCTATTTAGGTGGGTTATGAAAAATAAAAAAAAATTAAAAGTTGCACTAATTATAACATTTTCTCTGTGTTTAGTTGCATTTCTGGGTGTTTATACTTATATACAAATTCAAATAAAACCTTTATTAAGGCAGGATTTTGAATTAAACGTAGAAAATATTTCAACTAAGATATATGACAATTCATATAATTTAGTTGAAGATTACACTGATAATTTTATAACAATTGATGAGTTAAATGATGACACAATAAAGGCTTTTATATCAATTGAAGATAAGGAGTTTTTTAATCATAAAGGAATAAACCTAAAAAGAATAGTTGGTGCTACTCTATCTAATATAAAAAACAAAAAAATTGTTCAAGGCGCAAGTACAATTACTCAACAACTTGTAAAAAATAAGTACCTAACAAATGAAAAATCAATAAAGAGAAAAATCAGAGAAGCTTACATATCAAAGCAAATCGAAAAAAAATATTCAAAAGATGAAATCCTTGAAAGTTATTTAAATACAATTTATTTTGGAAATGGTGCTTATGGTATAAAAAATGCAAGTATGAAATTTTTTAATAAACACCCTAAAGATTTAACACTAAATGAAAGTGCAGTTTTAGCTGGTTGTATTAATTCTCCGCTTAACTACTCTCCAATCAATAATATAATCAATTCAAAAGAAAGACGTAACTTAATACTTAAAGAAATGTTTGAAGATGGATATATAGAAAATGAAGAATATTTAGAAAACACAAATAAAGATATCGAATTAAATATTACAGATACCCCAAAAAATAATTTGTACATAGATTACGCACTGGAAGAAGCATCAAATATTTTGAAACTAGATAAAAATGAAATAATTCAACGTGGATACCAAATATATACATATCAAAATATAGATGAACAAAAAATACTTGATAAAAAAATAAATGATGATAATTATTATCAAAAAAACAAATATGGAAATATTGCAGATAGTCTTGGTATTATAATTAACAATGACAACTATTCAGTAAGTGCAATATCTGGAAGAAGCGAATACAATTTAGTAAATTTTAAAAGACAACCAGGAAGTCTTATCAAGCCTATTTTTACTTATGCGCCTGCATTTGAATGCGGTATGATTGCTCCATGTACAGAAATTTTAGATGAGAAAATTAGTATAAAAGGATATCAACCTAATAATGTTGGAAATAGATATTATGACTACATTTCGGTTAGAGATATTTTAGCCAAAAGTTTAAACATTCCGACAGTTAAAATTACCGAAAAACTTGGTGTTGAAAATTGCAAAAATTTTGCTCAAAATTGTGGTATAGAATTTGATGAAAATGATTGTGGTTTATCTTTGTCATTGGGTGGTATGACAACAGGCGTAAATCTTAAAAATATAACTGATAGTTATTCAATATTTACAAGTAGCGGAAAGTATATAAAAAGTGCATTTATTAAAGAAATTAAAGATATTAATAATATTACAATATATAGTAGGAATATGACAGAAACTAAAGTTTGCAGTTCAGATACTTCATATTTAATGACAAATTGTCTTGTGCATGCAGTAAATAATGGAACGTCAAAAAAATTATCAAAATTACCATTTCAAGTTGCTGGAAAAACAGGTACAGTAAGTCTACCAAATTCAAATGATAATAGTGATGCGTATAGCTTAGCTTACACTACTAAAAACACAATAGCAGTATGGCTAGGAAACTATTCAATGGATGATGAATTTTTTCTATCTTCTAGTAATAACGGCGGTACATTTTGCACTGAAATTATAAGGGATACATTAAGTGAAATTTATAGCAAAAATATACCACAAAATTTTGAAATTCCAGATACAATAATTAAGTGCAAAATTGATACAAAATGTTTACAAGAAGACCATGAAATTAAACTTGCTAATAACACTCCCGAAAGATATACTTGTGAAGAAATTTTTTCAGTTAATTTCCCACCAACTGAACTATCTAATAAGTTTAATAATTGTGAGCCGTTTGATTTTAATTTATCTATTGAAAATAATGTTGCACAAATTTCATTTATACCTAAAGATTATATTAATTATGAAATATACAAAAATAATAAGTTGTTGAAAACAATTAGTAATGAAAATTATGAATTTAAATACTTTGATAATGATATAAGAAATAATGTTAAATATGATTATTATATAAAAGGAATTAATAAATTTTCTAGTATTGAATACACAACCGATATTAAGTCAATATGTAATAAGATTGATTATAATAATTACCTTAAATATAATGATGATTATTCATTTATATTTAGTTAAAAAAATATATAGCTGTCAATCTTGAACTTTTGTAGCTTGTAGAATTTTATACTTTAATTTACATAATATTTATGTATTTTACTCTCTTTTAGTAGAGAAAAACAAATTGTTCTCAGATTTCAATGTTCGTTACATAATGCGAAATACACTTAACATTTAAAAAATATTTATTTCCATGAGAAAAATAAAAAGTGAAAGCATGTACTCTACCTACTCTTTCACTTTTTGTTATCATTTATTAATTTTTGAATGTTTTTTAATTGGGATTAAGTGCACTATTTGCATAAAGATACGTGATTGTAAATTTCTTGTAAAAACTCTCTCAAATCAAATTTTTCATACATTTCTTCATAATCAATATCTTTGATTATTTTATTAATTGATTGTAGATAATTAAATCTAATATTATCACTAGGAATTGCAAATTCTTCAACATCTTTTAATGTTGCAAATCGAATATAATCATAATATTTACCATATCCAAAGTGCTTTAATAATAATTCTTCAGGAATATCATAAACACATATAAATCTACCCATTAATGTATTTAAATACAATAAGTCGGTTTTGTTTTTAAAGAAATGCATATACTTAATATCTTCATTATAAGTATGTGAATTTTTCTCATTATTTCGACAATAATAACCAACACCTTCAAATGATAGATTTCTTAAAATTTTCTGAATTTCATCTTCCCTACATAGTCGATACACTATCATTTAATATATCCTTTTCATTGAATAACATTCTCATGTTTTCAATATATTCTAATCTTTTCTTATTTTTAGTTGGATTATGGGCAAATACGTCACATTTTTGAACTTCAAAAATTATTTTTGATAATGATGTGTTTGAAAAAATGTCTTCTTTTGTTAAAGGTGTATCATGTCTATTTACAATTTCGCATATAAAATCTATATATTGTTCATTATAATCTAATCTTTTTAAGATTTGTTTAGTTATGTGTGCTGACATTTCAGGGTGACCTTTAAAATGCCTTACTTCACCTTCTTGAAAGGAGTGTGGTTTTCCTATATCATGTAAAAGTAAAGCCAATCTTATATCAAAATTATTTGTTGAAAGACTTAAAGCATATAAAGTATGCTCCCATACATCTAAATTATGATGGGGATGTTTATGCTCAAATCCTATCATATCACTTATTTCAGGTATTATTAAGGTTAAATCTTGTAGATTTGCTCTAATTTCGTATACAACATTATCACTGATCAAAATATTATTTAAAAACTCTTTACTACTCATAAATTTCCTCTCAATAAACTATAACATATTTTTTCAACCATTTCAATATATAATAATCTTAATTTATAAAAAAGCAAACCTTAATGGTTTGCTTTTATGATATTTCACCAGTTTTAAAAGTTTGTGTTGCTATATATTTATTTTAATCTCTCTCTTATTAAGTTTTGAACTTCTTCCATTGTTTCAGGATTTTCTTGAAGGAATATTCTTACATTATCTTTTCCTTGTCCAATCTTTTCTCCATTGTAACTATACCATGAGCCACTCTTTTGAATAACATCAAGTTCAATAGCCATATCAATAACACATCCTTCGTTATTAATACCAGTGCCGTACATGATATCAAATTCAGCAGTTTTAAATGGTGGAGCTAATTTATTTTTAACAATTTTAACCTTTGTTCTATTACCAATTATCTCACTACCGTCTTTTATCACATCAGACTTCCTTATATCCATTCTAATTGAAGAATAGAACTTTAATGCTTTACCACCAGTTGTTGTTTCTGGGTTTCCGTACATAACACCAATCTTTTCTCTCAATTGATTAATAAAGATAACACATGCATTAGTTTTATTTACAATTGCAGTTAATTTTCTTAATGCTTGGCTCATAAGTCTTGCTTGAATACCAACAAAACTATCCCCCATTTCACCATCAATTTCAGCTCTTGGAGTAAGCGCTGCAACACTATCAATAACAATGCAATCTACCGCACCACTTCTTACAAGTGCTTCACATATTTCAAGTGCTTGTTCACCAGTATCTGGTTGAGAAATGTATAGGTTGTCAATGTCAACACCAAGTTTGCTTGCATATTGTGGGTCTAAGGCGTGTTCTGCGTCTATAAATGCAGCTGTACCACCCATTTTCTGTGCTTGAGCTAATATGTGTAGAGTAACTGTTGTTTTACCTGAACTTTCAGGTCCATAAATTTCAATTATTCTGCCCTTTGGAACACCACCAATTCCCAAAGCATAGTCAAGTGTCATACACCCAGTAGGAATAACATCAATCGATTTTTGAGCTTCATCACCCAACTTCATTACTGTTCCCTTACCAAATTGCTTCTCTAATTGAGAAATGGCTTGTTCAAGTTGTTTTCTTTTATTTTCATCCATTAGTCTTAAGTCCTTTTATCAAACATTTGTTTTATAAATACATTATATATTATTTTTAAACAAATTGCAAATTATTTTGTTTAAGTTTTCTAATTAAATAAAAAATTGCAGTTTTTGTTAAATTTTCTATCATACTATCATCTTTAACATTAATTTTGTTTTTATAGACATGAATACCATCCATATCCCCCACTGCCATATAACAACAATCAGAATTGATATCTCCAAGGGTAAATACAACTAAATCAGCCGTAGAACCTTCAAGCAAAGAATTTGATAATTCATAAATGGTATTTACTGAATATTTACCATATGTATTTATGACGTTATTATCAATCTTGATATGTTTAATAGCATTATCAAAGTTATTGAATAAATAGGTTTCTTCAATATTATTGTTATCAATAAGAGATAATTCTTTGTAAATATCGCCGCCAGTAATTGTTTCTGCAATAACAATTTTTTTCCTTTGAAGATTTAATAGTTCACTTGCCGTTTCAAATAAATTACTGTCACTAGTCGAATAAATAAACTTATTTAGTTTATTGCAAGCATCAGAAATGGCATTTTGTAAAAGGGTGCCATCAATATCTTTATCAAATCTAAAATAAATAGCACTATCAAGACCTGTTGAAACAATATTAACAGTAAAATGTTTATCAAGCAAAATATCATTAATTAATGACCTAATGTCTTTTTCAAGTATTCCAAAGCACCTAATTATTTGATATTCATTTCTAAAACTTATTAAATCATTAATTAATGGCAAAATATAGGATAAATAATTTTCTTTTACAAATTCCAAATTGTCAGGCAAAAATATAATATATTTATTATAGTGCTTATACATAAAACCATTATTGTAATAATTACTACTGCAAAGTGGGATTGAATTATTTGGAAGCATTACTTCCATTTCTTCTTGCATTGAAAAAACTATATTGTTATTTGAACAATATTTACTAAGCGAAGAGTATGTTGCATCCATTGATGACATTTTTTCACCAAATAGTCTAGAAAGATTATCTTTTAGATTATGATTATATATTGAAGAAGATGTTCCAATATAAAAAATAAATTCATAATCGCCTTGTAAAATATTTTTGGACTTTTCAAAGTTATCACAATAAGAAATAAGGGAAAATTGTTCCCCTATTTCATATAATTTCTTTGATAAATAATCTACAATTTTTTCTTGACTATTTATATTTATTAAGTTTGAGTTTGTTGCAATGCATGTAAATTTCATTATTTTTTAGTAGATTTTTTAGTGATTTTTTTATCTTCAATATCAGATTTGGCAGTATTTTCAACTTTTTCTTCTTTAAAAATATCAATATTATTAATAAAGTAAACAAGTCCTGAAATTATAATAAGTGCTGTAGTAATACCTACAAATACATAGAAAATAATTGTAAAGTATGTAAGGAATGCTGTACCTGCAATGGTAGAAACTTCTCTAAGAGAAGCTAGCAATAATCCATAAACCAAAGTGCCATATAAGAAATTTGCTTTCATTTTAGCAACTTTATCAGCAGCAATAATCTTTCCTTTTAATTGTCCTGCTTGCCTAATACCAGTTACTTCATAATCTCTAAGTATCATAATAAACATAACTATTACGCCATAAGGATTAGGAATAATAGGATTAGCGCCAACAATAAGCATTACAAGTCCAGTTGTTGCAAGAAGTTTGTCTGCAATTGGGTCTAAGAATTTACCCAAGTCAGTAACCATATTATATTTTCTTGCAATATAACCGTCTAAAGTGTCACTAAGAGCAGCAATAACAAATATGCCAAGTGCTACAAATTTTGAGCCCGGAAAGTCAAGTAAGAAGCAAAGAATAAATATTGGCATCATACATATTCTAGCTAATGAAATTTTATTAGGAATGTTCATGATATAATTCTCCTTTTAAATCATA
The DNA here is from genome assembly GCA_015055815.1 of Clostridiales bacterium. Taxonomy (GTDB): domain Bacteria; phylum Bacillota; class Clostridia; order Christensenellales; family UBA1242; genus UBA11490. The sequence continues at coordinate 77,828 of SVHM01000001.1, forward strand.
ATCTAAATAATCAGTAATTTTTATATTATAAATTTCACCTATTTTAAGTACTTCATCAATAAATATTAATCCATCAATTTGCGGAGCTTGTCCATAAAATCTACCTATAGAATAATTATCGTCAATTTCATCAATAATTACAGAATAAACATCTCCAACTCTTCTCTGAAGTATATTATTTTGAATTTCATACTGAATTTGAGAAATTTCGTTTAATCGTTCATCTTTAACATCATCAGAAATTTGGTTTTCAAAATCATACGACCTTGTTCCTTCTTCCCTACTATATTTAAAGAACCCAACATTATCAAGTTTGTATTTTTTTATAAACTCAATTATCTTATTAAAGTCGTCATTATTTTCATCTGGGAAACCTAAAATAAATGTAGTTCTTATAACAATATTTGGTATCTCATTACGTAATTTATCAAATAAATTACAAATACTCAAATAATTTGAACGTCTATTCATTGACTTCAATATCTTATCAGATACATGTTGAAGTGGAATATCTAAATATTTAAGTATTTTAGGGTTATTCTTTATTTCCAATATCAAATTATCATCAATTTCTTCGGGATAACAATAAAGCAGTCTAATCCATTCAATACCATTAATTTTAGATAATTGCTGTAAAAGTTCAACGAGCATCTTCTTATTATACAAATCAACACCATACTTAGTTACATCTTGAGCAACAAGTGTAAGCTCCTTAACTCCTTGACTTGCAAGTATCTTACTTTCTTCAACAAGTTCTTCAATAGTTCTAGATTTAAATCTACCCCTAATATAAGGAATTAAACAGTATGAACAGAAATTATTACAACCATCAGAAATTTTGAGATAAGCTACATGATTTGGCGTTGTTAATATTCTTCCATTTGTTGAATGGTAGTGCAAATCAATACCATATAGATTAGCAATAATATCGATAATATTATCATTGTCAGAAATTCTAACAAAACTATCAACTTCTTCTAAACTATCTTTTAAATCAGAATAACCTAATTCATTTAAGCAACCAGTAACAATTAGTTTTTCAAGATTAGCAGAATTTTTAAGTTCCGACATTTCTAAAATATTTTCAATTGCTTCCATTCTCGAACTTTCAAGGAATGAGCATGTGTTAATTATTATTATATTAGCTTTAGTACAATCATTAACTATTTGAAATCCAAATGATTTAATGTTAAAAATAATCTTTTCTAAATCAACCCTATTTTTATCACAACCGAGAGAAATAAAGCCGACTTTTTTATCCTTTAATGCTTGAATATCCATGTTATAAATCTTCTCCAAATCTTTCTTCAAATTCTTGTTGTGTTACAAATAATGTACGTCTACCATTATTATCACCAGGAGACACAAAACCAGCCTTTTCCATTTGCATAACAATTTTATTAGCCTTAGGATAACCAATTCCAAAGGCAGCTTGAAGTGAAGAAGCACTAGCTTTTTTAGATTTTATAAAGAACCTTAGACAATCTTTAAGTAATGGGTCAAATACTTCTTCTGCACCATTTGTTGGGTCAAAACCATCGTTTTTATTAAACATTTGGTCTTCAATTTCTTCATCAAAGTCGCATTCATTATTATCTTTTATATAATTAATAACCGACTTTAATTCGTCATTATCAAGATAACAACCTTGAATTCTATCCATATCATTTGAGCCTTGTGGAAGATATAGCATATCACCCATACCAAGCAAATATTCAGCACCAGTTCCGTCAAGAATTGTTTTACTATCAATTGATGATTTAACCGCAAAGGAAATTCTTGTTGGTAAGTTTGCTTTAATAGTACCGGTAATAACGTCAACTGTTGGTCTTTGAGTTGCAAGAATTAGATGAATACCACACGCTCTTGATTTAGCAGCAAGAAGCATAATTTTTTCTTCAATTTCTTTCTTTGCTCTTGTCATAAAGTCGCCAACTTCATCAAAAATCATTACAATATAATACATTTTTGGAACCTGACCACTTCTAACTTCAGGTGTTTCATTGTATTCACTTAATTTTTTAACGCCAAGACTACTTAGTTTTTTGTATCTTCTATCCATTTCTTCAACTAACCAGCTTAGTGCGTTAACAGCTTTATCGCACTCTGTAATAGTCTTAGGAATTAACATATGTGGTAAATCATTAAATAAAGTAAATTCTACAGATTTGGGGTCAACAAGTAAAAGCCTTAAATCTTCAGGAGAAGCTTTATATAATAAACTTACAAGCAAAGTGTTTAAACAAACAGATTTACCACTACCAGTACTACCAGCAACAAGTGTATGAACAAGTTTATCAATACAAGCAACTTTACATTCAGCAGAGATATCCTTACCAAGGGCAAATGTAAGTGGTGATTTGCTTGATTGAAAATTTTGACTTTCAATAATCTCTCTAAGTCCGACAGTCACTCTATCATGGTTTGGAACTTCAATACCAAACGCATTTTTACCAGGAATAGGAACTTGAACTCTACAATTACCTTCTAAAACCATTTGTAAATCTTTAATCTTATTATTAACTAGATTTACAGAAATTCCAGGTGCCATTTGAAGTTCGTAACGAGTAAATGTTGGACCTTTTACTGCATTTATAATTTTTGTATCAATCTTAAATGCTTTAAGAGTATCAACTATTAAATCACCCTTCTCCTTCATTGTTTCATAGTCATTATCAGTATTAGACGAATACTTCTTTAACAAATCAATTGGTGGTCTTTTATAAGGTTGTGGTGGTTTTTTATAAACCTTTTGTTGTGTTTTTGGTTTAGATACAGGCTCCATAGAAACTTGTACCGGTCTAAAACCTTGAGCTTCAACTATATTTTCATTAGTTTCAAGATTGTATACTTCTTTTGCTTTACTTGGAATATTTCTATTATCAGAGAAATTATCAATGTCAATCTGTTCAGATTGTTGTTCTCTTAACCTAAATGGATTAACACCTTTTTCTAAATCTTTGCTATTGTTATTAATAATATTAATTCTATTATTTAAATTATTTAGCCTATTTAAGTTGTTTTCTGATTGTTTCTTTAATTGCTCTTGGTCATTAATATTATCCACTACTGGCTTTGGCTGTGGTTTAACATTATCTATACCTTGAGTTTTATTCTTAGTCTCAAACTTACCACGTGAAATATTTAAATATTCAAGTGCGGCTTTTTTCTTTTCGTCATTAGGATTAACTTTAGGTTTTTCAGCAGTTTTATTATCGTTTTTAGGATACACGTTAAATTCTTCATCATCATTATGAACATAAATATTAGGTTTTTTAGGGTTATTGTTATTTACAATAACTTCTTCTTTTTGAATTTGTTTTTCAAGAATTTCAGTGTAATTAAATTTATTCTCACGTTCAATCGGAGTTTGAGCAAGTCCTAATTTATTCATTGCTTCTTCTTTTACTTCTTCTTCATCTTCTATAAAAATGTCTTCATTTTCTTCAATTATTGGATTTGCACTTGTAAATTCAACTTCTTCAAATTCATCACTTTCTTCTATAATTTCTTCATCTTCGTCAACAATTTCGGAACTTTCATCATGTACTTGATTGGTAATTGGTCTATTTTTAATTTCATTATGAATTGAATTTATAAGGAACGCAAGTGAAATTATAAAAGCAATTCCAATAATTACATAACAACCAACCATATGTGAAATAGCATAAATTGGATAAGTTATTATTGAAAATATCACTCCACCCGCAGTCAATGTATACTTAAAAGTTGATGTAATATAGTTACCAAAACCATCATCTAGTATATTAAAACTTGTTATTAAATGAATAATTAAAATAAAAGATATAATAGTAAAAATCGAAGCAATAAGCAACTGCTTTGAAATATAAACCTTTTTATTCATCATTAACATGCTACCCATAACTATCATAAAAATAGATAAAGGATAAATAAGTAGCCCAATAGAGCCAATAATTGAAATAGTTAGAATTGGCAATAAATTAAATACAACCATAATTAAAACAAAAGAAAAAATAACAGTTAAGGAAAGTCCCAATCTGAATTTGTTTTTTTTACTATTTAATTTGGTTGATTTTGTAGGATAAATAGCCAATTTAACACCTTAAAATATAATTTTTAATAGTATATCACATTAATTAAAATTGATAAAATAAATTAATGCACTTTATAATATTTAATTATTGACTTTAAAATATCTTTATATAAAAAATAGGCTTAAAATATTAAGCCTATTTTAAACATTCACTTACAGTTGTTGCTGTATAGCCATTAATTGAATAATATTCAAGAATTAAAGGTAGTGCTTTTAAAGTGTGTTCAGTAGGATGCATAAGTATTAAATCTCCACCTTCAATATTTTTAGTCGCCCTACTAAATACTAAATTTGCATCCTTATCTCGCCAATCAATTGTATCCTTAGACCACATAATTACTTTATATCCTATATTTTTTGAAGCATCTATTGTCGACCTATTAAAACTCCCACTCGGTGGAGCAAATAAATTCATTTCATAATCTGTAAGCGTTTTTACAAGTTCATGATTAACATTTATTTCATCATAATTTTGATTATAATCTAAATACTCTTGGTCTTTATGAAAATAACCATGATTGCCAATTTCATGACCTTTTGAAATAATTTTATTTAATAATTCTTGTTCTTTTTCAACCCACTGCCCACCAACAAAAAATGTTGTTTTAATATTGTATTTATCAAAAACTTCTAACATATCTTCAATATATTCACTACCCCAATAAACATTAATCATAAGAGATACTTTATTACTATCTCTATTGCCATTATAAATAATATCTTCATTTTGATAACTAAAAACATATTGAGATGAAGTTGTCCCTATATACCCAATAATACATACAAACATTAATATAATTACAATACTTGCAAAGTTGCGAATTTTACTAATTTTCATACTCACCTACAATTCTTTATAGTATATAATATGAACATTAGGATGATTTAATGATAAAAAAATAAGTGACTTTTAAGCCACTTATTCTTTATATGTTCCAACTAATTTAAAGTCAATTTTGTTATCAGCAATTTTGATAACTTCAACTTCAACAGTATCACCAATTGAAACAACATCTTCGACTTTCTCAACTCTCTTGCTTGAAAGTTTTGAAATGTGAATTAAACCTTCTTTGTTAAAACCAAATTCAACAAAAGCACCAAAGTTAGTAATTCTAGCAACTTTACCAGTATAAATTTTACCAACTTCAACATCTTCAGCAATAGAAAGAATAATTTCTTTTGCTCTTTGAGACTTGTCAGCATCAACACCACAAATCATAACAAGACCATCATCTTCAATATCAACCTTAACACCAGTTTCGTCAATAATCTTGTTAATCATTTTACCGCCCGAACCGATTACGTCTTTAATTTTATCAGGATTAATTGTAAATGAAATTATCTTTGGAGCAAATGGACTAAGTTCTGCTCTTGGTTGAGACAATACTTCATTCATTTTATTTAAGATAAACAATCTACCATCTCTTGCTCTAGACAAAGCTTCTCTTAAGATTTTTTCGTCAATTCCTTTGATTTTGATATCCATTTGAATAGCAGTAATACCTTTAGTTGTACCAGCAACTTTGAAGTCCATATCTCCAAGGAAATCTTCAAGTCCTTGAATATCAGTAAGAATTGCAACCTTTCCACTTGCCTCATCCTTAATAAGACCCATAGCACAACCAGCAACTGGAGCTTTAATAGGAACACCTGCATCCATAAGTGCTAGTGTACTACCACAAACACTTGCTTGAGACGTACTACCATTACTACTCATAACATCACTAACTGTTCTAATGGCATATGGGAATTCTTCTTCACTTGGAAGAACAGGAATAAGAGATCTTTCAGCTAATGCTCCATGACCTATTTCTCTTCTACCAGCAGATTTTAATGGTTTTGCTTCGCCAGTTGAATATCCTGGGAAGTTGTAATGATGCATATATCTCTTTTCTTCTTCATCATCAAGACCATCCAAAATTTGTGTATCTCTAAGACTTCCTAAAGTACAAGTTGTAAGTACTTGAGTTTCACCCCTTGTAAATACAGCACTTCCATGAACTCTTGGAAGAAGTCCAGCTTCACACCAAATAGGTCTAATTTCATTAAGTTTTCTGCCATCAGGTCTAACGCCATCATTAATGATTTTTGCTCTCATTATTTCTTTTTTAACTTTATAAAGAACGTCTAATATTTGTCTTTGACTATCAGGGTATGTCTCTTCAAAATGTGCAAGAATTTCTTCATTAGCTTCATCTTCAGCTCTTTCTCTTTCGTGTCTATCAAAATGCTCCATTACTTTAAGCATAATAGGATAGCCAAATTCTCTTACATCTTTTTCTAAAGTTTCATCAATAACATAGTAAGGAAGATTTTCATTTTTCTTAACGCCCAATGTTTTAACAATTTCTTCTTGGAAAGCAACTTGTTTCTTAATTTCTTCGTGAGCAAATAAGATACCTTGAAGCATTTCTTCTTCACTAACTTCATTAGCACCAGCTTCAACCATCAATATTGCATCTTTAGTACCAGCAACTTTTAAGTCCATAAGTGATTTTGCTTGTTCTTCAGCAGTAGGATTAACAATATACTTGCCATCAATGTATGCTACTTGACAGCTACCAGTAGGTCCTGCAAAAGGAATATCGCTAATGCTAAGAGCTATGGAACTAGCAAACATAGCAAGTGGCTCTGGTGAAATATCATGGTCAACGCTAAGTGGAGTTGCAACTACTGTAACATCATTAAAAAAACCTTTAGGGAATAATGGTCTTAGTGGCCTATCTATAAGTCTTGATGTTAAAATTGCCTGGTCAGTAGGTCTACCTTCTCTCTTTTTAAAACCACCAGGAATTTTACCAACAGCATAAAGTTTCTCTTCATAATCAACACTTAGTGGGAAAAAGTCTTGACCTGGTCTAGGCTCTTTGTTCATACATGTATTGCACATAACAACTGTATCACCACATCTAACAATACAATGACCATTAGTTTGGAATGCATAATGCCCTATTTCAACAATAACTTCTTTGCCACCAATTTCAGTTCTAAATTCTTTAAAATCTTTCATTTTCTCTCCTTAATTTTAAAAAAGCGAAAGTTAATCTTTCGCTTCAAAGTTAATTATCTAATGTTTAACTTGCTTTTTAAAGCTCTGTAGCCTTCAAGATTAGTTCTTTCCATATATTTAAGTAAACTCTTTCTATGGTTAACCAATTTTAAAAGACCCCTTCTAGAGTGATTGTCATTAGGATTTGCTTTAAGGTGTTCAGTCAACTCAGAAATTCTTGCAGAAAGAATTGCAATTTGAACTTCACAAGAACCAGTATCGCCTTCTTTAGTAGCAAAATTCTTAATAACTTCTTGTTTTTTCTCTTTAGAAATCATATTCAAAATTCTCCTTTATTAATATTTGCCAAATACAAAGCATATCTACGGAGCATAGATAAACCTAGTATTAGGTACCGAGTTTAGTATAACAAAATAAAAACCCTTTGTAAAGGGCTTTTAATAATATTTTTAATTTATTTAAATAATTGATATTTTTTATCTATCATTTCATCAATTCTAGTAATATAATCGGGTATATTTTTTACATTAGCAAATCTTTCAATTCTATTAGTAGACTTAAAAAATCTTTTTGAAATAGCGTTAGCACCAACTGCTATAATAGACGAAAACTCTTCCATACTTACAATATTAAATATTGACGGTTTCTCTTTAAAATATCCAATATTTTCTAAATTCCCTAGCATATTCTTTTGCTTATACATATAATATGGCTTATAACCGTCATTTTTAAGTAAATTGTAAGAATAGTTTATCATTTCAAAAATATCTTCTTCTTTTGACTTTTCAATACCACCATCTTTTAAATCACTACCCCTTTTAACACATAATGTATGAATTGTAAGATTATCAGGATTGCATTCAATTGCTTTATTTAAAGAATATTTAAAATCATCTAAAGTCTCACCACTAAGACCTGCAATTAAATCCATATTTATTGTAAATCCAAATTCTTTTGCCAAATTATATGCATCAATTACATCATTACTTGTATGATTTCTACCAATTATTTCCAAAGTTTTATCATTAAAGGTTTGTGGGTTTACACTAATTCTTGTTACACCGTATTTTTTTAAAACTTCAAGCTTTTCTCTAGTGATAGTATCGGGTCTACCACATTCAACTGTAAATTCTTGAACTTTATAATCTAAATGCTCAAGTATTATTTCAAACTGAACTGGAGATAAGATTGACGGAGTTCCACCACCCATATATATTGACCTAACAGTATAATTTTTCTCGGAAATTAATTTTTTAGTAGAAATAATTTCAGTTACAAGAGCGTCAATATATGGGTCTAATAAATGTGAACATTTATCAATCGGAGCAGATATAAATGAACAATAATAGCACTTAGTCGGACAAAATGGGATATTTATATATAAATCTACAATATTTTCATCAATTTCAATAAACTTTTGGTTATTAATTATATCGATAGTCATCATGGTTTTATCATAATCAACCGAAAAATCGTCTATAAATATTTCAATTGCTTTATCTACATCACCATTGTTTTCATTAATTACTTCATACATAAGTTTAGTCGGTCTAATACCAGTTAAACTTCCCCAAGGTAAAACTTTGTCGGGGTTAACAGATTTTAATAAATCAAAAAGACAAAGCTTAGAATATCTTTTTAAATATCTTAACGGAAATCTCTCATCTAAGATAAAATCTTCCCTAGAATATTTTATTTCTGTAATAGAGCTTGAAACTGAAGAAATAATTAATTTGTCTTGAACTATCTGTTCAATATAAAACTTATAATCAAGGTTATTAATTTCATCTTCATTATAAAACAACTTTAATATATAAAGTAATTCGTCTTTAACTTTTTCGTTTTCACAAACTAATTCCATTATACTGACCTATAAACATCAAGAGTTAAATTAGATTGACTTAATTTACTAATTAAATTATCAAGTTCGGATTTGTCTTTTATGCTTACTTGAATACTAATAGATAAATTACCATCAGTCATTTTCTTTACATTAAGCCCAACCATTGGAACTTTTTCGTCATTAAATTTCTTTGTGATTTTTGAAATAATACCCGTTACATCTGGAGCAATAATTGAAATTGAGCCAATGAAATCTTTGTCAAATTTATTTTTCCAAGAGCATTCAATAAGTCTTTCAAATTCATAATTTTTCAAACTCTCACAATCTCTTCTATGAATTGTTATACCATTACCCCTTGATATATAACCTATAATGTCGTCACCAGGTAATGGGTTACAACATTTAGCAAGTTTTGTCATAAAGTTTGAAAACCCTTTAACGTCAATTTCCCCTTGATTTTTAATATCAGTTAATTTGTATTCTTGATTATTTTCAATTTCTTTATGGTCGTCATTATATAATGTTTTAAGTTTGTTTAGAATTTGATTAGCATTAATTCCACCATAACCAACCGACGCATACATATCATCTATATTTTGAAAACTATATTTTTCAAATAATGGCTCTAAATAATCATTAACTAAGTATTTTGATAATGGTAAATTTTTAATCTTAGCATTGTTTTCAAGTATAGATTTACCCTTTTTAATGTTCTCTTCTTTCATTTCTTTTTTGAAGAAAGCATTAATTTTAGATTTAGCAGAACTTGTTTTTACCACTTTTAACCAGTCTCTTGATGGACCCTTTGCATTTGGGTTTGTGATGATTTCAACAATATCACCATTATTAAGCATAGTTGTAAGTGGGACCATTCTGCCATTAATTTTAGCACCAACACAAGTATTACCTATTTTACTATGTATAGCATAGGCAAAATCAATTGGAGTTGCGCCATCAGGGAAATCAAGTATTTTACCCATTGGCGATTGAACAAAAATCTTGCCACTATATACGTCAGTCTTCATAATTTCAAGAAGTTCATCACTAGACTTGTCTTTATGTAAGTCAAGTATTGACCTAATATAGTTAATTTTTACACCACTCTCGTCAACTTTCTTCTTCTCTTTATATGCCCAGTGTGCAGCGAAACCATATTCAGCATATGTATGCATATCAAAAGTTCTTATTTGTACTTCAACAGGGTCACCATTATCAAGAATTATAGCAGTATGCAGAGACTGATAACCATTTTCTTTAGGGTTGGCAATATAATCTTTGAAGTTACCAAGCGGATTGTACATAGTAAATACTTTACCAAGAGCAGTATAACATTCTTCTACAGTATCAACAAGTATTCTTACTGCCAAAATATCCATAATTTGATTAAGTCTATTTTCTTTAAAAGTACTATTTTCAACCACTTTATTTAAATAATCATTTCTACCATAAATATCATTAATTGACGAAATTCCCATATTTTTTGATTGAAGTTTTTTAGCAATACTATATAGTTGTTTTTGCCTACCATACACTACAGCACTAGGACAAATCTTAATCATTTCAGTCTTAAGATTTTTAATAACTTCATCAATTTTTTCATTTCTTTCATGAATATATTTGCTTAACGTATCGTTAAGTTCTTGATACATATTTGGTTTGAAATATTTAAATGTTGCATTACCAAAACTATTTTTAATTTGGCTTAGTCCAAGCATTTGACAGATTGGGAAATAAACATCAGTAACTTCTTGCATAAATTTATTGATTTCATCATCACTAAGTTTACTTAAGAAATCTAATTTACTGTCTTCAATACAAAGCTTAATTATAACAACCCTAATGTCTTTTGCAAGTGCAATAAACATATTCTTAATATTCTCTAATTGTTCTTGATGAGTTGATAAATTTAGGTTTTCAATTTTCTCAAGTCTTAAGAAAATATTTTTAATATCTGTTGAAATAAAATTCTCATTTATAATATTAGGATTATTCTTATAAGCAGGATAAATAAGCCCAATAATAACGCTGTCAATATCAAGCCTATTGGTAATAATATTATTAGCTATACTTTCAGCAAAAGCGACAGAATAAAGGGTATTTTCGTTATAATAACTTTTTAAATTATCGAAAATATTACACACTTTTTGAAAACCCACTTCAGAATATTTTTTAATAATTCTTTCAGATAAATTATTAGTCATAAATTCTCCTATTTTACATTTAATAATTGAGACATAAAATTATAAATACACGATTTTTCAAGATTACTTTTATTACCAGAAATTTCAATAATACCATCATTAAATTTAAGAATTGCGAGTTCTTCCATAACAAGCATGAAGAAAACAAATTGATTATATTTCATGTTCTTATCAGTTAAAGAGCTTTTTCTTAAATTATTAAAATACGAAATCAAATCAGGGAAAGGTTTTTCATGTTTAAATGATTTAATTGCATTCATAATTTTAGCAAAGACATTTCTGTCACAACTAATATTTTTAAATAAATCAATGTTCAACTTGTCATTAACACAGAAAATTTTATTAAATTTAGAGCCAATATGAGATACAAAACCATCACATAAATAACAATCAAGCAAGAAAATATTTTTGTAATCTTTAAGGTCTAGATTATCAGTTGGAGCAAAAACTACAACATTTTCCCCGCAAGCATTATGCATATCAAAAAGTTCATAATTTTTGATATTTTTAATAACTTTAATAGCAGAAAAGTATGTATCCATATCATTAATAATAACAGCAGTTCCGAATAAACTTTTTGACGTTAATTCATTAATTTTCTTTATAGCATCACTAAATGACAAATCTTTTTTAAATGCTTCGTCATTTTTACAATTAATATGTTTAATCTGTGTTAAATAATTAGCAGAAATTATTTCACTCTTAGTAGCAGTATTTAATTTTGAATAATTTACATGTCTAATAAATCCAGAAATTTTTTCTTTACTTCCACTCTTTTCAAGTGTTAATTCCAAAATAACTTCTTTTAAACAATTTACACTAAGATTATAGTAATAATCACCTTTTCCAAAGCCAATTAAATTTAAATTGCCCTGTTTTAATCTAATATGTTGCGGGAAATTAGCCATTCTAGAAACATTGTTGTCGGTAATTTTAAGCCTAAATGTTGGCTTTTCATTCTTAAACCCACAAGGCTCAAATATTTCAAGTTGCTTAACAAATTCAGGTGTTAAATTAAAATTAGTGATATCCATATCATAATATTTTTTACAAGACATGGCTTCTTCATCAATATTATTAAGGACAAATTCATTTACTTTGTTTCTAAATTCTTTTATATTTTTCTTCTCAATTGATAGTCCACCTGCTTGATTATGACCACCAAATCTAATAAGTAAATCAGACACACTAGACAATGCTTCAAATATATTAACACCTGGTATACTTCTAAGACTACCTTTATATTCTCCATCAACTAAAGTAAGTAAGCATACAGGTTTGTTATATTTTTCAACAAGTTTAGAACAAATAATGCCTAAAACACCACTTTCCCAGTTGTCATTATATAATACAATCATACCAAGCCTAGCAACATTAGTATCTTCAAGCATTTCACAAGCGGAAGCAAAAATATTATTAGTTTCAACTACTCTTCTGTCATTTAATTCGAGTAGTAAATTTATATTTTTAAGTATTTCATCATCATTATTTTCTACATACAGATTAAATGAAATAATAGCATCACCCATTCTGCCTGTTGCATTAATTTTAGGTGCAATCTTAAACGAAATATCTGTACTTGTTAGCGGTAAAGAAATTTTAAGTAAACTACAAAGTTTTTTAAGCCCTTTTGGAAGTTGAGCTTTTTGATTTTCAAGACCAAGTTTAACAATTGCCCTATTTTCATCATGAAGTGGCACAATATCAGCAACAGTTGCAAGAGTGGCAATTGTTGTATATTTTAAGCATTCTTCAAGCCCAGCCAAAGCATGTACAACTTTAAGAGCTACACCCGCCCCACACAATTCTTTGAATGGATAAAGTTGACCATCAAGTTTTGGGTTAATTATAAGTGTTTCTGGAATAACTTCAGGGATATCGTGATGGTCAGTAACAATTATATCTATACCTAACTTTTTACAATATTCAATCTCATCATGGCAAGTAATTCCACAATCTACAGTAATAATCAAGTCGGGATGGTACATTAAATTAACTTTATCTAAACTTTCACAAGTAAGTCCGTATCCATCAATAATTCTATTAGGTAAAAATACATTAACAGATACACCAATGCTTTCAAAGTATTTATATAAAATTGCAGACGCACTAATACCATCGGTGTCATAGTCACCCATGATAAGTATACGCTTGTTATTATCAATATAATACTTAATTTTTTCAACTACTTTATCCATATTTTTAAGTAAGAATGGATTATGAAAATGTGTAATTCCAGAAGATAAATACCTTTCAATTTTTTCTTCACTATCAATACCACGTGCAAAAAGTAACTTGACTATGTCTTCACATAAATCAAATTTCTTTGCACAATTAGAAATGTGCGAACTATTAAAATCATTATCAAACTTTTTAATAAATTCCATATAACTCTAAAATAAGCCCTTAAAATTAAGGGCTTAAAATTAAACAACGATTTTTTCTTCAGAATTCTCAGAAGGTTTGTTTTGTTTTTCAATTCTTCTTCTAAGTATAAAATCTCTTTCTTTCTTATATATTAATGCCCAAATAGAAGTATTAAATACTATTGACATAGCAAACGATACAACAATCGCAACTAAGCAAGCAATAGATAGATAAATTAAAGATAAATTACCAACAAACATTATAGCTAGAATACTTATCATTAACCCAATATGAATATATAGTAAATTTTTAAATGATTTAGATAAAGCAACATTAACCCTATCACTATTACTAAACTTATTATATTTTTCCATATTTAATGTTTCTTTTATATGATTATTAATATACATAGAACCAAGTACAGTTAAGAATACAGTCAAGAATACAGATAAAATTGTAAATTGATTAAATGGTATTCTTGCAAGTATTATAATAGATAGTAAAGTTAAAACACCAAGTGTAATAGAACTAATCATAGAGATTGCAGAAGCTAAATTGTATCTTATAAATACATAAATGAATGTAAATAGAAGAATAAATGCTACTCCACCAATTGCCCAACAAATAGTGTTAACATAGTTTGTAGAAGTATCAAGATTTGTACTTTCACATCTAATCACTACAGCACTATCAAGAGTAATTCCATTTATTAATTCGTCTTCAACTTTTTCTTTTAAACTGTCAAGTTTAGCATCACTATCAGCAATTTTTACAACAATTCCATTTTGTGCGCCTTCACCAATTCTTTCAAGTCTGAAATCTTCAAATTCAGCACCAACCATAGAATTAAGTTTTTCTTCAAGCAAATCATACTCAACTTCTGTAACAGTAGTATTAAACTTCACATTAAAACTTTGAGTTGCTCTAAAGTCATAGTCAAGATTAAATCCAAATATAGCACCAATAACAATTGCAGTAAGTACAAGTAAGGCTGGAATAATTATTGAATACTTAAAACTAGCTCTTAAATCAAATTTATTAGATTTCATCAACGTTTTCCCCCCTTACAAAGTTTACTTTCTTTTCATTTCTAACATTAAAGCCTGTGTAATCAACACAAACAACTTTATTTAGATATAATGAAGTAAATGCAGTTCCCGCAAGTGTCATAAGCATATGATATACAAACATCTTAACGGCACTACTTGGAACAACAAGCATAAGAAGAGTTACACCAAGAGTTATAAGAAGTACATCAAGCATATTAAATAATGCCTTTTTATAACCAGAAGTAAACGCTATAGTAAATTTCTTACCCATAGCATATTCATTCTTAATAACATTTAGATAATACATGTGTAGTAAGAAGTTTAGAATATATCCAAACATAAATCCAAGCCAGCCACCAAATGTTACTTGTAAATCAAATATAGCACAAACAATTACAGTAAACATTAGCGAGAATAATAAAGATAATGCAGAAACCAAACCAAGTTCTTTAAACATGATAAATAATAAAGCTATACTTAGAACAATGATAGCCATTGAAGAAATCCAAATAGCCCATTTTGAAAAACTACCATATCTAGCAGAAACTTCAATATCATCTAAATCAGTAAACATATTTACGCCTATTTTAGAACTTTCAAGTCTCATTGCATATGCTTCACCACCAGCCTTAGTAGAAATACCTTCACCTTGTAGGAAAATATAATCTATTTCAGAAGAAATTGAAAGTGATGTAGCATTCTCATAATCTTTTCCCCAACAAATGTAGATAGAACCACCGCCTTCAGTTCCAGAAACTTCCTTAGTCAATTCTTTGAACTTTTCAGCACCTGTATCAGTAAATTGAATTAAAACACCATAAGTTGTACCATTTGAAGTATATGTTGCTTTTTCAATATCAGAACCTACAATTCTAGCTTCAGCTTCTTCTGTTTTATCTGTTTTAATTTCAAAATGATTAACTAGTAACGCATCACTAATAGATACATCAGGTACTTCAATAGTCATTTTGTCATCACCACTAAAGTAAACTGTAGCATCAGCATAGTATTTGTTAAGTACCTTTTGAACTCTATCAATTGCGTCTTGATAAGCGTCAGACTTGTCGCCCTTGTACCAATCAGCAACTTCCAATTCGTATGTGTTCTTAACACCCCCACCTAATTCAAGTCCCAAATGAATGTTAGCAAGTCCCTTGAAATCATAATTAGTGCCAACAACTGGGAAAGAAATAAATGAAAGTATAGCAATAATTACTATAAATAGACTAATAAGGACATAGTCTCTAATTGCTCTTTTCTTTTTCATTATGTCACTCCAATAAGATAAGTAATATTTAAATTGTATCCAAAAAATTAATAATTAAGACTTTAAAACATCAAATCTATATATAATTTTAATACAAATACAGCTTAACTATCGTATTATACAATATATCTTCAATATAAGTCAATTTATTTTAAAAATAATTTTAAAATTATCCCTAAAAAAATAAAAAAAGCACATATAATGTGCCTTTAAAAATTATCTATTTTTGATATTAATTACAATTGCTCCAACAATGCCACCCATAAGTATTGTTAAAAGTAAATCATATAAATTATTTAAAGTAAAACTCCAACTTTTTTGAAGCAAACTAAAAATCAAATAACTTAAAACAAAATATATGAGTGAAATTAAAATTCCTTTTAAAAAACCTTTTGAATTGTCTTTTTTTAAAGCAATGGTAACGCCAATAAATATGCTAATAATTTTTATAACTTGATTTACAGGAAATAAAAATTTATCATCTAAATTAGTAAATCTTATAATAACAGCAAAAAGTAATATTAATACAATTGTCATTGTAATAGCAAGAACGCTACCACTAAATATACTTAAAAATTTATTTTTATTTTTTACATCACTTGAATTCATTGTTCACCACCCGTTTTTATAATATATGATGCAAAAAATAAAATATTCGTCAAAAATAAAAAACAGACTAATTAAAGTCTGTTTTATAAATTATTTCTTTTTTGTAGTTGATTTCTTAGTTGTAGTTTTAGGTTTAGCTTCAGTTTTAGTTTCCTTTACTTCTTCAACTTCAGCAGTTTCTTCAGCCTTTTCTTCAACTTTTTCTACTTTCTCAACAGGAGCAGTAGCTTCTTCTACAACAACTGATTTATTATCAATACCACCAATAGCATTGATATGAATAGTCATAGTAGATGGATTTTTAGCATTACCAGTAACGATTGTTACAACCTTGCCATCAGTAGTATTTTCAACAGATTCAATAACTCCATAAACACCAGCAGTTGTAATAATTTTTGTACCTTTTACTAATTGGTCATTAAGAGTTTTTCTTTCTTCGATTTCTTTCTTTCTTCTAAGATAAGCAGGAACCATAAGACCTACTGCAACAACAATAAGAACTAGTAACATCCAATTTTGAGCAAACCAATCGCCAACACTTAAAAATAAATTCATTGTATTCTCCTTACATTATGTATTTTAAATTTATATTTCAAATTTATTAATATATTATATCAAACATCTTAAAATAATCAAATAAATTAATGTTGAATATTATAAATTTTCAAATATTTTTGTTAAAAGTTAGAGTTTTTATTATTAGCATAATATCTTGTTAAAAATTCATCCTTAAAATCAAGTAGTCTATTTTCTCTAATAGCTTTCTTTATATCTTCCATAAGTTTAGTCAAAAATCTAATATTATGAATACTAAGAAGTCTAGCTCCCAAAATTTCTCCAGCATTAATTAAATGTCTAAGATATGCTTTTGTATAATTTCTACAACATTCACAATCACACTCTGGGTCAAGTGGTGTAAAATCTTCTTTATACTTTGCATTCCTAACAACTAATTTGCCATCATGAGTAAAAGCTGTACCATTTCTAGCTATCCTTGTAGCAAGAACACAATCAAACATATCTACTCCCCTAATTACACCTTCCAAAATACAATCAGGACTACCAACACCCATAAGGTAATGTGGCACCTGTTCAGGTAAATTTGGCTTCAATGCGTCAAGCATTTCATACATAATATCTTTTGGCTCACCAACAGAAAGTCCACCAATGGCAATACCATACTTTACATATGGTTTAGTTTTTTCTAAACTTTCAAGCCTTAAATCTTTATAAAAATTACCTTGCACAATTGGGAATAATGCTTGATTATTATTTTTGTGATAGTTATAACATCTATCAAGCCAAGCAAGTGTTCTATTCATAGCTTTCTTACTTTTTTCGTAGTCAGTACCATACGTTGTACATTCATCAAAAGCCATAATTATATCTGCACCCAAATCTTCTTCAATCTGCATACATTTTTCGGGTGTAATATACATTTTTTCGCCACTTAAATGCGACCTAAATTCCACACCATCATCTGTAATTTTCCTAAGGTCACTAAGTGAAAACACTTGAAAACCACCACTATCAGTAAGAATTGGTCTATCCCAATTCATAAATTTATGAAGTCCGCCTGCCTTCTTTACAATATCTTCACCCGGTCTTAAATGCAAATGATAGGTATTGCTAAGAATAATTTGCGAATTAACACACTTTAAATCTTCAGGTGTCAAACTTTTAACTGTTGCTTGCGTTCCTACTGGCATAAAAACTGGTGTTTCAATTACACCATGCGGAGTTGTAAACTCACCAATTCTAGCACCAGATTGAGAACATACACATGTTGTCTTAAAACTAAATTTGTCCATCATTTTCCCCTATTAGTTCAAATCTTTTTACTTTTTCTCCATTATATTCTACTACATCATTCCACATATGTAAAGGTCTACACCAAATCAAATTATCGCCGTATAACGCTTGATAAATAACAAGTTCTTCTAAACTTTCAGAATGTTTACCAATTCCAAGAACTTAATAATTGTTGCCTTTATAATGTCTATATATATTTCCAACCATTATTAATATCTCCTATATAAGTAAAGTTGCATCACCGAAACTAAAAAATCTATATTTCTCTTTAACTGCAACATTATAAAAATTCATTGTTTCATCATAACCACAAAATGCAGAAACTAACATTATAAGAGTACTTTCAGGTAAATGAAAATTAGTGATTAACCCATCAATTACTTTAAATTTATAACCAGGATATATAAAAATTTTTGTTTCTTTCATAGTTTCTTTAAGTACACCGTTTTCATCACAAGAACTCTCCAATACCCTTACCGACGTAGTACCACAGGCTATTATTCTTCTTCCTTCACTCTTTGCTTTATTTAAAATTTCAGCATTTTCCTTAGTCAATTCAATGTATTCACTATGCATATCGTGTTTAAGAATGTTATCTTCACTTACTGGTCTAAATGTTCCAAGTCCAACATGAAGTAGAACTTCTACAACTTCAACACCTTTGTCTTTTAATTTTTGCAAAAGTTCATTTGTAAAATGAAGTCCTGCAGTTGGTGCTGCACTACTTCCAGATACTTTATTATAAACTGTCTGATATCTATTTTTGTCTTTATATTGATTTTTAATATATGGTGGAAGTGGCATAAGACCAATTCTATCAATTATTTCTTCAAAAACACCATTAAAAGTAAACTCAATTATCTTACCGCCAAAATCAGTATCGCTAGTAATCTCACCAAATAATTCATCAGAAAAATTAATAGTAGTACCAATTTTTAATCTTTTACCCGGTTTTGCAAGACACTCCCATGTATTTATATTAAGCCTTTTAAGAAGTAAAACTTCCACTTCAGCACCTGTAGTTTTCTTACCATAAATTCTAGCTGGCAAAACTTTTGTATTATTAATAACAAGTACATCACCACTTTTAAAATAATCAACAATATCATAAAAATGTTTATGCTCAATTGTATCATTATCTTTATGATAAACAAGTAGCCTAGAATGATCTCTAGGCTCTATTGGTGTTTGAGCAATTAATTCTTCAGGTAAATCATAAAAGTATGATTTCGTACTAAACATGTCTTTATTATCTTTATTCATCTTCTTCACTTTCTACAAATAATTTAATGTATTCTTGATTTTTTGCAGATAATTTTTTTCCTAAATGCTTGTAAGCATTTGGAAGAACAATTCTTCCACGTGGAGTTCTTGCTATAAAACCAAGTTGTAATAAATATGGTTCATATACATCTTCAATAGTATTTGCATCTTCACCAGTAGCTGCTGCAAGAGTATTAAGCCCAACCGGTCCGCCATGAAATTTATCAATAATTGTTTCAAGTAGCACTCTATCAGTAAAATCAAGTCCCAAGTTGTCAACTTCTAGCACTTCAAGGGCTTTTTTACAAATATCATTAGTGATAACACCGCTACCCATAACTTCTGCAAAATCTCTAATTCTTCTTAAAAGTCTATTAGCAATTCTAGGAGTGCCCCTACTTCTTTTAGCCAGTTCCAAACTAGCATCATCATCAATAGGTGCATTTAGAATTGTAGCACTTCTAGTAATAATTTTTTTAAGTTCTTCGGTTGTATACATTTCAAGTCTACAAATTACCCCAAACCTGTCTCTAAGGGGTCCCGTTAACATTCCCGCTTTTGTTGTCGCACCAATTAAAGTAAAAGGCTCAACATTAATTCTCATAGTTCTAGCTCCTGGACCTTTACCTAAAATAATATCCAAAGCAAAATCTTCCATAGCAGGATAAAGAACTTCTTCAACAGACCTACTAAGTCTATGAATTTCATCTATAAAAAGTACTTCATTTCTCTGCATGTTACTTAAAATACTAGCAAGATCAGCAACTTTTTCAATAGCAGGGCCACTTGTAATTTTAATATTTGTACCAAGTTCATTTGCTATAATATGAGATAAGGTTGTTTTACCAAGTCCCGGTGGACCATACAAAAGAACATGGTCAAGAGCATCGCCCCTTTTCTTAGCGGCTTGAATATAAATATTTAAATTGTTTTTAATTTTTTCTTGACCAACATACTCATTCATACTTGTTGGTCTTAAAGTATTTTCAACTTCTACTTCACTCATATTTCGAGTAGAAGTTATAAATCTCTCTTCATCCATAAACGTTACCTATTTAAATTTTTAAGCGATTTCTTTATTAATGTTTCTGCAGTGTCATCTTGACTTGCTACATTTTTAACAATTTGAGTAGCTTCTGCTCTAGTAAGCCCCATAGCAACAAGAGTATCAATCGTTTCTTCAATTGCCGAATTTGGAGCTGAAACACCTTTATTTGTAACAAGCATTGATAGTTGCATATCATCAAAACTGCTTTTAAGTTCCAATACTAATCTTTCAGCGGTCTTTTTGCCCAAACCTTTCACCGATGAAAGAAGTTTGATATTTTCACTAGCAATTGCTACAATCAAATCAGCAACAGGCATAGCAGATAAAATTGCAATTGCCATTTTACCACCAATACCGCTAACACTAATTAACTTTAAAAATACATCTTTTTCTTCTTTTGTTGCAAAACCAAAAAGTGTTATAGCATCTTCTCTTACTGCCATATATGTATAAATTGTAGCAAGTTCACCCTTATTTGGCAATTCAAAAATTGTAGTTTCACTCACATTTAATTCAAAACCAACACCATTACAATTAAGTATTGCAATATTATTTTCTTTCTCTTCAATAATCCCAGTAATAAACGAAAACATAATTTCTCCTTATCTAATATCAGTTCCAGATAGCATCAAATTTGTCTGACTATGACATACTGCCACAGCAAGTCCATCTGCTGCATCATCAGGCTTAGGAATACTTTTTAAATTAAGAATAGCCTTGACCATAAACTGAACTTGTTGTTTATCTGCTCTACCATTACTTGTTAAAGCTTGCTTAATTTGAAGCGGAGTATATTCATATAGTTTAAGCCCTTTATTAAGGCAAGCAAGTAGAATTACACCCCTTGCTTCAGCAACGGCAATTCCAGTAGTTGTATTTGTATTGAAAAACAATTCTTCAATGGCAACATGTTCAGGTTTATATTTATCTATTAACGCACACATTCCATCATAAATTGATTTAAGTCTTATAGGTAAAGGATCTTCCTTAGGTGTAGTTATTACGCCATAATCAATTACTTCAGTTTTATATTTACCCTTTTCAATAATCCCAAACCCAACAATTGCATATCCCGGGTCAATACCTAATATAATCATAATTTCTCCTATATACCTAAATAGTATATAGTAGTTAAAAAATTATGTCAAACAAATGTTTTATAAAATGAAAAAATATATGCTTTCGCATATATTAATTCATTTCAACATTATGATAAACTTCTTGCACATCATCATTGTCTTCAAGTAAGTCAATCATTTTATTAAATGTAACAAGTTTGTCTTCAGTAAGTTCAACATAATTACTTGGAATTAAGTCAATAGAACTATCTGCAATAGTTACACCATTTTTTTCTAAGTTTTCTTTAACAATATCAAAATCATCAGGGGTTGTATAAATTTCAAATACTTCATCTCCGATTTCAATATCTTCAGCACCACTATCAAGAGCAATCATCATCATATCGTCATCAGAAATTCCTGTACCCTTTTGAACATATATAACGCCTTTCTTTGTAAATAAATAGGATACACAACCATTGCTTCCTAGCGAGCCACCAAACTTATCAAATAAGTGTCTCACATCACTAGCAGTTCTATTCTTATTATCGGTAAGTGCATACACAATTACTGCACTACCACCAACACCATATCCTTCATATGTCATACTTTCGTAGTTTACTGAACCTAATTCACCACTTGCTTTTTTAATACTTCTATTAATATTATCATTTGGCATATTGATAGTTTTAGCCTTTGCAATAATATTTTTAAGTTGTGAATTTGAGTTTGGGTCAGGTCCGCCAAGCTTTACAGCAACGGCAATTTCCCTACCAATTTTAGTATACATTTTTGCATTTTGTTGGTCATTTTTTTCTTTTGCATTTTTTATTTTTGACCATTTATTATGTCCTGACATAACTAAACCTCTTATTTTAAATTAAACATTATTATACTTGCACTGACACTAGCATTCAAACTTTCAACACCATTTACCATAGGAATAGAAACAACTTTATCAGACAACTCTAAAACTTCTTTTGAAACTCCATTTCCTTCATTACCTATAACAATAGCAAAATTGCCATCAGGTTTACTAGTTTTATCAATAGAAACCCCATCCATATCTGCTGTAATTAACAGAATATTATGAGAATTTTTTAAATCAATTAATTTATTTAAATCAACATCAACAAAATTAACATCAAAAACATATCCCATACTACTTCTAATTACCTTATTAGTATAAGGATAACATGAATTTAATGACATAATTGTAGTATATCCAAAAGCACACGCACTTCTAATAATCGCACCCAAATTACTAGGGTCTTGAATATTATCAAGTATTAAACATTTTGAGTAACCAACATTTTCACTTGCAACAATTTTAGCAATAGCAAATACACCATCGGTTGTCATTGTTTCACTTATTAATTTAGCCATACTTGAAGATACAATCTCAATCTGAATATCTTCAAATTCACTCTTTAAATAAGACTTTTCTTCAGATAAAAGTATACAGTTTATTAGTCCTTTAGCATAAAGTTCTCTAATAATTTTTATACTTTCTACAAAACAAACCCCATCTTGTTTAGAGTATTTTTTGTTTTTAATTTTATCGATATATTTAATTAACTTATTATCTTTGCTAGTTATCATACAACTCTCTTTTTAAAGTCAAAACAAGTATTATTGCTAATACTTGTCCTGAGATAATTATTTAGATAATGCTTTCTTTGCGGTAGCAACAAGACTAGCAAAAGCATTCTCATCACTAACAGCCAAATCAGCCAAAACTTTTCTATTAAGGTCAATGTTAGCAACCTTTAAACCATGCATAAATTGACTATAAGACATATCATTTTGTCTACAACCAGCATTAATTCTTGCAATCCATAATTGTCTGAAATCACGTTTTTTAAGCCTTCTACCAGTATAAGCATATTGACCAGCTTTCATAACTGCTTGTTTAGCAACTCTATAAAGTTTACTTCTAGCACCCCAGTAACCTTTGGCACTTCTAAGAACTTTTCTTCTTTTCTTTAATGCATTAACACTTCTTTTAATTCTCATAAGTAATCCCTCCTATTATGCAGAAAGCAATCCTTTAATATTTTTCTCATCTGCTTTAGATACATAAGTACCCTTTCTTAATCTTCTCTTTCTATCAGGTGATTTTTTAGTTAAAATGTGTCTTCTATTCATTTTATTTCTTTTAATTAGACCTGATTTTTTTAATTTAAATCTCTTTTTTGCACCAGTATGTGTTTTTTGCTTAGGCATAATTTTTTCTCCTTTATTATTTAGTATTTTTAGGTGACAATACCATTACTATTTGTCTACCATTAATTTCCGGTTTGCTTGTAAGTTCACAGACATCTGAAAGCATTTCATAGAATTTTTCCATAATAGGAAGCCCTAATTGTGGATTGGCAAGTTGTCTACCAAACATTCTAAGTGATACTTTCACCTTATCTCCATTAGACAAAAATTTTCTAACATTTTTAGCCTTAAATTGCATATCGTTATCTGCAATATTCATGCTAAGTTGCATTCCCTTAACTTCTGCAACCTTTTGTTTTTTCTTTGCTTCTTTTTCTTTTTTCATTGTGTCAAATCTATGCTTTCCATAATCCATGATTTTACAAACAGGTGGAGTAGCATTTGGAGACAAAAGAACCAAATCTAAACTTTCTTCTTCTGCTTTAGCCATTGCTTCATTTAAAGACATAATGCCTAGAGCTTCTCCTTGACTTCCTACAAGTCTAACTTGTTGAACTTTAATTTGTTCATTAATAAGCAACTCTTTAATAGTGGTATACCCCCAAATTATATTTATAGAATAGAAAAAGTGAGTAAATTTCTTTACCCACTCCTCGCAATAAATAATTTCATTATCTATTTTTAACACCATCAAAACAAAATTCAATGGGTGAGAAGTGGTCTTCTTCTTGAACTACGAATTAATTATATACTTAAAAAAAGTATTTGTCAACACAAAATTGTAATTATTTCTAAAAAAAGGAGCAAATTTATTGCTCCAACATCCAATCTATATAAATTCCAAAGCCTTTTGTTGGGTCATTTACAAAAACATGAGTAACCGCACCAATTAATTTTCCATCTTGAATTATAGGACTTCCACTCATACCTTGAACTATTCCACCAGTTCTTTCAATTAATTCTTCATCTATTACACGTATAACCATACTCTTTTCATTGCATGACGATTGAAAATTAGTTTTTATAATTTCTATATCAAACGTCTCAATATTTTCACCATCTAAACAAGAATATATTTGAGCCTTGCCCGGCTTTGCTGAAAGCCTTCCACCTATTTCAACAGATGTTTTATCTGAAGTATAAACTTCTACATCATCTACAAAGCCATAAACACCATACTCACAATTTTTATCAACACTACCAGTAACATTTTGTCTATTAAATGTACCAATTAGTTCTCCAGCTTTGCCACTTTTACCTTTGTTTATCCCCATTATTTTACTTTTGTAAATATTCCCACCACTAACTTCAATACATTCATTAGTTTCACTGTCATTTATAGAATGACCCAAAGACCCAAATCTTTTAGTTGTAGCATTTATAAAAGTTAAAGTCCCAATTCCAACAGCATCTTCTTTTATCCAAAGCCCCAGTTTATAACTATCGGTAAGTCTATCATATGACGGAGTGATTTTTTTAGAAAGAATTTCACCATTACGATTAATTCTCAAATCCAATTCACCAATTGAATAACCTTTTAATATTTCGGCGATATCCCCTACATTTGAAATTTCAATATCATTAATATGCGTAAGAATATCACCCGACCTTAAGCCACTATTCTCAAAAGGTTTTTCAATACCGTTATTTGTTAAAATATAATTTCCACCAACTAAAATTACACCTTTTGACTGAAGAGAAAAACCAACCGTTTCACCACCAGCAAAATATCTATCAGGCTCAATAACATTTACTTTTAATTTTTTTATGTTAAACAAATTAAAGAGTTTGTAGTTAATTACATATTCGTCAAAATCATCATCATTTGCCGACACTCTAGCAATATTTGACGTTAAAAAAACGCTGTTGTAATTTAAATCATCAAGTTCGTCATAAGTAATAAACATTTCATCTTCAAAATTAATAAATGAATTATATGGAAAAAAAATTGAAGTACAAAAAAACAAGAAAATAACTATTAACATTATTTTACTTTTTAATTTCATAAAAAATACCCCTAGTTTTATTCCTAGAAGTATTTTAAATAAATCATATCAATTTTATTCAATATTTGAAATGGTAAATGTTGTAATTATACTCAAATATTTTTCTTATATTCATTTGCTTCCATAATAATATTTTCAGCAAATGAAATGGATGATTGCATAGAAGAATTACCAATCATTCTTGCCAATTCTTGCACTTTACTATTTTCATCAAGCATTTTAACATTAGTGATTGTTTTACCATCTTCTTCATACTTTTGAATTAAGAAGTTAGTATCACCAAAGGACGCTATCTGAGATAAATGTGTAATACATATTACTTGGTTATTTTTTGAAATTTTACAAATTTTCTTTCCAATTACAACACCAACTTCTCCACCAATTCCAGTATCAATTTCATCAAAAATACAAGTTTTGTTAAGTGAACTATTTTGCAAACATTTAAAACCAAGCATAAACCTACTCATTTCACCACCAGAAATGATTTTTGTAAGCGGTCTTACTTCAACACCTAAATTGGCACTAAACATAAACTCAATTTCATCAGCACCACTTTCACTTACTACTTTTTCTATATTTTCCCTAGAAAATTCATTAGTAAATACTATTTCAAAATTAGCATTTTTCATACCTAATTCTCTAAGTTCTAAAATCATCTTATCTCTAAAAATAGAAAATTCTTTTTGTCTTATATTATGAAGTGTTAAACAAATTGAAAATATATTATCTAAGGTTTTTTCTTTTTCACTTCGTAAAAGTTCAAGTTTTTCTTCCGAATGCAATAAATTATCTAGTCTCTCAATAAGCCTTTCTTTTGTAATAAGAATATCCGCAATTGTATTACCATATTTTCTTTCCAAATCTTTTATAAGAGTTAAATCGTCTTGCAACTTATCAAGTTCTTCTTCATTATATTCGATATTATTTTTCTTTGAAGATAAACTACTTACAACATCATCAAGTTCATATTTAATAGAATAAAGCCTTTCAACATCTGACTTAATATCACTATCATAATCAGAAATTCCCGTTAAAGAATTAATAGCTTGTTTAATAGCATTTGATATAGAATATTCACCGTCAAGGATTTCAGTTGAATTATTGACAGAAGAAAAAATCTTTTCACAATTAACCATTCTATCAATTTTTTGTTTTATTTCTTCTTCTTTACCATCATATAAATTACTCTCATCAATTTCTTTTATTTGAAATTGTAATAATTCAATAGTATTTTCTCTATCTTTGTCAAGCCCACCCAATAATTTAATATTTTCATTAACGTCTTGTAAATGAAATAATTCATTGGAAAGAAAAATTTTCTGTTTAGATAATTTATCACTTAAGATATCATCCATCAAACTTAAATGATTAGCTGGATTAAGCAGTGCTTGACTATCATTTTGACCAAAAATATCGATTAGATAATTAGATACTTTTCTTAAAATATTAAGAGTTACAATCTCGCCATTTATCCTGCATTCATTCTTACCGTTTAATGAAAAATGCCTTGATATTATCAATGTTCCTTCATTTTCTATATCAACGCTTGAAAGAACTTCATTAAGTTCAGAAAAATCTCTATCAACAGAAAAAACGCCTTCGACTTTAGCAAATTCTTCTCCCGACTTAATAAGGGTTTTATCTGCTCTTATACCCGTTAAAAAAAGTAGCGCATCTACAATCAATGATTTACCAGCACCCGTTTCACCGGTAAGCACATTAAACCCATCATTAAAATTTATAACAGATTTATCAATTAAAGCTAAATTAATTATCTTAATACTTTCTAACATAATATCTCCATTAATTACATTCTAACAAAGAAAATCAAAAAAAACAAGTTAAAAAAAATACAATTACTAAGAATTGTATTTCAGAAGATAACAAATTAATTAAGTAGCGAATTCAACTTATCCTTAACAAAATAAGCATCATCATTATCGCTAGATACTATTAAAACTGTATCATCCCCATATGTACAGCCTAAAATTTGCGATAGTGATAATTGGTCAATCAAACTACTAACCATGCCAGCAGTCCCCTTAATTGCTTTGACTACAGTTAAATTTGATGCGTTTTTAATAGATATAACACATTCTTTAAATATGTTTAAGCATTTATTTGATAAAGCTTGTGTTGTAGAATTAACTACTGCATACTTGTACTTTTTACTATCAGTTAAGATTTTAATAAGTCCCAACTCTTTAATATCTCTACTAATAGTTGCTTGTGTAACATCAAAATTTGCATCTCTTAATGCTGATACTAGTTCTTCTTGTGTTTCAATCTCTTGCAACGAAATAAGTTCTAATATCTTAGATTGCCTTGAATTACGAGCCATTATCCACCTCATAAACTGTAATTAATTTGTCAGATAATTGCTCCACCAACAATTATCTGTTATCACTTTATATGTGATTGCAATAATTATACACCAAGTTTAATGAATATGCAAGGGGTTTTTGAATATTTATTCATATTTTTTTTCATAAAAATTCACAACAATGTATAAGCGTTGTTGGTAATGTATAATTATGCAAAATTATGTATAATGGCTATTTTTAGCCATTATTTATGTGTTTTTCGAACATAAATTAGCCACAAACCCAAATTTATGCATAATTTTTGCATATTTATTTTATATTTAAAAAAATTTTTATTTAGATAAAATTAATTAAATTCAATTTAAAAATTAAATTAATGCAATATCAATCACCCAAACTTCACAACAAACAAAAAAGAAGCAAACAACAATGTTCACTTCTTAAAATGATTTTTATAATATATTAATTGTTTATAAATTTATTAAACAAATTACTCTTAAGCATTTCTTCATAATTTGAAATAAATTCTTCAGCAGGAACTTCAATTTTCTCTAAAGTTGACCTTTTAATAACTTCAACAATACCATCTTTAGCACCCCTACCCACTATAATTATATAAGGAATACCTACAAGTTCAGCGTCATTTAATTTAACACCAATTGTTTCACTTCTATCATCTAGCAACACACTATCATTAATATTCAACTCTGAATATATTTTATCAGCAAGATTTCTTTGTGTTTCATCTTTCATATTAGCAACAACAATTTCAATCTTATATGGAGCTACAACTTCAGGCCAAACCATTCCCTTTTCATCACAGTTTTGTTCAACCAATGCACTAAGAGTTCTTGAAATACCAATACCATAGCAACCCATGATCATATATTGCTCTTTACCTTGTTCATCCAAGAACTTACATTCAAGTGCTTTTGTATATCTTGTACCCAATTTAAAGATATGCCCAACTTCAATACCCCTAACAGTTCTAACAATACCACCACATCTTGGACACTTATCACCAGCAATTGCCCTTTTAATATCAGCAAAATAAGTAATTTTTAAATCTTCAATATTAGCATTGATATAATGACAATCTTCTTTATTACCACCAATTACAAAATTAGTCATATTTTGAATATCATTATCTGCAACAACTATTACATCTTTAAGTTGTTTTGTAGCACCAACAAAACCAGCAACTGAACCGATCTCGGCAATATCTTCTTGTGTAGCCATTTCAAGATTTAGTACACCAAGATTATTTTTTAACTTTACTTCTTCAACTTCTCTAAGTCCATTAACCAAAGCTATAGCCAAACCCTTTTCAGTCTTATAAACAACCGCTTTTACAAGCCTATCCATACCAACCTGTAAGAAGTTAGCAACATCTTCAATAGTTTTAACATTTGGTGTGTTTACAAGTTCAATAGCACCCTTTTCAACTACAGAAGTATCCATTTGCATATGTAAGCATTCTGCTTTTTCTGTATTAGCACCATATCCACAATCACAAACAATTAGCTCATCTTCGCCAATATCCGCCTTAACCATGAATTCAATTGAGTCAGAACCACCCATAACACCATTATCTGCTTCAACAGGAACAAAATCAAGACCAAGTCTAGAAAAAATGTTCATATAAGCATTTTTTACTTTGTCAAAAGATTTATCTAAACCTTCAGTAGTAGTATCAAAAGAATATGCATCTTTCATTATAAATTCTTTTGCTCTTTGTAGACCAAACCTTGCCCTAATCTCATCTCTATATTTATTTTGAATTTGATATAGAGTAAGTGGCAATTGCTTATAACTTTTAATACTTTCTTTTACTAAATATGTAAAAGGCTCTTCATGAGTTGGACCCAAACAATAATCTTTACCTGTACTATCATTTAATTTGTACATTGTGTTTCCAAATGTATTAAGCCTATTAGCATATATTTCTTGTGGAAGAAGTATAGGCATCTGAAGTTCAATAGCACCCGCATTATTCATTTCTTCTCTAATAATAGACTTTATATTTTCCAAAACTTTAAGACCCATTGGAAGATAAGTAAAAATACCATTACCCATTTGTTTTATAAAGCCAGCTTTTAATAGATACTTATGACTATTTATTTCTGCATTTGCTGGATCTTCCCTAAAAGTCTTAAAAAACGAATTTGTTAATCTCATCATCTTCTCCTATTCAAAACTTTCTTCTCTAAAAGTTTCTAAATCTTGTTTTATTATATTTATTTTACCTTTTATATCATTTAATTGCTTATAGCATTCTTTAGCAAGAAGAACACCTTCTTCATACAGTTTTACACCATCACTCATACTAAGATTAGGGTCTTCTAACCTATCTGATATATCTTGTAATTTTTTAATTTTCTCTTCAAAATCCATAACTACTCCACTATACAATTAACATCACCATCAATCATTGATAATATCAATTTGTCATCTTTTTTAATCTTCTTAGATAAAGACACAACCTTGCTATTCTTAATAACTTTTGAATATCCCATGCTTGATAAATTTTTAGGATTTAATCCAGAAATTTTTATCTCATTTTTTTCAATTGTATTCAAAGCATTGTCAATTTTCTTATCAAAATTAAAAATCTTTGAAATTTTACCATCAATACTACGATAACATTCATGAAGTTTATTTACAGATAAATTATCTATCTTTTGATAACAAAAGTCAATATCTTTAATCAATAATTTTAGTTTATTAGATATAATTTTCTCAAAATTATAAACATAACCATTAATTCTACCTATCTCAAGGCTTTTATCCCAAGCAACAATTTCAGCAGCAGCTGACGGTGTCGGAGCACGCATATCAGCCACAAAATCTATAATGGTAAAATCGGTTTCATGTCCAACTGCCGAAACTAAAGGTTTCTTACAATCATATACAGCATTAGCAACTATTTCACTATTGAATGGTTCCAAGTCTTCCATACTTCCACCACCCCTAGCAACAATAATCACATCAATATCTTCATAATCTGAAAAAAATCTAATCCCAGAAGAAATTTCATGTTCAGCCCCTATACCCTGAACTTTTACTGGATACAAAACAATATCAATTGTATCATTTCTTCTTGTAGTAACATCAATAATATCACGTATAACTGCACCAGTAGAACTAGTTACAACACCAATTCTTCTTACCCTTTCGGGAAGTTTCTTCTTCCTACTTTCAGCGAAATATCCACGACTTTCCAAATCTTCTTTTAATTTTAAAAACTTTTCGTATAATTGCCCCCTTCCATAAGGTTCAATAGATATCGCATTAAAAGAAAGCTTGCCACCTTTAACATAATAATTCATTCCACCCTTTACAAGAACTAAATCTCCAATATTGGGCTTTTGAAAATTATTTGCCCCAAACAAAACACACTGAAGCATACCATTTTCATCTTTTAAATTAAAGTAAGCAATTCCATTAGAAATATTATAACTAGATATCTCCCCAAACACACAAATATTCTGAAGCAAAACTTCAGAATTAAAAATATCTCTAATATAATTATTAAGTTGTGATACAGAAATATAACTATCCAGCATTTTACTTAATTACTTTAGCAAGTACCCCATTAACAAAACTATAACTTTTATCAGTTGAATATTTTTTTGCAATTTCTACCGCTTCATTAATAACAACATTTGTTGGCGTGTCACTAATAAATTTCAATTCACAGACAGCAAGTACTAAAATTGCTAAATCCACCTTATAAATTCTATCCAACTCATAACCAACGGTGTTATCCTTAATAATTTGCATAATTTCATCATAGTTGGTATTAATAGTTCCAATCAAGTGATTAACAAATTCCTTATCGCCATCATCAATTGTCAAATCATCAAAATTAAACATAAATTCATCATCAGGCTCATGAAAAAACTTTTCAAAAACTAATCTAAACGCATATTCTCTACTTTTAACTCTACTCATAATAACACTCCAAATAAAAGAAATAAACCCTTGTTATTCAAGGGCTATTTTTATATTAATTCATCTTTAGGAAACTCAACTCCAAGAACATGAATATTAATTCTATTGATTTTAATGTCTATCATACCAGACAAACTATTTTTAATATTTTCTTGAACCCTAAAAGCAACTTCAGTAACATTATAACCAAAACAAACATTAATATATACATCAATATTCATAGCATTTTTGCTATACGTAATCTTAACGCCTTCGTAGTAGTTATTACTAAACCATCTTTTCAAAACAGAACCAAATTTTGTAACAATACTACTAACTCCAGCAATTTCTTTAGTTGCAAGATTGATTACAGAAAGAACGATATTGCTACCATATGTAACATTACCTTTTGCTTGTTTTTTAATATTACTTTTGTTATCGTACATCATAATTAAATCCCCGAATATGTTTAAAATAAACTTTTACACATTAATAATATACCACAACAAATGAAATTATGCAATTAGAAAAAATACAATAATTTATATATTTTTTAATTTTATACTTCAATTATTTTAATGTTATCAATAGAATAATTTGAATTATTCTTTACAACATCTACAATTTGAGCAACTTCATTATTTGTAAGACCTGCAGTTTCAACAATAACACTGATATTACCAGAACTAGTAGAAACAACTACATCATCAAAACCTTTTGCCTTTATTAGATTTTCAATTGTCATTACCATATCCATTGAAGTTACCAAATTAAGCCTTTCTGCTTCTGCATTAGCCTTTGCTTCTGCACTTGTAGCTTCACTAGCAATAATTGCATCTAAATACAAAATTTCTTGATTTCTTGTATCAGTTCTGTCGTCTCTATAGTTACTAAAAAAGTTTGCTGAAGTTTGAATAGTTGCATTTGCTTCAGTAGAAGCAACATTATTAAGATAAATATTTACTCCACCAGTAATCAAAAGCAATGCACAAAATGTACTTAAAATCAATACTTTCTTTGCCTTACTAGACATCTTTTTTCTGATTTTAACTTTCTTTTCTTTTTTTTCTTTCATAATATACTCTCCTTTAAATTCCTTTTAAAACATTAATTTTATCAACAGAAATATCTAAAAGCGTAGAAACAGCATTTAGTATATCTAGCTTAATCTGAATATTATCCGCACCGCTAGAAACAACAATCACCCCCTTTACTTTAGGTAAATTTTCTTTTAAAAGTATAGCTTCAGAATTACCCTTACCATTAACCACAATTATATTTGAAGAAGTCGTAGTCGTAGTTCCACTTGCAGTTGAACTTGTCTTACTATCGCTATCTGTCGCATAAACCATTTCAGGACTTCCATCTAGTGATACCATTACATCCACATCCCCAGCACCATCAATTTTTCCAAGTATATTCTCAAGTTTATTTTCAATTTCTTCAGAATACTTAAGTGTAGATATGTAAGTACTAGAAACTTCGTCACTCTGAATATTTTTCTCACTACTCAAATTTAAATATAAGACAAATGAAATTATAACTACAATTATAAGAACAGCAATTTTTATGTATTTAGGAGATAGTTTTGAAAGCCAATCAAATTTTGCTTTATTTCTAGAATTTTTAGAAATATTATTTTCAATAATTTTATCCATAAACAACAACTTTCTCCCTATCTATATTTGCAATTCTTATTACTTCTTCTACTATAACTTCATATTTATTTATATTCGTTACATTTTCTAATAGAACTATATTTGAAATATCTATAGAAATATTTTCAATTTCATACCCATTAATACCATAATTACTCGATAATTCGACAAAAGCACCTTGAATACCAAGTCCCAAAATCGCACCTTCAATTTGCTTAATTAATAGATTATCCCTACTTTCTTTTATTTCTTCGTAAGTTCCAACATCAATTGAATTTTCATTAAAATTTAAATCAAAATCAAAATTCATAATTGGAGCAATAATAACACATAAAACTATTAGCCCAAATACACTTTTACATAATTTATTTGTCTTACCATTAGGATAAATTAAATCAAATAATATCCCTAAGAAGACAACACCAACTATACTTATAATCCATTTATTCATATAACACCACTATATAATATTAGCTGTACACATAATTAAACAAATAGTAATTACATACATCAACGCAACACCCAAAATTAAAACTATAGGAAGCAAAAGCAATTTACTACAACTTGATATAAAACTAGACATTCTATTATTACCTGCAAGTTCAATTACCCCCGATGAAAGTTGTAAACCTAATTTAAAAATAACAATTGTTATTATTGGCGAAATAATTGAAATAAATAAAACAAAAACACCAATAAGACCAATTGAATTTTTAACAAGTATTGACCCTAGAACTATAAAATCCATCCCATCAGAAATATACGACCCAATTATCGGAATATAACTTTTTACTGCAAACTTTGTAGCCTTAATGCTTACACTATCAAACTTACCAGCAGATATCCCCTGAATAGATAAAAAACCAATAAATAATGTAAAAACAATTCCAATTACCCACTTAAAAGTAGATGTAAAAAAAGAAATAAACTTATCAAGTTTTATATTATCTGTTAAAGAATTTAAAATAGTAAATAGTAGTATCACGATAAACATTGGAAATAGAAGTTTAGAGAAAATCAAATTAACGCCATTTGTTAGAATAGCAACAAGCGGATTATAAATTGAAATGGCAGACATTGAGCCAATTGACGCAAGTAACGTTATTAAAATTGGAAAAACAATCCCCATTTGTGTATGTATAGAATTTAAAATAGTGCTAGTAGTTTCCAGTATGCCCTTAAATGCAACAATAACAATGGTAACCAATAAAGAGAAACATATAAAATATACAATATCAGATTTTTGGTTATCAGTTTGAAAATTTAATACCATTGAAGTAAGCATAGAAATTCCAATTATAGCAAAAATAAGTGGCAATATGTTACGAATATTCTTAAATAATATAGATAGTATCACAGAAATAACATTTGAGTAATCTAGCTCAAAATCACCGCTTAAAAGTTTTTCAATTTTTTCTCTCACAGATAAATTTTCAAAAAGTTCATAATTATCAATATCAGCAACCACTTCATCAAGTTCACTAAAATCTATAATATCAACTACATCAATAGCACCAGAATACAATTCATGCGTAAAATCATTTTCATTTGCACTCACATAGCCACAATCAAAAGAAAATACTAGCGCAAACAAAAACAAAATCAAAACAATAATCATTTTGTATGAAAATTTTCTATTCTTTATTAAAAACTTCTTTTTCATAACAATTCCAAAATTATATTAAATAAATTTGCAACTATCGGCATACTTACAATAAAAATGAGAATTTTGCCAGCTAATGCGACTTTATCACCAATTGACGAATGTCCACTATCATTACAAATACCCACCGAAAATTCAACTAAATATCCTATGCCTATAATTTTTAATAATATTTTAAAAAGATTTCCATCAATTCCAGTTTTATTTACAACTTCAGAAAAAAAACTAAAAATATTAGTGAAACTATTAATTATATAAACAAGTATAATAATACCACCAATAATTATTGCAAAAAGCGAATATTCGGGTTTTATTTGCTTAAGGATTACCGATACAACACTTACAACTATTCCAATAAAAACAACCTTTATTAGCTCCATAAACACTCGCTATAACGCAAATAAAGTTTTTACAGTTGTAAACAATTCGCTAATCATATTGACAATTGAAAATAACACAACAATTATTCCTGCAAGCGTTACAAAAGTAGCAACTTCATCTTTGCCAGAAAGCTTTAATATTTGATTAATAACTGCAGTTAATATACCTATTGCAGCAATCTTGAAAATAATATCAATATCCATATCACCCTTTAAATCAACAATATAAAAAATACTAAACCTAAAATTATAATTAACTTCATATAAAGTAAGCCTTTATTTTTTAAATCAAATAATGCTTGCTCTTTTAAATTTTCAAAGTTGTTTTCATGATAAGTGATGTTATTAATTTCATAGTCAACATTACCCTTACCAAGACTTGAAAAAAACTTATCTATAATTTCCCTATCATCATTTTTTAGAAAAATATTAGAACTATCTAAACTATTTAATATTTTTCTTGTTGTAAATTTTAAATTTATAATGTTAGAATTTAATATCTCTTTTATATTGTCTTTACTAAAAGAAATATTATTTTTTAAACTTTTACAAATATAAACCATATCAGCATAAAGACTATGCCTAACACTATAAAATTTATAAACACAAACACCTATTAAAATAAAAAACACAAGCATCAGCAGTAGTAAAAAAAGTTTCATTAAACACCTATAAATTTTAGATTTTCATTATAAATTCCATCAACAGTACCAACACCATCACTGTTTGACAACACAACAAACCTATCAAACATCTTACTTTCAAGCACTCGTCTAAATAATGGTTTGTTTTTTAAGTCGTATATATTACTTGCATGAATAGTAGAAATTACTTTAACTCCACTAGATAGAGCATTTTCTATGTCTTCAATATCTTTTGATAAATTAATTTCATCAGTAAATATCACGTCCGGTTTCATACTTCTAATACCATTATTAAATGCAAATTTTTTTGTACAATTAGAGTACACGTCAACTTGCGAAAGTTTAATATAATCATGACCATTATAAATAGAACATATTTCATTACGTTCATCAATTACTAATATATTAAGCAAATTTTCCCTTACTGACATTTGATATATCAAATCTCTTAAATATGTAGTTTTACCCGCACCTGGCGGAGATATAATAAGAGTGTTTTTTATAACTCCATTATTTACTATATAAGGATAAATTGAAAGACTACAATTTTTAACAAAATGCGGAAATCTAAAATTAAGTGAAGATATATTTTTAATTGTTTTTACTTCGCCATTTACTACAACAACATCGCCACAAACACCCACCCTGATGCCCCCATCTATCGTTGCATATCCTTCAATTAATTGGTCGTTGATAGTATAAAGCGAATTATTACTAATTCTAGATAAAATACCTTGAATTTCAGCACGAGAAATTTTTATATTATCAATTTTATTTTTAGAAAAACTATTATTATTAAGGTAAAAATTCTCACCTTGAATATTAATAATTGTATCTTCATCAACCCTTAATCGTAGTTCACAAATAGAATTATATGGTATGCCATTTATACAATCAGATATCCTTTGCGGAAGAATATTCTCTAACATAATATCTCCTTTTTTTGTAATATATTTTTTACTTTTTATAAATATTTAAAAAACAAAAAAGTATATAGACTTAATTATCTATATACTTTATAAAATTACATTATTTAACAATTTACCTAGTTTTTAAACACCATTATAAATATTTTTAAGTATTTCAGCATCTCTTCCTTGATATTCTTTCGATTCACAAATAACAACATTATCCATATTATATTCTTTTAAAATCTCAGCAAGTGGCTCAAAATCAGGGCCATAGATATTATCTTCTAATGTTAAATGTTTAACTTCACCTTTTTGAGAATATTCAATCTTACTAAAATGAATATGAGCAATTTTAGTTCTATCAATACCTATTACTTCAATACTTCTATCAATTATTTTCTTATAATCATCTTTTGTCTTTAAAGAGCCTTGAGTTAAAGCAT
Organism: Clostridiales bacterium; assembly: GCA_015055815.1. Classification (GTDB taxonomy): domain Bacteria; phylum Bacillota; class Clostridia; order Christensenellales; family UBA1242; genus UBA11490. The sequence goes on from SVHM01000001.1 coordinate 115,558, forward strand.
TTATATGACCAAAATCAAAAGTTGGAATAAATTTATCATAAATAGTACAAAAATCTAAAATTTCTTCATATGTACCAATTTGAGCAGACTTTCCCATAGTTTCAAGACAAATATACATATCATCATAACCATTCTCAATGATAAGGTCTTTTAATCTATGAAGTCTTTTCTTACAAAGTTCTAATGCTTCAGTTCTATCCATTTTACCTTGTGATGCTGGATGAACAACCAGTCTATTCCCACCAACAAGCCTTAACTTTCTCAAACTTTCCAAAACATAATTATAACTCTTTTCAGCCATTTCTTCAGTTGGAGTTGCAAAGTTTATATAATATGGTGCATGAATAGATATAGATATACCATATTTTTTCATTTCTTCACCAATAGCTACAGCAGTATTATCTGGCAAAGTAAATCCTTTTCCAAAAGAATACTCATATGCAGTAAGCCCCTTTTCATATAACCACTTTGGTGCTTCAATTGTTCTTTTATAACCATCATCATAGAAAGTCTTACAGTTTCCCGCAGGTCCAAATTTAATCATATTAATCTCCCAAATAAGTATCTAACTTTAAAAAACTATTAGGTTTAACAACCCCTATAATCTTGTCACCATTTACAACAAACGATGATTTTTCCACATTTTGATTTAGCTTCTTCCCATCAACTAAATTTTTAGTTTGAATATCGTTAATTTTGATTATATCAAAATTAGAAAAAACTTGTATAGGTGAAATTAAATAATCTTCTAAACTACTACCCAGTAATTTATCAAGAGCAACAGAATTTGAAAGTGTGAAATATCCATTTTCACTTCTTTCTAAACTTGTCATTGTACATAGTGAATTTAATTTCTCAGCCAAATCTCTACCAACACTTCTAATATAAGTTCCCGAACTACAAACAATAGTAAATTTAAATGAAGCGTCATTAATTTTCTCAAGTAACTTAAATTCAAATATTTCGATAGGCTTTGCTTTAAGTTCAAATTCAACACCACTTCGTGCCAAATCATAAGCCCTTTTCCCATCAACATGATTAGCCGAAAATTTAGGTGGAATTTGCATTGATTTACCAACAAACGATTTAATTGTATTTTCAATTTCTTCAATTGTTGGAATTTGCGAAGTTCTTTCAACTACTTGACCTTCACTATCGTTTGTATCAGTAAGATAACCAAACTCATATACAACATTATATCTCTTAACTTTATTTAGCGAGTAATCAAAAAGCCTAGTAGCCTTACCAATAGCAATAGGTAAAATACCACAAGCAAGTGGGTCAAGAGTTCCCATATGTCCAATTTTTTTTATATTAAATTGTTTTTTTATTTTAGATACCACCGCAGTACTCGTCATGCCAGATGGTTTATATATATTTAAAAATCCAATCATAATAAATTCCCATTAGTATATAAAAATACTAATTTAATTATAGCAAAAAAAATTATATTCTGCTAACAAAAAAAGATTGAATATGAATTTCATATTCAATCTTAAATTAATTATTTCTATCTTCATTAATTTTATTTATAGCTTCATCAATTTTTTGACCATAAGCATAACTATCATCAAGATAGAAAGTAAGGAAAGGTACTTTTCTCAAGTCAACAGCACGTGCAAGTTCACGTCTAATAAATCCAGCAGAATGCTTAATTTGATTAAATACTTCTTCTCTAGTTTCTTCTTCAAAAATTGATAAGTATACTTTACATTGGTCAAGGTCGTTAGTTGTACTAACTTTAGTTACCGTTATAAAGCCTTTTATAAGTGGATTTTTAATTTCATTAGCAATAATATGACTAATTGCTTTTTGAATTTCGCTATTTATTCTAAGAATTCTTTCACTCATAATTTACTCCTTATTGAAATGTATAAGCTTCCAAAATGTCACCAATTTCAATATCATTAAAGCCTTTTAACTTAATACCGCATTCATATCCAAGTTTAACAGACTTAACTTGATCTTTCATGTGTTGTAATGTATCAATTGCAGTATCAACAATCAATTGACCATTTCTCATAACTCTAATTTTGCTATCTCTATTGATAACACCATCTTGAACATAACTACCAGCAATATTACCAAGACTTGAAATTTTAAATATTTGTCTAACTTCAGCGTGACCAGTAACAACTTCTTCATACTTAGGAGTAAGCATTCCATTTATAATATTAGTAATATCATCAACTGCATCATAAATAACTTTATATAGTTTAATGTCAATCTTATTCTTTTCTGCTAATTGTTTTGCTTTAGCTTCTGGCTTAACATCAAAACCAATAAGAATTGCCTTACTAGCATTAGCAAGAATTACATCGCTTTCATTAATTCCACCAACTGCAGAATGAATAACTTGAACTTTAGCTTCTTCATTATGAATTTTTTCTAAAGTCATTCTCAAAGCTTCAGCAGAACCCTTAACGTCAGCTTTTATAATTAATTTCAATACTTTCTGTTCACTGTCAGCAGATTGTTGCAAGAAATCTTCAAGAGTAATACCATTATTTTGCTCAATTTTTTGCATTTGAAGTTTAGCAGTTCGTTCTTCAACTATATTTCTAGCCATTTTCTCATCAACTACATAAACCATATCACCAGCATCTGGAACTGCATTAAATCCAAGAACTGATACAGGCATACTAGGCCCAGCTTCTTTAACCGCATTACCCTTGTAATCCATCATAGCTCTAATTCTACCAGAAGCTACACCACTTACAACAAAGTCACCAACTTTAAGTGTTCCATTCTTAATAAGAACAGTAGCAACAATACCCCTACCTTTATCAACCTTACTTTCAATTACAGTACCGCTAGCATCTTGTTTGCTATCGGCCTTTAATTCTTGCATTTCAGCAACAAGTAAAATTGACTCAAGAAGTTTATCAATATGAAGATTTTGTTTAGCTGAAATTGGAACGCAAATAGCATCTCCACCCCATTCTTCAGGAAGAACATCATATTCTGTTAATTGTTGCTTAATTCTCTCAATATTGGCTTCAGGCTTATCAATTTTATTAATTGCTACAATCATAGGAACTTTTGCATCTTTTATATGATTAATAGCTTCAACTGTTTGTGGCATTACACCATCATCAGCAGCTACTACTAAAACTGCTACGTCAGTAAGTTTAGCACCCCTTGCTCTGATAGCGGTAAATGCAGCGTGTCCAGGAGTATCAATAAATGTAATTGAATTACCTTTACACTCAACAGTATAGGCACCAATATGTTGGGTAATACCACCCGCTTCTCCTTCAATAACATGGGTATTTCTAATAGCATCAAGAAGTGAAGTTTTACCATGGTCAACGTGACCCATAACAGTTACAACTGGTGGTCTAACTTCAGTATTATTTGATTGATTTTCAAACATTTCTTGTAATTGTTCTTCAAAGTTTTTGCCAACTTTTTTCTCTAGTGTTACACCAAATTCTGTAGCAACAAGTTCAGCAGTAGCATAATCAATAACAGAATTTATATTAGGCATCATACCTAGCATCATAAATTTTTTAATAATATCTACAGCAGGTTTACCAATTTTTTCTGAAAGAATTTTTACAGTTAGATTATCTGTATCAATTACAGCTCTATCAATTACAGTTTTTTCAACAACTACTGCAGGTTTATTTGCTTTCTTTACTTTAGTTCTAACTCTGCCCATTCTTTCTTCATCAAGATAGTTGTCATCAACGTCAATATAACCCATTTTCATTTTGGTTTTCTTACTAAGTTCTTTCTTTTCAGTATCAAAAGTCTTAGTTTTGTTTTTATTTCCAAAATTTCTATCAGGCTTAGTTACAACATCAATAATTTCTGGTTTTGTAGGCTTAGGCTTGTATCCATTATTATCTCTAGGAACAAAAGGCTTCTTTTCAAAAGTTTTACCATCTTTATTTTGTTGTTGTGGTCTATCTTTTGAAAAAGCTTTACTATCCTTAGGCTTGTTATCCTTAGATACTTTATTGAATTGTACTTCTTTATTTGTAGTATTTGCAGTCTGAACATTCTCAACTGGCTTTGGTTTTACTTCAGCAACAACAGGTTTACTTTCTACCACTTTAGCAGTTTTCAACTTCTGTTCATATTCTTTCAATTTCTTGCAAAAAACATCAAGAGCATTTCTTGATTTTGCAATACCTTGAACAATAGCACTAAGTTCATTACCACTAAGTATAGCACCAACCATTCTTAAATTTTCAACTGAAACTGCATTCTTATTTTTTTCTTGATTTCCCAATACAACCTCTCAAATTTTCAAAAGTTTATTTAATTACCACTTTTCAATTCATTCCTAATAGCCTTTGATAGATTTTCATCTATAATGCCAATAACTTTACAATTTTCTCTTTTTACCAAATCGGAAAGCAAAACATCTAATTTAACACATTCTATTTTATTACTCTCACAAAATTTCTGAACTTTAGACGACACCTTTTCATTTTGACTAGAACAAATCAAAACTATTTTAGGGAGTTTTTTACCTTCAAATAATTTATCCGAGCCAAATATAGCAGAACCCGATTTTATTGCAAATCCAATATAACTTTCAAGTTTAGTCATTTAAACTCTCCCTTAGTGCATCATATAGAGAATTATCTATATTTTGCTTAAAGGTTTTATGAAGTAATTTATTTTTTATTACCTTTTCAACACAAGCACTGTTTTTACAAACATAAGAACTTCTACCACAAACTTTGTTCGAGTTGTTTATAACATACTCATCATTTACTTTAACAATTCGTAATAAATTATCTTTTGTTTTACTTTCTCTGCAAGCAATACACATCCTTAAGGGAACTTTTTTATCTGTCATAAAAACTCCTTAGTTTATATCTCCAAAAGCATCATCATCAAATAAAGAATCATAATTATTTGCTTCAGTGTTTTCTTCTAAGTTAAGAGATGGAACAGCACTTTTTGCTTTAACATCAATTTTCCAACCAGTAAGTCTAGCTGCAAGTCTAACATTTTGACCTGACTTACCAATAGCCAAACTTAGTTTATCATCTGGAACAACTGCAAGTGAAGTTTTATCTTCAACATTTGTATGAATGTATAATACAGTAGCTGGACTTAAAGCTGATACAATATACTCATCTGGAATTTCACTATATGGAACAATATCAATCTTTTCGCCATTTAATTCATTAACTATTTCATTAACTCTCATTCCTTTGTTACCAACACACGCACCAATGCAATCAAGAGTTTTATTACTACTATATACAGACATCTTTGTTCTATATCCAGCTTCTCTAACGATATTTTTAATTACAATTTCACCACTAGCAATTTCTGGAACTTCAAGTTCAAATAATTTTCTTACAAAACTTGCACTACTTCTAGAAAGTTGTAGATATGTTGAAGAGAAACCTTCTTTAATTGTTTTTACAACAACTTTAATTCTGTCATTGATTTTATATTTCTCACCAGGAATTTGGTCTCTAGCAGAAAGCACTCCTTCAACTTGTGTCATACCTAAATCAACATAAACATTGTCACCTTCAATTCTTCTAACAATACCCGTAACAAGTTCATCTTGTTTTGTATTAACTTCGTCCATTACTTTGCTTCTTTCAGCTTCTCTAAGTCTTTGCATAACAACTTGCTTTGCTGTTTGAGCGGCTATTCTTCCAAAATTCTTTGGAGTTTCTTCTTGTTGAACTAAGTCACCAATTTTATAACTTTTCTTTATAAGTCTTGCTTCAACTAGACTAATTTCCTTGTCGCTATCAAGAACTTCAGCAACAACAGTTTTATATGAATAAATTTTAATAGTATTCTTCTCCGGATTTAACTTAACAAAAGCACTTTTTGCTTCACCAAAATTTTTCTTATACGCACTAGTCAATGCAGACTCAAGAGCGTCGATAAAATATTGTTGGTCAATTCCCTTTTGTTCTTCTAAATCTTTTAATGCTTGAAAAAAATCTTTATTAATCATTTATATTCCTCCTAAAAAACAATGTTAGCACAAATACGTGCAATAATCTTTCTTTCAATATCAATATTTTCATTGTTGTATTCAACAATTATTTTTGAATTATCAAAGTCAATTAGTTTAGCAGTTAAGTTTTTCATACCTTTAAATGGAGCATAGAATTTAATATCTACAAGTTTGTTTAAATGTTTATTAAAATCATAATCAGTTTTGAATTGTCTGTCTAAACCATACGATGAAACATTAAAATTATAAGGTTTACCATCAGTAACATCTAAATCATCAAGTGGCTCATCTAAAGCCCTAGAAACTCTCTCACAATCGTCTATATTAACACCTTGTTCTTTATCAATAGTAAGAGCAAGAACATAACCAGACACATCTTTTTTATATTCCAAATCAACAAAGACATATCCCAACTCTTCGACAATTGGTTTAATTATCGGGGTTGCTCTATCAACAATCCTATCAGCCATTATTTTCTCCTTAACCATCTACAAAATTTAAGAGTGAACTTTTTCAAGTCCACTCTATAATCTAGTATTAACTAATATTATATTATCATACAAAACCACGAAAATCAAGACTTTTTTAAATATTTTTTACATTTTATCAAGATTTCGACCAAGTTTGATAACAACTTCTGCAGTAGCCATCGCATCATGTACTGCCCTATGTGCATTTTCAAGCGATACACCAAGTTTTTTACATACCGTCCCAAGTTTAAAATTTTTAAGTCCCGGTACAAATGCTCTAGCAAGATACAATACATCAACTTGCTTCATATTAAACTCATACCCACACTTCTTACTATGCACTGAAATAAACTTATAATCAAAATCAATATTATATGCCATTATAACTGTCCCATAACAGAATTTAAAAAAGTCAGGAATAACTTGTTTAAATGATGGTGAATTTACAACCATACTAGGAGTAATACCAGTCAAATCAATAATTTCATCAGGAATTTCGCCAACAGGTTTTATAAGTGTTTCAAACGTCTCAGTAATTTTACCCTTGTGAATTTTAACGGCACCAATTTCAATTATTTCACAACGTGTAGCTTCAAGACCTGTAGTTTCAATATCAAATACCACAACATCATTATTAAGCAAATATTCACTATCTTCTTGTTTAATATCAAACAAATTATCTTGAGAAATTTCAACATATTGCTCTGGTTTTACAAATACGTATTTTTCATTAGGCTCAGTAATTATATTGATATTTTCTTCTACTTGAACATCTTCTTCAATTTTACAAAAAGCAACACCTTTAACTTTGAAGTTAATTCTTCCATTAAATTCTTCTATATCTCCATGCAAAAGCACATCAATATCATCTTTTAAGTTAAATGCTTTCACCATATCAGCTTTAAGTGGGAATAACACACAATTCATCCTACCACTCTTACTTGCAAGAGTAAATGAAAAATAAATTCTTTCAATAGCATTACCGTCTTTGTCTTTTCGTTTGCTTTCAAAACTTCTTTGTTGAAAAAACTTAATAGTTCCGGCAATTTCAACATTTTGCATAGCAGTATCAAGTCCACTCATTTCAAGCGGACAACCATTAACTTCTCCAATATACTTTTCAATGTTTGAAACTTTAGCATATTTATATTCTTTTCCATCATCTTGTGAATACAAATTTGATATCATCACTTCATCAATTTCTTCAATTGAAACTTCACCATCAATTAGTGAAAAATCAATATAAAAATCTTCAAAAAAGAAATTACTAGCATAATCGCAAATTTCTTTTTTTACATTATCAGACGACAAATAATTATATTGGAATTTATTACAAGTAATAGTAGTATAAATTTCACCACTTTCAATTTTAGTAGACAAACACTCTTTTTTAAAATCAGTAGTTACACTCGTATAATTTCTAAAGATAAAATTATATATAACATCGTTAACCAAATCTTCATCAAGATACGCCTTTTTGCATTTAATAATAATTTTTATATGCTCTTGATTTATATACTCAGACACTAAATCATGTAATTTATTTTTATCTTCATCTGTAATTTCATTCTTATACAAAAATTTAAAAACACATTCTAAATTTGTCTCATCAAAAATAACACTTACAAGTTTATAATCCTTGTAAGCATTATCAGTTTTATTGTTAATATATTCAAGTAATTTCATACATTCCTTCTTTAGAATACAAATATTTGCAGTATATCAATAACCACAACTAGTGAAAATAATACCATCAGTCCTATATTATGAATTTGCGCTTCCAACTCTCTAGAAACTGGCTTTTTCATTATCCACTCAATCGCAACAAATAGAACTCTTGCTCCATCAAGTGCTGGAATTGGCAATATATTAAATACAGCCAAATTTACTGCTATAAGCGGGAATAATAGTATTAAGCTTGACATATTTGCCTGTGCAGATACAGCAATTGTTTTAACAGTAGTTACTGGACCACCTAGGTTGTTAACACCAACTGTTCCCGTGAATAATCCGCCTAGTATTCTTAGACACTCCCAAGCAATCTTAAATGTATATGGAACTGCCTGAACTAGCGACTTTCCAAATGAACATGGAACATAAGCAGGATTAGTTATACCAATAAGTTCAGTATCAACCATTTCGCCTTTGTCATTTTCTACTTGAGTTTCATATTTTTGAACTACTACATCAAGAATTTCACCATTTCTATCAATTTTAAGAACAATATCTTCGCCAACTTCTCTACTTGCCAAAAGCCCATTAATACCACCATTTAAAAATGTTGGCTCCACTCCATCTACTTCTATAATTATATCATTAACAGCCAATTTGTCCTTATTGATACAATCATCTCTAAAACCAGTAATTTTAACATTTCCAGTACCAAGAGTTAGAAGTAAAACAAAGGTAAAAATAAAACCTGAAAGTAAATTAAATAGCGCACCGCTAATAAGAACAATTATTCTTTTCCAACAAGCGAAGTTATTGAAACAATCGGGGTCAGGTTTTCCGTCTTCATCTTCATCTTCGTCTTCACCCTTAAACGCACAATATCCACCAAGCGGAATAAGTCTAATACTAAATACTTCACCACTTTTCATGGTTTTAGAAAAGAGAGCTTTACCAAAACCTATAGAAAATTCTTCAATTTTAAATTTAAGCAATTTACCAGCAAGATAATGACCAAATTCATGTATCATTATCATAAACATAAGTATAAGTATTGCTAAAAACACATATAAAACTATCATTATTTCTCCATTACATTATAATAAACATACTTATTGCTACAACTAAACTATTACAAACAAGTCCATCAACCCTATCCATAACACCGCCATGACCAGGGAAGATTGTTCCATAATCTTTCACTCTTGCACTTCTTTTTAAAGCACTAGCAATCAAATCGCCAACTTGACAAACAATTGCACAAATAAGCGATACGATTAAAATATTCCACCATTTAATTCCAAATAAAGAAATTCCTTCTTTAAATACTTTATTAAATGAGAATAGGAAATATGTCAAAAGACCACCAAGTGTTCCAAATACAAACCCACCAACAGCACCGCTAATTGTTTTTTTGGGGCTAATTCTTGGACAAAGTTTAGGTCCCCCAATAAGCATTCCAAAAACAAGAGCAAATGTATCTGTAAAAATAGTTACAATAAATAACAAAACTAAGAAAAATACAACAATTAAGTTGGTGTTTGCAAAATTCCAACTATTAACAAAATAGAACTCAAAGAAATGGCTAATTACAAACATACTAGCAAATAAGATTGCCGGATACACCATAACAAAAGATGAATTCATTCCCCTTTGAAGCCCATATTTTGCATTTGACACCCTAACGCCGTATCTATCTCTTTCTCTTTCGGTAGGACCTTTAAAAATAACGGCAATAAGAAAATTAATAACAAAAAGAGCAAGGATAGCGATTATAAAATATAGCAAATAAAAATGCCAATCTCTATCTTGTTTTATGCCAAGCAACAACGCAACATAAATAACAGCCGTAAAACAACTAACAATAGGTATATTTACAAATAATCTTTTTCTCTCCATTACCCTACATACTTCTACACTACCTACTATTGCAAGTAGTCCTACAAACATATCAAATGCATAAGCAGTATAAAGCCTAGAAAGAATGAATAATGCTTCAACAATTAGTATTAAACTTCCAGTAATAATTCTTTTTTTCATTGGTTACCCACTTTATCTAAATTAGTAATATTATAGTCATTTAAGTAAAACTTAAACTTCCATGATTTCTTTTTCTTTATTTGATGACATTTTATCAATATCAGCAATCATGTCATCAAGAAGTTTTTGAACATCTTTTTCAAGTCTAGCCATATCATCTTCAGTAATAACACTATCTTTCTTCATTTTCTTAAATTCATCCAAAACATCACGTCTTGCATTTCTGCAAACAACTTTAGCATTCTCTGTATACTTGTTCATTTCTTTAACAAGTTCTTTTCTTCTTTCTTCAGTAAGTTGTGGGAAAATAAGTCTAATAACTCTTCCGTCATCACTAGGATTTAAACCTAAGTTTGCACTTTCAATTGCTTTAGAAACTGCTTTTAACATAGAAATATCCCATAAACTTACAAGTATCATTCTTGCTTCAGGAACAGAAATAGTAGCCATTTGACTAATTGGTGTCATTGTACCATAATAATCAACTGTAATTTTCTCAATAAGTTTAGGATTAGCTCTTCCCGCTCTAATTTGTAAAAGTTCATTTGAATAATGGTCTTTTGCTTTATTCAAACTATCTTTATATTCTTCTAAAAATAATTCTACCTCTTCAGTATACATACTCTACCACCTTAATTTTAATCACAAATATTTTACTATAAAATGAAGCATCAAAGCAAATAAAAAAACGTCTTTAATTAATATTTAATTATAAATATTAAAAAAAGTTCCTAATCACTTAGGAACTTTTAATTAATTATTTCATTTGAGACATAACTTCATCAGCGAAATTATCTTTTCTCTTTTCTAGACCTTCACCCATTTCATAACGAGTAAATCTTCTAATAGAAATCTTTTCACCAATTGTAAGAATAGCTTCATTAACTAAATCGTTAATAGTTTTTGAAGGGTCTTTAACAAAAGGTTGATCAAGAAGGCAAACTTCTTCATAGAATTTCTTAACTCTTCCTTCAATCATTTTATCAACGATTGCTTCAGGTTTTCCTTCATTTAATGCTTGACTTCTAAGAATTTCTTTTTCATGGTTTAGAACATCTGTAGGAACTTCATCTCTTGTTACATACAATGGTTTAGCAGCAGCGATATGAAGAGCAATATCTTTACATAGTGCTACAAATCCTTCACTTCTAGCAACGAAGTCTGTTTCACAGTTGATTTCTTCTAAAACACCAATCTTTCCACCCATATGGATATATGAATAAACAAGACCTTCAGCAGCAATTCTATCTGCTTTCTTAGCAGCTTTAGCAATACCTTTTTCTCTTAACCATTCTGTAGCTTTATCTAGATCGCCATCAGTAGCTGTTAGAGCATTTTTACAGTCCATCATACCAGCATTGGTTCTTTTTCTTAGTTTTACAATATCTTCATTTGTAAACATAATTTTTCACTCCTTCATTTATACAATATTATTATTCTTCAGTTTTAACTTCTTCAGTTACAACTTCTTCTTGAGTTTCAACAGCTGTTTCTGTGTTTTCTACTTCTTGTGTAGCTTCTTCAGTCGCAGGAGCAACACCTTCTTTAGCTTCAATAACAGCATTTGCCATAGCACCAGCAATAAGAGAAACTGCTCTAATAGCATCATCATTACCAGGAATTACATAATCAATTGGTTCTGGATCACAGTTTGTATCAAGCAAAGCTACAACTGGGATATTAAGAGTTTTTGCTTCTTTAACAGCGATATGCTCTTTCTTAGTATCAACTACAAATAGAACATCTGGAAGTTTAGTCATTTCCTTAATACCACCAAGGTTCTTTTCTAGTTTGTCTCTTTCAGCTTTTAATTTAATAACTTCTTTCTTAGGAAGAAGATTAAATTCACCAACTTTCTCCATGTTATTTAATTTGTTTAGTCTCTCAATTCTACTTCTGATAGTTTTGAAGTTAGTAAGAGTACCACCTAGCCAACGAGAATTAATATAGTACATACCACATCTCTTAGCTTCGTCTTCGATAGCCTTTTGAGCTTGTTTTTTAGTTCCTACGAATAGGATTGTTTTACCTTGACTAGCCATTTCCTTAATGTAGTCATAAGCCTTGTCGATAAGAACGACAGTATCTTCTAGGTTGATAATATGAATATCATTCCTAGCATTAAAGATATATTTGCCCATTTTAGGGTTCCATTTTCTAGTTTGATGACCGAAATGAACACCTGCTTCAAGCAATTGTTTCATTGAAATTACTGACATATTTTCCTCCTTGTTTTTTCCTCCCAAGTATTTTAAAACTCCAATAACTAGCAATTAGCCAACAGTTATCAAATCAGTAAATTTAAGGAAAATTTACCGTTTTATGCAATTTTAACCATTAAAATTTTTAGTATAAATCACATAAAATATACTCAGTGCGTAATTTTTCAACAAATAAATAATATCACAAGATAAAAAATAAATCAATAATTTTTTTAATATTTTTCCCTTAAAACAATAATTTTTTACAAAAAAACACCCAATTTCTAAGTAAATAGAAAAAAGGTGTTAATTTATTATTCTTCAGTTGTTTCAGTAGTAGTTTCAACTGCGTCTACATCAATGCCTTCTTCTTTAAGCATTTTGTAGTAATCTTCAAATACTTTGTCAACAATCTCATCATCTTCAACAATAACCAAACATTCTTCGTCATCAATTTCTTCAATAACAAATACCAATGCTTCGTTGTCTCCGATACCTTCCATTTCATTAGCAGGTTTCAAGATTGCATAAGTCTTCTCATTAATAGGAACAAGTGCAATTTGTTCAAATTCAACTTCTTGATTATCTTCATTAAATAATTTGATATTATCAGTGTTGTTTTCATCTAATAACATATCAATTGGTGATAAAAATTCTTCTGCCATTTCATCTTCTCCTTAAAATACATTAATTTTTCCTACTTAGAACATCTAGGTAATCTTGCAAAATGATAGTTGCTGACAATTTATCAAGAACTTCTTTTCGCTTTTTCCTAGAAACATCAGCCGAAATTAGGATTTTTTCAGCTGATACAGATGTTAGTCGTTCATCAAGGTAATCAATCTTTGCATCAGTAAATTTAGACAAATACTCTGCAAATTCATATGTTTTCGATGCCCGTTCACCTTTGGTACCATCCATATTAATAGGAAGCCCCAATACAATTACTTTAACATTGTTATCTCTAACAATTTGAGCAATATGTTCACAATCTTTATCAAGAGAAATCCTTGTATAATTCTCATAGCCAGTCGCTAAAAATCTAGTAACATCACTAAGAGCTATACCAATTCTTACATCTCCATAATCAAGAGCCATTATCCTATAATACGAATTTTCCATATTTAGATAATATCACATTAATTAGAAAAATCAAAATCAATTTAAATAATAAAATTCAAAATCGACAAAATTATTTTATTCTGTTATTTTTTTTACTTGTTCTTTTACTGCTTTCTTTCCTTTTTCAACTATTTTCATAGCTTTTTCATTATTTGTAACAACAATTGCTCCTACAATAAAACCAAGAGCCATTCCAATAAGTAAACAATCTTTCATATATTTCCCCCTTATATATTGTTTACTATATTTTGGCTTAAAATCTAAAATTTATACAAAAAATGACAACAATATACTTGTTGTCACATGTTTATTTCTTTTTAAATAATCCAAAAAATGATTTTTTCTTTTTTTCTGGTTTTTCTTCCTTTTTTACGTCAACCTGCTTAGGAGTATTCACTTTATCTTCATTAATTTTTCTAAGACTTGAAAGATTTGCCATTACCGATTTCATATCACTACTTGATTGTTTTGGCTGACTTATAGTATTTGATACAGGAATAGTTCTAGTAGTAACAGTCTTTGTTGTAGTAGTTTTAATTGTTTTGGCTGGTTGACTTGTATGATTTGTATCAATTTTCTTAAGTAAGTTACTTAAATTAGTCGAATGAGTATTCTTTACTTCAATATGACTTTCTCTAGTTTTTACTAAGCTTTGTAAATTTGTTAAATGATTTGATTGTGAAGATAACGTTTTTGTGTTGTTAGTCTTATTTACCTTTTCAACAACTTTTTTTGTATTTGGAGCCGATTTCTTCTCAGGCTTATCTTCTTTCTGTAATACTTTTTCAACCTTACTATTTATTTTCTTCTCTTCAGTATTTTTTGTTGTTTTTACTGCTTTTTTATTAGTCTTTTTATTATCAACATCTTTTATAGATAATTCTTCTACTTTAGGAACATCAACAGAAACAACTTTTTCTTTTGTTTTATCTTCCTTTTTACTCCCCTTAGAAATTGTTTTGTCTTCAACCCTTTTAGTTTTCAATTCAACCTTTTCTTCGGTTTTTACAATTTCAACATCTTTTTTTTCAGACTTAATCTTCTCTTCTTTTTTAGCAGATTTTTTCTCAAGCGATTTAATAAGTTTTAATGCCTTATCATTTTTTTCATTATCTTTGACTTCAATTTTTTCTTCATTAACTTTCTTTTCTTTTTTATTATCTTTCTTTAAAATTGGAGTAACTTCTTTTACTGTAATTTCTTTTCCCTTAGATGTATTTTCTGATTGTTTGGAAACTTTTTTAGAAGTCTTAGCAACTGGAATTTCTTCAGTAATTATATTTTTAGTTGTCTTTAAAACTTTTTCTTTCTTAGGCTTACTCATTTTTTTAACCTTAACAATTTCTTCAACTTCACAAGGAATAATTGTTTTGTCTTCAACACCCTTTCTATACTTCTTAATAAGTAATGAGAATGTATTTAAAATTATATCTAAAACGTGTTCTTGACTATCATCAAGATTAACAATTGTATTTAATTTATCTCTACCAACTTTCAAAGCACTAGCAACACTTTTCCCTTCAACCATTTCGCAAAAATATGAAACCATAGCAATAAAAGTTGAACATCCAGTAGCTTTAAATGAAATTCTCTGAACAATATCTTCTTTATTTATTTGAGCGTAAAACTTAACAATATCACCAAATTCGTTATTTTTTGATATAACAGAAATATTGTATTTTTTTAAACTGCCTTGGTATTTTAATTCTTTAAGTCTAGCAATAATACTTTCATTTATCATATTAACTATCCTTCTTTTTATATTTTACTGGACTATCTTTTCTAAGTTTCTCAACTTCTTCACACAACGTTCTCACAACATAATCTACATCTTCTTTTGTAGTTGACACGTCGAATGAAAATCTAATAGTTCCCCTAACTTCTTGGTCAGTTCTACCCATAGCTTTAAGTACATGGCTTTTTTGGAATGAACCAGAAGCACAAGCAGAGCCAGTTGATACAGCAATACCTTTCATATCAAGTAAGGTTACCAAATATTCACCTTCAATACCCAAGAATGTAACAGATACAATGTTATTAACTTTTTGATTTTGATTACCATTAATAATTATATCAGGCACTTCATATTCAATCTTCTTTATAAAATATTGAGATATCTCGAAAAGTTTTTTATCTCTAAATGCCATATCTCTATTATTCAATTCACAAGCTTTTCCAAAACCAACTACAGCTGGAACATTAACAGTTCCACCCCTTCTATTCATTTCTTGTTCACCACCAATCATGAATTTGTCGATTTTAACACCCTTTCTTATGTACAAAGCCCCAGCACCTTTAGGTCCATGAATTTTATGAGCAGAAATACTAAGTAAATCAATTCCCAAATCATTTACATTAATAGGCATAACACCTAACGCTTGAACACCATCAACATGAAAACAAGCACCATAGAATTTAACTATTTCACTAATTGCTTTAATATTTTGGATTGTTCCAACTTCGTTATTAACAGCCATAATTGATACTATTGTAGTTTCAGGCTTTATTTCATGTAACAAATCACTAATAGACACAAGTCCAGAATTATCAACTGGCAAATATGTAACTGTAAAACCTTCTTTCTCAAGTTGTTTACAAGTATCAAGAACACTATGATGTTCAATTGAACTAGTTATTATATGCTTACCTTTTGAGATGTTAGCATAAGCAACACCCCTTAACGCCCAGTTATTTGCTTCTGTTCCACCACATGTAAAAAATACTTCATTAGAAGAAGCACCAATTGATTTTGCAATAATATCTCTTGCATTATCAACGCCATTTACAGCATCTCTACCAAAAGTATGTTGGCTATGACTATTACCATAAATAGATGTAAAATAAGGCATCATAGCTTGTAATACTTCACCATTTAAAACTGTAGTTGCGGCATTATCTAAATAAACTTTTCTCATATTCACATTCCCATAATTTTATCAATATTTCTTATAATATAATAAAACAAAAAAGGCTCTATGTCAATAGTAGCCTTAAATTTTTTAATTACTTTATTTTTTCAAGTATTGTATCTTCTGAAACTAAACCTACAATAGTATCAATTTCTTTACCGTCTTTGTAAATTTTAAGAGTTGGCACAGATACAATGTTAAACTTTCTGCACAAATCTTCATTTTCGTCTATATCTACTTTAGCAAGCTTAATATTTTTCTCATTTTCGATTTTTTCAAGTATCGGCATTAAAAACTTACAAGGCATGCACCAAGTACCATAAAAATCAACTATTACAACACCTTTACTATTTTCTACCTCTGTAGAAAAATTTGCATTAGTTATGTTAACTATCATACATTTTCTCCAATAATTTTATTTATAACATAGGCTGATAAAACACAACCACATACCGCTGGATAATAAGATATACTACCAATATGTTCGCCACAATTAATAGGCATACTATTTGAACAAACAACAGTATGATGTTCAATACCAATTTTTCTAAGCTCATGCCTTAAAACCTTAGCCAGTTTATCATTTGAAGTTTGATATATATCTTTCACTTCAAAGTGTGGTATATCAAATCTATTACCAGCCCCCATTGCACTAATAATTGGGATATTATTTTTATAAGCGAATTCAATAAGTGCAATTTTACTAGAAACCATATCTATAGCATCTACAATATAATCATACTCAGTTAAATTAAATTTATGAATATTATCTCTAGATAATTTTTCGTTAATAGCAAGAATTTTACAATTTTCGTTAATATCTAAAAGTCTATCCTTTAACACATCAGTTTTAAATTTACCTATAGTAGAATTAATGGCAATGATTTGTCTATTTTTATTTGTAATATCAACCTTATCAAAATCAACAATTGTTATATTTTCTATTCCACTTCTAACAAGCATTTCAGCGACATATCCACCAACACCACCAAGCCCGAAAATAATTATTTTTGATTTTTTCAAATTGTCAATTTTGCTTCCAATAAGTAACTCTGTTCTACTTAACATATTCCCTCAAATAATCATCAGCGTCATTTGACCAAACTTTAATCTGCTCTCCAGTTTCCATATTTTTAATTGAAACTTTGTTTTCATTAATTTCATCATCACCAATAGTGATAACAAATTTAGCGCCAATTTTATCTGCATACTTAAATTGAGACTTTAAACTTCTAGCCATCAAATCACTTTCAACTGCAAACCCCTTATCTCTTAGTGACTTAACAAATTTAATAACATAATTTTCGTCTTCGGTGTTACTAGCAACATAAACATCAAGTTTTCTTGGATTTTCAATCTCAATACCCTTACTTTCAAGATATAAAAGTATTCTCTCAATACCAATACCAAAACCAACAACAGGTGTAGATTTGCCACCAAGTTCAGCAACTAAGTTATCATATCTACCACCACCGCCAAGAGCGTTTTGACCAAGAGTTTTATCTTCATCAACAAATTCGAATGCAAGGTCAGTATAATAATCAAGTCCCCTAACAAGTTTTGGGTCTACCACATAATTAATACCAAAAGAATTAAGCATTTTCTTAAATTCATTAAACTTATCTTGACACTTAGGACAAAGATTATCTGTAATCTTTGGACTGCTAGTTAATATTTCCTTACAAACAGGACTTTTGCAATCTAAAATTCTAAGCGGATTTGTTTCATATCTCTTGTGACAATCTGGACACATATCGTCAAGTTTAGGAGAAACAAAATTTTTCAATGTATCTTTAAAATTAGATTTACACTCTGGACAGCCAAGGAAATTTACGTGAATTACAGGATTAATACCAAAAGCCTTATAAAAATCATATGCAATAAGTACCGCTTCAACATCACTAGCAAGTGAATTTGCACCAAAAATCTCACATCCAAATTGATGGTGTTCTCTAAGCCTTCCAGCTTGTGGTTTTTCATATCTATAACATGGAGAAATGTAAAAAAGTTTTGCAGGAAGAAGTTCACCAAGTCCGTTTTCAATAAAAGACCTAACAACACCAGCAGTTCCTTCCGGCTTCAAAGTTAGACTTCTACCACCTTTATCATTAAAAGTGTACATTTCTTTATTAACAATATCACTACTCTCACCATCACTTCTAACAAAAAGTTCAGTACTTTCAAATACAGGTGTTGAAATTTCATGTAGGTTATATTTCCTAGCAAGACTTTGTACAACTTCTCTTACTTTTTGCCATTTATAACTATCGTTTGGTAGCATATCCTTAGTACCCTTAGGTATATTTATCATAATTATCTCCTTACTTTTTATTAATTAAAGTTAATTTATGCAAAGCTCTTGTACAAGCTATGTATAATAAATTTTTATCTATATCATTACTAGCATCAATATCATAAACAATTACACCATCAAATTCCAATCCTTTACTATTATAAGCTGTAATTACACAAAGTTCGTTATGATAAAGGTCAGTATTATCGTCTATCAATTCTAAATTATCTAATTTATTAGATATTTTGTCAAATAAATTTTTAGCATCCTTGCTTGTTTTAACAATGACAGCAATAGATTTATATCCCTTACTCTTAAATAATTCAATATTTTTAAGAAGTGTGGATATTGTATCGCTACAATTTATAACATCCACCATTTCACCTTGTCTACTCACAATGTCAGTGTTTTTGCCAACGATTGAATTATAAAATTTAGTAATCTCTTCAGTTGACCTATATGATTTATTTAAAGTTATAATTTCTTTATCCCCACTTAAAACACTAGTAAACTTATTTATTTCTTTTTGAATATCGTTAGTAAGTATTGTTTGGTTAAAATCTCCAAGGATAGTTTTTGGACAATCAAACAAATAATTAATTATATACATTTGAAGTGGTGTATAATCTTGCATTTCATCAATGACTAAGTGATTAATATTATCAAACTTTTCAAGTCCAAATATAAACATTTTAAAAAATAAAATACCATAAACATCTTCGTTTTTGACTTTATTATCAACTAGTTCAAGCTTCAATTTTTTACTTTTTAAAAATGACATATATGCCTTAACGGGATTTTTATTAGAAATAGAAGAATATAATTTCTTAAAAATAATTTCTTTTAGCCTTACTAGTTTATCGGGAGATTTTACTTTAAAGAAATATAAATCAACTACATTTTCAGTTATCCATCTAAGCCTTGTAAAAATATCTTTATCAGAATATTTGGTTGTAAACAATTCTTTAATTTTACTTCCCGAAATTTCAGCATTGCTGACAACGAAATCTTCAACATAAAAATTTTCAATATAGTTTTTATTAGCATATTCTAATAAATCATTTAAAAATTTAACACTAGATTTATAATTATACTCATCAAAATCACTTGATGAAATTAATCTTTCAATCTGTTCAAACTTTCTCTCAACTATGCAATTTTTAATAAGCATTTTTCTTGCAAACAAATCAAGTTGAAGTTTATTTACATCTTCTTCAGCAAGGTCGGGAAGAACTGAAGATATATATGATGAAAATGCACTATTAGGAGATATAAAAGTTATATTCTCCGATTTAATTTTGCCCTTTAGTTTATATAAAAGATAAGCAATTCTATGAAGAGCAATTGCAGTTTTACCAGAACCTGCCACACCTTGAACTATTAAAGTTTTACTTTCATTGCCCCTAATAACTTCATTTTGTTCCCTTTGAATAGTTTGAACAATAGACTTCATTTGATTTGTAGCATTACCAGCTAGAGCATTTTGAAGAATTTCATCTTCAATATTTATCGTTGTATCTATGTAATAATTAAACTCACCGTTTGTAATACCAAATTGACGTTTATTAAGAAGAGTACATTTTAATATTGATGAATTAGTTTTTATTTGACAATCGCCTTTTTCATAATCATAAAAAATACTTGCAATTGGCGAACGCCAGTCAATCACTTTATAATCATTTTCAGATTTTTCTAATGAGCCAATACCAATATAATATTTTTCTGGATTTTTAAATTCCTTATCTTTAATATCAATTCTAGCAAAATAAGGTTTTAATAGCATTTTATTGAAAGTCTTTTTATCTTTTTCTAATTGTTCACCAATTACTTGTATATTCTCAAGATCACTTTGAAGATTATAAAGTTCAACAGTGGTACTATCATTAAGCCTATTAGCATACTCTTTCAAAAATTCAAAATACTCATCATTTGACGTAGAAAAATTCTTATTCAAACGACTTTTTTGCATACAAATAAATGAAAGTTTTTCATTAAGTAAACTAATAGTATCAGATAAATACTTTTTTTCTTCTAAAATTATAGATTTTTCCATAAAATACTCTCCAAATATATTTTAACATAAAACACCCTGTTTTTCAACTAAAAAATAAAAAATATACTCCACATTAATACAATTACTTACGAATTAATAAGTAAAAGATAATGTAAAGTATATTTTTTTAATAGTTATAAAAATCACGGTTAATTTCAAGTCCATTAAACAACTTGGAAACATCATTTTCTTCTAAAAAGCGTTTAATGGTATTATAATCACTAAAAATTACATCAGGATGATATTTAATAATATTTACTATATCACTAGGCATATAATATTGCTTCAATAATTTAATATTCTGACCAAAGTTAAACCACATAATATCACTATCATCTTTTCTCATATTTATTACTGCTTTGTTGTTACATAAATAAGGTATATTATCAAGTGTTATTAATGTTTTTACATCAATTCCAAGAATATTATTTAACATATCGATTTTTTCATTAGTATAATAAATATCTCCGTCATCTAAATCAAATGCATCAAATAAACAATCAATTATTTTATTTAATTGCATTTGAATAACAGAACATCTAACATTATTTAAAGCAATAGGATCTTCTCTAATTAATTTATTCAAACCTTCTGGTGTAATATTCTGAATAGATACGTCACCAAATAGTTCTTTCATTTCTAAGATTTTTAAATAATATCTATATTCATATTCACTTAATGGGTCTTTGTCTTCCCCATAAGCTTCGTTTAAAGTTTTGCCTAACAATAATTTAGTGTGTTCACCAACTGAATCAACATGAGAATGTATCATCATTGAATTATGAGCAGTTAGCAATTTTTTAATAGAAACTTTTTCGCTAGCATCAATATTAGCATAATCAATTAATTCTTTAACAATACTATATTTTTCTTTCATTGCTTCAATATTTGTATCAACACCCAATACACTTCTAACATTTCCTAAAAGAAACTCTTTTAATTCTTCTTCTGTAAACCTTTCTTCTTCACTTAAATTTTCACTTTTTAAGAATTTTAAAAGTTCAGCAAAATTATATACCATTTTTTTATTAAATAATGCTCTTGGATGTTGAGCATACACTTCGGCAACTTCAGATATAAAAGTATCTGCAAATCTTTCTTCACCTTCATCCAAAACATCTTTTTCGGAAATATTTTGAATTAATTTTTCATAAATATATGCCATTGAATACAATGCATCCATAGTTGTGATGTTTATAGATTTTACAGGGTCATTTTCATCTAGATTTTCAAAATGCAATTTCTGATGTTGTTTTACACCTTTGAAACAATTAAAAATAGTTTTTACAATATCTTTCTGATTATTAGGATACTTTTCAATTAATAAATATCTAAAAGTATCTTGAATAAGGTCAAAATGATTTGCATTAGATATCAAAACTTTAGCATCCTTATCATTAGTTACACCATTTAAAATTTTATTTATTGTTTTTGCATCATACACAAGTCTTTTACTGTCATGATAGCAATACATGTATAAATATTTCAAACCAAAAATTAATTGCTTAGCATCAAATTTTCCGTATAAATTATTATCTTTACAAAATTCAAATAGCTTATAATAAATATAATCGTGACTATCTTTAACAATATACATTTTTCTTGTATTTTGATATATGTTTTCTAATAATTTTATATTTTTAGGACTCAAATCATCTTCTTGAAAATAATTTATTACAATTTGAGCAATTTGATAATACAAATTTCTACCAATATTTTTGGAATAATTATATATGAATTCAGCAACATTAATTTTATTATACGGTACATTAATCCCATCAAAATAATTTAAAATTTCATTACGTTTATCTTCTTCAGACAAAGCACTTAAATCTTTAAATTTATAATCTCTTTCCATAATATCCCCCACACTTTTTATATTATAACATAAATCATATGAAGTTTCAAGACCTAATATTGTCACGGCATATTCTCATTGTAAATAAATCAACTCAGTCATAAATAAAAGATACAGGATAACAATAATTGTCTTCCTGTATCTTTTTTAATTGCTTTAAAAGTTTATATTTCTTATTATTAAATTAAATAATATATTTTTTCAAATCAAATTTCTTAGTTGTATCAGCAAATGTTTTATCTACATATGCTTTGTCAATATTAATATCAATCATTTGATGTTCGCCATTAGCATTAAAGGAAATATCTTCAACTAGTTTTTCCATAAGGTTATGAAGTCTTCTAGCACCCAAATTTTCGCTTCCTTCATTTTCTCTTTCAGCAAGATAAGCAATTTGTTTTAGAGCATCTTCTGTAAAGTTAAGATTAATATTATCTACTCTTAGCATTTCAGTATATTGAATAGTTAACGCATTTTTGGGTTGAGTTAAAATATTGAAGAAATCTTCAGCATTTAGATTGTTAAGTTCAACTCTGATTGGAAATCTACCTTGAAATTCTGGAATTAAATCTTCAATTCTGCTTATATGGAAAGCACCTGCTGCGATAAATAAAATATAATCTGTTTTAATAGTTCCATACTTAGTAGTAATTGTAGAGCCTTCAACAAGTGGAAGAATGTCTCTTTGAACACCTTCTCTACTAACATCAGGTCCCCTATTTGATGAGCCTTTACCTGCAATTTTATCTATTTCATCAATAAATATAATTCCTTCTTGTTCTGCTCTTCTTATAGCTTCAGAATTAACTGTTTCATTATCTATAAGTTTGTCGCCTTCTTCACTAAGCATAAGTTCGTATGCCTTAGCAACAGTTAATTTTTTCTTTTTTCTTTGTGGTGGAAATATTGAGCCTAGAACATTGCCAATATCCATATCAGGCCCCATACCTGGCATAATTCCAACCGCCTTAGGTGCTTCACTTACAACTATCTCAATAATATCATTATCAAGTTTTCCTTCTTGCAAATCATTAAGAATTTCTTTTTTGATTTGGTCAGTTTCCATATCTTTATAGTTATCTTTTTTCATTGGGAACAAAACTTCAAGAAGTCTATTTTCAACAATATTTTTTGCCTTTGATTTAACTTCTTCCATTTTTTCTTCTTTAACAAGCCTTACAGAACATTCAACTAAGTCTCGTATCATGCTTTCGCAATCTCTACCAACATAACCAACTTCGGTAAATTTAGTCGCTTCAACTTTTATAAATGGAGCTTTTACAAGTTTAGCAAGACGTCTGGCAATTTCTGTCTTACCAACACCAGTAGGTCCTTGCATTATAATATTTTTAGGAGTAATTTCGTCTCTCATTTCTTTTGAAAGTTTACTTCTTCTATATCTATTTCTAAGGGCAATTGCGACTGCTTTTTTCGCTTCCGATTGTCCTATAATATATTTATCTAATTCAATTACTATTTCTTTTGGTGATAAATTCATGATTAAACCTCCTCAATTGTAAGATTATGATTTGTGTAAACACACATATCTCCAGCAATCTTCATGCTCTTTTCAGCAATTTCTCTAGCATCAAGTTCGGTATTTTCCATAAGTGCTCTAGCACTAGCCATAGCATAAAGGCTACCACTTCCAATAGAGCAAACATTACCGTCTGGCTCAATTACTTCACCACCGCCAGATATTACAAGCATCATGTTTTTATCAGCTACAATCATTTGAGCATCAAGTTTTCTAGGATACTTGTCATCTCTAAAACCAAGTGCCACTTCAACAGCACTTCTTAGAAGATTACCACTAAACTTCTGAAGTAGTTCTTCAAACCTAGCTTCAAGTGCAAATGCATCAGCTACTGACCCAGCAAATCCGATAACAACTTTGTCATTATAAATTCTTCTTACTTTCTTTGAATTACTCTTCATAATAACATGTTCACCAAGAGTTGCTTGTCCATCTCCAGCTATTATCGTTTTACCATCTTTCTTAACACCAATAATTGTCGTTCCTCTTAATTCCATATATATTTCTCCTTATCTTTCAATAATTCTATCAGATTTAATGACCTATTTGCAAGATATAAATTCTTTTCTTTTTTATCTTTCATGCGAATTTCATCATAATTTATAAGTCCCATATTTGCGCTCATTGGTTGAAATTCACCAGTTTTATATGCAATATACTTACATAGCGCTCCAATGATTGTTTGTTTATCAAATGTAATTTCATCTAGATTATTTAAATAAGCAAACATATTAATTCCAGCAACTAGTCCACTTGCAATACTTTCAACATACCCTTCAACACCAGAAATCTGTCCCGCAAAGAAAATATTACTATAATTAATCATTTGAAAAGTTTCTTTTAAAACTCCTGGTGAATTAATGTAAGTATTTTTATGCATAGTGCCAAGCCTTAAAAACTCTGCATTTTCAAGACCTGGTATTAACCTAAATATCCTTTTTTGCTCAGGATAAGTAAGATTTGTTTGAAAACCAACCATATTGTAATAGTCATTTATAAAACTTTCTTTTCTAAGTTGCACTACTGCATAAGGTGTTTTATCAGTCCTTGGGTCTTTAAGTCCAACAGGTTTAAGGGGACCAAATCTTATAGCATCTTCTCCCCTTTTAGCAAGAACTTCTATAGGCATACAACCTTCATAAACTTTTGAATTTTCAAAATCTTTAAGTTTAACAATTTCACCATTTATAAGTTCATTGTAAAAATTTAAATATTCTTCTTTATTAAATGGTAAATTTATATAATCACCATCACCCTTGTCATATCTGTCTTTTATATAAGCGATATCAAAATTAATACTATCATATGCCACAATTGGTGCTATAGCATCAAAAAAGTATAACCCATCAGTTCCTAATAATTTAGCAATACTTTTTGACATTTCATCACTTGTAAGTGGTCCTGTTGCTATAATTGTTGGAAAATTAATATCAATATTAGTAATTTCTTTACGAATAATACTAACATTATCCATATTTTCAAGAAAACATGTAATTCTCTCTGCAAATAAATTTCTATCTACAGACAAGCTATTCCCAGCAGGAACTCTAGTTTCATCGGCAATTTTTATGAGCAAACTGTCTAGTTTTCTAAGTTCCTCTTTTAAAAGTCCGCCCGCAGTCGTTATGTCATTACTTTTAAGCGAATTTGAACAAACAAGTTCGCCAAGATTTTCATTTTTATGTGCAGGAGTAAACTTTGGTTTCATATCATAAAGATTAACTTTAATTCCACGTTTAGCAAGTTGATATGCACTCTCACAACCAGCAAGTCCGCCACCTATAATATTTACTTCTTTCATTTGCTTTCTTCTTTACTCTTCTCCATTGTTACTACATAATCGCATTTTTCATTACTACATTTTTTTCTTAGCTTCTTATAAACTTCTTTTTGAGTTAAGTACTCTCCACATTTTGGACACTTCTCTTCCAAAGGTATTTCCCAAGATATAAAGTCGCAAGTAGGATAGTTTTTACAACCAAAGAAAATAACATTAGGATTTTTCTTTGACTTTCTTTCTATTACATCTCCACCACACTTTGGACACTTAGCAACAACTTTTGGCTCATTATTTTGGTTTTGGCTAATAATATTTTTACACTTTGGATAATTACTACAAGCTAGGAATTCTCCATATCTACTAACTCTTTTTACCATCTCATGACCGCATTTTTCGCACATAATTCCAGTATGCTCTGGCTCAATTGTTTGACCAACAAGTTTTTCAAGATAGTCATTAAACTTCTTCATTACAGCAAGATAATCATAACCTTCATTTGCTATTAAGTCAAGTTTCTCTTCCATGTCTGCTGTAAAGTTTACATTAAATAGTCCTTCATAGCCTTTCATAAGAAATTCAATTAACTTTTCACCAAGTTCAGATGGGAATAAGTATTTACCATCTTTATCTACATACTTTCTACTTGTTAGAAGTGTAAGCGTTGGGGTGTAAGTAGCTGGTCTACCAATTCCCTTCTCTTCCATTTCTTTAACAAGTGAAGCTTCTGTATATCTAGGAGATGGTTTAGTAAATTTCTGAGTAGTAACCATTTCTTTAAAGTTAAGGATATCGCCTTCATTCATTTCTGGAAGTTTATTATTCTCACCATCTTCTTCATCTTCTTGTTTATTATCTTTTTTAGAATTTAGTTTCATAAACCCATCAAAGACAGGAGTTTTACCACTACATTTAAACCCATAGTTGTTATTCTCAATTTCAACAACAACCGAATCAAACAATGCTTCAGTCATTTGACTTGCTAAGAATTTATTATAAATAAGTTTATATAATTTATAATTATCTGGGCTTAAATACTGCTTAACCATTTCAGGTGTTCTATCAAGTGAAATTGGTCTAATTGCTTCATGGGCATCTTGAGCAGAATTTTTAACTTTGAATACATTTGGAGTTTTTGGTAAGTATTTCTCACCAAAATTAGTACGAATATAATCTTGAGCCATTTTTTGTGCTTCTGGAGCTACTCTTACACTATCCGTTCTTATATATGTGATAAGAGCAACTTTTCCTTCACTACCAATGATAACACCTTCATACAATTCTTGTGCAGCTTTTGAAACTTTCTTTGAAGATAGTCCTAGTTTATTAAGTGCATCTTGTTGCATTGTACTTGTTGTAAAAGGTGGAGCCGGTTTTACTTTTGATACAGACTTCTTAATATTTTTAACAACATAATTTCCATCTTTTAAATCTTCTAGTATTTTATCTACTTCTTCCTTATTAGATGGCACTAATTTTTTATTGTTGTGTTTAGCAAGGCTTGCTTTGAATATTTCGCTACCATCCTTATTAAGATTAGCAACCATTGTCCAATATTCTTGTGGTACAAAGTTTCTAATTTCATTTTCTCTATCTACAATAAGTCTAAGCGCAACACTTTGAACTCTTCCCGCACTAACGTTTGGTTGAATAGCCTTACAACATTTAGGTGATACCCTATAACCCACTAGTCTATCAATAACTCTTCTTGTTTGTTGAGCATTAACAAGATTTAAATCAATTGCTCTTGGATTTTCAAGACCTTTATGAATAGCAGTCTTAGTAATTTCATTAAACTGTATTCTAACAGGTGAATTAGGGTCAAGACCCAAAATATTACATAAATGCCAGCTAATTGCTTCTCCTTCTCTATCAGGGTCGGTTGCAAGATAAATTTTATCTGCTTTGCTACTCTTTTCTTTAAGCATCTTAACAACCGATTGTTTATCGGGCATTATAATATAATTCATTTCAAAATTGTTTTTAACATTTACGCCTATAGTTTTTTCAGGCAAATCTCTAACATGACCTTTTGTAGCAACTACTTCGTAATCACTTCCTAAGTATTTCTTTATAGTATCTTGTTTTCCGACACCTTCTATTATAACTAATTTCATAAATCTCCTTAATCTATAAGTTTATAGTAATTATTAGGTAATTTTTTAATTATTCCTTTAAGTTCAAGTCTCATAAGCATAGTAGATAAATTTTTCACTTCAAAACCAGTATGAGCAATCAACTCATCAAAATGACACTCATGCCCGATAAGTTTATCATAGATAATTTGTTCTTCGCAAGTCAATTGAATTACATTCTTTTTATTAACACTATTTAATTGTTTGTCAAAAAACTCTAAAATATCCTTTGATGTCAAAACCATCTTGGCTTGTCCATTTTGAATTATTTTGTTACAACCAACACTATAAATATCTCCCACTCTAGATGGCAATGCAAATACTTCTCTGTTATATTCTAAAGCAAAGTTCTTGGTATGCATACTGCCACTTTTCTCAGTTGCTTCGACAATAAACGTTCCTTTACTCAAACCTGCTATAATTCTATTCCTAATTGGAAAATGATAAGTCAAGGCTTGCTCATTTGGTTTATATTCTGTAATAATAAGTCCACCATTTTCAATTATCTTATCAGCCAAACCAATATTACTAGACGGATAAATATTAAGCAATCCACCCGCTAGAACGGCAATTGTCTTTCCTTTCACATCAAGACAACTCTTATGTGCAACAGTATCAATACCATCAGCAAGACCACTCACAATTGTTACGTCTTCACTTGCTATATCTTTTATAAATTTCTCACAGTAATCTTTACCATACTTTGTTGCTCTTCTAGTTCCAACCACCGCTAAACATTCACTATTTAATAATTTTACGTCACCTTTACAGTAAAGAAGTATTGGCGGGCTATCTATTTCAAGTAAAAGTTTCGAATATTCTTCACTTTTAATAGTTACAACTTTTATACCTAGTTTTTCATATTCAGTTGTTAGCCTATCTACTTGATTTAAATTACTTGATGAAGTCATTTCGTTTATTTCATCTAAAGAAAATACAGTCGATAGGTGCATTTTATAATTTTTTACATTATCTATAAAATCATCAAGAAATGGAACAGTATCTACAATATATTTTGCTTTCTTATATGACATAAATTCAAATGTCGTTAGCCATATTATTACTTTTTCTTCAACACTATACATACAACTAACTCCAATATTTATTATCTAGCGACCTATAAGATATCGCTTCCATAATATGATCATCTGTAATATCTTCTACACCATCTAAGTCGGCAATTGTTCTAGCTACTCTTAAAATTCTCGTATATCCCCTAGCACTTAGATTTAATTTTTCAAAAGCATATCTAAGCATTTTGTCACTTTCATGAGAAATTTTACAATATTTCTTTATATCTTGATCATTCATCTTTGCATTTGAAAAAATTCCATTATCTTTATACCTATCAAGTTGAATTTGTCTAGCCTTATCTACACGCAATTTAATATCAGCACTTGCTTCACTCGTCTCATCACTTCTAAGTTCATCATATGTCACACTATCAACTTCAATATGCATATCAATTCTATCCATTAGTGGTCCAGACAATCTATTTAAATATTTATGAATGGCCTGTGGAGTACATTTACATTCCTTATCAAAAGAACCATAATGTCCACATGGACAAGGGTTCATACTAGCAATAAGAGTAAAGTTTGCAGGATATTCAATAGTATTTTCTACTCTTGAAATAGTAATAACACCATCTTCAAGTGGTTGTCTTAAAGTTTCTAATGTATTTCTACTATATTCAGGCATTTCATCTAAGAATAGAACTCCAGTATGTGCAAGACTAATTTCTCCCGGTGACGCATTTCTACCACCGCCAGTTAAAGCTAGTAATGTTGCAGTATGATGTGGCGACCTAATTGGTCTTGATGATACTATACCTTCTTTACTATCAAGAACGCCTGCTATACTATGAATTTTGGTAACTTCCAAAGCTTCTTCAAATGTAAGTTCTGGAAGAATACTTGGAAAACATTTAGCAAGCATTGTTTTACCACTTCCCGGTGGTCCAATCATAAGAACATTATGTCCACCAGCAGCGGCAATTTCCAAAGCCCTTCTTGCTTGAGATTGTCCACGCACATATTTAAAGTCCATTGTCTTTTTCTTTTTTCTACTAATATCAGCATAATTTGAATGGTCAACAGGCTTAATTTCTTCTTCATTATTTAAAAATTTAACGGCTTGATTAAGACTTTCAACACCATATATTTCCATTCCTTCAATGAAACTTGCTTCATTACAATTTTCTTTAGGAATTATTACTTTTTTATACCCATCAAGTCTAGCAGATATTAAAATTGGTAGTACCCCGTTAATTTTTCTTACTCCGCCATCTAACCCCAACTCTCCAAAAATAATATATTCTTTAAGATTGTTTAAATTTACTTGTTCAGTAGCCCCCAAAATGCCAAGTGCTATTGGCAAATCATACACTGGTCCTTCTTTTTTTGTATCAGCTGGGGCTAAATTAATTGTTACTTTAACAATAGGATATTTCAGAGCACTATTTTTTATAGCAGAACGCACTCTTTCTTTACTTTCTTTTATGGCGGTGCCAACAAGACCGACAATGTCATAACCAGGAAGACCTTGATTAATATCTATTTCACACTTAACAAGATACCCATCAATGCCAGTTAAACCATAACTTTTTACAGTAGATAACATATACACCACCTAAATTCACTATGTCAATTATACTAACAAATAATTTTTTTCACAACTAATTTATTTTAACTTTTGAAAATTTGCAAAAAAATTTTACATTATAATAATATATAATATAATTAATTATATTAATAAAAAAGGAACTTAATTTAAGTCCCTTATTAGTCTAATATATTAGAAGAGAAATGTCTCATCCTATCTTTATACATAGCTACTAAATCATACCCGCTTGTTGAATCGGGAAATCTTTCAGCTACTTCATCCATAATTTTATTAAGATTAGTCATACCAATCATATAATTTCTTGAAGCATCACATTGATTAGATTTAGAATTAAAATCATAACCAAAATTTTCAGAAAATTGAAATATCCTCTTCATTTTAGTTTCTGTGACATTCGGAATAACTTCTACCATGTAGTCACAAAGTTTACTAATTCTTGACGAAGACAATACTATTGAACTATCACTTCTCATGTCATCAGGTGAAGCATATGTAATCATACCCATATATGGAAATAAAGTTCCAAAAATCAAAGGTTCTTTGCGATACTTATCAGGTTTTGGATTATAACTTATTCTAACTGCACCTTTAAGATCAATAGAATTTGCAATAAGATATGGAATAATATCTTCATGTTCGGTAACAGCAAGATAAATTGTACCATCTCTTGTCATCAAGGCATCATAATTTGTACTAGTATTTGTCAAATTCTTTAAAGTTTTATGAACACTTCCCAACTCGGTAGACATCTCCCTAAAACCAATACCATCATCACCAAAATGAAAATAATTACCACTAGCAAAACTAGTTAAATATCTACCAAGTTTATTTGCATGATTGTTTATAAATTTTATATTATTAAAAACTGTAGCTATACTTCTATTTAGTTCTCTGTTTAACAAATTTTCATTGTTATCATTAAGTTCGAGAAACTTTTTCTTCTCATATTCAATAACAGCACCATCAAAAAGTTTAGACAATAATTCGTCTAATATTTGTTTATTGTTTTCATTAGCAACTTCAAAAATTCTAACATATCCCCTTGCTACATTGCCATTAAAAAACAAACATTTTAAATTCTCTTCTATCACATCTTTATTAAGTAACATAAATCCACCAATTACCTTAAATACATATCAATCTTCTATTGTAAATGCCTTTAAAAAAACCATTCTATCATGAAAATTCTTTTTAAAACTTTCGAAGTCAACATCATCAAAAATCGATTCAAATATTTCTAGATTTTGTTTAGCAACATCATAATTAGCTTCATTCTTTGCATGAGTAAAACTATTATGTATGAAATTAAATCCTAAATTGTCTGAATTGTAAAAAACATTCACAATATCTTGCATATGTCCATTAAAAATACTATAAATATCTCTAAATGTCAATACCTGTTTTCTACTAAGTGGCAAAAATTTATCATTTTCAAAGACTTTAAATTTATCACTAAATCTTTTATAAATATGAAATGAACTTAGCGCAAAGTCTTTTTTATTGTAATGAGAATTAAATACTCTTAGGGCACCAGACAAATCTACTCCCATTGCAAGTAGATAATTAACCATATAATCATGTTCATATAATGCTAGATAAAAATCGCCATTTTTATCAATTAAACCATCAGCTCCTTTTATCTTACATTTTGATACACGAGTTATAAATTCTGTCTTTGCACTTGTATCTTGCTTTAAATCTTGTGTAACAATAACACCATCTTTGACATCTAGATACCCACTATCATGAAAATTAATCATTTTACAAAGTGTATCATGAATTTGAAATCTGACATCATCATCTAACTTTCTTACTACTTCACTGTCTGAATCTAATTCAAATATATTCCACAAAGAACATAGATTTTTATACAAATCTTTTTCAGTTGACTGTTCATTTAATGTGCTATTTAAAATATCTAGAAGTTCTTGAAATATAGACGAGTTATTCTCGCCTATATCATAAAAAATATCATTAAGTTTTTGACCTTTTTTATTAAGTTTTTTTGTTAATTTAATTAACTTTAATGTTGTTAAATACACTATCCAATTCTCTTTTCGTTAATTTCTACTAAAATATCTTTTATAAATTCATCAACTGGTTTTACACCAATATCCCCAACACTTCTCTTTCTTACAGAAACAGAATTACTTGACATTTCGTTATCTCCAATAATTAATGAATAAGGAATTTTATCAAGTTGAGCATCTCTAATTTTCTTACCAATTTTTTCATTCCTATCATCAAGTTCAACTCTAATACCCATTTGACATAGTTTATCCTTGACTTCTCTAGCATAGTCAAGATGAACATCTGCAATATTAAGAATTTTAACTTGAGTAGGAGAAAGCCATGTTGGGAATGCACCAGCATATTTTTCAATTAAGTATGCAAGAGTTCTCTCATAACAGCCAATACTTGTTCTATGGATAATATATGGATTTTTCTTTTGACCATCTTTATCAACATATTCCATACCAAATTTTTCAGCAAGTAATTGGTCAATTTGTATAGTAATAAGAGTATCTTCTTTTCCCCAAACATTTTTAATTTGAATATCTAGTTTGGGTCCATAGAATGCAGCTTCGCCAATTCCGATTTCATAAGGAATTTCAAGATTATCTAAAATCTTACCCATAATGCTTTGAGCTTCAGCCCATTGTTCATCAGTACCAATATATTTTTCTCTATTATTTGGATCCCATTGAGAAAATCTATATGAAGCATCTTCATATAAACCTAATGTTTTAAGCATATAAATAGCAAGCTCCAAACAACTTTTAAATTCATCTTCAAGTTGTTCTGGAGTGCACATTAAGTGTCCTTCAGAAATTGTGAATTGTCTAACTCTTATAAGTCCATGCATTTCACCACTTGCTTCATTTCTAAATAATGTTGATGTCTCATTATATCTAAGTGGCAAGTCTTTATAAGATCTACCTTCATTTAAATATGCTTGATATTGGAATGGACAAGTCATAGGACGAAGTGCAAATACTTCTTTGTCTTTCTCTTCATCACCAAGAACAAACATACCATCTTTATAATGGTCCCAGTGTCCAGATATTTTATAAAGGTCAGACTTTGCCATAAATGGAGTTTTTGTAAGCAACCAACCCCTTTTTTCTTCTTCATCTTCTACAAATCTTTGAAGAAGTTGAACAATTCTAGCGCCCTTTGGAAGAAGAATTGGAAGTCCTTGACCAATATAGTCAACAGTTGTAAAAATACCTAATTCTCTACCTAATTTATTGTGATCTCTCTTAATTGCTTCTTCAATCATGTTTACATAGTCTTTAAGTTGCTTTTTATCAAGGAACCCATAGAAATATACTCTTTGAAGCATTTTATTTTTCTCTGAGCCTTTCCAATAAGCACCACTTACTCTATTAATTTTATAAGCAAAGCCCCTTAAAAATTTAGTATTTTCAACGTGTGGTCCCCTACATAAATCAACAAAGTCATCACCTAAATAATATACAGAAATAGTCTCATTCTCTGGAAGTTCATTTATAAGTTCGCATTTATAAGGCTCACTTGCAAACATTTTCAATGCTTGTTCTTTTGAAACTTCTTCTCTTTTGAAATCTTCATTTCTTTCAATAATTTCTTTCATTTTGCTTTCAATATTTGCAAAGTCATCATTAGATATAGACTTATTGATATCAAAATCATAATAAAAACCATTGTCAATTGCTGGTCCAATTGCAAGTTTTACATTGTCACTACCAAATAGTTCTTTAATTGCCTTTGCTAGAACATGGCTCATACTGTGACGATACATCATTTCTTTTTCATTAATTTCACTCATACTTATCTCCTTTTAAAAACAAAAAAATCCTTATGATAACATAAGGACGAGATTAACCCGCGGTTCCACCTTATTTGGTTTTTATAAAAAAACCCACTTTAAATTATCTATTACGCATAGATAAAGCGATACTCCAAAAGTGGTTTCAATAAATATTATAATGCAAGGCTCTCAGCCACCCCCGCTCTCTGTAAAAATTGAATATTTATCTACTTGTCTTTTATCTTCGTATTACATAATTAATTTACTATATTTATAACCATTTGTCAAGTGGTATATTACAAAATAGTAGAGACTTTTTCATTAAATATATATGTAATTAAATTTGTAACTTTATCGCTAAATGAATTCATGCAATTAATTATAAGTTTTTGTGGTGAATACATAATAAGGGAAGCGATTATTCCTATTTCATCTTTCTTTCCAATAGTTTTTATTTTATTCCTATCTTTGTCTAATATAACCACATTTTCTCTATCTTCTTCTAGATAAACAATATCAAAAAAAGAACTGGCATTATCAACAATAAATTTTAAAAGATGCAAATACAATTCATCTTCTAAACAACAATAATATTTGAAATTCAAATAATCCGCAACTTTTTTCCAGTTACTAATAATCCCACCAAGTTTAAAGTGCATAAAAGAATTTATATTAATAATTTTACCAAGTTTAGTTGTTTTTTTAGCAAACTCCAACTCCCCAGCCAAATCAATTGAAATTATACTAGAAACTATAAACATTTTAAGTTCATCTGAATTTATATTTGTTAATGCAGTTGAAAAAAAATCTTTCTTAGATATTTTAATTATAAGTTCATAAACAACATCTTGTAAAAATTTAATAATTTCATCTCTATTTGTTGCAATACTACAAATTACATTATCACCATAACAAATAGCAGTAATTATATCTTTATCAAATATATCATTTAAAATTGATAAAAAATCGTTTATTTCAACATAATTTTCTTTATTTCCAATTAAAGTAATCTCCCACATATTAGCCCCTTTAGAAATATTATATGTCAAATTTTTAAATATATTTTACTAAGTAAAAAAATGCTTAAATAACTTTAAGCACTTTATTTACAAATATCCCCAGTAACAATTATGTCTACATTAAGACCTAAACAATTTTTTATAACAACGTCTCCAATTTTCGTACTTTTTACATACAGTTTATTTATTTCATTTACCACATCAGTAATTTTTCCTTTAGGAATTTCACCGTTTGTCTTGACTGGAACAACACCTTTTTCTGTTTTAAGAAGAGCAGTCACAATTCTTTTAGGAGTTGTTAATTCTTCTTTTGCATAATCAATTCCCCTAAGGCATTGATTACCAGTAATTTTGTCACCATCAATATTTAATTCACATCCCCTTGGACATTTAATACAAACTAATTTCATAACCTACTCCTTAATTAATATTTCTATATCACCATCAATTTTACTTTTGTCAATAGAAATTGTTACCATCTCAGAAGGATTAACTGCAAGTTCAAATTTCTTAAATACTTCTACGCCATTACATGTAACTACAATATTCGCATTAACAAATTTTTTCGTTACTCTAAAATAAATATCAAGTTTTTCTCCACCTAGATAAAAAGTTGTAGGAACGGTGTATCTTATACCATTACCAATTTTAACGTTATATTCTTTACCTTTAGTTAACTTACCCAACGCATATAGTCCAGCATTTTTTCCCGCCATCATACTTTCAACTGTTACATTATCAACAAGGTCATGAACATGTAGAATATTACCACACGCAAAAACACCGTCACTACATTCTCTATATTCATTAACTACAAAACCATTAGTTACATTACTTATATTCGCATTAGATATAATATCATTTTCTGGAATTAAACCAACAGATAATACTAGTAAATCACAGTCAATATATTTTTCAGTTCCATCTATAACATTAAATTTATCGTCAATTTGAGCATACTTTATGCCAGTAATTCTATCTTTTCCAATAACTTCTGTTACATTAGTTCTATAATAAATAGGTATATTAAAGTCTTCTAAGCATTGACGTATATTTCTTGGAAGTCCACTAGACGAAGGCATTACTTCAAGTACCATCTCAACTTTTGCTCCTTGCATAGTAAGTCTCCTTGCCATAATAAGACCTATATCACCACTACCAAGAATAACAACTTTCTTTCCTGGTAATTTTCCGTAAAAGTTTACAAGTTTTTGTACTTGCCCAGCTGTCATTACCCCCGCTGGTCTAGTACCCGCAAGTTTAATATTACCAGCAGTTCTTTCTCTACATCCCATAGCAAGAACAACTGCCTTTGGCTCAATAACTTCACAAGTTTTATCATTGACAATTTTTATTTTTCTACCATCAACTTTTGTAGCAAATGTATTAAGCATAATATCAATGTTATGTTCTTTTACTAATTGCTCAAACCTATATGCATATTCAGGTCCTGTCAATTCTTCTTTAAAATAATGAAGACCAAAACCATTATGAATACACTGATTTAAAATACCACCTAGTCTATTATCTCTTTCAATTAGAAGTGTACTTGCTCCCGTTTTACTACATTCAATTGCAGCACCCATTCCAGCGGGACCACCACCAATTACTACTACATCATAATCTTTCATTAGTCGATATCCCCCACAATTATTCTACTGCCTTCATTTTCTTTGTTAATTTCGTCAATGCTCATATTTTTCTCTCTAGCGATTATCTCCATCACCTTAAGCATACAGAAACCACCTTGACATCTTCCCATTCCAGCTCTTGTTCTTCTCTTAATTGCATCAATTGAAATAGGTTTTAAAGGAGAATTAATTGCATCAATTATCTCCCCTTCGCTTACATTTTCACATCGACAAACAATCTTACCATATCTTCCGTCTTTCTTTATAAGTTCATTAAGAGCTTGAGTAGATAAATAATTAGTTTTTATATATTTCTCTCTTTTCTTTAGTTCAATTTCTTTATCTTCAAAGTCAAGTAATTTTAATACTTCAACTGCTATTGCAGGCCCAGCAGTTAGTCCAGGTGAACAAATACCTGTAACATTAATAATATCTTCATTCGTTGTATCTTTTTCGATAACAAAGTCATCACCAACCAATGTTCTAACACCAGAAAATACTCGTATGTTTTTCTTTAAGTTAACATCATTAATCATAAGTCCGCTTTTTTCTGCAATATCATCAAGACCCATTTTTGTTGTAACCGTTTTATTATCATCAGATAAAATTGAAGTAGGTCCCACAATAATATTACCGCTAGTCGTTGGGGATATAAGTACGCCTTTACTATCTTTTGATGGAAGCGGAAATATTGTATAACCACCAATATCCATCGCTCCTTTATCTAGTAAATAATATTCCCCTCTTCGATATTTAATATCATACTTACTGCTACCTAAAATTTCAGCAACTTCATTATGCTCACCACCAGCACAAACAATAATTTTCTTCGCCCAGAAATCTTTTTTTCCGTCAGACAAAAGATAACCATTATCTTGCTTTTCAAATTTCTTTAAATGATAATTAAAAACAATTTCACCGCCATTAATCACACTTTCTTCGGCAAGTGCAATAGCAAATTCATAAGGAGATACTATTGAAGATGTTTTAGCAAAAAGTCCACATGTAATATTATCTGAAATATTCGGAAGTATTTTAAGCAGTGCTTGTCTGTCTAAAATTTCAAGCCCACCAACACCATTTACCTTTCCCCTTTCAAATAATTCATTTACAACTGAAATATCATTACCAATAACCAAAGCCCCATTATTGATAAGCGGTACAGAAAGCCTAGCACAAATACTAGGGTAAAGCTTAGCACCAAGTACATTAAGCTTAGCTTTAAGCGTACCAGGTTTTGCGTCAAATCCAGCATGAACTATACCACTATTTGCTTTAGTAGTAACAGTTGCAACATCATTATTTTTTTCTATTAAAACAGCTTTTTTACCAATTGCAGTTAGTTTATTGAAAACCGAACAACCAATAACACCACCACCAATTATAGCCACATCAAATACCATTACATACTCCTTTATCTATTTTAATTTAATTTACAAAATATAATTAATTATGTCAAATGTAATTGAATAAATTGCCTAAAGTAATTTTAATTGATAAAATAATTAAAAAATATATGGAGTAGATATGAAAAGATATATAATTGGTTTAGACGAAGGAACAACTTCAGCAAGAACACTAATTTATGATGCAATAGATAATAAAATTGTAAATATAGTTAATGAAAAATTTAAACAATACTTCCCAAAACCAGGCTGGGTAGAACATGACGCCAACGAAATTTGGCAGGTAGTAGAAAAAACACTTTTGAATAATATAAAAACATGCAAAATTAAATGTGATGAAATAATTGGTCTAGGTATTACTAACCAAAGAGAAAGTATTGTAGCATGGGATAAAAGTACTGGCGAAGCTGTATATCCTTCAATTGTTTGGCAATGTAGACGAACAAGCGATTATTGTAAAAGCCTATCTTCTAGTATAAAAAAATATATTAAAAAAACAACTGGACTTATTATCGACCCATATTTTTCTGCAACAAAAATCAAATGGTTACTTGAAAATAACACAAAAGTCAAAAAACTTCTTGAACAAGAAAAATTACACATTGGAACAATTGATAGTTTTATTACTTTTAAACTTACAAATGGCGAAAAATTTATTACAGATACAAGTAATGCAAGTAGGACAATGCTTTTTGATATTAATAAACTTTGTTGGGATAAAAAATTACTAAATAAATTCGGCATACCAGAAAATATACTTCCAACTGTTGTATCTAATGGTGATGAATTAGGAATAGCACATACAAAATTTGGAGACATTAAAATTGGCGCAATACTTGGCGACCAACAAGCATCACTTTTTGGACAAGGATGTTTTGAAAAAGGTCAAGCAAAAGCAACTTACGGAACGGGATGTTTTATACTAAGTAATACAGGTAATACCCCTATTCACAACAAAAAAATACTATCAACTATTGCATGGACTATAAACAATGAAACAACATATGCACTAGAAGGAAGCATTTTTAATGCTGGCACTGTTGTGAATTTTATGATAGATAATTTAAATTTAATGGAAAGCAACAAACAATCAAGTGAAATTGCCGAAAAAGCAAAAACAACAAACGGACT
Organism: Clostridiales bacterium; assembly: GCA_015055815.1. GTDB lineage: Bacteria > Bacillota > Clostridia > Christensenellales > UBA1242 > UBA11490. The sequence continues at coordinate 155,176 of SVHM01000001.1, forward strand.
ATATTTTGTCCCAGCATTTACTGGAATGGGCGCTCCTTATTGGAGTTCAACATCAAAAGGAAGTATAGTTGGAATAACAAGGGGCACACAAAAAGAACACATAATAAGAGCCGGACTTGAAAGTATGGCATATAATACACTCGATATTGTTAATTGTATGGAAAAGAAAAACAAAATCAAAGTTCAAGAACTACGAGTAGATGGCGGAGTATCTAGGAATGAATTTTTAATGCAATTTCAAGCAGATATGTTAAATAGAAAAGTATTAAAGGCTAGCTCTTCAGAAAGTACAGTTCTTGGAGTAATATACCTAACAGGTCTAGCATTGAAACATTTTAAATCAATTAAGGACTTGAAAAAAATTATTAAACCTAGTACAATATATACTAGTAAAATGACAGCTGATACAAGAAAATTATTACATAGTGGTTGGCTTTCAGCTGTTCATAAAACTATTGGAGATAACTAATGAAAGTAATAAAATTAAAAGGCTATAACAATTTTGAACTAGTTGGTTATATTTGGGACAAAGTAGAAAACCCTACCGGTGTTGTTCAAATAATTCACGGAATGCAAGAACATGCCAAAAGATATACCAACTTTGCAAAATACCTAAATTCGCAAGGTTTAATTGTTTTTGCTAGCGACCTAAGGGGACATGGACAAACAGCAATTAATAATAATCTACCATTTGGATACTCTGACGGAGATATCTTTATGGAAATCGTTCATGACCAAATTATTATTACAGATTATTTACTTGAAAAGTATAAACTACCCGTTAGCATCTTCGGACATTCATTTGGCTCATTTATAGCTCAAAGATATATGGTTGAAAATGGATTTAAGATAAAAAACATTATTCTTTGTGGCTCAACTTATACCAATTCTCTTATATATAAATTAGGTTTTCAAGTTGCAAGATTATGCAAAATCTTCAAAGGTAAAAAAGCCCCTGCTAGACTGATTGAAAAAATGAGTATCAAAGGCTATGGCAAAAACTACGAGCATGGAAACTGGCTATCACGTGACAACAAAGTTTGGGAAAGTTATTTCCATGATGACCTTTGTGGAAAAGAATTTCCAGTAAACTTCTACTATTCATTTTTTAAAAATGCTAGAAAAAATTATAAAAACTTAAAAAACATACCATATTTCCTACCTATATTAATTATTAGCGGTACTGATGACCAAGTAGCTGGAAAACGTGGAATTGTTGACTTGTTTTTTACATATGGAAAAGCAAAAAAGAAAGTGTTTTTTAAAAGTTATCTAGATGATAGACATGAACTTCTTAACGAACTTGATAAAGACATAGTCTATAATGACGTCAAAGAATTTATTATCAATAATCAAATTAACCACGTACTTATAAGAACTGCATTATAAATCGTTAATACGTATATTTATGCATTAAAAATTAATTCATCAATATAATATCTAAACACAAAAATAAGAGCAAAAATTTTGCTCTTATTTTTATAATTATTTGAATATTAAATATTTCAAAAAAATGCAACACCAATTGCACCAGGTCCAATATGAGTTCCAATAGTACATCCTATCATATAACTAGCCACATCACTATTAAATACTTCATCCTTAAATCTAACTTCAATTGGCATAACTGCCAAGCCTAACTTTTCTGCTTCAATTTGATTAATATCTGATGCAGAATCTACTAAAACCTTAATTTTCATCTTCTTCTCCATATTTATTGCATATTATTTCTAAATTATCTGCTATAAGCTTTAAACTCTTATAAAAACTCAACCTACTATCTTCAGATAGCCCATTACTTGCGCTATCTAAAATCTTATCAATTTTTAGTACTACCTTTTGAGCAATACTCTTACCCTTCTCAGTTAGTTCCAAAGGACTTTTGTATCTCTTTTCAGTCTTTAAATGACAAGTTAAAAAATCATTCTTTTCTAAATACTCAATTGAACGAGATATTGATGCTTTATCTTCATCACAAATATCACAAAGTTCTTTTGCAGTAAGACTACCACCATGTTTATATAAATAATATAAACAAGAAACATGTGGGCTTTTTAAATTAAACTCTTTCATCTCTTCACTTTTAATTTTATGAATAAACCTTGACAATTTAGAAATAGTTATAGTAAAAGTTTCAAACCTTTCTTCCATAATTTCCCCCAAATTTCGTACAATTAATTGAAAAAATAAACTTGTTGATTTGTCAACAAGTTTTTAACAAATAAAAAAATCAGCAAAGTTTATTTTGCTGATGTATAATTTAAACATTTAAAGATAGTGAAATTTCAGTATTATTATTTGGTTTAAATTGAGTATATTTAACCCCACACTCATTAAATAACTGTTTTGAAGCGATATTACTTTCAGTGCCGTTGTATTTATCTGACATATAAATCACTTCTTTAATACCTGCCTGAATTATTGCTTTAGCACACTCATTACATGGAAATAAGTCAACATAAATCTTAGCACCTTCAAATTCCTTTCTAGAGCCCCTATAATTTAAAATTGCATTAAGTTCTGCATGGCAAACATACATATATTTTGTGTTTAATGGGTTGCCTTCTCTTTTCCATGGAAATTTATCATCAGCAAAACCATTTGGTGCACCATTATATCCACAAGCCAATATTCTATTATCACTAGAAACAATACATGCCCCTACTTGAGTACTTGGGTCTTTACTTCTCATTGCAGTAAGTTTTGCAATTGACATAAAATATTCATCCCAAGTTAAATAATCTTTTCTTTCATCCATAAATTAACTCCAATTTTTTTATAGTATATCACATAAAAAAATATTTGTAACTAAATTCAAAATAATATTTAGCAAATATTACACTAAAATACACATTAAAGTTCACTTCAAGTCTGGTATAAGCAAAACAAAAAGACCCTTGCGGGTCTTATTTGGTGCAACGATTGATAACGAATACGAACCATAAAGTCTTTATCGGATATGGTTATTTTGTTGTTAGAGTGAAATTATAGTTGTCTTTCTGGTTTATTAATTTTTCTAACAATTTCGTTTAATATAATTTCTGACCAAGACTCGAAATTTGTAATATTGTTCAAACTATCAATATCAACAAATTTACATTTACCGTCTGTGAAAGTAGTATCAAATGATTTTTCAATAAATATTGGAAATATAACTCCTAAATGTTTTGCCGACTTTTCCGAAATCGGAGTGTATGTTAATATTGGGTTGTTTGTCTCAACATCTTTAACTTCTAATCCTAATTCTTCTAATATTTCTCTTTTCATTCCATTTGTAAAAGTTTGAATGTTAGAATTGGACATGTCAAAAATATCTAAATGACCACCAACATATAACAAAGTTTTATTTTTCTCGGGAGATGTTTTGCTTGTAGATTTTGAGTTCTTGTTTATTATCAAAATTTGGTTGCCTTTTGTAATAATTACACCTGCACAAATTGGTTGAACGACATCTATTCTGTCTTCAACAATATCTCTATACCCATATTGAATTTCTATATCTTTTAATCTATCTATTGAATTTAATCCACTTGTAAGATTTAAATTGCCTTTATTAATATAACCAATTTTTTCCATACCACAAGTATAACACACTATTATTAAAAGTGGTATAGTTTTAACAAAAAAAAGAGAAAATTTTAGATTTCTTCTCTCTTGTGTTTAGTTGTTGCTTGTGTCTTTGTTTTTAGTGTTTAGTAAAGCGTCAACACTTTTGGCTAATAAAAAACAACCCAAACACTCTGGTTTGGAATAGTTTTCTATGGTGCTGGTGCCCAGACGTGGTGCAGACAATGTAATTGTCAAATTAGCGAAGAGCATAGCTCGAGCGTCACAGGTACGATAAGTACCAGTTGATGTATGAAATACATCGTGAACGATAGTTCACTTCAAGTCTGGTATTAAGCAAAACAAAAAGACCCTTGCGGGTCTTATTTGGTGCTGGTGACCAGACTTGAACTGGTACGGTTGTTACACCGCAGGATTTTAAGTCCTGTGCGTCTGCCGATTCCGCCACACCAGCAAATGGAGGCACCTCTCAGATTCGAACTGAGGCATGAGGGTTTTGCAGACCCGGGCCTTACCACTTGGCTAAGGTGCCATGATTTGAACAAAGTAATTATAACACATTAAATTTCTTATGTAAAGTATTTAAATTAAAATTTATCAATATTTTATTTATAATATGAAATAATAAAAACAAAGGTTACAAATAAAAATGTTAAAAAAATCTAAATCACGTCAATAAGCGAAAAAAAGAAACCCATTAGGTTTCTATTTATGGAGCGGAAGATCGAGTTCGGTGCAGTCACGCTAGTGACAAATTAGCGATAGACTAAAGTCTGAGCGTCACTAAGCGACATTCGGAGCGAGTTCCTTTGCGTGTAAGCAAAGCATGTTCGCTAGAACATGTGAATCTCGTCTATAAGCGAAAAAAAAGAAACCCGTTAGGTTTCTATTTATGGAGCGGAAGATCGAGTTCGGTGCAGTCACGTTAGTGACAAATTAGCGATAGACTATATAGTCTGAGCGTCACTAAGCGACATTCGGAGCGAGTTCCTTTGCGTGTAAGCAAAGCATGTTCGCTAGAACATGTGAATCTCGTCAATAAGCGAAAAAAAGAAACCCGTTAGGTTTCTATTTATGGAGCGGAAGACGAGATTCGAACTCGCGACATTCGCCTTGGCAAGGCGACGCTCTACCACTGAGCCACTCCCGCATATTTAATTATTTGCGTTCGCCTTGGCAAGTCTCGCTCAACCACGCTTACTGCCGCCACTCCCGCATATTTAATTATTTGCGTTCGCCTTGGCAAGTCTCGCTCAACCACGCTTACTGCCGCCACTCCCGCAAGTTTATTATATGTGTCAATGATACATTCAATAACAAATTAATATTACCATCACCACTAATACTAAATTAATAAAATGGTGGGAGTTATAGGGCTCGAACCTATGACCTCCTGCTTGTAAGGCAGATGCTCTCCCAGCTGAGCTAAACTCCCACATTTCAGTACTTCTCATTTAGTACTTTATTAATATACCAAATATTTTAAAAAATTGCAACACTTTTTAATAAGTTTTTTAATTTTTTTTTAAAAAAGAAAAATACTTTATTATATATCCAAATACAACACCCTATTCGTTTTTATAATTTAAACTATAAACAAACCAATTTAGAAATATAATAAAGTATTATGTTTTGTGAAACTTAGGCTATATTAGTTGCAGTTTCTAACTCTAGAAGTCTTTTTAGCTGTTGTTTTTCTAGAAGTTTTTGCATTATCTGTACTTGCTTCAGCTTTACTAGTAGTTCTATTTGAAGTTCTAGTATTACTTCTTTTTGTAGTACAATCACATTTTCTTGCCATATTTTCACCTCCTATATTCACAAAGTAAGATATACTTTGTACTTATATTTTGGCAAGAACACGACAAAATATTACATTTTTCAACATCCAAATATTGTAAAAAAGGCTAACTAAAACAGTTAGCCTTATCTTTATTCAATTGAAATAATATAATAATATACTGGTTGTTCACCACTAATCATATTAATATCACAATCTGGATATCTTTGTTCTAGTTCTTCAGCAAGAGCATTAGCATCTTCTTCAGCAACATCTTTACCATAGAATAGTGTCATATTAACGCTATCAGATGTAATTAACTTATCTATAAGTTGAATAGTTGTATCTTTAACAAGGTTGCCTTTTGCAATTATACCTTTTTCATCAAGGCCTATAATATCGCCTGTTTCAAGGTCAAAACCATTAACATGAGTAGTTCTAACGGCATATGTAACAGAGCCACTTCTTACAGATTCTTTAGCATTGTTCATAGCTTCCAAATTTTCTTCAACTGTACTATCTGGATTAAATGCAAGTACTGAAGCAACACCTTCAGGAATAGATTTAGTAGGAATTACATGTAAAATCTTCTTTGTTAGTGTTTTAGCTTGGTCTGCTGCAAGAATAATATTTTTATTATTAGGAAGTACAAAAACATTTTTTGCTGGTATTCTATCAACTGCTTTAGCAATATCTTCTGCAGATGGGTTCATAGTTTGTCCACCTTCAATCATATCATCTACAAGCAAATCACTAAATACATTTGCAATACCTTGTCCAGGTGCAACTGCAACAATACCAATTTCTTTTAGATTTTGTTGACGTTGTGTTTGAGCACGTTTAAGTTCTCTATTTTGCTCAACCATATTTTCAATCTTAATATTAATTATTTCACCAAGTTCCAAAGCACTACCAAGTGCTAGGTTAGGTTGATTTGTATGAACATGGACTTTAACAAGTTCAAGATCGCCGAAACATACTACACTATCACCAATATTAGAAAGATTTTCTCTAAATTTCTCAATATCACTTTCAGTAGTTTTCTTCTTCATATGAGTTATCATAAACTCTGTACAATAAGCAAATTCAATATCAGCAAGGTTATCAAGATTAACATAGAAATCATTATTATTCATTGCTTGAGTATTAATAAGTTGTTCGATGTTAATATCAAAGTCTTCTTCACCAAGAATAACTTTTTCCATTCCCTTAAGAATAATAATAAGTCCTCTACCACCAGCATCTACAACACCAGCTTTTTTAAGAACAGGCAACATTTCAGGTGTTTGTTGTAAGATTGCTTCACCATCATTTAGAATTGCTTCAAAGAATGGTTCAAAGTTATTATGTTTCTTACAATTTCTTTGAGCACTTTCAGCTATAACTCTAATAACAGTAAGTATAGTTCCTTCCTTTGGAGAAGCAACTGCCTTATAAGCAATAGTTGAGCCTTCAGTAAGAGCTTTTGCAAACATTTTTGTTGTTAATTCTTTTTCACAAGTACCAACGACATTACAAATACCTTTTAAGATTTGTGAAAGAATAACACCAGAGTTACCCCTTGCACCCCTTAAAGCACCAGTAACAACAGCTCTAGTAATACTAGCAAAATCATTCTCAAGACAATTGTTTAATTCTTTTACAACATTATTATAAGTCAAACTCATATTTGTACCAGTATCACCATCAGGAACTGGGAATACATTAAGTGAGTCAACAAAATTCTTATTATCATCTAAAATCTTAGCACTAGCGATAATCATCTTTCTGAAAATCGTGCTATTAATCGTTTTTTGCATATCTATATCCTTTAAAAAGAGCTATACTCTAACTCCTACAACATTTATATTAACACTATCAACAATCATTCCGGTAAACTGTTCAACACCATATTTAACGGCACTTTTTAAATTATCTGTAACCGTTCCAATTGAAACACCGTATTTCAAGATTGCATACAAGTCAATATAAATTCTATTGCCGACTGTAATAATCTTAATTCCCCTAGTTAATATGTTTTTTGACTTGACAGAGCCTTGACCGACCAAGTCAACAACACCATAACATTCCCTAGCAATGTGACCAGTGGCACATGCTATCGCTTCATCATTTATTGTAATTGTACCATAAGCATTGCTAGTATTTACAGCCATGAGCATATCTCCTTGAATTTATTATTTTATATTAGGACACCAAATGCCCCACGTACGATTATATCAAAGTTATATATAAATTGCAAGATTTTAAATACAATTTATATATATATTATTAATATACTCCTACATATAAATGTTACAATAAAATTAAATATTTGGCAAGGAATTTTTAAAAAATAATTAATATTACTTTATAAAAGTTTAAAAAAAGTCTTGCCAACAACAAATTAATTTGATATACTCTATGTGTTTAAAAATAATCGATATAAAGAATTATTGATAAATACTATAGTATATTACAATTTTAAATGAAAAAACCTTGGGGGTGAATTTACAATGGCAAAAGAATGTTTTATATGTAGTAAGAAAAAAGTGGCTGGAAACCAAGTAAGTCACTCTCACATCGCTACAAGAAGAACTTGGGGTGCTAATCTTCAAAAGAAATCTATTGAAGTTGATGGCAAAATTCAAAATGAATACATCTGCACTAAATGTTTAAAAACTCTTAAAAATAGCGAAAAATAATTTGAGTACATAAAAAAGATATCTAACTATATTAGTTAGATATCTTTTTTTATTAGATTGACATAATTCAATATAGAAATAATTAAACAAAAAAAATCTTAAAAAGGCTTACTTTCTAAGATTTTTAAAATACACTCGTTTCACATTGTAAATAATGTGCGTACGATGAGTTATATACCATTGTAGCATCACTAGTTATATTTGAATACCAATTAGTAAGTTTATCTGAAGCATTAGTATAAATTTTAAGGTCGGCATGACAAGATGAAAAACAAGAAGCACCTATGATAGTTGTGGTATTGTATAAGTAAACTGACGTTAAATTTGGACAACTACTAAAAGCCGATGTCCCTATCTCAGTTATATTACTTGGAATATGCATAGTTATTATAGTGTTCAATTCTATAAATGCAGAAGTACCAATTTTTGTAACAATAGCACTATCAGTAGGAATAATACTTGCCCTACATCCCGAAATAACAGATTTGTCACTTATTTTGATGATACATTCTCCCATCGACATATAAACAGTGTTGCCAGTTTCTACTGTCATCTTGGACAAAGACCGATTAGACTTAAATGCCATATCCCCAATAGATGTTACCGATTTTGAAATTTCTACAGATAATAAATTATCGCACATGGCAACAGCCATACGTCCAATTGTCTTAGTTCCATCAGGGAAATATATGTTTCTCAAACTATCGCAATTCCAAAAAGCATTTTCGCCAATCGTTTCTATATTACTAGGTATAATAATATCTTGCAATGTTGTAAAATCATAGAAAGCATTATTTGAAATAGATTTTACAGTTGATGTTGGAATAGTTGGAACAATACTTCCAGTTACAACTTCAGTACCTTTTAAAATACAATTACCTACAGTGGTATAAGTAGTACAACCTTCTCTAATATTTACTCCATACAAAACATCACAATTACCAAAAATTGTTGAGCCAATAGAAGTTAATGTTTTTGGAAGTAATATACTTGGCATAGAAGAACATCCATTAAATGAACTATCAGAAATTGTAGTTAAATTACTATCACCAGTAAATAAAAACATATTTATTTGAGAACAATTTTTAAATCCATTTGCACCAATCGTTGTTATACTAGACGGAATATACACCTTTTGAATATTACTAAGAGTAGCAAAACCATTAGAAGCTATTGAAGTTGCAGACTTTGGTATAACTACTTTTCCCGATGCTCCCGACTTACCCGAAGCTGAATTAGAACTAACCGCCACATTAGATGTAGCCAAATGAGTATATAGTGTCATACCCTTTCTAACAATTGTATTATTTGGAACAAAATTATTCAAATGACTATCTGAATACCACCCCATTGAGTTACTATCTGAAATAACGGCATTTGAAGTAGAATAAATTGAGCATTGTGAAAAGTTTGCCCCCTTTTTTGTACTCAAATCACTCCAAATTTGGTCTTTCAAGGTAGTTAACACTTGTGTAATTGTTCGTTCAGGTTGTCCATGACTAAAGTCAACAAAGTAACTATATTTTTCATTATCTATAACCAAATTGAAATTGGTATTATCAAGTGCGCCTATTTCTTCTTCATCATCAAAAATATATTTAGAAAACTCAATTGTGTTGTTTATTTCTGAGCCATCAATAAAATATTCTTCACCAGTAGCCTTGTCCGGAACGAAGTTTTGTATAGCTTCAAAGGTTATTTCAAATGAAATTCTATGACCTGAATATTGGCTAGTTACAAAAGATGGGAATACAAGCCCTTCTCTTAAAAATTCAATTACAACATAATCTTTAGCAGAAAATTTAGCGTCATCAAACTGTATTTCATAAAGTTGAGTTTGTTTAGGGTCAGTAGCTATAGCATTGGTATATTTGTAATAATAGTATCCATCAGTAAACAAATACCAATGGTCACCACCTTCACTACTTTCATGAATAATCGAGTTAAATTGGTCATTGAAAAAATTAACTAAATTAAAAATGTCATCTTCTGGCAAAACATCAATATATTCATATTCACCAGTTCCAATCCCATTATTTAATATCTCAACTTTTTTAGAAAGTTTTAAATTAAACTTGGCTCTAAGAAGTGGGTTTGTTGTAGATTTTTTTACTTTACAATTTGCAATAATATCAAGTGGCATATTAGGTATTATTCTATCACCTAAAGTAATTGAAGTAATTAGATTTTGATTATGTCCAGTCACATTACCATCACCATCGTATGTATATGTATCTTCTATAGACACTTCACCCAAATCATCTCCAACTGCTTCTATTTCAACCACACCACTCATTTGTTGGTATTTTGACGCATATTCACTATCTGAAAAAAATGCAATAGTCACTCCAACAGTTAAAACAGATAGAAGAAACAAAAGAACAAGCCCAAACATACTACGTTGTGCTGAGTTCGAAAATATTTTCTTTTTCACATTATTTCTTCTCATATACATTCTACTTAGACTTATTTTAAGTATTTTATCATTAGTTTATAAATAATTCCAAATAAAATTGGGGTGATTTAATATATATTTATACAAGTATAATATTATTAGTTTCTAGAAATTCAGAAAACTTTAGATTAACCATTTCAACATTTTCAGGTCTATCATTAGAATATCCCCAAAGTAAAATATCATAATAATCTTTTGCTGAATTTAACTGAACATCATTTGTTACAAGCAAAACATTATGCCCCTTTTCAATAAGTAAATTGGCATAACTAAAATCTTTATTAAACTCTTTATTTGAATAATTTACATAAATTAAAATTTTCACTTTAACAAATCTTTTTTCTAAATAATATTTTTAATAACGGTCTTAATATTCTTGGCGACTTAAAACAATAAATTTTCATAATAACCCCGCAAAATTTCATTAAGGTATTATATGATTAAATAGTCTTATTTTGTGCCATATCTTTTATCGCAAGAAGTTAAGAAATCTCGTCTATTTTTAGCATTGAAAATTGCACTACCAACAACTGCAAAGTTGACACCTAGTTTCTTTAGTTTTTCAATATTATCTAAATTAACCCCGCCATCTACTTCAATAATAATATCTCTGTCTTTTGTGAGAGTTTTGACTTTCTCTATCTTTTCATAAGTACTTTCAATAAACGTTTGTCCGCTTTTACCCGGTTCAACTGACATGATAAGAATTAAATCTATATAATCAATAAATCGTTTTAAAACTTCTACATCTGTACCAGGTTTAATTGATACACCGATTAGAATATCTTTACTTTTTAGATAATTAATTATTTTTTTAAATTCTCTATCATTACATGCTTCAAAATGAATTGTTATAATTGATGGTTTTAGTTTTGCAAATTCTTTTACTCTTTTAAGCGGTTTTTCAACCATTAAATGAACATCAAGCAAAATATTTACATTATTTCTTACTTCTTTTACTCTGTCAGCACTTAAACACGTACTCTTTACAAACTTTCCATCCATAACATCACAGTGAAGATATTCAACACCCAAATTTGACAATTCTCTAGCATAATCTACTAGTTTATCTTCATCACAAGGATTGGTACTAGGTAATATTTTAATCATATTTTTCATCCCATTTTTTCTTTAATTTTTCATACAAATCTACATATCTAATATATCTATCTTTTGAAATTTTACCGCTATCTACTGCTTTTACAATTTCACAATCATTTCCTTCTTTAACATGAGCACAATCTAAATATTTACATTCCCCGATAAAATCTGCAAATTCGGGATAAAACCCCGCTAGTTCTTCATGCGAAATATTAAGTTCAAGTGAACTAAACCCCGGAGTATCAGTTATCGTTATATTTCCGTTTATATATATTTCATTTGCCCTTGTGGTGTGTTTACCCCTATCAATTTTAGCACTAAGTCCTTGCGTCTGTAAATCAACATTTGGAATAATACTATTAATAATAGAACTTTTACCAACAGCCGACTGTCCGCATAATGCACAAAATGAATTTTCTAAATATTTAGTTAGTTTAGATATATTTATTTTGTCTTTAGCACTTACAACAAATGTTTGTAAAAAATAATAATCTTTGACAATATTACTTGTAATATTCTCGTAATCTATATCACATTTATTAATTACTAAAACAGGCTCAATTTTATTTAGCATACAATAAATTATAAGTTTATCTACAAGCAACAAATCGGGTTTTGGTAAAGGTGCAATAACTATGATTAATTTATCAATATTTGCAATATATGGTCTAGGTATTACATTCTTTCTAGGAAGAAGTTTGGTGATAATAAGTTTACCCTTTTCATACTCATTTTCTTCCACTTCCACCTTGTCACCAACAACAATTCTATCTTTTTTAACCGTCTTTCTTATAGTACCTTCATATATAGCACCATCTTTTAATATGGTATAAATCCCACCTAAAATTTTAACTATAGTTCCTATATCACACCACCAAATTAATTTTTCTTAGATTTTTTATTGCTTTTATCTTTTAGTAATTTTAATGGGTCTTTTACTTTTTTACTTGTATTCTTATTTGGTAATGGTCTGTTTTGTGGTATTTCTCTTTTTTTCTCAACTACTTCACCATTCTTGATTTCTTTATTTCTAAGCATTCCACAAGCACCTTCAACATCATCACCTAAAGTTCTTCGCATTGTAGCACTTACACCAAATCTATTTAAGTTATCCAAAAATTTCTTACAACTCTCAATAGTTGGTGCTTTTAAATCTCTACCTTCAACTTCGTTAAGTTTAATAAGGTTAACATGACATGGAAGATTTTTAAGAACTTCAGACAACTCTTTAGCACAAGACATTGTGTTATTAACACCATCAATTAAAGTATATTCAATAATAATTCTTCTATTTGTCATTGTGTGATAATATTTAAGACTATCAATAATTTCAGAAATACTATATCTTTTAGCAATTGGCATTATTTCACGTCTAATCTTATCATTAGGAGCATGTAAAGATATACAAATTGTAACACTCAAACCCAAATCAGCCAGTTCTTCAATCTTTGATGGAATACCGCAAGTAGAAAGTGATATATTCCTAACACTCATATCAAAGCAATCATTACTAGTTAGTATCTGTAAAAATTTCTTTACATTATCATAATTATCAAGTGGCTCACCACTACCCATAAGAACTATATTGGTAATTTTTCTATCTTTTAGTGTTCCACCTAAATATTTATTAACTGTAACAATTTGACCTAAAATTTCACCAACTGACAAATTCCTTACAAATCCATTAAGCCCGCTAGCACAAAATTTACAATTCATTTTACAACCAACTTGAGTACTAACACAAAGAGTATTACCAAAGGCATATGACATTAGTACTCCTTCAATTATGTTGCCATCAGGCAAATCGTAAAGAAATTTAATGGTTTTATCTTTACCTTTAGAAGTAACCACTTTTCTAATTTTTATCGGTTGCAAAATATATCCAAGTTCTTGTATTTTGTTCAAAAAATCTTTAGGTAAGTTAATATTATCTTCAAAATCTTTGCCATTATACATAGCAGTTACCAATTGGTCTACTCTAAATTTCTGAATATTAAAACCTTCAAAATTCTTGTATAATTCATTTTTTTCATAATCTAAAAGAATTGTCATAATCTTTTTAGTCTCCCTATAAAAAATCCTTCTGTATTAGTTAAATTGGGATAGAATGTATACATATTATTATCATTTGTAATATCAATTCCATCAACCTTTATTTCAGTTAGTTCAAAATCTTTATGCTTTTTTAAAAATTTATTAATAACATCTTTATTTTCTTTGTCAATTATTGTACAAGTGGAGTATTGAAGTATTCCGCCCCTTTTAACATAATTTGCTGAGTTTTCTAAAATTTGAAGTTGAAGCCCTGCAATTGTATCAATATCACTTTCTTTCCTATTTAAAAAGACATCTGGCTTTTTCCTAGTAACACCCAAGTTACTACAAGGCACATCACATAAAACATAATCAAATTTCTCTATCCACGCATCATTAAGTTTTGTAGCATCTTGAACAAAAGTTTTCAGTTTTACCCCACAACTTTCAGCGTATTTCTTTATAAGCCCAACTCTATGACTATGTATGTCACATGAATATACATCATGTCCCATACTAGCCAGATATACACTTTTCCCACCCGGAGCAGAACAAACATCAAGTATTTTACCCTTTTTATCGGCTAGTACATTAGCAGTTATTATGCTAGGCAATCCTTGTACAACTATATTTTTCATAAGTTCAGTTTTAAGAAGTTTATGATAATCAACATAATATGTAAAGTCATATAAACTTTTCTCAAAATGAATATTCATATTTTTCAATTTCTCTTCAAACTCACTTGATGTGATTTCACCACTAAGTCTAATATGAGTAAGAGTTGAAAGTTCTTTGCTTATTAAATCGGTTACAAAAGCTAAATTGTGACTTTTTAGTAGTTCTTTTATTACCCATTCCGGAAAGTTATATTTAACGCTTAAATATTTAATTTCATTCTTTTTACTTGGTAGTACTATATCATTAGCAATTAATTTCTTACTAACTGCATTTACAAAACCCGCTTGATTTTTATCTACTGACTTTGCGATATTCACTATTTCATTTACTAAAGCAAAATGCGGAATACTACTAAGTGCCTTCGAAACATACGCAACAATTTTAAGAAGTATAAGTATTTCTTTCTTAGGTAGTTTAGATGTGTATTTCGAAATGAAATACTCAAGAGATATATCTTTTTCGAGTACTCCATATACAATCTTTGTAACAGTTGGCACACTAATATCACTTGTTGTCTGAATATATTTATTAAGTTCAATACTTACAAAACTTTTTTCTAAGTAGATTTTTTTCAAAATCTCAAAAGAAACTTTTAATTCTTTATTCACTCTGCAATACTTCCAATATTTATTTGTTTACCATTTAAATAACTTTTTGCCGACATTTTCTTTGAATTTATAGGCAATAACTCTGTAATTTCAACAAAGCCATCACTACATTTCAAAACTAAACCTTGCTTGTTGCTAGCAACAACAACTTCACCGTTTTTAAAGTCGTCTACTTTTAAATTGCATGTATATTCTCTTGCATTGTACAATTTAAAATAAACACCATCAATTGTGATATGGGCATTTGGCCACATAGCAAGACCTTTGATTTTACCGATAATTTCATTCTTGGTAGTAGAAAAGTCCAAATCTCCCATTTCAGCCTTTAACATTTTACAATGAGTTGCATCATTATGATTTTGTTCGATATACTCTGCCTTGCCACTTTCAATCAAATCAAGTGTAGGCACTATTACTTTAGCACTTAAATTTGACAACTTTTCAAATAATGTAATGGCATTATCATCTTCACATATTTCAATCTCTTCTTTGTAAATTACAGGACCATCATCCATTCCAACACCACTTTTAAGTACTGTGACACCGGTAACTTTATCGTTATTAAGAAGTGCGAACTGAACGGGACTTGCCCCCCTATACTTAGGAAGCAAACTTCCATGTAAATTAATAACACCATATTTTTTTGCAAATAATACATTCTCACCAAGAATTTGTCCATATGAACAAGTAACATAAATATCTGCATCAATATTAAGAAGTTCCGAAATATCATCCTTTCTAATTTTTTCATATTGAAAAACTTGTATATTATTATCTATTGCTAATTTTTTAACAGCTGTTGGAACAATTTTATTACTTCTACCAATTGCCTTGTCTGGTTGAGAAACAACAGCCACCACTTCGTGTCTACTACTTAAAATTGCTTGTAATGGTTTTACTGCATATTCACCTGTACCAAAATACACTACTTTCATTGTCTATTTCCTTTTTACCTTTTCCATCTTATCAATAAATAAAACACCTTCCAAATGGTCAATTTCATGACAGAACGCCTTTGCAAGAAGATTTTCGCCAGTAATTACAAATTCATTTCCATATCTATCAAAAGCTTTTACTGTTACTTCTTGCGGTCTTTTTACATAACCTATTTGACCTTTACAAGATAGACATCCTTCTTTCTCACAAAGTTCACCAGAAGAACTAATAATAATAGGATTGATAAGTTCTATGTACATATGATTAACATCAATAACTATTGCTCTTTTAAGTATACCGACTTGAACAGCAGCAAGTCCGCATCCATCATTTTTTATCATTGTTTCTTTCATATCATCAAGAAGTATCCAAAGTTTCTCATCAAATTCTTTTACTTCTTTACTCTTTTTTCTTAATATTTCATCTCCAACTTGAACAACATTTCTAATTGCCATAATAATCTCCTAACTTAGCGATTGTGGGTTGTTTTCAACAAACACACTCAATTTGCTATTTCTAATTTCATCTAATAATTTGTATATTTTATCAAGCACTTCTGTTGCAATATTATTTGCAAATCGAAGTACAACTTGATATCTATGTTTATTTTTAATTTTGTTTACAGGCGACTTCATCGCTTCTAAAAAATAAAAATCTTTCCCGTAATCAACTCTAAATTCTTTCAGTTTCATAATAAGTTTATGTGTAGCATCTTTTACAAGATTATCGTCAATTGAAGTAAGTAAAATTCTAATAAGTCTTGCAAAAGGCGGAAACTTAGTTACTTCCCTTAAATTTATTTCTTTCTCATAAAACTTATAATAATCGTAATTAGCACAAGTAAGATAAACCTGATTGCTTGGTACAAATGTTTGAAGTACAACACTTCCACTATCTTCGCTTCTACCCGCTCTGCCCGAAACCTGCGTCATAAGTTGAAAAGTTGTTTCACTTGCCTTATAACTATAATTAAATAGCGATATATCAGCATCAACAATCCCAACAAATGTAACCGCTGGAAAATCGTGACCCTTAGTTACCATTTGTGTTCCAACGAGTATTGACGACTTAGTTCTTCCAAACTCACCCAAAATTCTACTATATGCATCTTTTGATGTAACACTGTCATTATCTAACCTAAATATATTTGCACTTGGGAAATGCTCATGTAAAAGTTCAACTATTTGTTGTGTTCCTGTTGCACCCAACTTAATGCTTCCACTTCCACATTCTGGACATTTCGTCAAAGCCTTGAACTTTTTACCACAATAATGGCATTTCAAAACACCATCATTTTTGTGATAAACAAGACTAGCATCACACTCTGTACACTTAGGAATATATGAGCATTCTCTACACATAAGATACGAACTAAAACCACGCCTATTTATAAAGAGTATCGCTTGCTTACCACTTTTTATTACATCATCTAACTTTTCAAGCATTATTGATGATAGTGGTGTTGTATTACCAAGTTTAAACTCGTTACACATATTAACAATTTCTATAGGCGGTAATGGTCTCTTATTTACTCTTATTGGCATTTCAACAAGATTATAATCACCAGTTTTTGCTTTATAAAAGGTCTCAATTGATGGTGTAGCACTACCCAAAACTAATGGACAGTTATTAAATCCACCTCTAAACAAAGCAATATCATGAGTTTGATACCTAGGGCTATTATCACTAAGATATGACCCATCATGCTCTTCATCTATAATAATAATACCAATATTATCAAGTGGCGCAAATATAGCCGATCTAGCACCAACTACAATTTTAGCATCACCATTGTAAATTCTAAACCACTCATCTCTTTTCTCACCCATACTAAGAGCACTATGAAGTACTGCAACATTTTCACCAAATCTACCAGTAAATACCTTTACCATTTGCGGTGTTAATGATATTTCTGGCACGAGCATAAGCGCAGTTTTGCCGTCTCCTATAATTTTATCAATAACATTCATATAAACTTCAGTTTTACCACTACCAGTAACGCCAAATAGTACAGTTGGCTTATCTTTACAATTTAAAATATTTTCAACTGCCTTTTGTTGTAAATCGGTAAGTTTGACAACCTTATTATTTCCCTTTACCAGTTCAAGTCTATTAACTTTTTTTGCTTCTTCTAGCAATACTTTACATTCTAGCATTTTGTTAATAGTTGCATTTGTAAATTTTTTTGACAAAGTTGTGTAGTTTTCTTTACCTTTAGTATTTAGGTACTCAATTACAAGAGGAGCATTTTTTTGCCTTTTATTTAAAGACGCAATAAAATCATTTACTTTTTCTTCATTTAAATAAATAACTCTTTCAACCTTATCACCAACTCCACCCCTAACTTGAGATGGAACTGCAAGTCTTATACCATCTAGAAGTCTAAGGTAAAGTTTTTCTTTCATATAGAACATAAGGTTTATTAGTTCTTTCTTAATAAGCGGAAAGTCATCACATAAAGAAATGATACTTTTTAGTTTATTAGGTGGACAATTAGTACTTTCCTTGATATTTACAACATACCCTTCAATTTTCCTATTACCAAAAGGAACAAGTACCCTAAAGCCTACTGTTATGTTTGAAAAAGAAGAAGGTATATTATAATCAAATACCTTATCAACTTCACTTGATAATACATCTACAATAACTTCAGCTATCAAAAGCATCCCCCTAATTTTAAAAAAGTCCCATTGCAAAAAAATTAAGCAATAGAACTTGGTTAGTATTTATCTGATAATTACTTTTCGTCAATTACAATGTGACCTTCGTGAACTTCAGATACAGCACGTGTTACTTCTGGAATTGCTTCCTTTTCTTCTTCGCTTAATTCTTCACTCAAGTCTTTGGCTCTTTTACCTACTATTACAGCAAGTTTAAAAGGATTACCCACTTTCTCTACAAGTTCATCAATAGGTGGCTCTAATAACATAAATTCACTCCTATATATTTAATTACATTATATATTTTAATATATAATTATTTTTTTTTCAACCCTTTTTTATAATTTATTTGATATTATCTACATTAATTTATATTTAGATAGTTCATTTTTTAAGTCGTCAAGGTACAAAATTTTAATACCAAGAGAATTTGCTTTTGTGAGTTTACTACCTGCATTTTCACCACAAAGAACAAAATCGGTTTTTGAACTAACCGAAGAAACAATCTTTCCGCCCAATTTCTCAATATATATTGTGGCTTCATCTCTAGACATTCCATCAAGCGTTCCTGTTAAAACAACAGTTTTATTTGAAAAGATACTATCTTGAATTGTACTGCTATCAATTGTATTAATGTTTATACCAAGTTTACAAAGTTTTTCAATTTCTTTTAAATTTGTAGCATTGTGGAAATATTCATAAATATTCTCAGCAATAATATCTCCAACATCTTTAATTCCAATAAGGTCATCTAAACTAGCATTTTTTATACTTTCTAAATCCCCAAAAGTTTTTGCCAAATCTTTAGCCGTCTTGACACCAACACCATTTATTCCAAGTGCAAATATAAAATTAGAAAGGTCTATGTTTTTACTATTTTCGATACTCGATACTAAATTATTAATCTTTTTATCTTTAAACCCATCCAGTACCGTTAAATCACTATTTTTAATTTCATAAATTTGGCTACATTTAGTTATTTTTAAATCGTTATACAAACTTCTTATTGTCTTTTCAGAAAGACCTTCAATATTCATAGCTGGTTTGCTTGCAAAGTGTGTTAAACTTTGAATAATTCTCTCTGGACAATTATCATTTACACAGAAAATATTTATATCGTCATAGTGTAATTTTTGACCACAAGACGGACACGTTGTTGGTTTTTCAATATCAATACTGCTATCAAAATGTTCAGCGACTGAAAGTATTTCAGGAATTACTTCATTGCTACGTCTAACAAATACATTACTTCCAATTTTAACGTCTTTTCTCTTTATGTCATCATAATTATTAAGAGTTGCTCGTGTAACAGTAGCACCAGCAAGTTCAATAGGTTCTATTTCACAAATTGGAGTAAGTTTACCCGTTCTTCCAACCTGCCAAATTATATCTACAACTTTACTTGTAAGTTCCTGTGCTTCAAATTTATACGCCAAAGCCCATTTAGGAAATTTTTCAGTATACCCAATATCTTCCCTAAGTCCAACATTGTCAACCTTAATAACCATACCATCAATTAAAACATCAATGTTATTTTTTATTTTATCCACGTTCTCTATAATTTCTTTAACTTGACTAAATGTACCACAGCTTTCATAAAAATCAAAAGTATCAAAGCCTTGATTTTTTAAAAACTCATGCATTTCAAGTTGACTACCAAACGACATATCGCTAGTAAGTACATCATACATAATTGCCGATAAATTTCTCTCTCTAGTCACAGCAGTATCTAAATTTCTAAGCCCACCCGCAGCCGCATTACGTGGGTTTTTTAATTTTTCTTCGTGAGTTTTGTTGTATTTTTCAAGAACAGACTTTTTCATCAAAACTTCACCCATTACAGTAATATCGCCAGTATAAGCAATTTTTTTAGGAAAATTATTTATAACTTTAACTTGTTCTGTTACATCTTCACCAATTATTCCATCTCCCCTAGTAGCACAATTAACAAGTTTACCTTTGGAATATTTAGCAATTATTCTAAGACCGTCATATTTATATTCGACACTGAACCTAGTATGACCAAATTTAAACATGTCTCTTATCCAGTCAGAAAGTTCATCAAATGTATTTGCTTTATTAAGACTATAAAGTTTCTTTTCATGTTTGATTTTTTGGAATTTATCAAGGACAACATCACCAACTTTTTTAGTTGGACTTCCATCAAGAACTACGCCCGCTTTTTTCTCTAAATCTACAAGTTCATAATATAAATCATCATATTGCTTATCTGAAATAAGTGGCTTATCAAGAGTATAATAGGCATAATTATACCTATTAATAGCCTCTATAAGTTCCGCCATCCTAACTTTTAATTCGTCCATAAAATACTCACTTTTTTAATATTTGCAATGGTGCAATATTCAAAGACAATGTCTTAACACCAAGTTTACCAAAATCTACTGACACATAATTATTATTGCCACTATCAACTTTTACAATAGTACCCACACCAAATTTAGCATGAAGTACTTGTACGCCAACCTTGTAATCATCAAAAGATTTCTTCTGACTATTTAATTTATTCGTCATTATTCCTTGTAAATTACCTAGATTATTGCTAGGTGAAGAAGAAATTTTGTTTACTTTATTTGTATAATCAGAATATGTTGAATAACTATTATATCCCGAACTACTTGAAGAATAACCACCATAACTTGAATAATTACTCTCACAGCTTGAATTAGAATATCCAGAGTAACCACTGCCAAAACTTGAAATTCTTGGTTTTTCTTCAGCAAAGCCCATTTCTTTTACAAACTTACTTGCAATAGTACTTTCCCTTTTACCATACATAAATCTTGATTTTGCACGTGTGATATAAAGTTTCTTTTTTGCTCTAGTTACAGCAACATACATAAGACGTCTTTCTTCTTCCATCTCATCAGCACTATCCATAGCCCTAGACAATGGAAATTTCCCATCTTCAGCACCAATTATAAATACATAATCAAATTCAAGACCTTTACTAGCATGAACAGTTGATACAGAAACTGATGGTAAATTATCATCTTCTTCATCAAGAGAATTTTGAAGCGTTACACTTTCTAGATAATCGGTAAGATTTGCATCTTCATTTAAATGTTCATAACTTTTAACCGATTGAATTAACTGGTCTATATTCATAGTTCTATCAACATCTTCTTCTGAATTTGTATTATAAAGTCCCTTAATTCCAGCCTTATTTACAACATCTTCAACAAATTCAGAAAGTGTATTTTTCTCAAAACTTACCTTTAATTCTGTAATCAAATCACCAAACTCAGCAATTTTATTTTTTATAGTTGATGATAAATCTAAATCTCTAAAATTCTCAACCACATCTACAAGTGGTTTTCTATCTCTTTCCGCAATTTCTAAAAGTTTATCTATTGTTGCTTGGCCTATTCCACGCTTAGGATAATTAATAATTCTTATAATACTACTATTATCCCTTGGATTAGAAAACATAGTTAAATATGCCAAAATATTTTTTACTTCCAATCTCTCAAAGAACTTAAAAATCCCGCTAACTTTATAAGGTATATTATAGTTAAGAAGTTTTTCTTCAATAAGCCTTGACAAAGCTGACACTCTCATAAGAACACCAACTTCTCTCATATCAACACCACTTGATTGAAGATTATATATTTGTCTTGCTACATATTCAACTTCTTCAACTTCATCATAACTTTCGTGATAAGTAACTTCTTCACCATCTTCATTTTCAGTATAAAGAGTTTTATCAAGACGAGATATATTATTTTTGATAAGCTTATTAGCCGACTTAATTATATTTTTTGTACTACGATAATTTTGCTCAAGTTTATAAATTGTACAGTTGAAATCTTTAATAAAATTATTGATATTTTCGATATTAGCACCACGCCAACAATATATGCACTGGTCTTCATCTCCAACTACAAATATATTTCCATGCACCGCTGAAATAAGTTTGATAAGTTTATACTGAACAAGGTTAGTATCTTGAAATTCATCAACATGAATATAATGAAACTTATCTTGATAATACCTAAGTGTTTCTGGGCTTGCATAGAAAAGTTCAAGTGTCTGCAAAAGTAAATCATCAAAATCAAGTGCATTATTGTTTTTTAATTGTTTTTGGTACTCTTTGTATACTTTATAAATAACATCAATATCTCTTTCATATTTGTTATCTTTTAAATATTCATCAGGATTAAGTCCTAAATTTTTAGCTTTAGAAATATGATAACCGCATTTTTTTGCAGTATCTTCGTCAATTGCTAATTCTTTGATAACTTTCTTTAGTAATTTATCTTGGTCACTACTATCATAAACAGAAAAGTTTCTGTCAAAGCCGTCAAGTTTATTTATATTTTCTCTTAAAATGCTCGCACAAAGAGAATGGAAAGTTTTTATGGTAATTCCAACTGAATTATCTATCATTCCACTAATTCTTTCTCTCATTTCATTAGTCGCTTTATTGGTAAATGTTATTGCCAAAATATTAAAAGGATTTACTTTTTTCTCATCAATCAAATAGCAAATTCTATGAGTTAAAAGCCTTGTTTTCCCCGAACCTGCACCAGCTGTTACAAGCTTAGCCCCTTCAGTATCCATTGCAATTTTTCTTTGTAATTCATTAAGTGTATCCAGCGAAAACATCATTCTTCTCCATTATATGTCATTATAGAAATATTTTAACATACAAAAGACTTTTATCAAAGCAAAAAAAAGATAAGTTATTAAAACTTATCTTATCCACATAAAAGTTCATTTTTAACTTTATTATATTTTTCACTTAAATTGAGAATATAAAATTCTTTTTCAAACTCATTTAAAGTACTAAAGTAACTATTATCACAAAGAACACCTAAAGGATTATAACAATCAGTATCCAATAGTTCCCTTACCCTACTTACAAATTCTTCATCTTCTTTATTTTGAATAGTTACATAATTGGTTTCCGCTTTAAGTCTTTTAAGAGCTTTCGCATTCTGGATAAAGTAACTACTAGCAGTGTTTTTCTTAATGCTTTTTTCTTGTTCATAATTTTTATTTATAAGCCTTTGCTTTGCAAGATTTGCCAAAAATTTAAGTTCATTTTTCTTCATTTCCATTTTTCCTTTTTATTTTTGATAATTAAATTATATCAATTAATTCAATTCTTGCATATCAAATGAACTTTCTAATTTTAGGGCTATTTGTCGAATAAAATAACAAATTAATACAAAAAAAGAGTATCATTTAGATACCCTTATAATTATGCTCTTTTCTTATTTCTTTTAATAGCAGCCTTTTGTTTCTTTTTCTTCTTTACGCTAGGCTTTTCATATTGTTCATGTTTTCTAAGGTCGCCAATAATGCCGTCTTTTTGGCATTTTCTTTTAAATCTTTTGATAGCGCTTTCAACATTTTCAGTTTCGCCAACTCTAACTGTAGACAATTTTTTCACCCACTTTTGTTTTTATTTCAATATTATTATATTTAAAAAAGACCTTTTGTCAAGTATTTTTCTAATTATTTTTATATTATACTAATTCTATTTTGTCAATTTTAATTTTTCACATACTTTTTCAAAGTCATATGGTGTTTCTTCAAGTTGTGGCCACCAATCCATACCATCATCTTCTTTTCTAGGAATTATATGATAATGCAAATGATATACCGATTGTCCCGCTGACACGCCACTAGCATTCAAAATATTAACTCCAGTATATCCACAATTATCCACATAATGATTAGCTACTTTTTTAACTGTCGACATAACTTTCATAAATGTTTCGTTATCTATATCAAGAGTACTTTCAAAATGTTTCTTAGGTATAACCAATGTATGACCAACAGCATCTTTGGCAATTGATAAAAATACATAAGTATCTTCATCTTCATAAATTTTATAACTAGGACATTTACCCTCAACTATATCACAAAAAATACACATAAATTTTCTCCTTAAATAATTTCTACAATCATTCCGTCTTTATATATTTCTTTAAACTTTATATTATATATTTTACCACACTCAACATTATTTTCCAAATAACATCTAATATATTCAGGTGAAAAACCTTCAAATAATTCTTTCTTTTCTTCAACCAACATAGTAGAAGTTTTTCCAATAAATTTAGAAAGATAATTATTATGTAGTTTATTTACAACATTTTCTAATATATCTACTCTTTCTTTTTTAACACTCATAGGTAAATCGGGAAGTTTAAAAGCATTAGTACCTTCCCTTTTTGAGTATGGGAATATATGAACAAAAGAAAATTCAACCTTTTTGATAAATTCCTTTGTATTTTCAAATTGCTCATTACTTTCCATAGCAAACCCAACTATCACATCAGTTGTAATATTTGCATCTGGAAAATACTTTCTAATAAGACAAACCTTATCATAATACTCTTGTGACGTATAATGCCTATTCATTTTCTTTAAAATCTCATCATCACCACTCTGAAGTGACAAATGAAAATGTGGAGCAAAATTAGGCATTTTCTTAAGCACTTCCATAAGTTTTTGAGTAACAACCCCAACTTCCAAAGAGCCAAGCCTAATAAGAGCTGGAATATGAGATAATCTCTCCATCAGCACGTCAAGTGACCTAACACCATCTATTTCATAACTACTAATATCAATGCCAGTTAAAACAATTTCATGCGACCTATTGGCAATTATTTCGCATTCAGAAATAATCTCATCAATATTTCTACTTCTTGACCTGCCCCTTAAATATGGTATAAGACAATAATTACAGAAATTATTACAACCATCTTGAATTTTTACATATTCCCTAGTAGTCGTCTTTTTAGGACACTTAACACTATTATACACTTTTGGGATTTCAATTTTCCCTTTTACACAGTTATTTATGTACTCTAAAATATTTTCTTTATTCTCAGTTCCAAAAATAGAATAAACATTCTTTTTGTCAACAAATTGATTTATATTATTTTCACTAGCACAACCACAAATAATTATCTTGCAGTTTTCGTTTAGTTTATTAAATTTAGCAATATATTGCCTACTTTTTTTCTCTGCTTCAGACGTCACCGCACAAGTATTTAGAATATAAATATCTGCCACTCCTAATTCTTCAGACACAGTATAACCATTTTCTTCTAAAACCCTTGCCATACAATCACTTTCGTATTTATTTTGTTTACAACCAAGAGTAATAATTACCACTTTATTCATAATTCCACTCTCCCATTGTAAACATAACAACTGAAGTAAGTGCTATAGTCGCCGTTTCTGCACGTAAAATTCTTTTACCTAAAGTTACCGATTTAGCACCAATACCCTTCAAAGATGAAATTTCACTTTCACTAAATCCACCTTCACTACCAACAACAATAGCAACTTTTTTATCTTTTAAAAAACTGTTAGACAATTCAAGTCTTTCTTTTTTCTCGCATTCATTTGCAAAAATTATAATGTCATATTCAGTGAGTTTATTTAGCATTTCTTTAAAAGATAGTGTACTATGAACATCCATTGGTATACTTCTTTTGCATTGTTTGATAGATTGATTAGAAACTTCTTGCATTTTATCAGTTTTGCCAAATTTATTTTTGCTTGTAATAAACTCACTTTCAAATGGATAAAAATCTTTAACCCCTAGTTCTGTCAGTTTCTGAATAATCAAATTCATATTGTCTGATTTAACAAGTGCTTGAAATACAGCCACATTTGAAGTCGCATTATAAATATTTTCTTGCTTTTCTGTAATCTTAACGGTTGTATCACCCTTTGACATATTTTCAATCACGGCAAAATAATCATACTTATCACCATTCACAAGTATGATTTCATCACCAATATTAAGTCTCATTACATTCTTAATATGATTATGCTCAATGCCATCAATTTTGAATGCAACTCCAACATCTAAATTACCTTTAACAAAAAATCTTTTCATAATTTAATGATAGCATAAGTAATTAAAAATTTCAATTATAAAATAACCAATTGCTATAATTCACAATAAAAAAATCAAAACTATAAATTTTATAATTATTTATATATTAGTATATTTAAACTTTATTTTAATAAAAAAATACCCATTTGAAATATATCAAATGAATATTTATAAATTTATAAATTATTAATATTTTTCTGATAATCTTTAAACCTTGTAAAGTTATCAGGTTTAATTGATTTTTTAAGTTCTTCCAATGTTTTCTTATCAGTTTTAGATAAAGTCTTTGGAGTTTCAGCAATAACAGTTACGATTAAGTTTCCATATGCTTCTTTATTAAGATTTTTAATACCCTTGCCTTTTAGTTTAAATATTGTATTAGATTGAGTAAGTTCTGGAATGGTTAAAGTGGTCGTTCCCTTTGGAAGTGGAATTTCAACTTCACCACCAAGAAGAAGAGTATAGAATGGTACATATAATTTTAAAGTCAAATCAAAGCCTTCTCTTACAAGTATCTT
This sequence comes from Clostridiales bacterium, assembly GCA_015055815.1. GTDB lineage: Bacteria > Bacillota > Clostridia > Christensenellales > UBA1242 > UBA11490. Next base: position 182,079 of record SVHM01000001.1, read on the forward strand.
ATGTTCTTTGACTTTAACAATGATATGTAGGTCACCATCTTCACCACCACGTTTTCCACAATTACCTTTGCCACGCATAGTAATTACTTGACCGTCGTCAATACCGGCTGGAATATTAACTGTAATAGTTGAATTAACTTTCTTATAACCATTACCATTACATTCAGAACATTTTTCTTTAATTTCTTTACCAGTACCGTTACAATTTTTACAAATACCTTCTCTAATAACTCTGCCAAACAAAGAGTTTTCGGTATATCTTACTCTACCACTGCCATGACATTCACTACATGTTGTGTATTCAGTGCCATTTCTAGCACCAGTTCCATGACAATGAGAACAACTTTCAACTCTACTTAGTGTTATATCTTTCTTAACACCAAAAACCGCTTCTTCAAAAGAAAGAGTAATTTGCACTTGCAAATCTTCTCCCCTAGCACCCGTACTAGCTCTTGCGTTTCTTCCACCGCCAAAGCCACCGAATATATTACCAAAAATATCTCCTAAATCATCAAAACCACCAAAACCTTCGAAACCACCAAAACCTTCGAAACCACCAAAACCGCCATTTCCAAATCCACCAAAGCCTTGTGGACCAGAAGCCGAGCCGAATTGGTCGTAGTTTGATTTCTTTGTTGGGTCTGATAAACATTCATACGCTTCATTTACTTCTTTGAATTTTTCATCAGCACCAGGCTCTTTGTTGACATCTGGGTGATATTTTTTGGCTAGTTTTCTATATGCCGATTTAATTTCATCAGGGCTGGCATCTTTGCCAACCCCTAGAATATCGTAATAATTTTTATCTGCCATTTTATAGCCCTTTATTATTTATTGTCTTTTGGGTCTTCGATAATTACTTCATCATCTGCATTACCCTTATTTTCGCCATTTTCTGCTTGTGCTTTTGCTGCTGCATTTTGATATAGCTTAGTTACAATTGCTTCATTTTCTTTAGAAAGTTTTTCAATTGCTGCTCTTAATTTTTCAATATCGTCAGTTTCAAACTCTTTCTTTGCTTCTTCAATTGCTTTTTCTAATTTTTCTTTATCTTCAGCAGATATACTATCGCCATTATCTTTAAGCATTTTTTCAAGTGCAAATACAAGATTGTCTGCATCATTCTTAGTTTGAACTAATTCTTTTCTCTTCTTGTCTTCTTCAGCATGAGCTTCAGCTTCTTTGATTGCCTTATCGATATCTTTTTCATCTAGATTAGAAGATGCTGTAATTGTAATGCTTTGAGCTTTATTTGTACCTAAATCTTTAGCACTAACAGACACAATACCGTTTGCATCAATATCGAATGTAACTTCAATTTGTGGAACTCCCCTTGGAGCTGGTGGAATATCATTAAGTTGGAATTTACCAAGAGTTTTATTGTCTTTAGCAAATTCTCTTTCACCTTGAAGAACGTGAATATCTACACCTGGTTGATTATCAACTGCAGTTGAGAATACTTGAGATTTCTTGGTTGGAATAGTTGTATTTCTTTCAATTAATTTTGTAAATACACCACCCAAAGTTTCAATACCAAGTGAAAGTGGAGTAACGTCTAGAAGAAGCACGTCTTTAACATCACCAGCAAGAACTCCACCTTGAATAGCAGCACCAATTGCTACACATTCGTCTGGGTTAATGCCCTTGTATGGTTCTTTTCCAGTTTCTTTCTTAACAATTGCTTCAACAGCAGGTATTCTAGTAGAGCCACCAACAAGAAGAACTTTATTGATATCACTATAAGAAAGATTAGCATCCTTTATAACTTGTCTCATTTTGTCTACTGTTTTATTAACTAAATGTTCAGTAATTTGGTCAAATTTTGCACGTGTTAATTCAAATTCCAAATGTTTTGGACCAGTTGCATCAGCAGTAATAAATGGAAGACTTACAGTAGTTTTAGTAACTGCAGAAAGGTCAATTTTTGCTTTTTCTGCTGCTTCTTTTAATCTTTGCATAGCAAGTTTGTCTTTTGACAAATCAACACCGTTAGCAGTTTTGAAATCATCAATTAAAAGTTTCATGATAGCTTCATCAAAGTCATCACCACCAAGTTTGTTATCCCCTGCAGTAGCAAGAACTTCAAATACGCCATCACCAATTTCCATAAGTGACACGTCAAATGTACCACCACCTAGGTCATATACAAGAATTTTTTGGTTAGCATTTTCACCTTTATCTAGACCATATGCAAGTGCTGCTGCTGTAGGCTCGTTAATTATTCTCTTAACTTCAAGACCTGCAATTTTACCAGCATCTTTTGTTGCTTGTCTTTGGCTATCGCTAAAGTATGCAGGAACAGTAATAACTGCTTCAGTTACTTTTTCGCCCAAATAACTTTCTGCATCATTTTTAAGTTTTGTAAGTATCATAGCAGAAATTTCTTGTGGAGTATATTTTTTGTCTCCGATAGTTACCTTTTTATCTGTACCCATATCTCTCTTAATTGAGATTACTGTATTATCTGGATTTGCAACCGCTTGTCTTTTTGCTACTTGACCTACAAGTCTTTCACCATCTTTTGCAAATGCAACAACTGATGGAGTTGTTCTGCTACCTTCTGCGTTAGCAATAACTGTTGCTTCTCCCCCTTCCATTACTGATACACAACTATTTGTTGTTCCTAAGTCAATTCCTATAATTTTTCCCATAATTTTTTATCTCCTTCAAATTTTAATTATTTATCTAATTTATTAATTTTTACAACACTATGTCTTATTACCCTATTTTCTTTTAAGATGAAACCTTCTTGGTATTCTTCCAAAATAACTCCATCTTCTTTATCTTCTTCTGTACCTGTAAGCACTGCATTATGAAAGTTAGGGTCAAACATTTCATTTTCTGCTTTTATCTTCGTAACACCAAGTTCACTGAAAGCATTAAGTATTTGATTAAGCACCAAATCAAGACCTTTTAGTATGCTTTCGTCTGTTATACTTGATTTTGCTTGTTTAAAACTATCTATTGCTGGAAGCAATCTTGATACCGTTTGGCAAACACCATTGTCATAACTTTGAGATATTACATCAGCATTTCTTTTTTTATAGTTTTCAAATTCTGCTTTAATTCTTTGAGCAAGTTCTAAATACTCAAGTTCTTTACTCTCGTGTTCAACTTCACAAACTTCTTCATCCAATTCTTCAGTTGTCATCCATATCTCCCTTACTTAATTTATTTTCGATTTCATTAATTTCATCTGTTATATACTTAAGTGCCGATGCAATTCTACAATAATCAAGTCTTTGTGGACCAACAACACCAACAGATGCAATTACACCATTTTTTAAGCTATAATTGGCTTTAATAATACTATAATCGGAATATTCATCACTATTATCTTCGCCAATACTATAAACTATATCATTGTTGCTAGTATTATCTATATCTTTAATTAGTTTAGTGATTTTTTCTTCATTTTCAACAAGTGACAAGAATTTCTTTGCTGAACCAATATCTTTGTATTCAGGATTATCAAGCAAATCTGACACATTTGAATGAGTTTTAAATGAATTTTTACTCGAATAAGATTTCAATGTATCGGTAATAAATACGAAAAACTCTTGAAAATATTTAATTTGATTTTTGAATAAGTTATTATAATAATCAAAGTTATTTATAATATCGCTAAACTTTTTATTATAAAGATTAGTAGTCAAAAACTTACTAGCATCTTTACAATTTTCTTCTGTGATATTAGAAGACAAATTAATTGTATTATTCATTATACCCGCATCACTTTGTAGAAGTACAAGTGCTTGACCGGTAATAAGCGGAATAATATTAATACCCTTAATGGTTAGGTTTTCCCAATTTTGCATTTCAATAAATGTAGGAAGTTTCAAAATATCACTTACATTTTTAGCAAGACCATCAACAACATCTAGAATAAAATCGCTTCGTTTGACAAATTTATTTTTTATTGCTTCAACAATATTGCTATCAAACTTTCTTGCAGTTAGTAAACTATCTACATAAAACCTATAACCTTTACTAGTCGGAACTCTTCCACCCGATGTGTGAAGTTGTTTCAAATACCCCATCTCTTCAAGTCCATTTAACTCATTCCTAAGAGTTGCCGAACTAAGAGTTGTAAATGCAGTATTCTGAACATTACTACTAGTAATTGGTAAAGCATTATCTATATAATTACTCACAGCATTAAGAAGAATTTCTTTCTTTCTATCGCTTAGTTTAAAATTATCAGACACATATACCTCCTTGTTAGCAGTATAATTTTTTAATTGTTAGCACTCTTGCTTGGAGATTGCTAATTACATTCTAATACAATTATATGCCAATGTCAACAGTTTTATGTCATAATTTTAAAAAAATATTTAAAAATTTTTTATTTTTAATTTTATATGTTATCTATTAATATAACTTTATAATATTAAAAAAGAGAAGCCTTTTAAACTTCCCTTTACACTATATATATTTTAATACAGTTGCCATGTCTTTTGTAACTGTTATTTTTTTATCAATACACATATCGCCAATTTTTACAGTTTTATTTTTTCCATGATAATCACTACCTGCCGATACAAACAAATTATATTTTTTAGCAATACTGAGTAGTTTCTCAATTTCTTCACTTGTATACATATTGTAGTAACATTCAAGCCCCTTTAGCCCAAGTGGAATAAGTAAATTAATAATCTCTTCAACTTTTTCAAATGAAATTCTTTCTTCGCCAATACCACCTAGCGGATGAGCCCAAACACATACTCCTTTTGCCGATACAATGGCAGGAACAACAACGTTTGCATCCACCCTTGTTTCAATTCTTTCTAACTTTAACTTGTTAAGATATAGTTTAAAACAGTCTTCTAAATTATCACAAATACCATCTTTTAACATATATCTTGCCATAATTGGTTTACCGATATAATCCAATTTTTCTTTCATTTCATTAAGGGAGTTTTCACTAAACTCAATTCCAAACTGTTCTTTCAAAGCGTCAATTCTTCTAAGGAATTTATTGTATCTTAAGTTTCTCCCCATCTCCACGGCACTTAAAAATTGACTATTTTGAATATCACATTTATACCCAAGTAAATGTATTAAGTTTTCTCCAACAAACGAACTAAACTCAATGCCTTGTATAAAATTTATATGGTTATCTTTAAGTTTGTTTTGTAGTTCATTGTGTGCAAACAAATAACTTACACCATCAATAGTATCATGGTCGGTAATTGACACATAAGTTAATTTATTATCTATCCATTTATCTATAATTTCTTCAATCGTATCAGTGCCATCCGAAAACTTTGTATGCATATGCAAATCTACCATAAATCACTCCAATAATATTAGTCGCCGTAAACTCCGCCATTAATCTTAATAATTTGATTATTTATAAAATCAGATTTTTCACCAGCTAAAAATAAAGCCAAATTTGAAACATCTTCTTCTTTACCTAGTCTTCTTAAAAATATTTTTTCTGCTTCACTTTTCAGAAACTCTTCATCAAAATCTTTAATTTCACTTTCTGTTGCAATAAATCCCGGAGCTATACCATTAACATGAACATACGGAGCAAACTGCATAGCAAGATTATGAGTAAGTGAATTAATACCAGCTTTAGAAGCATCATATTCAACACACATTGGAAAGTAGGTATTCATTCCATTAGTTGATGAAATATTTATGATTTTTCCGCCTTTATTCTTGTACATTATATCACCCACAAGTTTAGATATAACAAAAGTTCCGACTAAATTTGCTCTAAGCACTTTATCAAAAGTTGAACTATCTTTATCTTGAAAAAGGCTATCATTTGTTATAGCAGCGTTATTTATAAGTACATCAATAGTACCGAATTCAGAAATTGTATAGTCTACAATTTTCTTTATATCATCATCATTTGCAATATCGACTTTTCTATATCTAACATCATATCCTTCTAATTTTAGGTCATTTTGAAGTCTTTCAGCACATTCTTTATTAGTGCAATAACTAAAAACAACATTGTATCCATTTCTAGCAAAGTCTTCAACCATTCTTTTGCCTATACCCCTACTGCCACCAGTAATTAAAACTACCTTATTCATTCAAATACTCCTAATTTAAAAAAGGGCTTTTAATTAAGCCCTTGAATAATATTTACCATCTTCTGTTGTAACAATAATAGATTCCCCTTCTTCAATAAACAAAGGAACTCTAACCATAAGCCCAGTTTCAATAATAGCTTCTTTTGTTGTGTTATTTGTAGTATTTCCTTTAACTGCTGGCTCTGTTCTTGTAATAACATATTCAACTTTTTCAGGTAATTGAATACCTAGAAGTTCGTTACCATATTTAGTAATTTCAACTTCCATATTTTCTTTAAGGAAGTTCTTTGTATTGCCAATTTGTTCACTACTTAATTCAAATTGATCAAATGTCACATTATCCATAAAGTTATATGTTCCATTATCTTCATATAAATATGAAACTTTAATTCTATCTATTCTTGCTTCTTCAAATTTAACGTTTGTATTGAAAGTTCTTTCAATAGTAGAATTAGTTCTCATATTCAACATTTTAGTTTTCATAAATGCAGAACCCTTACCAGGTTTAACGTGCAAAAAACTAACTATTTGATAAATATTTCCTTCAATTAATAATGTCATTCCATTTTTTATATCATTTACATCAACCATATTTTTCTCGCCTCTCATTTTATTCTCTTGTAATTTTACTTGATTTTGTGCATTCTTGTCAATATCTTTGAAGCAAGTTTATCAATTTAAATGAAATATATTTACAAAAGTTAATCTTTTTAGTAAAATATTATAGAATTTTACGGAGATAAAATATGTATTACGGTTACGATATAGATGAGAATTTAATAAAACTCGCAGATAAAGTTGAAGAAAAAATAAATAAACAACTAGTTCATGCAGACAAAATCTGCATGCTTAATAGTGCAAAAGTTCTTAATGCTTTTCAAAAAAACAAAGTATCTACAAACGACTTCCAAGAAATCACAGGATATGGATTTACTGATGACGGAAGAGAGAAACTAGAAAAAATATATGCTGAAATTTTTAAAGGTGAAGACGCCCTAGTCAGAGCACAAATAATGTCTGGCACACATGCGCTATCACTTACATTCTTTGGACTTTTAAAACATGGCGATACTATGATTTCAATAAGTGGAGACCCATATGATAGTTTAAAAAGTGTAATCGGTTTGGAAGGCGACAGTAATAATTCCCTTATCAAACATGGCGTTAAATATGAACAAATTGAACTTGTAGACAACGACTTTGATATACCAACAATTGTCGAAAGACTAAAAGAAAATGACGTACGACTTGTTGAAATTCAAAGAAGTCGTGGCTACTCACAAAGAAAAAGCCTAAGCATAGAAAAAATAGAAAGAGTGTGTTCAGCAATAAGAGAAGTTAACAAATCTGTCATTATTATGATAGACAATTGCTATGGAGATTTTGTAGAAGAAAAAGAACCATTAGAAGTAGGCGCAGATATACTTGTTGGTTCACTTATGAAAAACTTAGGTGGCGGACTTGCAAAAACGGGTGGATATATCGTCGGTAAAAAAGACTTAATTACTGACATAGCAGATATATTCTCAGCCCCCTGCTTAGGCAAAAATATCGGTGCAAATCTAAATCAAAATCTAAATTTCTACAAAGGTTTATACTTAGCACCCAATGCCGTAAAAAACAGCATAAAAACAATGATATTTGCTAGCGCACTTCTTGAAGAGTTAGGTTATAATGTAGACCCAGCATTTGATGAACATAGAACGGATATTATTCAAACCATTACACTAAATAGTGAAGAAAATTTGGTTAATTTCTGTGGCGGTATTCAATTCGGTAGCCCTATCGATAGTTTTGTAACTCCAATACCTGCCCCAATGGACGGATATCCGCATGAAGAAGTTATGGCTGGCGGAAGTTTCATATCAGGCTCAACAATTGAGCTTAGTTGCGACGGTCCTGTTATTCCACCTTTCACAGGTTACATGCAAGGCGGACTTACTTACGAATACGGCAAATTAGGAATACTTATTGCAATGAATAGAATTATAAATAACCAAAAATAAAAAAAGTCATCACATAAATTTGTGAACAGCACCCATTAAATGACAAACTATAAAAAGACAAAAAGAAGAGCAGAATTTTGCTCTTCTTTTTATAAAATTTTTTCATCAATTGGGGAATAACTAAATTCACAATCCTTAGAAATTACTTTATAAGGGTGCGATTTTCTAAATTCAACCCTTTCTGTAGCTGGCATTTGTAATAGTTTTTTAGCCCTATCCATATGGAAAATACCATCTAAATGGTCTAATTCGTGAGATATAACTGTTGATGAAAATCCTTCAAATTTTTCTATTTGATAATCTCCATTTTCGTTTTGATACTTAACAACAATTTCATAAGGTCTTTCTACAAGTCCAAAGTTTTCAAGTCCACTAACACACGCTTCCCAAAATTCAGTTCTACCTTTCTTTGATATAATCTCTGGGTTAATCATTAGAATTTGGTCGCTCTCTGCATTGGCAGTTGTATCATTTGGTTTGGTTGATTTAATATAAACTATTCTTTTGGGTATTCCCAATTGAATACAAGCCATAGCATATAAACCACTATTAAAAGTACAATATTCTCGTATGTCTTGTAGGTTTTGATGTAATTCTTTATCATTAAAATCCACAATACTAGAAACTTGCCTTAAAAATTTTTCATCATCTTTTATTGTTATTGCTTTTAACATAATAACTCCTTTCCATATAAATAGTATATCACATAAAATTTGATTTTGTATCACATTTAGCAAATATTTTCATTTATATTATGTTCTCATTCACTTAAACTAATTCTTTCAATCTTATAAAACCAAATGTAGTCAAAATACTGTTTGCAATTTTATCTCATTGTTGGACACAAAAAAAGAAAGAAATAGTGGTTAAACTATCTCTTTATAACCCCATACTTTTTTCTCATGTCAGTTTTGGGTTGCACTGCAAAATTTATGATGACTTTTTATTAAATCAAATCAATTATAATTTTATTAAGAACTGTAAAGCCCAAATCGGTAGCAATTATATGTTCATTCTCTATTTTTATAAGATTATTTTTTAGAAGATTATTTATCACTTCACTTTTATCTTTTAATAAATCTTTTTTATAAGTATTTTTTATTTCTTTTAAATCAAGACCATACTTTGTTCTAAGTCCCAACATAATAGTTTCTTCATAAATTTCTTCTTTAGAAATTTTTTCTTTTACTTCAATAGGAGATTTCCCCTTACCTATGCAATCTATATAATCTTCAATTGATGTTACATTTGAATATCTAACACCATCTATATACCCATGGGCTCCAGCCCCAACACCAATATACTCATGCATTTGCCATGTATGCATATTATGTTGACACTCAAAGCCTTCTTTAGCAAAATTACTAACTTCATAACGACAATACCCTTTATTTTTTAGGTATTCATAAGCAAAGTTATACATATTAAGAACTTTTTCTTCTTTAGGAAGTTTCACATCTCCCCTTTTTACCATCTTGTATAACGGAGTATCTTCTTCCAAAATAAGTGAATAAACACTAACATGAGTGCATTCAAGTTTGTTTACTAAATTTAACATATGTTTAACATTTGAAAGTTTTTGTCGTGGAATTCCAATTAAACAATCGGTATTAATATTTGATATTCCAACAGATTTTAGTATATCTATCGCTTCAACATAATCATTTCTTGTATGAGCCCTACCAATAATTCTAAGACTACTAGAATTGGTCGTTTGAAGTCCAACACTTACCCTATTTACACCACTTTCTTTCCATTCCCTTGCTTTTGACAAAGTTACCGAATTGGGATTGGCTTCTATTGTTATTTCAGCATTATCAAGTACATTAAATGACTTTTTTATTTCGCTAAGTAATGTAGATATTGCACCATCAAACATAAGACTAGGCGTACCACCACCGATAAATATCGTATCTATACAAATATCTTTTAGCAAATATCCATTTAGTTCTTTCAATAATGCCCTAAAGTAATCTAGTTGTAAATGATTTTTGTCTTGGTACGAATTAAAATTACAATATTTACATTTACTCACACAAAAAGGAAAATGAACGTAAATTCCAACATTTTTCATATTAATCAATTTTAAGAATTGAGATAAATGCTTCACTAGGAATGTCTACAGAGCCAACTTTTCTCATTCTCTTTTTACCTTTCTTTTGTTTTTCAAGTAGCTTTCTTTTTCTAGTAATATCCCCGCCATAACACTTGGCAAGAACATCTTTTCTAAGGGCTTTTATAGTCTCTCTTGCAATTACTTTGTTACCAATTGTTGCTTGAATTGGAATTTCAAAAAGTTGTCTAGGTATAACATCTTTTAATTTTTCAGCAATTGCTCTACCCCTAGAATATGCTTTATCTTTGTGAACAATAAGACTAAGAGCATCACAAACTTCACCATTTAAAAGGATATCTAATTTAACAAGACTACTTTCTTCATAACCAATAAGTTCATAATCAAGACTTGCGTATCCCCTTGACCTAGATTTTAATTGGTCAAAGAAATCAAAAACAATTTCATTAAGTGGCATTGTATAACTAAGTTGACATCTACTAGCATCAAGATATTTTAAATCATTATTATAACCACGTTTTTCTTGGCAAAGTTGAATAAGTTCCCCAACATAATCGGGCGGAGTGAACATACTCACTCTAACCATCGGCTCTTCCATTTTTGCTATACTCTGAGTTTCTGGCATTTCAGCAGGATTACTTATTTCAATAACTTCTCCATTAGTTTTTGTTATTCTATAATTAACACTTGGTGCAGTTGTAATTAAATCAAGGTCAAACTCCCTTTCTAGTCTTTCTTGAATTATCTCCATGTGAAGCAGTCCTAAAAAACCACATCTAAAGCCAAAGCCCAGCGCTTGCGAAACTTCTGGAACATATTCAAGTGACGCATCATTTAATTTTAATTTCTCAAGGGCATCTTTTAAATCGTTATACTTATCACCTTCCACACAGAAAATTCCACTAAATACAACTGGTTTAACATCTTTATAACCAGGTAATGGACTTTCACAACAATTATCTTTATGAGTAATTGTATCACCCACCCTTGTTTCACTTACATTTTTAATACTAGCACAAATATACCCAACATCACCAGCAAGAAGAATATCTTTTTCGGTAGTCTTTGGTGTAAAAATACCAACTTCTGTGACTTCATAGTCTTTACCTGTAGTAAAAAATTTAATTCTATCACCCTTTTTAACAGACCCATCTACAATCCTAACTAAACACACTGCACCTTTAAAGTTATCATAATAACTATCAAATATAAGTGCCCTTAGCGGTTTACTTTCATCACCCTTTGGAGACGGAAAGAAATCGACTACTTGCTCAAGTACATCTCTAATATTAGTTCCCATCTTAGCACTAACGCAAGGAACATTATCACAAGGAATACCAATTACATCTTCTATTTCTTTTTTGGTCTTCTCAATATCGGCACTAGGCAAATCAATTTTATTTATAACAGGAAGTATTTCCAAATCATTTTCAATTGCAAGATAAACATTTGCAAGAGTTTGGGCTTCAACACCTTGTGTTGCATCAACAATTAAAATTGCACCTTCACAAGCAGCCAAAGACCTAGATACTTCATAAGTAAAATCGACATGTCCGGGAGTATCTATAAGATTATAAGTATATTCATCATTGTTGTGTTTATATTTCATGGTTGTTGGGGTAAGTTTAATTGTAATTCCCCTTTCTCTCTCAATATCCATGCTATCAAGCAGTTGCTCTTGTAAATCTCTTTTTGCAACCGTTCCCGTCTCTTCCATAAGCCTATCAGCAAGAGTGCTTTTACCATGGTCAATATGAGCCACTATGCAAAAATTTCTAATTTTATCCTGTCTAGCCATAATTCTCCTAAGTTAAAATATAAATATAAAATATTATATATAAAAAACATAAAATAATCAATAAAATAATCAAAATTTAGAATTTATAACAAAAAAATAATAAAATCTCTAAAATTACCTTTGAAAAAAATAATAACTTTGCTAAAATATATAAAATTATAGTCATAACTAGAGAAAATTATTTATAGAATAATTGAAAATAAAAGTTTAAAGGTTAAAAAATGAAAAAATTAATTGAAAACACACCAAATCCTTGGTGCCAAGAAGAATATAAAAAAATAATTGATGAGTTAATTTTAAATAAAGATATACAAAAATTAAAACTACAAGAAAACTATTTTGATATTTGTAATAACTATTGGATTATAGATAGATATATTGCTAGAAGTGGTCAAATTTCTCAAGATAGCACGCCAAACACACTATCTGCATACGAACAATGTATAAAGAATAAATACACTATACTTCTTCCAATTCAAATACTTGATGATGATACACTTATTTGTTTTTCACATAAAAACATTTCAAAAGTAATTTCTAGTGCTAGCGGTTATGTAAATAATATGTCATTAGAACAAATTAAAGACATAAATCTAAATGATAAAAAAGAAAAAATACTAACACTTGACGAAGCATTAGACTTTATTAATAATAAAACATCTATTATTATTGAAATCAATAATGATGGTATGATTGGTAAACTTGAAGATAAAGTTTTACAATCACTTCAAAAATACATAGCAAAACACAAAGCTGTAAATAATATTGCTATAATGGGTATCAATCCATACACCCTTCAATATTTCTTTGAACAATGCCCATATATTACAAGAATATTAAAAAGTGGTGGATTTTCTGAAAAAATGTATGGTTCAATCCCTACAAAGAAACTAAGAAACTTGTCTTACTACAAAATTACTAATGCCGACTTTATTGCATACTCTCTTGAACTACTACCTTGCATTAAAGTTGAAAATAAAAAACCAGTTGGAGTTTTGGCATATACAGTAACAAACCAATCTCAATATATTCAAATCGCACCACACTGCGACAACATAATATTTAGTTACTTTAAACCTACAATATAAAAAATGGAGAAAAGATGAAAAAATTAATCGTAATTATCGAAGGCCCTAGCGGAGTTGGAAAAGACACAATTATAAACGAATTAATAGCAAGACACCCAAATAAATTTGGTAGACCAATAAACGCAACAACTAGGCAAATGCGAGAAAACGAAAGTCAAGGCAACCCCTACCTATTTATATCTGAAGACGAATTTTTCAGACTTAGAAGGTCGGGAGAAATATTTGAACAAACAATTAGACACGGCTCATATCGTGGTATGAGAAGAAGTAGCTTTGATGAAATACTAAATTCAGGTAGAATTGCTCTTAGAGACGTAGATAGATTTGGACTAGAAGCTGTTAGAAAAGAATATGGAAAAGATACGGTTATGAGTATTTTTCTAACAGCACCTAAAGAAGAGATTGAAAAAAGAATGATTGAAAGAAATGAACCAATTGAAAGTATGACAAAAAGACTTAAAGATTACGACACATTTATCAATGATGCAATCTACTTCGATTATACAATTGATAATATCGATAAAGATAAAACGGTAGATGAAATCTTGCAACTAATAGACAAAAAATTAAATGCAAATTAATTAAATAACTATTGAATATAATTTTAAATAAATAATTGAACAAAAAAATCTATGAAAATCACAAAAAGTCTCATAGATTTTTTCTTATTCTAATAAATTATAAAAACATATTATAAAGCACTAATCAAACTTGTATTTATCAAAAAAACGTTTAAATTTAGCCTTCCTTACTTCTTCAACCTTGTCTTCACCATAAATATACACAAGCTGTTCAACGCAATTTAAAACATCAGCAAGTTCTTCAATTATATTATCACAAACTTCATTTTCCTTATCAGTTCCAGCATATCTACTACGTTTACAAAGTTCTTTAGTAAGTTCACTCATTTCTTCAATACACATTCTTTCTTGACTTTCCCTACCAAGATTTTTAAATATAACCTTGTAATAATCAACATATTTTCTATCCATAATATTATTTTTGTCCTTATATTATATTTTGTCCTTTTTCCTAATCATTCCTTTTTCTTTTCCATTATTTTTAGGCGTATAATACCTTTTATACTTCAATTCATCAGGAAGATATTGTTGTTTAACATAACCACCATAAGTATGTGGATATTTATACGTACCATGCCCATCATCATAACCAGTTGGATGATTTTTCAAATGGTTAGGAACTCGTGCATTTTTATACATTTCAGCATCTTGCATAGCCATACTCATTGCTTCATAAACAGCATTACTTTTTTCGGCTTCACAAATGTATATAATTGCATGACAAAGCGTCAAATTGCATTCAGGCATCCCCAACTTTTCACAAGAATTTAAAGCACAATTAGCAAGTAGTAGTGCATTACTATCCGCCATTCCTATATCTTCACTAGCATGAGCTATCATTCTTCTCGCCAAAATTCTAGGGTCATAACCACTAAGAAGAAGTTTTTGAGCATAGAAAAGTGCAGCGTCAGTATCACTACCCCTTAAACTTTTACAAAATGCACTAAGCATATCAAAAGATGTATTTTCATCAAGAGCAATATTACCCTTTTGTAAACAATTAGATATCATGTCATTTGTGATAACAATCTCACCATCACTATTTGGCTCAGTACAAGACACAGCAAACTCAAGTGCATTATAACAAGACCTTAAGTCACCACAAGAATTATATGCAAGAAATTTTTTAGTATCTTCCGACATAATAATATTATGATTACCAAGCCCAACCGTTCTGGAAGTTAACGCCCTATTTATAGCAACAATAATATCATCAACTGTTAGTGGTTTAAATTCAAAAACTTTACACCTACTAACAATAGCCCTAGTCATACTAATATACGGATTTTCAGTTGTAGAGCCTATAAAAATAATATAACCTTTCTCAATCGCTTCCAAAACACAATCACTTTGAGCTTTTGACCACCTATGACATTCATCAAGCAAAAGATAAGTTCTTGTACCGTACAATTCAAGAGAAGTTTTTGCTTCAGCAATAATTTCCTTAGCATCACCAACACCAGAACTAACAGCATTCAACTTCTTAAAATTTCCATTAGCAGTATTAGATATTATTGTAGCAATAGTAGTTTTACCACATCCAGGTGGACCATAAAAAATACAAGACCCAAGATTTCCACCTTTAATAGCATTAACCAAAAAACTACTACTAGAAATAATATGACTTTGACCTATAAAATCTTCTATAAATTTAGGTCTCATTCTATCTGCTAACGGGCTAAATTTATTTAAATCATTTTCAAACATATCCATAAAAAATCACCCTTTAAATTACATAAATATTATACCATATGAAAGGGATAATAATCAACAAAAATTTTTAAAATTTTTAGTATAAAAAATACAGACAATTTTACTTTGATTGTTCAAAATTTTCAAAATATCTCTTACACAATAACAAAACATAAAACCATAGTTTTTATATAAAAAATTAAGTAAAATTAACAACATTAAGCTATGTTACTGTCAGTAACCACCAATCATAAGACAATAACACAACAAAAAAAGACTTTTAACCACAAAGTCAAAAGTCAATTAGCCAGACTACAAATAAGCCGAGTTCTGTATTATGATGGTTATCTATCTAGAATTATAATCACTTATAATTTCAAGCGGTGTAACGAAAGGCTAGCGACCAACTAATAGCACCTTTCAACCTTGCATCAGATGGGGTTTACACAATCATATAGTTACCTATACAATTAGTAGGTCTTAATCTACTATTCCACCTATCGCACTTTCATGCTGTTTCTTTTCTGTTGCACTTTCCTTAGGGTTACCCCCAGCAGTCGTTAACTGCCATCCTGGTCTATGATGCTCGGACTTTCCTCAAGAATAATCTTGCAACCATCTCTGTATCTGACACATACATTATATCACATATTAAAAAAATAATCAATATTTATAATCAACAACAATTTAATAATCTTTTCTATTAAGTTTTAACCTTAAAGTCTCAAGTGATTTTTTTTCAAGTCTAGATATATAACTTCTGCTAATATTAAGCTTATCAGCAACTTCTTGTTGAGTATATACAACACCACCATTAAGTCCATACCTTAAACACATTATCTCATATTCACGCTTATTTAAATATTTCATTAATACATTATTAAGTTTTGATGACATGAATTTATTCTCAACAATTAGTTCAATATTTTCATTATTATCATAATTCAAATCGCCAATTGTTATTTCATTATCTTCATCGTCAGCACCCAAAACATCTTCTATACTAACATTATTTTTATGTTTTTTATTAGCTCTTATCAACATAAGTATTTCATTTTCAATACACCTAGCAGCATATGTACTAAATTGCGTTCCATGTCCCAATTTATATGTGTTTATAGCTTTTATAAGACCTAACGATCCAACAGAAATTAAGTCATCCGCTTCTTCCGATTGACTATACTTTTTAACAATATGAGCAACAAGCCTTAGATTTCTATGTATAAGTATCTCCTTTGCTTTTTCATCACCATTTTCTACCTTAATTAGCATCTCCTCTTCTTCCTTGGGTGTTAATGGTTTTGGAAATGAAGAATTATTATTTATGTAAGACGAAAACAACATAATCTTTTGCATAAACATCATAAAAGTTTCAACTATCATATACCACCCCTACATGTAATATATGTTGAAATTTGTCGTTTTTTGCCTGTCCACACAAAATATTTGTATGTATATTTATTATATTTTGATTATATATATGCAACAATCAGCATTCCAAAACCACATTTGCAATTTATATTTATTAATAATTATGTATATTATTACATTATTTTCTTAGATTTGTCATTTAAATTATTTTATTATTATACACATTAATGTATATTTATAATCACATTTCAGCACCTATTAATATTATTAACAATAACTTATATCTGCATATTTATTTATTATTATGTATATTTATAATTTACTACCACCAAAAAAAGAAGCAAAATCGCTTCTTGTTTTTCATTTTCCAAATTTAATTTTATATTATCTTCTCAAAATATCACCTTTTTTAAGATTTAAATCAGTTTTAATATATAAAAGTTGCTGAACAAGGCTTGCATCAAGAACTTCATCACCCTTTTCGTCTTTCATACAATCAATCTTAATTTTTTTATTAAACGTTTCATCTGGAGAAAGAACTTCCAGCTCATCACCCACTTTAAATCTATTTCTTTGCTCCACACACACAAAACCATCACAAGTATCTTCTTTAACAATTGCCATAAATTCAGAAGTTTGAATTGGCATACTACTTTCCAAATATTCTTTATCTTTAGCACCAAAGAAAAATCCTGTGGTATAACGTCTATGACTAACTTTTTCAAGTTCTTCTAGATACAAATTATTAAACGGCCTTTCGTTAACAATATCATCAACAGCCCTTCTATATGAATTTACCACCGTTGCTACATAGAAAGGACTTTTCATTCTTCCTTCAATTTTAAACGAATTGACACCAACATCAATTAATTCCTTTAAGTGTTCAATCATACACAAATCTTTACTATTTAGTATGTACGTACCCCTTTCATCTTCTTCAATACCATAATGTTCGCCATCACGTGACTTTTCACAAATTGAATACTCAAACCTACACGCTTGAATACAAGCACCCCTATTACTATCTCTTCCAGATAAATAATTTGATAGCAAACATCTTCCAGAGTACGAAATACACATTGCACCATGAACAAACACTTCTAATTCAACATCACTTGGAATAAAATCTCTAATTTCTTTAATTTCCTGTAATGACAATTCCCTTGCAAGAACAAGTCTTTTTGCACCCATATCACAATAAAATTTTGCTATATATTTATTAGTTATATTTGCTTGGGTTGACATATGCAACTCAAGGTCTTTTGCTACATTTTTTGCAATATTCATAATGCCAATATCGCTAACAATTATTCCATCAACACCTATTTCATTTAGATATTTTAAATAATCTTCCAAACCATCAAAATCACTATTGTGAGCCACAATATTAATAGTTACAAACACTCTTTTATTTATACCATGAGCAAATTCAACCGCTTCTTTTAATTCTTCCAACGTAAAATTATCAGAAAAAGCCCTAAGTCCAAATTTTTTGCCAGCCAAATAACAAGCATCTGCACCAAATTTAAAAGCTGTCTTCATTTTCTCCATATTACCAGCAGGAGCTAATATCTCAACCATAAATCTACCCCTTTAGCCTTGTTATTGCCAAACCATCTTCTAAATGAAGCAATTCTGTTTCATAAGGATGTTTTGAAACAACTTCAAGGTATTTTCTCAAATTAACAACCATAGTTCTTTTTCTATGCGGAATTTTTTCTGTACTTTCAACCATTCCTTGCAAAAGCACATTATCCGCAAGAATTACCCCACCAGCATTTAATAAACTTGTCAAAACTGGCAAATAATTTATATACTGACCTTTAGCACCATCTAAAAAGATCATGTCAAATTTTTCACCGTCTTGACTTAAACTTTCTATAAGATTTTTTGCATCATTGCAATAAACCCTAACCCTTTCGGAATACCCCAATTCAGAAAAAACATTATTGGCATAGTCAATAAGTTTTTCATTTTTATCAACAGTAGTCAACTTTGAATTGCAAGCAGAAAGCATTATACTTCCCGAATATCCAATCGCCGTACCAATTTCTAAGATATTTTTAAAGTTATTTTTTTCAACAAAATCATACAAAAATTTCGCCGACTTGTCTCTAATAATTGGCACAAAATTTTCTTCAGCAAAAATCTTGGCATCCGATAATTTTTCCATTAGTTTTTCAAACGTCATCTTTAACCACCTTATTTTGTTTCAATAATTACTGGTAAAATTAGCGGTTTTCTCTTAACTTTCTTTAAGAAGAATGTTTGAAGAATTTTTCTTATGTTGTTTTTAATAGCAGTCCAATCTTGAGTTTTAAAGTTAGTCGCAATTATACTTTCAAGCACCAAATCTTTTGCTTCTTCCAAAATTTCTTCATTACCTTTTAGCAGTAGAAATCCCCTTGTAATAATATCAGGCTTTGAAGTAAGCGATAAAAATTTAGATGAAATTGTAATTGTGACAACACAAAAACCTTCACTTGCAAGTTGCATTCTATCTCTTTGAATAATACCACCAGCATCAGAAATATCATAACCATCTACAAGCTTTATACCACTATGAACGGTACCTATTTTCTTAATTGCGTTTTTATTAATTTGAATTGTATCACCCATTTCAGGAATTAACATATTTCTGTCATTCATTCCCAAATCTCTAGCAATATTACAATGAGCCCTTAAATGTCTATATTCACCATGAACAGGAATAAAGAACTTTGGTTTTAAAATTGTATGAAGTGTTTTTAATTCTTCTTGGTAAGCATGACCACTTACATGAACTTCTGCAAGTGATTCATAAATAATATTTGCACCCTTAGAATATAAAAGATTAATAACATTATTAATTTCTTTCTCGTTACCAGGAATAGCAGAAGATGAAAAAATTACATAGTCATTTGTTCCAATTTCTATTCTATTAAATTCACCATTTGCCATTCTAGCAAGCGCACTATTTTCTTCACCTTGACTACCCGTACACAAAATACATAATTGCTCATCAGTATATTTATCTATATTATTTACATCAACTACTATATCTTTGTTAAATCTAAGTTCACCAATCTTAGCAGCAGTTTCACAAATATTAAGCATACTCCTACCAGTGAAAATTATTTTTCTATTATACTTTTCACAGATATTTAAAATTTGCTGTATTCTATGAACATTACTAGCAAATGTAGCTATAATTATTCTTCTTTTTTGGTTTTGTATAAATAGATTATCAAGCGTTGCACCAACCTTTCTTTCACTCATACTAAATCCAGGTCTTTCCGCATTTGTACTATCAGCAGTTAAAAGAAGAACTCCCTTTCTGCTAATTTCTGCAAGTCTAACAAGATCCATAGCATCGCCATCAATCGGTGTATAATCAAGTTTAAAGTCGCCAGTATGAACATAAGTTCCAACTGGAGTGGTAATAGCAAGCGCCATAGCACCACTTATACTATGAGTAACTTTCAAAAACTCAATTTGAAAAGAACCAAGCTTAATAATTTGTTTTGGTTTTACTGCAATAGGCTTACATTTAACTTTCCTATGCTCTTTTAGTTTATTTTCAATAAGTGCAACACTCAATTTACTTGCAAAAACAGGAACTCCTGGTAAGTCTTGCAAAACATATGGTAACGCACCGATATGGTCTTCATGACCATGAGTAATCAAAATACCCTTTATTTTTTGTCTATTATTTATTAAATAAGTTATATCTGGAATTACGATGTCCACACCCGGCATGTCATCACTAGGAAAAGCAAGACCACTATCTATAATAATTATTTCATTATTATATTCAAGTGCCATGATGTTTTTACCAACTTCTCCAACACCACCCAAAAAAGACAACTTCATTCCTAATTGTTGTTTATTCATATATATCTCCTAAAAAATTATTAATAAAATTAAAAATACAAATATGCACACTTATCCCGTTATAACAAACACGAAAAAAAGAGGCAAGTGTTCCACATATTTTATAAAAATCAATATATCAAAAATATCCACATTATTTTTGAATATAAAAATATTAAACTAACTTTATTAAATATAATATACTATATCTAATCTAAAAAATCAATAATTTAAAAATAAATTTAATATTTTTTTAAATTTTTAATACATAAACCAACAAAAAAAACACCCTAAGGGTGTTTATACTATATATTTCATATCATTAAGTTTATCTGAAATTTCTTTTTTCTTTGGGGTTATTACGTTATAAATATCAACATAATATCTCATACCTTGACCTTCATATGCGCATATCATACCATAAACATTATAAAGAAGATATGAAATCGGAATAGATATCAAAAGTCCCATAAACAATGTAAATACACCAAGTATGAAGTTTAGTAAAAATACTGTTATAATTACCCCTACCATACCTGAGAAAACTCTTCCAAATCTTTTACCTAGCATCTTCACACTATACTTTAAAGATTTAAAAACACCATAATTCATAATAACATAAGTTGGTACCCACATTACAAATACCGACTGAATTAATGAAATTAACAAAATAAATGCAATCAGCAAAACTATAATAGCAACAACAGATACAACCCAAGAAATACTAAACAACTTAAAGCTTAGTAAAAATAAATAACAAATAGCAAATTTAAACGGCAATGTTACAATATAATAACATAGTTGAATTTTTACGTTTTTACCAAAAGTATCACTAAAACTAGCGTAAAATCCCCTTTTATTCATACTTCCCATATAGAAATTAAGAGAATTACAAAGTGGCATTGTAACTAGATTTCTAGAAAATATTTCAAAGAAAGCAAATACAAGAGCAATTCCCAAAAAACTAAACCAAATAGTAGACATATGACTAGTAATTGTTGCAAATACATTATTTACCATATCTCCAAGCGAAGTCATAAGTTCAGTTAAATTCAAAGTAGTCAAAAAGTCGGTATATACCTGCACCATATTAGAAAATACACCCGAATTAACAAGCATTACATAAATAGGATTAATAGCCAAATACAAAAAGAAAATAGAAATAGCAGACACAATCAAAAAATAAAGCATCATTTTCCACACATGCTCAAAATTCGAAAATAAAATTTTTACTGAATTTCTATAGTTCATAACCACTCCTATCACAAATAGAATAACACAATTTAAATAATTAATCAATAAGATTATTATCTTAAATAACAAATTATTTCATTAAAAAAAGGTGGCATAACACCACCTTATTTATTATCTTTTTTAATATCATCCAACAATTCTTCAGTTGAACTATTTTGACTATCCGAAACTTTCTTTTTACTAACAAAACCAAATGAAATTAAAATAGCGCAAATTGCAAGTACCAAATCTTGAATACCATCAGAATAAATTTTAATATCCAAAATTCCCGAAATGGCATTTACAATTAGCCCAATAATACCACTCAGTTCTAACCAAAATGATGTAGTTTTTAATTTATCCTTCATTTTTTTCCACCTTTTTACTTCTTAATACTACTTTTTTACTGTCAAGTTTTCTTTAATTTCTTGAACATCTTCCTTAACAGACTTTACAATCTCCAAAGCATTACCCAATTGAGCAATAGTATCTTGATACCTATTCTCCCTTGTTTTACTATCCCTTAATTGATAAATAAGCAAACCTAAAAAAAGTACAGCAAATAAGCCATTACTTATAGCTAAATTAACTATTTGTTCCCACATAATCATCAATTCTACATTTTATAATGGGATATTTAATCATTAATTTTTTAAGTTCATCATTACTTATCAACTTATTAATATTACATTTATTTAAAAGATTATCTAAGACAGTACCAATAAGCCCCATGCGATAATTATTTATAAATTTCTCACCAAACATCACAATAAGTTTCTTTTCATCAACGCAATCATCATTTTTCATATCTTTTAAAATATTTGAAAAATTAGTCATTTTTTCAGCATATGCCTTTTCTTTAGAATTTATCTCATTATTAATTCCCCTAATAGAACTTTTCTCAAAATCAAGTTTATTGAGTACATCATCTAAAGATTTTTTAATTTTAATAGTCATAGGCAAATCAAATTTTTCACGTGCATATTTTTGTTGAGTTAAATATGCAGTAACAATAAAATTTAATTCTTTTAATTTATTCTTAAAGTTAATTGATAGATTATTAAACTCTTCAATTTCACCTTTCTCAAAAGCACTCATATTGTTTATAACAATTTCGTCATCTTTAATGTCTCCAACAAAATCTGAAACTTCTATAGAAAAACAAAAATTATCAATAGACTTGATTTCATTTAACAACTTATCTTCAACACTTTGTAATCCATAATCTAAATCACTTTTTAATTTTTCAATTATTTTTTCTTTAAATCGATTTTTTTGCATAAACTTTCCTCGATTAATTTGTTTTTTAATTTAATTTTAAAATTCATCTTCTTAATTTCATAGTAATTAATATTCATACTTTTATTTTTATATTTATACATTAATATTTATAATCATTCAACCATACCAACACTAAATGTCGGACCAACGATTTTAACTCCACTATCAACACTTTCAATAGCCACAGAAATCTTTTTACATTTTAAATAAAGTGGTATTTTTTGATATCTATTACTACCCTTAAGCGAAATCACCTTATTTTTACCATCATATTCAATAATTAATTTACAATCAGAAGCAGTCATAATAGTCAAATCTTTAATTATTTTATAATTATTTGAACCAAAATCAAAATTAGGAGACTTCCATATTTTATTTGTTGCATTTCCATTTAACATACCAGACATATCCACATTCCCAAACTTTGAAATGTTAGAAGTACTATCCAAATACGTAACAAATATAGTAGAATCGTAAATATCATGATATTCTGACATACTTTCAACTTGCACACCCCTAAGAATTGAAAACGTATAATCATTTACATCAATTTTCAAAAGTGCATTATTTTTTGAAATAACTCTATTTTCACTTCCGATTTTCTTATTATCATTAAAGTTCAATTTACAAGCCAAATAATAATAACCATCAGCATAACCACCAAGAGCATCGTCATTAGCCATATTTTTAAACATAAAATCAAGACCACTTAGTATCTTCTTACTTTTCGTTCCATCGAACTCATATAGACCATCTAACGTTAGATATATAATTTTAGTACCACAAACTGAAATTGTTTTATTATAAATATAACTATTTCCAACAAATATTTGATTTACCTTAAATAACTCTTTTTCATTGTTATACGTAATTTTAGCTATATTAAAATCTCTAAAAACATAAAGATAACCATTGAATGATAATAATTTTGAAGCCATACCACTTATATCATCAAATTCAATTACACCAACACCTTCTGAAGTTGAAGAGAAATCTACAGGACTAACATCACTACTATAAAAAACCTTATCTCTATCATTGAAAGTTGTTATGAATAGCCTATCATATATATAACACATACTACTAATTTTTTCAGAGTTATCTATTTTTTGGGCTTCATCATAAACTACGGACCATATATACATACCATCACTTTTAGATACAAACAAAGCCACATCACGATTATTAATTTTACACTGAGTTACAATCGGCCTTTGTGAAAAATTTATATTTGGAATTAATTTAAAGTTAACATTATCAGCATGCAAATACTTGTAGTAGAAATTACCAGATTTCATATAAGCAATAATAAACATATTTGCATGAATAGAAGAGCCATCCCATTCATTGTATAAAAACAAACTATCAAACTCTTCATTATCAGGGGGTACAAATAAATATTTGTCTTGAATATTGTCAGGTACAATTCTAAGTGGATTATTATTTATACCCAACCCATCACTCAAAATCCCCTTGTCAAAAGAATAATTATATGCACATACTCCATCACTTAATCTTAACAATTCATCAGGTATATTTATATTTAAATTATTACTTAAAGGAAAACAACTATATTCTTTGTAACCATACTTATTACTTTTTATTCTTTCCATACAACATTACAACCACCTTCTTTTAGGCATTGAAACACTTTTCTTATAATTCAAAATAGACTTCATTGACACATCAAACTTATCTTTCCATGTTTTACCTTCATCAACAAATCCACTTATAAATAAATATTCCGCTACTACCAGTAGAGCAAAAATATTTTCATCAATTTTATGATAATAATTTATTTCACTTTCTATAGTAATTTCATCAGGAAAAATTGAATACTCAATAGTATATTCACCATTAGTAATTTCAATACAATCACTTAAAATTTTATAGCCCGAAATTTTAACACCACTTCTTCTTATACAATCTATTCGCAATATTGAAGAAGTAGTAATTTCATTATAATTAATCTTATTATTATAAACATTAATTTTTTTAGATAATTTTATTGGAAAATAATTTGTTGCAATATTACTATTTGCTAGATTACAAGCAACCATAATATTATTAATTTTTTCCAACGTATCATCATCGCTTTCAGCCTCATTATTTAGGTAATTTATTACATTATTTAAAGACAAAAATTTGCATGCATTTACCACTATGTTTTCAACCAACATACATACTACCTCCAATTACTTTTAAAAGCAGTTTTATTACTAAAATTTTTTGAAGAATTACTTGCAAACTTATAAATTTCTTTTAGATGATATTTAGCATAATCTTTATACGATTTATTATAGTTACATTCAATATCTACATTGTTATTGTCAATATCATCAATGATTTTGTCAATATTATTAATACTACTAAATAATACCAAATCTACAAATCTCACATCAAGATTTTCATAAGGACAAGTTAAACAATAAGTATTTTCTTGATTTTTATAATGCAATTCATACCTTAATTTATTTGTATTATATACTACAAAATACCCATCATCTATTTCTTTAATTCTTTTACAAATATCAAATAAATCTTCATCAATTTTTATAAGCATATATCACTCCTACTTTTAAAATAATTATGCTGAGCAAATATAGTATTGCTCAGCATATTTTTAATATTTATTAAGCACCAATTATACCAGATAATTTAGCTTGATTATTTGGTCTATTACATAGAAGTTCAGCATACTTAACAAGAGTTGCAGTATATACTGGGTAACCTTCTTTTTGTTTAATGATTTTTCCATCATTACCTTCAAGCCATTGCCAATCACCCAATTGACAAAGTTCAAACTCTTTAGTGTTAAGCATAAACATTTCATCATCTTTTACAAATCTATCTGTAACTACTGGAATACCATTATATGAAATAGCCTTAAAGCCACCTTGTAAATTCATAACATCTACATTCTTTCTATAAGCACTAATACTTTCTTGATATGCTCTTCTTACAGGAGCAGAACACACAATAAAGTCAATCTCACCACCGGCAACTTCTTCTATTTCATCAATAGCTCTCTGCATAACAGTTTCACTTAGTTCACCCACTTCAGTTTTTACATATGGATTTAACCATTGATGCATAGTTTTATCAAGTCCATACAAAGTTGAAGAACTATCAAAAATTTTACCAAGACCAGTAATCTCATTGTTCAAACCGTTAACAGTTGCTAAATGCATTCCATTGTAGTCGGCGTCAGCAAATCTATCAAATGAAATTTGTTTATTTACTCTATCAATATTTTGAACAGTAATTGGCTCGTATGAATTTGAATATGCTTTTTTATTGCTATTTACAAATCTACATACAGTATTTTCAATTAAATTTTTAACGTTATCAAGTTTTATAAACTCATCAGCAATTTCATTTGATGCTGATACAGTTGCAAGAATACCACTTCCATCGCCATATAGCATTCTACCTAGATTAAATGTACTAGATTTAATCAAACTTTCCATTTCATCATTAAGAAGATTTACAAACGCACCCGCACTATTTTGAGAACATCTTATAGCCTTGTCTGTAATTTCAATAGTTCCGTATAAATTTTTCAAAGTCAATACAAATTGTTCATATTTCTTTCCATGACCCTTTGGAAGTTCACCATCTTCACTTCCTGCAGTAACACCACCACTTATTCCGTGTGATGTTGTTTTTCTAATTTCATTTCCATATACATTGTTTGTTGTTTGTTTAATTTTTGTAAGTAATGGGTTAGCACCAACATTTAATTGGTTGCCAATCACTCCTAAATACACTGTTTTTAATGCATTATCTGCTGTTTCTAATGTTATCATATTTATCTCCTAAAATTTAAACATATTCTCAACAACCCTTTTTGCATCTTCTAAACTACTAACATTATTACTAGAAGCTACCCCCCTAGTAACACCCGAATTATTAATATTTATCGGACTTTGAAAGAATTGAAGAGAATTGACATATTCTTTAATTATTTTGTTTTTGATTTTTTCATTTGAGAATATAAACTTCTCTAAAAATTCTTCATCTTCCACAAGTTCTTCTGTTTTTCTATATTTCTTTTCCAAAACCCTACTATATGCTTTTTCCAAGCCATCTTCTTGATTTTTCAAATCTTCATCACTAATTATTTCATTGGTTATTTCTTCAACAAAATCACTTGCTTTTTCGTGAGATTGCAGAAACTCACTTATTTTTGATTGCCAAGCAAATTCATTTTCTGAAAGTTTCGTTTCTTGTTGTTCGGGCACACATTTCAACTCACTTTCTTGCAATTTTTTCTCTACTTCACTCAATTTTTGACACTTGCGAGTAAACTCACCTTGTAACTCGTTATAAGCATCAAGCAAAGTTTCAGCAGACTTAAATTTGCCCAGTGGAGAGCCTTCAGTACTTGTAATTCCATTTTCCACATCTGTCGCTACAGTTTGAATATCTGTACTTTCTGGTTGTTCTCCAACATTATTTATTTCTTCCATATTTTATTCTCCATTTTATTTTTCATTTTCTACTTTATTTAAATTTTCTAAAAAACTTTTATGTTCTTTCACGTGATTAAGCATACTTTCAAGTAAGTATGGTTTTTTCTTCATTGCTTTTTCAAGTTCACTTCCAAGCATAAATGCCGTATGTTCGGCAATATGTATATCATGGTCGTCAATATCAAGTGGAGACTTTATTTCATTATTAATTAGTAAATTCACATTTTCTTTTGTTGCATTATTAGTTTGAAGAGCCTTTATGTCATGACTAGTCTCCCAAATACCAAAACCCAACTGCTCAAGAATTTTACTTCTCATACTATTACTCAATTTTCCATCTTCATCATTTAAAAGACCTGCATTTAATATTTCAAAAATCATACTTCTCTTTTGAGCCAATGTCTCATTCATTTCATTTTCCGTTTCAAATACCACTTCTTCACTATTAATGTCTGAGTTTTTCCAATAAAACAACTCAACAGAGCCATTTTCTCCAACAATTCTAGTTGTATGTTCTGTCATTGCATACTGTTTATAAAGCCTTAAAATTTGTTTTGCAATTTCTTTTGCACAATATCTAATTTCTTCAGCACTCGAAACAAGTTTTGCTTCATCTTGCTCAATTAACAATTGCAAAGCCACACCACTAATATTTCCGTGAGAAACAGATGCAGACTTTAATAAATCACTTACACCTGAAATTGTTACAAACTCTTCAAGTAACGCTTCTTCTTCAGCCTTAAAATCAATAGGCAAATTGTCTGAAGACAACATTTTAGGAATATTAGCACCCTGTCTATAAATCAATACTTTACCCGGCGACAAACCTTCTTCTTCCAAATTTTCAATATCCATAGACCCATCTTCAACAGCAAGCACACCCATTGTAAGTCTATTTAAATATTCATGTTTTCTATTCTTTACCGCATTAAACGATCTTTGAATAGGTATACACCTTTCAATTACACTATTACCCCAAAAACAATTTGGCATAGGAATACTTACTTGTTTAATGAACGGAAAACCCCTTTTATTTTCAGCACGATTTATATATGGCAATTCTCCCATGTATATAAGTTTATTTCCAGCAATTATAATAAGCCTACCATTTGGATATTCAACAGTTGGCTTTACATATTTTTCAAGAACCAACACTTGATCATTTTTTACTTTTTTAGCCAGAGAACTTGACATTGTATTATAGCCAAGACCGCCAGCGCTACCAACACTATCAAGAGTATACACGTCGATAGATTTACCTTCAACTTCAACACCCCAAATATTTTTGACAGCATCTTTGTGAAAGCTTCTCGCATAAATGATTGACATACAATCATCAATGCTAGTATAAGTATTACTATCAGGGTAAATTTCAAAAGGACTAACAACACTTAATTCAACATCTCCTTCTTTCAATTCTCTACCAATCTCATCTCTTCCAACAATTTTGCCACCATTATTATTCCAATCAATTTTGTAAAAAACAGTTCCGCAAATTTCACTCCAAAGGGTTCCTTGAGACAAAATTTTACTAATATTTAAATTATGACTTACAGCTTTTAAGATTTTTTTACTAGTTTTAGCACAAGCAATATCATTCTCTTCATCTGAAAATGGCACTACTGTAAGAGACGGTCTAACCCTAGCAAGTTTAGCAAGCCTTACTTCAACCAAATTTGCAATATGATTATAAACTTCTCGTTCTTGCCAAAAATACTGTTTACCATACTCCATAATTTCACCACTTGGTGAAATGTAGCAATACTGGTTTCCCAAAAAGAAATTAATATTTAGTTGCCAATTATTTTCGAACGATTTTCTTTCCATTTGCCTATACTTAAAGTCTTCAAGCACTTCATTTACGATTTTTTCTTCAATTTCATCTTTATTAATTTTCATTTTCTTTCACCCTTTTTGACACAATTTTTTTGTTTAACATATTCTCAGGACTTTTAGGCACAATGTTTTTACCAATGGTTTTATAAAGTTCATTCATACATGACTTACATAGATACAATCCAATTGATTTTATAAATCCTTCATTTTCAATCTTTACATCTGCAAAATTTTTACAATTTGGCATATCACATTTTATCTTTATTTTACAATCAACTAAGTTCATTTTTTCTCCTTTAACTTACTTAATAATTTTTGTTTTTCTTTTTCTAACTCTTCATCTGTCAAGTTATACAGTTCATTTTCTTCCCCCTTTTCTTCTAATAACATTTGTATAGCAGATAAATCTGGTGGATAAGACTTAGTACTGGTTTTCCTTTTTTGCAAAACAAAGTCGTCACCCGAGAACCCATACTCTTCTACAACTTCTTGAGTAGTAAAACCAATCGCTTTATCCATCAAAGCTTTTTCAAGTTTTTTCCTTTCATTTTCTTTCTTCATACTGCATCCAAAAAGGTAATTGAAAATTTCAATTACCTTACCCTTAATACCTTATATTTTTTAACTTGTTTAACTTAATTAATTTTTCTTTGTTTTTTTGAATAATGTTTTTATCATTTTTTATATTTTTATTTTCTGGTCTATTCATTATGTAATATCGAAGTTCATCCAATGCATGATCATCTCGTTTAACAGGCAAATCATTATTTCCCCAAAAGTAACCTTTAATTTCCCTTATCAAATTAACACAATTTTTAAATATAAATAATTTCCTTTCTCCAAGTGCGTTTTTAAAATAACTTTTTACTTTATTTATTCCGGAAAACATATCTTTATTAACCAATGGGCTAGTAAGTATACCGTTCTCGTAAAAAAGCTCAGTTACAGATTTTTCACTGGCCAATGTTTTTTGATTTGCCGCACTATCAATAATAGCTTCAATTTTGCCATTTTTAATAGGCCAATTCAAACTTTTTGAAATGTCTTTTATTCTATTTGAATGATACTCAACAGTTTTTTCTTTTTCATAATGCTCTGCTATTACATAAACATTACCATCATAATCACTTGCATACCAATGACAACTAAGGGGATTATGCAAACCTGGATCAATTGATATTTTATCATACCAATCAATCGGTACCATAAAAGGCTCTATAACATTATATCTTTCATCAAACTCATTATATACAAGCCCCGTTCCACTAGTAAAATTTCCATATTTCCTACTATTTAACTCATCTTCACTAAGACTTTGTGTTAACTTTTTAATTTCATTTTTATTAAGATAGGGATTGTCCGCCCACTCCATTTGTTCATACCAAACATCTTCATCATTTCCTTCATTTAAATAAATTGTTCTATATACCCACGTCAAACCTTTTAGTGGTGTCATTGTTCCAAAAATTATCCCACATTTATCCAAAACTCTCATTTTGCATTCGATATAAATATCTTCTGGTGGCTCTTCATCAAACCAAACATAATCAAGAGAAGTTCCTTGGAATTTTTCTCTTCCTTGATCACAACTTTTGAAGCCTATTTTACTCGTTGTGCCAAATACATTTTTAACATAAATAGTATCAATTACACCACTACTTGCACTTCCCTTTCTTCCAGATATCATTACAATGTCTGAAATCCATTCCTTTTTGAGATAACTTAATATTTTACTTTGAGCAACATCTCTTTGAACTTGTTGACT
The DNA here is from genome assembly GCA_015055815.1 of Clostridiales bacterium. Taxonomy (GTDB): domain Bacteria; phylum Bacillota; class Clostridia; order Christensenellales; family UBA1242; genus UBA11490. The sequence goes on from SVHM01000001.1 coordinate 213,181, forward strand.
AAGCGATACTACCCAACCTTCTGTTGGTTTATTTTCTTTGTATGGGTGTATTCCCCTTGCAAGCCATACAGTCTCAACAGCCCCACATTCAGTTTTACCACTTCTATTTCCACCAAACACCCACCTATTTTTCTTGTCGCAAGTATGAAATTTTAATTGTTTTTCATGTTTTATCTTACCAGAATTATACCCATCAATTTTATTGTCCCTTTTTCTTCTCTCTTGTTCAGTTTCTATTTGGCGAATTTTCAAAATTATTTCTTTTTCTGTCACAATCACTCCATTTATTACAAAAATTTATTTAATGAAAATTTAATGTTTTTGTATTTTTTATATATAATTTAAATATGTTAAAATTAATCATTTATCTTATTTTGATATGTAATATTTCCATGCCAACAATCACTGTTTTTGCAAGTGAAAATTTTGCTCGAGCCGAAACAACTATTTATCTTTATAAAACCAGTACTGATAATGAAAATATCTCAAACATCTATTGCATGATTGAGAAAGGATATTTTGTTCAAATACTTAATGAAGAAAATAATTATTACTCAGTTTATTATAATGGCATAAATGGTTTTGTAAAAAAGAATGATGTAAAGGAAATTATCAACACTCCTAATACACCATATCCGAGTAATATTCAAATAATTATAGGAAGCGATTGTAATTTAAGAAGCTCACCCACAACCAATTCAAATACTAATAATATTATTGCTACAATTAAAAAAGATGAAAGCAATATAAACTTTATTGGAAGAATATTTTCGCAAGAAGTAATAGATTTTGGCGGTACTGTATGGTATTTAATAGAATATGACGGCAAAACCGGATATATTTATAATAAATACGTCAAATCAATAACACCAATATATGAAAATAACGAGAATGCAAATTATAAAAACTCAATCAATTCATCAAGCGAAAATCCTTTAACACAAACCCCAAGTCTAATAATTGTATTAATTCTTTTTTTACCAAGTATATTCCTAATTTTCTTACTATATTTACCAAGAAAATTGAAAAAACCTAGTAAAATTTCTAATGACAAATATTAGAATTGTCAATCACACATACTTTAGACACTTGATTAAACATCCTCCCAACAACTACACGTTTTAAAAAATCATCTGCTATATTTGAAGACACAATTTCGTTGTAAACACCTAAAAACCATGGCTCTGTTTCATAATCTTGAAAGAAATTCTCGTCGTATCCAAGTTCAATCATTTTATTGGTAAAACTTTGAAGGGCAGAAACCTTTCTTCTAAAAAACGTTCTAAGACTAATATTCATAAGCTCTGCGACTATAACACTCGTCACACCATCCACAAAAGTAAGGACCAATAACCTCCTATCATTCAATGAAATACCCGTCAAAGCATCTTCCACAGCTACTTTAAGATTTATCAATTTCCTTTTTCGCTCTATAAACTCAATCATTTGCCCCGTCTGTAAATATGTAGATTGATATCTTTGCAATCCTTCACTATTGCTACTAGTTCCAGTTTTTAAAATTCGTTTATCGACCGTCTCCGCCATAGACTCCAAATATCTATATATAGACAATGCTGACTTACTCCAGTATTTCATAAAACCTCCCAACGATTGAAAATTTCAATGTCACCTATAGTATAATGTATAAAATCATCCAAAGTCAAAACATTGTGTCATTTTTTTGTATAAATTTTTCAATTTTTGTAAAATTTGTAAATTTTTGAAAAATTAATTACTTATAGTAATTATATTTTCAAACTTTTCAAAAAAAATTTTCAAAAAATTTTTAAAATCCAATAAAAACAATCACAAAAACATAAAATAAGGTATTAATTTCATTGTCAAATATTCAAAAAATTGCTAAAATTTAAATAGACTGAAAGGAGAGAACAATGAAAAAAATACTGCTTGCCTTAATAATACTTGCAACAGCTGTTTTTGTTGCTCCTTTTTCATATAAAGTACAAGCAGAAGAAAGTATAAAAATTGAAACTTTATATCCATCTTACATAAAAAATGAAAAGATTGAAAAAGTCATAGAATATGCCGACCTTACCGATATTTCACTCATGACAACAGACAATAATTATATTGCATACGCATCAAATGACAAGTTAAATATATTTGATAATTCGAATAAAACAACTAAAGAAGTTGCCAACATAGAAAAAATTAAAAAGATAAAATTTTTCAATTATTCTATTATTTGTGCATCAAATAATACAATTAACTTAATAAATCCACAAAATGCAACCAACACCCTAACTCTTTCTGAAATTTCCTATTCAGATAATGCAAAAGTTAATTTTTATTTTGATAGCAACACTCTTTTTATTGGAATAATAGATACACATTTATATATATATAAGATAAATATTACAAATAATGATATATCAAATTCGGATATAATAAAGAAATCAGTTGAATTGAATTTATCAGAACATACACCATTTGCACTAACATTAAATCATGATTTTTGTTATATTTTAAGCGAAAATAATGATAAATCAAACACAGCCGACCCAATTTATTTATGTAAAGTTAATATTTCAACAGGCAATATCGCAAAAGAAGAAGGATTTAAAAAAGACGCTAAATTAATTGAAGTATTTAATTATAACGGTAACGATTACTTTATTACATTTATTAACGATTTATTTATTCTAGATAGTAATTTGAATGAGATTATAAGAATTTCTACTAGTTCAAAAAAATCAAACAATAGCGATATTTTCAATTTCCCACTTGGCACTCAAATTGATAGCAATTTCCCTATTCAATCAATTTCTGATGTTCAAGTGTTAAATAATAAACTATTTGTTTGCGATAGTGACCACAAAATAATAGGCGAATTTAACTTAAGTCTCGATAAAGATACAAACAAAATCAAATTAGTATCAAATAAAGTTTTAATTTCTAGTTCAAACTCAGATATAGGTAGATTTGATAATGTAAACAACATTTATCATTATAGTAATAAAATATATATTTCAGATACCAATAATAATAGAATACAGATTATTGACAATGAAACATCAAATATAGACTGCATTAAAAATACTAATATAAAGCAAGTAGCAGTCGACAAAAACGGACATATATTTTATATTTCAACAGACAATTCAAACACAGTTAATAAATATATATCTGAAGAAGAAACAACTTCAATAAATAAATATAAATCAAGTTTATTTGGTGAAATTATACAATTAGAATTAGATAACACAAATAAACTTTATTTACTTGATTATACACACAAAAAAATATATATATTTACAACAGATTTTGAATTTGAAAAATATATATCACTACCAACCATAACAAACAATGCAAAACTTGAATATGTTAAAGATATTAATAAATTAGTTTTACTAGATAACAATGTATTATATTTAGTTAACGAAGCCGACTTTAGTAGTAGTACAACTTTCACATTAAATAACTGCACAGATATAACTACAGGACTATCACAAATATTCGCTTTAAATGGAAATAAAATTGAGATTATTTCAGCAAAAGATGGCGCATTTACTAAAAAACAAACTATAGAAAATAATCATTTTGATAACTTTAGTACAATTTCTTATGATATTGCAAACGGAAAACTTTATGGTTTTAACATAAAAAGACAATGCTTAGAATTTATTTCACTAGACACCAATTTACCATTTGACAACTCAAGCATTTCAAATGAAGTAGCATTAGAAATAAAAAATCAAGCAAAACCACTAACTTCACTAAATACAAGTGCAATTTATCAATATCCTTATAATTTAGGCACATGCTATCATACAAATGAAATAGTTGACGTAATTGCAATTGAAGAATTTGATATATATTACAAAGTGTTACTTAATTATAACGACACTGCAACCGTCGGATATGTAGAAAAAGAAGAAGCAAATGTAATAAAAATTACTAGCGATCCCGTTTCTGTAAGAGTTACCAATCCACAAATACCAGTTTATAAATACCCAACTCTACTTGCATATGGCAGTTCAGCTATTACAGTTGACACTCTTGATCTAAACACTATTATTACATTGTCAGCTCAATTCCCAGTAAGCATTGACGGAAAAGACTTCTACATATATATTTATGGTGATAAATTTGGATATATATTTAGTGCAGACGTAGTATTAAGTACCGGCAATAATCTAACTTATTTCCACAATGAAAACGCAACAATAAACTCGTTTAACGAAAGTAGTGTAACTGTTTACAATGAAGATTTAACAACCAAAGTTGACGATATCGCCAACAATAAAAGAATATATGTAGAAAACTTTGATAAAAAATCAGAGTGGACACAAATCATTTATAAAACTGATAACAATCAAGAAAAAATTGGTTATATAAAGACAGAATATATCAATATGGACGGTCTTGCATCAAATCAAATAATTCTTATTGTTGTAATGAGCATTTCAATTATATTACTAATATCAATTATAACCGTTTACTTCGTTATAAAAAAGAAAAAATAAACTTGAAATTCAAGTTTATTTTTTTTCGTTATTTTCATCTTTTTTATCAGTTTGCATAGTATCATGCGTTTTTCTAAAAATATAAAAATAAATTATATATACAGAAGATGATACTAGGACAAAAAGAACAGATATTACAGGCAATAATATTCTAGTATTATCTAACTTATATACAATACCACTTGGGTCATTTTCATCATAAAAAACATTTAATTTATCTTCAATATGATTTTTACTCTCATACTCTGTGGTATGCTTATACACAACATCCCTTACAGAATATTGCAAAACATCATATTCAATATTATCAACAACAACATGGTCAACAACTTCTGCACGTACTTTTTTGAAATAACCATACTTATTGTTATAATCAATTTCCCAATAAATAGTAAATGCTATAAATAACACCGACATCATAGCAAGTATTATCAAAATTAGCTTAAACTGATTTTGTCTTAATTTTTGTGTTTCATCAATAATTTTCTTCATATTTCACCTATAAATAGAATACCACATAAATAACTTTTTATCAATTAAACACAAAATAAAATTTATCTAACATAATAATTTTCTAAAACACCTACAGTAGTTTCCATTGTATCAACATCCACTTCTTCTTTAATAAGTTCAATTTTATTTAAACTAACTTCATAAGCAGTTTTTGTTATCAATTCATCATTAACCTTTTTCTGATAATCTCTACTTTGAATACGTCCTTGAACTACAACCTTGTCACCTATATTAAAGTTTTTTACAAATCTTGCATTCCTTCCCCAAGCTATACAAGGCAAATAATCACTCTTATTATAACATCTATTTACAGCAAGTAACACATCAGATATTTCTCTCTTAAAAGGTGTTGTTCTAAATACTGGCTCTTTACAAACATATCCCACAATCTCTATATGATTAGGATTATCATTTTCATTATAAGGCATCAATTCTCTCAAGAAAACAGTTAGCATAAGTTTACTCTTACCATCTACAAGTTTATTATAACTTCTAAATTGACCACTTCCACTTATCATATCCCCTTTACTAATTGGATATTCCTGCAAAAGCCTTTCACTAATTGTAACAGGGATTATATCATAAGTGTCCGATAGTCTTGTTACCTTCAAATCAAACTCATAAAAACCTTCATTACAAATAGAGTGAGTAAACTCCAACTCACTAACAACTTCTCCAGATATATTTACTTTGTTATTTTTCATTAGGTCGTAATCCATTATTCATCTCCTTAAAAATTTAATTTTTTCTTTGTACCCCTAAATTATCTATATAGTAATTATCTTGATATATAAGCTCTCCTACAGACACTACTTCATAACCAGCATTAATAAGTCTTTCTAATATTAATGGTAAACCATCAAGGATATTATCTGAATTGTTGTGACAAAGTATAATACTTCCGTTTTTTACTTTACTCATTACTCTTTCACACATTTCAACACCACTTAAGCCTTTCCAGTCAAGCGTATCTACATCCCATTGTATTGTCTTTAACCCCATACTTTCTGTCAAATTAAGCATAGTATTATTATACGAGCCATAAGGTGCCCTAAACAACGTAACATCTTTACCAGTTACATTTTTTATAGTATTTATACTAGTTTCCAATTCCAATCTCATCTGTTCTTCTGTAAGTTTAACAAAGTCAGGATGTGTATTGCTATGAGTTCCAATTTCGATATTTTGTTCATCTATTAATTTAACCATGTCAGGATAATCTTCCACCCAAAAACCCACTGTAAAAAATGTTGCACCAACATTATACTCTTTTAGCGTTTCTAGAATTTTAACTGTCTTATCTGCACCCCACGCAGTATCAAAAGTAATTGCAACACGTTTTTCATCAGTATCAACAGAATAAATAGGAACTAGCCTTGGAGCATTTCCAAAGAACACACTAGCACTCGCACCACCGCCAATATCTAATGATAATAATATCATACTTACAATAACAACTAGCGATAAAATTAAACCCCTTTTCTTAATTACTACAAACTTCATTTAAGCACTCCTTTATTATATAATTATTTGTTTTTTTAGCCCATTTATTTGCATTTCTAATTTTGTTTGATTTAATCTAATTTTGTCGTACAATAAAACACTTAGAAAAATACAATATTTACATATAGTAATTTATTAATAGAAAACAATTTTTAGAACAGAAAACACAATCTAAAAATCAAACCCAAAACAAAATAAAAAAAGTTGGAACAACAAAATCCAACTTTTATGATTTACCTAAGAATTTTTCAAACCATATTTTCTATTCAATAATATCATTTCCCATATCATAAATAACTTGACCGCAACTTTCGAAAATTTGCTTTTGTTCAAGAGCATTGTCTTTAACTTCATTGATTAATTTTAAGTAATTTTGCGGAACATTTTTCTTTCTTTTCTTATAATTTCTTATAACTGCATCTAATACTACATTCATATGTTCATAAAGTGCATCAAATTCTACATCTAAAGGAAAGATCATATTCTCACCTTTTGAAGAATCTGCCATAATTACATTGTTTCTAAACCAATGTAATTTAAGCATATTTTTAATAATCCAGTCTAATTTTTCATCATTACTACCAGCTTCAATATATCCAGTAACATCTCCACAATTATAAATCCCTAATGACGAACCATTAAAATCTCGACCTTTGAAAATCACTTCGCCTTTATTTTGCATTTTTAAAAATTCATCTTCTTGCAATTCAGAAGGTATGACAAAAGATTCTACAATAAGAATTTTACCACTTAAAATCAATTCTATAATTTCTTCGTTCGTATAACATCTATTCTCGTCTATTTCAAATTTATTTGTTTGTATTAAGTGACACAACTGCATAAAATAATTTTTATTATCGACCAAAGAGTTAATTAAAGAAGAATTATATTTTCCTTCAATTAGATTTTCTTGATTAGCATTATTAAAATTATCAATAAATTGAGAAACACTGTCATAGTAATATTCGTTAGTTTTTATAGTAATTAAATTGTCTTTATTATATGAAGACAAAACTTCTTCATTAAAATACTTGAACATACGAGCAAAAGCAAAAAAATCCAATCCTTCAACTTTTAAAAACTTTTCCATAAACTCATAATCGCTTACTCCATTATCAAATTGATGCTCTTTAAACCAATTAATTTGCTTCATCCCATTAACACAATGTTTCATATAACTTTCAAAACTTTTGAAATCTTTGATAAAATTATTAGCAAGTATAAGTGGATTCTTTTTCCAAGAAAATGTAGGCATAATTTCTCCTTATTAATTAAAAAGAATTATATCAAATGAAATATACTTTGTCAATATCCACAAAAAAACACTCTTCAAATTTGAAGAGTATTTTTATAATCATATTCGGTGTAATATTCTTATTTACTTTCAACAAATTGATAAACTTGCTTAATCTTATCCTTAACAACAACCTTACCAGCACCAACCCTTGTATCTAAAGGCATACTATTATTTCTAACAAATACTAATTTATCTTTGTTATTAAGTACCGCATAATTTGTTTTTGTAGATAATTTTCCAGCAAACACAATGCTAGTATTTTTAGATTTTGAGTTTATAAAGTTAAGACCCTTTCTATTTCTAGCCGACTCTTGAATTTCTGATTGTTTAACAATTTTAGCTGAACCATCAGACATAAACAATGTTACAGCATCACTAATAGATGTCTGAATTGCACCAACAACAAAGTCTCCCTTATCAAGAGCAATTCCCTTAACACCCGCACTAGTTCTACCAGTTACAGACATATCTGACATATCAAGTTTCACAGCATTACCTAAACTAGTAAACAATGTCAAAGCTTTATCTTGATTAAACACGTCAACCATAATAAGTTCATCATTTTTAGATAGTTTAATGCCAGCAATAACTGATTTTGTAGAATTATACTCACTCATTTTTGAAACTTTAATCATTCCAAGTTTAGTTACGAATATAAGCTCAGCATCTTCCATTGAATTATCAAATTCAAGCATACTTACAATATTTTCTTTTGCGTCAATATTTTTAGATAAATTAAATAATGGAGTTCCCTTATCTCTAAATTTACATTCATGTATTGATGTAACAGGTATTTTAATACAATTACCAATATTAGTAAATACGTGAACATCTTTATTATTATCAATTTTGAAACTAATTGCAGGAATTTCACTAAGCGTTGGAGCAGAACTAAGTTCTTTAACAACTAATTTATAACTCTTTAAATTTATCGTCTTTAAAGTATTAGCAGGAGTTGATATTAAGTGGAAAGTTTCAATATCTTCATCTTCTTCTTCAATTTTTTGAAGAATTGAAGAACTATCAACAAAATGTTCTTCTGCACTTAAAAACTTTGATTTTCTAGGAGAGCCGTAATTCTTTGCAATTTCCATAAGTTCAGTTTTTACAACTTTCATTTGAAGTGCTGGACTTTTAATAATAGCAGTATATCTTTTAATCAAATCTCTAAGTCTATTAAGGTCAGTTATAAGTTTATTTACTTCCAAACTTGTAAGTCTAGCAAGTCTCATGTCTAGAATTGCTTGAGCCTGAATTTCAGAAAGTTCAAATGTTTTTATAAGGGTTATTTTTGCATCTGTAACATTTTTACTATTTTTAATTATCTTTACAACTTCATCAATATTACGTATTGCTATTAATAAACCTTCTAAAATATGCTCTTTCTTTAACGCTTGCTCTAAATCATAATTAGTTCTATTATAAATAACTTTTTGTTGATAATTTACATAATATTCAAGAATTTCAATGAGCCCCATTTGCTTAGGTTTTCCATCAGCAATTGCAACAATATTAGCATTAAATGTAGTTTGAACGTCGCAATATTTATATAAAAGATTAAGAATTGAGTTAATTTTAGCTTCTCTTTTTAATTTAATAACAGCTCTTATACCCGTTTTATCCGACTCATCTACAATCTCTGCAATAGCGCTCATTGGTCCATTTGGATTGGCTTCTTTATACTTTGCAATCTTTTGAAGCATTGAAGATTTGTTTACTTGATACGGAATTTCAGTAATAACAATATTTTTCTTACCATTATCAGCATTCTCAATATTAATTTTTGATCTAATGAAAATTCTACCCTTTCCTGTTGCATATACTTGTTCTAATTCAGAACTATCAAGTATATATGCTCCACTTGGAAAATCTGGAGCTGGCATTATTTTCATTAAATCTTTTAACTTAATATTTCTATTATCTATATAAGCACAAACCGCACTACACGCTTCCATCAAGTTGTGAGTTGGAATATTAGTAGCAAGACCAACAGCAATACCCTGACAACCATTAACAAGTAAATTTGGAAATCTTCCAGGTAACATATTAGGCTCTTTCAACCTATCATCAAAGTTTAAACTCCATGTAACCGTATCTTTCTCCAAATCACGAAGCAATTCAAGAGCAAGTGGAGTAAGTTTTGATTCTGTATATCTCATTGCAGCAGCAGAGTCACCATCAATAGAGCCAAAGTTTCCGTTTCCGTCTACAAGTGGCTCACCCATGTTAAATGGTTGTGCCATTCTTACAAGTGTATCATATATACTAGTATCTCCATGCGGGTGATATTTACCCATACACTCACCAACTATACTAGCACTTTTCTTATATGGTCTATCTGGAAGTACTCCTACTTCAAGCATACTATATAGAACTCTTCTTTGAACGGGTTTTAAACCATCTTCAACTCTAGGCAACGCCCTATCCATAATAACAAATTCACTATAAGGTATCATGCTATCATGAATAGTTTGAGATAATGTCTTTGTAACATAGTTAGTATTGTAATCTTCTAATGTTATATCTCTTTGCGCTTTCTTTCTTGTCTTTTTCAGAGTAGCGTCATCTTGTTCGTTAGCAATTCTTGAAAGAACACTTTTCTTTTCTTTTAATTTTGGAAAATCATCATCAGTAGCATTAACTTTCTCTTTAATTTCTTCTTTAGGTTCTTCAACTTCTTCTAAATTTTCTTCAACTTTAGGAGTTTCAACTTTTTTCGTTTTTGTAGTTTTTTCTGTTTTTGTAGTTTTCTCAGCCTTTACTGGCTTTTCTTCTTCTATTTTTACTTCAACTTCTTTTGTTTTTGCAGATGCCTTTTTTGTAGGTTTTGCCTCTTTATCTATAGTTTCTTCAACAACTTCAGTCTTTCTTGAAGTTTTTTGAATGTTTTTAATTTTAGAAAGTTGAGATAGTAAATCATCTGCCACACCTTTTGTTTCAGATTTTTCCTTTACTGAAACTTTTTTTTCTACTTTTTCATCAGAAGTAGACTTATCTTTCTTTGCCGAAGACTTTTTAGCATCTTCAGAAAATAAATCTTTCTTTACACTACCTTTCTTTTTAGGAGAAGAAGATTGTACGTATTTATCAAAAAAATCATCATCTTTACTCATTACTTCTTACTCCTTTCTTCAAATTTATCTACTTTATTAAAGTTGGCATTTGCTGTAATATATTTCTTTCTAGCTTCAATATTATCACCCATAAGAGTTGTAATCATTTCTTCAGCATCAGCAACATCATCAATTGTAACTCTAATTAGCACTCTCTTGCTTGGGTTCATTGTAGTTTCCCAAAGTTGCATATATGACATTTCACCCAGACCTTTAAATCTTGTAACATTATATCCAGGCCCAGCTTCTTTTACCACATCATCATAATCAGCTTCATCATAAACATATTTTTCAAAGCCTTTTTTATAAATCTTATAAAGTGGAGCAATCGCCACATAAACATGTCCAGCATTGATAAGTTCTCTCATGTATCTATAGAAGAACGTTAATAAAATTGCCCTAATATGCGCACCATCTTGGTCAGCATCCGCCATAATTATTACCTTATTATATTTTAAATGTTCAATATTAAAATCACTACCAATACCAGTACCTAATGCAGATATTATAGTTCTAATTTCTTCATTATCAAGCACTTGAGAAAGTCTTTTCTTCTCTACATTTAAAGGTTTTCCCCTAAGTGGAAGAATTGCTTGGAATGATCTATCTCTTGCTTGTTTTGCACTACCACCCGCACTATCTCCTTCAACTATAAACACTTCATTTAAAAGTGGATTTCTACCAGTACAACTAGAAAGCTTTCCAATTAATGAATAACTATCTACACTATTTTTTTGTCTAGTTATCTCTTTAGCCTTTCTTGCAGCATCTCTGACTTTTGCAGCACCTTTTGCCTTATTTATAATTTCAGTAAGAATTGGCTTACTGCTTGTTTGATTTGCAAAGTTAATAAGTCCATCATAAATAATATTTTCAACTTCCAATCTTGCTTCTGGGTTTCCAAGTTTAGTTTTAGTCTGACCTTCAAACTGAACATTCTTCATCTTGATTGCAAGAACAACAGTCATTCCTTCTCTATAGTCTTCGCCAAGCAAGTTTTGGTCTTTCTCTTTTAAAAGCCCCATGTTTCTTGCAATTTCATTAAATGCTTTAGTTATACCACTTTTTAAACCAGTTTCGTGCATACCACCTTCTGGAGTTGGAATATTATTTACATAACTAAATACATTCTCAGAATACAAATCTACGTGTTGTATCGCACAAGTAAGTTCAATAAGATTAGTTTTCGCTTCAATATATATAGGCTCTTTATAAATTACAGTATTTTTCTCATTAATAAATCTGATAAATTCCTTAAGCCCTTCAGTATAATTATACACTCTAACCTGATCACCAAGCTCTTCAACTTGATTTTCATCAATTAGTTCAATTACAATTCCCTTATTTAAAAAAGCAAGCTCTCTTACTCTTTTTGCGATAGTTTCCCTATCAAAAAGACAATCTTTAAATATCCTATCATCAGGTTTAAATGTAACAGTAGTACCAGTTTCAGTAGTTGGACCAAGACATTGAAGCGGCGTAACTGGCACACCACCAGATATTTTATCTTTAGACTTTTTCACAGCCTTAAACTCCATAAAATATCTTTGACCTTCTCTACAAACTTCTACTTTCAACCATTCAGACAAAGCATTTGTAACACTCGCACCAACACCATGCAAGCCACCAGAATAAGAATAGTTCGAATTGTTAAACTTACCACCCGCATGTAATTGTGTAAAAACGACCTGAACTCCGCTTACTTTTAAAGTTGGATGCTTATCTACAGGGATACCCCTTCCATTGTCCTTAACAGTTACACTATTATCGGTATGAATAGTAATAGTAATTTTATTTCCATATCCATTCGCAATTTCATCAATAGCATTATCCACTATTTCCCATAGTAAATGATGCATACCTTTAATACCAGTTGTTCCAATATACATTCCCGGTCTAAGCCTTACAGCATCTAAACCTTGTAAAACAACTATATCCTTACTATTATAATTAGCTGCCAAAAGTAAATCTCTCCTTAATTTTTTTCCTTACAAAATTGATTATACCACAAAAAAAGCCAAAAAACAATTATTTTGTAAATTTATCACAATATTATTAATTTTATAATTTTATAGATTATTTATACGTTTTACATTATATTTATTCACTGTAATAACATGTCATATTTTATAATAATTTGTCATAAAATAATAAAAAAAGAAAAAGGAATATAAATGAAAAAAATAGTTTTTACTGGTGGTGGAACTGCCGGACACATAATACCAAACCTTGCAATAATTGAAGAACTTAAAGGCTACGACATATATTATTTTGGAAGTTCTGGCATGGAAAAAGAAATTTTATTAGAGTACCCAAACGTAAAATTTATAGAAATCGAAACAGTGAAATTTATAAGAAGTCTAACTCTAAAAAATCTACTTATACCATATAAATTATACAAATGCATCAAATCAACAAAAGAAAAATTAAAAGAAATTAACCCCAGTATTATTTTTTCAAAAGGTGGATATGTATCAATTCCAACCTGTATTGCTGGAAGCCAATTAAAAATACCTATACTTACTCACGAAAGCGATTTAAGTATAGGCCTAGCCAATAAAATTATAGCAAAAAAATCAAAAGCTTTGCTTTGCACATTTGAAGAAACAGCCAAAAATTACAAGAAAAACGCAATTTATACCGGCTCACCCATTAAACAAAACATCACACAAGGCAAAAAAGAAATAATTCTAAGTAGACACAAAATAAACAACTCAAAACCAATAGTTTTAATAATCGGTGGAAGCCTTGGCTCAAAACATATTAATAGCATAATTCAAAATAATTTAAAAGTACTTACAAATAAATATAATATATTACATATCGTAGGTAAGAAAAATTTTAATGAAAATATAAAAGAAAAAGATTATTATCAAATTGATTTTGCACACGACATTGAAAATTATTTTTCAGCAAGCGATATTATAATTTCAAGAGCTGGAAGCAACGCAATATTTGAAATAGTCGCAAATCAAAAACCGAATATTTTAATACCATTACCTAAGAAAAACAGTCGTGGCGACCAAATAGACAATGCCAAAAACTTTCAAAATAAAGGTATTTCTGAAGTTATATTTCAAGAAGATTTAACATTAGACTTACTATTAACTATAATAGATAAAACACTCCAAAATAAAGAAACTAACATAAACAACATGAAAAAACTAAACATTTCAAAAAATAATCAAACATTTATAAACCTAATACATAAATATTCACTTTAATGTATATTTAACAAATAAAAAAATAACTCAAGGTTACAAACTTTTGAAACTAGTAAAAAAGAAGAATTGTAAAAAATTCTTCTTTTTTATATATTTCTAATTAAAAAATTTTTCATCAATTAATGGGACAATATCTATTGCTGGCTCCTCGTAAGGATGAACCTCTCTTAATTTAATTATTACTTGTTTGACTTTTTCAACATCACATATAACTTCTAGTTTTTCTTCTTCAACATACTCTAATTTGTTTTTCTCTCCAATATGTGGATTTGCTTTTTCATTTGGTAAGAATGTTCCAACACCTTTCACTGATGTAGAACAATAAGAATAGTTTCCAATAACACCAGCTCCAGCTTTGCACATTGCAATCCTAACATCTTCCACATTTTCTAATGGAATAGTTACAAATATTTTTACTTTTTTTACATCTATCTTCATACTTACTCCTTAAAATTTTGTAAATGTTGAGTTTGCTTCTTCAAAGCCCATTTTTTTATAGAATGATTTTGCACTTTCGTTTTTAAAAGAAGCAGTGACTAAAAAGTGTGTTATACCTTGTTCTTTAAAATATTTTTCAAACTCTTTATATAAAGCATTTCCTATACCTTGTTTACGATAGTTACTATCAATACACATATTGCAAAGCTCTGCAATTTTGAAGTCATAATAAGGAATATCACTTACTTCGCCAAGTAAATAGCCAACGACTTTATCATCTATTTCAGCAATAATAACAAAACTATCTTTTATAGCATTTTCAAAGTATTCTTTGCCTTCTTTTGACAATGGCCAATCTTTGATTAAGTATTTATCAAAGTTTGCAAGTTCCAACTCAAACAACTGATTATTTAGTTCTTGTATTCTTTGCAAATCTTTTAAAGTTGCTCTTCTAATTAACATAATTAATTACTCCTATAAAATTATTATAACATATATTTTAAAATTTTGTTGAAAAAATCAAAGATTTATAAAATAATTTTAAATGGCACTGATACGTATGCTTATCTTGATACAAGTGGTGTCGTTTCACTCCACCAGACAAACACACGCAAACAATTAAATAAATGAAGTCAAAAAGCGAAAGTGTTGGTAAACGTAACACACTTTCGCTTTTTGTTATTCTTTTTTCTTCTCTTTTCAATTATGGTAAACAAATATTCTTTGTTGCTGTTAAGAGAGAGTAAAAAACAACTTAATCATAGTTGATTAAAGTGTTAATTATTTAGCTAGTTCCAAAAGTGCTAGACTAAGCGAGTTATTTTTTTATTCCTATCAAACCACTACCCAGCACACCACTATCTATAACCTTAACACAACTATCCACGCTTAACTTTATACCATTTCTTACAAGCATATCAATAAGTTTTGAATAAGGATACATTTTCTTATCAAACAAATAGTTTGCCATAGAGCCTGGAATGGAATTTACTTCATTTAAATAAACATTATCATCTTTATCAATTATAAAATCAAACCTAACAACACCAATCATACCAAGTTTACAATATACAATCCTTGAAATTTCTTTAATTTTATCAAGAGTGAAAGTATCAATTTCAGCAGGAATTATTCTCTTAATATTTTCAAAATTGCCACCGCTTCTTTTATACTTGTCATCAAAACTAAGAATTTCATCTTTCCCTTTAGGCTCTTCTGTATTTGAAAAAATCAAATCTCCAAGGTATTCAAACAATGCAATATTTACTTCTTTTTTAATATCAATAAACTTCTCAATTACAACCTTACTATCATATTTAAAGGAAATTTCGATATTTTTTTGCAGTTCATTCCTATTATGACAAACATATATACCAATACTACTTCCCTGTCTACACGGTTTTATAATAATAGGATACCCTAATTTTTCTACCTTCTCAAATACAACTTCACAATCAAGCAAATAATCATAATGATTAATCGAAAGTCCATTAGCAACATTTATATTTAAAGAACTACAAACACATTTAAAAATATCCTTATCAATACAAACAGAACTCGCCACAAGTCCAGAAGAAGAACAAGGAATTTTAGACATATTAAGAATAGCAAAAAGCGTTCCATCTTCTCCCCTAAGACCATGTAAACAAGGAATACAACAATCAACTTTTATGTATTTTTTAAATTTACCACCTTTTTCAATATATAAGTAATCATCATTAGGATGTATGGAACATTTTTTTAGTTTAGATAATTTATTGGGGTAATTGTCCAAATCTTTTAAGCTATCACCAGTATACCATACCCCACACTTATCTATATACACAGGTATTACATTGTATAAATATTCATTACAATTTGCAATTAACTGAACTCCAGTTATCACCGAAATATCATGTTCACAACTCTCCCCACCAAAAACAACCATTAAATTTACCATGTCAACCCCCTAATCAAAATTATCAGGCAAATCATTTTCAATTAAACAAACATAATTGTCATCAAGCGAATAGATTTTATTCTTTATTTCAGAAAATGAACTTGCATAAGAAACATTCTCCATATTAAACTTAGCATCAACCAACCCATCACAAATAGCTTTTTTATTTTTATTCTTAACAACCACCACTTCATCTGCATATTTAGCAACCAAAATAGCAAACTTTTTATTATACAGATAATCATTATCAGTTTCAATAAGTCCAGGAGTAACAACAATTTTTCGACGTGATTTATATAGAGACAATGTCATTAGTGAAAATTTTGCCGAATCAATATTCGAATTATAACCATTGTTAATCACAATACCACCACTATCAAGATTATAAATCTCAGTTCTAGCAGCTATCTTATCAATTTTTTTTAGAGACATTCTAATAGTATCAACACTAACGCCAAGTTTAATAGCCATAGCAACGGCAAGCAAAATATTAATTATATTATGTATACCAATTAATTTACAACTACATTCAAATAAAAATTCATTTCCACAATACACATTAAAACTTGTTCCAGCTGAACTTACTTCAATTCTTCTAGCCGAAAAACAATTTGTTCTTGGATAAAAATAAAAAACACCTTTAAGCTTAAGAGACGAATAACACAAAATCCTAGATTTAATACAACGAATATGCTTTAAATTACTTTGTAACGATAAATAAACCCCAATCCTTTCGCCCCTAAAATCATTAAACATTTTAGTCACATACTTATCCATTAGATTAAAGACACAAAAGCCATTTTTAACATAATCAGGTAATTCTTTCTTAGTGTTATACACATTATCTATACTTTTAAAATACTGCATATGTTGTCTTCCAACAGAAGTAACTATACCACAATTAACATCAATCATTTTACACAGATAATTAATGTCACCAACTTTCTTAGCGCCCATTTCACAGACAAACAATTCATTTAAATTTGAAAAATTTTCATTGACGGTTTTAGCAACACCAAGTGGAGTATTAAAACTATTTTTAGTATACAAAATATTATATTTCTCTTTAAGAATAGCCACAAGAATTTCCTTAACAGAAGTCTTACCAAAACTACCAGTAATACCTATTTTAAACAAATCAGATTTACCTAAATTAAACTTGGCTTTATTAATAAAATAGTTAGCAATTAATTTCTCTAAAGGCATTAAAATTACCAAAGAAATAATTAATACAAAAGGCAAAGCCAATAACAAAATTAAATATAAAAAATGAATAAAATTACTAGAAACAACTAGGCTAAAAATCAATGTAGAAATAACAAAATACAAAATCAAAAAACATGAAAATAGCCTAATCATTCTTTTAGTAAATTTAACTTTTTTTATAAGCTTAAATTCATTCAAAAACATTAGAGTTAATAGGCATTGAAAAGACGTAAAAACAAGATACAAATTTACTTGAAAAAACAATGCCAAACATAAAGACAAAACTGAATAAAACACAAATAAAAAATATAGCATTTTTTGTTTTATAAAACCATACCAAAAACACTTAATAATTGAAAAAATATTATACCCAGACAATTGCAAATAATACAAGTATTTACAAGCAAACATTCCAAACACAAATAATAAAAGAATACAAATAATTAAAAATTCCAATTTTACTTACACAATCTCCACAATAAGCATTTTACTATTATTTATGTAATTGTTACTAGAGTTTGTGACATTTATTACACACTAATTGTCAATTACTAAGCACTTCAATAGTTTTATGCATTTTTTCAAAACAAGCAAAATGACCACAATTTTTATAAATTATTTTTTTTGATTGTTTGACATATCTATTTATTTTATTGCAAATCCATATAGGCGTATCTCTATCTTTACCACCCCAAATAAGCAATACATCACACTGAATTTTAGACAATAATTTTTCTAAATTTTGATTAACAATTTTCACAAACGATTGTTTCATTTTGGGAGATAATTTTTTATAATCTCTACTTCCAAATTTTGATGCGTTTTTAGAGTTAAAAATTTTAATTTTTTTAATAAATTTATAAGTCTTAATTTTAATAAATTTTATAATATTAAATCTATACAACCCCGCACTACTTGCAAGTATAATTTTTTTAATATTCAAATCGAAAACTGAACTTAAAATAATAGCAATTCTACCACCAAACGAATGACCAAAAATTGTTAAATTTTTTAAATTCAATTTTTTTAAAAGAATAAAAATTTGACAAGCATATTCATATGTATCATATGAAAATTGCGGTTCAGAAGAACCACTAAAACCAAAAAAATCTAGATACAAAATATTGCATCTATCAGAAAGATTATGTACGATTTTTTCAAAACAATTTTTACTCAAACCCCAACCATGCAGTAGCACAATTGTTTCTTCTGAATGATTATCAATATATTTATAATCTAGATTTTCAATCATATATTACACCAAAATATTTCACCATCTATTTCGCCGTAATACCCTTTTCTTGTTTCACCTTTTTCAAATCCATTTTTTATATAAAAAGATTTAGCTATAATATTGTCACTTCTTACTTCTAAGAATATTTTTTTAACATTCTTATTACGTAAAAATTCTTTAACATAATCAATAAGAAATTTCCCAACACCCTTATTCCTATTATTAGGACTAACAACTATTTTCAATAGATTACTCTCATCAAAAATTGTCATTATCATTATATACCCTAGCATTACATCATTTTCAAATGCTACAAATATATCAACATATTGATTATTAAAAAAATCATAGAATGTATCTTTTGAATACTTCTCATATTCATAAGAATTATCAAGCAAAACTATTTTATCAATAAGACTTATATCTACTTTTTTTATCTCAATCATTTTTTAAATTCCTTTCTGCTTGAGACAATTGCAAATAATAAGGCTCAATAGTGCTAAATTCATCATTGTTGATTTTATCAAATATTACTTCACGTAATTTTTCAGTAACAGTATTTACGACTACAATATTATTATATTCCAAACCAATCGTTTCTTGTTCTTCTTCTAGTATCACAACTTGCTTTTTATCAACTAGTTCATTAATCTTTGATTTCTCAACTACGCCAGTAGACAATATCTCTCCACCTTTCACTTCAGCATAATAACATGACGACATAGTACTTTCTAGTAGCACATACCCATTTTTAATAAACTTACTAAGAACTTCAAAATTTGTAACAGCAATAGTCTTTTTATCACAAACCTTATTAAATGCTTTTATAGTAGCAGCCCCAATTCTAATACCAGTAAAAGACCCTGGACCAGTTATACAAGCAAACACATCAATATCAGAAAGAGTTAGCTTTGCATCAAATAATATTTTTTCAATATATAAAAACAAACCTTCACTATGTTTTAAGTTTTTATCCATTTTAACAATGAAACTATCTTTTTCGCTATCAAATATATAAATCTTAGCTATTTTTCGTGTTGTGTCAACCGCAAAAACTTTCATAACTCACCTTTTAATTTCAAACAATCTTTTATTTTCATCTATAATTGAAATTTTTATTTCAATACAGTCTGACGGTAATATATCTTTAATTTTTTCAGACCACTCAATAAAAATTATTTTATTAACATTTTCATCAAATAAAACTTCATCAAGCCCACACTCATATATCTCATCTGAACTTTCCAACCTATACACATCCAAATGATAAATTTCAAATATTTTGCCTTGATATTTTTTCATTATTGTAAAAGTAGGACTTGAAACAACATCTTTAACACCTAACGTTTTCAAAACACTTTTTACAAATGTAGTTTTACCAGCACCCAAATCACCATTTAGCAAAATAATTTCTCCACCAGAAAGAAGATTAGCAAATTTTTTAGCCAATTCTTCGGTCATATTCAGACTTTCGATTTCAATTTTATCCATAAACTTTCCTTTTCTACAAAATAGTATAATACATTTGTCGAATATTTACAAGCAACATTTAAGTATTTGATATTTAAACTAAAATATGGGAATTATTAAACATGATTAAAAAAACTATTTTAAGCAAAATTTCAAACGGCATATTTTTATACGGAATTGTTTTTATTTTATTCTTAGCATGGTCAAGATATATAACAAAAAATTTATCAACATCGCTATTTATATCATTTATTATAGCTACAATTTCAGTAACTTTATATATACTAATTGAATACAAACAACTTCTCAAATCTAGCCAAAAAAACAACTCTCAAAAAACGTACAACAACTTTAAAGAGCATTTTTTATACTCTCCAAATAAAGATATTATTGATTTATTATCAAAATTATACAATCTTAAAATAAAAGACAAAATTTCAAATACTCATATAATTTCAACCGAAAACAAAGAAATATTTTTTATTTTTGACACACCAATAATTGATAATGAAAAAATAATACAAGTATTAAAAAATAGAGAGACTAATAATATTCAAATATATTGCATTGAAACCAATTTTCAAAATAATTTTGAAAATATAAATATTGAATTTGTCACATTAGAAAGTATTATCAATAAAATTTTAACAGAAAATTTTGTTGTACAAAATTTAACAAAACTACAAAACAGCAAAGTCACAAAAGACATTATATTTAAAAATATTTTTAATAAGACTAGGAGTAAAAATTATTTTTGGTTGGGAATACTATTAATTATTACAAGCACATTTTCACCATATACAATTTACTACAATGTAGTAGGAACACTCCTTTTAATCTTTTCCATATATTCCAAATTTAATAAAAAATACAACTAAAAAACCACCATTTCGGTGGTATTTTTATTTATAATCATCTAATAAATGTATTGCTTTAGGTTTGTTTGTAAGTTTAAACAATAAAATTTTACTACCAATTACACTTACTACTTCACATAAACATTTTTCAGCAATCATATTTGCAATTTCTCTAATATCATCAGGTGCAGTTTTTTGAACTTTTACCTTAATTAATTCATGTGCGTATAAATTATCATCTACTTGAGCAATTACATTTTCAGTAACACCTTCTTTACCTACAAAAACCAAATCTTTCAAATTTGAGCCAATACTTCTAAGTTTTGCTCTTTGTTGTGCAGTTAACATATACTCTCCCCCTTTTTATTCAAAGTATTGCAATTCATAGTCACCAATTTTAATCATATCGCCTTCTTGCAAACCTTCTTTTATTAAAGCATCAATTATGCCGTCATTTTTAATTCTCTTTTGAAAATAAGCATTACTTGTCATATCTTCAAGATTTACCCTTTTCATAATTTCAAAGACAAGTTCGCCTTCAACTTCAAAGTAACCATCTGAAACTTTTCTAACAGTAAACTCTCTAAGATTTCTCTTATCAATTTCACTTTCTTCAACTTCCAATCTCTCAATTTTAGGTAGTTTTTCAAGAGTTTTTATTACACACTCAATTAATTCATTTAGTCCAATATGCCCTACAGCAGAAATTACAAAGCATGGTATATTTTTATCGATTTTTTCTTTAAAACGTTCAATTTCACTTTGATCAAGCAACATATCGCTCTTGTTAAGAGCGATAATTTGCGGAATATTTCTAACCGTTTCACCATATTTACTTAATTCATTATTGATAGCAAGATAGTCTTGATAAGGGTCTCTTCCTTCACTTCCTGCAATATCAACAACATGCACCAAAAGTCTAGTCCTTTCAATATGTCTTAAAAACTCAATTCCAAGTCCAAGCCCTTCGCTCGCACCAGAAATAAGCCCCGGAATATCCGCCATTACAAACGATTTACCAAAGCCATTAACAACCGCAATGTTTGGTGTAATAGTTGTAAAATGATAATTAGCAATCTTTGGCCTTGCATTACTCACACTAGAAAGCAAAGTACTTTTACCAACATTTGGAAAACCAACAAGTCCAACATCTGCCAAAGTTTTAAGTTCAAGCAACAATTCAAAAGGCTTAGTTACCACACCTTGTTCTGCAAATCTAGGTGCTTGTCTAGTAGAAGTAGCAAAATGGGAATTACCCCTACCACCTTGTCCACCTTTTAAAACTACAACTTCATCATTATCATCAAACATATCTGCAATTATTTTTCCAGTAGTCGCATTCTTAATAACAGTCCCCTTTGGCACTCCAATTATCAAATCAGCGCCATCTCTTCCAAACTTGTTATTTGCAGAGCCATCAGACCCATTATCAGCTTTAAACTTCTTCTTATATCTAAAATCACCTAAGTTATCAATATTTTTATTAACTTTAAAAATGATATTGCCACCTTTACCACCATCACCGCCAGATGGTCCGCCATTAGGAACATACTTTTCTCTTCTGAAAGCCACAACACCATTTCCACCATTACCAGCTTTACATTCAATTTTTACTTTATCTAGAAACATCTTTTTCTCCTACATAAACACAATATTTTTTTAGTTTACAATCATCACATTTGGGATTTCTTGCAGTACAATAATATCTTCCAAACAATAATATTAAATGATGAATTTCTCCCCATTTTTCGGACTTGAATTTACTTTGCATAGTACCCTGACAGATAGTAGGATTTTTAGTACTTACAAGCCCTAATCTATTACACACTCTTAAAACATGAGTATCTACAGGAAAAGTATTTTGATTAAATCCTACCGCAAGTACAACACATGCAGTTTTGTTTCCAACACCACTTAAAGATACCAAATCATCATAATTATCGGGTACTTGTCCATCAAATCTTTCTACAATATCTTTACTTGCGTTTAATATATTTTTAGCCTTATTATGATAATAATTACACGATTTAATATAACTTTCTATACCACTTACACCAAGATTAACCATATCTTTTGGAGTACTTGCCACTTTAAAAAGTTTCTCTGTAACAATATTAACTCGCTTATCTGTACATTGAGCAGAAAGCATTACAGCAACTAACAATTCATAATTATTAGAAAATTTCAGTTCACTTTCAGGATTTACAATTAAACTTCTTAAAACTTCTACAATTTCATTCATAAAATTACCATATAAATATTATCAATTTATTATATCATATAAAAAACATAAAAGTCAAAGTGTAATATTAAATAGGCAGATATTTTTTAAATACCCCATTTGTTATAATATGATAAATTCTTGGAATTTCCCTATACACCCCACTTTTTAAGAGTTGTTTTACCCTTAATAAATAAATTTTTGAAAGGATAATAGATATACCACAAGAAACAGATAATTCTCTTGGGGTATCAACCGTCTTACAATTAATACCATTTTTTTTTAAATTTGTTGCAAATTGCAAGCTCAAATTTCTATTATTAAAAACAACTATAATATTTTCCATAATTTTCTCCACAAAAATTGTTTATATTTCATAATATTTTATATATAAAAAAATTGTGAAAGGAGCATTATGATATATCTAGACAATAGTTCAACAACACATAAAAAACCATTAAAAGTAAAATTAAACTCATTAAAAGGGCTATCAAATTTAAGCGTAAACCCCACTCGTGGCGGATATAAATTAGCAATAAAAGGCAGTACAGAAGTTTTCAAGTGCAGAGAAAAATTAGCAAGCTTCCTAGGAACAACACCCGAAAACGTAATATTTACATCAGGCTGTACGGAAGCTTTAAATTTAGCCATTCAAGGTACAGTTAAACAAAAAGGTCATATAATAACAACAATATATGAACACAATAGCGTTTTAAGAGTTTTAAATAACCTTAAAAAAACCCACAACATCTCATACACTATTTTAAAACCCAATAAAAACGGAATTATTAATACTAAAGATATAGAAAATAGCATAAAAAGCAACACTTATATGGTGATAATAAACCACACAAGTAACGTAACAGGTACTACGCAAAATGTAAAAAATATCGGAAAAGTCTGCAAAAAACACAATTTGATATTTTTAGTGGACGGAGCTCAAAGTGTTGGTCACGAAAGTATCAACATGACAGAATATAATATAAATTTACTCACAATTGCAGGTCACAAAGGATTGTACTCTCCACAAGGAATTGGAGCATTGCTCATTAATTCAACCACCGTTAAACCCATAAAATTTGGTGGAACAGGAACATATAGTAACAAAATAGAGCAACCAACAGACTATCCTGAAGGTCTAGAAAGCGGAACTCAAAATCTACCCGGAATATTAGGACTATCCGCAGGCATTGAATTTGTATTAAAAAATCAAGACAAGATCAATAATAAAATATACAAACTAACAAAATATTTAATAACAGAGTTAAATAAAATTAAATATGTAAAAACATATGGTTCAAACCCACACTCTGGGGTAGTATCAATTAAGATTGATAATATAGACAGTTCAGAAGTATCAACAATCTTAAGTGAAAAATATAATATATACACTAGAAGCGGACTACATTGTGCACCATTAGTACACAATTACTTTGACACAACAAAAAACGGCCTTACCAGAATTAGCCTTTCTTACTTTAATAAACTATCTGAAATTAAAAAGTTAATTACCGCAATTACAAATATTGCTATAGAAAAGAACTCCTTTTAGGAGTTCTCATTTTTTATAATAAAATAATTTTACTTAAATCTAAATAACCATACCCTTCACTATTCCTATCGCCCGTAATTTTTACACACGAATTAATAAGCATATATTTTATTTGGTCAGGAGTATAATTTTCATTATAGTTAAATAGCAAACTAACAATTCCTGCAACCATTGGCGTAGACATACTAGTTCCACTCATTGACGTGTAAAAATTTTTACTATTATCAAAAACACTTGTAGAAATAATATCAACACCAGGAACTACTAAGTCGGGTTTATAATATGTAAACACAGGACCCCTACTACTAAAATCAGCAACACTTATACCATCTTCAAGATTATCAAGAGACCCAACTGTTATTACTTTTCTACTAGCACCAGGAGACATAATTGTTCTCTCTTTAGGTCCACTATTTCCACCTGCAGTAACAACCACAATTCCATTATTCCAAAGTATGTCTACTGCAGAAACTAATGGGTCATTTGTTTCTTGAAGAAAACTCCCAAAACTCATACAAACAATTTTTATATTGTATTTAATTTTATTATCAAGTATCCACTGCATTGCTTGTAAAATTTTGATCGTAGTTGTTTCACCATTTTTATCTAAAGCCTTTATGACAATTACTTTACCATTTCTGTCAATTCCACTATATTTATTGGTGATACTATTACCGCACACAATTCCAGTAACAAACGTGCCATGACCATTATCATCATAACACTCGTTAAAGTTATTTATTAAATCAACAAATTCTACAATTCTATTTTTACCCAAGGTAAAATCAATGTGCGGATAAACACCCGTATCAATTACCACCAAAGAATGACCGCCAGTACATGGCACCTTATTAATTAAATTATCATAATTTAAAAAATTTTTTGACCTATAAATTAGGCTACTAACTTTAGGACAACTTGAAATATAAACTACATCTTCACACTTCGAAATGTTAAAAATTTCGCTTCCAGAAATAGTAGCACCAATACACTTAAGAAATGGAATTTCTATAATATCAGAATGCAAATATTTAAGTAATTTATTTTTACAACATTTAATATTTTCAGTATAAATTATTACATCTATTAAATTATTATACGACTGCACTTTGATTTTATTAATTAATTTTTTGTCTATCTTACTAAACATTTCTTACCATATTTAAAATATTTTCTAAATTCGTTTTTTGTTCTTCCGTCAAATAAGGTAAGATTGTTTTCTTAATATTTTCTAGTTCACTTTCTTTTAATGTTCCATCTTTTTTCTTCTTCATAGTCATCTTAATAAATTCATTCATAAGTTCGCTTTGACTTAAACCTTTATAATTATTTATCATTTCTTCTAGTTTTATCTTGTTTGCATTTTCGTCTATATTATTATTTTTCATATTGCTTTCATTATTATTTTTATATGTATTATTTTCATTTTTTATAAAATCACTAAAGTTACCCATGACTATCCCCCAATAATTATATACTATGATTATATGATAATATTTTAATTATTGTTTTTAATTAACAAAAGAGAAAGATAATTTCATATATAAATACATATAAAAGGAGTAAGAATGGATAATATATCTGAAATTATCAAAATGCTTTCTTCAAACAAACCTGAAACTAAAACTAGTATCCCAAAAGAAATATCAGACCAATACCCTTATGGAGAATTTCCGATTAGATATACAAAATCGGGTCAAGAAAAAATAAGAAAACATTCCGAAAGTAGATTTTCATATTCAGAGCCACCAAAGTTAGAAAATAACGATAATAATTCTTTTGATATACAATCACTACTTCCACTTATTCATATATTTTCCGGTGGTAAAAAATCCCCACAGGATTTGATGCACCTATTTGGCAAAATGTTATTTAAAGACAACCCCCTATACGAAAAACTTTTTTGCGAGTTTGGAAAAATTAAAAGCAAAGAAATAAATACCGATGAACATTTTCCAGAAACGGAAATTGTGTCTATAAGTAGCTTAAAACGAATTAAATAAAAAAAATATTATAAACAAAAAGTTTATAATATTAATTATTTTCTTCTTTATTATCCATTAGTGAACCATAAATTAAATATTTTTTCTGATAACCAAACTCACTAGCAACATTTTCATCTTCTGTCATTATTATTGCCGAACAACAATTATTCTTAATAAGTTCTTTGATATACTTAATCATTTTACTTCTTTCAAGAGATGATAAAGTTACAAAAATATCATCAACATAAATCATATCAAGGTTTCTTACACAAAGCCTAGCCAAAGACAATTTAAGTCTATCAAAATAGCTTAAATCTTTTACTTTTTTATTTTTTATGTAATTAAGACCATATTCATTAAGCGCATTGTTTATTTTAACTTCAAGAAATTTTATATTTTCTTTTCTAATTTTCAAAACATATTCAATATTTTGCTTTACAGTTTTTCTTTCTAAAAAAGAAGGATGCGCAGGAATATAACCCAACGAAATATCGTCTTTAAAATTAATTTTTTCTACAGACGTATTTTTATATAAAATTTCACCTTTAGCAATATTTTCTAGTCCCAATAAAGACCTTAAAAATGCAGTTCTCCCACTTTCTTTATTTCCGACAATTACAAGTTTTTGATTATTCCCAAGCGAAAGACTGATATCATTAAGGGTAAAATACTCTTTTACAAACGACACATACAAGTGATTAACTTTTAACATAAAACACTCCTTATTACTTTTATTTTACTAGAATTTATCTATTAAGACAAGTATTTAAACAATTTTTATATTTTATCGACTTAATATTTGCTTTTTTTTAAAATATATTTTAAAATGAATAATATTAATATATTAGAACTTTAAGGAGATTTTTATGATAAAATTTGGAACAGGCGGATTTAGAGATATTATGAACGATAATTTCAATAAACTAAACGTTCAAAAAATTGCTCAAGCCATTTGTTTAAACATTAAAAAAGAAAACAGCAAAAAACCTGTAGTTATTGGTTACGATAAAAGATTTATGAGTGACCACGCAAGTAAATGGGTTGCAGAAGTTTTTGCAGGAAATGGTGTTAAATGTAAACTATACACAAAGCCAGTTCCAACCCCTGCAGTAATGTATACAGTCATGAATGAAGGTTTAGATTATGGTGTAACAATCACAGCTAGCCACAATCCATATTACTACAATGGACTTAAAATTACAAAAACTGGCGGAAGAGATGCAAGTGTTGAATTTACAACCTCTATTGAAAAAATTGTTAATAAAAACCTAAAAATCAAAACTATGCCATATCAAAAAGCAAAAGATTTAGGACTTATTGAAGATTTTGATAATATCAAATCATACATGAGAGCAATTTCAAAGTTTGTATCAAAAGACATCAAGAATAATAAACTAAAAGTTTTATTTAACGCAATGCATGGTGTAACTGGCGAATGCCTACATATCCTTGCTAAGAATTATAACATAAAAAAATATACTGTTCTTAACGAAGATATTGACCCATACTTTGAACACAAACTTCCATCACCTAGCGAAAGTACACTTGAAGAATTTAAAAAGCAAGTTGTTAGGGGCAGATACTCTGTTGGTTTAGCTTGTGACGGAGACGGCGACAGACTTGGCGTTGTTGACGAGTTGGGAAACTTCCATACTTGCAATACACTACTAGGTGTAATTTACTACTACTTAGTTAAATATAGAGAATTTAAAGGTGATGTTGTAAAAACATACGCAACTAGTATTCTTGTTGAAAAACTAGCAAAAACATTTGGTTTTGAGTGTCATAATGTACCTGTTGGATTTAAATTTGTATCAGCAAAAATGGCTGAAACAGATGCATTACTTGGCGGTGAAGGCTCTGGCGGACTAACAATGAGAAACTTCACTCCTAGTAAAGATAGCCTATTTGCAATTTCATTAATATTAGATGCAATGGCATTAATAAACAAGCCACTTAGTGAAATCGTTCAAGAAGTTAAAAATAGTTGTGAATACACATCTACATATATTGAAAACCAAATTAACTTCTTGAATAGGAATAGAATTATAAAAGCTTTAAACAAGAAAACTCCAGCATTCTCATATAAATGCAAGAAAACAACTAGCAAAGATGGTTGTAGATATGAATTTGAAGATGGTAGCTGGGTAATGATTAGATTTTCAGGTACAGAGAATTTAATTAGATATTACATTGAATTCGCTACTGAAATTGAATGCGAAAGAAATATAAAAGCTATAGAAAAGTTTATCGAAAAATATGATAAATAATAATACTAAATAAAATAAGCATGAGAATTGTCTCATGCTTATTTTTTGTCTTTTTTAAGTCACTATTTATAAGTTTGCATAGTATTAATACAAATGTCCCCTAAACTCAATTGTTCCATTGAATATAAATGAACAATTATTTGCAGAACTTTCAATCACTTCTGGACTAGCAGAAGGATAATATTGTGGTTCATCACTAGATGTAATATAAGCCCCACCTGTTGCACCTGAAATTTGTCCTGATATAGTACCCTTTGCAATAAATTTAAAAGGACTTGTATAATTATTAGAAGGTAGATATACAACTGCCGAACTTCTCTCATGTAATATAACTGAGTGTTCAATAGGACTATTTGCAATTTCTTTAAATGTAATATCTACAATTGCATCACCTTTTGTGGAAAGTGTTAATTTATTTGCTTTATTAATTACAGTTATTCTTCCATCTGTACCTACAATATTTGTAGTTACCCCTTCACTATATGCGCTATCATTAGTAATGTTTATATCGCCTTTATCAGATACAAAATTTCCACTCTTTTCATAATTTGTTACTATTATATTACCCATCTTTGTCAAAACGGAAATATTGTCATGTGCTACGCCAACTGTTACATCAGCATCACTACTTTCAATATCACATTTATTATCAACTTCACCCAATTCAACCGTTCCATAAGTTGTTAAAATAGATGTTTCACCACTAACTTTTGAAATATGGATATCAGCATTATCTGCAACAATTGAGTTTTCAGCAATATCTTTAGTTTGTAAAATCTCAATATTTATATAAGCATTATCTGCAACAACTCTAAATCCATCATCACCACACTCAATTGATGTAGCTTTAATTGCAACCCCTTCACCTTTTGCAACAACCGAACTCCTTAAATTTGCAAATCTAAAATCTGCATCTTTACCTGCAAGTACAGTTGCATTTTTAACTTCAATGATAGGCAATGCAGTTAAATCAAATAACCCCACTTCTGAAGTCAAATTTAAATTATCTAAACTAATAACACCTTCTTCATCTGTCATATTAATCAAACTCAAATCTCCACGATTTGTTTTAATTGTAAGAGAAGAAACATCTAGCTTATAATTTTTATTTCCAAGCGAAATTGAACCACTATCTGTAATACAGTTAAGTTTATAAGTTAAATTATTAGGAACATAAACAGATAATTTACTTTTTGACGCAGATATTAAACCTTTTGGCTCAGTCACATTGATATTTAGTGTAATTGTTCCATTCTTCTCAGTAAATGTATGATTAAAAGCATATTCAGTAATATCATTTGTAAAACCAAAAACACTTAATTGAAGTGAACAATCTATCTCATTAAGATAATTATCATCTTTCTTTTTATCTGTAACTACATCTTCTTTTGGTATAATACCAAGATTAAGAGAATTTGAATTGACGTTTATAACTATATCATCATAATCTTCAAGCTCGCTCAAATCCAAAACAGTTTCAGAAACTGTTGAATTTTGCCTTACAATTCCATAACCAAAAATTTTAAAAGTTGGCACAAAATACATAAGTGCAAAAAGAATAATGCCTATACCTAGTATAACACCTAAAACAATACCAATATAAATTAATAAACCTTTTAATGCTTTCATAATTCACCTATTTTTTTAATTATACTAGATTAACATAAATTAATCAAATAATATAACAGAAAAAAGTGAATATAAAATATTCACTTATTCCAAAATCGCTTTTATTCTTCTAACACCGCTAGAAGAAGCTTCTTCTTTCTTGATAATAAATTTACCAAGTTCACTAGTATTTTTAACGTGTGGACCTGTACAAATTTCTTTTGATGCATTACCAATTGTATAAACAGTTACAATGTCAGGATATCTATCCAAGAACTGATGCTCTGCTCCCACTTCAACCGCTTTTTCTTTTGGCATTTCTTCACACGTTACATCAATTTTTTCATTTATCCAATTATTTACAATATCTTGTACTTTAGCCAGTTCTTCACTACTCAACTTATGGTCACAAGCAAAGTCAAACCTTAATCTTTCTGCAGTTATGTTTGAACCTTTTTGACAAGAACTTTCTCCCACCACCAACTTCAAAGCTGCATTAAGTAAATGAGTAGCAGTATGGTACTTAGTTTCCATTTCACCATTTCCAGCAAGTCCGCTTTTAAATACACCTGAACTGGAATTTCTAGCTAATTCTTGATGTTCTTCAAAAGCTTTCTTAAATCCGTCTTCATCAACCTTATAACCTAGTTCACTTGCCATTTCCACAGTCATTTCAATTGGGAAACCAAATGTGTCATAAAGTCTAAATGCCGATTTTCCACTTATTGTCCTATCTTCATCAGTAGGTTCATATCCGCCATCTTTAACTTTCAAAAACTCTAGTTTTCTGTTAATGCCATTTATTAATTTTTCAAATTCTTTTGTTCCAAGTTCAATGGTTTTTGTGAATTTTTCTACTTCTAGAGCTATTTGATTTAAAATATAATCTTCTTTCTCTACCAAATTAGGATAAGCATCATTATATATTTTCTCAATATATATTTTTGCAACATCACCCAAGCAACTTCCTTCAAGCCCTATTTTTCTTGCGTGCCTAATTGCCCTTCTCATAATTCTTCTAAGAATATAACCGGCACCTACATTACTAGGAACTATGCCATTCTCATCACCAATAAGCATTACAGCCGTTCTCAAATGATCGGCAATTATTCTGAAAGATTTAGTTGCATCTGTATCTTCGCCATATTTTAAATTTGTCATACTTTCAATATACTCAATAACTGGTTTAAATATATCAATCATATAGCCATCAGTAAGACCATTTAAAAACATCAACATTCTTTCAAAACCAAAACCAGTATCAACATTTTTATTAAGTAATGGTTTATATCCATTTTCTAATTTTTCATATTGCATATATACGTCATTACCAATTTCTACATATCTTCCGCATTTACAATTAATATCGCAACTATCAGAGCATGGTGTATCATGCAAAGGATAATACCATTCATTATCTGGACCACATGGAGTTCCCGTAGTACCAGCAAGTTCCCACCAGTTTTCATCTTTACTTAAATAGTAAATATTTTCTTTCTTAATACCTAAATCAAGAAGATAATTAGCCGTCTCTTCATCTCTCTCAGCATCTTCATTACCTTCAAATACTGTAGTACAAATTTTATCTTTATCAAGTCCAAATACTTTTGTTAAAAGTTCAAAAGTCCAAGCCGTTTTCTCTTTTTTGAAATAATCACCCAAACTCCAGTTACCCATCATCTCAAAGAATGTAAAGTGACTTTCATCTCCAACTGATTCAATATCAACAGTTCTTACACAACCTTGAACATTACAAAGCCTTGTACCATTTGGATGTTTT
Organism: Clostridiales bacterium; assembly: GCA_015055815.1. Taxonomy (GTDB): domain Bacteria; phylum Bacillota; class Clostridia; order Christensenellales; family UBA1242; genus UBA11490. The sequence continues at coordinate 245,878 of SVHM01000001.1, forward strand.
TCACCAAGTAAATAAGGCATAAGCGGTTGCATTCCAGCCACATTAAACATTACACCAGTTGTACCATCACCAATTAAAGATACATGTCCAATATCTACATGTCCCTTTTCTTTGTAAAAATTCAACCAAATTTCTCTTAATTCTTTTGCAGTATATTTCATAATTTTAATACCCTATATATTTATTTTAAACAAATATATAATATCATATAAGGAGAAATTTATCAACTAGGTTAATTGAATTTTAGATTTTTTCTTATCTACACGTGAAAATATAAGACATGCCAAAATCAAAGATACTTGCACCCCTATAAATAAAATCAACGCAAGCCCCGTCTGAACTTGTAAAGTTTGTAATTGTATTTGACTATCAAATTTTATAATATCAAGCAATACACCTACAAACAACTGAGTTATTGAATTTGCAATATTACTAGCAAAAGTCAAAGCACCCGAAAAAGTAGCAACGTTCTTATCACCATTTTTACATATTGACATGATAGCATCACCATAAATAGTTGATGGCAAAGAATACAGTCCACCACTACCAACACCACATATAAATAATATTGCAATCATTATATAAAAGGAAATATTAACCAAATCAATTCTAAATAAAAAAACAATAATTACAGCAAAAACTGACACCACTGTTATAATAATCGCTATAACCAAAGCAGAAACACTACCTTTTCTTTTAGCAATTTTCACCCAAAGTGGCTGACTTAAAATATTACCCACTATAAGCGATAACAATGCTATAGTTATCTGATTGCTAGTGTAAAATAATGAATAAGTAAAAAAATGAAGCCCCACACTACACAAAAACACTGTTGCCATACAAGTAAACACATACCCAAATATTATTTTTCTAAGAGTATTATGCCTGAACGCAGATATAAAATTAGCAAATAAAACTTTAAAACTAAACCTTTCTTTTGTAAATTTCATAATGTTTTTACTTTTTGTAAAAATAGAGCAAATAAGCCCACATAAAAGACATATTAAACTCGTCACAAACGCAATTTTTACATAACCTACAGGGTTTAATTGTCCTATTGGGTACAAATCAGTATTAGGCAAAAAAACATACAGCAATATACTTGGAATTATAATACCAATCAAATAAAAAATAGTACTAGACGCATTGATTTTTGCCCTGTCATTATTAGAAGTTGCAATATCATTTCCTAATGCCATATAAGGAGTTGCAAACATAGTGTTGAAAGTTTCTAAAAGCAAAAGTGAAACAAGTATCCAACAAAATTTAACAATATCAGATAAAGAACTAGGCACACACCAAAGAGCAATATTAAATATACTCATACCAATTGTCGCAACAAGCATGTATCCATTTCTTTTCCCCATTTTTAGAAATGGATAATTGTCACTTAAGTATCCGATAATGGTATCGGATATACCATCCCAAACTGTACTAATAGCAATAGCGACACCGACTAGCGTCCCACTAAGCCCAAGTACAGTTGTTGCAAAAAACATGAAAAAATTAGATATTGTTTGACCTATTACACTATAGCTTAAATTTCCACATCCATAAATAATTTTTTTCATGACAACTTCTCTCTCAAATAATTATTTATATTATTTGAAAAAATGACTATTTTATGCACAAAAACTCATCTTTGCATAATACACAAAAAAGCCCGACTCAACCGTCAGGCTTTTAATCTTTATTCAAATATATCAAGAAGTTCATCTTCTTCTGTAAGTGGTGTAAGAATTACTTCTTCACTACTCTCTTCTTTTAATTCTTGAACATTCTCTTCCTTTTGTTCTATAGGAGCTTCCACATTATTATTTTCCGTAACATCAAATGGCACGTCACTAGGCACTTCATTGTTATCTTGAACTGGCACCGGTTCGTCATTTGGTTTTTCTTCTGGCGGAATGTCTTTAGGGTCAAATGGAATACTATTTTCCAAACTTTGACTATTAGCATCTTTATCTAAATTTAAGAATGAAGTAATACTACCCACCCACTTGGTCTTTATAGTATCACATTTACCACTTCTGTTTTTGGCAATTATAATTTCAGCGATATCTTTTTCCCTTTCATTTTCAGGAACATCATTATACATATCACTTCTATAAATAAATAAAACCATGTCGGCATCTTGCTCGATAGAACCAGATTCTCTAAGGTCACTAAGTATTGGTCTATGGTCTTTTCTACCTTCACTTTGTCTCGACAACTGAGAAAGAAGAATAATAGGAATATTAAGTTCTCTTGCTGCCATTTTCAAAGTTCTTGTAATATCAGAAATTTCTTGCGTTCTTCCACTTACTTCTTTTGGTCCTTGCATAAGTTGAAGATAGTCAATCATTAAAATATCTAGGCCTTTCTCTCTTTTTAACTTTCTACATTTACCAAGAATATCTAGTGGAGACTTTGAAAATCCTTCATCTATGTATATTTCTGCCTCATTAAATTTCTTACTAGCAGTAAGAACTGATTTCCATTCTTTTTCATTCATCTCACCTTTAAGCGCTTTACCCATATCAACATAAGCAAGACTACAAATTGACCTTGAAGCAATTTCTTCTTTAGACATTTCCAGTGAGAATATAGCACATTTTTTGCCACATTTAACGGCAGCATGATTAATAAAGTTCATGCCTAAACTGGTTTTACCACAACCCGGTCTTGCAGCGATTAAGATAAGAGCACCTTTTTGAAAACCGTTTGTAATTCTATCAAGCCCATATATTCCACAAGGAACACCCCTAATAGAGCCTTTATTTTTCTGTAACTCTTCAAAGTTAGAAATAGCATTATTAACAGCTACAGATATATGAGTAAGCCCACCCCTATCTTCTTTTTCACCAATTAAGAAAATATTCTGCTCGGCAAATGATAATGCTTCTTCTTTATTGATATCTTCGTAAGCCTTATTAATAATATCTTGTCCCGCACCAATAAGTTGTCTAAGAACACTATTATTTTTAACAATATTCATATAGTGGACATAGTTACTAGCACTAGGAATAATATTAGTAAGGGTAGTTAAATAATCTATACCACCAATACTATCTAGCATATCATTTTTTTCTAGATTTTCAGTAACAGTTACAAAATCAGTAGGCGTATTGTTTGTAAAAACCTTATGCATAGCACGGAAAATAATTTTATGTGTTTCCGAATAAAAATCGTCTTCTTTTAAAGTAGATAAAATATTAAAACTTGCATCTTGGTCAATAAATGCACATCCCAAAACACACTGCTCTGCTTCAATGCTATGTGGCAAAGTTCTTGCATCACTGTATTTTGTTGGTTTACTTTTCGGTGTTGCCATTTTCTTCTTCCTTTATAGTTTTTTGTTGTTTGTCTTCCAATTTTTTCTTTCTTTTTGCCTTATAACTATCTTCAAGAATTTTATTTTTTCTTTCTTGAAGTTTTTCTCTTTCTTTTATTTTTGCTTTTAATTTTCTGTCTTTTCTCTCGAATATCTTTCCAGCAATATAATTACCTAAAACTACAAATGCAAGCATAAGTATACAATCTAAAAATATTACCCAGCCCCTGCTATTTATAAGAGTGCCAACATACACATTAAATAAAACAACAGGCACAAATGAAATTGAAAATATTATTAAATATTTCAATAACGACCTTTTCATTTTCCTTTTGTCAAAAAGATACTCACTCATTTTCACTCTTCCCTTTTACATTCTGCTTACTTTTTAAAAACATGATTATAAATAACACAACTACTACCATGCATGAAATTATTATCGCAAGGACATACCAATTCACAGCATTAGGCGCCATCTTATAAATTTCCATTTGAAAGTTCTCATCTTTATCAGAAAGAACCCATTTAAATGTCGAAACTCCACTTATTACTTCACCGTCATCAGCATTACCATAAATTCTATCATCAGGATAAACAAATATCTCAGATACTTCTACATCAGAAAATTCAAAATCCCCTTCAAAATACTCAGAATAATTAACATAATAATTTTCGCCGTCATATTCAAAGTCTTTTAGACTTGCAAGTATCCCATCATCTTTTAGTAGAGAATATTTGTATAACATCAACCCAAGTTCTTCAGTACTATATTCTTCTTCTATCATTTTACTTATAAACGGCCCCACATCTTCCATAGCTTTAGTATACTCTTGGTTTTCAATAGTTGAATAGCCATAAAACAAACCAAACATAGAAAGATTAGAAAATGTAATTGACAAATATATACTATTGCTATCGTTTCTAGCAGGTTTAACGTCAACAATAATACCATCTTTCACCATATCATAAACGTATAATAGGTCGGGATTAACTTGGAACTGTTTCTTCCAATCTTCAATACTGTTTTTGATATTAACGAAATCACTTTCAATATCTTTTAACACTTCAAACATACTGTAGCCCTTTTCATTTAGTTTGTCCTTATCAAGTTCTACAACAAATTTATCTTGAATTGCATGATTTCCATCAACAAATCGAACAAACTCAATGTTTGCACAACCAGTAAAGATAGTGCAAAATAGTATTAATATTAAGACAAATAATTTTTTTATCTTCATACAGTCGACTCCAAGTTATCTCTATTTTAGCAAATTCAAAAACAATTTACAATAGAATTTTGTTTAAAAAAATATATTATATATATTTATTCACCAACTTAAACGATAATTATAAGCAAAAAATTAATCAAATTATGTGCAAATTATATCAAATTATCGAGTAAAAAGATTTGCTAATAAAAAAAATATGTAATATAATAAATGTATGGAATTGATACAAGTTGCGAATTTTGTAAATGGTAAATTTTTACTATCTAATTACAAAAAAGATAAAAAAGAAATATTAAATAGTGAACTACTTGCTAGTTATTCACTTGATAGTCTCGGCACATCTTCAAATGAAAAAATATACTTTGATACTGCCGATAGTTTTTTTGCCACTCATGGCATTAATATCTACACAGTACTAGTTAATAAAACTACCAAAGAATTGGTTGTTAGATATGACGATAGCCAAGTAGAAAGAATAGATTTTCTTAGAAATATACCAAATTTCTTCAAAGTAAAGATTGGCAAAGACGATAGCATTCACAAATGCTACGAACAAATTACCGAAGCCATTCATAGAGTTTTCCCATCAGGATTAAGCGAAAATATTGAAGATAAACTAAGAAACTCTAAACCACAAGTGATTATTCATAAGAAAAGAGAAACATATAGAGTTGTTAATAATGACGGCTTAAAAATGTCTATGTCATTTGATAAGAGCGAATACGTTAATACAAAAACAAGAAAAAAAGCCAAACAAGAAAGTTTAGACGTAGTTGGTGACGCATTCAAAACAAAAGAAGACTTCGAATATTTCTTAAAACTTATGATTAGAGACTTCCCAAAACTAATTCGTATCACAGATAACGAATTAACATTATCTAAAGATATGTTTTAAATCAAAAAAGAATTGGAACTAAAATTCCAATTCTTTTTTACTTCTAATTATCATCACTTCCTACTAAATATACTATAATCTTCCCTAATGTCATTATCTTCTAAGTGGTCAACAAGTATTCGCCTTGTTTTTTCTTCAATCTTTGGAGATAGGAAACCTGCCATAATAGACATTGCCCCACCCACATAGAAACAAACTGAAATTGGGAGTATCATACCAAACGCAACAACAAAACTTGTTGACAAATAATACATGTTTATTTTATTTATTACACAAGTAATATTTCTTCCAACAATTTTGCTTTTCATTATCATTCTATTGTACATAAAGAAATACGTCATAGCATAACAAATAGCCATAATTCCTACAAGTAAATAGAATAACCACATAGTATTTTCTCTCATAAATACAAGGCAAATTCCAAGCACACCAACTAGAATTCCTGCAGTTGCTGACATTATAGTTATATCTCTTTTTGACTCAAGTTTTCCAGTTAAATAACATCCAATTCCAAAGAAACCGTCAAATATTGCACTTGCAATTGCTGCAGATGTAAATGTTCCAGTTATTCTAAATATTAGTATTGGAAGAAGTACATACATAGCTTGCAAACTTTCTTGTAAGAAGTAGAATAGACAATATATTACCCTTATTCTTTTTGATACTGAATTTGCATAAATTGTACTATTACTTTGTTCTTTTAATGCAATATGAGCATAGGTTGAATACTCTTGATTATATGATTTATCTTTTCTATGCTTCATGTAGAAAATAAATAATGGCAAAGCACCAACAAGATAAAGTGTAAGCGAAATAATTATAAGCACTTGCATTGGTAAGTAATCAAGAATAAGACCACCTATCAAAAGTCCTACAATTATTGCCCCTTGGTCTACTACCTTTGATAGTGCAAGCATCCTACCCGTACCACTTTTTCTAGTAGCATTTACGTATGAGAAAAGGACTTCATTTGGGATATTTTTAAATGTATAACTAAGTGAAAATGCAAGACCAATACCAATAACACACCAAAGTGGATTTGCATCAACAAATAAAAGTAAAAGTTCATAAACAAATATCGGAATTATTCTAAGGAATAAAAATAGTTGTGGTTTTTTAATTAACAAATTTTTAAAAATCAAACTAAAGAAAAAACCAAATAAATACTGAATAACAACAGTAAGCAAACTTAAGGTTAAGTTTTGTGTGTAATTATATACAATAACAGCAATAAAACCCCCTACAAGTTTTGTAGAGAAGTTAGCCATAAATCTATTAAAATTCAGTAATTTAAACTCCATATTTCACCTATAAAATTATTTTAACACAACTATTCTTTAATTCAAAATAATTATTATTAACAATTTACAAAAATCATTTTCAAAAAAATCTTTACTATGATAATATATATCTAGAAAAATATAAAAAATGAGAAGAACATGAACCAATTAAAATTATTAAATTTTCATAAAATGCTTGCCAACTTTGCCAATAACCTAGTCGGAGCATTTATTCCACTTATAATTTATCAAGCGACTAATAGTTTAACATATGCAATGATTTATTTAGTAGCATCAAAAATTATAAGACTTGGATTTAATTACTTACTTAAAAATCTATATGGCAAAATGCCACAACTATTCTTACTACTTAGAATTATTCCAATCACACTCTATAATATATTTATTTTCGTTTTAGATGCTCACTTAATTATAGGCATTATTGGAGTTTGTTTATTCAATTCTCTTGATTACGCTCTTAATAATTTGTCAAAAGAAGTTATACTAAACTATTCATCCCTTACCAAGAAAGATGATGAAAAATCATTAGGTACGACAAGAATATTTGAACAAATCGGAATAATTGTTTCTTTGGTAGTTGGCGGATATTTACTAGATTTTAATAAAGTTATAGTTTTAATATTGTCGCTATCTATATACGCAGTTAGTATCATACCACTAATAATATTCTATATAAAGAGCCGTAAACAAAAAACATTTAATAAAGATGCTACATCAAACGCAATAACCACACTTAGAAAAAACAAAAAGTATAAAGAAATCAGTTCAAAATTAACTAAGAAAATGCTATTTACATATGGAGTAATTTATTTCTCGTTTGCATTTATCGATATGCTTCAAACATGTTACGGACTTCATATATTTATCCAACAAGGCGAATTTGCTACAGCTGGAATACTAAATGCAATATTTAATTGCTTCTATGCAATAGGCTTCTATGTTGCAAGTATAATAAATGAAAAAAAGGACATGACAAGGCTTGTTTCAATAATTTGCATAGTAATAGGCATAAGTTCACTACTTCTATATTTTGTTAATATCAATACAGCATTTTTACTAGTATGCTTCTTCTATGGAGTTATCGGATTTTCATATCCATTCATCTCCCTATTTGTACTTGAAAGAATGCTTCTCAAAACTCGAATTATGGCATGCTCCAATAGAGCATTATTCACTAGAGAAACAAGTTGTGTAATGGCATACATCGTAGGATACTCGTTTGGATTTGCAGGACTACTATCAATATTTATCGTAACATGCGTTACTATGTGCGCTTCATCAGTAATCATTCCACAAGGAGAAGAAAAAACACGTAAAAACCTTGTCGACTTCTTGCAGAACAACGAAAACATAATAAACGAAGCCAATTCACTAGAAACAAACGAAAAAAATGCTTAAAAATTTTATATAACATAAAAAATGAGATTTATAAAAAATCTCATTTTTTATGTCTTAATTTTTTCTACTAATATAATTATCAATAATGAGTTTAATAGATTGCTGTTCATCTTTAGTTAAGTGTACCCAGTTGTCTAAAATACCTTTAAGCTCAGGGGTTATTTCAATCATGTCGTTCTCTGCAAAAAAATTAGCTAATGTTATATTAAAAGCATCACATACCAATTGCAATGCTTGAATTGTTGGCATTGTTTTCCCTTCCATCCACTTTGTAAATGTCTGTTGAGTAAGTCCACTTTCTTGAGCAAGTTTATAAAATGTCCATCCCCTTTTCACTCTCATTTCATCAACCTTTTTAACTATATCCATACTCAACCACCCTTAAATATATACTCAACTATTTTTAATTATTATACTAAGAGCAGTATTTTTAAATACTTCACACTTATTGTTAATTTGCTTCACTATAGTTGACTATTTGATAATATTATGTTAGACTACAAATATAAAAATTTACGAAAAGGAGAAAAAAATGAAATCAAAAACTAAAAAAATCTTATCGGGAGTATGTCTAGGGGCAATTATGGCAACTACACCATTATTTGCAGGTTGTACTTCTGATATCACATTTAATCAAGGTGATTTAGATAAAGCATTAGTAAACATAAATGAATATTTAGAAACACAAAATAATTATAATAGCGACTTTGCAAAAAATTGTTTGATGAATTATTTAATTGATGGTGCAAATTCAACTTCTAATACTACAAATTTTTCAGTAACTTATTCATATAAAGAATGTGACGAAACAGGCAGAGAAATCGACGGTTATTCATATAAAGAAAAAACTAAACAACAAGGCAATACCACTGTTTCAGAAGTTCAATATAACAATACAGTAAGATTTCAAGAAGTTGAATTTAATCAAGAAACAAAGAAATACAAATCAACAACATATGAAAACGATAAATCTTATTCAGTTTCAGAAAATTTAGATACCATTAATTATATTTCACAATTTACTTCTTCTGTTCAATTTTATAAGTTAGTATTAGATATGTGTAATGGTGATTGTTCAATGTTTACAATGGATACTTTAGAAGATGGGAGCGAAGTATTTAAAACATATAAAATAGAAAACTATACTAACGAAAAAGGTCCAAATTCAGTTATTTCTTGTTTCACTATTAAATTTAAAGAACAAAAATTAGTTAATTTACAAATAACAGAAATAGACGAATTTTTACCTGGCAACATAATCAATTCATATCAAATAGAGAACTACGACATTGAATACAATATTCCAGATATCCAAATAAACAAATCACAATATACAAAAGCTTAAATAATCACAAAAAAGACACTTAACCAAATTTTAGTTAAGTGTCTTTTTTTCATTAGTTTTTTATTATTCTTGTTTCTCTTGTTTTATAGTTATATTAACAACATTATAAAGTGTCATAAGAAGTGCAGAAGAAATAAGTATTCCCCCTATGATATCTGTAAACCAATGCACTCCAGATATAAATCTACCAACTACTATTATAGTCATAATAACAATTGAAATTATATTACAAATCTTTGAAGCTTTATTATTATATAGCTTTTTATTTACAATAAAAGAACTACCCAAAATACAAATTGCCATAAGTGTGTGAGACGACGGATATGACGGCTCTAAATACCCATCCATAAATACAGGCCTATAGTTTACAACAACTTTTTCAAAGAAAACGTAAACAATGAAAATTAATATATAAAATGCACCAAGCCAAAAAATTTCCTTATCAACACTTGTTAATTTCTTTCTCTTTATCCACTGAATGATACCAATTATCATATAAGCAAGTGCTACAAATACTGGAATAAATCCCATCCAATCGGTTATATGATAAAAAATCATATTAACTCCCGTTAAATCAAATACAAATTGATTTATTGATGCAAAGCCAACTGATGTTTGACTATCTCCAGCAATTCCTACTCCAACAAACTTAACAAGTATTGTAAATAGAATTGAAAGTAAGATTAAACTTACATTAATAATTATTAAACTCTTTTTATTTTTCATATGTACTCCTTACTTATGTTATCAGTATAACACAAGAAAACTTCTTAACCTAGCAATTTTTAACAACTTAGAAATTTACAACAAAAAAGGAGTTCTCTCGAACCCCTTTACCTAAATATATGTATATAGGTAGAATGAAAAATGGAAAAACATTTTAAGTTTATTAAAATGCACCCTTAGTATAACAACGAAAACCCAAGTTGTCAATACCAAATTTTAAAATTTTTTTTAACATTTTTAAAAACACACAAATTAAGCCATTTTTTAATAAAAATAATTTATTTTTCGACATGCAAATTTGATTTTTAAATCACAAAATATACTTTTTGTCAAACAAAAACATAATAAAATTTAAATATTACACAATAAAAAATACTTATATTATTTAACCAATATAAGTATTTTCTTTTAACTATTTAGTTACTTCGATTAAACCTAAATTACCATCATTTCTCTTGTAAAGAATGTTAATTTCACCACTCTCACCATTTAAGAAAACATAGAAACTATGTCCAACTGCTTCCATATATGCTTGAGCATCTTCTACACTAATTGGGTCAAGTTCAAATGATTTTTTCTTAACAATTTTTGAAGATAGTTGTTCTGGCTCTTCTTCGATATATTCAAAAGTTTCAATTGCTGGTTTTTCAGCAAATTTATTTTTATATCTTTTTGTATTTTTAACAATTTGTCTTTCAAGTTTTGGTAGAGCAAGGTCAATATTATTATACATATTATCGCTTGTAACTTCACTTCTAATATAAAGTCCACTACTATTGATAGTAACTTCCAATTTACAAATTGAGCCATCGCCTTCTTCAGTACAATTTACTTTAACATCAACATTTTTATTAAAATATTTTTCTAATTTAGATAATTTTTTCTCAATGATTTCTTTTAGCTTATCTGAAATTTTATAATTTCTTGCTACAAATTTTATATCCATAATTCTCTCCTTTTGCATATCTAGATTGTAAAATATAGGTTACCCTTAGTTTTATTTTATCAAATTAATGTAATTTGCACAATTAATTTTGATTACTTGTTATTTTAAAGTTTAACTTATTTTCTCTTGCAGAAATTATTATGACAGCACTTGGCGGAATATTTCCTTCCAAAAACTGTTCAGCAAGTTTATCTGCAATCTCTTGCTCAATAAGTCTTCTTAATGGTCTAGCACCATATTCACTATCATAACCTTTATCAATTAAGTATTTCAAAGCACTTTCTGTTATTTTAAGACTTGCACCTTGATTTTGAAGTTTTTTATTTAAATTACAAATAAATAGTTTAGCAATTTTTGTTAATTGTTCATAGTTCAATGGATGGAATACCGTCACCACATCTATTCTATTAATAAATTCTGGTTTGAAATGTTTCTTTAATGCAGATGTTAAAATATCTTTTATTTCTTCATAATCAAGTTCATTTGAACTTTCTTCTACACCAAATCCAAGCCCGCCTTTCTTTTTAGGAAGTTCAGAAACACCAACATTTGATGTGAATATTATAATAGTATTTTTAAATGTTACAACTCTTCCCTGACTATCTGTAAGCCTACCATCATCCAAAACTTGAAGAAGCAAGTTAAATACATCGGGATGTGCTTTTTCAACTTCATCAAATAGAACTACCGAATATGGATTACGTCTAACTTTTTCGGTTAATTGACCACCATCATCAAAACCCACATATCCCGGTGGAGAACCAATTAGCTTACTTACCGAATGTTTCTCCATATATTCACTCATATCAAGTCTTATAACCGCACTTTCATTATCAAACATAGCTTCAGCAAGCGCCTTACAAAGTTCCGTCTTACCAACACCCGTTTGCCCTAAGAACATAAAACTTCCAATTGGTCTATTGTTATCCTTAAGACCAATCCTTGCTCTCCTAATAGCTTTACTTACAGCCCTTACCGCTTCATCTTGCCCTATAACTCGTTTATGAAGAATTTCTTCAAGTTTAAGAAGTCTATCCCTTTCATTTTCAGTAATTTTTGAAACGGGAATTTTTGTCCACGCACTAATAATATTACATATATCATCAGCAGTTATAACAAGTTCAGCTTGTCCAAACATACCACCCTGAAACTCTTTAAGTTTATCTTGAGCCGTCCTAATTCTATCCCGAAACTCAGACGCTTTCTCAAAGTTCTCGGCTAGCAATGCTTCTTTTTTCTCAACTTCAAATTTTGCAATATCTTCTTCCAACTTAGATATTTCTTCAGGTTTTTTCTTACCTATTACTTTTGCCTTACTGCTTGCTTCATCAATTAAATCTATTGCTTTATCTGGCAAACTTCTATCCATAATATATCTATCACTAAGTGATGCAGCAGCAACAATTGCTTCGTCAGAAATCTTAACTTTATGAAAAACTTCAAAACTATCTTTAAGTCCCCTTAAAATTTCAATTGTCTGTTCAACCGTTGGCGGATTAACCATAACAGGTTGAAATCTCCTTTCCAAAGCTTTATCTTTTTCAATATATTTTCTATATTCATCAGTGGTAGTTGCTCCAATTGTTTGAAACTCACCCCTAGCAAGATATGGCTTTAACATATCAGCAGGATTAACTTCACCCTTATCGCCACCTACTTGAACAATAGTGTGAATTTCATCAATAAAAACAATTACATTATCATTAGTAGTTATATAGTCTATAACTTTTTTAAGTCTTTCTTCTAGTTCTCCCCTAAACTTAGTTCCAGCAAGCAGTCCACCAAGTTCTAAAGAGAATATTGTTTTATTTTTTAAAATTTCAGGCACTTCATTATTAACAATTGCCAAAGCCAAGCCATCAACAACGGCACTTTTACCAACACCCGCTTCACCAATAAGAACGGGGTTGTTTTTATTTTTTCTACAAAGAATTTCTATAACCCTTTCAATTTCTTCATGCCTACCAATTATAGGGTCGATTTTACCTTCTCTTGCCTTCTCAGTCAAATCTCTCCCCATTGACTTTAGGAAATCTGGTAAGCCAGAAACTTGTCCACTACCATATTCATTATACTTGCTTTCAGTATTTTCGTAATATTGATTATCTTCTACAGTATTAAATGAGCCTATATTTTGAGACTTTAGAAGTTGCAACAAATGATTTCTCATCTCACCAATATTAACCCTATAATTTCTCTTTAAAATATTACCAGCCACATAATTATCACCCATAAGAAGAGCTATAAGCAAATGTTCCGTTCCAACAAAATTATGACCTATTTGACTGGCAAACTGACTGGCAATAAGAATACTTTCTTTGCAATCGATTGACATATCGACTTCACTAGCAATTATAGTTGACGTACCTTTGTTTAATTTGTAAAACAAACTTTCCAAACTCTCACTAGTAACACCATATGACGAAAGAAGTTTACTCGCAACAGACTCTTTTATTTTAGATAAACCATACAATACATGTTCAGTATCAATTGTAAGACTACCAAAAGTAAGTGCAATACTTCCAGCATATTGCAAAGCCAAATCAACATTATCAGAAAACCTTAGGTTGTTATACATATTTTCTCCCTTAAATTAACTATCCATTCTTGATATGATTTTATTACAATGATTAGCGATATCTTCATAATCAACATTACAATAATACTTTTCATCTCTATATAAAATTTTCCCATTTACCATTGTCATGATAACATTATTGGACTCACAAGCATTAACCAAATTATTAAATATATCATTAAGTGGTTGCATATTTGGTCGAGATACATCAATCATAATCATATCAGCAAGATACCCTTCTTCAAGCCTACCAAGATTAGTATATCCTAAACCCTTTGCTCCCCTAACTGTAGCCATTTTCAAAGCATCAATAGTGGTAATTGCTTGAGCCTGATTTAAAACTCCCGCTTGAAGATTGTCTGCCAAATACATCTCTTTAAACATATTTAAGTTATTGTTACTTGCAGCACCATCTGTACCAAGAGAAACATTTATATTATTCTTTACAAAACTATATAGCGGTGCAATACCACTTCCAAGTATCAAGTTGCTACTAGGATTTGACGCAACAGTTATTGGATATTCTTTCATGATATCAATATCATCTCTATCACAATGCACACAATGTGCAAGTAAACATGGACTATCAAAAAAACCATAACTTTCAAGAAGTGCAATTGGTGTCATTTGATATTTAACATCTACAATTCCCACTTCTCTTAACGTTTCACTTATATGAGTTGACTTTATAAGATTATGTTTTACAGCATATTTATTAAGTTCAGCATACTGACTTTCATCACAAGAATAAACACTATGAGCATATAAAATTGGAGTAATTAATTCATTTTTGTTTATTTTCCTTATCTCTTCATCAAGCCATTCTTCCGACAGAACTTCTCTTCCAGTAATAGCACCAACACCTATATTTGCCCTTATACCCGTATCAACAACAGCCTGCGCTGTTTCATGACCATTAATATAAAAATCAGCCACAGTCGTAACACCATTTTTAAGAAGCTCCAAAATTCCAAGGGTTGCACCATAGTAACAATCTTTAGGCTCAAGTTTGTCTTCTAATGGTCTCATATAATCCAACCACCAGTTTTCAAAATTAGAATTTTCCCCATACCCCCTAAATAAGGTCATGGCTAAATGACAATGGGTATTTATAAAACCAGGCATAACAATATTACCCTTTGCGTCTATAACATCTCCTACCGCTTCTCTATCCACACCAACATAAGTAATAGTATGGTCATCAATTTCTATTTGACCATTTCTTATAATTTCATTATCAGCATTCATTGTAACAATAATTGCATTTTTAATAATTTTCTTCATATAGTAATTCCTTTATTTTGCTTCAAACCATGTATCTCCAATTGCAACATTTACAAGTAATTTTACCGGTAAATCTACAACATTTTCCATACCATTTTTAAGTATTTCTTCAACAATCTTTTCTTCGCCAGGATAAACATCAATCACAAGTTCATCATGTACTTGAAGAATAATTTTGCTTTTTATACCTTTTAAATTAAACTCCTTAAAAATATTAACCATAGCAAGTTTTATGATATCACTCGCACTACCTTGAAGTGGCATATTCATAGAAGCCCTTTCACCAAAAGAACGCAAATTATAATTCGAACTATTAATTTCTGGTATTGGTCTAATTCTACCTAAATATGTCTTAATATAGCCATTTTCTTTAGCAAACTCAACACTTTTATTTAAATAATTTTCTATACTTGGATATTTAGAAAAATATAGTTCAATATATTCCTTTGCTTGTTTTCTAGTAATTCCAATATTCTGACTAAGACCAAAATCACTTATACCGTAAATTATTCCAAAATTTATTTCTTTGGCATTTCTTCTCATTTGCGGAGTAACTTCAGAAATAGACACCCCAAATATTTCACTAGCAGTTTTTGAATGAATATCGTCACCGTTTTTAAAAGCACCTATCAACTTCTCATCACCACTAAAAGACGCAAGCAAACGAAGTTCTATTTGGCTATAATCGGCACTTAAAATCTTTCCACCTTCAAAAGACGGTATAAACAACTTTCTTAAATTTCTACCTTCTTCAGTTTTTACTGGAATATTCTGAAGGTTTGGCTCAGTACTACTAAGCCTACCAGTTGACGTAATTGTTTGATTAAACACCGAATGAATTTTATTATCTTTAGATAACAAATCTTCAAACCCACAAATGTATGTGCTATAAAGCTTCGCAATTGTTCTATATCTTAAAATTAAAGGCACAACTGGATGTTTGTGTGCAATTTCATTTAAAACATCAACACTAGTACTTTTTTTCTTATTCTGCGGAGTGTTTAAATTAAGTTTATCAAATAAAACTTCTCCCAACTGCTTTGGACTTGCAATATTAAATTCAAACCCAACAATATCATAAATTTCATTCTCGATTGCCTTTAGCTCACTCGAATACTTTTCTTTACAAACCAAAAGTTCATCTTTATCAAGTTTAAAACCCGTTTTCTCCATTGAAAACAACACTTCAACAAGTGGCAATTCAACATCATAAAACAGGCTTAATAAATCCATTTCTTGCATCTTTGCATAGTATATGTTTTTGATAAGAGATAATACATAAGCATAGTTTTCACTATCAATTCCATTTTCTAACATTAAATCATTAATATCATTAACCTGCTTAGCAATAGAGTTTATAAGATATCTAGCAATTAAGCAATCAAATGTGACATTTTTAAGAAGTATACCAAATTTATCAAACACCCACATTAAATTCTTTGCCGACAAAACAATTTTGCCTATTTTTTCACTTTCAAGTATGAGTTTAAGTTTATTTAAAGTTAAACCTATATCTAAATTATTGCTAAGTAAATCATTCGAAAATGTAAAAACATATTCTTTTTCATCATAAATATATAAGTTTTCATCCTTGTTAAAAATGGCTATTTCCTTGGAAGTATTAAGAGTTTGCATAATAGTATCTAAGTTATCATTAGTAACATACACCCTTTCAACCTCAAACTTCTCAACATTATTAACACTTTCAAATAATTCCGACTTTTTAAGTAACGAATTAAATTGATATCTTTTAAATAATTCCAACACCTCATTAGAAAATGGATACGAATATTCAAACTCTTCAATAGCATACCCCAAATCTTCATTTGTTACAATTGTAGCTAAATCTTGAGACAAATACGCCATTTCCTTATTCGTAATGAGTTTTTCTTGTAACTTCCCCTTTATTTCAGAAATATTTTCATATACCCCATCTAAAGATCCATATTTTTCAAGTAATGAAATTGCTGTTTTTTCACCAACACCAGCAACACCAGGTATATTGTCACTACTATCACCCATCAAACTCTTTAAATCAACAACTTGATTAGGCTCTACCCCATAATGCTCTTTTAAATTATCTTGAGTTACAGTAATTGTTTCAGTAATTCCTTTCTTTGGAAATAAAATCTCAGTATTATTATTAACCAACTGAAAAATATCCCTATCAGCTGAGACAATAATGTTTTGCACATCAAAAGACCTAGACAAACAACCAATTAAGTCGTCTGCTTCTAAACCTTGCTTTTCAATAACAGAAATATTCATCTTTTTTAGCATATCTTTTGCAATAGGAAATTGCGAAATAAGTTCAGGGGGAGTTGGTTTTCTAGTCCCCTTATATTGAGCATATTTCTCATGTCTAAAGTTTTTCTTACCTATATCAAATGCCACTGCCATATAATCGGGCTTAACATCATTAATAATCTTTATAATCATATTAGCAAAGCCAAAAACAGCGTTACTAATCTCACCTTGAAAATTAGCAAGTTGTGGTAAAGCATAGAACGCCCTAAACATTAAGTTATTTCCATCAATAATTACAAATTTTTTCATATACTTCTCCATAATTATTTTACTATATTTATTATTTTTTTCAAAACATATAGTTAATAATTTATTTATATTTTTTACATATAAAAAATAATTTTTCACAAAATACAAAAAAGGAGAAATTATGAAACATCTAAAAAATATTCTAGCTTTAATTATAATGATATTTGCTCTAACACTAACTGCATGCCAAACAATTAACGTTAACGGAAAAACTTTTATTTTTGACAAAGTACAAATCGACTGGGGACTGGCACAATCAAAAGAAGAAAAAGAAATCGTACTTGCAAATTACTCTGTAGGAAACGAAAAAGAATTTGCTGAATATTTGAAAAAATATCAAGATAGAGAAAATAGAGTTACTACCTTTGGAACAGACAATAAATACTATACAAAAAACGGAAACAATGAAATTGTAGATAGCGGATACTATAAACAAGACGAAGCGGTGATTACATTATCAGATACAGAAAAAGGTCTTGAAGATGTCGGTTCGTATACTCTACAAGCAAACGAAAAAGGATATGTTGTTATCGTAAAATTAGATGATGAAATGAAAATATTTGCCAGATACACATACATTGAACAAACATAAAAAAGGTCAAGAAATTCTTGACCTTAATTTAATATCCAAAGAGATAAATTCAACCCCGTTGCAATACTTACCCAAATAGGATAAATTATCGTTAAATACAAATACCACTTGTTGTATCTCAATAAATCTATTACAAGAACAAATGTAGAAATCAAAAGCAATACAATAGATATATATCCCCACAACGTAGAATTTAACGTAAAAAACAATAAACACCAAAGTAAATTCAATATTCCATTTATAACCAATAACACAATTGTTTTTGTCGATAACTTATCACTTGTTGTCAATACGCATAGTGTTATTGCAAATATTATATAGATTACCGACCATACAATTGGAATTATAAAACTAGGAACAAATTCACTTGGAGTAATAAGAGTTGAAAACCACTCCATTCCCAAACTCACAAACAAACTCCCCAAACCCGCAACAATTGCGATACTAGATAATATTAAAACATATGATACAATTTTCAAATTTAACTTTTTCATATTAAATTATATGCACCTAAAATTATTATATTCCAAACTTAAAAAAAATTTATAAAAAAAAGAAGACATAAATTTACGTCTCCTATTTAAATAAGAATGGTAGTTTTGGAAGGAAAATTATACAAGCAACAATAACTGCACATATAGACATTGTAAGTACAGCCCCCGCAGCAATGTCTTTTGTTTTCTTAATTCTCTCATCATATTCCATTGTTACTTTATCACTTAAATTTTCAATTGCCGTATTTACAAGTTCAAGAGCTACAACCATAAAACACACAACAATACACACTGCCCATTCTACAAAGGTAAGTCTCAAAGCAACACCAAACACAACAACAAGCATTCCCGCAGCAAACTGAACAAGCAAATTATTTTCTTCTTTTATAGCAACACCAATTCCCCTAATTGCATATTTAAACCCACCAAGGAAAGTATGCTTTTTATACTCACTGTCAACATTTTGCGTCACATGTCTAGCTCTAGACATAACTAGTAAAAACACCATTAGATATGTAATAGAAATACACAATCCTCCAATAACATCAGTTGCATAATGAACACCTAAATATACTCTACTTACACTTATTAACAGAATAACACACACACCAGTAATTGTAAGCCCAACCTTGTAGGAAACTTTCCAATTCAAATGCCACAACATATATATTAAAAAACCATAAAACGCAACAGCTAACATTGCATGACCACTAGGAAAACTATATCCCGTTTCAACAACTAATTGAAGTGCCCCATCAGGTCTACTTCGAACAAAGAAGTATTTAAGAGCTAGATTAAGAAGAGAAACAAGTCCCATATTTAAAAACAACGCAAAACTATACCCTTTCAACTTCTTACTAAAAAGCAATATACAAAAACCAATAATACCAAGCACAATTGGATTTACCAGATTTGTAATCATTGTAAAAATAACATTTAACCAAGGAGTTCTAATAGAAAGAGCAAATTCGAGACACATTTTATCAAGCCCCCAAAATCTATTACCCCTTACATCAAAAGCAATAAACACAAAAGCCGTAAAAAATAAAACAGCAACTAAACAAAAAACACTATATAATATCCAATTCTTAACTTTTTTTGCTTCAACCATAATTCCACCTTATAAATTATTAAAATGAGTATAACATAATTTTTAACCTTTTTCAATAAAACACAATATCAATTATAAAATAACCATTTCAAAAATCTAAAAAAACTATTAATTATAATCATATTCATAAAAATAAAACACCTTACATAAAAAAATAATATCTTAATGAAGATACTACTACATATGTGCCGAAGGTGGGATTTGCATTAAGCGATAGCGTCAATTCTCGGGTGGCACAAAGTGACGGGGTCCCGAGTACCCGATAGATTTTTAAGTCTCTCTAACTACAAATAAAAAAGACTTGCATTTTGCAAGTTTTAAATGGTGCCGAAGGTGGGATTTGAACCCACATGGTTTCCCGCACGATTTTGAGTCGTGTGCGTCTGCCGTTCCGCCACTTCGGCTTATAAGGGGATATACCCCTGTTGTTTGTTTATTTTGTAAAATGACTCATTTTGAAACTTATTTAAAATGATGCCATTTAAGCCACTTCGGCTTATGTTGACGGGTAGCCATATCTTTGACTACTCGTCTATTCTAACATAATATTTACATTTTGGCAATAATTTTTTTGATATTTTATTAATTATCTACATCAAGTTTTATATGAACATCTTTTAGTTGTTTTTCAGTAACAGTAGACGGAGCACTCATCATAAGGTCTTGAGCATTCTTATTAAGTGGAAATGCAATAACGTCTCTAATAATTGTAGTTCCACATAAGAACATTAGAAGCCTATCGAAACCAAACGCACAACCAGCATGTGGCGGAGCACCATAACTAAACGCATTAAATAGTGCTGGGAATTTATTGTAAACAACACTTTCATCATATCCAGCAATTTCAAATGCTTTTAACATAATTTCAGGACTATGATTTCTAACTGCTCCACTAAGAAGTTCCACCCCATTTAATACAAGGTCATATTGGAATGCGTAAATATCCAAAGGATTTTTGTTAAGTAAATCATCAAGACCGCCTTGTGGCATTGAGAATGGATTGTGCGAAAATTCAATTTTACCATCATCATCAAGTTCATAGAATGGGAAATCTACAATCCATACAAATCTAAAATCTTTATCATCAAGAAGTTCAAGTTCAACACCCAATTTATTTCTTAGTGTACTTATTAGTCTAATAGCCTTTGGCTCTTCATCAGCAATTATGAATAAAGAGTCACCATTTTCTACTTCTGTTGTATTTTTCAAATCAGCAATTTCTTTTTCACTTAAAAACTTAACTGCACTTCCCGAAAGTTCGTTATCATTATATTTAAACCAACAAAGTCCCTTTCCTTCATTATCTTGTATAAACTTTGTCATTTCATCATAGAACTTTCTAGTTTTATCACATTTAGCCTTTAAACATTTAATTGTTTTCCCTTTAAACACTGAAAATTCAGAGCCACTTAAAATGTCAGTTAAATCTATTACTTTAAGTGGATTTCTAAGGTCTGGTTTATCAGAACAATAATCTCTCATTGCATCACTAAACTTCATTCTTTCAAACTTAGGCTCAAGTTTTTTATCTGCAAATTCAGCAAAAATTTTTCCCATTAAATCTTCAATAACAGCAAAAACATCTTCTTGAGTAGCAAAACTCATTTCCATATCCATTTGGTAAAATTCACCTGGACTTCTATCTGCTCTAGCATCTTCATCTCTAAAGCATGGAGCAATTTGGAAATAGTTATCAAAACCACTCATCATAAGTAATTGTTTGAATTGTTGTGGTGCTTGTGGAAGAGCATAAAATTTACCAGGATTAAGTCTACTAGGAACAAGGAAGTCTCTAGCGCCTTCTGGACTACTAGCAGTTAAAATTGGAGTTTGAACTTCCATGAAATTATTTGTATGCATATAATTTCTTACAAATTGCAAAAGTTTTGACCTAAGAACAATTCTTTCATGATTTTCTTGGTTTCTAAGGTCTAAATATCTATATTTAAGTCTTAAATCTTCTTTTGTATTTTGTGCATCAGAAATTTCAAAAGGAAGAGCATTTTTGCAAGCACCTAGTACTTCCATTTTTTGAACTTCAACTTCAATATCACCAGTTGGCATTTTAGGATTTTTACTCTCTCTTTCCAATACTTTACCAGTAACTGAAATAACACTTTCTTTACTTGGCACATCTTCTTCATTTACAAGAAGTTGAGTAATTCCAAAATGGTCTCTAAGAGTTACAAATGTAAGCCCGCCTAGTTTCCTAACAGAGTTTACCCAACCAGAAAGAGTAACAACTTCTCCAACATTATTAATTCTTAATTCTCCACAATTATGTGTTCTATATTTATTTCTTGTCATAATATCACCTAATTATTAATTTAACTTAAGATATTATACCACCACATTTAAATATTGTAAAGAATTTATTTTACTTAAGCACTCATTTCAAGAGTTAATCTATCTGCAACAAGTGCCACAAATTCACTATTTGTTGGTTTTTCATATTCATCAAAAATTTTAAGTCCAAATATTTCATTAAGATTAATAATTTTACCTTTATTAAAAGATACATCAAGCGCATGACGAATTGCTCTTTCAACTCTACAAGCAGTAGTTTTAAATTTTGTAGCAATTGTTGGATACATGATTTTTGTAATTGAACTTATGTATCTTGGATTATCCATAGCAAGTTTAATAGACTCTTTTAAAAACTGATACCCCTGCAAGTTTGCAGAAATTCCAACACTTAAAAGTATATCCACCAATTTCTTATCCACATTAAATTCTTTGTTATTTTCCATATTTTTTCTTTCCTTTTATTTTTCAAATTTTTGTCAGAGACGACAAATTTACTTTACCAATTAATTTTTCTTTTTCCAACAATTATTTATAAAGTTTTATGTTTTTTGTTAAAAATTAACCATTTATACCAAATTTACAGGTCGTAAAAGGTCGTAAAAAAGAGCGACATTATAAAATGCCACTCTAAATAATTAATTTCTCTCTTCATCTAAATAAGTTGCAAGCATATCACAAGTATGAAATATACAAGCAAGTGGGAACTTATAGTATGCTTCGCTCAATCCATAAGCACCACCCCTAACTCTTGCATCAAATCCACCCATGTGCCAATTAATAATCATTGCTTCTTCTCTTGTAAGTCTCATAAAACCACTGATTATATATACCGACTTTTCTCCATGTCCATAAGGAAGATTATCTTCTACAGTATAACATGGTACTTGCACCCAATTACCATCTATCTTTTTATTTCTAACATCACTTTTAAATGTATCTACTTTACAAACATCATGCAAAAGCCCACAAATAGCAATTGTCTCGTCAGATACTTTTTCTTGATAATTATCACCATACTCAAGTTTTATCATTTTCAAAAATCTATTATAAACATTCAACGAATGTTCACAAAGCCCACCTTGAAAATTAGAATGAAATTGAGTACTCGCAGGAGCGACAAAGAAATCACTCTTTTCTAGAAATTCAAGTAGTTCTTTCCCGCCATCTCTTTTTATATATTTATTATATATATTTATAAATTCTTCTTTACAATTAACTTTTTCTTCCATATTGTACCTTTAGTGAATTTTCTTGAATACATGATAAGCAACACCCAAACTTCCCGTCCCAAGCAAAGAACAATTGCTAGGTGTTAATTTGTTCATAATAATATGACAATCTTCTCCAAAATATTCAAGCAACTTATCCTTTAAATAAATAGCATCCTTTTCACAATCAGAATATGTAATACCTATCGGATAATCAACTATATTTTTACCCGTTTGTCTTATATTCATAATAATCTCATTAATAGCACGTCTTTTGCCACTTTGCTTGTCTACTAGTTGTAAATCACCATCAATATCAACAGATATCATTGGCTTAACATTTAAAACAGTTCCAGCAACAGCAGTTGAAGATATTAAACTATGATTATATAAATTTTCAACACTATCCACAACAAATGTAGTCGCTATTTCGTCTTTTAAAGTATGTGACAATTCAACAATGTCTTGAATAGTTTCACCCTTTCTATATTGCAAAGCTAGTAAGTATGCTACCACACCATAACCAATTGAAAAGTTTTTACTATCAATAAGGTATATTTCATTATCTGGGTATTTTTCTTTTAATTGTTCTTTAGCCTTTTCCAAATTATCTATAGAAAAAATCTGACTACTAGCATGAACATAAATAATATCGTCGTTTTGTTGTAGACATGGTTCAAAAATATCTATATATTCTTGCACAGATAATTCAACATAATTTAAGCACATGTCTTTACGACATTTGGAATACACCTTATCATAATCACATTCTTCTGACACCGTCATTTTCTTATCGTTCAAAGAATATGGCATATCAATACACTCAATTCCAAGCATCTTTATGTCATTTTTATTAAGTTCTGAACTACTGTCTACAAAAAACAAACTCATATATTTTTCCTTTATTTCATAATTGGGAATATAACACTATCCCTAATATTTGGAAGGTCATAGATAAGCATAACAAATCTATCAATTCCAAATCCAAGACCACTCATTGGTGGCATACCATGTTCCATAGACTTCAAGAAATCTTCATCTAAGTCCATAGTTTCTTCGTCACCTTGTGCTTTTTCAACCAATTGTTGCATTAATGTTTCTCTTTGAACCATTGGGTCAACAAGCTCTGAATATGCATTACAAATCTCAGCACCACAAACAACTACTTGGAATACATCAGTAACCCTACTATCATTATCATTTCTTCTAGCTAAAGTCTTAAGCACAGCAGGATAGTTATATAAAATTGTAGGTCCAACAATATTTTCTCTAATTTTTCTCTTGTAAATATAGTCAATCAAAGTTCTAACTGATTTACATTCTTCCAAGTCATCAAGAGTAAACAAGCCCTTTTCTACAACTTTATTTTTAAATTCATCCAAATCTTCAATATCCAAAAACTCAAAGCCTAGAATTTCATTCATCTTCTCAACATAGTTAATTCTTTCCCATGTTTCTTGACCAAAATCAATTTCTTTTCCTTGATAATTAATTGTAGTAGTACCTAGCGCTTTTAAAAGTAGTTCCCTAACTAAATTTTTGAAGAATACAATATTCTTTTCAAAATCCCAATATCCAGCATACCACTCAACTTGTGTAAATTCTTGTAAGTGTGTAGCGTCCATACCTTCATTTCTAAAGTCTTTACCAAGTTCAAATACTTTTGTAATACCACCAGCAACTGCTTGTTTTAACCATGTTTCAAATGCAATTCTTAAATTACAATCAAGATCCAAAGCATTATGATGCGTATAGAATGGTTTTGCTGAAGCACCAGAAATTGCTGTTTGTAAAATAGGAGTTTCAATTTCCATGAAACCATTATCTTCCAAATATCTTCTTACATGAGAAACAATTTTACTTCTACCAATTACTACTTTTCTAGTATTCTCATTCATAATCATATCAAGATATCTTTGTCTATATCTTGTTTCAATATCAGTAAGACCATGGAACTTCTCAGGAAGTGGAAGCATTGCCTTGCTAAGTAAAGTATATTCAAAAGTTTTTACAGTAATTTCACCCGTTTGAGTAGTATAAAGTTCACCTTCAATACCAACAAAGTCAGCAATATCCACAAAGTCTTTGAAGAATTTATATTTTTCTTCATCAATCTCGTTAATACTAAGCGATACTTGAATTTTAGCATAAATATCACTAAGTTGAATAAACATAAACTTACCAAAAGTTCTTCTAAAAGTCATTCTTCCAGCAATTCTAACCTTTGTTCCCATTGGCAAAGTTCTTGCTTCTTCCAAAGAATGTGTAATGTCATATTTAGAAACATAAGGAATAACACCCTGCTCTTTAAGAGTTTTTATCTTATTAGCCCTTATGTCTACTTCTTTATACAAATTTTGTTCTTCTTGTTGCATAGTCAACCACCTTTATAAAATAACATTATACTAATAATATCATAATAAAAGCGAAATTGTCAATAAATTATCTTTCGTAAAACACACAAATTATCAACTAATTAGATAACAAATAAGAAAACAAATAGAAAATAATCAAATTAAAATAGACAAAACAAGAAGAACAATTAAATGAATTGGATAATATGCATAGAATAAGTATTTCAAATTCACCTTACCCTTTTCACCATTGTAGCATAACATTAAAAGAATATCTAAAAGTGAAAATAGTTGAATTAAAGAATTAAGACTTATTGTCCCAAAAGCAAAAGTTCTCTCGATTGATAAAAATATCATAATCAAAGCAAAAGATAAATATTTTAAAAATATTTTATCCCTAAACAAATAAAAAGCAATCGGTAAAAGCACTCCCCCAATACCATAATCAATTAAACCGAAGTATCCAAGAACTGCAATTATAATTACACATGCAATAAGTATTATGCAGATTAATATTTTTTCGCTTAATTTAGACTTTTCTTTCACACTTTCGATTGCAAGTAAAAATAACACAGAAATTAAAAATGTAAATAGTATATTAAGTTTTATGAAATTATCAAATAACAAAACATATGGTATTTGAGAAATAATAGCAAAAAGCAAAAGCCTTAAAATAAATTTCTTTTTACTTCTAGTATAATAAAATCCTTCAGCAATAAAAAAAGCAAATATAGGCATGGCAATTCTACCAATTGCCACCATAATCATATTACCACCAAAAAAAACTTTGGCAATATGGTCTATTGTCATTGAAAGTAGAGCGATAATTTTTAGTGCATTTCTATTAAATATTTTCATAATCTTACTAAAATGATATCAAATATTTATAGAATTTACAAATGTTTAAACTATTTGCTACTCTTTAAAAATTATTTTATAAACAAATTCATTTATTTTGAATTTCTTTAAATAATTAGACGTCTCACTAACGGGAATATTTGTAATAGTACCATTCTCATCAACATTTCCCAAATCTAGCCAATTATTAACATTATTTAATCCCCAATTATATGCAGATAACGAATTAATTGCATTACCATTGTAGTAATCTAACAAATAAGATAGATAATAACACCCCATTTGTATATTTACTTCTTCCAAATACAAATCACTCGTCTCAAAATCAATATTTAATTTTTTACTAACTTCTTCTGCTGTTGATGGGAGTAATTGCATAAGCCCTATTGCTCCAGCAGAAGATTTTGCATTTTTGTCATATCTACTCTCAATATTAATCACACTTGCAACCAAATACGCATGTAAACCATACTCTTTAGAGTACTTAATAATTAAATCTTTGTACTTTAGTGGGAAAAGCATAAAAATAGTAGAAATACCTACTATAACAACACTTAAAATAACAATAATTACAATCCAATACTTTTTCATAATATATTTTATGATTAATAAATCTTTTTAATACAATCAACACCCAATACTCTATTTATAGCACTTGCAATGATGTCAGATAAAATTTCTACACATTCAGAAATATCTTTAATAGAGACAATAACATTTTCAAATGTACTATTGTATGCATTTTTTACATCTTGAATAAAATCATAAATTAGTGGGTTATCACGTGATTTTTTAATAGTATGCATAATACTTTCAAACCTATCATTATCAATTCTATTTTTTTCAAATGCTGAACTTACAAAAGTGTCAGCATATATAAGAAGTGGCACACCGATAGACACAACCTTTTCAGCCAATTTTTTATCAATACACTTTCTATTATTGCCTATCCCACTACCCGGACAAATACCCGTATTACTTAATTGTATTGATTTTCCAAGCCGTTCTTCACTACTCGCACAAAGACTATCAATTAAAATTAAAACATTAGGCTTAACTTTATCTATCACCCCACTAACAATATCAAAAGTCTCAATTCCAGTAAGCCCTAAAACTGAAGGACATATAGCCATGACATGCGGAAATTTTTTGACATTAAATGTTACATTGACCTTGCTTACTACACTTACTCCTAAACTATCTGAACTAATATGTCTATTACCAAGTCCAACTACCAAAACTTTGTCTGTACTTTTTACTTTACCAAGAATATCTTTAAGCCTTTTTTCAACAATTTGAACAGAATATTCAAGCTGACTTTGAGTTAAGTATAATACATCTGGCAAAGATATTAAATCATATACACCTTTTTCTTTTCCATAAAATTTAGCCTGACTATCACTTACAATTTCATATCTTTCAGTAGATATCTGATGTTTATAATTTTCAAACTTAGAAAGTACTTCTTCTCCCGCTTCAATAGAAGAGTTTTGTATAATTTCAGAAATCAATTCAGAAAACTTCATTTTTTACCACCGCAACAATTATTCTTTTCAATAATTGACTACAAATAAACGAAAAATTAATTAAAAGTTAAAATTTATTAAAATAGTTCTTGCATATTTCAAAAAAATATGTTAAAATACTCCAGATTTAAATTTTTATAGATAATTTTAAGGAGAAAATAATGGCTAATATCAAATCAGCAAAAAAGAGAATTAGTACTATCGATAGAAGAAATGCAGAAAATAAATTCGTTAAGGCAACACTTAGTACTTATGTTAAGAAGTTTAGAAAAATGTTAGAAGAAGGCAAAGTTGCAGAAGCAGAAACATTCAGCAAAGAAGTTTACGCTTATATTGACAGCGCTTGTAGCAAAGGTGTTATTCATAAAAATAACGCTAGCAGAAAAATTGGTAGACTTGCATCAGCTTTATACAAAGCAAAAGCTTCAGCTCCAGTAGTTGCTACTAAAGAAGAAAAGAAAGAAGAGAAAAAAGAAGAAGTTAAAGTTGTAGCTGAAGAAAAGAAACCAGCAACAAAGAAAACTACTACTAAAAAAGCAACTTCTGAAGAACCTGCTAAAAAGACAACTACAAGAAAAACAACTACTAAAAAGGCAGAATAATTTACATCCCTACTCTCGTAGGGATTTTTTATTGCTAAATCATTCAATTACTGGCTAATAATATTTTTTAAAAGGGTATGGACATTTCTTAGAAAATTACGATGAACAACACTCCTTATAATTTTAAATTTAATTCATACACAAAAAAAAGAGCAATATTGCTCTTTTTTCATTTTAATATTTGTAATTAAAAGTGTAAGTAAGTTTATAATATATTAATTAAGAAATTACTTTTTCATCATCAATCACATAGTGTTTATTAATAAAATAAGTATGTACAAAATATAACGATATAACTACGCACATTATTCCAAACACAATTATATCAAATACTTTATTTCCAATAAGCCCCATAACAAGCAATAATATTTCACCGATTACCCTACCGCCATCTAGGAATACTTCGCTTATTGTTATATTTTCAATGTTGTATACTTTCAAATTATTATGCTGAGATATATTTAAACGTGTAGCACCCGTTATCATTTCAGGAACAATAATAGTTAAATGCCAAAACATATAAAAAATTATTAGAGTAGTCCTATTTAAATCTACCAGCAAAAGAACAACACCAACTATAACCGCAATACTTGATATAATTGAATATATATAATTAGAAAAATGTTTTTTCTTTAAATTGTAAACAAATAGCACAACAATTGAAAGTATAGAAGATATAGTCGCAAATACTCCAAGCGATATATTTGAGCCAAATGTAATTACAGTAAAATACAATACAAGCATTGATGTATTACTACAAAATCCATATAACATTTGATTTAAGTAAACATGTTTATATTGCGGATATGAACTTTTTACTTGTAATAAAAATTTTTTAAAGCGTATCTTAGACACTCTTTCTATGCAATTCTCTTTAATAAATAAAGAAACACAAAACTGAATAATAGTTAAAATAAACATTGTAATCGCTATTAAAACCATTCCAATTTTATCAATAAAATACCCCATTATAATAGGAATAATCAAACTTAGCATAGTATTCAAAATTTTACTTAAAGAAATAAATCCTTGCAAACTTTTTTTAGTAGTAACATTTGGTTGCAAAGAGTTTGCTCCACTCCAGAATAAAACTTCACCAATACCATTACATATTGCTATCAACCAAACATAATTAATAATTTTATTACCTAATAGAACAATTGAAATTACAAAAACACATTTAAAAATAACTCCAATTTTTAAAAATAATGAATTTTTTGATTTTTTTATAATTGGTGCTATACAGAGTGAAAGCAATATCATTGAAATATGTAAGACTAAATAAAATTTTGCAACATTTACAATACCATTACTGGAAATATTTAATATAAATGCTAGCAAATAAGTATATATAAAAATACTGCTTATATTATTTATAAGCAAACAAAATAAAAGCAGTATAGCATTTTTTGAAAACTTTTTCATCACTATCTCCACTCGCAAAAATAGTTTAATATAAAATAATTATATAACTCCTATTTTTTTGAAATAATTTTTATATATTCAGAATTGAAAGAACGATTAGATTAATCATATTATCAATTGAAATATTACTTTGTTTTAAATCAAAATCTAATTTTGCACATAGTTCATTGATTTTTTTAAGTGATGACTTTGTAAATAATGCAACTTGTTTTTGAGACATTTTAATAGCATATTCTTTTATGCCTAGATATTTTGATAATTCAAAATTTGAATAATCTTTATTTAAAGAAATGTGAAATAATCTTCTAAAATGTGCAAGTATCAAAGATGGAACGTTTCGATATTCATCTTTTTTATCTTTTAAATCATTTAAAATTTTAAAAGCCTTCACACTATCTTTTTTAGCAAGACTTTCAGTAAGTTCAAATATTTGATACTCAAGAGACTGATTTACAATCTCTTTAACATCATTTATAGTTACAATTGAATTTGTTACAAAACTTGCAAGTTTATCACATTCTATAAGAATTTTGGACATATCACCAACTGAATAATTGAACAATAGTTCAACAGCATCATCATTAATAGTGATGTTTTTTTGTCTAAAAGTTGCTTTAATTTTTAAACACGCAATTTTGAAGTCCAATCTATTACAATCAACTGCGACAAATTTAGATTTGTCAATATCTATTTCATCATTATCCCCTAAACAAACAATAAGGACAGCCAATTCATTGTAGTTATCTAAATATTCACTAAGGACTTTTAAATTTTTTACTTCGCTTTTTTTCGTCATTCTAAGGTCTAAATAGACAGCTCTCTTTTCACTAAAGACAGGCATAGTATTAAGAGCTCTCACAACATCTTCCATATCAATTACGCCTTCAGTAAACTTAACTAAATTAAGTTCGGGCATTTCTATACCGCCATACTTAATAACCAAGTTTACTGCCGAAGTTAAAAGATAATTATCATTACCAAACATCAAATACAAATTTTGACAACCATTTTTAAGAGAAGATTTTAATTCTTCAAATTTCATACTACCCCCAGTAAATTGACATGTATTTTTTCTTTTAACGAAATTTTATTTTCGTCAGTCTTTAATGTAGAATTAAGTAAAATAATTTTTTCAACATTCATTTCTTCAAAATTAATCTTTATGTCCATATCAGACACAATAATATAATCAACGTCACCATAATTTTGAACAATATAATTACTTTCTGAAATAGTAGGCTTTAATTCTGGTATTAAAAAACTACTATCATCGATGTCTAACTTTACACCTATTATGGTATCATCTTTTTCAATGTTATGCAATTTTAAATCATTAATTTCTATTTCATGATTATAAAAAACAAATTTATTACCATTTGCCAAATGCGAATAATTAAACTTTTCAGGCACATAAACTCTTTTAACAGAATACTCTTCACAAAGTTTATTAAATTCAGATATTTTATTTAATTGAAAATCATAAGCAATTATACTATCAATTCCCTTTATTTTCAACTCTTTTAATTGTTTGCATACTATGTAACTATCTATATTTGAACCAATCATTACGGTATAATTATCTTTAACATAGAAAACCACATTACTATCAGTTTGAGAACAAACAAGTACATTGTCGCCTTTGTACTTTATTGGCATTGAATTGCATACAAGAATTGTAATAAGTGCAATGCTTAAAACCCCAATAAAACCACTTTTCAAATATTTGTTTATCATTAAAAAATGTAAAATTAAAAGTATAACTATTAATAAAAATACAACTAAATACCCAACATGAAAAAGTCTAAATATACCAAAGTCTATCCCCGCAACAAAATCGGCAATAACTTTTATAATATGCAAAAAGAAATTAGGAATTTTAAGAAAAACACCCATAAAAGGCAGTATAACTCCCATAAAAGTAAATACAAACAACAAAACATACAAAATAGAAAAAATTGGCAATACGAATAAATTAGTAATTACTCCTAATAACGATACATAATCAAAATAATTAAAACATGTAGGTAATATAACAATATTAACTGCGATAGAAATAGCCAACCCTTCTGCTAACAATTTTGGGCATTTAATTTTTACAAACATTCTTTTCAATGTTGGTGCAAATGAAATAATTGCAAATACGCACAAGAAAGATAATTGAAAAGAAACCAAAAATAAACTAAGCGGACTAAATAGTAATATTATAACCCCTGCAATACTAAGACTACTAAGGGCATCATACTCAATTTGATACATAAAACATATCGCTGACAAAATAGCCATAATGCTTGCTCTTACTACACTAGGCGAAAAAGAACATAGGTAACTATAAAATAAAAGTATGAAAAATAATATCCCCACTCTCACATATTTATTTAATTTCAATTTTGACAAAATAAAATATATTATACCAACAAGCACAGATATATGAAGTCCAGATACTGCCAGTATATGTGAAATACCCGCATATGAAAAAACTTCCTTAATTTCATTATTAAGCCCCTGCTTTTCACCAAATAAAATACTATATGTGATATTTGCATTATCTTCACTTAAATTATTAAGCAACAGTTCTTTTACCGAACTTTTTATATTGTCTTTTAAAGACGAATGTTTAGAGTTAATCTCCATATCACTACTATCAACATAAGTAGAAAAACATATATTTTGAGCAAGTTTATCAAATTCACTTTGGCTTTTATAATTAAAACTATTTATATCACCAACAAAATATACTTCATCGCCAAGTTCAATATCATCATTAGAATAAGTATAAATAACAATTTTAATATCTGAATACAAAATTTCATTGTCTTCAACAACAATACAATCATCTAAAACAAACTTCTTGCTACTATCTTTAACTAAAACATAATCACTAACAACACCTTTAACAGCAACATCTTTTTGGTTATCAATAAGTTTAAGCGGAAATAAATTAACTCCAGTAAGCAAAAATCCCAAACAAAATGCTATAGCAAAACCGACAACAGATATTGTAGTTAAAATACCAACATCTTTCCTAGTCTCACAATTTTTATTTACTTTCTTTGTAAAATACACATATAATAGCATTCCTACTGTTACAAGCGACAATATAAGCGGTACTAATACTAAATACATCTTGCTAAAATTATCCATGAAAAAAGCATAGCAAAGTAATATCCCCGCCATAAGACCTAAAAATATAGATGTTGTAACTCTAATATTTACTATTCTCTTCATTTGCATATAATTAATATATTATATCATATTAAATTTATTTTTCATATAATTAAGCGAATAAAAATAAAAAGCAATAAAATTATTGCTTTTTACATGTTAAGAAGTTCATCTTCTGTTATTTTTATAAACTCACCTTTGTTTTTAATTTCAAATACCGAATAGTAATGGGGGCTCAAATATTTAACTAATTGTATTTTTTCAATCTCACCTTTTACAACAAATGTTTTTACTTCCAATGGTGTACCAGTACTTTTACTCAAAGAACTAATTTTTTCTTTGTAGATAGATGTATCACAAGAAAAACCGTTTAACATCATAAATAATCCAATAAATAAGAAATTAAAATTAATTATATAAAATATGGATACCAAAAATGCTATTAAAAATAATATGCCTAGTATTATGCAAAGTACATTTCCTGCCTTTATTAACTTGTTTTTATTGACTTTACTGCTTAGAATTGCAACTAATATTCTTCCCCCATCCAAAGGATATATTGGAAGTAAATTAAATACCATAACTATTAGATTACATACAACAAAGGCTTTTGAATAATAATATAATGATGGTATCAACCACCAAAAACAAATAGTTAAGATTATAAGAATTAGATTAACACAAGGCCCAGCAAGAGATATTAATATATCATCTTTTCGAGTAAAACACCCATCACCATAAAGCCCCGCACCATAGACATTAAATGAAATATTTTTAAAATCATACCCTTTCATCTTTCCCACATAATAATGTCCATACTCATGAAGAAGAACGGCTATTACATAATAAAAAATCTCATTATACCAACCAAAGTATATACACAAAAAAACGTATAATATAAATAACGGCTTTATTTTTAATTTTAATCTAGACATAAAATTTTACTTCCAGCTATAGATAAATTTGAAACTTGCACACCATCTAGATAAATCCTAAGTGAAATAGTTTGTCCCAATTTAGCAGTCGCAATATCTTTTCCCCTAGTAACAATATCGCCACCTTTAACACCTACAATATCAACATTACATATTACTGAACTCCAACCTTTTCCATGATTGATTTTTATATATTTAATACCGTCATTACTGCTTGTTACATCTTCAATAACTCCATTTTCAATTGCTTTTACCATAATAGAATTGCCTACAATAAAATTTATTGTACCATCTTTTAAAAGTTCAAAATCTCCCTTTATTGGTATAAAAAATGTAGGACTACTAAGTACATCCGCATCAGTAAACACAACTCCGCTATTGTCCCTATAAAGACTATTCACAGGATTAATTGCACCTATTAAATTATAAACATTAATTGACACAAAAGTTAAAACAAATATACAAGAAATAGACATAACAAAAACTTTAAAGGCTTTATCTTTGTTTCGTTTAAGTTTAATAGTGTATTTAATTTCTTGTTTTGTTAAATTTAATATTTCAACATTTTTCATATTAATAAATATGTAAACCTTTCTTAATTTAGAACAAATTAAAATGTCTTAGCAGACAAAATAGTATTTGAAGTGAAATTAATATCAACCTTATACTTGTTACTATCACTAACTATAATATCTACATTTAAATCTTCACTATCAATAGTAAAATAATTTCTCATTAAATACAAAATTTCCGCCTTGATTATTTTTTTTATTTTTTCAGGGTTTTCTTTTTTGTCGGAAATTAAAACGTTTTTTAACCTTTCTTCGTAATTATTTTTCATTAAAGTCTCCTTTTTAAACTTTTCCTTATTCCACCAAGTAAACCCCTATATCTTTTAGTAACATCAAATATCACTCTTCTATCACTTGTTAAATTCCTTGCCATCATATCAAAAGATATTTCACTAAGACTATCGCCAGCCATTTTTCTACCCGAAAAAAGTTGAACACTCACAAAATCATCATCAGGAATAACGCCAATAAGTTCTGCACTTAAATGCTTAGTAATACTTTCTACTTTAAACATTTCACCACTTAGCATCAAATCTCCCCTAGCACGATTAATTACCAAAAATGGTGTTTTATTTGTCTGTTTATTAAGTTCGGTAATAACCTTATCAGCATCTCTAATTGCTGACAAATGCGGTGTTGTAACCAAAACATATTCATCAGCACAACCCACAGCCCTTTTAAAACCGCCATCAATTCCAGCAGGACAATCAATTAATATAAAGTCAAAACAACTTTCCAATTCTTTTAAAATTCCACTTAATTCATTAGCACCAAATTTCACACTACAAAAACAATGTGAACTAGGCAAAACAAATAAATTATCTTCGAAAATATCTTCAATAACCGCTTGAATTGGCCTGCATTTACTTTCTATAACATCAATTAAGTCATATACAATTTTATTCTCCACACCAAGCAAAACATCTAAGTTATTTAGTCCAAAATCCATATCAACTAGTAACGTCTTATATCCAAGCCTAGAAAGAGCAGTTCCAAGTCCACCAACAACAGTTGTTTTACCAACTCCCCCCTTGCCACCTGTCACTACAATTTTTCTTGCCATACTGCACCTTCTTTTCCATTTTTTATAATTTTAAAAAATGCACAAAAAAAAGTAAAGACAAGCTCATACCCTTATCTTTACTTTTAAAATCTTTCGACAAACTATTATAAAATATTAGTTGTTTTCCAAAATAACTTTTTCAACTGCAATCGGACTATCAAGAAGCTGACCAACCCCAATCATAGTTATAGCATCCGGCTTATACTTAAAACAATCTAAATTCAATTTAACTTTTAAATACTTTTCAATTCCCGCAATTTTACTAGAAGCACCACACAAATAAATACCATGTCTTTTAATATCCATGTTAACTTCATTTTCACAAGAAGTCAATACTTGCAAAATAGCAGAAGCAATTTTATTATACTCATCAATAACCATTCCAAATATTTCTGTACTAGTAATTGTTACTGTTGAATATTCAGTTGTATCTTTTATAAACCCTTCAATTTCAATACTTCTCTCATCATTTGGAAGAAGAGTTGTAATATCGTTTTTAACTTTTTCAGCAGAATTTTTACTAAGTTCAATACCTTTTTCCGTATAGATATAATTCATTATTTTTTCGTCAATATTATTTCCGCCATTATATACAGTCGCTCCCGTTAATATCCTACCATTATTAATAACGGCAATTTCTGTATTAACACCAATATCTACAAGCAAATACGATTTGCGGAAATTTTCTATTTCATATCCATATGCAGTTGCAACAATAGATGGAATTACTTCAACAGTATTTACTCCTACAGCATAACCCAAATCTTTATATTCGTTAGCAAGCTTCATATCTTCAAGAGAAACAAGGAAAATAACCCCGTCTTTTCTTTTTATTTCCACTTTTTTAAAAAATTCAGCAAGCATAAGAGAAGCCAATGAAAAATCTATCTTTCCATCAACAATAACTTTTCTAAAATCTATTCCACAAGAAACAGCATCATTACCAACATGAAGAGCAATTTCTCTCTTACCCTTAATTCCAGTAACAACTGCCGACCTTTCACTTAAAACAACACCCACACCTGCCTTATAAATATTAGTTACACTGCTTCCAATACTTACCGCAAAATCAAATTTTTTCATAATCATTCCTTCTATACATTATTTACACAAAATTATTTCAATTTATTAAATACCCTTACTTAATTTTAATATTTATTACAAAATTTGACAACTTATATCAGTCAAATTTTAAATTTTATTTAATAGTCATGTTCTCTCCAAAACCACCAAAGTTTCTACGTGTTTTGTCTGTGGGAACATGTCATACAATTTTATGTTCTTTACGAAATATCCTTTTAGCATTTTTAAATCTCTAGCAAGAGTTGACGGATTACAAGATATATAAATAATTTTTTTGATACTATCAATATTATTATTTACCGTATCTATAACACTCTTGTCACAACCACTTCTTGGCGGGTCTAAAAGCAACACCGAACTAGGCTCAATTATATCGCTTAAAACATTCGCAAAATCATCATTATAAACTTCAATGTTTTTAATATTATTTTCAATTGCTAAATTCTTTGCAGACAAACTCGCACTTTTATTTATTTCAACCGTTTTAACCTTTTTACAATTTCTAGAAATTATTCCCGCAAGCAAACCCGCTCCACCATAACCATCTATAACAATATCGCCTTTTTCAATATTATTTAACACTTCTTGATATAGACTTTCCTTTATTTCACTGTTTACTTGAATAAAACCCAAGTTATTAAATGAATAGTTAATACCATTTTCATTTACCGAAATTTTTTCTAATCCATCAATATAATAATATTTACCACTTAAAATGTCTTTTTTATTATCGCTAACAATTAAAGACAAACCGATTTTTTCAAAATTATTTTTCAAGTAAATATAATAATTAGAAATATCAATTTTCTTTTTTGAAACGATAGTAACTAAATTTTGATTGTCAATACTTCTCACAACTAAATATTTCAAATTAGTTAAAACTTTATCATCTTTTAAAGTGTTAAAATAATTCTTTGAAATACTCAATATTTTATTAATATTGTCATCAGCAATTAAGCAATTATCAATATTCACAACATCATGACTTTTCTTGGAGTTCATTCCAATTACCAAATTGTTATTAACATATGAAAAAGGAAACACCATTTTATTTCTATAATTCCACTTATTTAAAGAAACAATTTCACAATTAATATCATCTATATTAGCAATTCTTTTTAACGTTTGCAAAACACCATCAATTTTTATTTTTGATTGCTTAATTGCGTTCATATGCTGTAAATCACAACCGCCACAAACGCCAAAGTACTTACACTTAGGCTTTACTCTATCTTGCGACATAGTTTTTATATTATTTAATTTTGCCACAAAAAACTGTCCCCTGTCAGAAACAATGTCAATATCAACAACTTCCCCTTCAATAGCACCATCTATAAATATTAATTTGCCTTTATCTTTACCATCGGGAATTATAGCAATACCTTCACCATTTATCCCCATTCTTTCTACAAAAACTTTCATATTTTTATTTTAACACAAGCTTTTATTTTTTCCTAATTATTTACTAAATTTATATATAATATAAAAAATCAAAACGCAATTGAATAATAAAGTATTTACTGGCAATTATTTGTATATGACATTTACACTGATCACAAGAAGTATTATTCTTTACATTTTAATATTATTCTTACTTAGAATTATGGGGAAAAGACAATTGGGCGAAATGCAACCATTTGAATTAGTTATCACCCTTATTATTGCCGACCTTGCAACAATTCCAATGGCAGAAACTGCACTTCCGCTTCTACAAGGAATTATCCCACTACTAACACTTGTATGCATTCACTACTTTATTTGTATGCTATCACGAAAGAGTTTATTTTTTCGAAAACTAATAAACGGACATCCTATCATTTTACTTGATGAAAAAGGTGTTAATTACGAAAATCTAAAAAAAGTCAATATGACTTTTAATGACCTTATGGAAGGTATACACACTGCTGGTTATTTCAATTTAGAAGAATTACTATACGTCATACTTCAAACAAACGGAACTATGACAATAGTAAATCGTTCTCCATATTCACCACTTACTGCTGACGACATGAAAATTAAAAAAGCCCCTGCAACACTACCAATGATAATAGCAACCAAAGGAAAACTAGTTGAAGAAAATATGAAGGTTGCAAAAATAGATGAAAAATTTATATTGGAGAACGTAAAAAAAGTAGGAATTAATTCTATCAAAGATATACTTATATTAACTATAAACAATAACGGGAAAATATATGTACAACCTTTAAAAGGTAAATTTGAAACTGTTGATACAAATTACAAACAAGGAGACAACTGGTGAAAAAAGGAATAGCAGTACTATGTATATTTGTTATAACTATTTTGTTTGGCATATTCGAAATTACCAATGTAAAAAAAACATTAATTACAATTGAAGATATGGTTTTTGATTTGTCTTTAAAATATGAAAATTCTGAAGATGAAATAAACATTTATTACAATGAAATCGCTGATATAAAAAGGTATTGGCACAAGTCTCAAACATGGCTTTGTTTTATATTTAATCATAGAGATTTAAGTACAATTACAGATAGCCTAAATAGACTATCTGCCTATACAAAAAACAACGACTTTGATAACGCAATTTGCGAACTAGAATTACTAAAAGAATTTACTTCAAGTTCATATCATATTTTAGGTTTTAATTTACACAATGTATTATAATATTGTCATTATATTATATGTTATTGTCACATATTCACATTATGATGTCATTAACAAAATATAAACAACAATTAAATAAAAACAGACCAAATAAAACAAAAAACAATTTCAAATAATGCATGAAATTGTTTTTTTTATTTAAAATTAATTAAGTTTATCTTTTAAAAATTTAGCAGTATATCCAACGTTCTTTTTAACAATCTCTTCAGGTGTTCCTTGTGCAATTATTTCACCACCTTTTTCTCCACCTTCCATACCAATATCAATAATATAATCTGCGCACTTTATTACATCTAAATTATGCTCAATTATTGCAATTGTATTTCCACCTTCAACTAGTCTATCAAGTATACCAATTAATTTTTGAATATCGTATAAATGCAAGCCTGTTGTTGGTTCATCCAAAACGTATAATGATTTACCAGTACTTCTTTTACTAAGTTCTGTTGCAAGTTTTACTCTTTGTGCTTCTCCACCACTAAGTTCTGTTGCAGGTTGACCAAGTTTTATATATCCAAGACCGACATCAACAAGTGTTTGAATTTTATTTTTTATCTTTGGAATATTTTCAAAAAATTCATTTGCTTGAAGTATAGTCATATCTAGTACATCATAAATATTTTTACCTTTATATTTAACTTCAAGAGTTTCCCTATTATATCGTTTACCTTTACACACATCACACGTAACATACACATCAGGTAAAAAGAACATTTCAATTTTCTTAATTCCAGCACCGCCACAATGCTCACATCTACCACCAGACATATTGAAACTAAATCTACCACTATTATACCCCCTTTCTTTTGCATCGGGAGTTTGTGCAAACAAATTTCTAATATCTGTGAAAACATTTGTATACGTTGCAGGATTACTTCGTGGAGTTCTTCCTATTGGGCTTTGGTCAATATTAATTACTTTATCAATATTCTCAAGACCACTAACTGATTTATGCCTACCTTCTGGTAAAGTACTTTTATTAACATAATTGTATGCAATAGGAAATAAAGTTTCATTAATAAGACTACTTTTTCCACTTCCGCTTACACCAGTAATTACAGTTGTAACACCTAGCGGTAATTTTAAATCTACTTTCTTTAAGTTGTTATGCGAACAACCCTTTATCTCAATATATCCTTTCTTAATTTCTCTTCTAGTTTTAGGTACTTCAATTTTTCTTTCACCGCTCAAATATTGTCCCGTTACACTATCTTTGCATTTTATAATGTCTTTTAATGTACCTTGTGCGACAATTTCACCACCATGAATACCTGCAAATTTTCCTATATCAACAATATGATCAGCAATTCTCATAGTATCTTCATCATGTTCAACAACAATAACTGTATTACCCAAATCTCTCAAATGCTTCAGTGTTTCAAGTAACTTATCATTATCTCTCTGATGTAGCCCAATACTTGGCTCATCTAATATATATATAACCCCTGTAAGCCCACTTCCAATTTGAGTAGCAAGCCTAATTCTTTGCGCTTCACCACCGCTAAGCGTTCCTGCCTGTCTAGAAAGTGTAAGATAATCAAGACCTACATCAATCAAGAATTTTAATCTTGCCAATATTTCCTTTAAAATAGGTTCAGCAATAGTTTGATTGCTCTTTGAAAGTTTTAAATTTTCCATAAAATTGAAAATATCAATTACAGACATATCACAAACATCAATGATATTTTTCTTATTAATAAATACATTCAAGGCTTCTTGTTTTAATCTTTTCCCATTACATGTTGGACAACACTCTTCAATCATAAGTTTGCCAATTTCTTCTTTTGCCCATTCACTACTTCCTTCCCAATATCTTCTTTCAAGATTAGGAATTATCCCTTCAAAAGCCATTTGTCCAACCACAACATTTCCCGATTTTACATAGTCAATTTCTATTTTTTCTTTTTTTGTTCCATATAAAATCATATCAAGCATTCCATCTGGCATATCTTTTACATGAATATCAGGATCGACACCAAACTTTCTTGCAACTGCTCTAATAAACATTCTAGCCATTCCCGCATCATACGACCATCCGGCAACTTTTCCGACACCACTTTTTAGTATTGGCTGATCGATATCTACGATAATTTTATCTAAATCTATAATTTGTCTAAATCCCAGTCCCCTACAACTTTCACACGCACCAAATGGACTATTAAAACTAAAAATTCTAGGCACAAGTTCTTCTATACTATATCCACACTCATCACAAAAATGTGTTGTGCTATAAGTTACAATCTCATCATTACAATCAATGTCTACAGTACCCTTTGAAAGTTTCAATGCACTTTCAACACTTTCGGTTATTCGTTGTTGACTATCTTCTTTAACTATTAGCCTATCAATAACAACATAAATAGTGTGTCTAATATTTTTTTCTAACTTTATTTCTTCATCAAGAGTGTAATTATTTCCATCAATTTTTACTCTTGCATAACCTTCTTTTCTTAAAGTTTCAAGTTCTTTTACAAAAGCACCCTTTTTACCTTTTGCAAAACAAGAAAGTATTTGTATTTTTTCACCTTGCAATTCCATGATTTTATCAACAATAACATCAATAGATTGAGTTGAAATTTCCTTTTTACAATTAGGGCAAAAAACTTTTCCCACATGTGCAAAAAGCAACCTTAAATAGTCATAAATTTCAGTTACAGTTCCAACAGTACTTCTAGGATTATTTGATGTTGTTTTCTGATCAATAGAAATACTAGGTGATAATCCATCAATACTATCAACATCAGGCTTTGACATCTGTCCTAAAAATTGTCTAGCATAACTAGACAAACTCTCCATATACCTTCTTTGCCCTTCAGCAAAAATTGTATCAAATGCAAGAGTACTTTTACCGCTTCCACTAACTCCCGTAAAAACAATTAGTTTGTTTCTAGGAATAGTAAGGCTAACATTTTTTAAGTTGTTCTCCCTTGCTCCTTTAATAACAATATCTTCTAACATTATTTTCCCCTTAATTCGTTTAATTGTTCACGTATAACTATTGCTCTTTCAAAATCAAGAATATCCGCCGCTTCTCTCATAAGATTTTCAAGCTGGGCAATTTTAATTTCTCTATCTTTCTTAGATAATTTTTCTTTCTTAATATTACTCTTCTTGGTAATTTCAATAGTATTACTAATTCCTTTAATTATTGTCTTAGGCACAATATTATTTGCACGGTTATATTCTTCTTGAATTTTTCTTCTTCTATCAGTTTCAGCAACGGCATTTTTTATTGACTTAGTCATATTATCTGCATATAAAATTACTTTACTTTCACTATTTCTCGCAGCCCTTCCAATAGTCTGAATTAATGCCCATTCGCTTCTTAAAAAACCTTCTTTATCTGCGTCCAAAATAGCAACTAATTTAACTTCAGGAATATCCAAACCTTCTCTAAGTAAGTTAATACCTATAAGTACATCAAAATCTTTTCGTCTTAAACCATTGATTATCTCAACCCTATCAAGAGTATCAATATCTGAATGAAGATATTTAACTTTAATTTTTTTCTCAGCTAAAAAATTAGTTAAACTTTCAGCCATTTTTTTGGTAAGTGTAGTAACCAAAACCCTACCATCATTTTCAATAGTATCATTAATTTCACCGATAAGGTCATCAACTTGATTTGTCACAGGCTTAATAGTTATTTGTGGTTCAAGTAGTCCAGTAGGCCTAATAATTTGCTCAACTACCTGCCCTGAATTTTCAAGTTCAAATTGACTTGGAGTAGCCGATACAAATATCGCTTGATTTATTTTCTTTTCAAACTCTTCGAAATTAAGTGGCCTATTATCATAAGCAGACGGCAACCTAAAACCATAGTCAATTAAATTTTTCTTCCTTGCCAAATCACCAGAAAACATACCCCTAATTTGTGGTAACGTTATGTGGCTTTCATCCACAAACAGAATAAAATCATCTGGAAAATAATCAAGTAATGTGTAAGGAGCTTGTCCTGGTTTTCTTCCATCAAAATATCTTGAATAGTTTTCTATACCATTACAATAACCCACTTCTTTCATCATTTCCAAATCGTAGAAAACTCTTTCTTTAATTCTCTGTGCTTCAATCAATTTTCCTTCTTCTTCAAATTGACTTGCTCTAACTAAACAATCATGTCTAATTTCATCAAAAATACTCTCCATT
Organism: Clostridiales bacterium; assembly: GCA_015055815.1. Lineage (GTDB taxonomy): Bacteria > Bacillota > Clostridia > Christensenellales > UBA1242 > UBA11490. The sequence goes on from SVHM01000001.1 coordinate 289,530, forward strand.
TCATCATTATGAATAACATAATGAGTAGCTGGCAACAAATACAAATGCTCTAATGTATTAATTTTTTTACCAGTCAAAACATCAAATTCAGAAATTTGTTCAATTTCATCATCAAAAAATTCAATCTTAATCCCTATTTCACTTCTATTTGCTGGAATGATATCAATAACATCACCTTTAGACCTAAATGTTCCCCTTTTAAAATCAATATCATTCCTTTGATATTGCAATTCAACAAGTCTTTTTAAAATATCTTTTTTAGAATAAATTTCATTAGGTCTAAGGGATAAACAAGAACTAGAATATGCTTCTGGAGCTCCCAAACTATATATACTAGAAACTGACGCAACAACAATAACATCTTTTCTTTCAAACAACGAACAAGTTGCCGAATGTCTAAGTTTATCTATCTCATCATTAATGCTCATATCCTTTTCAATATAAGTATCAGAAGACACAATATAAGCTTCAGGTTGATAATAATCATAATAAGAAACAAAGTACTCAACTCTATTATTAGGAAAAAACTCCCTAAACTCATTACAAAGTTGAGCTGCCAAAGTTTTATTGTGAGCAATAACAAGTGTTGGACGATTGGTTTTATTGATAATATTTGCCATAGTAAAAGTTTTACCGCTTCCGGTAACGCCTAATAAAGTCTGATATCTATACCCATCATTCAAACCTTCAACAAGTTTATCAATCGCTTGCGGTTGATCACCAGTTGGTGCATATTTACTCTTTAAATCAAACATATTTTATCCTTATTTTATTATTATCAAAAGATTTAAAATTATAATACTATACAATATTAATAATTCTTATTTTATGGCTTTATTACGGTCATTTACATTTGTTTGCATAATACCTATAAAATCAACTTAATTATATTAATTTAGTTAAAATTTAACATATTTCTTATTATATTATACACCACTTTAATATTAATTACAACTATTTTTATATTTAATATGGAACATATGTTCTTGTGTCAAAAATTAAAAAAGTCTAATATTAATATTAGACTAAAAAATTGCTTTTAAAATTATTCCGACTACAAAAGATATAATGGCAAGGAGTACTGTTTTGAGTATTGCCATTGTCCAAGACTTTCTACTATTATGCTCTTCCCTAACAAAAGCTTTTCCCTTGGGACAAATATTAATACAGTATATAAGTTCACCATTTTTATCTGAGTTAACAAGATCAATATATTTCTCTTGAGCCAATCCTTCAAGCAAACCTTGAATTTCTATTTGGTTAACATTATATTTATCTTCAAGCCCATGTAAAACATCTAGCGGAGCTAAAAGACAAGTGTCTTTGTTTCCACTTGCTTTTAAAATATATTTCATTAAAGCCTTTTCTTTTCTAGATAACATAAACTACCCGAATAAAATATTTGCTAGAACACAGCCAATAAAAGAAGTTATTCCACATAGCAAAGCAGTAAATAACATAATATACACATCTCTCTTTGCTAATTTATGCTCTTTCTTTAAATTTTCTTGCATTACTATACTACTACCAAGCACCAACAAACAAACATTAACTTCATCAATGTACTTAACATCAATAAAATTCATTTGTTTTAAATATTTTACATCTTCCGAAAACAATGTAAAATTATTTTTATACTTCCTATTTATAGTTAAAAGTTTAGAAGTATCAAATATTTTATACTTATCTCCACAATTATTTAATAGATACTTTAGTAATGCCAATCTTCTTTTATTCATATTTTTATGATATCACAATTTTATAAAATTTACTATTAAATAAACTAAAATTTTATTATATAAATAAAAAAAACTTAAAGTATTTTCTACTTTAAGTTTTTTAAATTATTATTTTTTCTTTCTAGATGGTCTTGTAGCCTTACCTTTCTTCTTTGAAGATGCAACAAAGTAAACTACTACACCTGCAAGAACAACTACAGAAAGTACTACAAGTACAGTTCCTAATGCTGGACTAATTGTTTCTTCTTCAGCTTCTTCTTCTGGAACTTCAATATAGTAAGTCTTAATACTTTCATTCTTAGCGCCGTCTTTTGTTTTGATTGTTAAAGTATATTTACCTGTTTCAGGCATCTTCCAAACATATTTTTGTCCTTCAACAGAAGCTTCAACATCTCTTTCAACAGTGTTACCGCTTTGAGTTGTTAATGTGAATGATAGATTGTCTTCTAATACTGAAGCATCAGTTTTTACACCATCATCTAGAATTAGGTCTGACCAATATAATTCAAGTGGTTTATCAAGTTCTACAGTTTCAGTAGCATTCGACCATTCAATAGTTGGAGCATCACAGTCACCAAGTTTAATTGTTTTAACAATTGGATCTGCTTCAACACCAAATTTACTTACTGCAGAATAAGTTACTTTATATTCGCCTTCTGCTGTTGCTTCAAAGTATTTAGAAGCAAGAGTTGTGTCATTCTTAACTTCTGGCTTAATTCCATTTGGACCGCTAATAGAAATAGTTACATCTGTTTCATCATTAATTTGATGGTCAGTAGCTGACGCATTTGGAATTTTGATAGTCATAAAGTTTTTATTAGTATCCTTTTTGAATTCTGATACTAAATATGGGAATGCAGTATTCTCATAGATATCAATTGTTGGTTTCTTTGTAGCTTTAGCAGTTACACAGAATGAAGTATCTTCAATAGTTGTTGTCATACCACCAATTGAACTTGTTGCAGAATATATAATTTGGAATGTTCCTTCACTAGCTGGTGTGAATTCTGTCTTAGATTGAGACTTAATCTTAGCACCACCTAGAGCTTTTACAGTAATCTTAAATGAAGCATTATTATCTGTTTGACCATTCTTGATAATTAACTTTGGAGTTGGGAAAGTATAAGGATCATTAACTTCAATTTGTTTTCCAAAACTTGATTCTTCACTAATTACAATAGTAGGAGCAGTTTTGTCATTTACCCTAATACCGAAATTCTTAATTGTAACATTTCCACCAACGTCTTCAGCTTTGAATGTTACAGTATAAATACCAGAACTGTTTAGTTTAAGTTTAGCACCTTCAACTGTATAAATGTATGAACCAGGAGTAGTATCATCCATAGTAACAGTTTCATTTGTATCTTTCAATACTTCACTACCTTCAGCATCTGTGATTGTCAAAGATATCTTCATATTTTTATCATAACTATCAGTGAATTTAACTGTAGGAATTGTAATAATATCATTACCTTGATCAAATGGAGCAATCTTTAATGTTGCATCAATTGGAGTTGTAGCAAGTGCATCAGAAGTTGCCAAACCATTAGCATTAATTCCAAGTACAGCAGTAGTATCATGTTCTTCATCATAATCATATAAATATTCTCTATTCAATGATAATAATTGACTTTCCCATGAAGTATCGATTGAGAATACTGGAGCTACAGTATCATTTTTAGAATTTAATACATTAACAAGTGGAATATCACTTTCAGCAAATACTACTTCAATATCTTTATTAGCATCTTTGCCAGTGAAAGCTGTTCTAGTATTTGCCAATGCACCATCAACATATGCTTTAACTATAATTTGAATACCTGTAACATCATTATTTAACTTAGTTAAATCTATTTCATACTTTTTATCATCATTGATATTATCTTCAGTTAATTCAATTTCTGAACCGAATGAGCTACCAGTTTGCAATTTATAGAATGTTTTTACTTCAACTTTCTTATCATAAGTATCAGTAACAATTGGTTTATCAAATGTTAATGTTTTATCTAGATTACTTACAGATTTTTTACCTACAACAAAATCTAGAGTTGTTTTTCCGTCTTTTAATTCATCTTTTGAAGCATAAGCCATTACTTCGTAAGTAATATCACCTAGAGTGTTACCACTTGAATCAGTAACTTTATATCTAAACTTATTAAGACCTGGTTCTGTAATCTTAGCAGTATAAGTCTTTGTATAATCATCAACTTGATTTTCTTTATCTGTATAGATAGGATTAATTGATGAACCTGGAGTTACGTGCACTCTTCTATAAGTCATTTCGTTGAAATGGTCATAGTTATCAGTAGCATATATAGCTGGAAGTACAACGTTAGCATAATTAGCACCATTTGAATCAACTTGATCAAGAACAACTGCAGATGGAATAGCCACTTCTCTATTCTTAAGAAGTTTATCTACAAAATCTTCTCTTGTGATACCAGTACTCTTAACAGCTTCGTATAGAGTATCTACATTCTCACCATTAACAGTTAGAATTTTCTTTGTAGTTCTACCATTAACTGTTGTGCCTTCATCAGTTGTATATTCGTAAGTTGGTCTTAGAACTGGTTTTTCTGTATCTTTAACTTCGATAGTTTGGTCTGGAGTAACAGTTACAGTTTCTTCACCAAACAAACCAATACTAGCTTTGTATTGAACGATATAATAACCCTTCTCTGTTGGTGTGAAGTAGTAATTACCATCTTCGTAAGTAACTTCAAATACTTTCTTAGTAGTTAAATTCTTAACAGTAATCGCCAAATGACAGTTAATAGCATCAAGAGATGATGGAGAATCAGTAACTCTAACATTTGGAAGTTTTACTTTTGAATTAATATTACCAGTAGTTGGTACACTACTTAAAATACTCATACTTAAGTTCAAATCACTCAAATCAAATTTGCTAGGATTAACAACTACAAAATTTGTTTCAAGTCTTGAAATAACTGCAGTTCCTTTTGATAAAACATAAGCAATTTGATATGTTCCTACTTCAGAAATTAAATCTTTTGGAATTGAGTAATAAGTCTTATCAGTATCGCCCCATGCTAAAGGAGTTGGAGTACCACTAGGAGAAATTAAGCTAACCTTAAAATCATCACCTAAAGTACTAACTTTAACAGCTTCATCTTCTCCATCCATAGTTACAGTTGGAGCTGGAACTTTAATTTCAGCTGGAGTATTTGGAAGTCCTTCTAACTTTGATGGAACTCTAGCAGGAATAACGTGTACGCTATTAACTGGTAAATTAATTACAGCGTCTTCCTTCTCAACCAAAACTTTCAATTCATGAACTACATTATATTCTTCTTCAGCATTAAGGTCGATAACCTTAACTGTATAATATCCTTCATAATCTGCTACAAAGTATTTACCCTTAGTATCACTTCCCCAAACAGTATCAGGAAGTTCAGTTGAACCTTTAAATACTTTAAAATCGTATGACTTACCTTCACCGCACTCAGAATAGTCAGTGTCAGGAGTGTTGTCATTATAAGAAATGTATGGAACGTAAATCTTACCAACTCCAAAAGAAGATTGAACATTTCCATCTCCATCTCTAAAGCCACCAGACACTTGCACATTAGTTGTATTAATTTCTTCTTTCTCTGCTGCAATAGCAGTCATGTTCTGTTGTACATCAACAACTACACTTGATGCTGTAACACCAGCAAGTAGAAGTGGCATAATATATTTTTTCTTGCCTTTCATATTTGTCGAAAATCTCCTTATATACTTAATATAACGAATTTAGTTTAGTATTTTTTTAGATGTTTGTCAACTATATATTACAAATTATTTAATTAAATTACCCCAACTTTCTATCGTTACTTGTATTATGAGTACAATTTCCAAAATTTATGTAAAATCTTTGTAAAAATTTTCCATGAATATTTTTAAAAAAATTGAGCATTTTTATAAAAAAATACCCCTGCTAAAATTAGCAGAGATATTTGCAAGTATTTGATAGATAAAAAATCTGTTTTATGTATTAAATTAGAAGAATTTTAAAATCCGAAACCAGTGCCACAACCACAACAATTTAAGATGATAAGTAAAAGAATTGTATTCCAGCAACAGTTATCGTCTCCACAACCATTGCAACCACACAACATAAGAAGTAATAATAAACAACAACAGTTGTTACCTTTACCAGTTACACCGTGATTATTACATCCACAATTATTTCCAAACATATTAGTTTTCCTCCTTATTTTGAAAGCTTTGTTTTGCTTTCTACTTCATATTACTCACAAATTATATTAAATGTTACAAATATAAAAAAGATACTAGATTTTTTCTAGCATCTATAATTATTTAAAATAACATATCAATAATCTTTTGCTTTAAATTATCAAGTCCTACGCCAGTCATAGCAGAAACATAAACACCATTGTTTTCATCTCCCGCCATCTCTTTGTCACATTTATTGTAGACCATAACAACTGGCGACTTGCACTGAAGATTTCTCAAAACTTCATTTGTAACAGCAATATGACTTTTATAATTAGGATTACTAATATCAACAACATGTAATATTAAATCGGCATAAATACTCTCTTCTAAAGTACTTGAAAATGCTTCTATAAATTCATGCGGTAAATTATTAATAAACCCTACTGTATCTATCATCAAAACTTCTTTTCCATCTTGAAGCCAAACATTTCTTGTAGTTGTGTCAAGAGTGGCAAAAAGTTCATCTTTGACATATACAGAACTTTTAGCAAGTTTATTAAGAAGAGTACTCTTACCACTATTTGTATAACCAACAATTGCAATTATAGGCTTATCATTCTTTTGCCTATTTTTTCTATTTAAGTCTCTTTGTTTCTTTAATTTTTTCAAATCTTCAGTCTTTTTCTGTATCTGACTTTCAACAATTCGTCTATTTAACTCAAGTTTTGTTTCACCCGGCCCACGCATGCCGACGCCACCGCCAAACCTTCCACTACTCTCTAAGTATGCACCCAGTCTAGGAAGTGAGTATTTTAATTGTGCTAGCTCAACTTGAAGTTTACCCTCAGTTGTCCTAGCTCTTCCCGCAAAAATATCAAGTATTAACATACTTCTGTCAATTACCTTTACGCCTAGAGCATTACTAATATTACTTACCTTACTACCAGTTAATTCATTATCAAAAATTATTAGGTTGGCATCATGGATTTGAATTAAATCTTTCAAATTATCAATCTTACCACTTCCAATAAAATAGGTGCCGTCAGGTTTAACTCTAAACTGCGACATCTTATCTACCACCATAACACCAGCCGTCTCAGCAAGCCTTTCAAGTTCTTCTAAATCTTCTTCAATATTACCCTTTTGTTTTAAAGCAACTTTTACCAAAATCGCCCTTTGTTCAGGTAATTTATTTAAGTTTGAATAGTACTCTTTATATAATTTTTCACTCTCAAAAATTTTATCAATAAGACCATATTTATTTATATAATCAGCATTATGACAATTAACAATTGTAACTTTATCACCCGTCAAATATGCAACCTTACAATCATATGGTTTTTTATCCCTAACCGCAACTGCGCACATAGCATCTAGTTTTTTATTTTTCAATAAAGATATATCCATGTTACTTAGCGAACTATCTCCGCTAGGATGAGTATGAATTACTCTTACCCCAGCAAATCTATTATCTCCGCCATCAACAACAATACTTGCAGATGATTTATCCCCTACAGTAACATCCAAAATATTACCTTTTCTATCTATCACAAGCGCAACTTCATAACCCGTCTCACCCGTAATAAATGAAATTGTCTTTAAAATCTCTTCATCTATAAATAAACTCTTTTCAAACTTTTTGCCTTCTAATTCTTCTAATTTTAACTTTAATTCTTTTTTTATTTTATCTGGACAATTCATAAAACCCCCTTTAAAAGAGTGTTTACTTCATTCAATTTCTCATAATTAATAGTAGTATAATCGGTAATTTCTAAGCCAGTATATATAACTTTTAAATCTTCTCCAACTTGCTTAATTCTATTACCAAGAGACAAAAGATACGCCTTATCTAATTCCCCTTGAACATCCTTATTATCCATAAACAATTGATAAGAATTTTCAAAGTAATCTTGCATAGCATCAATAAGTTTTATAGAATACTTGTCATAAATTATATTAAATTTTTCACTGCTATTTATAAATTGTGACAAAACATAAGCTCCTTGATTATAAAAATCAAAAGATTTATAATCAGAAAAATATTCTATAGCATACTCAAAGGCTTCAATATCTCTATCTGTGTTGATTAATGCAGAAACAAAAGCCTTTTTCAAGTAATTATCTTCATTTAGAAGCATACTTTTTTCTATAATAGTGCCATTTAAATTATTATTAGTATCATTTAAATACGCCATAAATTCGGCATATTCATTATCACTTGCAAATTCTTTATAGTATTTAACAATGTTTTTATCGTCACCAACTTTAATTTTTAAATTTAACCCCTTATAGCAATAAAATATATCATCATTCTTTTCATATACCCTATAATACAAAGTACCAGCCAATTTATCACTACCGCTATTATAACACACATCTGCAAACCACTTTGTAAATACAAAATAAGAAAGTGAAAAAAACACTCCACTTACCACAATTAACGCACTCAACGTTATTGCTATTGTAGACAATATCAATTTTTTATAATTAATATTCATAATAACACTTCCTTAGTACTTATAATCGTATAATATTATGTTAAACGAAAAAACAAAAAAAATCAACAAAATAGCATGTATAAACTATTTTGTTGATTATTATTACATTTTTTTAAATTTATTTTAAGCTCATAACTAGTGATAATGCAACACCTAGTCCTGTTAATACTAAAAATGCCATTTCCCCATCCCCCTGAAATGAATTGCACAATTATTTTACCACATTTGTGATTTGTCAAACATTTTTCATAACTTTTTTGATTTTTTTTTATATTTTTTGAAAAATGCTGATTTTACTAAGGATAAAAGCCCTTTTTGTATCATTACAATAATATTACTTTGCAAGAAAAAAGTCAAACAAATACAGTTTGACTAAAAAATTACACAAAAAAGGTATTCCCTGTACAGGGAATCGCAGCTACTTAACGCAATTTAACACAATTTAACGCAAAGTATAAATATTTAAGTATTTATGCAGCATAAATCTGCTTTATGGTTTTTACTGTCTTAGTAAATCTTACCACATATTCTTCTTTATGTTCTTTTAAAACCTCAAGCAAGTCTGCTCTTTTTTGAAGAGGACTCCACCAAACCTTTTTACCCTCTCTATTTCTTAGTGATGAGTGTGGGCGGTTATTGTAAGTTATATTCCACTTCATCATCTTCTTTTTTAATTCTGCGAGTGTTTTATATTTAAGGTAATTATAAAAGCTTTCCTGGTCGCTCCTATGAGAACGTTCAACTTTTCCGTTTTGGCGTGGAGTATAAGCTCTGATAAGTTGGTGTTTTATTTGTAATTTATCACATAAAACATCTAGGGCGTGTTTTACAGGCTCTTTTTGATTTGGTTTTTTAACGTTTGTAAACTCGCCACCGTTATCAGTTTGAATAATTGACGGAGCATATCCAAAATAAGCAATAGCTCTTTTTACAAAGTCTAGCGTAGAAGAAACATTATGCTCTTTATATGGATAAATAAATCTTTCTCTAGTAGCCTCATCAATCATTGTATATTGATAATATTTATTATCGTCATAGTGGATAATTTCCCCTATATAACACTCAACAGGAACGTATTTAACGTCCATTTGCCATTTTATACCCAACATTTCAGGTGTATCATAAGGCTGAGGTATATATTTTTCCAACTCTTTATGAGGTCTTATATTATTTCTAAGAACAAAATTGTAAAAACCACCATAGCTTCTGCTATAAGCGTGCTTAGTTCTTAATATCCCATAAGCTTCATTATAACTAATGTTTGGCTTTTTCTTAAAGATTTTTAAAATAGTATCTACCTCTTCTTTTGTATGAGCTGTTGGGTGTGGTGTATGTGGACGTGTTGATTTGTTTTCTAGACTTTGTAAAGTTCCGTCAAAAAGTGCTTTCCAACGCCACAACGTTCTTTCGGTGCATTTAAACTTCTGACACACTTTCCAAACAAAAACTTTATCCTCAAGCCACATTTTAAGAGCAGCCCTCTTTTGTCTTGCTGTATATCTAAGGTTTTTCATTTGTATTCCTCCATTGTTTTATGATTATAAAATATAATTTTTAAATTTTCAATAGGCACCACTTTATGAAGTTTTGAAAATTTTTGATAATATTTGACAATTTTATAATATTTGTGTTATCATACTTATGCGACACAATTCAATAATTCTAACTGTATGGGTACGGACTTTTTGCCGTTCATCAAACTTTCGCCTATTCAGTTAGGAATTGTGTCGCAACAATGGAAGGTTTGTTTGGATAGGACTGTGCCTTCCGTTTGGGAGGCACTTTTATTATGTATTATGATTTAACAACCTCAATACCTACCAAAATTACTTCTATTGAAACTTACAAAATGAGAATAGAAGAAATTGTAAAAGGTCAGCTTAAAAACCTCTTTGACTTAACAATACTAAAGTCTTTGTTTTTTTGGATATTTGCAATATTACTTATCCCACTTAGAGCACACTATTTTATATTTTGCATTTTAGAAATTGTCATAAACACTATCCTACTTCCGCTTTATTTGATTCCTGGCATAAGGAAGATTGCTTTCTTTATTTCAATTATTATTTGGGCTTTAGGAGTTGCTGTGGGTCGTTTTTCAGGTGTTGATTTAACTTATAACATTGAATACAAGACAATTAAAAATAATAACTGCCAAACAGTCGCATATAAAGACTGACAGTCAGACAGTTATATATATTTTATTTAATTTTATTTTTATTTAATTTGATTTAGTTTAGTTTTATTTAATTTGCATAATTTTGCATAACATTTGCATAGCAAACATTATGCATTTGCATAGCATTTGCATATAGTTTGCATACAATAAAAAGTTGTCAGTTTTTCATTAAAACTTATCACTTTTTTGATAGTTTTTTGATAATAGAAAATAAAAAACACGTCTAATATTATGACGTGTTTTTATTATTACATTATATAGTTGTATTAGCAGGTATTTCGTTAGTTTCTGCTAAATCTTCTACAACAATCTCAGGTTCAGGCTCGTTTTCTTTAATAGTAGAATCTTGTGTTTGTTCAGGTTCAGGGTGTTTTCCTATATATTGGATAAGTTGCTGCATTAAGTCAATTTGGTCGTTCATATAATCTACAGTGTCTATCACAATATTATTATATCCTGCCTTATATCCCATAAAACCATTTATTATAACAAGAAGAACTTTTAAACAACAAGACGCAAACGTTGCCCAACTAGGCTCTGCTATAACGTCAAGCATTATCACGCCTGTAATTAAAGAAGTGAAAGCTGTAGATATAAATTTTGAACCATAAGCAATATTTCTTTTTGTTTCAGGCTTAATACCTAAAGGACTGCGGCTCCTATTACCTCTTCCACGTTTAAAAATCATTTCGGAAGTAAGTTTTATTTGAGCAGTTTTATTAGCTGCCATAATAGCCGCCACCTGAGATTTTGATAAATCTTTAGAATCAATAAGCTCTTTTTTGTCTTTTCCTAAATATTTTTCTTTGTAAATATCGTAGTCTATGCCAACTTCAGACAAAATGCTAGTTTTTGTATTTTTTAATTCTTCATCTACATAATACCTGCAAAATTCAGGAGTTCTTGATTGATATTTGTTTTTTATAACTTCACTTTTTAACAAATTATATTCCTTTAACGTGTCAGTATAACACGTGCTTTCTTTTCCTGCTTTGGTTCCGCTTGCAGCATAATTTATATACATTGAATAAGAACAAAACAATAATACAAAAAAAGCTAGTCCTAACTCTGCCCACTGCATAGCATTTGCAAGACGAATATCGGTTGTACATACAACAATTACTACAAATACTATAAAGGCACCAACAATCATTCCTGAATAATTTACTATAGAACGTCTTACCTTATTAGAGGCAGCGTTCATTTTTTCAATAGTCTGACCTGGAGTTATTTTTTTCTCATTTTTTATAGGTTCCATATAATATTACACCTCCCCTGAATTACCGTCATTTTTGTTTGTTGTATCTAAGTCAGGCTTAGCCTGGACTATTTCTCCAAGCTTATAAAGTCCCTCGCCACAAGCATTAGAAATCAAACCCACAAAACACACTACTAGCATTTGGTCTATTATGTTTCTTAACACAACAAACAACACTAAGAAAATACACCACATAGACCACGCCGACGGCGATTTAAGATAAGCTTTTATTTGTTTCATAAAAGGTATTGCAGAAAGGAACGCAAAAACCAAGAATAAACCTGATACGGTGGCGGCAGAACTCTTATCAACCCAAATAGGAAACTGAGTTATAGTTGCTATTAAGGGTGCTGCAACGTCAAGAGTAACAGCAGAGGCTTTTAACACCTTGCCCTTTGTTATATTTTTCATAACTATACCTCCGTTTTTTCTTGTGAATTATCCTCAGCTTTTTCTTCCACTAAAGTATCTTCTATAGGTTTATTTTCTTCGATAGCCTTTAGAACGTTTGCATATTTAAGATTAACCAAGTCTTTTACGCCTTGAGGTAAGTTTTTAGAATTAGCATATACTGTAGCTAAGATTTCAAGTATTGCTCTACACTCTTTAACCGTGTCAGATACTGCTTTATTCCTATCTTCCTCTCCCTTGTTGTATTTGTCAATTTTTGCCTCAAGCTTGTTGTAGCTTTCAATTAAGAGATTTATAACGTCAATTACTTCTGCTTGCGTGCTATTATTTGTTAGCATTTTATCATCAAGATTTTTAATTCTTTTCTTAAGATATTTTGGTAGAACTGTAGTAAGCAAGAAAACTCCTGCGGCAGTTATAGTTGTAATTATTTCAGGGTAATTAGACTTAACATACTCCCAAATTCTTCCAAAAAATGTAGGGTTTTCCTCAGTAGTTTCAATAGAATCTTCATTGTTAGACTCTGCTAAAACTACAACCTGCTCCGAAGAGGCTGCTAAGGCAACATTTGTATTTATATTGCCTCTAAACAAAACAACGCCAAAAGCAAATATTAGACCGATACAAGCGATAAAGCTAAATAATTTCTTTTTCATAGTTACATATCCTCCTTACACTATATCGTAACCCTCAAGCAGCTTTTCAAGTTTTTTATTAAGCTCTGAATATTTGTCATCAAGTTTTCTCATATAACTTCTCATCTCGTGTAATTCAACTAGAACTTCAACCACAGTACCTGGTAAGTTCATATCATTAGGACAAACAAATACCCCGTTGTTGTGTTTAGTGATTTTTATTTCCTCACAAACCCATTTAAGAGAATTTGGTCTTCCGTCTAACACCACAAGAGTAATTTTTAATATATCTTCTAAAAAACTATTACGAACAGCACAAGTGTTGTCTTCTAGTTTTAAATAAAGAGAATCGCCATTTTGCTTTTCTAAAATTGCTGTGGCGTTTTCAGGAGCACCTGAAAATGTAATATACAAAGTATCTTCAACAAATTCAGGCTGACGTGTCAATATAACGCCTTTATTATTGTTTAATAATTTATATTCCACTTTTAGACTCCTCCTGTAGAACTAATATTTTTATTTAATAATTTTTTATCGTTATTTTTCCATTTAGCCGTCATCTTTTTTATGTCTTCAGCTAAATTTTTTAAGGTTCCTAGATTTTCTATATAAGCGTCATTTTTAAAGTCTTCACTTTTTAAAATTTCATCTATAAGAGCTTCTAGCACCTTACAAGAAACAATTACTTCACGTTGATATTGTCGTCTTATCTCACTTTCATTTAAGTAAGTTAAGCTGCACTCGTCTGCATTTAATAAAAACTTAAGAATATTGAAAGACAATTCCTTTATTTTGTTTTGTATTATACCGATAGTTTTTTTACCAATATCAATATCAATAATTTGAACATAACAGCTAAGAGATATTAGTTGTTTTGCTTTCTGAATAACGGATAATTCGTTTTCACAATTTTTATCCATAGCTCACTCTCCTTAAGCTTCAACGAACCAATCTTCACGGATAGAAGTTCTATCCCCTGTCATTTCAGCAATTTCTTCAGCAGTTTTGCCGTCAATCTTATCAACCCAAATTTCACAAGCGTCATCAATCTCTCTTTGAGTTAGTTCCCCTCTTGAGAGTTGAGCCATAGCTGCAGCTAACCACTTTTCTTTACTAAACACTTTTTTTGTTTCTGACATAAAGCTTTCCTCCATTTCTTTTTTTACTATAATTACTTACAATCTTTTTCATTTTCTTCTTAGGTGCATACGGATAAATTTTTAATTTATAAAAGTTATATCCGTTACTTATTTGGGCAAGCCAACCAACTAAAGATAAAATTCCCATAGCTTGCTTAAGAGATATGTTGTTGTTCTTTTTACGAACATTCCTAACCCTCCTGCACAATCTAAAATAAATTCTACGCCTTAGCTTGATTTTGTTTCTAAAAAACTGAAAACCAACAAAGTCTATCGGTCGTGAATCAATTTTCCAAACTTGCCAATTACGCTTAAGTTTTAAGCCTATTTCATTAAGATATTGATTTATAGCTATAACAGCTTTATGTAATTTTCTTTTATTAGAATCTATTAACACCATATCATCAACATAGCGAACAAAATACTTGATTCTAAGCTGCTCTTTAACAAAATGGTCTAAGCCCTCTAAATAAAAATTACTAAGCCATTGAGAAGTATAATAACCTATAGGAAGACAATCTCCTCCGTTCTTCAAGACCATATCTACTAAATTAGTAAATCTTTTATCTTTTACTTTTCGTTTTATCATCTGAGATAATATCTCAGGCTTTACAGTATTGAAAAATTTAGAAATGTCTAGCTTTGCAACATATCGCATTTTGTGATTATTAAGAGCTTTAACAACAAGTTTTTTAGCTTCTTTTCCACCACGATTAGGAACGCTGCCGCAGGTATATTTGTACATACTTTTCATCATAACTTTTTCGAGTTTCATAATTATGAGCCAGTGGATAACCTGGTCTGGAAAGAATTTAGGTACTGTTATAATTCGTTTCTTCAGGCAAGAATTATCATAAATTTCTTTAGTGTGATTTTCAGATAATTCTACAGTGTCTGATTCAAGCATATATTTTAGCTTTTTAGCGAAATAATCAATTCTTTTTAAAACTTTTGCTATGTAATGTCGCTTAGTTTTACCTTTTGCAGCATTACGTATAGCTATTTTTATTAAATTTGTGTCGCAGATACTATCATACAAATAACCAATTCTTTTCATAATTTACCTTTTAATCTTCTAGTGGTCTTTCGAGAATTAACCTACTAAACCACCCTCTTTGCGAAGTGTTTTTTAGCAAGAGCTATGGATTATGTGTGCTTTTTCAAATAAATATTTTAGATTAAATTACGACCGCCGTTGTTCGACCTAGAGTTAGACACAGCATTGTTACCATTCCAATACCACAACCCAGCCTTAGAACCGTTATCCCAATTCCCACCAACGTGCAAGTGGCAGAGGCGTTGCACACACTACCCAAACTTTATTTAATAAAGTCAAATTATAATATCAAGGGGGAAGTTTCCCCCTTAATTATCCCTCTCTAAAGAGGCTTATAACAAAGACGACCGCCGTAGTCCGACCAAGAGAGAGACACAGCAGTGTAACCAGCCCAAGCCCACAACCCAGCCCTAGAACCGTCACCCCAAGCCCCACCAACGTGCAAGATAACTCCGCCGTCAGCATACCAGGAATAATCACAGTAATGTGTAGAGGCTGAACCTCCAAGCTCTGATATGTAGCCTATAAGAGGGTTTTTATCAAAATACTCAATGCTTTTAATATGCCCCTCTGAAGTTGTTGGTCTATTACCCATATAAGAATATGGCATTGTTGTTTTAGCTCCGTCGTAGCTATTAGGGTCAGTACAAATATAGACTTTTTCAAGATTAAATGAGATTCCGTCAACAAAAGTCCAAGTGTTACCCCAAAGGTTTTCAATTCCCCTATATTTACAAGCATAAGTGCCTGTTGAGTTACTTGTTGGAGAGCCGCTAGGTGTTTTTACGTCATCAGTATGACCTGTGGTTAAGGCTGCAGTATTTCCTGAATCAGTAAAGCCTTTCATAATTGATTGAGAATTTGTGGTAGCAAATTCAATCAAAAACAACTCTTTTAAAATCATATCTATCAAAAAGTCATATTGTTGATACCCTGCACCATTAGCTTTACAAGCAGTCCTCAAGTTGTTAATAGTTATATTTACAAGAACGGTTTGTCCTGTTTTTGAGTAAGCTCTTGTTGAAGAGCCACTAGCCTCATATTTACCAACGTCAATATAATCAATCTCGTTGCCTTTACCGTCAATAAATAAAGTTGAGAAACCACTATATCTAGTTCCTGAGATTTGGTGTTTATATGTGCCGTCAGAATTTTTGGTGATTTTAGC
Source organism: Clostridiales bacterium (assembly GCA_015055815.1). GTDB lineage: Bacteria > Bacillota > Clostridia > Christensenellales > UBA1242 > UBA11490. The sequence goes on from SVHM01000001.1 coordinate 305,793, forward strand.
ATAAAACTTTGGTATTCTAATAAACACGTTTCCTGCTGAGTCAACAACTTCTTGCATTTCACACCAGGGGAATAGTTTATCAAAATCACTCTTAATTTCTGATTGTCCCACGCTGTAAGATAAGCCAACGGCGTCATCAGTTCTTGTAAGAGAAACACTTGAGCCGCCTACGTTATCTACACCGTAAACTTTACCTTTTTCAAATAACATAAGTTATCCTCCTAAAATTTTATTTAACCCCCAAGGGCTTTTAATCTTCTATCTATTTCGCCGCCCTTTGTACAACTGCTTGCTTGAGTAGCTTTTTCTGCCTGATAGCAAAAAGCTGCATAAACCACGTCCTCAATATTAAACGTTGGCAAAGGTGCACCGTTTTCATAGATAATAGTACCTCCGCTTTGAACCATACCTCTCAACTCGTCAATTTCACTACTATGTTGATTTAACAATGACTCTTTTGCTGTTGTAAAACTAGCTGTAGTATTGTCAAGAATAGTCTTATTGCTATGACTGTGTTTTTTATTTACAGCGTCAGCAAGGTTTTCTTCTGACTGAGAGTATGTATCAAGTAATGATTTATTGCTATGAGAGTGTCTAGCAGAAGTGTTTTGGTCTATCTTTTGTTTATAAGTGTCAGAAATTTTAAATTTCATTTTATTGTCAGAAGAATCAATATATAAACTAATTGTTGTATTATCTCCTGTATATTCATCAATTAAATCTCCGACAGGTATTTCAATGGTGTTATTATTTTCTAATACAAGCATAATTTTTTGTGTAGAAGAATTGTAATAACCATTTTTAACTAAAAATTCTAAAGGCAAATCTATTGTCATTGTTGAATTGTCTGTCTTTGTAATAGTTAAAACCCCTGTAGTAGAATTTAGCTCTATCTTTTTTATAGACGCCTCAACCTTTGTTGACATATTATCAAGAGAGTCTTTTAGAATTTTGGCTTGTTTTGCAGAAACAGGCTTATTTGTAGCTGTGCTTGTTAAATTGTCAACTATGTCTGAAACATTAACTTTTCCATTAAGATATGTGCAAACGTCATCAATAAAAGCCTTAAGAGTTTTATTAGTGCGTGTGTTTGCAGTATCAGAAGTTAAACCAACACAATTAACCATTATTTTGGCAGCTAAATTGCAATTAAAAATATCATCAATTAAGTCAGATAGTTTTTTGCTTTGATTTGTATCATAACTTGCAGGAAGACCTATTTTACTTGCACCTGTATTCCCTAATAAAGTATTTTTATATGTAGTCAGTGCAGTGTTTGCACCTGAAATACTTGCTGCAATTCCATTAAGAATTGTTTGTAAAGATTTAAGTTCTTGACCTGACGCAGATTCATAAGCTGTCATATAATTAGCAAGTTTGCCATTAGTAAAAGCTACAATTATATCCTGAAGACTATATTCAAAATCTTCTTGTTGTTCTGCTGTTGAATCAAGACCTGTAGTAACAACTTTAATAAAACTAGCAGCGTCATCACTTTTTAATGTTGATTGAATAATATTTATTTTCTCAGCAATAAAAGTTCCAAGCTTGTCAAACCATAATTTTAGATTAGTTGGGTTTAACCCACCCACACCATAAGGAGCTGTTTTATTTGGCTCGTTTGCCAAAGCAACTACACCCTTACTCTTAATTTCGGTTGGCGTAATGTTTGTAAATTTATTCAAGCTCATAATTATCCTCCTCTAGTTTTTATATCTGCCACACACTTGATACCTGAAAGAAATATAATATAAAGCTATAGGTTTCATAAATTCATCAGAATAAATATAATACTGTTTTTCAACCCACTGTTTTTCTTTTTCTTTAATTGCAAAAAGGTTTTGGTCGGTTGTGTTAAACGTAAAATTAGAGAAGTCCATATCTTCAAAAGAAAACGAACTACTATTTATCCTTGCAATTTGTTCATAAGCTTTTCTATTAGTTCTAACTTTTATCTTTGCAGCAGAGCTTTTAAAAGTTTTTGTTTTAATTACTGTAGATTTTTTTACAGTATTTTTTGTTAAGTGAGGAATACCACAACAGTCCATTTTTGTAGCACAGCCACAATAAATTGTTCTATCGTCAAACGTGTAATATTGTAATGGTATTTCTCCGTAAGATTCTCTTTTATCAAAATTAAAGCTACAAACAACTCCGTTTTCAGTTCCAAAAAATATATTTTCTTCCATATTTTTAATGGTTACAGCCTTTTTAAAAGTTCCTCCGATATTGTTTCCTTTGGTCTCACAAATGTAGGCTTTATAGCCCACAACAAGACCTGTATCAATATCTTTTATTTCGTGAACTTTAAAATTGACAGCCATAGTGTAATTCATTTCATCAATTTGTATTGAAACGTATTCATTTAGAACAGTGTCTGTTGCCAACCCATTATCATCAGCAGCATTTATAACTACACCCCTTAAATCTTTAACCTCATTAGAGTCGTATAAATAAACTGAATCAGCTATTTCTAGAGACAATTCAATATGATGATTTTCGTTGCCACAAGTACACTTATCAATAGTTGTCTTGCACGCTGTACAATAATGAATTTTAGCCTCTACTAATTCATCAGGAATTGTATTAGAATAGTAATATTCAAGGTATTGTCCCTTATAAACACCTACCCCCTCAATGTAATACCACTCATATTGAGGAACGCCTATAGGGTGTACATATTTTTGCCTACTATCAGCCATAAATATATTTCCGTCAACGAGCAATATTAAATATCCATTCCACTCTTCTACGATTGCAGACTCTAAATTCATATTTGTAATTTTTGCGTCAATCAAACTAGACCTGTGTTCGTTAGCTCTTTCATTTCTAACTGACAACTGACCTACAGCTTCAACACCTAACCTAGATATAAAAATAGGGTCGTCTAAGAAGTTTACACAGGCACCTAAACAACCTATGCCACTTAAGCCCTGTGAAGACGGATAAATCTTCGGCTGAATATTGGTTCCTGTGGAAGTTGCTGTATGAAAGTAAGTTGAACCGTCTTGTTGCGTATCATTTTTAAGAACCATAAGAGTATCAGCAACGGTAATCATACCTGTTATAGGTGCAATACCTACACCGTCTTGCATATAATTCAAAATACCAAAATACGTAGGGTCAACAAAGCCTGTATTGTTTCTTTCACAATAGAATATATAATTAGGATAAGCTGGGTTTCCTGAAAAAAATACTCTATTATCATACACGGCAGCTATTGTGCAATCAGTAATCAAATCAGAAATATTTGATATTTCATTAGTAACGCCTGATACACTTGTAAAGTGTTTTTTTGCAGTAATTTCAACACCTGCATAAAATTCAGGATAATATACATTTTCTGCACCATTTACACCTGCAACCTGTACAGTTTCTTCAGGCTTTCCTGGAGCAGTTTCAAAAGTAATAGAACCATTAGCCAAATCTACAGTATAATCAGCCCCTAAAGACATTACAACACCATACACTTTTACTTCAGATATTTCGTCAAGTTGATTTTCGTTTAGTATAAACTTTTTAACAGTTCCGTCTGCTATAAAAGTGTGTTTAAATTTTGGCTGTAGCATATTACGTTGTTCTAATTCTGAACCTATATCAGCATTTACGCCATCAGGCACAATATTGATATAAGTTGTTGGAATATAAGCATTATCTAATACATTAGTTAGTGTGTTTCCGTCATAAACTAAGTAATTCTTGCCGTCAATAACATACAATTTATTATTAAAAATAAAAGACGCACTCCTACGATTATTCATATCGCTGAAAAGGGCGTCTTGAGTATTTATTACACCCTCTTTATATGACAAAATCAATTCATCTCCCTCAGATAAGCCACTGCTTGCATAAGACAAAACTCTTGTATTTGCATTATAATTTGTTAGCAAAGTTAAATCTTCGCCGTTAGGTTTAGTCAAAGCAACAACAGCAGCAACATTTTGAGATAAATTTTGCTCAAATTGGTGGGTGCCATTTATTGTTGAAGTTGGTGCAGGAACTGTAATAGTTTCATTTAACACAACGTTTACTGTATTTGGGTAGTTATTCCATAAATAAAGTTTATTTCCTGAGTGAATTAAAACTTTTGTTAAAGTATTTCCATTTTCATCTTTGTGTGAAAAATGAAATATACCATTAACATTATCTTCTTCAGGCAATATAACACGCTTTCTGAAACCTGGAATTGTCTCTATAGCCTGTCCTTGTCCTGATTGATAATCTCTATACATATTTACAGCATAAGCAAGTCTTTGCTCATTTACTTGAGTATGGTCGCTTGAAAAGTCAACCCCTCTAAAGTCGCCGTAATATTTATTGTATGTATCTCTTCCTTGTAAGAGATTTTTTGAAGTTTTATAAGCCATATTTCTTACCACCCATTAGAACTTTTTATTATAACAGGTGCCGTATATTTTGTTTTCCTTTCTATATCTGCAGCACGTTCTCTATATAAATTCATATAGTATTGTGATTTTTCAGGTTCATCATCTATCCAAACATAAGCAGCTATAAGTATAGGAAGTAATGTACACAATTCTTCATCAAGGTCAATTTCGGTTTCACTTTCTTCAACGCTATCTTCTTGCACTTCAAGACGTGCAGGGTTACGTTCATACAAAACCTTATATTCGCCTTTATTTCCATAAGGAATAAGAATTACACTATTTCCCTCAATTTCGTATTCTTGATTAAGAACACGATTTTTAGCGTCTTCTTGAATAGGGGGACAACATAAAGCTAAAAAATCATCTACTAAATCTTTCATATCATAACGTGTATAAGATTGAAAAGCAGGAATATCATTAACATTATCGCTAAACAAGTGTCTATATAACGCAACATTTCTAACGTTATATATATAATCGCCTGTAAATCTAATTCTAATATTTCCACTAACAAAATTGCCACCCTCTTTGATAAAGCCTTTGTAAGCTACAAAAGCTCCTGTAGATGACAGGTTGATTGTAGAGAATATACTCCACTCATCTGCCTCGCCATTATATTTTTCAATATAAGCAAAGCCGTTGCCGTCAGCCTCAAAATAATATGACTTAGAGTCAGTTGCCTCAAATGTTAGGTCTTCTAATTTTTCTATTGAAGAAAAAGTTGATTCAGTTACCAAATTTTCAAGTGGTTTATGGTTTATTAAATAGTTTCCTATTGCAGGTCTTAATTTATTAACCTGCAATAGTGCCCTATTTGCTGCATAAAAGAACCTATCGTTATCTTCCAAAGAGTCCTCAAACCCTAACTGAGCAACTTGTTTATAAAGCTCAGAAATAGTCATAATACCCTCCTGTTAAACTAACTTTCTTGACTATGCAAGACTTGTAGCTCCTGTTACAGCTGTTGAACTATTTACTGCAAGAGCTATATGTTTCCAAGAGTTAAAACCAACGCCGAAACGACAATAACCGTTCCAATAGAAATCACGAGTATGGTCGTCGATATTATTTCTAATATCAAGTGGCACTCTGTTATAGAACATATTACCAAGCAAATTTTCATTAGCTTCAGAAGACATTACCATAAGTCTATCGTCAGTTGTTTCCCAACCTGGAAGAACAACAACAGTCCAATTACCGTATTGAGTGTTAATATCGTTGTCGTTGCTACCAACTGTTCTTTCAGAGCCAACAACTTTTTTAACCATAGCCTCAAGCTTTGGTCTATTGCAAGGAATAATAACAATATCAGCTACATATTCCATTGTTTCACCATTTTCATCTTTAAAGTTTCTAACCTTATTAGCAAGAACACCCAAAGCCTCTTCAAGTTTAGCTGCAGTGCTTGAAATATCTCCGTAGAAATAGTTTGTTTGAGTTTTGCCTTTCATTTTTTCAGTGCCATATTTGTGAGCGTTGCTGAATAATGCAAGACCGTCTTGACAAGTTAAATCTACAACAGCCTTATTAAATGTAAAGCTTGTTTTTGTACCATTGATAAGAGCCTGAGCTGCAATTTGGTTACGAGTTTTATAGTATGCTCTAACAAACTTACGTGGTTTGTTTTTCATATTAGCACCCATACCAAATTTAGCGTCGTCAGCCATTTCTTTAGTAATTGTAAATTCTTTCATAAAAGCAATATGTTCGATTGTCTTTTTGAAAGTTGTTTCAACGTTATCATTTTCAGCACCTTGTCCCTCTTTAGCGTGTTGGAAAGTTCCGAAATCTGATTCGCCGATAATTGTTTCTGCATATCTATTAGACTTCTCGATATTAAACAAGAAATCTAAGATACCTTTTTGCTTTTCGCAAATATTGCTCTCGTTTTCAATAAGAGCTTTAATAGGGTGTTCAAACTTACCCATCATTGGGTCGTTTTTACCTGACATTTTACTATATACAAAATTAGACATAAGTTTTTACCTCCACCTTAAATTCTAACTACTACTTTATCGCCTGCTACAGCAGCACCGTTAATATCAACGATTGTTACAACGCCGCTTGTAGTAGTTGCAGTTACTTGTAGTCCGTCAGTATGAATTGTTACTTTATCTCCAACATTTAGGCTGGTTGGAGCAGCTGTTACAGGAACTTCATATACCTGATTTTTTTCTACTCTGCATACAGCAAGAGTTCTTTTGGCTGCGGCAGCAGCAACACTGCCCATAGCAATGAATTGAGGAGCAACTGTAGCTCCGCATTTTGTAAGCTTTCCGCTTGATAATACAAGAGCTTCGCCCATTTCAACAGCTTCATTAGCTGTTACTTCCAAATATTCAGGCTCTGGAACGTTGATTCTTGCATTTTCGATTTTTAATAATCTGAACATAAAATGTCCCTCCTGTTTTTAATTTTTAGATTGTTTATAAAGAGCCATTATCTCTTTATCGGTTTTGTTAGGGAAAATATCCCTCCACTCAGCCAATTCGCTTTTAGTCATTGTAACTGAGTCATCTTTAGAATTTTTAGGCACAACCGAGTTAAGGTGTCCCTTATTGTTAAGATTTTTTTGCTTAACTGCATTAGCTACATTTTCTCTAATACTATTAGAGTTGACTGCAGCATACGCCTCTTTTGGGGATAAGCCCAAATCTCTTAATTGCCCAAACCTGGCAAAATTTTCTATTTCCGTGATTGAGCCATATTTTTTAGTTTCAGGATAATTTGCTTGAATTTCAGCAAGGTCAGCTTTCATTTTCTTTTCAAACTCACTTCTCTGATACATTTCTCTAGCAAGATTATCTCTTTCTTTTTCAGCTTTAGCTTTCTTATATTCTTCTAAAGTTGTATCATCTGCTTCTGCAGCCAACTTTTCAAAGCCCTCAAGAACGTTATCGCCCTCAACACCTAACTTAGATAAGGTTTCTTTGCCTTGAGATTTTAAAGCTTTAAGCTCTTTCTCAAGCTCTGCAATTCTCTTTTTATCTTCGCTTTCAGTGTTTTTCTCTTTGTCAGGCTCCACTACTTCTTCAGATTTATCCGAGCCCTCGTTTTCGTCTTCATCTTCAGTTTCGTCCTGACTCTCGTCAATATCTTCATCTTCTACGTCGTCATCAACAACGTCAGGGATAATGATATTTCCGTCTTCATCATATTCGAACTCATCATCAGAGCTATCTTCATTAGTTGTATCTGATTCTAGCTCTTCGCTTTCTTCAGTATCAACTTCTTCATCTAACTCATCATCAAGCTCTAAATTTTCTTTATCAATCATCGTTATTTCCTCCTATTTTGATTAGATATTAAATGGTTTATTTTTTACCGTTTCTAAGGTCGCTACCTTTTACGATAGTTGACTTAGGAGAGTCGGCACCCACAGACTTTGGAGCTTTAATAATGCCACCCTTATTGGTAGCAAACCTGTTGTCTTTTCCTGGTTTCATAACTACAGTTCCTCCTTTTTAATAAATTTTGTAAAGAAAAGAGCCCTAAACTACCATTTTTGTAGTTAAGGGCTCTATCTCTTTGGACTTAGGCACGTTGGTTTTATGTTATTCAGTTGTAACTTCAAACAATTTTCCACAGCACCTACACTTAAATGTAAGTCCGCAGACCTTACTATCTTTTGTTAAGCCTATCCTTTGCACTTTAGTATTACAGTGAGGACAAACGATTTTCGTAATTTCAGATTCCACAGTTGGAGTAATTTTTAACATACTCTTTCCTCCTGAATAAATAATAACATACATTTAACTCGATTTAGTCCCTATTTATTCACGTTAAAAGGCGTCTGAGAGATGATTTTACCGTTTTTTACCTCAAAGCCACATATTTGTGCAAGCTTAGCCTTTTCGGCTTGAGTAGCCGTTTTTAAGCCTAAAATAAACTTTAATAATTTATTTTTTGCTATTTTCTCAGAATAACCTCTAAACTCTTTATCCTGAATTGAATATCCTTTATAAGCCAGGATAAACAATCTTTGCTCGTCGCTTAAATTCTGAGTCAATAAGTATTTAATAACTTTCTTCTTTTTTGAGCCTGTTATTGTTTTACCTGAAGAGTCTTTATCTGACTCTATTAAAGATAAACCAACAAACACAGGAGAAAGTGTGTCAATAGAAATATATTTAGACAAGGTTAATAAATTGTTGTTATTTTCAACACCTAAAGTTTCAGATACTGCTTTAGCATAATATGCGTCAAAAACTTGTTTGATAGCTTTAGCTTTATTCTCTTCAGATAACATTTTATAATTGCTTGTCAAAATCATTTTATCTACATAGGCATTGGCTTGACTATAAGTCTTTTTGAATTGTGTTTTTTGCGATTCTGAAAGAGAAATTTCCTCTCCATTATAAGAAATACTATCCCCAACACTCTTAGGAAGAACTGAATATCCTGAGCTATACAGTTTTCTTAATGTAGATAATGTATTCTCACTATAATCGCCCCCTGTTCGCTCATCAAGTACAAGATTTAACAACATTGAAATCATTTCAATATCATCATCTTCAATAGCTTTCTTTAGGTCGTTAAGATAATTTTTCTTATAAAAAACATTGTCTATTTTGTATGCACTTGTTGGGCTAACTCGTTTAGTTAAACCATAAGCAATATTGTAAATATTTCTTGTTGGTATTCCCAAAATCTGACCTGCAGCATAAGATAGTTGCTTAATACTCTTTGCAATATCTTGCTGAGAGGCGTTTCCTGACATAAGTTTTTCTGCAACACTTATTAAACTTGCTGCACTATCCAACAAATCGTTTAATGCAGAATAAGCATAGTTGTCAAGACTATATCCCTCAACAAGCCTAGAATAAACGTCTCTAATTAAAGGCAACCCCCCAAACAAATTACCTACAAAATCTACAATAACGGTTTCTGCAGAGTTTTCTTTGTCATCTTCTTTGTCATACAACCAACGGAATAACTTAGCTACGCCTGCCATAAACGCCGCAGAAGTAACGAGAGCAATTACTGATTTAAAACATTTCTTTTCAGCAATTTTAATCTGAGCTTTTATCTTAGCTTGAGCTTGAGTATCCTTTGTTTGTTTTAACTTAGTTTTTAACGTTCCCAATTCACCAAACGAATCTATAACACGCCCTATAACTTTCATACTATCTGCAGAGAACATTGTAACGGTTCTAAGAATCTCATTTCCTGAACGCATAGCCGCAGACCTTTCCGTAGAAATTGAGTTTTGTTGAGTTTCAAGGATAACCTTTTTTAAAAGTTTTCCTGCCTCAATTTTATTAGCAGTGGTACCGATTTTGGCACCTGTATTTTTTTGCACTTGAACTTGACAAGCTCCAAATAATCTCTTAACAACAAATCTATCCACTTTGCCGATAGGAGCCATTAAAACATTTCCGACCTTGCCGACTCTATCTAATACACCCTGAGCCATAGCTGCAGCATTATCTGAATTTCTAAGCTTAGCTAAAGGACAATAAATATCTACGTCTTTAGCAGAAACTGTCATACCTTTAATAATGCTGTTTGTTTCAAGTATGCTAGATGAGGCAAAAATTGAAGACAGCTGAGTTACCCATACTTTAGGGTTTGCTCCAAGTTGAAATTTTGCATAGCTACCACGCAAGAAACTAAGCAGCTTCATACCCTCACTTGATGATGACGGTATTCCTTGAATATCTGATATTAGCTTACTAAAATACTGCTTTCCTTTAGACCACGTGTTTTGACTTTCAGTTGCTACGCTAATAGGTTTATTTCTATCTCCTGAAATGTCTAAATTATATAGTCTATTAAATGTATCTATAGCAGGAGATAAATAAGCGTATTTTGTAACAGCTTTAATGTGTCTATTATATACAGTGTCAGCAGATTCAATAAACAGCTCTTGTTTTGCACCTTTAACAGTATCTTTGTTAAATGACGCATTACTTACCCTGTCTAATTCTGCAGCAAATTCTGAAGTATCTACATTTTTGGCTATATTTCCACGTCTAATAGGATAATAATAATCTTCTTGAGCATTTGTATAGCCCAACCTTTGCATATCTCTATCAGCTTTTAGTTTTTTAGCGTCTTGATTGTATCCAACCTCTAAAATAGAAATATATTCTTTATCGGTGGCGGATAATAACTTATCAATCACAACTCTTTCATCTTCTACAGCTGTAAGAATATCAGCCTCTGAACTTGCTCCTGTAGCAAAACCAGGAACTCTAATTTTCTTTCCTTTTTTATCTATAAAAGAGAAACCACTTAAAACCAAACCTGCGTGTGCCTGCTCACGTTTCATAGTCATATACAAGCCTATAAGATGAGCTTTTGGTATTTCTACGCCTTTATAAGTTACATTTTCTTGTAAATTTTTAACATATTTTTTATTTTTTGTTAAAAACTCGTTATATTTTTGCTTTATTTCCATTTCTGAAACTTCAGCGTCAATACTAGCGTCTCTTAATTCAATCATCATATCAGAGAAGAAACCGTTTTCATATCTATCCATACGTCTTGCAACTGTCATAGGGTCGCCAAACGTTTGCATATAACTACTTTCAGTTATCTTACCAAGAAGACCAACCTTTAAATTTTCATTATTGTGAATGGTTTTTATATACCTTTCAGCCTCAGGAATAGCCTCTATCCACTTACCTTGTTTATAAACTCTATTGTAATTTTCTACAAAAGTAACAAAGTAAGACATAACATTTCTAAGCATTTCAAGGTCTGTATTGCTATATACTTTGCTGCCACCTGCAAGCTGCTCAAGCATAAACTCTACGTCTTCATTAAAACAGTCTTCAAGGAAAGGGTTTTCCCTTGTGTACCATTTTAACAAGTCAGCCATTACAGCTCTAGTTCCTGTAGCATTAAGGTTACCTCTATACTTAACCCTGGTTAGCTTTTCTATTGACTGCTTAAAAATATCACTCTTATACGCTGTAGCATTTAGGAATATTCCTAACTTCAACTCTTTCATTCTTTGAGCCCTATCAAGAACGTTGTTTATTAAAATATTTCTTCTTGAAATATCTTTTACTTGTTCTTTTAAGTTCTTAATCTTTTCAGTGTATTTATCAACTAATTTACCATACTTAGATTGAGTTCCTTTTTCGTCATAAGCTAAAAGTATATCTTTTGCTATTTCTTGTCTTAACTGTTGAATTTTTGATTCAGAGCCATAATTTTTCAATCTTATAGTTTTTGCTCTTTCGTTTACTGTTCGCTTAGCAGATTCATATCTATCTATCATTTGGAAGAAAATATCTGCCTCATTGATAGCGTCGATAAAAATTCCCTCTTCAGCAAGTTCTTGAGCTATTGTATCAGGAGTTTGTTTGCTAGTTTTGCTACCCCATACTAAATTGATTGAATTTTTTGTGTCATATTTATGACGTATTTCGCCCTGTATTCCACTCAGGTCAATATTGTGCATATAACTACGCAACACTGTTAATACTCTCATCTCGTCTGAATAATCAGCAGTATCATACATATCTTGCAAAACAGTCCTTTCGATTATATAGTCAGCAATACTTAAAGCTACGCCACTTCTATAACCCTCAGAGGTATTATTTAGTTTCGTAAATAATCTATCAATAACTGCATTTTTATCTTTTTTACTCAACACACCATATTTATCGTCAAGAACCAATCTTTCATCAATAATACTATTGATAACTTCAGTTGCGTCAAGCTTAGAATATACTTTTAACCTGGTATTATTTGCAACAAACTTAGCTCTTTGTGCTTTAGATAAGCCACCAACTGCTTGATTTTCATCTTCTTGTAGAGCAAAACGAATATCGTCATTAAGTGTAGGTTTTTTATTATCAACTCTTTTGATTTGATTAGGGTCAAACACAACATATTCTTTAGTTCCGTCTCCGTAATCATATATTACACCGTCATACCCACTATCTTTTAGCGATTTTGTAAACGACAATATATCTTTTGCATTAACTATAGGCAATAAAACGTTGTTTTTAATTCTATTCTTTGGAAAGCTTAAATCTTTAGCTATACTTGCGGCGTTTTTGTCGGTATATATAAACGGTTTTTCAATGTTTATATATAATTCCATAATTTGCCCTGAGCCGTCTTTTGCAAGTGAGCCATTTTTTCTATTATAAGTTTTTGCAAGTGTTTTATTATTTGTAAAATAAAAACCGTTTCCAAAAATTCCTAGATTGTTTGTATTCGTACCAATTAGAGCCTTGTTAAATGTAAAGAAGTTGTTATTTGTGCCGTGATATACTATTTGCAATCGACCTAAATCATCAACCACTTTAGATTTTTTAAAATATTCAATTTGTTCGCTTGAGAGAGTGTTGTTTTCTGAATCAACCTCAATTAACGCATATCGAATATCATCATCATTTGTTGGTTTAAAGTTAGAGGTATTTTTTACTTGATTTGGTTTAAGTGCTATCCACGTTTCAACACTTCTTCCAAATGAACCTCTATCCTCGAAGATATGTATTCCGTCATATCCTGAATCTTGCAAATAATTGTCTATAAGCTCCTTAGCTCTTTTATCAGCCTTGCTATTTTCGGAACGCCACTCTTTCAAAACCTCATCACACATTTTTGTGCTTTCTTCGATAATGCTATCAAGTTGCTCGTCGGTTAATTCTGAAAACTGTAAACCCTTGCGTCGTGCAAGACGCTTTTCTGAAAAATATTCCTCAAACAGCTCATTGTATTTTTTGTCATTGTCGGCAATTTCGTTAATTATTGAATCATATCCCTCTATATTTTGTCGCCAATAGCTTTGTGCTTGCTCACGGTTCATAAAAACAAGAGGTCTTGTGATATTTGCATATAATCGCATTTGTTTATCGCCTTTAAGACCTATGTTGGCGGCGGTAGGCTTTAAAAATATACCGTGCGGCATTTCATAATCACTATGACCTGCCCCCTGTTTATTTGTATCAAAAACGGTAAACTCTGAACCTGTTTGATGATATAAAACCAACAACCTACCACTCTCATCAAGAACGCTACTATTTTTAAAATATTTTACTTGTTCATCACTAAGAGCGTCGCCGTAAGAGTCTCTATTTGGAATTGCATATCTTATGTCGTTATCAGACGTTGGACTGGTGTTTGTTGTTTCTTTAATTTGATTAGAGTCGAGAGCAACATAATAACCTTTTTGTTTGTTTATTATTCCGTCATAACCCTGTTTCCTTATAAGTTCCAACAAACGCTTTGTATCAACCCTATCTCTATATCTAGCACTATAAACATAATAATCAACGTCAAAAGTTCCTCCAAACTCATCTCTTAACTTGCTTATAATAGAAGATTTATGCACCAAATCAACCTCAAGAGGTTTTTTAATGTTTAAATAAGCAGATATAACACGCCCATTTTTCTTAGCGTATTTCTCTGTTGCCTCTGATAAATTACTTGTAAAGTAGAAACCTTGACCTAATAAGCCTGTTGACTTTGATTTTTTAATATCAAAAATAGTAAAATTATTATTTCCCGTTCCGTGATAAACAGGTAATAATTTCCCATTTTCATCAACAACTTTGCTGTCCGCAAAGAATTTACGTTGATTTTCAGACAATTTATTGCCGTTAGAATCTTCTTCAGGAAGAGCATACATTATTTCGTGCTCTATACCAAACTCTGATTTAAGCCTTGCGTCAAACTCTTCATTAACTTTGTAAATACCTTGCTTATTTTTAATATGAGATATATCTTTCAATGAATAAATGTTTGCATAAACTTCGCCCCAAATATAGTCTTCAAATCTTGAAACAGGAATTGAGTCATATTCTTTTTTATAACCAGAATAGTATTTTTCATAAAGAAAGTCTTTTTCTTTTTGTGTCAACACCTTGCCTATTTCATTTTTGTAAGCTTTATATAATTCAGGATACTCAGATTCAAAATAATGTGTTTTCTCGTGCCTATTAGTAGTATTAAATAAAGGAGCAATCTCATCAAGCAATAAAAACATTTTATCGGTTGTTGGTACATAAAAACCACCGACGTCAACACTTTGATAACTAGGGTCAACAAAAAACCACGTTCTTATTCCAAACTCTGAATTTTCTTCTTTTATGTCTATTAAATTTCTAGGCAAACAACTAGGGTCAACAATTCTAATAGATTCGCCTAAATTTCCAACAGTATATCCGTCAGTAATTTTTCTTAAATCATAGGTTTTATATAGTTTTGCGTAATTTATAACACTAACTAAAAAGCCTATTGATTCTGAGTTTTCCTGGAGGCTGAAGCCTTGTGATATTTCTCGAAGTCGCTCTGAGTAAGGCTCAGGTAGTCTCCATTTTTGCTGATTGTTGTTATTATAGGCTCTTGTTTGGTCTTCGATTGCTTTTTGTTGTAATAAGGACTGTCTTTCTTCATTTTTTAACTCCTTTAAATCTTTTTCAAACATTGGAATTAGGTTTTTAGGAACCTTAGCCTCTCTTAATAAGTCTTCATTGTGTTTAATTGAAGATTGAATCGCTTTTAATCTATTATTTATATCTTTTGCAGTATAATCAATAATAGCGTTTTGCAATTTAATCGGAATATCCTTTTCCTCTATTCCGTCTAATTGCTTATTATTATATCCACTTTTTTCATCTTTTGCAAGAGCATAAGCTTCCTTTGATTGATTCGTCTTTGTTGTTTCTACAGCATTAGTTCCTTGATTACGTGCAGAAAACTCATCAAACAATTTTTTATACTGCTTAAATAATTTATTTGCAGCACCTGTTAATTTGACGTCTTCTTTATAATCTTTTGAAGAACTTTTAAAGAAATTAAGTATTTTTTCTTTTACTGTAGGTTTTTTAGCAACCAACCTTTCAAGAATATTTTTATTTGAAAGTGTTTGCTCTGCAAAGTGTGCATTTATCTCGTCAGAGATTTCAACAATTCCACTTTTACCGATTTTAGAATACCTTTTACGTATAGCTTGTTTTTCTTCTGCAGACATTGTTTCCAAGCCCTCTGCTACCTGCAATACTCCATTTTGTAAATTGTAGATAGCGTGAGTTAGTTCGTGAATAAGTATCATTTCTCCTGTTCTATTCTTAGATTCAGGGTTAATAATAATTCTATTATTCTTTAAATCAATAGCACCGTCTGCAAAAGTTCCATTTGCTGCAACAAAAGACGCCTCTTTGTTAAATACAATATTTAACCCTGAACGTGCGGCAACTCTTGCGGCTGTAAGAACAAAGTCTTCAGATACACCTGCAGCCCTACCTTGTCTGATGACGGCTCTAACCATACTTTGATTAGCTGCACTAAGATTGTTATAGTTAGAAATATTTTCTCTAGCATAAGAATCAAGCTCTGCAGCTTGTTTTTTAAGTTCAGATTCTTGCTCAAGCTGTTTAGTAACCTCAGCCGCCACCTGACCTCTTTGTTTGTTTATTTGTCTGATTAGCTTGTTTAATTCTTGCTTTGTTAATGGTTTCGATAATCTTTTGCTAGTATAATCGTAAGTTCTATATATATTGCCCTCTTTTATAATAGCCATTTGACTATCATCAAGAATAAATCTAGCCGCACCGTCTGCAGTCATATTTACCACTTTAGGCAAATTTCTTGCTGTATCAGGAGCTATATTTTCAGCCTCTCTGATAATAAGACGTTCTTTTTTATAAGTTTCTACTCCGTCATTTTCAACAAACTGAGTAATTTTATCTAACAGTTGGTCGTTGGTTATAGTTTCCCAATTATCAATACCAAGTTTTTCTCCAACAGCTTGAAGTTCTGATTCAGTAGCTGTTTCAATAAACCTGTTTAAATCAACCTGAGAGCTTAATTGTTGCCCCATAAGAACCGACTCTTTAAACTTTGCAGCATTGATTGATATTTGTCCTGTAGCGTCAGCAACAGCTAAGCTTCTCAAAATATCATTAGTTTTTAAAGCTTTAGAGAAAGACTTAGGGTTGTTCATATCAACGCCTTGACGTATTTGTTCTGCAGTAAATTGTAATGGGTTGCCCTTTGCGTCAGTATATCCAAATGCAGTAAGTCTTTCAGCTATAACTTCTGCATTATTTACGATATTCATAGCACTTTTATTAACTATAGGAGAGAACACAGCCGTCGTATTTGCCTTTTCAAGCACTCCAAGCAACATTTTTTGTTTAACAGTGGAGATAGTTCCGTTTGTTTTTTTCATACTTGCCTGTAATTCATTATACACGTTATTTACAAGTTCAAACGATTCAAGTTGAGTGTTATTTTGTTTTTCATAAACACTTAACTCTCTTGCCATTTCTAATACGCCGTTTTGCTTGTTTTCTGCAGCAATTTTGCTACCTCTAGCAGTACTTGCAATATTTCTAAGAGAAACGTCAGCACCACCCATAATAGCACCACTTAAGCCACCTATTAACGCAGCATATCCTATCTCCTGGAACGTTGCGTCTTTTGCATTAGGGTCATAAGTTAATCTAGCCCATACAGGAGAAACTAATTCTGCAACACCCTCTTCAAAAGCTTCCCCAATAAAACCTTTAACTATAGCTTTACCTAAAGTTTGCCTTGTAGCAGAAGTTGCAATTTCTTTACCAAAAGACTTAGAAATATTTTTTACTACTTGACCTGTACCAACGCCAATACCTGCAGAAATTCCCTCTATAGCACCCTCAGTTACACCAACCAAAGCACCATATCCAAACTCTTTACCACTAAGCTCGCCTGTTTGTTGATAAGCCTCTTTTGTAGCATTACCTGCAGCTCCCAAGCCTGCAATACCTGCAGAAATTAAGCCTGCTGCTACAGGAGACAAGGTTCCTCCTGACGCAACAGCTATAGCCCCTGCAGCAGCTACAGTAACTATAGCAGGTAAGCTTGTACCTATACCACCTGCTATATCTCCTGCAACTTTCCAACCCTCAGTAGGGTTATACCAATCATCAGCGTGATTATAATCTACCCAATCATTAGCGAATTGTTGTTCAGCCCAATCATCAGCACCAAACAATTTAGCTAAACCACCTGCAGAGTAGTCCCATATACCCTCAATACTGCTTAGAAACCCAAGTCCTAGCTTTTCAAAAGTATATCCAAGACCACCAAAGAAACCACCTTTATTTTTTGAAGATTCTTCTTCTAGTTTTTGTTTCTCTTCAATTCTAGAAAGGGCTGTGTTTTTTTGATTATTAGACAATAAAGAAGACGCACCTGATTTATACATATTTTCTTGTTTAATCATTGATAGTGTTTTCATTTATTTACTCCTATTACTTGATTTTTATAAAAACTTTTCAATATAACCCTTAACTTCATCAAGCGTTACAAGACCTTTTCCTATAGCAACGCCTAGATAAGAACCATTGAAAGCATTAAATATTTCTTCTGAAACGCAATCTTTTAGGCTTTCGTATGGAAGTAAGCCATATTTATTTATGTCTTCCTGCATTGACTCCTTTATGTATTGATGATTATCATCTAAATCAAACACATTATAGAAACCTTTTAATAAACCTGCAGGACGGTTACCGTCATCAGTAATAGTTAATATTCCGTTAGAAACGCTATTAAAATGATTTGCCGTAATAACACTGTAACAATCAGTATTCTCTTTATATGTTTCATATCCTACCAAACAAACTTCTTGTTTATTAAACTCATTGTTTTCTTGACTAATATAATAGAATTTGTGTCCTATATAGTCCTTAACATTATCTGAGTTTATTAAAACGTATTTATTAAGAATAATATCAAAGAAACCGTGTCCGTAAACAACATTTACTTCTGATTCATTGTCAAACTTTAACTTAAGTACGTCATACTCTTTCTCAGAATCATAATAAATATATGAAACAGGAGAAGAGTCAAGACTGCCTGTTTCGTGGTTAAAGACAAGAACATTATCTCCAACAAGCAACTTATCTACAGTTTTTTGAGTGCCGTCAGCCATAGTTATTAAGGTGTCCCCTGTGTAACAACCACCGCCGCCGTCATCTCCGTCATCTTTTTTAGTAAAAGCAGAATCATAAAGACTATTGATTTTGTTTTTATTATCATCAGTAAGCCAGCCTGTAGAGAAAAGTTTTTCTTTTACAGCTTTTGCTGTGCTTTCATCAACAAGACTTCCGTTTAGATAGAATAATGACGCTGCAGATATTGCACTAGATACGCCTGCATTATATTTGGTCTTAAGACTGTTATAGTGTTCTTGAGTAATATATCCGCTCTTTAAAGCCCTATCAATTTCGCCTGTATTTGCAGAACCGAAATCGCTTTCAATAATTGAAGAGTAAGACTCGTAGTAATTAGATTGATATTTTGCAACAATGGTATCGTATTGCTCTTGAGAAATATCTCCATTTTTTAAAGCAGATTTAATACTATCAAAGCCCTCCATATCTACTTTGCTCATCAATTCCTTAAAGTTTTTATCTTGTTTATTAACAATATAGGTGTTAGCGGCAGTTTTAAGGTCTTCAATTTGACTATCACTAAGACCATATTCGGCACCAAGAGAGGCAAGTTGTTCAGCAGAGTATTCTCCTGAGTTTGCAGAGTCTAATAGAGCAGTATAATAACTTCTAATATCTTCAGCTTTCTTCTCTAGTTTTTCTTTGTCTTGTTTTTCCTGGTACTTGATAGCTGCGTCCCCAAGACTTGTAATATCTTCTTCAGACAAGCCATATTTATAACCAAGACTTTCTAACTGTTCTTTAGTATAGGCACCATTATTAGCATAAGATAACAATTCAGAATAAGCAGCTTTCTTCTCTTTTTCTTGTTGTTCTTTATACTGTACGATAGCTGCGTCATTGTTTAACATATTTTCTGCATAAGTCATTTCTGCGTCAAGCTTATTTTGACTAGCATTTTGCTCTATCTCTAATTTGTTTGAGTCAGCAATATACTTAGCGTCTTGTTTTATAGCCTCAGCATTAGCGTTGGCAGATTGCGTTTCTGCTCTTTGAGTTGCATAAGCTTTACTTTCTAAGTAATCACTATATCCACTTTGATTTAGTCCCATACTTTCTAAAGCTTCAGCATTAGCTCCTGCAGTGGCTTTGTTTTGTTCATAACTAGAACGTGCGTCTATTATATTTCTTTGTCTTTCGTTCTCTGCATTTTGTTCAGTTTGTTGACGTTGCAACTCCACCATTTCTTGAGCTTGTTGTTTTTGCTCTTCAATAGCTTGAATTTGCTTATCATAATTTTCCTGATAACCCTCAGCCCTCTTTCTCAAAAACTCCTCGTAGCTGTCAACAGGTTCACTGTTAGTCGCAACAGGAGTAGCGTTATTGCTTTCTTGCGTTTGAGATTGATTGCTGGCATAAGTAACAACTTTTGAACTATTATTGTTTTCGCCTAAAGTAGTAGTGGCAGCACTTTTACTGCTTGCTGCTTTGTCTGAAATATAATTCGCATAAGTTACACCTGCAGAGATTGCATTTTTAAATCTATCTCCAAAAGATAAATTTTGATTGTTTATTAAGCTTTCATCTATTTTGTAGCCGTAATAATCAGCAGCCTTTTTAATCATATTCCTTGTAACGTCATTACTTTGAGAAGAATATTGTTCTTGCCACCAAGAGCCATTATGTCCCCCATATAAAGCCTCTGTGTTACCCTGATATGTTGTGTCAAGTGTTACAGGCTTAATTTCCTGCGTTGGCTGTACGTTTGGAGTATTAGCATTAGCTTTAAGGTTTGTTTGATACGTTGTATCTAATTCGTTTTTCTTATTTTGTGCCATTATTTACTCCTCCTTGTAATTTAGACAACAAATATTGTTCATATTCTTGCCTGTTTTGATTATCTTTAGTAAGAGTGTCTATTTGTTGTTGCATAGCTAACATTTGTTGTTGTTTTTCAATCATTTTTTTGATTCTTTCAACATTGTCGTGAGCAAAAGGATAATGTGTGCGTTCCATATTTTGCCAAAAGATAAGTAATGTATCTAATGACTTAGGGTCGCCATAAGCTCCTTGTTGGAAGTTAGCCCTATTCTCTTGCCACAAGACTTCTCTTTGCTTATCTACGTCAACTGAGGCGTCAGTAGAGAACAAATATTCATCATTGTAATACCACTCTCCTGCGTCATCACGTTCAATAAAATCATACCTATTGAATATATAGTTTTGCATTTTACCTTGTTCGTCAATATAAACTGCAGGACGTGGCTCATCAGCATAAGCTAAATAATATTGAAAAATAATCTGGTCAATTTCTGCATAAGCTGCGTTTTTCATTCTACGCTTGCTATCAAGACGACCTGCAGACTGATTAACTTGTATTTGTTTAGCCTTTCCACTTTGTGCAGAACTATCATATTGTCCTTGATAACTGTCAGAAATACCAAGAATACGTTTAGCCTGGTCGTAGATTCTATCAGCCTCTGCAATATCTCTTGAAATATCAACCTGTAAATCAACTCTACCAAACAGCTTTGCGTTTGCCTGGTTAGTCCTAAAAGCTTTTTTCCACAAAGAATTATCTAACTCTCCACTAAAGCTTTCAGGAACCATAGGGAATACCCCACTACCTATACATTTTTCAACTATTCTAGTTTCAATCTTATTACTGCCTTGTTGTTGGTGGCGGATAGCCTCACAATCTGATTGCCCAAGTAGATTATCTTCTTCAGATATATTCTTACGAATTACTACAGGAAGAATATTTGGAGTATAGAACGGAAGTTTTGTTTTTTCCATTTTAGGAACTTCAACGTCTATCATTTTAGGTAATAATACACCCTCTACGTCTTCTAACATAACGCTGCCGTCTTCAGGGTTTATAGCTTGTTGTTTTTGTGTTTCAGTAACAACCTGTCCGTCTTTAACTACCACACACATAGCAGGAAGAATTGTGCCGTCAGAAAGAGCAATATCTCTATCTAACTCTTCATATTCTTCGTTCATCAATTCATATTCAGGTTTTTCACAAGTGCAAATTTCTTTTCTTTTTCCACAATGTTTACAAACTTGATATTTACGTGCGTAATAATCTTCAATATCAGACAACTGTGTATCTGCAGACCAAATATATTGACAAACTTTGTCTTTGTCGTTTTTGTAATAACAAACATACAAAGTTGCTGTATCTTCATCTGCATTTTCATCTGATTCGGTTTCATCTGCTACAGCAGGCGTTACACCATATCTACGAACTATATCATCTTTGGTTGTTTCAAACTCAATGAAACAATATTCCATTTCTTTTATATCGTAAATATGAGGTTGTCCTGTAAACTTTTTGGGGCTTAAGCAGCTAAGCTTAATATCTCCCACAGTGTTATGAGTGGTAATAGAATTATCCCACTCTACAAGCCATATAGAGCCACCATAAACAGGGTTAAACCTTTCATCAATATCATTTAACTTCTCAAAAGGTAATTTGTTTCGCTTGTTTTTTAACAGCGTTTCAATACTTTTAGCGTTTCTTTCATTTTTCTCACTATACATTTCAGGAGATACAGCAGGGTTAGGCAAATAGCTTGTAACCTGGCTTTCAATTAGCTCGTATGTAATATTTCTTACATAACTCGCTTTAACGTTTGAGCCGTCAATTTCATCATCTCCCTTATATTGTTTAACATATTTTTCAATCTTCTCGTATAGCTCTTCAGATTGATTTCTTGCTGTGCGATATAAGTCTTGAAAGAACGCTAACTTTGTTGTATTACTTAAATCTATTTTCATAGTTCAGGTTCTCCATATCTTTTTATTATTTGTTGCCTTTCTTCTTCAGTACGTGCGTTATAATAATCTTCTAGTTGGTCTGGTCTATATCTGACCTTTTTACGTACTTTAGATTCAGGCGGCTGAGTCCAATATATAGCAAAGTATCTCAGAGCGTCAGGAGCGTGAGTTAGTTCGTGAGGCTCTTTAGCACAATCGTTATAATTCTTTTCATCAATTAGCAGCTGTGGTAAAGTTCTGATTAAATTAGGACAGTTTCTAAATATCTTTAATTTAGCTGTTCTAGTTCCGTCAGGAAGAGTGATAATCTTCATCAACTCTTTAACCTGTAGCCACCCTGCCTCTCTATCGTTATTTGATTGTACCAAGTCAAGACCATTTTCAGAAAAAGCTAACGCCCTACTCTTTCCTGTTTCCTGGTTTCGATTCCACATATCAGGAGGAGCAAGTCTTATACGAGGACTATACCAACTCTCTACAGTTCCGTCATCAAGCTCAACAAGTTCAGCTTTTTTAACTTCTGCTGCAGCGTCTGATATAATTAAGCCACTTTTATATATCTCGTGAAATACATATACATTTTTCTCGTTATCTATGGCAATCTTGTAATGTGCAAACATATCAAGACCATAGTCCATAGTATTATAAATAGACCAATCTTCAGGAATTTTAAAAGGTGTGCAAGTGTGAACGTTATAATCAAATTCGTTGAAATAACTTCCACCTAAATTACTCAAAGCCTCTTCAGCTGTACGAGGATATTCTTGCTTAACCTTAACTCCCAAATCTTTTGCAGTACTTTCATACCACTCAAGTGTTCTACGAGGGTCAGAGAACACTGAGAGGAATATCTTATGAAATGCGTTATCTTCTAGCCACAATTTCTCAAAAAGTGTACCTTTTTTAATTGTAGATAAACCGATAACTTTACCACCTGTTGGACGGTTGATTGTTGGATATGCAGAAGTCCAAATTTCTTCAGCATATTCCTGAAACGCCCACTCGTCCAAAAGCAGAATATTACCTGTAAAGGAACGTCCTGCTGCAGGGCTTGCAGGGAAAGCTTTAAACGTTGATATAAGCTTGCCTTTGCTATTTGTGATAGTAATAGCTGTTGCAGTCTTATAATACGTCAAGCCGCCACCTAGCAATATTTCAGGCATATTGTCGAGAACGACACTCATACGCCTTACTAACTCTTTTGCGTCGTCCTCAGTTTTTGATAGAGCAACGACTGTATGTCCTAGATTGAATATTAAATCGTGTGTACAATAATATATTGCAAGCCACGTAATACCCATTTGTCGAGCTTTCAGTATTAAGTTTAACCTATTCTCTTCAAATTCTCTTAAGACCTGGTTTTGTGCGTCCCAAGCACGGAATTGTTCTATAATATTAGGAGAGTCTTTATCTTCTATTACGCAATAATTGTTAGCCCAATAAACTACGTCATTTCTGCAATACTCAAATTCGGCTTTACGAATCTTGTCTATATACTCAGTATAATTCTTAGCCGTTATCTTTGTTTGGTTCGGCATTTAACCTTTTCTCCACTCTCTCAATAAGCTTTAAGGTCTTTTCATCTACAGGAGCACCTGTAACCTTTGTATCAACTTCTTGCTTATCTTTCTGATTGTGATTATTAACTGCTTCAAACTTTGCGTATATAGGGTTATATACACCTATTACAGCCATTGACGTAAGTTTACCTAGCTGAATCTCTTTCGCACGTGCGTAACAGTCTGCAAAACGTCGGTTCTTCTCACACCAATTTTTCAGAGTCCCTGTAGATACACCTATTTGAGCTGCAAATCTTTCAAACGTTGGATACTCTTCAGGTAAAATTATAGGTGTTCTTGAGGTAAGTTCGCCTTTATAATAAGTTTCTTTGTATTCTACTCTTGTAGGAGGCTTGCTAAAATACTCAATAATTAAGTCGCAATACTCTTCTTTAAACTTAAGAGCAACCTCATTATCTTTCTCAAACTTTTTCCCCTCAGTGTTACCTTTTTGAAACTGACCTTTACTATTTCTCTTTCCTTTTACTGTAGATTCTTTTTTTTGACTCATTTCATTTCTCTCCTTATAAAAACAAAATGAGCCCAAATACTCCGTGTTGGAATATAAGGGCTCTAATCTCAATGGATATATGGCACATTTACTATTATCTATATTAGCACACAAGTTACTTTATTTAGTCCCTATTTATTGTTGTGCTAAGTAGAGTGCACTTGCTTTATTATTATATAATATATATTTATATCTACATTAAATTACATAACATACTATAGTAATAATATATATTATAGTAGGGCGAGGCTTTTGGCAATATCGAATATAAACTTTCTTTTGCGACTATAATAAGTGCATTTTGCCATTAAATATTGTGCGTCAGAAAAGTAATAACCACGCTTTTTTTGAATATCGGTTATCAGACACTTTCTGACACCCACTTCAATATCTTCAAGGGCTTTATCAATTATAGCATTAAGCTCAACATATCTAGCTAACACTTCGCCTGTAATGGTTCCATATTTGATAGCTCTTTCTCTGCGATTATAATCTACACATATAGTTTTAACAATATCTACTACACTTGTAGGTATATCATACTTAAAATATGCTTTTTGTCTTGCCATAACTTTTAACTCCTTTTAACGTGGTATATTGCCGCCGCAACGTTCATCATCTCGCTTTTTTAATCTAGCTCTAATTTCGTTATATTCCTCTACCCACTCTATAGGGATAGGGAATTTAGCTCTTGTATATCTATTTATCGCCTCGCCAAGCTCAATAGCTCTTTCTTCTTCGTGAATATAGCGTGGCTTTATTCCCAAAGGTGGCTCTTTTATATTTAGGCGTATTCTCAAGAAAGCTGTGTTTGGCTCTTCTTTGTAATTTGTTGGTTTTGTTGTTCTATTACTAGGAGAAACAACTGTAGTGCAGAAAGCACAAAATCTGCTGCCTTTGTTTACACAATTCTTGCAGTTATACTCTTTTCGATTTTCCATTTTTATTCCTGGTACTCTTAATGGGTTCTAGCTCTTCTTTTGTTCGCTTTAAACTTCGTTCCTGGCTTACTAGATAAATTGTAAAGGTGGCGGCTAATATAGCTGCACCACCAAGCAATAAACCTGCACAGAGTGCGATTAGTTTACCTGCAGCAAGTGAAATAACCCCACAAGCAAAACTCACACAAATAATTAAAATTAAAATACAAAAACTTTTAATTGTCATAACGATTCTCCTTTTCTGAGGCAAGATTCATAAACTTCCTCATCTTTTCAAAATCAACAATCTTTTCAGCGTCCTTGATTGTTTCAAATGTTTTATTTGTTATTTCCTCTTCAGTTTTTTTAAGTTGATAACCTATAGGGGCAACTGTTGAATTTCTTACAACAGCAAATAATAATAATCTTAAACGCTTTACAATCTCTTCGTGGCATTTGATACACATTATGTCGTCCTCCGCCACCTCTTGACAGTTAATACAGGTCTTAGCATTGTTAGCTGCAAGCTGTTTGTTGGCAGCTATTGCTAGATTGTATTCAGACTTATATGTATCTCGCTCGATTTGCGTCTTTTTCAGCTCTTCTTTAAGCTCTTTAATATATTCTCTACAACTCTTAGCCATAACGCCTCCTAACTAGCCTTAAGTTCTAAAGCTGCTCTTGAAATAAATTCGCCATTAGTCATATTAAGAACTTTTGATTTAGATATTGCGTGTCTGATTGCACGTTCTACCTTACTAGCTGTTTCGTCAAGAGTTTTAGCCACGTCAGGATATAATCTTTTCGTAATGTTATATTTATAGCTTCTATCCTTTTGCACTAGCTTAATAGCCTCTACAAGGCAGTCAAAGCCTTTGTATTGAGTTCTTATTCCTTTGTTTATTAAATAATTTTCAATCTTATTCATTCTATTTCTCCTATTTGTTATTTTTTATTTTAGATATAAGTTTTAACGGACAGTTCTTTTTTCTTTCTTTATAATCAGTTATAACGTTGTCTTCTTTTAGCATTGCGTCAAGCTGCTTACAATAAAGCTCTCCCTTATAATCTGCATTACAAAGAGGACAAAAAGCACAGTTTCTAGGAAATTCATCTACATATATTTTCATAGGTTTTCCGCCTCTTTTTCTGCTTGAGATTTGAAATATTTTTCAACGCCGCTTATTAGTGCAAAGTTTTCAACTTCTAACCGCATTTCAGGGTGTGAACCAGAGCAAAATGTTTCACAAGCCAACTTTAAAGCATTTTCTAAAACTGCTATTTGGTGTTTTAACAATTTTTTACTTTGCTCCTGACCTTTTATGTAGGCATACGCTGTTTGTAAGTCGCAGTCAATAGTTGCAAGACCGTTAAGACAGTCAACTATTTCCTGATTTGTTAATATATGTTCGCCACCCAAAACATAATGATGAACAAACTTACCGTCAATACACTCAAATTCGTGTATAATTCTATCTTTTGCTTTCTCTAAATCAGTGCTTTTAATTATGTCATTTGGTAGTTTCATTTTTAACCTCCCGCTCTGCCTGTTGTTTAAAATAATTTATTGCCTGCCTTTCCTCAAAACCTTGCTCAGTTTCACAATAACAAGGACAATCTCCACTTCCGCTGTATTCCCTATATTCGCAAAAATCACAGGTTTGTTGAAAATTACTATTACTACAAGCTAGCTCAAGAGCTCTTTCTAGCACTTTAATTTGGTAATCTTTTAGAGTTCTAATTGTTTCCTTTTCAGGCTGAGCAATATTATGTTCTTTTTCATATTCTAAGCCCTTATGAATCAGGTCGTTAATTCTTTTTTTGGAAACATTGTAACTTAATTTATAACTATTCATCTTTTGCCCTCCTGTTCTTCTTTTTCTATATTTAAAGGACACCATTTAGGCGTCTTTTTTATTGTAAATTCAGTTGAGCGTCTTTCGGTTCTACATATTTCAGTTTGACCTGCTGTCCTTGCTAAAACACTAGGGCTTTTAGCGTGTCTGCAGAAATATATACTTCTACCATTTTTAGATTCATTAAATACACAATGTTCACAATCTTTACATTTAATCATTATCTAATATTCCTCCCCTGTTATTTCTTTAATCTTTTGTTTTAGTTTTACAGCTTTATTGTGCTCAGAAACAAATTTTTGCGTTGTCTGAGTGTTATTTCTAACAAGTTGTTTATTTGATTCCTCTAGCTCTGCTATTTGTCTATCTCTCTCTGCAATTTCAGTAGCACACATTTGCAGTATTGAATCACTGTCTTTAGCCTTTTCATAAAGAGCTAGCTTAATATTTCTTAAGGTAAACTCTTTTTCAAGTTCCTGATAAGCTTTTTCAAGACTTGCCACTGAATCAAATTTAGATATTTTTAACTTGCTTTTCTCGTCTAAATACTTCTTATTTAATACGTTATAATTAGCATTAGTACAGTCGAGCTGTTTTTGTAATTGTTCTATTTTTAGCCTTTGTTTGTGGTTAATTTTCATTAAGCCATTACTAAGTTTAATTTCTAAATTTAACTTGCTTGTAACTTGCTGAACTTCAGATTCTAGTTTCTTTATTTTTGCAAGATTGTCTTGTTGATACGATAGTTTTCCTTGTTCTATATCGTCCTCAAGGTTTGCTAGTCGGTGTACAGCTTGAGAGTTAGTTGACACAACTCCGTCCGTTTCGTCAATAACACCCACCCAATCTTTCTCTCTAAAGGTTAGCCTTTTGTATTTTTTCATTACACACGCCTCCTGATAGACTACATTTTTTAACCTGCAAACACCTTATCTGAAATTTCTCGCAGTAATGATACCTGTGTGAAATTCCTATTGTATGATAGCCTGCAGGCTTATATGTTGAGTGCCACCTTTTCTCTTTTGAAAAAGGACAATTTATACAATCACTTATTTTCAACTTTGATTCCTCCCAAAATAGCTTTATCGTCTGCTATGCTAACTAATTCATCTACGCCATTATAATAAGTGTCAACACCAACACATATTTGCTCTATCGGAATATCAAATTTATCTTTCATATCCTCAACAACTTTGTTGATAAATTTTGCATTTACGACACTTCCATAAAGCCTAGCAGCACCATATTCATAGTCTAATAAACAGTCAACAGTACATACCTTTGTGTCATAATCATAATTAAGAACGTAAGGCACCTCAATATCTCCTGCTTTACCTGTAGCTTGTTCATACTTAATTGCCGCCTCTATCCTTTTTCTTAAAGAAACAGCCTTGTCTTCGTCCCAATAGATATGTGTAATCTTTCCGTCTTCCCTTTCTATCTCTGTTGGTTTTACTAAAAACTTCTTATATTTTTTATACATAGCAACCAAGAAGTCTGAATACTTATATTTTTTCTGAACAAAGAAACCTCTAATTACAAATTTTGTTTCATTACAACTCATAGTTTTCCTCCAAATCATTTACATAACACCAACTTTGTGGCGGCTTAACAATTTGAACAGGGACTCTACAGTCCTCGTCAAATCTGCAAGCAGAACTCTCATAACCACTTATTTTACAAGAATTACATTTTTTAATTGTATAGAACTCACTTAAAGCTTTTGGCTTTTTATAGATTTTTAACTTATCAATACCCCAAGAATAACCTGTCTTATTGCCTAAGTATTTTCTTAAGCTCAAACCTCCAAGACACGACTTTTGCATAAGCTCTTTATGTTTTCCCATAAATATAATGCTTTCAATATCAAACTTAACTATGTTTTTAAGAGTAAACTCTGCGACCACTTTACCTAAACTAAAACTATCTATTAAGACACTTTCACAACACTTAATACTGTTAAAATATTTTCTTTCGTTCTTAGTGCAATAAATATAAACTTTGCAAGGTAATTTACATTTTGGTATTGTTTTTCTAATCTCAATAGTCTTTTCGCCATTGAGTATTTTCTCAACCCATTGAGGCTGAATACTGATTAAAATAGCGTTCATACTATCTCCTTATAAATTAAGATAATTTCAGGTCTTCAGGTCGTGTTGCTTTACTGTTAATTTCTCTTCCATATCTAACAAACACATATTTATCGTTTACGCTAGTTATTTCTCCATACTCACATTGAGATTCATCACAGCCCTTAAAAGGAATATATTTAACTATGCTGCCTATGTGTTTCCTTGCTTCATCTAATGTCATAAAGCCTCCTTAAAATCTGATACACCTGTTTTCAAATTTTTTATAAGCGTCAAGATAAATCTCTTGCTTATCTCCATTAAGAGTAATTTCATAATACATACCGTCGTGCAGATTAGTACTAACCAAAGCTTTATTATTTTGAAGAGTTTTGCACTGCCAAACAATATAGACGTCTTCTTCAGTTATTTGTTTATTATCACTAATATCTAAATGCTCATTAGCGTAATTTTTTACAATTTCAATACACTTTGCCTCAAATTCTTTATTAGTCATCTTTATTCTTCCTCCTTAAAAATTCTAATAGGTAAAATAAGTTGTTCGTTTAAAAAGTCCGATTCTTTAGAACGAATTATAATAGGCTTAATTGGGTCTTCTTTGCACTCAATAATTGCCATATTATTTTTATTTAAAGAGGTCTTTTCAATTACTTTCATAGCCTCAACAACATATCTAGCATTTACTGCAAACTCTCTATCGTGTTCTCTATCGCCGTCATATATCTTATCGGCGTCAACATAATCTCCTGCAGGTTTGTCGAACACATAAGAAAGGAGTCCGTATTCGGTTTTAACCTGAACAGTAGTCTGAATTTCATCAGCACATAAAACAACGTCGTTAATGCCATTTTTGCTTACTTTAATTTGAATAGGTTTAATATATCCCTCAAACAAGTCGCAATCAACATTTTCTCCTAGAGAAACCGTAACTCTGCTAGCCCTATATCCGTCAAGGGAGTAAGCAACAAGCTTATTCCCTGTAACTTTTATTTTGATAAATTTTAAAATAGGTCTTGACTCATCACGTGCTACGCTACATTTAACAGCGTCCATAATTCTTTTAAAAACGATTTCATTTATTCTAATTTGATTCATAATTTTTATCCTCACAATATTTAATTTTTATATTTTTAGGTATAACACTTTTATTTACTTTGCCTGATAAATAATCTAATAACGTCTGATAACTTACAAACAATTCTTTTGCTGCAGCCCTAACAGACTCATACACTTTACCGTTTATGGAAACCTTTTTATTTTTTCCTGCTAAAATACCTGTTTTCTTTCCTAATTCTTGCTTTGTAAATATTTCTATGTTATACCAATCACAATTTTTAGGGTTACCGTCTTTTAAAATTACACTGTATTGCTGAGAATTGTATTTGGGACACATTTCTCTAGCAACTAAAGATTTAACCTTTACAGCCTTATTTTCAATTTTTACATATAAATCATCATCTTTTATAAAGCCCTCAAGTTTTCTTTCTTTTCCGTTTTTGTACCTAACACAAACAACGCCTGAGGTGTGAATATAATACAATTTTCCAAGTTTTGACTCGTGTATTAAATGAAAATAGTGGTTTGCTCTATGAGGTAATTTAATATCCTTAAAATATAAACTTCCACTCATACAACTACTTCTTTAATTTCGTCAGCGTCATAAATTCTATTTACTGAAACCTCGTAGGCTACACCCTTTAAAACAACGTCATCAGTTAATTTCTTATCATATTCACGGCTTTGAAGTCTGCCCTGGATAGATACTTTTTTTCCTACATTAAGTTGACCTATATGAGCAGCTGTTCTACCCCAAACAATACAAGGAATATAATCTGACTTTCCACGTTCTCTATTTACAGCTAGATGAATATCGCAAATATCACGTCCTAGTGGTGTAGTTCTATATTTAGGAGCCTTACAAAAAGACCCTGTAATCTCAACACTGTTAATATCTTCAGCGTAACTCAAAACTTCTTGAGCAAATACTGTAATAATAAGTCTGTTTTTATTGTCTATAACCCTGTTATATGTTCTGACCTGACCCTTAATAGCAATCTTTTCTCCTGGTGTAATTTTTTCCTGTAATAATTGTGAAATGTTTACAGGAATTATATCTTCCTTTCCACTGTTACGTTTTACCGATAGCAAGAAAGAATAAAAGTTCTCGCCGCAGCAATTATAAGTTGTAGGTTCTGATACTACAGTTCCTGCTAAATTTATTTTGTTATTGTTGTTTTTCATATTTCCTCCGTCTAACCATTAAAAGTCATCTTTCCTTGATTCCAAATGGTTGATATTAAATAATTTTGTTTATTTTTCACTTCGCCCTTTTTAGCTTTTTCTTGAACTTCCATAATTACATTATACAAATCGTTCATAGTTTCTTTATCTTTAAAGAAATAAACGAGTTGTTGTAGAAAATCAATAGTATCAATATTTCTATGATTGATAGTTAAAGTTCGTTTATTAGCTATTTCATCAATAACATTGTTTAGATATTCCTCAAGGCTAAAACAAGGGTCGCCAAGCAACTCAAAAGCATTATTATAACTATCCGCTATTTCCTGGCATTTTTGTTTTAATATATCTCTAAACCACTGCACCTTTTCTGCGAATTTATCATCAGTATCAGATTCTTCAGAACCTTTATCGTCCCTGTTTATGGGTAAACACGGCTGTGGAGTTTCACTTTCAGGAGTATCAGAACTTCTTGTTTTCCAACGTTCTTCTGCTGCTTTTTTACGAGCTATAGTAATTTCCTCCCTTTTCTTTATGTTCTTAAGGACACGTTCCGAATAAATTTTTCCTTTCTTATTGACAAATAGGTCATAGTTGTTAATAATTGCCTGACACATTTCAGGTTTTGCTTGTAAATCAAAAGCTATATTGTCTATATCGTTTTCTTTGATATATCCACCCTCTTCGTGCAATATCTCAACAATACACCAATAAACACCAACACCCTCTAACCCAAAGTCTTTTCGGACTCCTCTTAAACTCAACCTCGCACCGTAATCGTGTGGGAAATACTCATTTGACATTAGTTACCTCCTACAAATACTCTTCAAGAGTAATTTCTACTTTTGGTTCCATTGCATATTTCTTAACTATTGTTAGCTCAACTATTTGAGTATCATCTTTGTATGCAACGTCATTTAAAGCGTCGCAAATAATTTTTGCTATATTATCTACGTCAGGCTTTGTTACAGGGAATATTGTGCCCTGTAACGCCTGTTCGATTTTCTTTTTAGAGAAAGACTTTAATACCGCAAAGAAAGCAGTAATTTTCATTTTTATCGGTTTGTTAAATAAATCATAATCTACCGTTTTAGCCTGCTGAAAAGAAACTTTTACCAAATTTTCATATATAACATCTTCTTTGGCTTTAACAGCTTGTGCGTAGCCGTGAATTGTTGAAAATTTAGGTCTTTTTTTTCCAACAGGAGAACCTACAACCTCAAATTTCATTATTACTCCTTATTTTCGTCAGCAAAGAAATCAAATTCTTCACTTTCTTCAGGTGTAACGTTTGTAACTACAGGCTCTATAGTTTCGTTAGGAGAAACAGTATTATCTTCTTCAAACTCAACGTTGATTGCCTCTCCGTTTTCATTGATAACCGAATTATCCATTTCAAAAGCTTTTTGCATATCAATACTCATAACTCCCCATTGAGAGATTAAGTGTCTGATTAAAGTTTTAAAAGCCATTTCGTCAAAGTTTTTATACCAAAATGAGCTGTATTTATATAATTCTTTTTGCGGTATTTTACCATTGATATAATCGTCGTATTTTTCAGCACTAAAAGCTTGAGAATAGGTATCTGCGTGTTTTATCATTTTCGTTTTAGTCCAATACACAGTTTTCTTAAAGCCGTTAAGTAATTCAAAGTAAGCCATATATCCAATAGTAGGAAGATTCTCTCTTTGGTCGTCATCTTCAATAAACTCAAATAATTGTTTTCCTGTAGCTTTATCTCTGCCCTTATATTCGCCTTGTTTAATTTCAATAACGTCAATATCTGCATATTGTCCTGAACGCATAGCTAGCTGTTTATAACCTTTTGCACCTAAAATAAATTGAGCGTTGACTGCAATAATGTTTCCTTGTTTATCTTTCTTGTTAAAAGGTAGAAAATAATATTGACCTAATTGTGGGCTAGGACTTAATTTAAGAGCCTCGCCTTGTAATGCCGCAGACAAGATTGTTGTAGGGTTACATTCCTGAAGAGCAGGGTTGTTGCTTACTGCAGAAATTATAGCTGTTGTAAAACTTTGAGCGTTTTGACCTACAGCTTGTTGCACTAATTTTTTTATAGCCTCTTGGCTCATAAATGCTGAGAATTTAGGTTTCTCATTTGATAAACTTCTTTGATTTGTTGTTGCGATTGCATTTGCCATATCTACTTATCCTCCTTAATGGCTGTAAATTTTATTTTATTATCTCTTAAGAATTGTTGTAATAATTTTAATTGAGCAATACTTCCCTCAACCTGAAATTTGACAATTTTAACCTCTTCTTGTAGCGTTTCAGATATTTCCTTAGGTTTTACTTCTTCAGCCTCAGGAACGACTTGTTTTGCTGCGATTTCTGCTATTTTTTGTCTTTCTTGTTTTAATCTCTCGTTTTCCATAAGTGCCTCAGGGAGATTTAATGTTCTAAAATAGAAAGCTTTTAAGATTGATTCATCTTCTGACTTAAGTCCCTCTATTGCCACAATAGCAGTTCTTGCATTTGCGATAACGTTATCAATTTCGGTTTTAATTGATTTCATTGAAGTTGAAACATTTAACCACTTAGCCTGGTGTATTCTTTCATAAGGGATAAGTCCTGAGAACTCGCCCACAACTTCTTTATAATACTCAATAATACTGTTTTGTTTTTGTTCTTGCTTTCTTAATTCATAATCGTTTACCTGAATATTGATTCGGTCAGAAACTTCTTTAACTTTATGTATAACCTCATCAACCTCTGATTTGAATTTATCGTATGGAGAGTTGTAAATCTTTCCAATTCTAATACGCTCATCATTTAAAGCTTTACTAAAAGCGTTTAATTGAGCTCTATCTTTTTTAGCAAGGTCAATACTTTCATCATCATAAGTAACGCCCTCATATTGTTTAAGAGTTTCTTCGACTCTAGCAAGTAGCTCACTATTATTCCAAGCAAGCATTTTAGGGACAAGTTCCTCTACAGGTGTTTTCAAAATAAGTGTTAATTCATTTGACATAATTTTTTATCCTCCAAATTTAATTTTGTTAAAATGTGTTTCTTTCAAATTTTGGCAATATAAGAGGTGGTCTTTCTTTTCTTTCAACATATCCCCAAAATTCTTTTTCTTTCAAGTATAAGTATTTCAAGTCTTGTAACAGGTCTTTTCGGTAGAACGGATAGTGTCTTGTAATTATTTCTAGTTCTCCGTTAGAACCTTTAGTTTTAAGTTGTCCTTTACAATAAGCAAATTTTCTATCAGTTACGAGCATATAGTGTAGAATCTGAGCGTAATAGTAATCAGGTATTTGTTTATTCCACTTATCCATAAGTAGATGATTTTTAATTTCTGAGGTTTTTCCCTCATAAATTCCCTCTTCTCCTGTTTCTTTATTTTTTAACTCTCCGTCTAAAGACGCAAACATAAAACCTCTTCTATAAACAGTTGTTTTATCGGTCTTAACTTCAAATTGTGGATAATCTAAAGCAAACAGTTGAACAAGTAAGTCTTCAGATTCTTTTCCATATTTTACTTGCGGCTCCTCTGATATATCTTCAGGAATTTTCAAGCCGACTTTTTCTTCCCAAACTTCTACATTTGTTCTAAAAGGACTAATTCCTAGTATTGCAGCAGCGTCAGAACCACCAATTCCTGATTTTCTAAAAGCCAACCACTCAGGAGAATTGTGTTCTAGTTTAATTTTTTCAAGTGCCATAATCAAACCTCCCTTACTAAACTAAACTTGTAGTGATAGAGAGTCCAAATTTTACACAAAATACTTTCTCTCTGCTCTTCGCTTAGGTTATTAAGAAATGTTTTAGCCTCTTCTAGCGAATAATGTGTTAGTAAATCTTCTGCAATAATTTCTTGTGTTTGTTCAGTCATAAACTTCCTCCTTTTGTTTTTTTATTTAATCAAAAAGAACCCACCTAGATGACACAACGCTTAGTAAGTAAATTCTTGCTAAGTTCACATTTCTTTTTAGATGAGTTCTTTTTTAATTGATTATTCATATTTTTTCTCCTATTATCGCTTTTTGTTTTTTATTCTTCACTAAACCATTTATCCCAATCGCTAGCCGAGCAACCACCTGCAATAGACTCAAATAAGTCTTTAGCCAATGCAAGACGTTCTTCAACTTCGTTTTCGCTAAGTCCTTTTTCATCAACTGCAATAACTAAAATTTCAGTATCAAAATGGTCTATCGGTAATTGTAAAGCTTTAGCAAAATGTTCTTTGCCTACTTCGGTTAGTTTTTCGCCACAATACGCTATACTTAATTCTTCAACATAATTATCATAAACGTCGATTGTGCCTGTAAATTTTTCAATAAAGTCAATAACTTTCATTTGTATTCTCCTTACATTCCTGACATTCTTGAGAAATCAATAAAGTCTTGTTGTTTTTCATTTCTAAGACTTGTAACTTCTTTATCTCTCATTTCAGGGTTTTCTTCTAAGATTTTTCTACGGCAGCGTGTTATACTACCGTTTTCTACTTGCCTTAAGAGTCCACGTTTTGCAAGACTCTCATAAGATTCAGCCGTGTTAATTCCAAGTCGTTTGAAAACTCCAATAATTAAAGCTGTATCATTTTTACAAGCTTGAGGGTTTTCAATAAGTTCTGCATAAACTATACTTTTAAGTTGTTTAAGCTCTTTATCCATACTTCCCTCCTATTCTGATTCGGTTTCTTGCTTAAGAATACCGATAATTGCAAGTCTAATCACGTCGCTAAGTGAGTGTTTAATTCCACTTTTTGATTTTGCTTTTGCAAGTTCTTTCAATTTACTATGAGTTTCGGTTTCTATGCGAACCCCAATAGTAATGAAGTTTTTATCGTCTTTAACCATAAATAACCTCCAAATAAAAAATATAGGCTCGTCAGTTAAGACGAACCTATATCGGTTGTTTTTCGCTAAATAAAAATAGCGTTGTCCTATACTGACAACACTATTATGACATTACACATTTTGATATTTTTTTACATATTATGCAAAGTTATAAAAATGCCATTATTTTAGACTATTTATACTACTTTTACTTGCTAAAATTTCACCCGTCAATGGTGAGATAATTGAAGATATAGAATTACCGTCTGGAGAAATCAGATTAAAGTACCAATAATAATTTTTATCACCATTCTCACCTTCTTTAATTTTTACATACACTTCACCACAAAAAACATTGTCTTTGTAAAAAGATTTTAATTCTTTTTTATAGTTTTTAACAACTATGTCAATAACATCAAGATATGACACTTCCCATTTATCAGACACCAAAGATAATTTAAATTGCTTTTCAAAATCTATACTTTTAATATTAAGTGTTACTTCATCTTTTTTCTCAACAATTTCACCAATATCTGCAACTAAGCTCTCATCAAAAGGATTGTGTTCAAATATGCCCGAATAAGTTTTATCGCCTACATTTAGGATAAACTCAACATCTTTGTTTTTCAAATCACTATCTTTTGGTATTTTTATAGTAATTACACCAAAATCTTTTAATGGTGTAGCAACACCATCATAAACATACTTTTCTTCCCTAGCCCCACAAACAAGCGAAACAGAAAAATTATCCACTTCTTGAACAAATATAAATTGCCTACTTTCAGACATGTTATTTATTAAATCTCTTTCGTTTTTCGCTACACAACCAGTAAAAATCATCATACTAAATATTATAAAAAAAACAACTCTCATAATTCACCTTTATATAAGGTATGAAAGTTGTTTAATATTTAGAAGATAAAAAATTATCAAACTTTGTCAATTAATATCTTCCAACTCTTCCACTCTCTCTTGATACTTACCACCCAAAAACTCAGTAGTTAAAAAATTATCAATAATTTCAATTGCCATGTCTTGAGTTATATAATCACATGGCAAAACACAGACATTAGCATCATTGTGTTTCCTTGACATTTCAGCAATCTTTTTATCAAAACACAGTGCTCCCCTAACACCTTTACACCTATTGCTTGCCATACTCATGCCAACACCAGACCTACATCCATAAATACCAATATTCCCTTCTTTTACAAGAGCATTCGCACTTTTTGCAAAGGTAGTAAAGTTATCTAGCGCATCATATTCACTACTGGCAAACTCTATAAATTCCAAGTTTTTACCACTTAAATATTCCTTGATTTTTTGGAATTTTTCAAATGCCCCATGGTCATATGCTAAAATAATCATACATTCTCCCCGTTAAACAATAAAACTTAATTAATAATATACTACCACATAAACATAAAAATTAAAACAAAAAAGTGACTTATTTATGAAAGTCACTTAATAATTTTTGTAGTCTAAACGCAACGTCATATGCAAGTTTTGGCTTATATTTTGCAGTAAAATAATTGTCAGCAACAACATCATCTATTTCGCACATATTTTTAGCAGGTTTTGTTTTGTCTCTTGAAACAAAACCTTTTTCTTCTTCACTCAATTCATGATATGATGTTTTGAAATCATCACTGAAAATATCAATATTGCTATCATTTCTACAACCTAAAAATGACGCTATATTAAGCATAATTGTATTAAGAAGTGTTGTATCTCTACCAAAGTTTACATTTGTTGCACCTTCACCTAGATAATAGTCTACAAACTTTTCTATGTTTTCTTCATTAAATTTTCTTTTCCTTAGAAGTTTAATTACTTGTTCTTCTTTTTTATCCAAGTCTACATCTAAATACTCATCTTGGAAATTATTACCTAAAATAGAATTTAAAATTTCTTCCTTTAGTAATCTACAAGCTTCAAATTTTGTTTCTTTATTATGAATAAACACTCCAATTCTATTATCTTCAAAACCATTATTAAAAACAACGTTCAATGGATTTCCAAATTTGGCTTGACTTACAAATTCAAAATCGGTATTTGGTGCAAGCAAACCATATGCAATATATCTAGAAAGTTCTATTTCAAGCCAGAAATCATTAAGATCTGTGTCTTTTCTACTTCTCCATTTAGGATTATTTTTATTTAATTCAGGGATAACACTAGTTTCAACTTCGTTTAAACACTCTTCCAAATTTAAAGTGCCTTTTTTCTCATTAATATCATTAAAAGACCAAAAAAAGAATATCCCTTGAGTAAATGCATCTGCACACATAAGAACTTTATGTTCGTCACTACCAATATTAACTTGCGATAAATCCATATCTTTTTCTATTTCACTTACACCATTTGAAAGTTTGGTAAGAATAGCATCTTCATCCAATTTGCTATTACCTTCAAGCAACATAAACTCATGAAATAACTTATCTGCATATTTGTATGTATCATGAAAATTTTTACATTCTGGCAATTCTTCACCATAATAACTTTCATAAAAGTTCTTTACTATATCATAAAAAAAGTCATCAACATTATCACTACTTGCACTAGGCATTACCCATTGTTTTTTATCATCTAAAGTAGATACTAAACAAAAATTTCTATTTTGACATTTAGGAATACTAACTATAGATACTTTCATATCATCACTTAAGTACGCCAATGTCATTGCCATTGTAAGCTTTTGAATATTATTAATCATATCCCACCCCACTTAAAATAATTATACCACTTAACGATTACAATTTCAATAGTCAAACCAAAGAAAAAACTATTAAATTAAAAAGTATATAAAATTACCTTTAAATTTAATAGTTTTGTTTTATTTATTGCTTAATTATTCTAATGAATTTTCGTCTATAATTTTAAAATAATTATCAAGACTATATACATTTTCACATAACTTTAATGCTTTTGCTCTCATCATAGCCTTAGTTACTTTAGTCTCTTTTGATACATCAATTTCCCCACATGCAACAGCTTTAATAACCATTCTCATAGTTATGTCATTAGGATACAATTCATGTACTTTTATATAATGAAATGCTTGATCTATCATTTCATTTGTTACCCTTATTTGCTGCCCATTATGCATTATAAAGTTTTCGGATTTATTATACTTGTCCTTATCAAATACACTACCATAATCTCTTTCAAGTTTTCTAGTAATTTTATCTGCCCCTTTACCATGAACCAACCCACTAATGTAACTCGATTGATTTCTACTTCCATATGTTTTTATTCTATCATTAATCGTCTTAGCAAGATTTGGCCTTTTATTTAGTTTAACTATTTCAGCATACTCTTCTATACCTACTAAAAATTTAACTTCATTTTTAGTTAGCATATTACCAATTTTTTCAACATTATTTTCAGCAGTGCAATTTAATCTATCGTAATAATATTTAATTACATTTGCAGTAAAGGCATCAGCAATTTTATTATCATAATATTTTTCTGCAATATCTTGCAATTTTTCAAAAGACATTGTGGAATTCTCTATCATTTCTGAAACAGGCAATTTTTTAAACGCAACACCTTCAATAAATTTTTTCGCATTTATAATATATTCTTTCTGTCTAACTAACCTTTGTTCTTTCCACACTTCAGCAAAATGACTATCTTCTTCAGCAAGTAAATTTAACATTTCTTCAAAGCCTTTTGCATTATCAATTCCATACTTCCAACAAAACATACCAATAGTCATGTTTTCTTTAATCAACTTGTATGCAATTTTGATATACTCTTCTTTTGAATAAATTGGAATTTTACCAATTCGAAAGAATGTTTTCAACTCACCAAAATCATCATACCACTTGTCTTTGTCTGTCTCAGCCAATTGTTTAATTTGTTTTTTTTCTTCTTTTTTTAGTTTATCCAACTCAACTTCAGATAGACATAATTCAACATATTGTTTTAAACATCCTGGTAATGTCTCTAAGTCTACATTTCCATATCTTTCTATAATTTCTTCATTGGAAAAAGTAACTCTTTTGCGCGATTTTGTCTTAGTTGAATAGTACTTAATAAGCCCCCAAAACGCATTTGTATTATATTTAGCAAAAAATTCTAAAATTTCCCACTTATTTTCTTCAGTAGCTTTATACATTATTACTTGTGGACTAGTTAAATGTTCCCATCTACCCCTTATACCTTTTTCAAGTTTCTCTTCCATTTCTGCTAAATCTTTGGAAATACTAGGAACATTCCGTTGAGATAACAATATATCATAAAAAATTGAATTTCCAATTGCAGTTATCAATATCATATCTTTATAATAATCATAATGCTTAATCATTTCAACATATGCCAATTTTTTATTTTGAGATTGCACACTACCATCATTAAAACCCCTATCAATAAGAGCAAAATACATATCTTGATTATGCTCTTCAAAGTATCTCATTTTATGCACAAATAAGTTTCCAAAAGCAAAGCCATATCTCACACCCATTGGTAGATTAAAAATAAAATCAGCATCATTTGAGTTTTGCCATACTGGATCTGCAAAGTCTACAACCAACTGCCTTGCAGGAGTTATTTTTTCAGCATTTGACCAGTAATAATTAGTCATATTTGCCACTTCGTCTGGCGTATAAAAGCCCGATTTAAGCAAATCTCCCACTATCTTTTCATCATCAGCCACATCACAAAAGTAGCAAAGCGCAGTTGATTTAGCCCATGGTTTCTGTTTCAGACAATCAATTACTTCTTGTGCAGAAGTCGCTTTTCTCCAATCTTTTAATTTTCCCACACTATTCCCCTTTCTTCTCTATTAAGTTATTTTTCAAATCTTCCAAATAAGTAATAAATTGATCTAATTCATCATAGTCCAATGTATCAATTAAATTTTCATTCTCTTTAAGCATAATAATTAAATGGTCAAATTTTGCATTTCTTTTAAACTCCATATTTCCTCCATTATTACAAATTATATCATATTATCTGTATATTTGCAATATCAAACTTCCAAAAAAAGTGAATTTTTAAGTGTAAACGAAACATTACTTACAAAATAAAAACCACTTTAGAATATTCTAAAGCGGTTTGCCTAATTTATTTTATTTAAGTTTCAATAAGTCCAGCACCCCTTAACGATGCCAATAATTCATTAACTCTGGCAATTACAGTATCCAAATCTGCAGTTGCATCCAAATCAGCAACAGCAACTCCAGGAGTTACAACTCCCGCTTCACCCGTTGGACCGGTAGGTCCAGTAGGACCTATTTCTCCAGTAGCACCCGTTGGACCTATTTCACCAGTTGGGCCAGTTGGACCTATTTCACCAGTTGGGCCAGTTGGACCTATGTCACCGGTAGCACCCGTCGGACCCGTCACACCATCAATACCCGCAGGGCCTGTTGGACCAGTAGCACCTGTTGGACCTTGTATTCCTTGCACTCCTTGTAATCCAATTGGACCAGTTGGTCCAGTTACGCCTTGAATACCCTGTATTCCTTGAATGCCTTGTATGCCTTGTGGACCAGTTGCTCCAGTTGGGCCGATTGGACCTGTTGGACCTGTAGCACCCGTTGGACCAGTTATGCCAGTTGATGGACCTGTAGGCCCAGTAGGGCCAGTTGGACCGGTAATTCCCCTAACTAATCTATTAAACACCGTTCCACCACATCTATTACAACCACATCTGCCATTATTTGTACAACAAATCATATTAACCTCCTTTTGAATACTCAAGGCATAATATGTATGTTTTTATTTTTTTGTTAAAAAGCATAAAAAAAGAAGTTTCTTCAACTTCTTTTATTGACATACTATTAATATGAATCTCTTTCATTTGCACATTCTTCAACAATGTTTCTCATTTCGTTAAATTTTCTAAGCATATCTTCAGCTAATGCCAATTGACATTTTGCTCTATCTAAATTATGCTCTGGATATTTTGTACCGAAGTAATTATCCCCATCAATGTAATCGGTTAAAAATCTCAAACCACATTCGATTGTCATAGTTAACGCACCAAGAGAAAGTGTTTCTATTTCCGTCTTAGTAAGACTATCTCCAACACCATCTAAGAAACCTTTTGTAAATGCTCTATATTTATTCAAATCAATTCTAACATTTGCTAAATCTGTACTATCTTCAGCTTGTGTATTTGAAGCAAATCTCATCGCATCCCCAAAATCATGTCCAACAAGT
This sequence comes from Clostridiales bacterium, assembly GCA_015055815.1. Taxonomy (GTDB): domain Bacteria; phylum Bacillota; class Clostridia; order Christensenellales; family UBA1242; genus UBA11490. The sequence continues at coordinate 347,961 of SVHM01000001.1, forward strand.
CCAGGCATTACAGTATCTAAATCAATCACGCAAAGTGGTTCATTAGTTTCTTCATCAACTAAAACATTATTAAGCTTTGTATCATTATGTGTAACTCTTAAAGGAAGAGCACCATTGTCTAACATTGTTTGCATTTGACATGCAATATGTTCAAATCTCAAATATTCTTTAATTACAGACTCAACACCATCTTTCCTTCCAACTGGGTCTTTTTCTAAAACTTCTTTGAAAGCTTCATATCTCTTTGGAGTATTATGAAAGTTAGGAATAGTTTCAAAAAGCTCATGGCTTGGATAATCACTAAGCATTGTTTGAAATTCACCAAACGCCCTACCAGCACCTTCTAATACTTTTTCATTTGGAATATCATAAGTAATTGAGTTATCAATAAAATCATACATTCTCCAATAACCATTATTGTCGTCAACCACATAATAATTACCATCAGGAGCTTGTTTAAAATTTAAAACTCTTCTACTAGCATCACATCCCGCCTCTTCGTACTTATCTCTAATAAATGCAGTAACATTAGCAATATTATCCATAACTTCTACTGGCTTCTTAAATACATTTGTATTTATCTTTTGAAGAACATATTTTTTCTCTTCACCATCTTCTTGCATTGTAACCAAGCAAGTAGTGTTTATAAGTCCACTTTTAAACATTTTAAAATCAACAAACTCGCCCGGAATTTCAAATTTATCAATCATTTCAGTAATTTTTTTAATCATAATATACCCCACATCCATTTTTTACGTACATTCATTATATCACAGCAAATAACAAATGTAAATACCCAATTTTTAAATTCAACTTATTAAAATTTACAATTATTTAAGTTTGAATTAAAAAACAAAGTTGACATGCCTAAATACGTAGACTTTGTCATGGAAAAAGCTGACCAATTAGGAGTTGGTGCAGAAGGACTTTTCTCAACGGGTGAAGAAAAAGAAAAAAATAAAGAAAATGGTAGCGTTGAAATAGTTGTTAAATTTGATAAATACTTAAACATAATTGGTTTAGATATGACCCTACATCTTGTAACTCATGAAAATGGTGACTACTCTGGACTATATAAATCTACAATAAATATTTCAAAATACTCTCAAGATATAACCCCACCCGACTGGTTTAACCAATCAGATTTTGAATAAAAAAAAAATTAAGTTTGAAGTAATTTTCACACGAAATCTTCAAACTTTTTTATTTATAGTATCCTATCAAAAAAGTGCAACGTTTGTTGCACTTTTATTGACTTAAATTTTTTAATCTAAGCATTTAACATTAAATTTTTTATTCTTGAATATTTTTACACATTTCAGTTAAGATTTTTGTCTTTAACAAAACATCATCAATGAAAACAATTTCATCATTTTTATTTTCAACTATTTCAAAATCACTATCATTATCAACACACAAAATTTGATAATATAGTTTGTTATTCACCCTTAACTCATTAGTAATAATATATTTTTTTCCATTACTTAGCGTTATTGCCTTAAAATTCATAAAACGTTATTTCCCTTATAATTCCATATCTGCATTATTTTCATTCACTAAAACATTTAGTCTTTTCTCAACTTCGTCAAGAGCTTCTTTTTTGTAAATATGATCATACATTTGTTTGGTAGCCAATTTATTCATTATACTACCACCATCTTTTTCAAAATTCAAAACTGAAACCCCTGTGCTAACAGCACCTAAGCCCATAGCAACACTCGAAAGTATACTTGCTACAGATGGCCCAGAAATTAAAGTTGTTGATGTAGCTAAACCCAAACAACCAACCAAAACAGACGCCAAACCAACACCACCCAACGCAAGATTTTTCATTTGATCATCACCAATTTCACTAGCAGCACTAAATACAAAATCACCGATTTCGTTAAATCTAGCTAATCTATTCTTTTCTTTTTCTACTCTCTTAAGAAGTTTCGAATAAACTTGTTGTTTTTCTTCTTCTGAAAGTTGAGAATTATTTTCAACTATACTAATTTTTTCACTATATCTACTCTCAATGTCTTTGCCTTTCTCTTGAGATTTTTTATAAATTTCATCAATATTCATAAAACCACCTCTAGTTTATTACAATAAGTGTACCATATTTATACTTATATGTCAAGTAAAATATATTTAACAAAATATAACTCATGCCAAATAAAATTACACTATTATGCAAACTAAATTTTATCGATAAATAAAGGCAAATTTTATAAAATTAAATTAAGATTTTAAAGCGAACAAAATAAAAAAACAACCCTTTAAATAATAAAATTAAAAACTCAACATAATCACTTAGTCACTTCACAACTTTTTCTAATTTTGAAAGTGAACAAGTTGGAAAATCAAAATTTATTCTTCACCTTCTCTACCTATATCAATTATGCATTTTAATTTATCTAAACTTGCATTTTTACAACTCAACCCATTAAATTTTACAAGCATAGAAACTTGCAAATTTTGTGAATTTTGAGAGTGCTAAATATTCAAAAACAAATATTTTCTATTTAGTAGCAACTAATTCAGTTAAATAATTAGGTTTTGATGATTTGTTTTTTTCAGTTCTTTCGTAATCAGTATATAGGTATTCCCGATAAGATTCTAGACTATTTATAATAAAATTATGTTCTTTTAATAATTGCTTTAATTGTTCTTCAGATAAAAATTGTCTCTTTCTTATAACTTCTTTCTTCCATTGTTCATAGTAAGTAGTTATATTTGTTTCTTCATCATAAGAAATAACAAACTCTGGCTTTGTCAACTCCCACTCCTTATTATTTCTAGCAACAACAAAAAAGATACCGCCAGGCTTTAATACACGATAAATTTCTTTTAATGCATCTTGTAATTGTTGCTTATTTAAATAATGCAAAACTAACCTAGCATAAACAAAATCAAAAGTATTATTTTCATAAGACATCGGCTTAGATACATCTTCTAATTTTAATTCAATTCTATTATGCTCTTCATATTGCTCAAGCTTTTCTCTAGAAAACTCTAAACCTTTTTCATCAATAGTTGTTGCAATAACTCTTGCATTAGGGCAAATTTGTGCCATTTTTAATTCGGCAATACCACCAGTGCTTATTCCTATAGATAGAATATTCTTCATTTCTTGATTTAAGAGTTTTAGTCCACGACTTTCACTTTTTGAACTTTTAAAAGTGTTTTCCATTAATATTATTTTAATCTCCTTATAAAATAATTATAGCATAATTTATATATAATTCCAAGCAAAACAAAAAGCTCTAAGCAAATTGCTTAGAGCATATTTGGTTACTCTAAGTAAGGGCTCGTCTATGTGACCGTAAGGTCATATATGTCCGAATACTTGCTTTGTGATTTTATAAACATTAATTACTAAATTTGCTTTCCTATTATATATTTTATAGTATTATTCGGTAACCACGTGTGGCACGAAGTGACGGGGTCCCTACTACCAATGTAGGTTTGTTGCAAGTATTTGTTGCAAAACTGATGAAATCAGTTAAGAACTACTTGAGCAACAAAAAAGCACAACATTACTGTTGTGCTAATTTTTGGCTCCTCAAGCCCGTTTTGTCGCATATCCGCAACAGAAGTGTTATGCAATTATTATTTAATGGCAAGTTTTAACCACTTTTTTCAATTCAAATCATTAAACTTTACAAGTGTGAAAACTTGCAAATTTTATAAATTTTGAGAGTGTAAAGGTTGAAAAATTAAGGTTTTATACTTTTTATCCAATCAGTTAAAATTGTTAGTAGGACTTTATATCGATCAAAGTTTTCTTTCCTATTAGTAATAGAACAATTAATTTCAATTTGCAATGTCCAAATATTAAACTGATTATTAATAGAGCCTGACAATGTGTGACTACCAGCCATATAAGGTTGGTCAATTGAAACAATAAAATTATTATCAACCAATCTTTGTTGCAAATCGTCTAACAAGTCAACATTACTTATAGTATTTTTACCCAAGTGAGTGCCTAAATTAATATCACACTCTCTATTAGGTGCCAATCCGTGAATATCAATTAAATATTTTATTTTATGTTGTTTTATTAAATTTATAAGGTTTTCCTTATATCTACTTTTCTCATCAAAATTTGCATCATCACAATTATTTTTAGTTTTTGCAATTAAAAAACTGTCTGTATGCTTTTGTAAAAACAATGCAGTAGTCAAAGACCCAATTTCACTATGCTTTGGTTTTCCCAATCTAACTTGAGATACTCCGTGTGGGGCAGAAAGTAAAATGTTGTTATTTCCATTTATTACAACATTGTCTTTATTTTTATTAATTACTAAAAAATTTATTCTTTCATTATGTAATTGTTTAAACGTATATTTCATAACATTGAAATTGTATCAAATTTAATAGAAATACACAAATAATTATACACAAAACAAAAAAGTCCAAGCAGTTTGCTTGAACTCGTTTTGGCTCCTCAAGCCCGTTTTGTCTCACATCCGCATCACAAGTGTTATGCAATTATTATTTAATGGCAAATTTTAGCCACTTTTCACAACTCAAATCATAAAACTTTACAAGTGTGAAAAATTGCAAATTTTACGAATTTTGAGAGTGTAAAGGTTGAAGTTTAATCTTTTACTACCAAATCATCAATACTACCAGATTCTTTTATTTGAGTTTTTACATATTGTTTATTCTGCCAATAACATTTCCAAGCATTTACCGCATCTTTGCTTTTTAAGATTTCATATTTATCGCCATCTATTTTTAGAGCTGTACAATTTTCAAAAGCCAAAGCAACACCTGTTGTTGTTTTCATCATTCTTTTTAAATCTTCCTGTCTTGCACTCTCAACATCATAGTGTGGACAAAATAATGCATCTACAAAACCCAATCCAGTTACTTTTATTAATTGTGTGGAATTGCTAGTAAATCTACGGGAATCACTATTGCCAAAATTATGCCAACAAATTCCTCCTGCACTAACTCCGCACAAAACAGTGTCATTATTTCCAGCAACTTCTAACATTTTATCAATCTTGTATTTTCTTAAAATGGTCATAAGTCTTAAGGTATTACCACCACCAACATAAATTATATTGGCATTATTTATTTTTTGTTTTACAAGATTCATATCTTGCAAATCTTTTTCTCTTAAATGCTCACAACTACAACCCAAGTTTGTAAAATTTCTATTGATAATATTATAATAATCTTCAGCACCTTCAGCACTAGATTGTGTAAAAGCAATAAATAAAAAATTAGGATTTGATAAATTTGTCATTTTAACAATTTCTTCATCAAACTTTTTAACTTCATACGGTTTTCCAGGACGACCATTTTCGCCACCACCAATTGCAACTATTTTCATTATTTTCTCCTTAATATTAAGTATTATACCAAAAAACTTTATAAAATCCAAGTAAAACAAAAAAGTTCAAGCAAACTGTTTGAACTTAATTTGGCTCCTTTAAGAAAGGGCTCGTCTATATGCGTCAGCATATATCTCGTGAGCTGAGTGCTTGCACTCACACAAGCGAACGAGTACCGGTTCGAGTAGTGTCAAAAAGACACTTTGCAAGTGTAAAAATTGAGAATTCAAGGTTTTATTATTTTTGAAATCCCCTTAAATTTTCCCATTCTTCTTTTGTAATTGCATAATATTCGGCATTATATGTAACACCATCTTTCTTTCTAGTAAATTCTTGTGTGTGAGTAAATTTCATTCCACAAGATTGTTGTAATTTCTTTGATGGTATATTATCTGGGTGACAAGAACAAATCACCTTTTTAGCATTTAATTCACCAAATAAATAGTCAAAGAAACAATTTAAGATTTGTTTACCGTATCCTTTGCCTACACATTTTTCACCCATTCCAATGCCACCATCTTCCCAAACACCATCTTCTATTTCTATCATTGCTGCTTGACCGATAGCTTCGCCTGTTGCTTTTTCATAAATCATAAAGGCAAGGTGATCTTCTTGAAATGCAATTGTTCTATCTAATCTATCCTGCGCTTCTGCTAAATTCTTCTGTGGTATCCATAACATAAATTTAGCTGTCTTTTCACTACACCAATAATTATTATATATTGAATGCAAATCTTCTTGTTTTGCCTTACCCAATATAATATCTTTTGCTTCTAACTGTTTCTTAAATTCCATTTTATTTCTCCTTTATTTATAGTAGTGTATCACAAATTCTCCAAATTCCCAAGCAAAACAAAAAGCTCTAAGCATTTCGCTTAGAGCATATTTGGCTCCTCAAGTAGGGCTCGAACCTACAACCTACCGGTTAACAGCCGGTTGCTCCACCATTGAGCTATTGAGGAATAACAAGAGTATTATATGCTATCTAATTTTATTTGTCAACTATTTTTTAAAATTTTTGAAAAATATTTTTATAACATACATACTCATACATTTATGATAATTTGTTTCACATATATAGTGACACACAATAATTAAAGTAAAACTTTTACTTTAATGAAAAAAGAATTTTAAAACGCTTTCTTAATCTCTTTTATTGCATTTTTTTCAAGCCTACTTACTTGTGCTTGAGATATCCCTATTTCTTCAGATACTTCCATTTGAGTTTTTCCAACATAATATCTAAGCATAACAATTTCTTTTTCTCTTTCATCTAGTTTTGAAAGTGCATCTTTTAGATTAATATTCTCCACCCATTTTTCTTCACTATCTTTGCTATCACTTACTTGATCAATAAGATAAATAGTATCATCACCATCGTTATATACAGGATCACCTAAAGACATTGGCTCACTTATAGCTTCAAGTGCAATAGCAACTTCCGATACAGGAATATCTAAATATTCAGCAACCAAATCAACAGACGGCTCTTCACTATTAGTATTAATTAGTTCTTCTCTAGCCTTTAAAACTTTGTATGCGGTATCCCTTAAACTTCTGCTAACTCTTACACTATTATTATCTCTCAAATATCTTTTTATCTCACCTATAATCATTGGTACAGCATAAGTTGAAAATTTTACATTTTGAGATATATCAAAATTATCTATCGCTTTCATAAGTCCAATACACCCAACTTGGAACAAGTCATCAGTTGAATTGCATCTCCCCCTAAACCTTTGCAGAACACTTAAAACTAGTCTCATATTACACACTGCAAACTGCTCTCTCGCTACGTCATCCCCAGCCTTTATTTTAATCATTAATTCTGCCTGTTCTTTTCCGCTAAGCTTTGGTAAATGATTAGTATCCACTCCCGTTATTACAACCTTTCCCATAATAAAAAACTCCTAATAATTTTTATTAGGAATATTTTAACCATCACAAAGAAAATTATTCATAATGTCATTTTAATGACACTTTTTGACAATATATTTATATATTTCGACAAATATTATGATTATATTTTTATACTTTATGCAAGCTTATTTATTTCTTTTTTAATTCTTACAACTATTTTCTTTTCCAATCTACTAATGTAGCTTTGACTAATCCCCAGACTATCCGCCACTTCTTTTTGAGTTAACTCATCACCACCAGAAAGCCCAAATCTCATAACCATTATTTCTTTTTCTCTCTCATTAAGTCTATTAATAACTTTCCATAAAATTTGTTTTTCAGTAAGCTTTTCCATGTCTTCATGCGGGCTCGCATTTTCACTTGGAAGAAGGTCAAACAAAACAAGTTCATTTCCTTCACCATCTACATTAATCGGCTCATCAAGAGAGACAACTTGTTTTTGTTTACTTATCTTTCTTAAATACATAAGTATTTCATTTTCAATACACTTACTTGCATAGGTTGCAATCTTTATATTTTTATCGCTTTTATATGAGTTTATTGCCTTAATAAGACCTAGGCTTCCAATACTAATAAGGTCATCAATATCCACTTCACTGTTTGAAAATTTTTTTGCCACATACACAACAAGTCTCAAGTTATGTTCAATTAATTTTTCTTTTGCAAATTCATGATTTTGTTCAAGTAAATCAATATACATTTTTTCTTCATCATCACTAAGAGTTGACGGCAACGCTTCTCCATTACATAAATATAACAGTGCATTTTCTCTTATATTATTAAAAGCAAGTAACAACTTTTTAATTTTTAACATTAACTTTTTCATTAAACACCCCAACATAATTATTACTTAATATACAATCAAAATTTTCAAACTCTTTAAGCATAACAGCCACAACAACATTTTCAAATACCTTATTTTCAATAATCATTTTATCAATTGTAAATGACAGAAATTTATCGTTCCCACTTAGTCCCGATATATTTATATAAGATAAATCTTTTAGACAATTTTTATCAACCTTTCTCATAATTATTTTATCTATCGATATGTCTTTATGTAACTTTTGAAAAACTTCAAAAGATATAATATTAACCCCACTACTTCCCTTTTGAACATTATTCCCACTATCCAAAAAACCCGTTGCAACAACTGAATTATCACCATCTATAAGTTTAATCTTATACATATAATTAGACGTTTGCAATTGAACTCTAATAGCTTTTATAACATTTTTTAGAAGCCAAACCATAACGACCGCAAGTATAAGTAGAATACTTATAGGAAGTTCGAAATTGTACATAAACACACCATTTAAAGAATAGTTAATTGAAAATAAATTAAGCATACCAAGTATCACACCACCAAGCACAAACGTATACAACCAAAAAATCCCCAAGTAAAAAACAAATGTTTTAAGATTTTTGTATTGTCTTAAAGATAATACAATGGCGATACTAAAGACAATTTTATACATAATTAGTAACCATCTTAAACTAATTAAATATGGCATAAAAAATGCACACAATACGCCCAAAATACAAGCGATAAACAATCTTATCTTTTTAAATTTATACTTACAAGTAAAGCCCATAAAATAAAATATTAAATAGTCCATTACTATATTATCCAAAACTACAAATTCGATATAAAACACCATATAAACCTTTAAAATATTAATATCTAAATGATATTAATTAAGGATAACATGTATAATTGTTTTTATTAATTTTTTAGATAAGATAATAATGTCTAAAAAAAAAGAATAAACACTAGTTGTGTTTATTCTTTTAAGCATTCAAATTTTAAAATCTTGATTTTAATTTTTTAATAAATGAAGGTATATCGCTATCATCTATTGCAACTCTACTAGATGGAGTTTCTTCTTTTTTCACTTCGGGATGTTCAACAGCACTTTGAATTGCTTCTTCTTCAGTAGGTTTAATATCTGCAACAATTGTCTTTTTTACTTCTTGTTTTATTTCTTCACTAGCAGAGCCACCATTAAAACCAGTTGCTATTACAGTTATTTCAACTTCATCTTCCATTTTAGGATCAATTCCACTACCAAAAATAATATTACAAGTAGGATCAACCACTTCTTTAACAAGGTCAGCAGACTCGTAAACTTCGTCTAATGTTAAATTAGGTGAACCTTTAATATTAAGAATAATACCTGTTGCACCTTCAATAGTAGTTTCAAGAAGTGGGCTTGAAACAGCTTGTCTAACAGCTTCAATTGTTCTATTTTCACCTTTACCCCTACCTAGTCCCATATGAGCAAGACCTTTATTTTTCATAATAGCCTTAACGTCAGCAAAGTCTAGGTTTATAAGACTTGAAGTAACAATCAAATCACTAATTCCTTGAATACCTTGTCTAAGAACATCATCAGCCGTCTTAAACGCATCAATAATTGGCGTATTCTTAGGAACGATTGTAAGTAGTTTGTCATTTGGAATTACCACAAGGGTATCTACAACATTTTTAAGTTCTTTAATACCATGCTCGGCATTCTCCATTCTTTTACGACCTTCAAAGCCAAAAGGTTTAGTAACAACGGCAATTGTAAGTATTCCCATTTCTTTGGCAATACTAGCAACAACAGGAGCAGCACCAGTACCAGTTCCGCCACCCATACCAGCAGTCACAAACACAAGGTCAGTACCTTTCAAAACTTCTTCAATAAGCTCTCTACTTTCTTCTGCAGCCTTTCTACCAGTCTCAGGATCAGCACCAGCACCAAGTCCCCTAGTAAGTTTTTCACCAATTTGTAATCTACTTGGAGCTTTACTCATAAGAAGAGCTTGTTTATCTGTATTTATTGCAACAAATGACGCACTAGTAATACCAGCATAAATCATTCTATTGACGGCGTTATTACCACCGCCACCAACACCAATAACTTTTATTTTACATATCGGAGTATGTTCATCTAATTCTTCATTTTGAGTTTCATCTATAAATTCCATATTCTCTCCTATTTATATAAATTTATCGTCATATTTAGTAAACTTATTGAACTTGATAAATCAGGCTTTCTATATAGCAACGCTTTAGGTGCAACAAGTTCAATAGGTCTTCCAAATTCTTTTCTTAAATAATCGGTAATGCCTTCAATATAATTAAGTCCACCACCCGTAAAATAAAGCGGTGTATAATCTGGTAGTTTTAATTCAAAACCATCAATACAAAGTTTAATCGTTTCAACAATCTTATCAAGTCTAGCAAGTATTATTTCATTCACAGTCTTTACATTAAACTTCTTGTCTCCCACTTGATAATAGTCAACTCCGCTAGGTTTTAAGGTAATTACAGCCTGTCTTTTCAATTCTTCTGCTTCATCAAAAGAAATTTCTAAAACTCTACTAATGTCTGATGTAATAAGTCCGCCACCTAGAGAAAAACTTTTAAGTCCGCTAAGACCATCTCCTAGAATTTGTGCAACACTTGTAGTTATGTATCCACAATCAATAAGAACACAACCTTCATTTCTAATTGTTTCATCGATAAGATAAACGCCTTCAACTATTGTATTTGAAACAAAATCATATTCTTTAATATTTAAAGTATCAAGTATCCCGCTAATTAAAAGTTTGAATTTGTTTTCAACTAAAACATATCCACACTTAACTTGAATTTTATTAGCAATAATTCCTAGTGGGTCATTAACCCTGTTATCATCATTAACAATATAGTAAAGTGGTGCTTTATTTATAACACTATGACTTTTGTATGGATTTTCTTCTGTATCTTCAAGGAATAAGTTGTTTATTACTTTCAAAGTAAGTTTAGTTTTCTTTGGAAAAATCTTTGTAATAGTATTTTCTGTAACAAAGCAAAATTCAGCAGGCACGCCAATAAACAAACTCTTTATTTTGCACTCAAGTTGCTTTTCAACATTCAGAATAGCTTCTGACATTACATCTCTCAAATTATTTGGGTCAATAAATTCACCATTTGCAAATCCTTCATATTCACAATCGGCACTTGCAAGCAATTTGAAACTATTATTAACTTCTTTCACTCCAACCAAAACTGTAATCTTTGAAGACCCAAAGTCCATTACAGCAACCATATCTTTAAACATACATCACCTAAAATTAATTTTTCCTATTAAAAGTATAATATTTGACACCAATATTGTCAAATTTTTTAAGCAATTACAATATTTTTATCACTCGGCAATATTAGTCCCAAATTTATCAGAATAAAACACTTTTACCACCCCTTCAACATCCCCAGCAGTTCGCATTTCATTGTATCTAGCAATTCCTAGCAAAAGTTTTTCAGTAGTATCTACTTGTCCATCACTCATTTCAATCACAATACCACGTCTTGTCTGCATGCTAACCATATACTCACCATTGTCATGCATTACATTTATGTATTTAAATAACCCCATGCTAGTTTCTGGAATGTGACTTGCCTTTCTAAAACCTAAAGACAAGTTGGACAAAAACTCACGCACTTTTTCTACCTTAATAATTTCACCAACAACCATATCTTCATCTTTAATTGCTAGCCCAGTAAACTTCATTTCAATCGGAGCTCCGCCAAGACTAGACTCTGCCATTTTTACAAATGTACTATTATCAAAATCATCATCCAAAACTTTGCCATATTCATCAAGTATTGCATAATTACTATCAGATTTTTTAATTGCATAAAGCCCCGACCTTTCAGCAACATGCAAAACTATTTTATTTGGAAACTTTGTTTCTACCCCAACTACTCGCATATATGGATATTTTTTTTCTAAGCTGGTAGTAATATCATCTTTTTGAACAAGAAAAATACTTTCACCAAGAGCAACACTTTCAGTAATTTCATAATCTTTGTAATCTAACATTTTATTTTTTTCTGTATACCATTTAACACTTACTGTTTGCAAAGTAAAAAGAGTACTGCTAAGAACAACCAGCACTGTCAAAAACATAAGAATACTAAATAAAATAATTAATTTCTTGTTTTTCATTTTTACCCAGTTAAAAAAAATAATTGCAAACAAATAAAGATTATATCTTTAAGTTTACAATCATTTTAACAAAAAGTAATTTTTTTTACAAGAAAATTAAAGGCACTATTTATTTAATCTTTTTATTTCTGCCCCCAATTTACAAAAATCTTCTTCTATTGACAGATACCCCCTGTCAATATGATAAACATCTTGTATCGTTGTATATCCATCAGCAACAAGCCCCGCTAAAACCAAACCAGCCCCACATCTTAAGTCACTTGCAGTCACATTCGCACCATAAAGTCTACTTACACCCTTTATAATTGCCATTCTATCTTTAAGTGTTATATCCGCTCCCATTTTATTTAGTTCATTACAAATTTTAAACCTGCTTTCAAATAAATTTTCATTAATAACACTCGTTCCACGACCAATTGTCTGCATGGCAAGTATCTGGTTTTGTAAATCGGTTGGGAAACCAGGGTATGGTTGAGTTTCTATTAGCGGTATATTTTTTAGTCTTCCACTTGACTTAATTTCAATATATCCTTTACTTTCATTTATATGTACACCTAAATTAATAAGTTTATTAATAACCGCTTGATTATGTTCTTTTTTCCCACCAGATAAAGAAATTTCACCACCACACATTGCACAAGCAATCATATACGTTCCAGCAATTATCCTATCTTTCATGGGCGTATACTCAGTATCGCAAAAACTATCAACACCTTCAACATAAATAGTACTACTTCCAGCACCATAAACTTTAGCACCCATACTATTTAAAAAAGATTGCAAATCAACTATTTCAGGTTCTCTTGCACAGTTATGAATAGTAGTAACACCTTTAATTTTTACCGAAGCCATCATTAAATTTTCAGTAGCACCAACAGACGGAAAATCAAGATGAACTTCTCCACCTTTCATATTTCTACCATCACAATAAATATAACCATGTCTTTCTTCTATTTTAACATTTAAACTTTTTAAACCTTTAATATGTAAATCAATTGGTCTATTACCAATATTACATCCACCCGGATATGCAACTCTTGCTTTACCAAACCTACTGAGCATTGGCCCTAGCATAAATATACTAGACCTAACCTTTTTCGTATACTCTTCTTTTATTGCATATTTGTTACAGTCGCTACTATCAATAATCATTGTATCATTCTCAAATTCAACAATAACGCCTAAACTTTCAAGTATTTTCGACATTTGCATAACATCAGAAAACTTAGCAACTTTATCTATTATCACTTTTTTACCACTAATAATACTACCCGCCATTATTGGAAGTAATGAATTTTTAGCAGTAGCAATACCCACTTCGCCATTAAGTTTTTTTCCACCTTCAATATATAAAATTTCCATATCCCCGCCTATAAATTTAGATTTTATCTAAAGATAAAGCAATAACTATCGCTTTATTTCATAGTATGGATTTTTTATATCAAATGTGAAACCATATTACCACTTCCCAAACTCCACAAAAAAAATTCATATACCCATACGCATACACACCACATATAAATATATGAATTTAATAAATATTTAGTTAATATACCATAAAATCAACTAAATTTGAAAATTTTGAACTTAATTATATAAACCCATTTTATAACTTTAAACACATTCAATATAAGTGCAAAATCAGCTATTACATCTACCCATCTCACCACAAAAACAAACTCAAATAACTTAACGGCACTAATATAACGGCACCTACTACATTAAACAAAGTATCCATGCCCACATAATACCAAACACCTTTACCCTTTTTAAAATTCTCTGCTTTTGCAACTTTTAAGTATTCTTTAAGAGCAATCACTCCAGACAAAGATGAAAAGATTATTCCCAAACTTGCCACATTTACCGAAACAAGCAAATGCGCATAGTTATTTGTAAACTTAGAAAGCAAGACAGCAGTAGGAACATTAGATATTAACTGACAACTTAAATAGGCAGTTATAAATGTGTGATCATTGATAAATTTTTCCATTAAATTAATAACTTCAGGAATCCTGGAAAGATTACCTGAAAATATAAAGAATGCTACAAATGTAAGTGGTATTGTGTAGTCTACTTTTAAATACGCTTTTATATCACAAACACACATTGTAACAACAATAATAACTGTAGCAATCCACCATTTTAAAATACCTAACACAACCAAAATAGTAACAACAAACAAAAGACCATAAATTATCGCCTTAGGAACATTAAGTTTTATTTCTTCTTCATCCTTAAACTCAAGCGGTTCTTTTTTTACAAACATACATACCGCAATTATTAAAACAAGTGCTATTAAAGTTGGAATTGCCATAATTTTAAAAAATTCCCCAATTCCCATATCGTAATATGAGAAAATATATAGATTTTGGGGATTTCCTATAGGAGTTATCATTCCACCCAAATTACTTGCTATATTTTGCATAATGAATGTAAAGGCAATATATCTTAAATTGTTCGTATACTTCAATACTATATAAGCAAGTGGCAAAAAAGTAAGCAATGACATGTCATTAGCATTCACAAGTGCCGATACATAAGTAATGAAAATAAGACACATAATAATACTTCTAGTATTCTTAAATTTTTTCACTAAAAATTTAGCGACTTTCTGAAAAAACTGAATATTTGTAAATCCAGCAATTACAATAAGAAGAAGTGTTATACATGCAATTGTATCAATATCAAAATAATCTAAATATCCCCTATCAATTGGCACAAAAAAACATGAAATAATAGCAATTATAATAGAAATCGTAAATATAAAATTCGTTTTAAAAAACTTTAAAATCCCACCAAATGTTTTCACATCTTACTCCTTAAACTCACTAATCATATCGGCAATAACATTCCAGTTTTCTTTATTTTCAAAGCGATGCTCTTCATCTATATACGTTATCTCAAAATTATGCTTACCAGCAATTTCCAAAGTATCTTCAACAGGGATTAACGAATCTCTGATTCCAACAACTATTTTTATACCATAATCAATATCATAAAAATTTTTATATAAATCACACTCATTCAAATCATCCAAAAATTTTTTATTAAGAAATTTATTTGAATCACCTTTCATCAATACCATCTTATTAGAGTTAAGATTAACATACTCAAAACCCCTAATTGTTTCCAATATTTTCAAAATTCTAAATGCAGGATTAACAAACACCACTTGTTCAATACTTGGTTTAAACTTTATCAAATACCACATTACTCTATATGCGCCATAACTATTAGCAACCAAAACAATAGGCTTATGAAATGTTTTCTTTAAATAGTCAACAACTACTTTAATTTCTTCTAAAATATCACTTAATCTCATTTTTTCTGGAGTAACTTCACTATCACCATGCCCACAAGAATCAAACGAACAAACCAAGCTAGTTTTCAATCTTTCCTTAAGCCCACCAAAAGGACCGCCCCACTTATCACCATTAAAACCATGAAAACAAACGATAATTTTATTAAAATTATCAACACCATTTGTAATCAAATCAATATTATAACCATTTGCATTTATAGAAATATTTTTCTTCACTTGTCACCCCTATAGAAAATCAAATTTAGCACTCAAAAACTCTTTATAATCATCATTATCTGTACTTTTATATTCATTGCGAATGGTCTTTTTTATCCACTCTTTTTTTTGTTGAGTTATATCTTCAAATCTCTCAATAACAATTTTTCCTTCACTTTCCGCTTTTAGCATCTCAGCATATACATCTTGTACAAATTCACTACCATCAATTTCCACTTGATGACTTATCACAAAAGCATCTTTAATTCCCCTAAGGGGCTTAGCATTATCCAAATTATCTACTGAATAAATATATCCCGACACACCTTCAAAAGTTTCTTTGGTAGCATTAGGATAATACTCTTCAATTCGCACTCTGCCATCATCTGTAATTCCATAACTTGCCCATTTTTCGTAAATCTTCATAGGCCTGCCATACTTTTCATAAATATATTTTTCAACTGCATTACATAAATACACCAATACATTTTCTCGCTTACTTGAAAAATACACCAAAGGCTCACCATGATTTGACACATGTGGTTTCAACACTTTCAAATCTCCAACATTACTTGCATGATAAAACACATCTCATCTCCTATAATCATATCCTATCATAAAAACAACAAAAACGCATACAAATTTGCATGCGTTTAGAATTTTTAATATATTATGTCATCATTTTTCTAATACGTTATTGATTTCACCCATTAAAAAATCTTCACAATCTTCAAATGAAGCAAAATTGCCCAAATATCCCGGTTCTTCATATCTTGTGATTTCAGCATACGCATTTATAACTGATTTTGTTTTAATATAATCAATTATATTATCTGCAAGTGCTTTAATTTGTTCTAATTTCTCTTTATTTTTATCATTATCTTCTATGTTTGACAAATCAAGACTTTCAATAGCTTTTAAGCAATCTTCTGCAATTTTTAACCTTTCTTCAACTTCATCACACACAGTTTCAAAAATTAACTGTTGATTTTCATCTAATTTTTTATAATACTCAGAATTTTTAAATTTTTTATAAATAATAATGTAATTACGAAAACCTTTTATTTTATCGTTTATTTTATTTGTTAAACTCGCAAATAATTTCATATTAGAGTTACGCTTCAACTCCATAAAAATGCTTTCTTTGTCTTTCAAATACGGATTAATATGTTTATTTTGACGGCTTGTTTTCAAGTGTTCACATGCTTGGGCATACTCTTCATCAGTAACAACATGTTCGCTACTAAGCAAAAAATTAAACATTTCTGAAATTTTATCATCAAAAACCAATGAACAATCTTTAATTGATCTCTTGCTCAACACTTTCCCCTCAAGCGAGCTTTGTACCATATTTGACACCAACATTCCCGTAACTACTTCCATAACCTTAGCTTGTGAAGTACCATCAGCCAGCGAGCCAAAAAACATAGCAAAATCATGTTCATTTTCTGGGTCTCCAGTCATACTGTCTACAACAATATTGGCTTCATTTTCATTCTCTAGAACAGTTATGCCACTCTTCTGTCTTTCTACATATTCAGGATCTTTTAATTCCTGATCACCCTTTGAAAACAAATGCACACTAGTAAATGAACTATTACCCGGCTGTATTCTAGTTGTCACATCAATAGAACATATTTGCAATAATAAATGTTTTATTTGTTCTTCTGAAAAAGCTCCCGACTCTTCAAGTTCATGAGTCAATAACTTTTCAATTTCTTGCACTGTTTTTGTAGAATTACAAAATGATACAATATTTATATTTCTTAGACTTAAAAGAAGATCTTCATAACTTTTTATATTTCCATTATTGTCATACAAAATATTTTTAAAATAATAATCGAATAATTGTTTTGTATTGGTAACACTTACAGAAACGAAATTAACCCCTAGTGAGTTTACATCATCCCACGAAAGAACACCACACTCACTCATCTTACTTGCTTGCTTTTCTTCTGCTATCAACCCCAAAGCGTATCCCACATGTTTAGAAGCCCCATTTAAATCATTATCATTAAATACACTCGGAATTAATGTTATAACCGTTGGTTTACTAAGCAAATTAGGGTCATCAACTTTATATAATCCGTAAGGATTTTCTTTTGTCCTTTTACCCTTCATATAAAAAAGATTTTTCTCCATATTAATATTCCTTTTAGCGATACTTTATTAAAAAATACCAAATTGAAAAAATTATGTCAACCATAAACTTATATCTCTTAATAAAAGAACTTACAAATTAAAATCTTTTAACAATTATACCTACTTTCCCTTACCTTTTCCCACATTGCATAGTACTCCTATCGCACCCATAAAGACGGATAAACTTGTACCACCAGCAGAGATAAATGGCATCGGTATCCCAGTTGGTGGAATTAAAAATGTCACCACGAGTTAATATATTAGCAATTAACAACATAAAAATATAATTTTATTGCACATTTTCAGGAAAAGGTTCTAAACCAAGCCCACACTCCTTACCAGCTGACAATCTGGTAATTTTTACATTTGGTAGGTTTTGTTCTATATAATCAATAACTTCATCTGTCACACAATGACCCAAATACAATTCTTTTATATCATTCTGCTTAAAATATTCAATTGTAGAGTCTATTACATCTTTTTGCTTAATTAAATTTCTAAGATGAAAACCGCCAAAAACAGCATAAATCTTTTTTTGTCCCGTAACATTCTTTGCATGTTCTATAGTATTACAAACTCCTCTATGTCCACAACCAGTCATAACAACAAGTCCTTGTTCTGTATTTATTGCAACACCCGAATCATCTTCAGTAAAATCCTTTTGCGTCAATTGTTCATCCAAAGTAGTTGAAAAGTTACCATTCTTTTCAAAATCAACAACCATAGGTATTTCACCCAAAAAATAACAGTTTGGGAAAAACTCAACAGGATCTTTTGTGGTAAAAACATTATGTTTTTCTTTCAATTTTTCTTCAGACATAGGTAAACCAACATATTCTTTTTTTCTAATAGACCATCTATCTTTAAATGAAGCAGGATGTAAAATTATACTTTTCCCATCATCCAAATACGGAATACCATTAGTATGATCACTATGACCATGGGTCAACACAACAACATTAATTTTTGACAAGTCCACACCTAAAAGATTTGCATTATGTAAAAAAAGATTAGAATATCCAGTATCTAGTAAAAACATATTACCAAAAGCTTCTACCAGTACAGATAATCCACCTTCACCTTTAAATTGTCCATTATCTCTATTTTCTGAAAGAATTCTTAACGAAATCATAAAACACCCCTTTTGTTTATATTATAACACATCAAAAACATTTTTCAAAGCTTATTGGCACTAGATGGCATTTTTTACCCTGTTTTGCGTACGTTATATACCAAGAGAAACATTTTTTGGCACTAGGTGACACTTGTACACACCCACAGACGAAACCCCAAGGTGGACAAACGGTGGACAACAATTTTTTTTGAGTTTTGTCCACCGACAAAATAAAAAACACCTAAACTTTTCTCTGTTTAAGCGTTTTATAATTCTTGTTATTTTATTAACTCTTCTGGTTCCATATTTAAAATATCTTTATCTTTTTGAGCTTCTTCTCTAATTTGATGAGCTTTAGAGTAAAAGGCAGCCAAGACTGCTCTATCTGGAGCTTTTTTGCTGTACATTTGATTTGCAAAATCTTTAAGTAACAAGTCAAAAGAAATTGGTTCTTCATTCATAGGTAAAGGAACAGTAATATCATATTCGCCAGAATCATTTAATTTTGTTTTAGATAGCATTTTTAAAAATTCTTTAAATGAATAAGGGATGAACTCCCATTCATCTTGATTAAACATAGTATGCGTATTTGCCATAAACGACTCTAAAATAGAAGCTGGTCTAAATGGTATAAATTGAACATTGTCAGCATGAACTTTTATTTTATCAAACAAATATTTTTTCATAAAATCTCCTTATGTATGTTTGTAGTATATCATACTAAACAAACAATTTCAATACCCATTTTAAAAAAATAAATTTTTTAATTATGGACGGGGACGGCAGTCAAGAAATTCCGTCTGGTGCGAAAAAATTTCTCACATTTTACCACTTTTGTCCACCTGCTCCAGCGAAGGTGGTCACCAGGTGGACAAAATGGCATGGTGGACAACATTTTAAAAATCAAAAGTGCCGTATTATAGGGACTTTTTGAGAGGTAATATGTTCAAACTACTGATAAAGCATTATAACACAAAAAACGCATACAAATTTGCATGCGTTTATCATTTATGTTCTATTTGTTTTCTTTTTCTTGCTTTTAAATAAAATCACATCAACTTTATTCATCTTAAATTCTTCGTTACTTTCCTTACCTTTCCCCACATTGCATAGTACTCCTATCGCACCCATAAAAACACTAAGCGACGTGCCACCTGCAGAGATAAATGGCATTGGTATTCCTGTCGGCGGGATTGAGCCTGTAACCACCGCAATGTTTATAAGAAGTTGAATTGCGATAACAGAAACAATACCCGCAGATATGTATGTTCCCAACCTATCTCTTGCATTTAGAGAAATTTTTATTCCAATAGCAATAATTAATATATACACAAATAGAATTAGTACCGCTCCAACAAAACCAAGCTCTTCACCAATTATTGCAAATATAAAATCACTTTCCGCAAACGGCAAGAAAAGATATTTTTGTCTACTATTAAAAAGCCCTACACCAAATAGTCCACCAGCACCAAGTGAATACAAAGACTGAATTAATTGATAACCATCTTCTTTAGGATTTGCCCAAGGATTTATAAATGCCATAAGACGACTAAGTCTATACGGCTCAATCACAATTAAAAGTACAACAAGTGCAAGTGCAGGAATTGCCAAAATTATAAAATGTTTAAAAGACATTCCACCCAATATAAGCATAATAATCATTACCATGCCAATACACATAGTTACCGACATGTTAGGCTCAAGCATTACCAGTAAACATATTACCCCGCCCACTAAAAGTATCGGCAGTATCCCTTTAAAAGTTTTCGTTTTAAGATAATTTTTAGATAAATAACAAGAAGTAAAAATAACAAATCCAAACTTTGCCACTTCACTACTCTGAAGATTAAAACCACCAAAACCAATCCAACGCCTAGCACCATTGGCTGAAATCCCAATACCAGGGATAAATACTAAAACTAAAAGAATTATTGATATAGCTAGAACATACCATCTTAATTTATAAAATTTATGATAATCAAAAAAATATCCAACAAAGAAAAGTGCCACACCAAGCACAAAACCAAAAATCTGCTTTTTTACAAAATGAAAACTATCACCATGCAAAACTTCACTAGAATACGAACTTGCACTATATATCATCACCATTCCAAATACGCAAAGAAATAATACAAGAACAATTAATAGTGTCGTTAATTTTTTAGTTTTTTGCATAAACAAATTCCTTAACTAATTTTTCAAAAACTTCTCCCCTTTCAGCATAACTAGAAAACTCATCAAAACTCGTACACGCAGGAGAAAGTAATACAACATCATTTTCTTTAGCATATGAACACGCAAACTTGACCGCCTCATAAAACGTTTTGAAAATTTTAATCTTTTCATATGAGCTTTTATTTGCCGATTTTAAAATTTTTTTTCTTGAACTTCCAAAACCAACAACCATTCCAAGCCTATCTGAAAATTTTGTAAAAATTTCATCAAAGTTTAAATTCTTATCTTCCCCACCCAAAAGTAACACCAAGTTACCCGTAGTACATTTAATAGCATTAACAGAACTATGTACATTGGTACTCTTGCTATCGTCAATATACTTAACACCTTTTTTATTTGCAACAACTTGAAGTCTATGCGACGAAACTTCAAAATTTAAAATTGCATTTAAAATTTTTTCATCATCAATCTTAAGTAAACATCCAACTAGAATACTTGCAAGAATATCTTCTATAATTCCACCAAATTGAGAAATATCATCAACTTTCATAAATTCTTTTGGCTTACCATTTAAATTTACATAAATCTTATCGCTCTTTATGTACACACCTTTAACTTTATTAAATTTTGAAATAAAAAATTTCTTAGCTTTTATATTTTCAGTTCTCGACATAATAACTTTATCATCAGCATTCAAAACGACTAGCGACTTATCTGAACAATTTTTCAAAAGTCCAATTTTACAATTTATATAATTTTCAAAATTTTTATGTCTGTCTAAATGGTCTTCTGCAATATTAAGTATTACCGATATATAAGGATTAAAAGAATAAGTCGTTTCCAACTGAAAAGAACTAACTTCACAAATTAAGTAATCTAATTTTTGATTATACCCCACACTTAGCGGAGTGCCAATATTACCAAAAGCCCCACACGAAAAAGTCGACTTAACAATATCTCTTACAAGACTAGTTGTTGTAGTTTTGCCATTAGTACCAGTAATAGCAATAACAGGACTTGAAGTAAACCAATAACCAAACTCCATTTCACCAACAACTTTAATTCCCATACGCTCAGCCATAACAATATATTTATTAAAAATAGATATGCCTGGAGAAACAACAATCAAATCAAACTGTGAAATTATTTTCCTATTTAGTTTATAATAATAATTTCCACCAGTAATTTTTTTACCGCTATCATATATCTTATAATTACAATCAATTTTTTTCAAAATTTCTTCTACCGCAATTCCGCTTTTACCATACCCCATAATTAAAATATTTTTATAATCAAAATTCATACAAACTCCTAAACATATAGAATAATTGTCAGTAAACCAATAATTATTGACATTACAACATATCCATGTGTCACTTTTGCTTCATGATATGTTTGTTCAAAATGATGATGAAGTGGCGCCATTTTAAAAACTCTCTTCTTAGTAATCTTAAACACCACAACTTGAATTATTACACTAATCGCAGTAATTAAATATGCGCAACCAACTATAGGCATAAGTAAATAATTTTTACTAAAGACAAATAAACTAGCCATAAAACCACCTATAGCCAAAGACCCCGTATCACCCATAAAAACTTTAGCCGGAAATCCATTATACAAAGTAAAAGCTAAAAGCCCACCAACAAACAAAAAAGTCACCGACACAAGATTGGTAATTTCTTCAAAATATACTCCAGCAAAATTTAATGAAGTTATATAAATTATTATCGCACTAACAATAAAAACAACTATAGAAACTTTTGAACAAAGCCCATCAAGACCATCAATTAAATTTACACTATTTACAACCGCTAAATAAAATACAATTATAAAGGGAATTATCAACCAACCAAAATCAACAAGTTTATTTGTGAATGGCAAAAACACAAACGAACCTACAAGACTAGACCTATAACTAAATATTGCAATAACAATCGCAATTCCAAGTTGAGCTATTATTTTTTGATAAGGCTTCAGCCCTTCATTTTGTTTAAATTTAATTTTAATAAAGTCATCAAAAAATCCAACCACCCCAAAGAAAACCAAACTCATAATTGTAACTGTTGCAAATAAATTATTTTTATTCCAAAATATCAAATAAGTTATAACCGTTGAAATAATAAAAACAACACCACCCATAGTAGGAGTACCCGATTTTTCTTTATGCTTTTCAACATATATAAGAATGTTTTGTCCAAATTTCAATTTCCTCAACCACTTAATAATAAATGGCGAAATAATTAACGCTATAGCAAAATTTACAACTAACGCAAGCAACCCTTCTTTCATAACTTTTCCTTTAAATACCTTTCAACAACTTCAATATCTGAATATTTTATTCTCTCACCATTTATTTTTTGAAAATTTTCAGCCCCCTTACCCAAAATAAGTAAAACATCATCATTTTTTAAATTATCAATAGCATATTTTATCGCACTTTCCCTATCTTCTATTTTTACATAATCACATTTAAAAATACCCTTTTCAATATCGCAAGCAATTTCATCAAAAGACACATCCCCACGATTATCAGTAGTAATCACCAAATAATCACTACTTCTATCAACAGACTTTGCTATAGCAATTCTTTTTTCTAAATCACTATAACCAACACAACCAAAAAGCGTGATGATTTTTGCATCTGTATTACATCTTACAAAATGTAAAATTTTATCAATACTATCACTTGTATGAGCAAAATCAATTGCAATTAAATTATCTCCTTTATGATAAACATTAAACCTACCAGGAATAGCCTTCATGTTTTTTATAACATTAGTTATTTGTTCTTGTGACACTCCCCACATTTTAGCTACCGTCATAGCAGTCAATAAATTATATATATTAAACTCACCAACAAACGAACAATCTACGCTATATATTTCATCTAAAATATTAGCAGTAAAAATACTTCCATTTAAACTACTTTTTATATCGACAGCAAACGAATTTGCAGGATTTTTTATACCAACACTTACACATGGAATATTAGATTTATAAGCAAGCTCCATTCCATAAAAATCATCAATATTAATAACACATTCTTTCATGTTTTCTGATTTAAAAAAGCTCATCTTACATCTCACATAATCTTCCATACTTTTAAAGAAATCTAAATGCTCTGCAGATATATTTGTAAAGACACCATATTTAAATTTTATACCTGTAATTTTTTGATAATAAATAGCCTGTGCACTCACTTCCATTATTACCCTTTTTACACCTAGCATTTTCATTTGATAAAATATGTAATGAAGTTCCAACGGGTCAGGCGTTGTAAATTTGTTATCTTGAAAGATATTACCAATATATATGCCATTTGTGCCAATTACACCTACATTATTGTCAATTTTCGACAATAATTGCATTAACATATGAGACGTTGTTGTTTTGCCAGAAGTGCCAACAATACAACAAACTTCCATATCGTCAACACATTTATAATAGTAATTTTTTGCAATCAAACTCATAGCTTTTCTTACATCTTTTACAACTACAATTACAGCATTTAAAGTGTCTATATTTTCATTTTCTGTAACTATACATTTTGCACCATTTTTTACAACTTCTAAAGCGTAGTTATTTCCATCAAAATTTTCACCTTTCAAACATATAAACATACTATCTTTTATAACATCACTAGATATGTGTGTGATAGACTTTATGTTAATATTTTTATTATTAATAATTTTTACAATCTCAACATTTTCAAGTATTTTTTTTAATCGCATTTCTACTCCACAACACAACTAATTTAGTATTTAAAATCATATACAAAAAGTATATCTACTATACTATATCAACCAACTCTTAAATTTAGTTAAAAACGACAATAATTGACATGAAAATTTTTTACATATATTACAATCTTCTACAAGATAATAAAAAATACAGTTATTTTAAACTGTATTTTATTTCAATTACATTCAATCATAACCACTGAATTTTTAGATATACTTACATCAGCCATAGGAAATTGGTTTACAACCATTTCACTACTACCTTGAATTTCAAACTGCAACCCACATTCATTTAAAATATTTTCCGCATCATAAACATTTAAACCTATCACGTTTGGCATAGTTACCTTTTCATCCAATGGATTATTTATCAATTCTTCAGGTTTTGTTGGAGAGTATTTTTTATATTCAATTATTTTTTCAATAACCATTTTGGCATATGGCGTTGCTGCAATACTACCATAATAACTAGCACCACCCGGCTCATCAACTACAATTAATACAACATAATCGGGATTTATTGCTGGAAATGTTCCCACAAAAGAAGCAATATACTCACCACTCAATCTACCATCTGCATATTTTTGACTTGTACCCGTTTTTCCACCAACATCATAACCCGGAATAAATGCATTATAACCACTGTATTGCTTTATTACATCTAACATCATATTTTGAATTATATTACTTGTATTTTCTGAAATCGTTTTGTTTATTTCTGTTGGAATTGATTGAGAAACAACTTCTCCAGCACTATCAACTACACTTTCAACAAAATACGGTTTCATGAGTTTTCCACCATTTACAAGACTACAAATTGAAGATATTAATTGTAGTGGAGTAACTGCTACCGCTTGACCAAAACCCATTCTTGCCACATCTACTGTTTTTGCAGTATCATAATTCATAATTATTCCACCACTTTCACCTAAGAAATCAACACCCAAAGGGGCACCTAAACCAAACTTTTTAAACATCTCATACATTTTATCTTTGCCAAGCCTTAAAGCCAAATCAACAAACACACTATTGCAACTATTACATAAACCTTCTGAAAGAGTTTGCATTCCATGTCCAGTTAACTTCCAACATTTTATCTTTTCTCCATCAACCATTCTATACCCAGGGTCAAAAAACATATCTGATAAATGTGCCACCCCTTCATCAATAGAATTTGCCATAGTAACACATTTAAAAGTTGATCCCGGTTCGTATACATCAACTATATTTATATTTTTCACCGTTTCAAGCAACTTTCCGACATCATCTCTTGGTATATCATTTAAATCAAAATCGGGTTTTGTTGACATGGCAACAATTTCTCCCGTTTGGGGGTTCATAATAATCCCACTTGCTTTTTTTGGCTTTTGTTCTTCTATAAGAGTATTAAGAGCATCATCAAGAAACTTTTGAATGTTTATATCAATAGTCAAATTCAAACTCAAACCAGGAATACTGGGAACATAATTTGTCATTGTATCTTCAACTTTTACACCCTTAACATCACTTTCTTCTAGAATATACCCTTTGACACCCGTAAGATACCTATCATAGTACGCTTCAAGCCCCGCCTGACCAATATTATCTATAGTTGTAAAGCCCAAAACTTGTGTAAGTAAATTTCCGTAAGGATAATATCTGCTACTATTTTCACTTAATAATACCCCTTTAAATTCAGCCTTTTTAAACGACAAAGCAATATCTTTTTCTACTTGCAACTTTATTAAACTTTCACTTACAAACCTATCGGTTACTTTCTTGTAAACAACATCAAAATCAATATTTAATGTTGAAGATAAAGCATTTGCAACAACCAAAGGATCTTCCACCATACTCGGCCTTACATAAATATCATAAGTCGAATAGTTGGTAGCCAATGCCACACCATTTTTATCATTTATATTCCCACGTATTGGACTAAGTGGTAAACTCCTTGTCCACTGGTCAACTGCTTTTTCTTGTAACCAGCCACCTTTAATAAACTGCAAATACCCAAGTCTAAAAATAATTACCAAAAAAACAAAAGACACTAGCAAAAATATCGCTAGTAATCTTTTTTTTAATGAAAATATTGAATTATTTTGCATATAACCTACCCAAAAATTTGGCTAACAAAATTACAAACAGCATCAAACCAGTTGGTATCAGCTTGTAAATCGGTCACTTCTACACTATCTGCAACATCAATAGCCACTATATTTGAAGAAGTCACACTTTCATAACCCTTTTCGGCAAGTTCACTCTTTATCCCTTCAGTACTTGTTAAATCTCCATATAAAGCTTGTGCTTGAGACAAGTCATACTCATATCTTGTTACTTCTTCTCTTGTATAACTTATGTCAGAAGCCATGCCATTTATGACTGTAATATTATAAATACAAAGAAATGCAAGAAGAAGTGTTATTATAATGCTAGTTGTCATTACAAGTGCTAGTTTAAATGGCACTTTTTTCGATACAGCATTAACTTTTATTTGAGTTACTTCTTTTAATCTATCTTCGTTTAAAGCAACTTTATCATACTCATTGTATAATTCTTGCAATTTTACCGAATAGTTATTATCAAACTTTTCTACTTGCTCTTCAATTACTGACTGATTTGAAAAATTTTCGCTAGTTGTTTCTTTTGCAATATTATCATTTTCAGTATATGCCACTTTTCCAAAAGCACTCATAACATTCTCCTTTAATAAACTTTATAATTTTTCCAAAATTCTTAGTTTTGCACTACTACTTCTTTTATTTATTTCCAATTCTTCTTTTGTAGATACTATTGGTTTTCTATTTACCAAAAAACCATCCGCCTTATGATTACAAACACAAACAGGAATTGATTTATCACAAATACAATCGGTTACCCTTTCTTTAAATACATTTTTGACAATCCTATCTTCCAATGAATGAAAAGTAATTATTGCAATTCTTCCCGATTTCCCAAGTAAATCTATCATCTTATGAATTGCTGAGTCTAATCCTTCCAACTCCCCATTAACTTCTATCCTTATAGCTTGAAATGTTTTCTTAGCAACACTTCCTTTTGTTTTAGCCGACTTTGGATATGCCGACTCAATTATTTCCACCAATTCCCCAGTACTTTCAATAGGTTTTAATTCACGTCTTTCAATTATCTTATTAACTATCAATTTAGCGAAGTTTTCTTCACCATAATCATATAGTATTTTAAGTAATTTTTCTTTTGGATAAGTATTAACAACTACACTTGCATTAAGACTACTATCTCTATCCATTCTCATGTCAAGAGCTCCATCAAATCTATAAGAAAATCCCCTTTCCGCAGTGTCTATTTGATAACTACTTACACCTAAATCAAGTAAAATTCCATCAACCTTATCAATTCCCATCTCTTTAATAACTTCATACATATTTTTAAAATCACTTTTAACAAATATGACTTTATCTCCGAAATGTTTTAATTTTTCCTTAGTTGAATTAAGCGCATCATTATCTTTATCAAAAGCAATAAGTTTACCCGTCGTAAGACGTTTTAAAATCTCACCGCTATGACCACCACCACCTAAAGTTCCATCTACATAAATTCCGTCAGGCTTTATATTAAGACCATCCAAACATTCATTCAACAAAACGGGAGTGTGTTTAAAATTATTTTCAAATGTTTTTTCCATTTAATCACTCCTTCTTTTTTACCCTTAAGCAACACACTCACAATCTTATGAATAAAAAATCAATAATTTCAAAGAGTATTCACTGGCTTGTATTATTATTTGCAAAATAATCATCAACTCTTTATGTTTATAATTATACAATATTCATGCAATTTTTCAAAATGAATTAAAGATAGATTTGAAAATTTATACTCTTTTTTTGCATATTTAATCACAAGTTATCCACAGTTGTGAATAACTTTTTGACTTTTATATATTCTATTTTTCGCCTATTTTCCATACACTTTTTAACACCAATAAAACATACGTTTGAACAATGTGTAAATATTTATTCATTTTTATATTTTTATAACGAATTTATAAAATTAATAAAAATTCATACATTTTGTTTATTGATTAGTTATTACAAATTTATACTATCTTGAATAAATATTAAAAAATCTCAACATCAAAAATGTTGAGATTTTTATTAAAATATTCTAATTAGTTTATTTTCAACCAAATCACAAGAAGTTAAATAATAATTAATATCATTTTTTATAAGTTTACTCGCTTGGTTTCTATCATAATTATGCAAATGTCCAAAAACAACCGCATCTACACCATATTTTTCAAATAGTTTTGTCATTTCACTATCTTCCCCTTTGTGATTATAAGGTGGAAAGTGTGTCATAACAATCATTTTTTCATCATTTTGCCTTAATGTATACATTGTTTGCAAAGAAAGTTCCATTCTTATCAACTCTCTTTTGTAAATCTTGTCATCATCTTCTTTAAATTCAGTGCTATCAGGAAGCAACCACCCCCTACTACCACCAATTATATAATTACCTATTTTTATAGCATCGTTTTGAATAGCAAAAGTGTTATTAAATAAACATTTTCTAACATTACCGATAGAGTTCCACCAATAATCATGGTTGCCCTTAATAATTATTTTTATGCCTTTTAAATTACAAATAATATCGAGGTCGGGTTTTGCTTCAGCAAGTCTCATAGCCCATGAAATATCACCCGAAATTAATACAATATCTTCATCAGACACTTTTTCATTCCAGTCAGCAATTATTTTCTCCCAATACCCTTCCCATGCGGGTCCAAAAATATCCATTGGCTTTGGATTATTAATACTCAAATGCAAATCGCTTATAGCAAAAACTTTCATAATTTCTCCTATGTATATTTTATCAAATTAATTAATACAATTCAACTAAATTTCCCATCTTCTTATAACACCAAAAAAACAAAGCCAAAATTAAAAAACTGGCTTTGTTAAAACTTATTTTAAAAAATTGTATAGTAATTAGTTATTTATATTACTTGGACAAACTGCCTGTTGAGACGGATAAAGTGGCAAATCAAAGAAAGCCGAACACACATCTTGCGTAAAATCTTGACAAGGTGGAATTTGACAATATCCATATGTAGGAATAAGAAGTTCAGCATCAACAACCACCCTAATAATAAGTGTTACACAAGTATCTATTGTAAATGTATTATCAGATACATATGTACCACCCGCACATATTGCATTTGCAAAGGCAGTCACTTGATATGGTATTATAGATGGTTGCGGAACATATAAAACAACATCAACAGGCATTGACATTGTACCAGTACCTTCACCGGCAACACCATTAGCATCAGTATAACTCACAGTAATTGGAATTGTAACATCCCCGCTTACCCTAGCAAAACAAGGTCTATCATCAAACCTATCTACAATTAAGTTTTCAATTGTAACATCATTTGTCTGCGTTGAGCATCCCACAAAAGTAAGTGGAAGTACTGGATCAGCCGGAGTTAAAGTATCAAGTGTAATAGTTACATTCTCCATTTGCATTTGCTTCATGCAAGCATCAAAAACCTTTCTCGTTTGTATACATGCCTTTTCGCATAAACCGTTAAGCGGATTACCCGTTATAGGTCCTGGATTACAACCTTGTCTATTTCCGGAAAAAAACGACATAAAATTACCTCCTAAAGATTGTATGATAATTTATATGAAAATAAGACAAATATTGTTACAACAAAAACAAAAAAAATTCAATTTTAAGTATTATGCATATTTTTAAAAATTAGCTTAGTTTACAAAAAAATAATGATTATTCAAAATCATTATTTTCACTTAAAAACTGATCTAATTTATTTAGTATTTCAAGCCTGCCATAACCAGTATCACCACTTGACGGAAATACATTATCTTTACCAACACCTAAATAATTTGCAATTTTAACCATTTGCGGTTTAACTTGACTTTTGCCAAACTTATCACACTTTGTAGCAATTATAATAAACGGGATTTGATAGTAATTAAGAAACTTAAGCATTTGCTTGTCTTGAGCAGTTGGCTCATATCTACTATCAACAAGCATACACACACATTTTAATTGTTCATTTTCAATTAAATATGGCTCTATCATTCCCTGCCAACCATCAACTTCTTTTTTACTCGCTTTTGCATATCCATACCCCGGCAAATCAACAAAGTAAACATCTTCATTTGCTTGGAAGTAATTTATAAGCCTAGTTCTTCCAGGAGTTGAACTGGTTTTAGCAAGCTTATTATGTTTAAGTAGCATATTTATAAGCGAGCTTTTACCAACATTACTTCTACCAACAAAAGCAACTTGGTGTTTTTCATCTACAATCATTTTTCTACTATCTGCCACACTAGTAATAAATTTTACATTTTTTATTTCCATAAACACCCTATTTTTAAGCAGTTTTTTCTTCAGTTTCTTTTACTTCTTCTTTCTTTGATTTTTTCCTTTCTATTATAGGTGAATGACTATCAACCGTCTTTTCATCAACAACAACTTTCGATATAGTCCTATCATCTGGGGTGATAAACATTATATCAAGCATCACATCTTCCATAATAGTCCTAAGACCCCTAGCACCCGTCTTTAATTTCATAGCTTTCTTAGCAACCTTTTGAATAGCTTCGTTTTTCACTTCTAAATCAACACCATCAATTTTAAACATTGTCTTATATTGCTTAACAAGAGCATTTTTTGGCTCTGTCATAATTTTAACAAGTGCTTCTTCAGTTAGTTCATCTAGCCCCACAACAATTGGAAGACGTCCAACAAATTCAGGTATTAAGCCATATTTAATTAAATCTTGTGGTTGAATATCTTTGATAAGTTCACTGTTTTTCTTTTCAATTGCATTATCTTCAAGAGTAAATCCTAGAGTTGACTTATTCGTTCTTTTCTCAATAATTTTATCAAGTCCTACAAAAGCACCACCACAAATAAACAATATATTTTTTGTATCTATTTGAAGAAGTTCTTGTTGCGGATGTTTTCTACCACCTTGTGGCGGAACATTGGCAACTGTACTTTCTATTATTTTAAGAAGTGCTTGTTGCACTCCTTCACCACTAACATCTCTTGTAATGCTTGGATTTTCAGACTTTCTAGTAATTTTATCTATCTCATCAATATAGATAATCCCTTGTTCCGCTTTTTTGATATCACCATTTGCATTTTGGATAAGTTTCAAAAGAATATTTTCTACATCTTCTCCAACATAACCAGCTTCTGTAAGTGTAGTCGCATCGGCAGTAGCAAATGGAACTTTCAAAATTTTCGCCAAAATTCTAGCAAGCATTGTTTTTCCACTACCAGTAGGACCAATTAATAAAACATTACTTTTATCAAGGTCAAGAGCTTCATTTTTGTTTTTATCGTCTTTTTTAATATCAATATTATAATTAACCCTTTTGTAGTGATTATATACAGCAACACTTAGTACTCTTTTCGCTTCATCTTGACCAACCACATATTCATCAAGCATTTTTTT
The DNA here is from genome assembly GCA_015055815.1 of Clostridiales bacterium. Classification (GTDB taxonomy): domain Bacteria; phylum Bacillota; class Clostridia; order Christensenellales; family UBA1242; genus UBA11490. The sequence continues at coordinate 380,334 of SVHM01000001.1, forward strand.
AAGTTTACTAGGTGTAGGAAGTTCAATTTTTTCCTGACCTTCCAACCTTTTTGTTTTTGCAATCATTTCAGTACAAATAGAAACACAATCTTCACAAATAAATGATGACCCGTCTGGGCTAGTAATCATATTTTTTGTTTCAAGTTGATTTCTTCCGCAAAAAGAACATTCCATAATAATTTTATTAATATCTCTATCCATTAAAACTCCTAATATAAAAAGTACTATGCTTTTTATTTACTTATTTGCATAGTACTAACTTTTGACATTTATTTAGTTCTGCTGATAACCTTATCAACTAAACCATATGCCACAGCTTCATCTGAAGACATGTAATAATCTCTATCTACATCTTTTGAAACTTTCTCTATATCTTGACCTGTATTTTTAGATAACATTTCAATCATTTTTTTCTTTGTATTAATAATATGCTTAGCAGTAATTTCAATGTCGCTAGCTTGACCTTGAGCTCCGCCTAATGGCTGATGTATCATTACTTCACTATTAGGCAAACAAAATCTTTTTCCTTTAGTTCCCGCAGCAAGCAAGAATGCACCCATTGACGCAGCAAGCCCTACACAAATAGTTGAAACATCACATTTAACATACTGCATAGTGTCATAAATTGCCATCCCCGCAGTAACACTTCCGCCCGGGCTGTTAATATAAACACAGATATCTTTATCAGGATTTTTAGCTTCTAGGTAAATAAGTTCAGCTACCACAGTATTGGCAACCGCATCATCAATTTCTCCAGAGATAAAAACTATTCTATCTTCAAGAAGTCTAGAATAAATATCATAACTTCTTTCCCCCGAACTAGTTTGGTCTACAACATAAGGAACTAACATTATTTCACTCCATTATTTATTATTTTCTACTAAGAAATCTAGTAATTTAGTCATTAGTAATTCATTTTTGATATAGTTTAATCTTTCATCTGTTAGAGTTGATTTATACTCTTCCAATGATTTATTTACTTTTTTAGCAATATTTTCTACATATTTATCAATATCTTTATCAGTTACGTCAATTTTCTCTGCATTCAATATTTCTTGAAGAGCAAGTCTAATTTTAACACTCTTTACAGCATCTTCTTTTCTTTCTTCTCTAATCTCATCAACAGTCTTGCCAATATACTCAGCATAAGCTTCCAATGAAGCACCTTGATACATTAGTCTATATTCCATATCTTGCATAAGTGCATCAAGTTCTCTCTTAGCCAAAAGTTCAGGAACATCACACTCAACACCTTCAACAATTTTATTGATGATTTCATTTTGTGTTTTTATTTTAGCATCTTCTTTTGCATGTTCACCAAGATGTTCTTTAATATGCTTTTTGTATTCGTCAAGAGTTTCAAATTCACTTACGTTACTTGCAAACTCATCATTAATTTCTGGTAATTCTTTTACTTTAACAGCATTTACTTTTACTTCAAATTTAGCAGGCTTACCAGCAAGATTTTCCGCACCATATTTTTCAGGGAATTTAACCATAACATCTTTTGTATCCCCAGTTTTTAAACCAACTAATTGGTCTTCAAAAGTATCAATAAAACTATGGCTTCCAATTTCTAAATCATATCCTTCAGCTGTGCCACCTTCAAAATACTCACCATCAATACTACCCTTGAAATCGATATTTGCAACATCACCATTTTCAATTGCGCCATCTTTTTCTACAAGTCTAGTATTTTGATTTTGAACTCTTTTTAATTCAATCTCTACATCTTTATCAGTTACTTCTTCAGGATTTACATTAACTTTAAGTCCAGTATACTTACCCAATTTAACTTCTGGCATAACAGGAATTTCAGCTACAATTGTAATACCATTCTCATCAAATTTATCAACTCTGATTTCTGGCCCATCAATTGGAGTAAATGATTTATCTGTATCAAGAATTTCAATATAAACTTTATTAAAGCCATCAGCAATAGCGTCTGAGAAAAATACTTCAAAGCCATATGCTTTTTCAATCATTTTTCTAGGAGCTTTTCCTGCCCTGAAACCTTCAACTTTGTATTTACCTTTATTCTTATTATATGCTTCATCAACCCAAGCTTCCCATTCATCCTTGTTAAGTTCAAGAGTTAATTGCATATTTTTATTTTCTAATTTTTTTAAATCTTTTTTCATTATTTGTCTCCTTCAAAAACTTTTACATTCGTAAAAACATTATATCACAATAAGCATATAAAATCAACTGGCTAAATGTCATATTTTTTAAATAATAGCACAAATAGTTACGTAAATAAACGTAACACCCAAAACAATCATCATACTCCCTTTAAATTTGGCATTTCGTATATCCGATAAATGTTTTTTCTTTAAATAATTCAATTGCTCGGGCGTATAAGGAAGTTTCTCTTGTAAACTAAAATTCGACCTTATTTTTTTTATATCCACAAGTACTTTAATACCCCACGCAACAAAGAAAACACTTTCTAAAAGCAAAAACAGAATATTAAAAACAATACTCAATACCCAAAACGCAAGACAAAGAACAGCAAGCGACTGTAATACTGTAGCAAAAATATTAAATTTATCACTAAAAAACTTTTTTATTTTTTCTCTCATTTTTTCATCTCAAAATTAAAAGTAATACAATTATAACTACGCAAATTATCCAAATTATATAATAAACCAACTTTCTTTTATAAGCAACATAAAAGAATGCCGAAATTGTAGTAAGTGAATAAGCTATCACTTCAGCAATCGTTCTAAAAACTGTTGATATTGAGCCTATTTTACTAAGCACCAAAGACACAGCAATTGATACCGTTGCTATAAATGATAAAAAATTCATTATACCTTTCCACGACCATTTTGACGAAACACTATTCATGATTAATCTCCAATCTCAAAGATTTTAACACTCTCTCAAAATACTCAGGTAATTCACTTTCAAAAACCATTTCTTTATTAGTTGTAGGATGCCTAAGTATTAATTTTTTCGCATGTAACAACTGCCCATCAAGTTTGAATTTGCAAGTACTATTATTATATAGTTTATCTCCAACAATTGGATGATGCATGTATGCAGAGTGCACCCTTATTTGATGCGTTCTTCCCGTCTTTAATTCAAACTCTATAAGCGTATAATTTTTAAATACTTCCAAAACTCTATAAATGGTATGTGCAACTTTTCCTTCACTTAAAACAGCCATTTTTAGTCTATTTTTTTTATCTCTTCCAAAGTTAGTAATGATTTCCCCATCACTTTTAACAATTCCATCCACCAAAGCCCAGTATATTCTTCTACAATCTTTCTTTGCAATCTGTTCACTTAAAGAAACATGAGAATTGTCATTTTTAGCAACAACTATAAGCCCACTTGTATCTTTATCAAGTCTATGCACAATGCCCGGCCTTATAACACCATTAATACTACTTAAGTTGCCAATCTTATGCATCAAAGCATTAACAAGTGTCCCATCATAATTTTTAACCGCAGGATGAACAACCATTCCTTGACTTTTATTAACAACAACCATGTCATCATCTTCATAAACAATATCAATAGGAATGTCTTGTGGTGTAGCATTAACTACTTTTTCAATTATCTCTCCCACTTCAATATTATCTGTTTTCTTTAATGAATATCCCGCTTTTACAGTCTCACCATTAACCGTTACAACACCATCTTCTATCCAGTGCTTTATATGAGAACGTGTCTTATCTGGGTATTTTTCTTGCAAAAACTTATCAAGCCTACAACCTATAAATTCACTATTTACTTCCATTCTGCCCCTTCCCTTTTTTACATTCTTTTATTAAAGACAATAGTAAATTTACAGCAAATAAAACAACACCGACAGTAACCCATAAATCTGCAATATTAAATACAAACGAGAATAACCTAATTGAAATAAAGTCTCTTACATATCCTAAAAATATTCTATCTATCAAATTACCAATAGCACCCGAAACTATAAACGACACACCCAAAACATATAGCCAATTATCTTCATGGTTAAAATAATCGTAAACTAAAATACCAACTATGAATACACTTGAAAAAATTGCTAGTGGTACAACACTACCACTAAACATACCATACGCAGCCCCCGTATTTTCTAAATATGTAAAATAGAAAAAGTTGTTAATAACCGTAACATCTTCACGTGGGGTAGCAAAAAGATTAGCAAAAATTATTTTGGTAATTATATCAACCAAAACACCAACACTAATTACTATTAATTTTAAAAAGTATTTTCTCTTTCTCACATGCTAATTATATAACAATTATCAATTTTATTCAATCAAAAATGGGAATAATTATTTGAGATGTCATAATTAGACATAAATTGCAAATTATTTAGCTAGCCCCTGATACAAATCATACTTGATTTGATACATTTGTGAATTTATGTTTTTAAGAAAATAATTTTCTGTTTTTTCGATAGTCTGAATAATAGCACTGTCCAAAAGCTCATCAATTTTTATAAGTTTTAATTGTATTAAATTTACCGCTTCATTTGGTATTTTTAAAATGTTTTGCATAGTAGCAATAGATACCTTAACATCACCCCTTAAATCACTAAGCGAAGAACTCACCGCAAAATTATTTATTTCAGATTTATCAAACCTAATAGCAAGACTTCCCACTTCTTCTATTATCAAATCAATTAGTTTTAAGGCATCTTCTATTTCTTTGACTTGTTTGTTTTCATAATCATCAAACTTAATATTAATTGCAGAAAATTTTATATCCAAAATATCTATATCATAATTTGAATTTTTTATATTCTCTATTACCTTATTAGCGTCTTCTATTGAACTATAAATACTTCCAATGACATAAAACTTATTGTCCTTCTCCCAAACATATCCACTTCCCCCTTGTATCATCAAACCAAGCCCCACTTGTCTACTCTCTTCAAAAGTGTCATATACGCCCATAGTCACAGCATAATGCTTCTTTTCGGAAATTTTAATCACCTTATCACCATACAGCAATAATGATGACACATTTCCTACCGTCAAAGCCTTACTAAAAAAACTGGCACAAAAAAAACAACCAATAATCAAAATACAAATTAAAAAAAACTTTAAAAACCCTTTAAGTCTTTTAATAAAGGGCTTTTTTATTAATTTGATATCATCATAATATAAATTTTTTGGCATAAGATTTGAATTCTCCCACTTTCAATATGTTATAAAAATAGTGAAAAAGTAAAATATTTGTATTTCACCTAAAACCCATAATTTAAAAATGTTAATACAATAATATATTTTCAATTTTTAAATTTTATACAAATAAGATTACTTTTTGACAAAAATTTATACCTTGGTAATTTGCCAATATAAATTACATTATTTAAACTTTTATTATAAGGAGAAAAGTATGAATATTAAACCATTATTTGATAGAGTGGTAGTTAAAGAACTACCCGAAAAACCAGAAAAAATTGGCAATATCATTTTGCCAGAAATAGCAAAAAAACCAGAAATTAGCGAAGTCGTAGCATTGGGAGTTGGCAAAATTGACGATAAAAATATAGACTTTACCGTTAAAATTGGCGACCATGTCATCTACAATAAATTTGCAGGAAGCGAATTTAAAATAGATAATCAAATATACACCATTATTAAAGAAAAAGATATTTTAGCTATTATAGAAAAATAAGGAGAAAATCATGTCAAAACAAATGTTAACAGGCTTTGAAGCCATAAAAAAACTAGAAAACGGAGTAAAAAAACTCTCTAACGCAGTTAAAATCACACTTGGACCAAAGGGCAGAAACGTAGTACTTGATAGGAAATTTAGCACCCCACTAATTACTAACGACGGCGTAACAATTGCCAAAGAAATCACCCTTCCCGACCCTTTTGAAAATATGGGTGCAAACTTAATAAAAGAAGTAAGCATAAAAACAAATGAAGTTGCGGGAGACGGAACAACAACGGCATGTATATTAGCAGAAGCAATTGTGTCGGAAGGTGTAAAAAACTACACAGCAGGAGCAAATCCCGTAATACTTAAAAAAGGCATACAAAAAGCAATAGATGTAGCAGTAAATCATTTAAAGAAAATATCGACACCAGTATCAAGTTCAAAAGAAATATTCCAAATCGCATCCATAAGTGCAGGAGATGAAGAAATAGGCAGACTTATTTCTGATGGCTTTGACAAAGTTGGCAAAGATGTCGTCATAACAGTTGAAGAAAGCAAAACTCTTAAAACAGAACTAAAAATTGTCGAAGGTATGCAGTTTGACAAAGGATATTTGTCTCCTTACATGATTAACAACACAGAAAAAATGGAATGCAACCTTACCGACTGCTATGTACTTGTTACAGATAAAAAAATCAAACATTTAAATGATATTCTAGGCGTGCTAGAACAAGTATCCCAAAGTGGCAAACCCCTATTAATAATCGCAGAAGATATGGAAACTGAAGTTTTAAGCACATTAGTTTTGAATAAGCTAAGGGGCGCTTTAAATGTTGTAGCGGTAAAAGCCCCAGGATACGCAGATAAAAGAAAAGCCATGTGTGAAGATATCGCAACATTATGTGGCGGAACATTTATTTGTGACGAACTTGGACTTGACTTAAAAGAAACAGATATTACAAAGCTAGGACTAGCAAGTTCTATAAAAGTTACAAAAGATAGCACTACCATTTCAGGCGGAAATGGAGATAAAGAAAAAATCGAAAATAGGATAAAAGAAATAAAAAGCCAAATTGAAGTAGCCGAAAGCGAATTTGATAAAAACAGACTTCAAGAACGACTTGCAAAACTTGCTGGTGGTATTGCAGTAATTTATGTTGGAAGTGCAACAGAAATTGAAATGCAAGAGAAAAAATTAAGAATTGAAGATGCAATTGAAGCTACAAAAAGCGCCGTTCAAGAAGGTGTAGTTTGTGGCGGTGGTATTGCACTTCTTAGTTGTAGTAAAGTTGTTGAAGAACTAGTAAACACTCTCGATGGAGATGAAAAAACAGGTGCAAACATTGTACTTAATTCATTATTTGCACCTATAAAAATGATTACCGCCAATGCTGGAATTGACGGCTCAGTCATTATAGATAAAATTTTAAATTCCAACAAGAAAAATTTTGGATACAATGCACTAACCAATGAATTTGTAGATATGATAGAATGTGGTATTATCGACCCTACAAAAGTTACAAGGTCGGCACTTGAAAATGCTTCAAGTGTAGCATCTACCCTTCTTACAACCGAAGTCTTAGTATGTGATATTGACGAAAAAATTGACACCAAAAATCCAAATGCAATTCCACAAGGTTATGGCATTTATTAAAGTAAAAGATTTTTATGAATTATAAAATAACATATTAAATATGTAAAAATAGTTTAGATAATAACTTTTGCATACTATTATGCAAATCACAAAAAAGTGAGCGATTTGCTCACTTTTTCTTTATTTAACAGCATTCAAATTAAAGACATTCCATGGGGTTATTTCTTCATTTGGATATACTTTAAATGTCATATTTTCTTTTGTTGTTGGGTGAACAAATTTAAGTTCATATGACCAAAGTGCAAGGTTATGACCTTTGGCAAGTTTATCCCCGCCATATCTCACATCACCATAAATTGGACACCCAATATGCTTCATTTGTACTCTTATTTGATGACTTCTACCAGTAATAAGTTCAACTTTTACAAGAGACACTTTTTCTTTTTCTTCTATTACTTCATAATTAAGTTCAGCCCTTTTAGCCCCTGTAGTAAGTTCAGGCACTACCATAACCGTATTTGTTCTTGCATTCTTTTGTAAGTAATTTACAAGCTTTGACCTTTTCTCTCTTGGTTTACCATTAACCACCGCTAAATAATTTTTAGTAAGTACACCTTCTTGAATTTCTTGAGTAAGTCTACTAGCAGCTTTACTAGTTTTTGCAAACACCATTACCCCACCAGTTGGTCTATCAAGTCTATGCACCATACCAACATATACATTACCCGGTTTATTTTCTTTCTCTTTAATGTATTCTTTTACCATTGTAAGCAAGTCTTTATCTTTGCTTTCATCTTCTTGTGTTGGTATGTTTTGTGGTTTTATTACAACTATTACATGATTATCTTCATAAATTACTTTTAATTCTTCCATAGTATCTCCAAATTTTTATAAAATCTATTACACAAACTCAGTTATTTTTAAGTATGGTTTTTCTACATTATTTTTTGTATATGTAGAAAACTCTCCCACAACTATTATACCATCTTTATTTTCAGTTGGGAATACCATTTTATCATTTCCCAACTTAACTTCTAGTTTCCATGTACAACAAACATTATCTGTCTCTGTCAAATAGTAATAAGCACTACCATTCGACTTTAAATCACCTTTTATTTTAATCGTTTTGTTTTTATAATTCTTAGGGTTTTCTTTCATATTTGTCACAACTTCATATCTAAACTGAAAGCCTGTCGTCGACAAATCATGGTCAATATTACTACTACCACATGCAGTAATGAATGTACATAAAATAACTAGTACAAAAGTTGCAATCATTTTTAATTTCATTCTATACCCTTCTTGTTTCTCTTAAAATTACTTCTAAACACCAACATACAAAGTATACAAAAATATTAATAATCACAATAGTTGAGCCTACAGGAGTTCCCCATAATAAATGAAGTAGTATCCCCAAAACCGAATTAATAACACTTATTATACTTGCAAATATTATAACCCATTTATAACTTTTAAACAATCTAATTGCACTAATAGCAGGAAAAACAATAAGTGCTGAAATTAAAAGCGACCCTACAAGCTTCATTGCAAGAACAATAACAATTCCTACAATTACAGCCAAAATATTATTATAAAGGGCAGTTTTTACTCCAGTTGCCTTTGAAAAGTTTTCATCAAAGGTAATAGCAAAAATTTTATTGTGAAAGAATATAAAATAAATTAGCACAAATATCGTAAGCCCTACACAAAGCCAAACATCAAAATTACTAAGAGTTAATATTGACACTGAGCCAAATAAAGTTGAACATACATCACCCGAAATATTAGCAGATGCCGAAAACAAATCAACTATTAAGTATCCAAAAGCCAATGCTCCAACTGAAAGCATAGCAATTGCACTGTCATTTTTTACCTTCCCCCTATTTGTAAGCCTAATAAGGATAATTGCTACAAGTATTGTAATTGGTAGCATCAGATACATATCGGCAACAGTTAAAACCATAGCAATAGACATTCCCCCAAATGCAACGTGAGAAAGTCCATCACCAATCATTGCATATCTTTTTAAAACTAATGTCACACCCAAAATAGCACAACAAAGTGAAATAAGAATGGCAACGATTAATGCTTTGATTACAAAGTCGTGCTGAAAAAACATAATAAGTTTGTCCATTACTCTTCCCCTTTATTATTAATTACAATAATTTCTTCTTGCTCAACACCAAAGTTTTTTGCATATTCACTTTCAAGAAAATCTTTCTTGGTACCAACAAATTTTATATTATCTTTCATATATACAATTTTAGTTGCATTACCAATTACCCTTTCCAAATCATGAGTAACCATACAAATCGTAATATTATTGTCTCTATTAAGTTTAGAAATAAGATTATAAAATTGTTTTATTGACCTACCGTCCAAATTATTGGTTGGCTCGTCAAGAAATAGCATCTCATCAGTAGCACATAATGCCCTTGCAAGAAGAACTCTTTGTTGTTGACCACCCGACAATTCTTTGAAACTTTTTGAACTATGTTCATAAACACCTAGTTCTTTTAATACACAATCGGCTTTATCTTTTTCTTGTGAAGAATAGAACGGTCTCCACCCCATTCTTCCAACAAAACCTGACATAACAATCTCTTTAACCGTTGCCGGAAAATCTTTCTGAAGTTCTGTCTGTTGTGGCAAAAAACCAATTAATTTTCTATTGAAATCTTTATCAAAAATAACCTTACCAGATAAAGGCTTATTAAGACCAAGTATTGTTTTTAAAAGTGTACTCTTACCACTTCCATTTTCTCCAACAATACACACAAAATCTCCCTTATCTACCGCAAAATTTATATCTTTGCACACTACCTTTTCAGGATATCCTATACTTAATTTTTTACATTCAAAAATATTCATTATTTCGCCTTTTTTAAATTATCTAAATTTTCTTTCATAATATCTATATAATGTGAATTTTTTATATTTTTTTCTGAAATAGTTTGACATGAATTTAACCTTAAAATTTCAATATCTTGATTAGCACAACCATTAACAATATTTTTTGCAACTGTATCTTTTGTACTCTCTAAAATATAAATACTTTTTGCATTTTTCTCATTAATATTATCAATCATTTTTGCTATTGCTTCACTACTTGCATTTGCATCAGTTGAACAAGATGGAAACAATGCCAAATAATCTAAATTATAATCGTTCATAAGATAAGCAAAAGGAAATCTATCCGCTACAATTATTTCCTTACCCAAACCACTCAAAGTCTCCATGTATTCCTTTTCAAGGTTTGTAAGTTTTGTTAAATATGAATTATAATTTTTTTCAATTAATTTTGTAAGTTCAGGGAATACCTTTAATAAATTTTCTTTTATTGCAGTTGTCATTTTTATAGCATTTTTCACACTAAGCCAAATATGCTCATCAAAACTTTCTTCATCATGCTTATGATTATGCTCATCATGACAAATTGTACCGTCTTCTCCAATATGCACCTTATCTACGCAATCAATAAGTTTAAGAAGTTTTATATCAGTATTTTCACTACTTTCAATAGTCTTATCTAACCATCTATTATCACTATCTCCACCAATTGCAATAAGCAGTTCACAATTACCTATAGCAATTATCTCTTGTGCATTCGGCTCAAAGTTATGCAAATCTCCCCCACCACTCTGCAAAAGTATAAGTTCTTCATCCGAGCCAAGAAGTTCTCTTGCAATATCGTAAACAGGGAATGTAGTCACAATAACTTTTGCGTATTTTTCATTTGTTACAAAATAAACAACACACAAACACCCTATTGCCAAAAGCAATATAAGTGACGTTATTGCAATAACCAATTTACCCTTTTTCATAACCACTCCCAAATGCGAACGTTTCGCATTTACAAATATAATATAAATGATATAACAAATATTGTCAAGGCTAATTTGACAAATAATTTATTAGGATATATAATAAATTATATTTAGACAAAATTAGACAAAAACACCCCACAAACAAATTTAAAAAATTAAGTATAATATGTTAAACTAAAAATAGGAAAAAATTATGAAAAACACCAAGACAAGAAAAAGAGTTTTAGAAAAATTATCTTCACAAAACCCAATGACAGCAAGTGACCTTTATGATATCTTAAAAGACGAAGATATTACCCTATCTTCAATATATAGAACACTTGATACTTTTACCAAAGAAGAAATTGTAATCAAGGACACTACAAATAATGGCACAGCCATATACACCCTAAAAGGCGATACTCACAATCATTTTTTAGAGTGTAAAAAGTGTCATAAAAAAATCACTCTTGAATATTGTCCTTATCACAAAGTTAATGAGAAAATCAAAAAAACAGCAAACTTTACAGTAGACGAACATAATGTTGTTATTTACGGCACTTGTAAAGATTGCAATCAAAATTAGCCATCTCAAATGGTATTATGCAAACACAAAAAATGCTAGGAATTTCCTAGCATTTTTTATATTTTAATTCTTCTTCAATTCATATTTAACTATCTTGTCATCCACTTCGATATCTTTTGAAATATCTGGAGTAAATGACTTTTCGTTAAATGAAACAGCAAGTACTTCCGTTTTGATTTTTTCACTATTTGAAGTTAAGATATTTGTAATATTTTCATCATCAGATGTAATATTAATTTCAATTCTATCGTCAATTTCGAAGTTTGCTTCTTTTCTTAGAACTTGTGCATTTCTAATAATTTCTCTCAATATTCCTTCATTTACAAGCTCTTGAGTTAATGTAGTATCAAGAACTACAGTCATACCATTTTCACTTTCTAAGATAAATTCTTTCTTTGGTTTAGAATTTTTTACAAACAATTCGCTATCAAACTCTTCAAAACCTTCTACTTTTACTTTGCCATTATCAAAGCTTTCTACATAACTTTGCATTACTTCATCAGAAGTTTTATCAAGGGCTTCTTTCATCTTTTGAACATCACCCTTAAGTACCCTTCCTGCATTACGGAAGTTTAGTGTCAAATAATGGTCGTTAAATGTTTCAACGTCAGTAGAAAGTTCTATTTCTTTGATATTAAGTTCATCTTCAATCAATGATTTGTAATTTTCTATAGCGTTAAGTGTATTTTTATCTTCATTTATAACAAATGCTTTCTTTAATGGTTGTTTAACTTTTAAATTATTTTCATTTCTAAGTTTCAAAGCTGATGCAATAATTGACCTAACAATGTCTGTTTGTTCAAGTAGACTAGTATCTGTAATTTTATAAGTTGCAATTTTAAATTTAGAAAGCATTACACTAAGTGTCTCATTTGGCTCTACTTCTCTTACTTGATTTTGCCAAATGTATTCCATCATAAATGGCATAATTGGAGCCATAACCATTGCGGTATTCTTAATTGCATATTCTAGACAGAAGTAAGCATTTAATTTGTCGCCATCTTCTTCATTCTTCCAAAACCTTCTTCTATTAACTCTAATATACCAATTTGAAAGGTCATCAATATATCTTTCGAATTCACTTACAACTTCGCAAGTTTTAACTTGTTCATAGTATTCTTGTGACTTTGTAGCAAATTCATTAGTTCTAGCAATCAACCACTTATCTGTTATAGTCAAATCTTCTTCTTTTGGAAGATAACCATCAAGTTTCGGATTATCAATAATAGCATAAGTATTAAAGAACACAAATACATTCCAAAGTGATAATAATCTACGTCTTACTTCATCAGTACTATCATAACTAAATATTACGTCGCTTTGTGGGTTTGTTGAACAGAAAGTATACCTAATAATATCTGCACCGATATTATCAAAAGCTTCGTTAAGTGGAATATTATTAGGGCTTGATTTTGATAGTTTCTTGCCGTCTTGAGCAAGAAGTGAGCCATATGTCGAAACCTTCTTGTATGGGCTTTTACCAGTCAATGCAACACCCATAACAAGCATTGAATAGAACCATAATCTAATTTGCTCTTTCATTTCAATAACACATTCAGCAGGATAGTTCTCTTCCCAGAACTTTCTATCACTAAAGTATTTATTTGTACTAAATGGAGCAATACCAGCGTCTAACCAACAATCCCCTACATCTTTAATTCTTTCAATATGACTACCACATTTAGGACATTTAATTTTAACTTCGTCAATGTATGGTCTATGAAGATGTGGAAGTTTATCTACCAATTCTGGTTGCACTGCCATTTCTTTCAATTCTTCTTTGCTTCCAAGTACTACTTTTTCGCCACAATCTGGACATACATAAATAGGAAGTGGCAAACCATAATATCTCTTTCTTGAGATTGACCAATCTCCCATATTTGTTAGCCAGTCAATCATACGTTTTTCATAGAACGCTGGTTGCCATTCAACTTTCTTAGCTTCTTCAATAAGCATTGGTCTAATTTCATCCATTGAAATCGCCCATTCTTTTATAAGTCTAAATAAAATTGGACTTTTACATCTCCAACAATGTGGATATCTATGAGTATAATCATGGAAATAATAAAGTTTATTTCTCTTCTTTAATTCATCAAATATTAAATCTCTTATTTCATCTTTGTTAGCATCTAGACCAGAAAGGAAACCAAAGTTATCATAGAATATACCGCCATCATCAATAGGACAAACATTAGGAAGCCCTAAAGACTGACCAAGTTCAAAGTCTTCTGCACCACACCCTGGAGCGATATGAACAGAACCCGCTCCTTCAGTAGCATCTACTTGATCCCATGCAACAATTTTATGAGTAAAGTTTTGAAGTGGCAATTCTTCGAAACAAGTTTCATACTCAAGTCCAACAAGTTCACTACCCATAACAGTTCTTTCAACAGATACGATATCATCTTTAAGAACTTTTGTAGCAGTAGAACACACACAAATAAGTTTGTCATCGGACTTAACTTTACAAATAGAATATTCAAGTTCAGGATTAACAGCAACTGCTACGTTAGATGACAATGTCCATGGCGTTGTAGTCCAAACAAGAATTCTAAAATCTTCACCTTTAACTGGAAGCTTAATAAATACAGCCTTACAAGTATCATTCCTATAAGCATCACCATCAGCCATTTCATGTTCAGAAAGACTAGTTCCGCATCTTGTACACCAAGGCATTGGTCTATATTTTTCAATAAGCCATCCTTTTTCATGACAAGTCTTCAAGAAATGCCAAATAGTAGTGATATTCTCATCTGAATTTGTATAGTAACTATCATCCCAGTTCATCCATTGACCAAGTCTTATAGACTGCTCAGTCATTTTGCTCGAACATTTTCTAACCTTTTCCATACAATATTCAGTAAACTTATCTATACCAAATTTTTCGATATCTTTTTTAGAGTTTAACCCCAAATCTTTCTCTGCATTAACTTCAACCCAAAGACCTTGTGCGTCAAAACCATTTTGGTAATGCATATCATGACCAGTAATCGCACGATATTTAATCATTGCATCCTTCAAAGATCTTCCAAATGCATGGTGAAGTCCCATTGTCATACCATTAGCAGTAATTGGGCCATCCATTGTAGCAAAATATTTGCCAGTTTTCTTATTTTCTTCTTTTAATTTTTCGAAAACTTTATTGTCTTCCCAAAATTTCATCATATCCAATTCATTTTGGACTAAATTAGGTTTAATACTTTCTTTTTTCATTTCAATCTCCTTAAACTAATTATAAAAAAAGTTGCAAGATTGGCAATGCACAAAAAACAATCTTACAACAATAAATTTCAGATTAAGTTTTATTCATATGCCAACACATATTATCTCTATAACGGGAGAGCCCGAATGAACTTACTAAAATTTCTGCTCATCAACTAAAAGGTGATACCCTAACTAAATAATCATTATGAACTTTCACCAACCGTTCACTCTCTACAAACTTTCATTAGTAGGACTTGTCCTTTATCATAGTTTTTAACATTAATATAATAGCACTACAAAGCGCTATTGTCAAGTTTAAATGTTTATTTTAATAATTATCGAGTATTTTATTTACATCCATAATATCGGCGATAGCAACTACCCCAATTGGAAGTTCAAGCAAACTTCCCGTTTCAGTAATAACTATTAATGCCAATTTTCTATTCTCGCTAAACATATTAAGAATTTTATCAAGTGTTACATCTTTATTCGCAATAGTATAATAAGTATCATCACCGAAATTACTTATTGCATCTTCAATTTTCGTGTTTTCCAAATACTCATCCAAGTCTTTCTTTTCATATATTTTCTTACCAATTTCTTTAATAAGTTTTCTTGAATTTGCAACACCAATAAGCATACCATCTTTATATACTGGCCAGTTACTAACACCCGTTTTGTATATACTCTCAACAACGTCTTTTACAGGTGTATCATATGCGACAGTTTTTATATCTCTATTAAGAACAGTATCTATAGCAAGTGGTGGAGTACAAATTGCTTTAGCAAGTCTTTCATATTCTTCAACCACATTGGTATGTGGCTCAGCAATAACACTATCTTCATTAAATGAATGAACAATAGCATTTCTAAGCCTACCATAATCTATAAGTTTATCTTCATTTCTCTTCACTAATGCGTTAAATCTAGATGCTTTTCTAATAGCTTCTGTATAACTAATACTTTTAGTCAAATCACACTGATTTCTAAGACTTTGGTCTATTTGATTATATGCAGATATAAACCTTCTTGCGTTTTCTGAAAATCCTTCCATAAATATCCTTTTTGAATGTAATATCTAAATTATAATTAAATTTTAACATAATAAAACAAAATCAACAAACTAAAATTGTTAATATTCTTGCTTTTTTAATAATTATGATATATAATACTTATACTGTGCTAAGCGGGGAGTTAGTGGTGCCCTATTTCCGAAACCCACTATATGCGGAGCCGAACACTATCCTAGGTGTCACTGCATTTATTTAACTTGTATAGTATTGAAATGATGATATCAAGGTCTTATGCAATATCTTGCTATGAACCATGTCAGGTCGGGAACGAAGCAGCATTAAGTAGATTAAGGTATGTGCCATAAGGAAGCTTTGAAGGAGTGGATTATTATATAATTATCTATTTGCACCATCAAAGATAGTTGCACAGTTTTTTATTTTAAAAACAAAAAATCTTAAATGATATCATTTAAGATTTATTTTTTTAATACACCCTAGCACAAGCAATTGCTAATGATCCTGGCCCTATATGACAAGCAACACTCATTGAAAGTTCGTCAATATATTCAATAAACACACCACTTAGTTCTTTTTCAATCTGCAATCTAAAAGCTTCTGCACTATCCACATCATTAGAATGCGCAATAAATACTTTTAATTTTTTATCATTAACAATTCCCTTAAATCTCATTTCTATGTCATTTTTTAAAGCTGTCATCATTACTTTATTGGCTTGTTTTACTGACATAACTTTTTGATAAGGTTCTAATTTACCGCCTTGAATTTGAAGAACGGGTTTTATATTTAAAAGCGACCCAATTGCAGCAGCTGCAGGAGTTATTCTTCCACCTTTCTTTAAATATTTAAGCGTTGGTACCATTATATAAATTGAACTATCCAATTTGCTTTCTAACAAAAAGTCAACAATTTCTCCTGCCGACTTACCATCTTTAATCATATTTTCAGCATCAAGAACAGATTGTTTTAAAGTAACAGAAATTCGTTGATTATCAACAACAATTACCCTGCCCTTGTAATCTTTCGCAAGCATTTTAGCAGTATCACAACTAGAACTAAGTCCGCTAGACATTGGGATATGAATAATTGTTTCATAGTCTTTCAATACTTCATCCCACAAAGTAGTAACGCTTAAAATTGATGGTTGAGACGTACTAACATTTGCTCCACTTTCTAGCATTCCATAAAAATCTTCACTTCTAAAACCAACATTTTCAAAATATTCTTTGCCATCTATTAAAAAAGGCATAGGTAATATAAAAATATCTCTATCTTCAACTTCTGAAGGTAGAATACCCGCATTACTATCTGTTACAATTGCAATCTTTTTCATTCAAACTCCAAATATAAATAATATAATTCTGATAAATTATATCAATGTTTATGATTTTATGTCAAACAATATATCAGATGAAATAAAAATAGAAGCAAAATTTTGCTTCTATTTGTTATGTTTATTGTAATATTCAATTGCTTTTTCACAAACTTTGATATCTTCATTAATTCTATCAATTTGTTTTGTGATAAGTCTATTGTTTTTCTCTAGAACTGGATATCTATCTTTGTTCTTTCTAATAACTTCTTCACAATGTGAAACGCTATCTTTAAGTTCTGCAAGTGCAGATAAGTTTTCATCAAGTTTTGCCTTTTTATTAGGGTCTACCTTAGTAGAATTAACACCATACAAAGCCACTTTTTGTTTTGCTACTTGCATTTCTTTCTTTCTTAGTTTTTCACTATCTCTAGCATAAGCTTTATGAATTCTTGTAAGTGGAATATACTCAGATTTATTTGTTCTAAGTTCTTTTTCTGCTTCTTTAAGTTCTTCATCCAACTCTGTTAATTTTGCTTCATAATATTCTTTATCAAATAAAGGTTTTGCAGATGCTTTAACAGGAGCAAGTGGAGTTTTTTCAACAGTTTTTATTTCAATATCAGTATGTGGGATAGTTTCAACAGTTGTAACTGTTTCTTCTACAATCTTTTCTTCTGGTTGTGGTTGTTCTCTTGTAATCTTTACAACCTTGCTATCTAATTTATATTTACCCGCCCTACTGCTTGCTTCACTTAACTTTTTAGAAATTTCATTCTTAATTCTAATATTTTCTTGTTGCTTAAGAAGTCTTTCTCTATTCGCTCTTTGCATTTCAAGAATTCTTTCTTGTTCTTTTCTTCTTTCTTCTTGTTCTTTTTCAAGAAGTTTCTTTCTTTCTTCAGCAAGTCTTTCTAACTCTTTAAGTTTTTGTGCTTGTAATTTTTCTGTATCTTTAATTATTCTAGAAAGCCTATTATTCATTCTTATTAAATTTTTCTGTTTTAACTTGTTAATTTCTTCTTCATCACGAATAATAGTTTCTTTAATAATTGGTGCTTGAAGTTCAACGGTTTCTTCTTTTTGCATTTCTTCAAGCTCTTTTTGTTTTTCTTCTATTTCTTTTTGCTTTTCTTCAAGTTCTTTTTGTTCGGCTTCTAATTTTTCTTGCTTAGCTTCAAGTTTCTCTTGCTCTTTTTGTTTTTGTTGTTCTTCTGCAAGTTTTCTTTGTGCTTCAACCTTTTCTTGCTCTTCAAGTAATTTTTTCTGTTCAGCTTCAAGTTTCTCTTGTTCTTCAAGTAATTTTTGCTCTTGAGCAAGTCTTAATTCTTCTAATCTTTTATGCTCTTCTTGAAGCTTTTGCTCATCTAGAAGTCTTTGCTCTTCAATTCTCTTTTGATCTTCTTCTAGTTGTCTTTGCATTTCTTCAAGTTTCTCTTGTTCTTTCAATGCTTCTTGTCTAATCTTCTCTAACTCTTCAGCTTTAGCTTTATCTAGGTTAGACTTCATTTCAGCAAGTTCTTCTTCTTTTTGTCTTGCGAAATCTTCTTTTAATAGTTTAAATTCTTCAATTTCTTGTTTTTGTTGTTCTTTAAGAGCTTTTAATTCGTCTAGTTCTTTTCTTGTTTCTTCATCAATAATAGATTTTGCAGGTTTAACTTCCTTAATCTCTTCTATATCTTCTTTTGGCTCTTCTTTCTTAACTGATTTAACTTTCTTAGCTTCCCTTACAGCCTCATCAAGTAAATCATTAAAATCATCATCATTTTCATCATCCCAGAAAACGTCATTATTTTTCTTAGGTGCAGACTCTACTCTTTTAGGTTGTGGAGCTGGTGCAGAAAAACCCTTTTTAGCATTAAGTGCTTTTTGTTCTTCTATTGCTTTATCGTAATCAATCTTTTGAACTTTATGTCCATCAACCATTTCTTCTTTTTTATTTTCGACAGTGTTTGATGAAGAATAAGTTCCGCTAGGGTTTGCCTGACTTGAATAAACTACAATATCGTCTTTTTTAACTTCAGTCTTTGTGGTCTCTTCTACCACTTCAGTATGTTTCTTTCTTTTGAAAATAATACCGCCATGGTCATCAAACATACAAAGAATTAAGTCTGCAACAACAACTACCAAAAATGCCCCAAACACGATAATTGCTAATACAGATAAAATATTCAAAACAATTTCTAAAAACATAATCGACTCCTTGTTCTTGCCTTACCACCATAAGGCTTTTATTTTTTTAAAAATAATTAAATATTTGTTAAAGTCCTTAGATTAAAGGACACCTTGCACAAATATTATACACTATATAAATTCAAATTTAAAGATGTTTTTTAAAAATTTTTCAAAAAAATTTAATTTTTTATATCCCTACCTTATTATTTTACTATATTTTAGCACTTTTTTCAATATTATTTTAATGTTTTTACCATTAATTTTCATTAAAACATTAAAAATTACAGTATAAATATTAATATTAATATTGTTAATGGCAAATTTTTGTGATATAATATATAATCAAAAGTATTTGGGGGTAATATGAAAATAATCGCAACAAACAGAAAAGCAAACTTTGAATATTTCATAATCTCTACTTTTGAAGCAGGAATAGTTTTGGTTGGAAGCGAAGTAAAATCTATACGACTAGGTCATGTTAATTTAAAAGATAGCTTCATTACAATAAGCAAAGATAATGAAGTTTTTATCAAAAACATGCATATAACAGAATATAAAGATGCACATTTTGACAAAGTCGATGAAAAACGAAGCAGAAAGTTACTTCTTAACAAACAAGAAATCAAAAAACTTCAACAAAGAACTATTGAAAAAGGTTTCACTTGTATTCCACTTAAAGTTTACTTAAAAGATAACTTGGTAAAACTAGAAATTGCTCTTGCTAAAGGTAAGCATTTATTTGATAAAAAAGAGACCATTAAAAATAAAGACATTGAAAGAGAAACTCAAAGACAAATAAAGAATTACAAATAATATGGGGATGTTTTGGTTTCGACATTTAACTGACATGTATACCCAAGCATAACGAGTGAGTGCCGTTAAACACTCAAATTAAATTTAATTGCAGACAATAGATCTGAACTTGCTCTAGCTGCGTAAATTAACGCCGAGCATGTCTTAGTTAATTTTGCTATTGGTTAATATAAGGCATCAAATTAAATAGCAGAAAAATATTGTGTGCGCACAAAGGCAAAATATTTTTCTAATTACTTTGTGTAATCGAGTAAAAATTTTGTCACTTTTAATATACTTGATTTAATTTAAAAATGACTAATTATGTAGAAAGGTATATGTGGGTTGAGTGGACATGGGTTCAACTCCCATCATCTCCACCAAATAAAAATTAGCACAGCATTTCGCTGTGCTTTTTTATGACTGGCGGAGTTTATGTGCCCTGCACATTGTGAGCCATGCTCACGAACCCATTATGGGTACTCGGGACCCTGTCAACTTACGTTGCCACCCGAGAATTAACGGACTACGTCCTTAATACACCTCCCTATTATATTCACCACAAAAATTAGCACATCATATAGCTGTGCTTTTTTAGGTGTCATGATGGCGTGTGCTTTCACACACTTGCGATTTTATCGCACGAGCCAATCGTACCGCTCGCCATCAGTGTGCAAACACACAATATTAAGGGTATTGCATTACACAACTTCTTGTGTTATAATAAAAATATAAAGAACATAAGGAGAATTTATTATGAATAAAGAACAAGAAACAATTCAATTAGCTATTCAATTATTAAACTCAACTCACGCAAAATTAATGAGTGTTTATAGATCTGGAGCAGTTTCAGGAAGTTACAAACAATTAGCAGATTTTGCTGAATCAATAAACACTTAATAAAAGATGATACTAAAAATAAAACCTTAATTAAAACATGAAGATTTGATGGGATTTGCAAAATCAAATATTAACACAAGTGTTCTTAAACTTCAAACAAAGATAAAATTGGAGAATATATCAATTTTAATTAATATTATTTTCTACACAAAACAAATAACCGAACTACGACGTTCGGTTATTTTATATTAAGATTAAAATATAACAAATAAATATTATTTTCTTGCATTAATTTCTTTATGAAATAATGCGTATCTATGTTATAATATTTTATGTGTATTCTTATAGAGTATATATAAATTAAGGAGACCATAATGGAAAAATACGCAATAGCTTTAATCTTTGATAAATGCAAAGAGCTTGACAAGATTAACGAATTTTTAAAAAAATACAACCTTAACT
Source organism: Clostridiales bacterium (assembly GCA_015055815.1). Taxonomy (GTDB): domain Bacteria; phylum Bacillota; class Clostridia; order Christensenellales; family UBA1242; genus UBA11490. The sequence goes on from SVHM01000001.1 coordinate 401,758, forward strand.
ACGTAAATAATTATTTTCATATAACCCTTGCAGGTTTCGAGTGTGATGACGAAAATTATCTAATAGAAAAAATTAAAGATTTTGCAAATACTCACAACCAAATTAAAATTAGATTTTCCCATCTGGGAACGTTCTTAACAGAAGACAATGTGGTTTTCATGTCACCATTTCATTCTAACCAATTATTTAAATATCATAAAGATTTAAAAAGAGCAATTTGCTCAAAAAAAGATATTATACTTTGCCCATATTACAAAGGGAAAATTTGGAACCCACACTGCTCAATCGCTTATAAAATTCCACACGAAATTTATATTGATATTATTAATAATTTAAGCAGTGTAATTGAGTTCCCTTTTGAAGCAAACATTTCTAAAATAGACATATACGAATACTCTTCGAAAAAAGAAAAAATATTCGAAACAAATTTAAAAAAATCTAGAAAAAATAGCAATTAAACAATTGCTATTTTTTTATTCAAAGATTAACATATTGTCATTTTCTATATATTTTATGGCATTATATTGCAACATATTAACAAAAAAAGGACTGTTTAACCAAACAATCCCCTTTAAACTATACTAATTCAAAATCAATTTCTTTGCTTAAAATATCCGCCCTAACAGAACGAACTTTAACCTTATCACCAATAGTGTATTTATGATTATAGCCTTTAAGTGTAAATCTATCTTCTAAATATTCATACTGGTCTTGTGGTAGGCTTTCAATTCTTATCATTCCTTCAACAGTATTTTCTAGTTCAACAAACACACCAAAATTTGTTACACTGCTAACAATTCCATCGAATTCTTCACCAATATGATGGGTCATATAAAATACTCTATATAGGTCATCAACATCTCTTTCAACTGCTTCAGCATTTCTTTCTCTATCTGATGATTGCATGGACGAAAGATTAACAAATTCTTTAAGCATTACTTTTCTATTTTCATCAATCTCGCCCCTTAAATATGACTTAATAATTCTATGAATTGTAAGGTCGGGATATCTTCTTATTGGGCTTGTAAAATGACAATACTTTGGACTAGCAAGCCCGTAATGTCCTACACAATCGGGAGAATATTTTGCTTTCTTCATACACCTAAGAGCAATCTTATTAAGAACGTACTCACAAGGCTTATCTTTTATATTTTTAAGTAACTCTTGAATTTCTTTTGGAGTTACTTCTTCAACATTAATTTTATGCTCAATCCCAAAACTATTTACCATATTAAGTAGGTTGGTAATTTTTTCAGCATCAGGCTGTTCATGTATACGATAAACAAAAGGAATTTGTTTAGATAGAAATTCAGTAGCGACTGTTTCATTTGCAACAACCATAAAGCTTTCAATTAGTTTATGACTTTCGTTTTGTTCTCTCTTCTTTAAATTAAGAACATCTCCTAATTCATTTAAATACACTTGGACTTCGGGAATATTAAACTCAATTGCTCCCCTTTCAATTCTTTTATTTTCAAGTTGTTTTGCAAGTTCTCTCATTGTAAGAAGTGCATCAATAAGCTCAGGATTTTCTTCCCTATCACCTTCAAATATAGCTTGAACTTTTGTATATGTAAATCTTCTTTTACTATTAATTATACTTTCACAAATTTTATGTCCAACCAAATTTGCGTTTTTATCAAACTCCATAAAGCAAGATAGAGCAAGTCTATCTACTCTTTCATTAAGAGAGCAAATTCCATTTGAAAGCTCTCTAGGAAGCATTGGCAAAACTAGATTTGGAAAATATACTGAAGTTCCCCTTTTAAATGCTTCTTTATCAAAAACATTATCTTTCTTTACATATTCTCCTACGTCAGCAATATGTACACCAAGTACCCTATTACCCTTACTATTAATTTCAATTGATATGGCATCATCAATATCTCTAGTATCTTCACCATCAATAGTAAATGTTATGTTGTTTGTATAATCAAGTCTATTGGGATATTGTGATTTATCTATACTCTCTGGTACAGTCGAAGCAAATTCTTCAACCTTTTTAGGGAAAGAATTATACAAATTATATCCCCTAAGAATTGCTAGTACTTCTGTGTCTATTTCGTTAGGTTTACCAAGTACTTCAATAATTTCACCATCAGGATTTCTTTTACTTGCATAATATCTAGTAATTTTTGCTACAACTTTTTGTCCATTTTCAGCACCATTTAATTTGCCTAGCGGAATTGAAATATCTTTACCAAATTTAACATCATCAGGAACTACAAAAGCAATCTTTTTTATAACTTTTAATATTCCAACAATTCTATCGCTACCACGCTCTAAAACTTGGATAACTTTACCTTCTTGTCTTCTTCCACCCGTTGGTTTTATAGTAACAACAACTCTATCATTATGCATAGCGCCATTTAATTCTCTTTCTGGAATAAAGACATCTTCAATAGTAATATCATCAGGTATCAAAAAAGCATAACCTTTGGTCGTACCCTGTATTTTCCCTTCAATCTTTTTTGATTTTTGGCTAGATTTTCTATCTTTTTTATTAAGAATATCGTATGCTATATCAATATTATTTTGTCTATCATTTGAATAAGGAGATTTAGGTGCAAAAGTTCTATCTATTGATTTTCTATCTACTTTTTGCTTTTTAGGTTCTTGAGTTTTTGCGTTTTTCAATTTGATTTTTTTCTCAACAACCAGCCTTTTGCAAATTTCTTCAATTTCTTCATACGACTTATTATTAAGTACCGCAACTTGCGATACAATAAATTCAAAATCATAGCCAGTTAGTTTATTTTTCTTTATTTGTTCAATTATAATTTTATCTAATTCCATATTACCTACTTTATTTAAAAAAGGCTCGTTCAATCATAAAAATATATAATTGACGAGCCTATATTTTTTAATTATGCTTTATAGAAATGCTCTATTACATAACAAGCTATTGTCAATACCAAAATAACAATAGAACAGATTATAATAATTTTCTTAAGTCTACCTTCTTTTGTGCTACCTTTATTTTGAGCATAATAGCTATCATTTGTACCTGTAATTACATTTCTTCCACCATCTGGATTTGATGGTTGGCAAAGTACAGCAACTATTACAGCAATAGAAGCAATTGCACATAAAATCAAAGCAATTGATCTAATAGTTACAAGAGTTGAAGCAACACCGCCAGAAACTTGACATAGATATCTAAAATTCATAGTAGTCTCCTTTAATACATTAATTATATCCAAATGTCATGATATAATCATTAAACTTTTCAAATTATATCACAACCGAATAAACTTTACAATATTTTTTTACCATTTAAAGAATATTTTTGTCACTTGAGATTTAAGTAAACAACTCCCGCTACAAGAAGTATCGCCGAAAGCCAAAACAAAGTCCAGCTACCTACCATTTCACCTTTTTTGCTACCTTTAGTAGACAAAACAAATAATAGTAGCGCCCCTAAAATCATTCCAAGGCCTACGGTACATCTTACCGAATAACTAACATTTCTTACACACGAATTATAAAACTTTGTCCAAAAATTTTGAAACAAACCACAAAGTAAATTCATAAATATTCCCTAAACCCTTTCTATAATACTTTCGCCCGTCATTTCACTAGGTTTTGATAGGTTTAATAATTCTAGCATTGTTGGGGCAATATCACAAAGAGCTTTATCTTCTTTTAGTTTGATATTTTCTTTGCAACCAATTATTGAGAATGGCACTAAATTTGTTGTATGAGCGGTACAAATTACACCATCTTCTGTATACATACATTCTGCATTTCCATGGTCGGCTGTAAGTAACATTATGCCACCAACTTCTAATACTTTATCAAGTAATTTCTTAACACAAGTATCAACAGTTTCAACCGCTTGAACGGCAGCATTAAATACACCTGTGTGTCCAACCATATCACAATTAGCAAAATTCACAATCATTACATCATATTTACCAACACTTTCAATAGCTTTTTCTGTAACTTCACTAGCACTCATATTTGGTTGTAAATCATACGTTGCAACTTTTGGAGAATTAACAAGTATTCTATCTTCATTTTTGTTAGGAGCTTCCACGCCACCATTAAAGAAGAATGTTACATGTGCATATTTTTCAGTTTCAGCAATTCTTACTTGATTTAATCCACAAGTAGCCAAATACTCACCAAGAGTATTTCTTATATCTTTTGGCGGAAAAGCAATATGAATATTCTTAAGTGAAGTATCATATTCTGTCATGCCAACATAATATACATCTTTTTTAATTCTGGCAAAATGTTCAAAATCTTCGTCAGTAATAGCATGAGAAATTTGTCTTGCTCTATCTGCTCTAAAGTTATAAAAGATAACACTATCACCATCTTGAACACCTTTATAATTACCAACAACAATTGGCTCAATAAATTCGTCCATTACGCTATTTTTATAACTTGCTTGTATTCCTGCTTCTGCCGATTGAAATCTTGTTCCCACGCCATTAAATACAACGTTGTAACCTTTCTCAACTCTATCCCAACGTTTATCTCTATCCATATAGAAATATCTACCTACAACTGTAGCAATAGAGCCAAGACCTACACTGTCAATTTTGGCTTGTAATCTTTGTACAAAACCCATACCACTATCAACTGCAGTATCCCTACCATCAGTTATTGCATGGAAATAAACATTTTGTACATTTTTCTTTTTTGCCATATCAAGAAGAGCAAAAGCATGTTCAATAGAACTATGAACTCCGCCATCTGACAAAAGCCCAACAATATGTAAAGCATTGTTTGGCGACAAATTTTCCATAGCACCTTTTAGTGCTTCATTTTTGAAAAACTCACCATCTTCAATAGCTTTATCTATCATTGAGATGTCTTGATAAACAACTCTTCCTGCACCAATATTTAAATGTCCTACTTCACTATTCCCCATAAGTCCATCTGGCAAACCAACATGTTTACCCGAAGCATGAATAAGTGTTGTTGGGTTTTCTTTAAATATTCTATCAAGATTTGGCGTTTCGGCTACAGTTATAGCATTTCCAACTTTATTGTCAGAATAGCCAAAACCATCCATAATAACTAGTGTTAGTGTATTTTTCATTCGTCTACCTTCGTATTTATAATCTGTTCAAATTCATCAATTTTTAAACAAGCACCACCAATAAGACCGCCATCAATACTTGGTTTTGAAAGAATTTCATTAGCATTACTTGCCTTTAAACTTCCGCCATACAAAACAATATTGTCATGACATTCAAAGTTTTCATGTAATAATCTTTTTGTAAAAGCAATCATTTCTTCTGCTTGGTCGGGTGTTGCACTAAGACCTGTACCAATTGCCCAAACTGGCTCATAAGCAAATATAATACGATTAATTTCATCAGTATCTAACCCATTAAGCCCGTTCATTAATTGTCGTTCAACAACACTAAAAGCCATGCCACCTTCTCTTTCTTCTTTAACTTCACCAAAGCATAAAATTGGTGTTAATCCTTCAGCCAAAGCCTTCTTTACTTTCAAATTAATATCTTCATCACTTTCATGAAAAATATTTCTTCTTTCGCTATGTCCCAAAATTACAAGGTCACAACTAAAATCATTAAGCATATGTGCACTAATTTCACCAGTATAAGCACCCTTATCTTCATGATACATATTTTGTGCACCGAATAAAACTTTTGAGTTTTCTAGCGAATATTTCGCAAAATCAAGATAAACAGATGGAACACAAACTCCTACAACATTTGAAGTATTTTCTGCAACTTGAGTAAGGTTTGCAAAATACGGCTCCAAATCAGCATAGTTCATATTCATCTTCATATTACCAATTAAATATAGTTTCTTCATAAAAGCACCTTTATTAAATATTATCTATAACGTCTACACCTGGTAAAATTTTACCTTCAAATAATTTTAGAGATGCACCGCCACCAGTTGAAATATGTGTCATCTTATCAGCCAAGTTCATATTGATTACAGCACTAGCGCTATCACCACCACCAATAATAGTAGTTCCTTTAACTTTTGTTAATTTCTTAGCAATTGCATATGTTCCAACTGCAAATTCTTTTTTCTCAAATACACCTACTGGACCATTCCAAATAACTGTCTTTGCTTTCTTAATTTCTTTAGAGAATAATTTAATAGTCTTTTTACCAATATCAACACCTTCATAACCTTCAGAAATGTTTTGGTCTTTTGTATTTCTATAGTTAACCACATCATTAAAATCTGGAGTTTCTACAAAGTCAATTGGAAGTAAGAATTTAACACCTTTTTCTTCTGCTTTCTTCATTAAATTTTTTGCAGTCTCAACATTATCTTTATCAAATAAAGAATTACCAATATTATAACCCATAGCAGACAAGAATGTATATGCCATTCCACCACCAATTATTAAACTATCAACAGTATTAAGTAGGCTGTCAATTATACCTATTTTATCTTTAACTTTTGCACCACCAAGGATACCAACAAAAGGTCTTTTAGGATTGTTAATAGTTCCAACTATAACATCAAGTTCTTTAGCAATCAAGAAACCAATAGCATTAGGAAGAAGTTTAGCCACACCATAAGTAGAAGCATGTTTTCTATGAGCAGTACCAAATGCATCATTAACATATACTTCGGCAAGACTTGCAAGTTCTTTACAGAAGTCTTTATCATTTTCTTCTTCTCTTGCATCAAATCTTAAGTTTTCAAGAAGTAATACTTCACCCATTTGTAGTTTCTTTGCTTTGCCTTTAGCATCTTTTCCAGTAACATCAGTAGCCATAATAACTTTATTATTTGGAAGTAATTCTTGAAGTCTTTTTGAAACTATTTCCAAAGAATATTTTTTATCAGGTTTACCTTCTGGTCTACCAAGGTGGCTCATAAGAATAACAGACGCACCCTTTTCAAGCAAATAATTAATTGTAGGTAAAGCTTCTACAATTCTATTATCATCAGTAATTTTTCCATCAATTACAGGAACATTAAAATCAACTCTAACAAGTACTTTCTTGTCGTAAATATCAATATCTTTAATAGTTTTTTTATTCATAAAACACCCCATATTTTTTTTAAAATATTTTTTTGAGTAATAAAATTTAAATTCTAATGTAATTTACATCACATTTATATTATATAATTATTAACTAAATTAATCAAATAATTAAAGGTTATTTGGAGTTAATTATTTCTCTTTTTAAAGAAATTTTCTAGTATTTCAATTACTTTATCAAGAGATGGCTCGTACGAAACTTGAACTTTTACATCACTACAATTTTTTTCACCTTTCAAATACCATAAAATATGCTTTTTAATATGACCAATTATAAATCTATCAGAGAAATAAATTCTTAATAAATTTATATGCTTTTTTATAGTTGATAATTTATCAAAAGTTGTTTCATTTTCATTTAAAATATTTGAAAAAATATTAGGATTTCCAAGCGCCCCTCGCCCTATCATTACACCATCACATTTGGTGTAATTTATTGTATGTTTATAACTCTCTAAATCTACAATATCTCCGCTTGCAATAACAGGTATTGACACACTCTCTTTAATCTTCTTTACAATATCCAAATCAACATGCCCACCATACATTTGATTTCTCGTTCTTGCATGTATAGTTATAGCACTAGCACCCGCACTTTCACACATCTTCGCAAACTCAATGGCATTGATATTCTCTTCATCAAAACCACTTCTAAATTTTACTGTAATAGGCTTACTGGTAGATGCTACGCATTTTTCAATAATTTCCCTAGCTTTAGGGATATTTTTCATAAGAGCAGAACCGTCGCCATTGTTTACAATCTTTGGTGCTGGACATCCCATATTTATATCAATTATATCAAAATCATTTAAAATATCACTACCACAAATCTCCGACATTATGTCGCTTTCATGTCCAAAAATTTGTACGATTTTTACACTTTCATTTGGAGCAGTAATAAGCAAATCTTTGGTCTTTTCATTGTCGTACTTTAATGCTTTTGCACTCACCATTTCAGTCACTCCAGCACTTGCTCCAAAGTCAACACAAATAGACCTAAAAGCAACATCAGTACATCCTGCCATTGGCGCTAAAATTATATTATTTTTAAATTCAATATTCCCTATTTTCATATATAAATTATAAACCCTTTTTCATCTTTTGCAAAATAATATTAGAGAAAAAACACACCCAAATGGTGTGTTTCTAAAAAATAAATTAGTCTTAAATTATTTATTAACTGCTTCTTTGAATTGTTTACCAGCTCTGAATGTTGGAGCTTTGCTAGCAGGAACTCTAATTTCTTCTTTAGTTCTAGGATTGATGCTAGTTCTAGCAGCTCTATTCTTAACTACGAATTTACCAAATCCTGCAATGTTAACTTCTTCACCTTTCTTTAATGTGTCAATAATAGTAGCAATAGCAGTATCAACTACTCCTGCAACTTCTTTTTGAGTTAGTCCAGTTTCTTCTGCAACTACCTTAATAACTTCTAATTTATTCATATTTATCTCCTTTAATGGTTGATAATTCATTATAACATAATTTATAAATTTTGCAAAAAGATTAATGTAAAAAATTCTATTTTTTTACTAAAAATACCCTATTTTTACTGATTTTTACATTTTTAGTGTTGTATTTTTAAAGTAATTTGAAAATTTATTTACTATTTTACAGTTTTTTATACATCTTATTTGCAATTATTTTAACGATTTCATCACTTTTTTTCGACTGAAATTAAGATATTTTTTTTCTTTTTTAGAAAATACATTTCCGAAATATATCCAAAGTATATAGATAACTATCCCCACAATAGCCGTTGAAATCATAGAAGCAAAATAATTAATGCTAGACTTTAACGCCCAGTCGGAAATGACCATAAACACAAATACTATCCCCGACACAATTATCGGTTGAAATAGTTCTCTCATAAAATGCATATCAAACTGCATGTATTTTTTCAAATTCCATATAAGTATACTAGAACTAATAATTAAGAATATTATATTAGCAATAAGACCACCAAATATATTTACTTCTACAATTCCCGTTAAACTATATACAAAAATTGTTCTTACTACAACCGATACAAGTAGAGTTATAAATGGAATAAATGATTTTCCAATTGCCTGAAAAATTGATATTAATGTCTGTAAAAACGCATAGTAAATTATTGAAACACTATTAACTTTCATCATTCTTACAAGGTAGAAATACTCGTCTATTACCACGCTATCTAGCCCATCTCCATATAAAAATCTTATGTAATCTTCAGCATACACATAAACTATTACAAACATTATAAGACTAAGTACCCAAGTGATTTTTATAAAAAACTTTGTCCTATGCTTAATTTCATTTGTATCGTTTTGTGCAACAAGCCCACTAAGAGACGGCACTAATGTCGTTGCAATACCAGTTATAAGTATTATAGGCAAACTTGTAAGCGATTGCACCACACCACCAGAAAGCCCATACAATGCGGTAGAAACATGTGATGAAAAGCCACTAGACACAAGTATGTTTATTATCATAAAACTATCAAGCATTGTAGCAACTGGTATTACAATGCTTGATAATGTGTTTACAACTGACGACTTTAATAATTTCTTTATAGACACCTTTGTAGAATATCGTACAGCGTCTTTGTTTGTTTTGTAAATTTGAGACGACAAAATTTTTTTATTAGTTTTAATCTTATTTTTTATAAGACCCAAATGATTAAACTTTCTTTTGCTTTTATAAAATAAATTCCTATAGTTATATCTAAGCTGACCTTTATAACTTATATAATTAATAGCAATAATTATAAGAGCCACTATTTCGCTTACAGTAACACCAATTATCGCACCAACGACTGCATAACCTATTCCATACACACAAAGTCTATGAGCAAGAATTAGTCCAATACTAAGCTTTGCAATTTGTTCAATTATAAGCGAAACGGTTGTAGGTACCATATTTTCAATACCTTGAAAATACCCCCTAATAGTAGCAATTAGACTAGATATAATAATGGCAGGAGAAATAGTAATATATCCAATACTAGCATTTACATTTCCCTGCATTTCAGCTATAGTTTTACTAAAAATAAGGATAATAATTGTAAAAAACAAACTGATTAAAAAGGTAATTATCAAAGCCACCCTAAAAAGTTTATGTTCATTATAAATGTTCCTTACCTTTCTACATTTAGCCACTTCCATAGATAATGACACAGATATACCACTACTACAAATGGTAATTATAAGTGAGTATATGGGGAAAATTAAATAATAAAGTCCCATTCCGCTACTACCCAAAATATTGGTTAGTGGAATTTTATAAATAGCCCCTATCGCTTTTGCAAAAAAACCACCAAGAGCAAGGATAATTGCACTTATTACAAATGAATTTTTTTTCATACTATTCCAATTGTTTACTCAAAAATTTTGCAATTAATTTCATAGCAACAAGATGCTCACCCGTAAAATCAGTTTCCCCTTTAGTGTCGCAAAGAATAATAAGCCCTTCTACATCACCTTGAATTGAAATTGGAAATATAAACTGCGAAATATATGTACTTTTGTCTTCTTGAATAATGGGAATTATAGTTGTTTCTTCCATTTTGCTAGCCTTATAACAATTACCACCATCAATAATGTCGAGTATCTCATTTGAAAATTTCATATTCAAATATACTTTTTTGCTACCACCATTACAACTAATAATTTTATCCCTATCACCAATTAAAACAATACAGTCAAAAAGTTCACATAATACTTCAGAAAACTCTTCTGCATAATCACTTATTTGGTTTACTAGAGAATATTTACAAAGTACAATTTCCCCCGTAGGAAGAAGCCCAAATTCAATAGGCGACCCTTCCTTAATTCTCATACATCTTCTAATTTCTTTTGGAATTACAAGCCTTCCCAAATTATCTAATTTTCTAACAATTCCAGTATCTTTCATAATTACCTTCTAAAGTTTTAACTACTTTTATTATCTGAAAAATACCCTTACTTTATGTAAGCAAATAAAAAAAATTAGGAAATTAATTCCTAATTTATTTTTTAGTTTTTTTGTTTGCACTAGCTTTTAGATTGGTTTTATTTTTTACATTTGTTTTTGTACTTTTATTAGATGTTGATTTTGTTGTTTTCACCTCTTTTTTAGTTGAAGTTTCTTTCTTACTTTCAACACTCTCTGCAACTTTTAAATCTTCTTTAAATTCATCAATCTTTATCTCTTGTTCTTTATTTTTATCATTTTCTAATTTCTTTTTTTCTTCTTTTAATTTCTTTTCTTCTAATTTTCTTTGTTGTCTCCTATCTTCATAAGAAAGTACATCTTCAAAGAATATTTGATTACAAGAATGGAAATATACCGTAATCATTGAATACATGAATATAAAAATTATTATACTACAAATAGCAATTAACCAACTAATTATTATACTTTCTGAAAGCAACATATATACTAGTATCATAAACATTCCGCCTACAATAAATAGTAAAAAGTAGACAAAATAAAATACCAATTTATAAGAGAAAAGTGCAAGTCTATTTCCAATCATATGTCTGGCACATTCTTTAAAAGCTTGACTAAGTCTAGGATACTCATTTTTTTCATAAAAGAATAAAATCATTGAAAAGAATGCTATAGCAAATCCAGCCGGAACAAGCCATAAAATTCCGCCAAATATATACATAAAGAAAAGTAATGTTGTGATATAAACTACTCTTAATGTTTTCATATCAAATTTAATTTGAGAATAAATAACATTAATACTTGGCTGTTCTCCATCTAAAACCAAATTAAAATATTTAATGTATCCCAGTTGCATAGGTCCTACAAATATAGCAAACAAAATAACACCAACTGTAAATATAGCAAACTGGTCAAATAACATAGACATAATAAGTGGCACAAGCACAACCAAGGCAAGTGGAGTAACCATTGCAAAAGTTCCCATAAATAATTGACTAAACTTACCTTTAAGTCTAATTGCTCCGAACTTTACAAGTTGTAAACCATTAGCACATTCTTTTCTTTCCATACTCACTCCAATTATAAATTTATAATTATAATTATTATTAATTATAACAAATAAATACCCTTTCTCAAAATATTATTAACCAAATTGTTTTACTTCAATAAAAAAGATAACTAAGTACCCTTAGTTATCTTCTTATCTATTTAATTAGTTGGCAACAATTTAATATCAATTGTATATCCATTTTCAAAAGCACTTAAATGCTTACTAAATCCGTACACATTTTCTTTTAAAGTAATCTTCAAAACACCTTCAAATTCAGTATCTAAAGTATAAACTATTATTCCAGTAGCACTATCATAATAGTTTGTATTCTGTCCACTACCATCAACAATGCTTATATCCAAATTAGAATATATAGAATTGTCTGCAACAGGTGAGCCAGCGAAAATTTCTTCTAATGTTTTACTACTATCATATTCATAAATTTCAAATGCATTACCTATAAGTGTTGTACCATCTTTAAATAGTATATTGCTATAATTATCGCTTACTTTTAAAATATATGTAGGTGTAACTCTAACAACCAAGTCAATTGAAATAGTAAATCCATTATAAGAAAGGTTAACCTTACAAGTAGTTTCGTATTTGTTAACAACTGCACCACTCGTATATATATCGTATATGGTAGTAGATTGCAAATTATCACCCGTTTTTGCAATCGGTCCACTTACAGAAGTAAGTAAATGTTGAACTTCATTTTCACCACTTGAACCTGTAGTTAATATGCTTGCACTTCCTGCTCCGCCACTTTGAGTGTTGTCACTTCCAGGAATTACAAATTGACCGTTTTGTTTTACTTTAAGGACAAATGCACTGAATATATCTTCTAAAGCTACAGAATAGTTAGATGGCATATCAAGATAATATTTATCGCCACTCTCTATCAACGTAGCCTTACCCATCTTATCATTATTTGATGCATCATTAGTATCAAAACCAAGACCAGTAGTTGGAGCAACAAACTCAAACTCATAATTAGGCATTATCTCTATCGCAAGAATTCTAGTTTCTGTAACACCTTTATATTCATATGTCATCTCAATATAAGCATACTGCTCATCTTGTGATGGATTAAACTGAATTCTAAATGATGAAATATCACTTTGTGTTTCACTATCATCAGCCTTTTTCCATTTTAACAAAGTATCACCAGAAATTTCTACATTTGAGTCCGGTTCACCACTTAAAAACTTAACACCAGGAGACCTTTCAATTATTTCAAACGTCACATGTCTAAAGAATGTTGGATTATTTTCACTATCAATAAATATATATCCACCTTCTGATGTAGGAATAGATGTTGACACATTAAAGTCATAATAATTATCAGGCACATCAATTACAAACTTCTCAATAGTTTTCATTGTTGACCTAGATTTAGCCAATTCAACTTTAGTAATTTCAGTAGTTATATTACTGTTACTTTCGTCTGTACTATCACCTTCAGTTGCAATAGAAGCTCCACCTTGTGAGTCTCCTTCACTTCCGCCTTCTGGAGTGGTAGTAGTATTATTATGTACTACCGCATAGCCAACACTTAAATCAATATTTTCTTGATAAATGTTATACCTAATACAATTTACAAATATTTCACCATCATTACTAGTTGATGTAATTATTAAGAATGCATCCACTCCAGTAATTGAAGTTATTTTATGAGTTGCGCCAGTATCTACTTCTACATATTTACCATCTTCAAATTTATGAGTTGCCCCAGTAGAAGCAGGCTCAAATGTAGCAACTTCTTCACCATATGAGAATGTAGGTGTAAATGTATTTTTATCAAATGCTTTTAAATACTTATTATTTTCGAAAGTTATCTTTTCACCATTAGCACTATACAATTCAATATTTTCATTAACTGGTGCTTTAATTTCTTTTTCAGTATCTGAATATATGTAATTTCTAATATCACTTCCAGAAGCTTCTTGTCTTATTTCAAAAAGTTCTCCTAACAAGTAAGCGTATTTTTTACCACCTAGTGAAATACCTGGCATACATTTTCCAGCTGGGACAACTAATTTATATGCAGTATTGACAGGTGGTTGACTTTCTCCACTACCACCTTCTTCCGAGCCATTAGCACCTTCGCCATCCCCTTCAGTATCACCATCACCTTCTTCAAGAACTGAAACAACACTAGTATCAACAACTGCTATCATCTCTTCTCCACCTGGGAATATAAATGTCCAAGTGTCAGTACCATCATTCTTTTCTGTTGATGTAATAGTCTTACCATTTATATTAAGAACACACTCATCATCAATGACTTTTGCTGTAAAGATTAAATCTGCACCCAACTGATAAATGGTTGATGCAATTGTATACTCATGATAAACGCCTACTCCAGCATCATTCTTTTTGTTATCAACATACGTTTTTAATGTATTTATATCAGCTTGAGATGCGTCAACATTTTCAAGATTTACAACATCTCCACTATAAAGCGAATAAATTTCACTCATATCTAGTGTACCATGTGAGAAATCTGAATTTGATGTGGCAGGCGGAGTTTGACTTCCTTCACCATCTTGTGTAGACACATTACCACTAGTAGTTTGTGCTTGAGTAAAGGTTAAACCTTTGCTTGATGGATTATCTGAGTATTGAGCATTTATATTAATGTTGTATTGATTAGAATTAGTTAACCTTACTCCACTAACACTCAATTTTTTCACAATAAAGTCAACAGTATTTCTTGACTCTGTAATAATATCTGCATAAGGTTCATTTCCACTTGCAAACATTTTCATTGTTGAACCTTGTTCAGCAATATCTACATTTTCTACTTTGATTGTAAATGTAAGGTACTCATCATCAGCAGAAGAAACATTATTTATAGTTATAGATTCAGCATACGACTTACCACTTGCATCCGTTCCTAATAAATTTAAACTATAACTTTCTTTTAATCTAACAAATGCTTTTGCTTGGTTAGTAGCATTATCAATAGCATAGTCATATTTGCTATTATCAGTTATATGTTCACCTTTTGCATTTACAAGATAATCACTAGCAGAACTAATTGCAGATGTTGTAATATCATCAAATGTCACATCTATATTATCACCCATAGTCATACTGCCATTACTTGCATAAAGTGTCAATTCAGAGTCATATAACAACTTTAACTTTAAGAAATTGTTTATTCCTTTTGTTGTATTTCCAAGATTAATAAACGCACTAGCATTAGCACTATAATCTTTAGTTAAAATATTTCTCTTCCCACTAAATTCAAAAGTGTTATCTGCGTCATCAGTCCAAGTAGGTAAATTTTCATCTTCAATTAAATTTTGTGTGTAGAAATTAACACTTTCTGGTAAACAGTCAATTGAAACAGATTGCATATTTGATACATCGGTAGCAGTAGCTTCAACTACAACCAATTGAACACCCTTTGCACCCGTCTCTTCACCATCTTCGCCTTCTTCACCTTCAACTTCAACAGCATTCTCCTGAGAGAAATCAATAATATTACCATTGATATCAATTGCATTACCTTCAGCATCTGTTAAATATACAACTGCAAATACTTTTACAAATTCGTCATTTGTTGTTACATTAATAGCCCTTAAATAGAATTTATTAGTTGTTGTATTATATGTATGTATCCTTTCACCAACAAGTCCCGTAATCTCTTCTTGTGTTTTTATATCAAAGAAAGTATAAGTTCCAGTTGATACAACCCTTTTTATAGGCTCTTCTCCATCACCTTCTGAAGCTACATTTGATGATTTCTCAACAAAATACATAACTTTGGTATAAGTAGGAGTATTTGTTCTATTGTTTGCCAAAGTCAAATCTTGTTTGTTTACTAGATTGCCTTGATTTTGAATTTTCCCACTATTAATTACCATGCTTGGATTGAAGTTTTCAAATCTCATCATATCTGTTTGATTATAAGTTGCTTCTTTATATCCAATTGAAATTTGAGTAAAATTATAATACTTAGTAATTTTTTGTGTATTAATATCTTCGTTTGTCATCTCAAACATAACAATCAAAGAATAATCTAATGAACTAATCTTTGGCACATTGAATGAGAACTTCCATTGTTCTAAGCCTTTAGCATCATATCCATCTGTTTGAATACCAAAATAATTTACCTTTTTATTTTCTTTATCTCCCGTCAAAGTAGTTAGTTTTACAAGATAACCTTCTATACCACTTTGATCGCCTTCTTCATCATAAATTATTGGCTCTTCACCTATTTTGCTTGGAAAGCCATTTGATGTTTCCAAAACTTCATATGTTGGATAGCCGATCCATTCGCTCTTTACTTCTGCAAATTTTTCTTTTGAGAAATAAATAGTAGGAATAAGTGATAATTTATTTCTAAAATAACTATAGTCACTACTTGGGAATGTTTTATTTGTATCTGCTGAATAAATTGTAGCGTTTAAGTTAAACTTTTCAACAACTTTCTCTAAGTTCATTTTTTCAGTAGTTTGAGCTGAGAAAGGAAGAGTTATTGCATCTGCAGAAGTTATTCCATTAACAGTCGCATCTAATACTTCAATAGTTGTTTCAGTAGTTACAAACACATATTTCAAAGAACTTTGTACATGTGACAATGAACTAAAAGTAACTTTTCCACTATTTAAAGCTATCATGTTATTTTCATTCATTTCTTTATAATCATCGTCATCAATGTCAAAATATTTTATGTAAGTATTAAAAAATTGAGAATATTCGCTTATTAAATTTTTAATAGCATCTGCTTCTTCCATATCTTTGATAGCAGTTTCTAGCTCTTTAAATCCCTTCGCAATATACTCATCTTGAATTTGTTTTGTCCTATGCATTCTAGCTTTTACAACTATTGTTCCAGGAGTTGATGGTTCAACAGGCACTTGAAAATAGTATTTACCATCACTTGCTTTTTGTGGTACTAGTTCATTAGCCCCAAATACCTTGCATTGATCTTTAAGCAATTTGCTTGGTTCTTGAGCAGTTGGTCTACTATAGTAATCATAACCAATTTCAATATTCTTTAAGTTCTCAATTACACCATCTTTACCGGCATCTAAATAAAATGCATTTACAAGGCTACTATTTAGATAAATATATCTATCGCCTTCTTTCGATACAGCCATTTGATAATTTTTCATAGGCTCTTTATTCAATCTACCATCTGAGAAGAATACAACATCATCAGGAACTGGTACATCACATATAAGAGTGAATGCAACATGTCCAACACCCTTAGTAGCAGTAATATTAACTACACCACCAACATGATTACCATTTTCATCCTTTCTAATCTTCAAAGTGAACTCTTCACCCGCTTTTACAGTTTTAGGTGGGTCTTGCAACACGCCAACATCATCTGTAATTTTAAGCTCCAATTCTTTATCTGTTGCATTGTCGGGATAGCAGTTAATAGTAAGTGGGACATCTTCCAAAGAATATACCACCCTACTTGTTTCTTCTCTTGACCCAAAATAAAGCGCTTCAACAGTAATAGTTTCCTTTTTGAAACCACCTGCAATAGCATAAATACCGAAGCCAAGACCTACGGCACCAACGAAAGCACCTAAACAAATTCCAACAATTTTTAAAATTCTTTTAAACATCTTAATTCTTCCCAAACTTAAATATTTTTATTTTCCATCATTCAAAAAAACTCAAATATAATCTAAAAAAGATTACACTTATACTTATTATAAGTAATATTTACAAATTAATTATATATATTAGCAACTTTTTTGTCAAACAAATACCATTATCTATTAAAAAAAGACAAAAAAAGTACTCAAAAATTTGAGCACTTTTTAAACTATTCAATTACTTGGACAGAGAAGTTTACAACCACCTTGTCATCAAGCTTAATTTCAAAATTATAAGTACCAATACTTTCTATAATAAAAGCCTTGTTGTCAAGTAATTTTTTATCTCCATTAATATAATAAATTTGATACTCATCATACACTTCCATATCTTCAAGATATAGAGAGAATATCATTTCTTTTTTGCTTCCCCATATCGGGTCATTAATGTTCATTACGAAACAATTATCATTATCTGCATCAATTACAGATGAAGAATACTTGGCTTTTACCGAATAATGTTCACCTTTTACAACTTCAACAAGTTTTATAAATACCAGATTTTTAGACTCATCAAATTCATCTTGTTGATATACAACCCCAACTCTTTGAAGCCCTAATTTTTTAAATTTAAATGTTCCAACAAATCCCCTATACTTATCATACTCTACTAGTCCAATTAATTCAATTTCTTCAGATGGCATAAAACGACTAGTTGAATAATCTTCTGGCAAATTAATAACAAACTTATAAGTTTCATCTATAAGACACTTTTCCGTTTCCATAAAATTTTCACGAGTAATCTTCATTTCAACATCAGGTATTCCACTTGAAATTTTTACCTTAAAACTAAAAGTTCCCGACGAATGCCCTTCACCTTTTAGATAATTATATTTTACTGTAGCTTCACCTTCAGCAATTGCATTATAAAAACCATCTGGCGTGACTTCTATCAAATCGGACTCTGTCCACAAAGCATACGAATTACAATCGCTAGGTACTTTAATTATATTAAATACACCTTGACTTCCTGTTTTTACTTCAACATCATTAATTTGCACACTAGTTGCATAAACAACACCTTCAACTTTCACATCAAAATATATCGTTTCCCTTGCAAACGAAACTGCCACCTTTGTTTGACCTACCGCTTTAGCAGTAATCAACCCACTCTCAAAATTATAATCAATAATATTCGAATTGTAGCTAATATTTGGAACTTCTGTGCTTTCTTCGCTAACAGTAATTTTGTTAATAGCGGTTTTTCTAGTAACCAAGTTTAATACAATATTTTCATGAGTTATAGAAATATTACTAGCGACCATTCCTTCAAAAACTATAAGCGCTATTTCACAGTATTTATTCTTTTTGATAGTTGCTCTAATTTTTGTTGCTCCTGCTTTTTTGGGATATACACACCCATCTTTGATTTCAGCTATTTCTTCATCCAGTACAGCATAAACAATTTCACTATCTGAATTGCTAACTTCAAAAACCCCATCAGTTAAATCAAATGTTTCATTTTCATATATATTAATAGATTTTATATTGGTAGAAATAGAAGCCTTGTTCCCACAAGACACCAGACCAACAACTATTATTAACATAAATAGAAAACTAAAAATCTTCTTCATATACTATAGTATTTCTCTTTTGAATTTATATATTTTGGTTATTGTACCATATTTTAAATTAATTTTACAATATAAAAACAAAAAATGCAATTGAAAAACAATTGCATTTTGTATTCGTATAATTATCTCTTACGGAATTGTGGAGCTTTTCTAGCTTTCTTAAGACCAGGTTTCTTTCTTTCTTTAACTCTTGCGTCTCTAGTTAAGAAACCAGCTTTCTTAATTTCAGCTTTTAAACTTTCATCAGCTTTTACAAGAGCTCTTGCGATACCATGTCTAATAGCACCAGCTTGACCAGAAAGTCCGCCACCATTAACGTTAACAATAACGTCATATTTACCCATAGTGTTTGTTACTTCAAATGGTTGGTTAGCAACAAGTTTATAAACACCAAGATTGAAATAATCATCAATATGTTGTTTATTGATTGTAAATTGACCTTTACCATTAGGGATAACTCTAACTCTAGCAATAGAGTTTTTTCTTCTACCTGTAGCAGTAAATTCTACTGTCTTATTAGCAGGAATTTTCTTTGTAGTTTTCTTAGCTTTAACTACTTTTTCTTCTTTTACTAATTCTTCTGCCATATTAGTTTCTTACCCCCTTAATTTTTAATTCAATAGGTTGTTGAGCAGAATGTGGATGCTCACTACCCTTATAAGTTTTCAACTTCATAAACATTTTCTTACCCAAAGAATTCTTTGGAAGCATACCTTTAACTGCTTTTTCTAAAGCAAAGTCGCTCTTCTTTTCCATTAAATCTTTATATACAACATCTTTAAGTCCACCTGGGAAGCCAGAATGATGATAATAATGTTTTTGATTTAATTTATTACCAGTAAGAACCATCTTATCTGTATTAATAACGATTACATAATCGCCTGTATCAACATGTGGAGTATAGATAGTTTTGTTTTTTCCTCTCAAGATTGCAGCAACTTGACTAGCAACTCTACCCAAAGGAATATCTGTAGCATCAACAACGTACCACTTTCTTTCCACAGTTTCACTTTTTGCCATAACTGTTGTTTTCATTGTTTTTCTCCTAAAAATTTATATTAAATTGTTTATAAAAATATAGAAACAACATCGGACAGGGGCTAATTGCCGAAGTTACTCTAAATTTCTGCAAAATAAGTTTAATACATTTTGTATCATTTGTCAACGGTTTTTCTGAAAATTATTCGTTTTTTCAACAATTATTTAAAATTAACAAAGATATAAAAAACACCAAGTTTACCTTGGTGTTTATAATTAAATCAATTCTCTAGCAGCAGTTTTATAACAACTATTAAGCACTTCGTCTGACATTGCAATATCATTTACATCTACACGTTCAAGTTCAAAATTTTCAAATCTCTTCATATCACTTAAACCATTACTATCATGGATATCATCTCTAAGTCTCACTAAATCGTGATCACCTATATGATTTTTAAGATATCTTGACAAATATTCAACATTATCATTATAAGTCTTACTAGTAAGAATATCTATTACTGCTGATGCTACAAATGTTACCGGCAATAATGCAAGTAACCTAGATAAGTTTTCTGGATCTGGTTCATTTGCAAGCATTTGAGTAAATGCGTATCCAAGACCACAAGCTGAAACAAGTTCAAATATTTTTGACACCTTTGACGCCGATTTTCTTGAACCCAAATCACTTAAATAACCATCTACATAATCTCTATCAAACGAGCCTGTTGCATCATACATTTCAGCAAATCTCATTTTAATATCTTCAACTGTTTGATTGTAATTTTCTTTTCCTATTTCTTTAATTGCTTTTTGTTTAGCAATATAATCACTAACAATTCCCATAATATCTCCTTAATTGTTATACAAATTCTATATTTGTATACAAATATTATATCATAAATCGACCCTAATTTCAATACCTATTATTAATTTTATACTTACCTCAAATATACCACTTACATACCTTCGTTATTCTTTTGAAGAAGCTCTTCGTACCTACTTATTCTATCACCAACAGTAGCCTGTGCCATCCTTAGTTCCACACTAAGTTCTAAAATACTTTTTCTTGGCAAACCATTTAAACCGTAAAATGAATTGTACAAATATTCGTACCTTGCCAAGAACTCAGCTTCACTTTTTTGCGATAAAGCTTGCTTTCTATTGTTTTTCATTGCTTCATATTCTTCAAGAGAAATACTGCCTTCTTTTATACGTCTTGACCTTTCTCTCATCAAACATTCTTCAACCGTTTTGGAATGAGAAATATTAAACCTTTTCATTATTTCTTTCATTTCATGAACTTGTTCACCATTTAAACCAAAATAACAGTTAAACATTTCATCTAACACATCACTTCCATATTTTACATGACCAATACTTCTATCTAACTCTGGAAGTTTCTCTCTTTCTTCTTCACTTAATGACATTCTTATACTGTAAATATATTTAGTAATAGTATTTCTATCTATACTAAGTTCAAACTCTAATTCTTTTAATGTTTTCTTTGGCAAACCTAAACCATAATAAGAATTAAATGCATATTCTTTAATGTCTTTGCCATTTTTAAATTTTTTCTTTTCTAAATGAGAAAATTCTTCACCTTTTGAATGTTCTGGGTATTTTCTATTTATAAACTCTTTAACTAATTTAGAAGCTTTACCCATAACATAAACAACTTTTGACCTAGGGATATTAAGCATACTTACAACTTGTCTTTGAGAATAATTATTCTCCATATTTATTCCCCAACAATGTCTAATTATTTGCAAATCTTCATCACTAAAATGTTTTGCTAGAAACTTATCAATATCTTCAACAAAACTAACCGACCAATAATCTTCTTGAATTCTACTCTCCCCTTCATCAGTTAAAACTCTAAAAAGACTGTCTTCCCAATCATCACCCTGTTTGTCATATGACGGACCATCATCAACGAAATTTATTGCATCATTTAGACTTCTCGAATAAAGTTGTAAAGAATATGAATCCATATACTTATATGCCAAATTAGAAAAACTACTCCCCCTACTCAAATGAAAATCATCCACCGCTTTTGAAAGAGCAATAGTACTATTAGAAAAAATATCATCCATCAAATCTTCACAAGAATGCTTCACACAATAATTAAGAGAATAATCTAATGCAAGCCTTAGATTATGTTCAATTAATTTTTCCCTAATTTCTTCGCTTTTACTTCTTGAATACTCATAAAAAAGTATTTCTTGTTCCTTAGCACCCAAAGGCTCTGGTAATGTCCTATAAAATTTATTCAAATCCACTATATTTTCCCCCAATTAATATAAATCATAGAAATTTATATTTTTTAAACTCAACTCATATTGTTTTGAGCATACCTTTAAATAATCTGTTGTCAATCCCAATTGTTTAGCTAGTTCTCGCAAAGATTTTTTATCTTCATTAAGATGATGCTCTACAAAATATGCTTCCCTGCAAATTTCCAAATATCTTTCTCTATTTTCTTCTAACAATTGAATATCTTCTTCAAAAACACCATATCCGATTAATTCTTTTTTGCAATCTTCGATAATGCTACGTAATGCATCACGTCTAGTTATGTTATTATAAAACATAATTTCATGTTCAGTTGCCATAAAAGAATTATCCACACCAATTCCATAATATAATTTAAAGATTTTTTCCATTATAGCCTTACTCGGATGAAAATTCTTATGTTGAGAAAAACATCTTTCAATTTTTTGTTTGATAACTGTTTCAAGCAATTCTTGTGGACATTCTTTTTTATAATCAAGTATAAGTTTCTTTATATATTTTTCTTCACTATTATACATTTCAGCCAAGTCTTTAATAGAATATCTACCATTATAATACCAATTAAACATAGTCTCTCTATACTTAAATAGTTTTGAAAGTTCTTTCTTTTCTAAGTATTCTTTGCAAGTATCAGGTTGTTTCCTACTCAAATCAGCCGAGACACAACTAGTTATCTTGTCTAATGTATAAGCCATTCTTGTCCAATTAACTTTAAGAGCACTGCAAATTTGAGTTTTATTGTATCTTTTATCGTAATCAATTCCCCAATACATTTTAATTATGTTTTGCTCTAATTCAGTAAACCTTTTTAAGTATCTTTTTACTCCATCAACAAAATCTTGCGACATCAATTCTTCATTCCAGTTTTCATCTTGAATATCTTCACACTCTTCAACATCAACAAGTCCAATAGATTTTCCACTTCTAACATGATAAAGTGCATCTCTGGAATTTTTCTTATCTTCTTTTAAAAAGTGTGAAACCATACAAGTTGACGCAAAGTATGCAAAATTATCACCCTTGCTTTCGTCAAAATATTCAATTGCTCTAACCAAAGCAATTACACATTCAGAATATATGTCATCAAAATTATTAAAACAATCGTATTTATTACAATAACTATAAGCAAATTTCCAACAGGTCCTCAAGTTTCCTTCAATAATTTTATTTCTAACAATTTCACTCTTAGTTCTTTTATACTCCGAAAGCAATTCCAATTCTTCTTGTTTATCAAGTATACTCGGCAAACTAATAATATCAACACTAACTTTTTCCATAAAAACCCCATAATATCTATTATACATATTATATCATATACATATAGGCATTTCAATACCTAATAAAAAGAAAAACCCGTTATTTAACGGGTTATATAGTTGGTATTTTAATATAATATATTGCGACTTGACAGTTATACCAACTCAAAAATGTATGTAAGTAAATAAGAGATGAAATTTGATGTTCGTTAGTCCTCGCCACATTCGTGTCTGCGAATTCACTCACATCATAATTTCAACTCCTTAGAAGTCATATACATCTTCAAAAATCACATAAAATAAATCTACCTAAGACGAGCTTGAATGTAGATATATCAAATACATCAGTTGCGATATGTCCATATGACAAGACAAAAAATACTAGCTATTTGTATAGACGGGTTATACAGTTGGTACTAATATTAAAACATATTGCGACTAGGCCGTCTGCCAAGACCGACAGCACAAAAAATACTAGCTATTTGTATAGACGGGCTATATAGTTAGTACCTGTAATAAAGTATATTTGGTGCCAATCGGCTGTCTGCCAAGACCGACAGCAACAAAAAAAGTGTCGTTGAGAAACGGACACTTTTAATTTTGAACTTCTAAATAGTGTAATAGTCAATTACCTAATAACCTATTCTTTCTTATTGTTATTAGGATTTTCGTCGTTTTTGTGAGAGTCTTATGTGAGATGACTCTCTTTTTTGTTAAAGATTTCTCTTTAAAAGGAGGTGATCCAGCCGCACCTTCCGATACGGCTACCTTGTTACGACTTAACCCCAGTCATTGGTTTTACCTTAGGCAGCTGCCCCCTATTGCTAGGTTAGCTCACCGACTTCGGGTA
>SVHM01000011.1 GCA_015055815.1 Clostridiales bacterium
AAACTCGTAATTTTTTTGTTTTTTATAATAAAAATAAAACCTAAACCGAAATAATCGATTTAGGTTAAAATTGGCGGAGAGTTAGGGATTCGAACCCCAGGAAGCTTTCACTTCAACGGTTTTCAAGTTTTTCCAAGCAAACTCCACCAAAGATTAGATACGATTATCTAATCACGCCTTTTCCCTAGAAATAAAGGGAAAAACTACCGATTTACAGTTTCATAAAGATTATACAAATATCACCAAAGATTGTCAACGATTATTTAAGATTGCTCAAAAAAATGAGCATTTTTTTAGAATTTTATTAGAACACCCCGTCAGTTTCAAAACAGCCAATGTTGTGATTATTTTAGATTACAAAAGACATTAAAAAAGACATTGATATTTTAATCAAGGTCTTTTCTTTATTTATCTTATTTTGTTGTTCCTAAATTTGCTGTATTTATAGCCATCAACAACAATATTCTTTTCAAAGTCATTTTCTAACTTTTTAGTAATCATAGTTGTTCTATTGATTAGCACTAAATAGTTGTTATTATTCTCTTTAACAAGAAAAGAATATACTAATCCTGTTCCTATTAAATCGGCAATTTCTATTGTGCCAGGAGCAGGTGTGCAGAATATATCAAATATATTTTGCCAAAATGTTAATTTTTTCTCTCTGCTTAACATCTCTATTGCTTCTGCATTTTTAAATCTTTCTAACACAAATTGGTTAACTTTACTATGTTTGGAGTTTGCCTTATCAATAGTTTCTTTTGATGTATCTAATTCTAATTTAATTTCTTCTACCTTATAATCCAACAATTCATCTATGCTAGTATTAAATATTGAAGATAGTTTTTTAATATTGTCTAAATCTGGTAAACCTGTTCCATTTTCCCATTTAGTAATGGCTTGTCTTGATACATTTAATTTATCAGCTAAATCACTTTGTGTTAAATTAGCTTGTTTTCTTAAAGATGATAATTTTTCACCGAATGTCATTATACAATCCTCCTTGCTTGACACTCATATTATAACATACAATCATTCAAAAACAATAAACAAAAGTTTACATTTTGCTACTTTCCGTTGCAAATTTCAAAAATTACTACCTATTATATACACGCACGCACGCGCGCGAGGAATTTATTTTAATCTTTTTGCAATATCCATTAAAGCGTCTTTATTTTCATTAGATAGAGATTTGATTATTTGCAACAATTCTTTATCTTTTTCGTAGTTCTCTGGTTTGTAATAAAAGAATTCTTCCGGAGTTATATTGCAAATATCCATAAATTGCAATAGTGTAGATACTTTAAGTTCTACGCTTTTTCTTTCAATTCTGTTTACAAAACTATCACTAAAACCTAATTGTAAACTTGTTTCTCTTGCTGAAAGGTTATTCTTATTTCTAAAATAACCAATTCTAAAAATAATGTCATCATAGCTCATTTTCTTATCCATAATATCACCTGTTCCTTTTAATACATATATTTTAATCTATGTATATAGCCCAACCTTGCTCAGCGAGTGATGTGAATAAAAATATTTTTTGCAAAAATTGACAATTTTATATCAATGTATGATATACTATGATAAAATCAAGTCAATGGGTGATATAAAATTGATAAAAATATATCAAAATTGCAAGTTTTATATCACTACTGAATTGGTTGTTATAAAGGAGTATATTATATGTTTTTTAAGAAAAAAGTTTTAATTGAAGAAATGAAAGCAATAGAAAAAGAATTTAAAGAATTAAATTTAATTGCTTGTTTTACAGGTCATAGGCCACAAAAGTTGCCTTGGGGATTTAATGAAAATGACGAAAGATTTATAGATATGAAGAATCGCACAAAGGTCGAGATTGAAAATGCTATTAAAAGAGGTTATCATACTTTCCTATGTGGTATGGCTCTTGGCTTTGATATGATGTGTGCGGAATTAGTTTTAGAATTACAGAAAATATATCCAAATATTAAGTTAATCGGTGCTATACCTTGTAAAACACAAAAAAATAGATGGATTAAATCTCAACAAGATAGATATGACAAACTTGTAAAGCAACTAGATGATATACGTTGCATTTATGACGAGTATGTTGATGGTTGTATGCAAGAAAGAAACCAATATATGATAAACAATTCTTCTCTCGTTATAGCATTATATAATGGACTTGGTGGTGGCACCAAATCTACTATTGACTATGCTAAAAAGCAAGGTAAAGAAGTTGTGGTTATTAAACCTTAAAAGGATTTTAAATGAAAACAAATGAATTAGAATTATATTACTTTGGAGAAGCTCCATTTCAAAACATTAGAGAAAAACACTTTGCTAATCTTAAAGAAATAATCGGTGTTGAAGAACTATTAAACAACCAAGATTTAACAGATTATGAATTTGAACACAAGCAAAGAACTATATTTGACGAGATTTATAAATATATCTCATCTAATAAGAGAATAAGACAAGATTTTTATAATGCCTATGGCGTTGTCTTAATCGACACTCTATGTCAATTCGTATTAGAGAGTTTAGTTGCTGATGAAGTTATTAAAAACAACTTAAAAATAGATATATTTTTAGACGCGCAAAGCATTGTTTATTGTGATGAAAGTTGCCCATTACATATATTCTTATGGCACAAACAAGGAATATCACTCTCTAAATATAGCAAAGAAGAAAGCCGCGATTATGATTGCCTAGACGAACAACCAGAAAGTGAAATCTTTGGTTTAGAATTCCAAGACGAAAAATAATTAAGGAATAATATAAATCTTGGTGCTTTTCTTTAAATTTAACTCTCACTATTATGTGGGAGTTTTTTATATGCTAAAATATATAAGGAGGAATTTATATGAAATTCAACGAATACATACTAACATCTAAAAGTATTTGTAATATCAACCTAAAAGAAAGAACAAAGAAACTATATATGTATTTATTCAATCAATACATTGTTCCTTATTTTTTAGATTTTGATATGGCAAAATTAGATGAAGCGATATTACAAGATTTTTTAATTTATCTTGCAAATAAAGACCTATCTACTAATACCATTAAACTTATTTGGAGAATTTTAAAAACCATTATCAAAGATAATAAACTTAATATTTCTTTTGATGATATTATTATTCCCAAAACACACGAAAAACAAGTTGACGCTTTCACAAAAATAGAACAAAAGCAAATTGAAGATAAATTAAATGTTGATAGAAGCCCTAAACATATTGGAATTGTTCTTGCTCTATATTTAGGATTAAGATTAGGCGAAACTCTTGCTTTAAAATGGGAAGATATTGATTTTTCTGGTAAGGTCGTAAATATTAGACGAACGGTCTATGTAGATAAAAATAAATTAAATTATTCAACACCAAAAACAAAGAGCTCAATTAGAACAATTCCTTTACCTTTCTTTTTAGAAGTTTTATTAAGAAAAATTAAAAAGAAATCAAATTGCGAATTTGTTGTATCTCATAAGGATAAACCAATAGTTCCAAGAACATATCAACATTTCTTTAAAAGTTTACAAAACAAAGCAAGAATATTAAAACCAAAAGGTTTTCACTCTTTACGACATTCTTTTGCAACTCGCGCTATTGAATGTGGAATTGATATAAAAAGTCTGGCAGATATCTTAGGACACAAGAATCCAACTGTCACCCTTAATCGCTATGCTCACTCTATGATGGAGTATAAAAAAACCATTATGAACAAAATTGGTAGATTATATAATTAAAAAACAGCCCATAGGACTGCTTCAAAATTTACTATATCCAACATCTATTGTGGCAATAGATGTAAAATTTTGACACTAATTTGTTCCTAAATGCTAAAAAAAATGTGGTTTTTCATAAAATTTTTTATAATTTATTGTAATAAAATACAAAATATGTTATAATGAATTCATCAATTAACATCTATTGCCACAATAGATGTAAAAAAAGGAGATTTTATGAAAAATAAATTTTTAAGCTTTATTTTGGCTTTATGCTTAATTATTCCTGCTACGTTTATGTTTACTGCTTGCTCTACTACCGAAGATGATAATGTGCAAATTCGTGTGCAAGATGGTTATGTTCAATGGAGCTCTGACGATAGTGATTGGAAAAATGTAATCACTATTGATGAAATTTTGGACGCTATCGGTGATGACATCACAGGTCCACAAGGCGAACAAGGTGTTAATGGTAAACAAGTTGAATTTAATGTTTCTTCCACTCATATTCAATGGAGATATGTTGGAGATACGACTTGGAATAACCTTGTCGAATTAGAAGATTTAGACGGAACTGATGGCAAAGATGGTGCTACTTGGCTTACTGGAACAAGCACACCAGCTATTGAACTTGGAAATGATGGTGACTTATATTTAAACACTTTAAGTTATTTTGTTTACAAGAAAGTTGATGGTGCTTGGACTCTTATCGGTGACATTTCTGGTCGTAATGGCACTGATGGTGATGACGGAAACAAGTGGTCAACTGGCACTTCCACTCCAAACAGCACTATGGGAAATTATGGTGATTTATTTTTAAATACTAATACTTTTGATATTTATGAAAAGAAAACACAAGGTGGTTGGACTTTAATTTGTAATATCAAAGGAGATGAAGGAACTGATGGCAATGGCTGGCATTCAGGCACAGGAGAACCTAGTTATAATCTTGGAACTACTGGTGATTTCTATTTAAATACTACAACTTATGATATTTATGAAAAAACACACGCTCTTACTTGGACAAAAATTGGAAATATACAAGGCAACAAAGGTGCTGATGGATTAACTCCATTTATCGGTGAAAACGGCAACTGGTGGATTGGTGATACAGATACAGGTGTTATGGCAGAACAAAGAAAACTTTGCACAATCACATTTGTTTGCGACATTCCGGGCTGTGAATTATCTGATGATTTAACAGAAACAACTGTTAAATATGGAGAAAATATTGTAGAATTTCCTATTCCTACCAATGTTTTTGGATATGAATTTACAGGTTGGTATTCTACAACTGATGGTGAAATAACTGTAAATGATGGCAAAATAACCACATTAACTCCAATAACACGCGATATTGTGTTAAAACCTACTTTTGATGGCTATACAGAACAAAGAAGTGTTGAAGATGGTTATTTCACATATCATTATGATAATTATACTGAAATAGCAAGTATTGATTGTTCTTGGCAAATGAAAGCTGATGAAAATACTTATTTACCTGTATCACAAAAGTTAAGTATTCCTAATGGAACAACAAAAATAGAACAAACAGCTTTTAATTCTTGGCCAGCTGGATTAGCAGTTTCAAATGCTACTATTCCATCTAGTGTAAATTTAAGTGACTACAATTTCAGCCAAGCACGTTTTATTTCTTGTGAATTTAGTAATGATGTTAGAAGATTACCAAAAGGACTTTTCTCTGGAAATAGTTATATTACAAATGTTAAAGTTTTAAATTTAAATGTTGTTGAAGATAGTGCATTTAATGGCTCTAACATTAAACATATACAAATGAACACTCCACTCATTGAAATTGGAGAATATGCATTTGCTGAATGTTCTAAATTTATAGGTGTTGGCTCTTACATTGATATAAATGATGGAGCTTCTTATAGCAATTTAACTTCAATAGGCAAAGAAGCATTTAGAAATTGTATTCTTCTTGAAGGTATTGAATATTCTTATTGGACTGAACTAGGTGCTAATGTATTTGATGGTTGTGTGAATTTAGAAATAACACTGGTTGATTTAGACGAAGATTTTGTTATAGATGAATTCCACCAATTTATTACAGAAGGTATAACTTTAAAAGTTCATTCTTCATATAAACAATTCTTACCTACATTTATCACAGACGGAACACTCTATACCGAAACTTACACTCCTGACGAATATGTTTCTGGTGTTGGAGTTTATACTTATACTAGCAAAAATTAACAACGCAATATATTATTGTTAATAACAAATAAAAGCACTTAACTTAATTGCTAAGTGCTTTTTTCATATATAAAATGTGAAACAAAATTTACTTTATTTATCGCCTATTGTAGTAATAGATGAAATATTGATAAAAAGATTATAGCATATTTTGAAATTATATACAATTAAATATCAAAATTTACAATAAAATCTATAACTTTTAGGAGTTTTTACCTTTATTTGAAACAAAATTTTACATCTATTACTACAATAGATGTAAAAAGATAAAAGGAGAAATTATGAAAAAAACTTTCAAATGGATTTTATTTAGCACTTTGATTTTATCAATAGGTGCAATTATTGCTATGATGGCAATTTATTTACCACAATATACCAAATGGGCAAATTATAGCACAAAAGATGGTTACAACACTTTTATATGTTATGATGATGTGTTTGTTGAAAAAGATGAATCTGCGCTAGTTAAATACACACTAAATGCAACATTATATAATTTATCTGATAAAGACCAAACTTTAACTTTTAGGTTTTGGTTTACTTGCACCGATAGTGAAGGTGATTATGCCGATTATATAGACAAAGAAATAACAATATCAGCCAATCCTACTACAATAAATGATTATTCTAGGGGTTGTACTAATTATTCTTGTGAATTACCTTATTTTAATGACTGTTTAGATGTAAAATTCGGGGCTTCTGTGTCGCCAAATGATTTAAATATAGATTGGGTTAATGATATGGGAGACAAAGAATCGACAATTAGTGTTGGCATTTATGATGTTTTAATTAACAAAGAAGGAATCAGAGTGGTTGACGGCTTGGAAATAACTAGAAAAGATGATTATTGCGAGAGTCTAGATTCTTTAATTTCTCTAACTAGAAGTATTGATAGTATGTGGCAAGGAGCATTTACTGGTGTTATAATTGCATTAAGTTGCACTGGCGGAATTTTTGTGCTATGCTTAATATTCACTATTATATTATTATTACCAAACAAAAAGAAAAAATTTGAAGGACAATCAAATGAGAGATAATAAAAAATTAAATAAAACCAACATGATATTAAGGTTTATCCCTCTAACTTTAATGGTGTTATTAGGAATATTTATCATAGTAGTTAGTATTCTTGGCGCATTAGAACACTATGGCATAATATCTAATACTTGGACAATATCAAATTTTAGTTGGTTTAGTTTAATACTTACTTTTATTATGGCTTTCTGTTTTATTTACTTTCCTATTAGAAGTATGATTAACTATGTAAAAAGATTTAAAAATAAGTCTTTTACAAGAGAAGTTAACACTTATGTAGTAGCAAGTCAAACTAAACAGATAAATTTAACCGATGTTGAAGCTGAACATAATAGAAATTTAAAACAAACTAATCTTGGTGGTGAAACTCAACAAACAAATACAAAACCAAATAATGCTTTAATTGGATTTTTGTCTGCTATTATTGGTGTCTTCGCTTTTGCGGCAATATTATGTATTATCAATGCAATAATGCCTAATCCTTGGATGAGTGGAACTGTCAATGGCAAGCCAATGGATTCTCGTGGCTCTTGGAAAATTGGAGTTTTAATTTTAAGTTTCTTGCTTCCTTTCATCTTGTGGTTATCATCTCTACTTAAAATACATTATGCAATAAAACATAATAAACCTATAAAACAATCTACATTTGGTCATTATGCTATGCCTTTTGCTGTTCTTATACCATTAGGTGTTGGTCCATTCATGTTGATAAACGATCCAGCGAAATTTAAAGAGCCACTAGGTATATTTTATATGTCTTTTTGGGTGTTTCTATTTGGTTTATTTACTTATGGTTATTTACACGATGTTATTAAATATCATCTAAATAAAAAATTATTAAATAGTAAAACAGCTGTAAAGAACAAAGCAAGATACATTGGTTGTAAATATTCAAATTCCACATCTCAAAACATAAATGGTGTTCCTACCAGATTAAATGTTAAATATAAAGTTAAATTTGCTTTTACAGATGAAAACGGAATTGAAAGAACTATAACAAGTGCTGAAGAATATACATTTAAAGAAGTTGCTTACTTAAAATATAAGCAAGATTTTGAAATATTATCTCATAAGAAACGTGCCATTATTGTAGAAGATTTAACTAATATTGAAATACCAAACAATGTAAATAATAATATTGAAAAAACAAATTCAAAAACATTCTTACCTTCTTTTGCGAGAAAAAATAGATGGTTATTAACTTTCTTATTAAGTTTAGTAATTGTTGCTATTTTGGAAGTTGCAGGAATTGGAATGTGGATCAATCCCGAAGGAAATAATACGACAGGAATTGTATGTGTTATTATTGGAGTAATAATATTTGGTTGGTCTATTTACTATTCTGTTCCAAGTATTTTAGCAGAATATAAGGGCAAGGAAACTTATGGAAAACTATTAAAATTAGAAGTTGACCATAGAAGACGTAGTGACCACGATACTAATAGAAAATATGCTATTGTTGAACTAAATGGTGAAGTAAAAAATATTTATTTGCTTTATGATGAATGGTATTCAGTTCTTGGCGAATATGTTGGAAAAGAAATACCTTTGAAAGTATTTGGTAAAACAGCAGTTGTTGATTTTCAAAAGATGTATTCTGATTTAATATAACAAAAAGAGCAGACATTTCTGCTCTTTTTTTATGTTTCAAATATTAATATATTTAACACTTATTGTGATAATAGATGTTAGTTAATGATATTATTATAGCACAATTTAATTATGAATACAATAAATTGCAAGAAATTTTTTATAATTTTGGCTTAAATTTAGTCTTTTTATATAAAATTGCTTCAAAATTTTACATCTATTATCACAATAGATGTAAAAATAAGGAGATTTTATGAAAAAGAAATTTTTAAGCTTTATTTTGGCTTTATGCTTAATTATTCCTGCTACGTTTATGTTAAGTGCTTGTAAAGATAATAATGAGCAAACTTACACAATCACATTCAAAAATTATGACGGAACAATAATAAGTGAAAACAAGTATGTAAAAGATGGAGAAATTGTTATTCCTAACAATCCAACAAAACCGGCTGATAATACTTACACATATTCATTTAGTGGTTGGGATATTGAAATCCCAGATGAAATAACGGAAGATTTAATTATAACAGCATTATATACTCCAACATATATTGAATATGATTTATCTTTCCCACAAAGTGATATTTCAATCAATAAAGGTGGAACAGAACTTACAAACTCAAATACTTTGCACTATGGAGATGTTGTTTTAATAACAGAGTTGCAACCCGTTGATGAAGATGTTTATCACGTAGATATTCAAATTGTTGGAGCTGCACCAACATCTAATGTAAATGAATACATAGTTCAAGGAAATGTGAGTATTACTTATTCTAAAAGTTTAAAATATAGTATATCAAATATTCCAAATGGTGTTTCTATTTCAAAAAATGGAACTCAATTAACAACTAATGATACATTATTAAGTGGCGATATTATTAATATAACATATACCGAACGACCAGGTTATGAAATGGACGAATTTATGGTATATGGTGCAACACAAACTGAAAATCCTAATGAATATGAAGTCACAGGAAATTTAAGTATTGTTTTTGTAGAATTACAATCTAAATATACTCTCGCTTTCCCAAGCAATCTAATTGTTAAAAGAAATAATTTAGTATTGACAAGCGAAAGCAAGTTGTATTATGGTGACATAATTACTATTGAAAGAGCTTCTGGATACGAAGCAACCGATTTCATAGTGACTGGTGCAACACCAACTCTAAATACTAACGAATATGAAGTCACAGGAAATGTAATCATCAATAGCAATGCTATTAAAACTGAATATTCTTTAAGTGCGCCAGAATTTATCACAATAACAAGAAATGGAATTGCATTAACAAGCCAAGACATACTTTATTATGGAGATGTATTATTAATTGATTTTGAATCCATAGGACATACATCTTATGATTTTTATATAGATGGTGCTAATTCAATAGGAGAAAATGAATATGAAGTCATAGATAATGTGGTTATCACACAGGATTATATTAACTTAACAATAATTTCAGATAAGGCAACAAACACATATAGACTTAGCACTTTTGATTCGATTTGGTCAGCAGACCAACGCGGCGACTTTGATATCGACTACTCAAACTCTATTGGTTTCTATCTAGATAGTGATTTTAAAAACAATATTCCAGATACTACAACATTTAATGAAGATGCAACTGTATATACATTAATGGCTACTCTTGATAAACTTACATTAACTGGGGAAAGTTATGCTATGACAGCTGCTCCTATCAATGCACAAATCACTGGAACAGTCATTTTCCCTAGAAATGTTCAGTATATTAATAGTTTTATGTGGACTGGTATAACAAGTGTTATCATTCCTGCAAATGTTAGAATTATTCATAGTAATGCATTTGCACAATGTTCATCATTGGAAAGTATTACTTTCTTGGGCAATGTATCAGAATTTCAAGAAACCGCTTTCCACAATAGCACAAATCTAAAAACAATAATTATAAATAATGAAACTTTTGCAAACTCATTTGTAGATTATAATTCAAATCAAAGATTACTAACTTATGTTGAAACAATTTACATTGCAGAAAATATCGATGACATTTCAGATTCAATATATATTACTGATAACTTTACAAAGCAAGAAACTAGTGATAAAACCGGTTATGATATGTATGTAAAAAATTCTACTGAATCTTAATATTTTAAAGACAATCTTTATATAAGGTTGTCTTTTTTACTATCCCATTTCGACAATTAAATACATAAAAATATGAAATTCCAAGTTTATTCTTGGAATTTTTTTGGAAAATTTTTCCAAAATCCCTTGCTTTTTTATTTGAAATGATATATTATGTAAACATAAACATACATAGTGTATGGTTATGAAAAGGAACGGCTTATGAAGAAAACAAATGAGAAAGTTGTTGAGAGTGTTTTAAATTACATAAAGGAAACACAAAAGAACGAAGGCAAATCTCCTTCTTTTAGACAAATATGTAAATATATGGGCTTTGCTACCATTGGGGCAGCTCAGCATTATGTAGGCGTTTTAAAGAAAAGAGGTTTAATTTCGCAAGAAGATAATGGCAAAATCTCAACCCCATTTAATTTAAGCAAAGGAGAAACCATCATCGCCCCGTTGGTTGGCACCGTTGCGTGTGGTGAGCCGATACTTGCAGAAGAAAATATTGAGGAATCATTCCAACTTCCTACTGCTATCTTTGGCAAAAAAGATACAATGCTACTACGTGCCAAAGGTGATAGTATGATTGGCGTTGGAATAAACGATGGAGATTTAATTGTTGCTGAAATTTGCAATCAAGCAGATGATGGACAAATTGTAGTTGCCTTAATTGACGACTCCGCAACTGTGAAAACACTTCATTTTAAGAACAATCAACCCATTCTCCACCCAGAAAATCCTAAATATAAAGACATTATTACAAATGAATTGAAAATTCAAGGAGTTGTCAAACACGTTATTCATAGTTATTAAGGAGGCAATTTATGAAAACTATTCATTTCTGCCCCTGTTGTGGGCGATGTATTGGAGAAAGTATGTCATCTGATGATACTTCACAAACAAAGGTGCTGACAAATGAACCTATGAGAATAAAGAAAAAGCAGTTTGTCATTAAAACCACCTGTAAAAAATGTAAAAGTCAATTATATGTGTCGTTAGAGTTTATTGGTTAAACTTTGATAGTGAACCCCTAGTGTTCCAGAACACAGTTATATCTATCCACTATGGACCAATAGCGTCCGGATAAAAATATTAGTTTTTTTATCCTATGCGCTTTGGTCCATTTTTTTATCCCAAGTCAAATAGGACTTGGTTTTTTTTATTCCACTATACAACCAATACATATTATTTATAAAAAATTTTTCAAAAAAATAAAAAACTTTTTTAAAGGTTTCAGGCATTGATACCTTTAACCATTTAGAATGAGCGCGAAATCAACAAAAGGAGGTGAATATTGTAATGCGAAGTAGATATATACAAAATGATTTACTTGATTTTTTGCAAGACGGAAAATTGCATAAAATCGCAGATATTTGTTTTGAACTTGAAATAAGCCGCTCAACTTGCATTAGACATATCAACGATTTGTCTAAACATTACAATATTCAAACCTTTGTTGGTAAGCACAATGGCGGTGTGCAACTTATTAGCAAAAAGAAATTAGATGTTGATTATCTACAAAATGATGACCTGCAACTCATCATAGAGCAATTAGAGTTGTTGCAGAACTCTAATGTCAATGTCAAAAGATTTGTTAATAGTTTACGCCAAATAAGTTAAGGAGAATTTTTATGAAAATTAGATATTTTGACCATTTTACTAAAAAAGTTATAGAAGTTGATGTGAGCGTTAAAGTTGCTCACTATATTGAAAAAGAACGTGCTAGACAAAAAGAAGAACGAGAACAACAAGAAAAAGAGCCAATCCTTTCATTAGATGAATTGATTGAAAAAGGTTTTCAACCTTACTCTCTTAACTCTATTGAAAGAGAAATTATTATTCGTGAAAAAGAAAGAAAATATCTTAATAGCAACGAATATAAGAAATTTCGCGCTGATATGAAAGATGAAATAAAAAAGAAATTCAATGAAATGCCAGATATGATAAAGAAAGTAATGTTTTTAAGGTTTTGGAAAGATATGTCTATTGGACAGATTGCTAATGCACTCCATATTTCTCGCAGCTCTGCACAGGTTTATGTTCAAAGGGGTTGTGGTTATATTAAAGATTTCTTAAATAAAGACATTAGAAAACAAAAACTAAAAGAAAAAAGAGAACTTGAAAAACTGGTTAGAAAGTTTTTAGAAGAACACGGAGATAATTAAAAAAATTTTGGCTTCGTGAACACGCCTTAATCCCCGATAAAATAAGGGTTTTTTAAGTGTTTTTGTCATACACTTTCCCTATATAAGTGAGAGGTAAAAACGAAAAGGTTTAGGATTTCCTTTCTCTCTTTTAATAAAAAATTCAAAAAGTTTTATGGCTTTTGATATTAAGAGTTGAATATGGGTTTATCGAATAACAAGCTAATTATTTTTTCTCCCCTCCTTTTAATAATTACTCCTATCTTCAACTCTTTAAAAGCCAAATATAAATTTAAGGAGAATTTTAAAATGCACGGACAATTCACAGTTCGAGTTTACGACAGTAAGGTCGCAAACAAAATTGATGAACTTTACGAAAATTGTAAAGACATCTACATCACTAAAAATCCATTCTTGGTAGATTGCATTAAAC
>SVHM01000012.1 GCA_015055815.1 Clostridiales bacterium
AAAAAAGGGTTGATAAACTACTAAAACAAGGCTATAAATTAGTTTGTTTACCAGAAGAAACAAGTTTATGGATAAATGGTAATCAAATGACAATTATAGGTCAAAAACCAGCTGAAATCTTTGACGGGAAAAGCAAAAAAGTAATTCAAGCTGAAGAAGATGTTTTAGTTAGGTAGGAATAATTATGAAAACACTAATAATGTCGTCTAGCTTAACGGTTTATGAGAAAGACCAAAATGGTAATGAATATGCTAGAATTATAGACAATGATAATGGATTTTTGGATAATTTAAGGAAACACATGACCAGCAGAAAGTGTATGGTTGTTATTTCTGGTAATCCAAAGAAAAAGAGAACAGGCGATCCAAATGAAATAACTAGACAAAGTTTTGCTATGTCTGGTATTCCTTTTGATGAATATATTTATGTAAGTGATGTAAATAAAGAACATATTGCCGAATATATAGCCAAAGCAGATTGCATAAATTTATTTGGTGGCCATTTACCAACAGCAAATGCTTTTATCAATGAACTTAACCTTAAAGAACTTTTAAAGGATTATAATGGTGTAATTATTGGCGCTAGTGGTGGGGCTATGAATATGGCAGATCATGTTTATTGCATACCGGAAGTTGAAGGGGAACATGCCGACAAGTCATTTAATAGAATACTTAACGGATTGGCCCTAACGAACATAAATGTAATTCCACATTACAAACTTTTTGAGAAAAAAGTATTTACTGACGGAATAAAAATGTTAGAAGATATATTGCTTCCAGATAGTAAAAAAACACCTATGATTGCTTTACCAGATAGAAGTTATATTATTCAACAAGATGATAAAGTTGAGATATTTGGCGAAGCATACTTGCTAAAAAATGGGCTAATAGAACAAATCAGTCAAAATGAGGAAATTAAAACACTATGAATACAATAATTTTAACAAGTTATTTGGATTTCTATGAGAAAGATGAGCAAGGAAACAAGGTTGCTCATAACTTTGGAAATGATAACGGAATACTTGATTGCTTAAAGGCAAATATAAAAAAATATGACAACTTTGTATTTGTTGCCAATGGAATGGAAGGCGAAAAAGCGGACGCATATTTCAAGTTGGCTTGCAACTCATTTGAGATGACATTGCCATTTAAAAATTATGACTTTCTATGTCCTAGCGCGAAAGATAGAGCAGAGGAATTGATTAAAAAAGCAGATTTTATATTCCTTTGTGGTGGTCATTTACCTACACAAAATAAATTCTTTAAAGATATTGAATTAAAGGAGTTATTGAAAAACACAAACGCTTTAATTGTTGGTGGAAGTGCAGGAAGTATGAATTGTGCGGATATTGTATATTGTCCGCCAGAACTTGAAGAAGAAGTGATAGATGAGAACTTTAATAGATATTTGAAAGGTTTAGGATTAACAAATATCAATATAATGCCACACTTTGAGGAATATAAACAAATGATTATTTGTGGCAAGAGATACATAGATGATATTGTTGTTCCAGATAGTAAAAAGATTGATATTATTGGACTTAATAACGGAAGTTATATCGTTGTTAAGAATGGAACATCAACTATCTATGGTGAAAGTTATCTAATTAGAAACGAACAAATAACTCAAATCAACGAAAATGAAAATATGATAAATTTATAGTCAAATGTAATTATTTGGCACAAAGTATTGACTTTTCTATCAAAATGGGATATAATATTTGTGTTTAAGGAGAAAAATTATGAAAAATTTAGTAATTTTCCAACTTAATATGACCACCACAACCATATTAGTTTAATATGGTGTTTTGTGCATGGCAATTTTAATTAGTTAATTCAGAGACAGCAACAAAACCCAGAGTTGCTGTCTTTTTATATTCTCTAATATGTGATAGATATATTATAAATAAAGGCAGCAACGAAAATAGTGTTGCTGTTTTTTTGTTTTTAGGAGGATTTATGATATACTTATTCATAAGTAAAATCAGAATTATTACCCGTAAGGGTTAAATTTATAGATATTTATAAAATAACAAACAACAAACAAATATAAAATTTAAGGAGAAAAATTATGGAATTAAAAAATCGTGAAGAAATAGTTAAGGATATAAAGAAAGACTATTTTCTATTGCTTCCAAATGGGGAAGAAATAAAGTTAGACTTATCTAACAAAGAAGAAGTATTAAATGTTTTGGATAAATATGGCTATCCAGAACTAATAGATTATGTGAAGGCAGAGGAATTGCCGGGAGAGGTTAAGGAAGAAGCGCCTTCAATTAAAGAAATGAAAAGATTAGAACTTGCAGATAACGAAAGTTCTAGTGATAGTGGAAATCACAGAATGTATCCAAATGGGCAACTTATGTTTAGCTTAATTAAGGATTGGCAAGAAAGAATAGCTAAATATGAATTGGGTGCTATGGAGATTGGCTCGCCATTATTCTACAACAAGGCAGATGAACAAATCCTTGCTCAATGTGGTTCATTCCACGAAAGGCATTACTCAGTAAGAGTGCCTGACGATCCAAATAAAGAGTTTATTTTAAGATTTGCGGCAGACTTTGGGTTATTTAAAATGGTGCAACAAGCACAATTTAGTTACAAACAATTACCATTAAGATTTTTTGAATATTCATCTAATTTTAGATATGAAAAATCAGGAGAATTGTCTGGACTTAAACGTGATAGATTTTTCCACATGGCAGACATTCATTGCTTCTGTAAAGATGAAGAACAAGCTATTAAAGAATACAAAGACATTTGTTGCAAGTATGAGGATTTAAACTCTGGTATGGGTATTAAATATGCAAATGTTCTTAGAATTGTAGATGTATTCTATGATAAATTTAAAGCAGATTTGGTAGAACTTGTAAAATATGCAGGTCGTCCATTATTTATTGAAAGAATGGATAAAATGAAGCATTATTGGGCAATGAAACACGAATGGCAATCTATTGATAGTGTTCATGGAAACCAACAGCTATCTACTGTTCAATTTGATGTGAAAGAGGGTAAGGTTTACAACATTGTTTATGCTAATGAGAATGGCGAAAAAGAAAATTGTATTATAGTTCACTCATCTGTTGGTGCAGTTGAAAGATGTATGTATGCTATTTTAGAAGAAGCTCTTAAACTTGAAAAACCTGTTCTTCCTTTATGGCTATCGCCTGTGCAATTAAGAGTATTACCTGTAAACAATGACATACATCTAAATTTCTGCGAAAGTTTAGACTTTGATGGAATAAGATACGATATTGATGATAGAAACGAAAAATTAGGCAAAAAACTTGTGAGAGCAAGACAAGAATGGATACCTTATGTTATCGTGGTTGGGGATAATGAAGCTGCAGGTGGAAAATTTAAGGTAAATGATAGATTGAAAAATGAGGTTTATGAAATGGACGAACAAGAACTTGAAGAATTTATCAAGAAACAAATTAAAGGTTTTCCATATAGGCCTATTGCTTTATCTAAATATATTAGTAAACGCCCATCATTTTATGGTGCAATATAAAAATAAAAAAACAAGGGAACTATAAACCCTTGTTTTTTTTGCTTTTAGTTATAATGTGCGTTCTGATTGAGCAGCTTGATATAATGCTTTAAGTTCATCTAATGAAACTTCTTGCATACCTGTTTGTTCACAATTTTCGTTATGATAACTAACAAGATGAGCAATCATTTCGTCATTTGTAGGAAAGATTAAACCAATGTTTTCTTTTGCAACATTACGACCTTTTTTAGGTGTGCAAATATGAGTTTCTTTAATAACTTCTTGACCATTAGTTTTCTTACCCATACTAATTTGACGTTCAAAAACACCAACCTTAGTTGCTTGATGTAATTGTTCTATAAGGGTAGAATTGCCACTCTTTGCGGTATCTACAACATCATTCATATTGAAAACTGTTGGCATGTCAACATCAACAACTTCATTATTGATTTCTTCAACTAACATAACATATTTTTTTAACATATCCAGACTCCTTTTGTTGTTTAATATTATAGCATACTTTGTTTTGAAAAACAATACTGTTTGCAAAAATAATATGTTTCTAAGAAAAAATTTGAAATTGTTAATACAAATCTAATAACAGTATGCTATAATTATTAAAGAG
Source organism: Clostridiales bacterium (assembly GCA_015055815.1). Taxonomy (GTDB): domain Bacteria; phylum Bacillota; class Clostridia; order Christensenellales; family UBA1242; genus UBA11490. Next base: position 4,118 of record SVHM01000012.1, read on the forward strand.
GTAAGAACTATGAAAATAATCTATGTTCATCATGCTTTAAGACAAGTGGGCAATCCACCTAGTCAAGATGATAAAATTCAGCCAATAGGAATACAAGACGCAGAAACGACAGCAGAACTATTAAAAATGATGTCTGACAAGTCAAAATCAACCTTTAAGGCCATTTATACTTCGCCTTATTTCAGATGTGCGAAAACAGCTGAAATTATAAATAAACATATAAATCTTCCTATCTATGAAGACCCAAGATTAAATGAATTTAATAAGGTTTTTGAGGTTATCGAAGGTGGGGTAAGCGTTAGTAAAACAGAAACATGGACCGAGTGTCAAAACAGAATTAGGGAAGCAATTAAAGACATAGTCTTTAAATATGATGATAATGACACAGTAATATGTGTGACAAGTGGAGTGAATATCACAGCATTTATAGGGCTTGCTTATAAAATTCCGGCTAGTGAGTATTTGCCATTCCCTTGGGTGCCAAGTTGTTCGCCAATAGGGTTTGAAATCGATAAAAGTTACTTTTAATAAAAAATTTGAAAAATTTTTAATAAATTTGGCACAACCCTATTGACAAATGAAAATTATATGCTATACTATTTGGCATAGAAAGGGAGTAGTTCCCATTGGTGCATAGGCGACAATCGATTTAAAAATCCGCTTTATGCAGTATGAACAATAGTTTATATAACAAGACTTTCTAAATCGGAAGGTCTTGTTTTTATTTTATCAAGTTTTACTTTAATAGATAATTTCAAAGACCTTCTAAAAGGAGGTCTTTTTGTTATGTGAGTTTATTTAAAGCAACGACAAACAAACAAAGAAAAATTTTATTAAAGGAGAAAGATTATGAGAATAGAAAAAATTAAAAATGAAGAACTAAGTGAAGTTGAATTGAGAAACTTCTATGAAAGATATTGTGCTAAACTTAAAACAACACCGGGAAGATTGCAGGCGTTATGGGTTGCTTGTTATGAAGACGGTAAAAGATTGCATGAAGTTAAGGTGGATCGTAGTTTGATAATGCTTGGTGATATAACACCAGAAATACGAATTGATAGTTTTAATAGATTTAAAAAAGCAATAAACAAAGGTTATATTGAAATCACATCTTATAGCAAAAAAGCTGAAGCAGAAGATGAATATACTGCAAGTTTATAATTGGAGGTGTCAAATGAAAGAAAGTAAAAAAATTGCAGAAAAAACCATTCAAGATACAGAGTTGATTACAACTAATAAAAAAAGTGATGTTATTATGACATATATCAAAAGGAAGGTGTTGGCAAGCAAAGGAAAAAGTAAAACACCACAAAAATTTGACCAAAGTATTAAAGATGACAACAATGATGAAATAATAAATAATTTATAGTAAGGAGGAAATTATGGCAACAGTAGGAAATAACACAAGTGCTAAATTTGAGCATTTAAGAGAAGCTTTTTTCACAAAAGGTGAAAAAGAACAATTTGAAAAGATAATGAGACACCCTAAAAATAGAGCAATCCACGAAAGAATGTTGGAACAAAAAGCAGAAACTCTTTATAAAAAAGCAATGGTTTTAATTGAAGCTGTTGAAAGAGGTGAGTTTGATGAAAAGGAAATGGCTGTGGTGGAATACACTATCTCTCACTATTTAGCAGGTATTGATGACTTACACCCAGAACTTATTTTAGAGAAAACACCAGATTTGAGTTTATAATAGTTTGGTTTTTATCTAAAAATTTAAAAAAAATCAATACAGATCTAATGGTTATATGCTATAATATGATTATTATTAAATAAAATAGGTGAAGTAGGCAAAAAATGAAAGAATTTGAAAGCAGAATAAATCTTGATATACCATTAGAACATTTATCTAAAATAGTTTGTAATGAATATGGTTTGGGCGAATTTAAGAGTAATAAACTAATTGAAATTGGATATGAAGACTATAACTATATTTTGACAACAGATAAAGGAAAGTTTGTTGTTAAAGTATTTTCAAATGATAGGACCGACAACAATGCTTATGAACTTGCAGAACGCGCAAGTGTTGCCTATGGAAATGGGGTATCATGTCCTAAAATTCACAAAACAAGAGATAACAACTCATTACTTGTTTTATCGTTAAGTAATACAGAATATAGACTTTTAGTTATGGATTATATCAATGGTAAAGACTTTTTCTCTTTAAAAGAATTGCCAAACGAAAAAGAACTAGAACTTATTGCTAGCGAACTTGCAAAACTTAATAATATAGAATATAAACCAAATTTTATCTATGATAAATGGGCTATTGTAAACTTTATTCAAGAATATGAAAAGAATATAACTCTTGTAGATGAAGAAGATAGACCTTTAATAGATAAGGCTTTTAATGCATTTAAGTCTTGTGATTTCACAAAATTAAAATATGGTTTTGTGCATGGGGACATTATTGAAACTAATGTTATAAGAGACAAACAAGGAAAGCTTTTCTTTATAGATTTTTCAGTATCAAATTATTTGCCTAGAATAGTTGACCTTGCTGTAACTATTTGTGATTTGTGTTTGGATTTAGAAAATATTAAAATGTCTAAGATAAGGGCAGAAAAATTTGTAAAATCTTACGAAAGTGTATCGCCACTTTCAGCTTATGAAAAGGATTGTTTAAGGAAATTTATTGTTTGTCATCAAGCAATTACGATCCTTGAAACTATAAGAGAAAAGAAACTAGAAAGCAATGATAGCGAAGAAAACGAAATCTTTTTGCAAAAGGGAAAACAAGGACTAAGAATTGTTTTAGAAGATAATTATATCAAGGAATTAGTAAAGGAGCAAATATGAGGAATTACTTTATAATTCATGGGACATTTGGTCACAACAAAGAAAATTGGTTTAGTTGGCTTGAAGAAACATTAAAATCAAATGGATTTGATGTATATAATTTTAACTATCCAACACCAGAAGGACACAATTTTGAGAATTGGTCAAAGGTGTTAGATCAAGCAAAATATAAAATCACAGAAGAAAGTGTGTTTATTTGTCATTCTAGCGCACCAATATTCCTTATCAAATATTGTTTAACAAATAGTGTAAAGATAGGAAAACTTATAGCAGTTAGTGGGGCAAATAATTTTAAGGTTGGTGTTCCAGAATTTGATGATATAAACAAATTTATGTTTGTTGATGATGTGTCTAACTTTAAAAACTTATGTAAAGAACGTATCTGTTTTTATGCAAAGAACGATCCATATATAAAATTGGAAGCATTGCAAGATTTTGCTAGATCTATTGTAGCAAAAGAAATTGTTTATGATAATGCGGGGCACTTTAACGCTAGTGCAGGTTATACAGAATTTAAGGATATTTTGAAATATTTATAGGAGTTGCAATATGACAATCATTGAACAAATTAGAAAAGAACTATTTGACTTAAATCAAAAATACATAGATGAAGCCGATGATAACTATGATTTTTGGAATAATCACATTAAATATGTTGTAAGTGAAGCTGTAAATTTGGCTAAAACACATAATGCAGATTTAGAAATTGTTGAACTTGGTGCATTACTACATGATATAGCATTAGTTGCAAAAGTTGGAACAAAAGCAGATCATAATACAAATGGTGCAGTAATTGCCAAAGAACTCTTAACAAAATACAACTATCCACAAGATAAAATGGATAGAGTAATTGGTTGCGTTCTAAATCATAGGTCTAGTAAAAATGCAACTAATTTTGACGAACTTTGTGTTGCAGACGCTGATATAATCGCACATTTCTATAATATTCCAAATGCCTTTGTGATTGGAGTTAAGAAACACAACTTTTCAAGGCCAGAACAATTTATGACTTGGCTTGCAGGGGACTATGATGATTTAAGTCCTGCAACAAAACTAGCATTTAGAGATAGATTTAATGGGATTATGAAAACTTTGTTTAATGATTTATGGGAGAATGTTTAATGGCAATATTTTGCACGATTTACTATATTTGCAGTTATATACAAACTGTGCCACAAGTGATTAAACTAATCAAAACTAAATCAAGTAATGATTATTCACTTTGGCAAGTGTTTTTAGGAATGGCGGGACTTATTTGTTGGTCAATATATATCTTTACATCAAGTCAAGCTATGATCGTTTATATTGGAACAATCATTGATTTAGTGTTAGAATTTTTGGTTGTAGGGCTAATTTTAGCGTTCTTTGATTTTAAAAGGAAGAAAGTTAAAGTAGATAACAAAGAAGAAAAGGGAAATCTATGAAAACATTATTAGTAGTTGATATGCAAAAGGGTTTTATCAAAAATGATGACTATTTGGCTCTAAACAATAAATTAGCGGATTTGATTTCAAAAAATCAATATGATAAAATCATATTTACAAAATTTATAAACGATAATTCAAACAATCCTTTATATGAACAAAAAATAGGTTGGAAAGGCCTAAAAACAAAGAAAGAACAAGAAATATCACTTAACATTCCAAAAAATTCAATTGTTTTTGAAAAATATGGATATGGATTAAGAAAAGAGGATATTGAATATATCAAATCTTTAAATCTTAAAGAGATAGATATTTGCGGAGTTAAATCTGAAGCGTGTGTTTATGCGATTGCATTACAATTATGGGATTTAGGTATTTATCCAAATATCTTAATCAATTATTGTTTAGGTGATATTGATATGAAAAACATCTACATTAAACAATTTGGTGGTATAGATAATAAGGAGTAACAATGATTAAAGCGTTTTTAGATAAGTCAAAAGAACTTAATGTCAATATTGATAGCATTTATTTAGAAGAAAATGACATTATCACAAAAGAAATAATCAATGATATTGAACTGCATGAATTAAGATCATGTAGTAAACTTTTGATTGCTTTTGCTTATGGAATTGCTTTAAATGAAAACTTTAAATGTAAATATACAAACGAGACTTTAAATCTTAATACAAAAATATATCCAACTTTATCAGCCATTTACAATGGTCAAATACCAAAACAAGTAAAAGAATGGACTATTAGAACTTTACTCACACATTCAACAGGTTATGAAAAGATGATGTTTAATGAAAAACATATTGAAACATTAGATAAAAATAACTTGCTTGATGTTTTATTTAACACAGAAATCAAATATAAAACAGGTGAGCATTTTACTTATAGTAATGTTGAGCCATATTTACTTTCAATATTCTTTCAAGAAAGTTTTGACCAAAATATAGCCGATTTTGTGAATGAAAGGATCTTTAAACCATTAGATATTAAAAATTTTAAATGGTTAAATCTTGGCAAATATTGTGCCGGTGCAACAGGACTTACACTAAATCATAGTGATTTTCATAAATTAGGACAACTTTTAATGAACAATGGCAAACGCAACGAAATTCAAGTTGTGCCAGCTGAGTGGATTAAAGAAATGACATCAAAACAGGTTGAATGTCCGGATTATTATAAACCAGAAAGAGTTTTACCTAAATTAAGTGCAGGTTATCATACTTGGATTTCAAGAGATAACATCTTATTTAGAGACGGAAGTAATGGTCAATACATTATTTGTGATTATAAAAACAATCGACTTATAACAATTATGGCAACTCAAAAAGATATGAGTTTGGTTACAGAGTGTTTAAGGGGATTGATATAAAAGGGAGCTAATATGAATTACACAAGTGAAGAAAAGAGAAAAATCGTAAAAGATGACTACAATGCAATTGCCGACACTTATGCTAAATGTTATAGCGAAATTGAATATTGCAAGGCATACATAGATGAATTTATAGCAAGTTTAGCAGGTAAAAAGGTTTTAGATATTGGTTGTGGGGCAGGTCAAATTACTGATTATCTTACACAAAAAGGAATTGGTGCAATTGGAATAGATTTCTCTGAAGAACTATTAAAGATTGCAAAACAAAATTTTCCTAATTCTAAATTTATTCTTGCCGATATTTGCGACTATGAACAAAAAGAACAAGTTGACGGAATAATTACAAAAGATGTGTTATTTCACTTGTCTGATGAAAACTTAATCCAAGTATTGCAGAAGTTTAGAAGAATGTTAAAACCTAATGGCAATCTTTGTATCATAATGGATATGCCAAAAGAAGCAGGTGAGCAGATCTTTGTTGAAGAACTAGATGATAAATATCAAATCTATTACAATTATTTAACACCAGAGAAGTTAAAGGATTTGCTTGAAAAAACAGGTTTTAACGTTGAGAATATACAACTTGTGAAAGACAATGACAATGCTTCAAGTTATGCGACAGGATTGATGATATTTCAGGCTAGCAATCAAATGACAAAGAAAAACACAATGGTTAAGGAGTAAGTATGGAAAAAATTTGTTTAGTTACAGGTGCAAAGAAAGGAATTGGCTTAGCAGTTAGTCAAAAATTAGCAAGTGAAGGGTATCAAGTTGTTATGCTTGACCAAGAAACTATAACATCAAATAATGATAAAGTAGTAGCAGTAAAAGCTGACATCACAAAAGAAAAAGACTTACTAAAAGTTAAAGATTTTATTGTTAAAACTTATGGCAGATTAGACTGTCTTGTTTGCAATGCTGGCATAATTCCAATACCTTGTGGAATTGATGACATTACTGATGAAAATATCGATAAAACTATTGATGTAAACCTAAAAGGCACTTTTAGATGTCTTAGAATATTTGGCAATCTTATTAAAGAAACATCAAAAAATGGAAGTATTGTAAATCTTACATCTGTTGACGGAATAATTGGTGAGCCATTTGCAGTAATTTACTCGGCAACAAAAGCGGGAATTATCTCTTTAACCAAATCTTTTGCTAGAAAACTTGGTGATAAGGTTAGAGTTAATGCAGTTGCACCGGGCCTTATTGATACACCATTAACCGAAAGTCTTGGCAACGATCCAAGCTGGACTACTGATTTCTCAATCATTAAAAGAGTTGGTAAGCCAGAAGAAATTGCAGACGCAGTTGAATTTTTGCTAAGTGATAAAGCAACATTTATCACAGGTCACATTTTAACGGTTGACGGTGGATTTAATTTGAAGTAAGGAGTTTTTATGGGTAGTTATTTCTATGAAAAATCAAAAATGTATTATGAGAAATACAAAGCAAAGAAACTAACAAAGAAAGTAGGAAGTATCGTTAAAGACGGAAACAAATATCTTACAATTTTAAGAGCAGGGAAAAGACCAATGTTTGCAGGTGGGAGTGTTGACGAAGGCGAAACCACTCGTGAGGCCATAGTTAGAGAAGTTTTAGAGGAAACCGGTGCAAAGGTTACAAAACTTAAATATCTTGCAAGAGAATATTACTCAGTAGATTGGGAATTTGAAGGTATTACATTTCCAAATAAAAGAGTGGAATATACCTATCTTTGTGAAGTTGAAAAAGGCGACTACAATGCACAAGGTTTAGAAGGCGAATTTGATAAAGACACCACAGTTAAATGGTGCACGTCAAAAGAACTTGAAGAACTTGGAATGTGGGGACCAACACTTGAACTTGTTAAAAAGGTAGAAAGAGAACATATTGAAGTATAATTGGAGTAATATGAAAGCAGTAATATTTGACTTTGACGGAACTTTAACTGAAAAGAAAGGCAATCTTTGGAAAAGAATATGGAAAGACCTTGGGCACGATATTGGTCCAGACTCTTACTATGTGAGCCTTTTTAAAAGATTTATGAGTGGAAATATTACACACAGGCAATGGTGTAAACTAACACTTGAAGCATTTCAAGAAAAAGGTTTTACAAAACAAAAACTAGATGAAATAACAGATGATATGACACTTATTCAAAGAGCCGAAGATCTAATTAAATATTTGCACGATAGAAGCCTTGAATTACATATTGTTAGTGGAAATATCATATCAGTCATTGAAAAGGTGCTAGGACCTAATAATCGTTATATTTCAGCCATTAAAGCAAATGAGTTTTTATTTGACGAAAAAGGAAATATAACTGAAATTGTAGGGACTAAATACGACCATGAAGGCAAGGCAACTTACATTAAGGAACTCTGTGAAAAAAGAGGATATAAACCTAGTGAAGTATTGTTTATTGGAAATAGTATGAATGATGAATGGGTTTATCAATCAGGTGCTAGGACCTTATGTGTTAATCCAGATGACACTAAAAGTGAAAACTCAACTATTTGGAACAAAGTAATA
>SVHM01000013.1 GCA_015055815.1 Clostridiales bacterium
TGTGCTTGTGCGGCTTCATCAAGCTCTTTAAGGTATTTAATCAAATCTGCATAGTTCTTTTCTTCTATGGCTTGTAAAATGCTTAATTTGCTTTCAAATGCACCTAAACTTTCAAAGTCAAACTTCTCTACTAAAATTTTTAATGTTGTGAGTAAAGACGTGATTTCTTTTTCGTTGTTTTCTCTTGTCTTTGATTTCTTAGAGAACAATTGATTTCTATCAAGCATGTTATAAAATACTTTATCTTCGTTAAAGTATTTGCCTTCCGATAATAATTGGTTAGTCTTTTCAAGGTTAAATGCTTTGCACTTATAACTAGGTGTATATTTTGCTTTCACCGGCGAAAAACCAAATATATTTACAATTGCATTTCCCATATTTTGTGGGTTGTTTAATTGTTGTAATTCGGTTGGATAGATAAGTGGTCGTTCTTTTACACTAACAGAACTTCCCATATCACCTTTTCCGCCTGAAAAACTAACATTTCTCTGCATGATTGAGAAATTACCACATTTTTTTGAAAATTCTTCTATTGTTTTTTGATCGGTTGTTCCAATAAAGATTTGGATATTACAGTTTGACTTTATGATGTCGGCCGATTTCTCATCATATACTTTCGCTAATTGTGCGTAAGATTGAACTACTAATGACAACCAAATTCTTCTTGAACGCCCTACTGTTATCATTTGTTCTAATTTGTGAACTTTTGGAAGATTACCAAATTCATCTAACAAAAAGAACACACTTCTCGGCAAAGCCAAGTCTGGATATGTGTTAGCTTTTGCAACAAGTGATTTATAAGCCTGCAAAATTACCATAGCGGCTAAGGTATGTCTTGTTTCCTTTTCGTCTGGTATTTGCAAAAATAAAGCTGTTGGTTTTGTTGCTATTTCGCCAAAATCAATCTCATTGGCACTTGTAAGCGAACAAATACTCATATCACTAAACATTGATAATTTATCAAAGATAGTTGATAGATAAGATCCGCGCGTCTTATCACTAGCGTCTAAAACTTGTTTTGACAAACTAACACTTTTTGAAATTGGGCTTCTATTCTTAAAATAGTCCATTAAATCTTCACAATCGTTTTGAGTATTGGTTGCAATTTTCATAACGTTGTAAAAATTAAATTTTTCCTTTGTCATTCCCAAGTTAGGATTTTCACTATCTTCTAACATGGCTAGACAAAGCGCAAGAATAAAGTTCTTTGCACCACTTTCCCATATTGGCTCGCCTTTACTTAATACCGGACACAAAACCGAACAAATATCATTAAGGTCCTCATATACTTCATCAAATATTGCTTGCTTTCTCACTTGAACAGCAGCATTTTTCTCATCTTCATTGTAATAAATCTTACCTTCAAAAACATAATAGCCTTCTTCTTCGTTTAGATGAACTTGATTTTCAAGTCCTAACATCTCTTGATACATCAAATATGGTCTTTCAAGTGGATTCCACCTGATTGAGCAATATGGATTTCTAAGGTCTAAAACTTTAACATCATATCCCCTTTTGATAAGACTTTTTGCATGTAAAGCATACAATTCGCCTTTTGGATCTGAAATTAACATTGAAGGCTTGTTTTTTGTGTTTGCAAGGATTTGAACAACCGGATTTATATAAGTTGTTGTTTTACCACTACCTGTTGTTCCTATTACAAGTGTGTGAGCTGGTTTTGCAAAAGTTATGTTATAACCTTTGATTGTTTCTTCAGCTTTAACCGGTATTCCTTCTATTTCTGTTGTCGGCAATTTTTTATATTCAACTGTTTGAAAGTTTTTTGCTATTTCTTTATCCGTTTGAAAGTGTGCTTGTTCTAAACCTGTGTAAATATCCTTATCTTTTTCAGTTGCTTCCATTACTGTTTTAGGATTTTTTCCTAACTTTTTCTGCGATTTTACCAAGTAAAATAAGAAGAATACAGCAAAGATTTCAACTGCAAATAAGATAGTTCTTTTTGCAAACAATAAATCAACTGAGAACTTAAATTCTAGTGCGAAATCGTTTACAATTACCATATTTAGTAAGTATCCACCCACATAACAAAGGATAAATATTCCAATAAATTTAAGGGCTTGTTTGGCTAATTTCAATCTAAATAGCCTTCTTCTTTAAGACGTTTATAATGCACTTCTTCAAGTTTACGCATAAATTCTTTAAAGCAATTCATAATTTCATCATTTACCATTTCTGTAAGTTGCTGACAGCGTCTTAGCAAGATTTGGCGTTTTTTCTTTTCAATTCTCTTTAAAGTTAAACGTCTTTTAGTTTCAAATTCTTCGTGTTTTTGCTCGTATCTAATAACTCTAACAGACTTTAAAACAATGTTTCCCAATCTTCTATAAAGGTCTTTCATTGTTTTGTCATACATAAGTTTATCCGAGCAATCAACGTGTATTTTCTCATAAGCCCTAATCATTTCATTATCTCTTTTTGTAAGCAAACTTTCAAAAGTGTTGAACTTCTTTTTCATTTCACCGTCTGCCTTGATGATAGAATGTATCACCATATCAATTTGTGGTTTATATGGAGCCATTTCTGCGCTATCATAAGACAATCTACCCTCTTTGGGTATTACTAATAAAAGCGAGCTAATTTTGTTCATAAAAACTCCTAATTCCATTTCTCTTTTTAATCTTTCTGTCATTGTCTTTCTATCAAGATAAATACCTGATGATAAATCTAAAAGTTTTGTTTCTATTGATACTTTTGCTCTGTCGATTGCTGTTTGTGGTAATAATCCATTTGAATAGACACGATTTTTACAACCACGCCTATATCTTAAAGGGGCTTTTTCAAAAAATGAAATATGAATGTGTTTGTTATCGGTATTCTCGTGCAAACCTGCAAACCACTCAATATTCTTTGGATTAAGACCTGCATTATAGAAAAACTTAGGCAACTCAGTTTTCATCAATTTGTAGGCCTTTTCGTAATTGTTACAATAAAGGTTTCCAAATTCTTCGGTAAAGGATATAACCCCATGCCAAATCACACTTTCTGTATCTCTTAGATGTTTTCTCAATTCTTTTATGGCCTCACTATTCATAAGTCCATTTTCATTAAACACCCCATGACTTTTTTCACTATTGCCGGCGTAAGCAACAATATCACCTGCTTCTTTACTACCGGTATGAACATATTTGACATAGTCATTATCTTTGCCGCAAGAATAAAATTTTCTTTGATCACGATATTGTTTTACATATTCGTCATTCAAAGACATACCTTTCAAGCAATCAACATAACCTAAAAATAGGTTTACATTAGGAACATCAGCCATTATTTTTTAAGATAAACTTTTAGTATATCTTCAAGCATTTCCAACAACCTTTCTGGTAGGTCATCATACATTCCTGCTTCTACAAGGTCTGCTTTCTTAGGTGCATTGTCCGTAAGACCTAAAAGCATATTGTAGTTGCAAGATAATAGTTTTTGATTAACTGTGAGATTTGCAATATTCTCTTTTGCATTTCTCTCACTCAACTTAATCAAATTATCAAGTTTTTCAACAGTAAGGTGCATTTCATCATAAAGCTCAGATATGCTCTCAACTTTTTTGCTTGCTGACAAATCTTTAATCATAGAGTCCAATCCCCTATTGATACAATCAACAATGAATGGATTTTTAGTTGCGAATAAGTCGTCAACTTCCTTATACACCTTTTCTAACTTGTTTTTGATTTTGCTATCATAAATCCTGATAGTGTATTGTTCGTTCATTTTCAACTCCCAATTTTTAAATTTGGATTTTTGTGCAAGAGCCATGCGAACGCATAGCCCAAGCACTATCAAAATCCAGAAAACTTTTTCATTGCCCCTTCACTTTTATAACTACACGTTTTTCATTTTTGATAGGGTGTTTTTAAGGGTTTCGACAAAAGTAGTCAAAATATTTTTAGTTTTGGGTATCAAAAATGTAATTTTTCAGTCTTTTTATTGCTTTATCCCTTCTTTCATGCACTGTTGGTTGTGCTATACCCAAAATCTTTGCTATCTCTCTTTCAGATTTGTTTTCATAAAAGATAAGGTCGATTACTTCTCTTTGTGCTGGTGTTAAACAATGTAAAGCATTTTCAACCAAAGCACGCCTTTGTTCTTTAATGGCTGCTTTTCTTAAATCTCTTTCCATTTCATCTAAAACACTATCTACATCAAACGCTGGATCTATCAAATAGTGTTCGTTCTCTGGTTTATCCTCGTTGAATACTGTATCCCAACTTTTATTATGAAAAGCATATCTATTATCATCACGCCTAATTTTTTGGTCGCTTGACTTAATATAATTTCGTATTTCTCTTTTTGCTGTAACCTTTATCATTTTGTTGTGAATGTTATCTTTATAGTCAAAAGTAATTTCTTCATTTGGATTAGCCAACTTTCCTTGAACAATTTTCTTTCCTAAATCTGTCATATTCTTGCTCCTTTACAACAAGGCGGTCAAGATTAGATACAAGTCTTTTAATTCCGTCAGACCTCTGCAACAAAGGTCTCAATTGTTCAATGACTAGTTGCAAATCATCATTGCTTAGATAATCAATATCTATCGTTTTCTTGCCAATCAATCTTACTCCGCCTCTATTTATGCCACCCACAAAAGTTTCAATGTTGTAATACTTAGATAAAGATTGAATGTATTTATGAACTGTTTGTCTTGATACTTCAACTTTGTCCGCAATTTCAGACATAGTGTGAATTTGATAGTCATAAAGAACATTTAGAATATCTGACATTATATCTGAATTTCGCATTTACAACACCTCCTTTTAAATGACGATTTTATTATTGCAGAGTCGCTGTAAACATGGTTTTGACAGCGAGAAAGCGACTTTTGTCAACATTTAGAATGATTTGTCGGAAACAACTTGATTGATTACTAAAACGATTAAAATTTTATAAAGAAAAACCCCTAAACCGTTAAAAGAGCGCAAAGCCCGATAACAATTTAGGGGTTATATTGTATATGGCGTAATTCATCACTTGAATTACATAACTAATATATTTATTGTGATAGTTAAAGAATTTAACAAAGCCCAATGGCATTACCTCATTAAAAAACTCAAAGATTTCTTAACTTATGTATGCCCTAATTTTACAACACATGTAATGTGTTTGCAAGATTTAATACTGACAGAAAAATAGTGTTTTTGACTATTATTGTCAAATTGAATATTTAATGATAAAAAATCGCAATCACAAAGAAAAAACCTGCCAAATTTGCTCTGGTAGGTTTAGTTCTATATTAGGGGTTTATATATAATAATATATTATTTTGTGTTATAGTTAATATTATTAGCTTTTGCCAAGCACATCTTCATCTTCTTTTGGTGAAGTATAATTACCATTTATAAGAGTTTTTGCAAGTTTCCTCATACTTGCTCTATTAGGTTTTGGGTCGTTATATGTTCTTTCTGGTATTTGTGTTGGCAATAATCTATACTGACAACTTTCTTGGTCGAATTCACAAACTTGCTCATCACTCCAAAATCCTAGTCTTGGGTGCGTCATATAACGATATTTTACACTTGTTATATGATTATTTTCATCAAACGAAAACTCTGCATAAGTTCCGTCTCCCCACAAAGGGATTTCATCATAATTTGCCTTACACTCATCTCGTAATACAACCACATCATCACCAAAAGCAAATATGCAATCGTTTCTATGGGTTTCTGCATTTTTATTTCTTCTACCATAATACATAACAGGTTTTTTTGTTTGTTCATCTTGCATAACTGTTACGCCACGATAGTTATAAAAATTCCAACCGTCTTTTTTAGCATAAAAAGCAGCATGTGGTTTATCTTTTATAGGAAAATGTTTAATGTCTGGTTGTTCTGTAAAGAAATCTCTTAAAGTAACATCTATTCCACTTAGATTACATTCTACACCATATTCTTTTGCATGTTTTGCAAATTCAGCCAATGCAAGTAGTTTTTGATATATATCTTCATAGTTTCCACCATTACTTATTAAAGCATTTTCTACAAAATCAACAATATTGCGAATTTTTTTCTTCTTTGGCGTATAAGACGCGATAGAATTATCACCTTTTGCTACCAAAGATGTATTTTCACTTTTTTGTTGTCTGTTCCTAAAAAAATCTAAAATTCCCATACCAACTCCATTTACAAAGTTTTCTCTTCAGGTTGCCCACAACCTGCTTGATTTTCTGCTGTTCTTTTTGCAATAATTCTTTTACCAAGATCTATACCATTCTCAATATCATTTGAGTTCATAGGCACTCTACCACGAACATTTACTAATAATTCATCTTGATTTTCGTTTATTGTGCTTCTTGAAAACTCACTTCTAATAATATCTAAATACTCATCAAAAGAACATTGTAACATTTCTCTTGCTGCGATTAGATATAAACTATTTAATGTGTTTTTAATTGTTAGTGGCTCATGTTCCCAACCTTTTGGCAACATAAAGTCCCCACCACCTAATTTACAACTACCTATGCCTTGACCTTTCTTAAAGTCATATAGGCTAACAAGTTTTGCTATCATACAAGCATTGACAACTTGTTCTTGCTCATCTGTAAAATTATCAAATCTATAAAATGGCTCTGGCACATACATTCCCCATTTAGTATCACTAGCAACACATCTAGCTTGTGGAATGTAAGGTGTTACATATAATTCTTGTTCATTAACAGAATAGTAATCTATCGGTGCTACAACATGTTTATCAACTTTCTTTAAATCCCTTAAATTTTGGGCTTCTTGTTTTACTTTTCCATACTCTACAACAGGTTGTTTAGCAAGGATTGTAACCTTTTCGTCAGTTGTTTTATCCGTTAAAACATATACAAGTTGAGTTCTACCATAATTGATAAATTCTAAGTCAAAATCTTGAATTGGTTTTCCTTTGCTTGTTGCAAACTTTCTAGCGTAATTATGAACAAATTTTTCTATCTTTGCGTATTCTGCCCAAGTTTCTTGATCTGGACGAGTAAAAATATAGGCTGAACACATCATTCCAATTCCCATATTTTGTTTACTTTTTTCCATAAAATAGGATTTGGCCGCTTCTAAAAGTGTTTGTTCCTCACTTGTTAGATTTTTTTCGTCCAAATATTTATCAAGTATTAGTTTGTAATATAAATCTTTATCCATGTGGTTATTATAGCATAAATATAATTTTAATACAATAGGGTTTTCAAAAATCGGTATTAAAAACCAACCACAAAGAAAAAACCTACCAGATTTCTCTGATAGGTATCAACTTTTATTTTATATTTCCTATTTTTGTGTATTTGTATCCATCAATAATTTTCTTTTTTCCAGTAAATTTTTCGCTTAACTTTTTAGATAACATTTTACCCTTAGATATTAAAATCAAGTATTCATTGTTATTCTCTGTGATAAGAAAAGGGTAAACAAGGCCTGTCTTTGCAATATCTGCCACGCCAAGAGTTCCTGCACCAATAAAGAAATCTAATACTTCTTGCCAAAATGAAAGTTTAACTTCTCTTGTTAATCTTATAATACTTTCAGCATTTGAAAATCTTTGTAAAATAAAGTCATCTACATTCTTTAATTTTGAATTTTCTTTTCCAATTTTTTCCTCTGTTGTTTCAAGCACAAGTTTTATTTCTTCTGATTTATAATCTAACAATTCATCAATACTAACATTAAAAATTGAAGCCAACTTTTTTACATTCTCTAAATCTGGAAGTCCTATATCCCCTTCCCATTTTGTTACAGCTTGACGAGATATATTTAACTTGTCAGCCAAATCACTTTGAGTAAGATTTGCTTGTTTTCTTAAAGATGATAATTTTTCACCAAATGTCATAATTTTTCCTCCTGTTTGACATTTATATTCTAGCATAAAATTTTTCCATTTACTATTAACAAATGTTTACATTATGCTACTTTCCGTTGCATTTTGCTTACTTGAAATATCTTTTATGTAAATCTTCCAACAATTTTTTATTTACATCAAATCCACTAGCATTAGCAATTATGGCGTCAATTGTGCAATATGGACATAGTGCTGTATCACCTTTGTCATCTTTAATCCAATTTTTAATCTCTTTTGGGATAAATAGTTCTCTACAATAAAAGCAACCACAAGTGTCGCTTTTTTCAATCTCATGTCTGTTATTTTTAGAATGTTTATGAGCTTGCTCTAAATATTCTAGTTCCATAATTACCCCTTATTTAATAATTCCACCAGCACAATGTAGTTCATAGATTAAAATATCATGTTTATAAATTCTCTCTAATCCTGTAAAGTTTTCTATTGTTCCAGATTGTTCAAATGTATAAGTATATTCGCCATTTGTGAATTTACTTGGTCCCCTAACAGGCAACACACTTTTATCTATACCAACTCGCATTAAAGCTGGTCGTAAAGCATTATCCATAGCTTCTTCACTTAAATTTTCAACAACTGAATATCCGTTGTAGTTCATAGCCCAAATTGGCTGATCTTCCACATAAACAACTTCACAACCAATAAACTTCTCACCGCCAAAATAAGTGTCATGATAACTTGTTTTCTTTCCACCAATCACATCTTCGTAATGATAGTCTTTTGAGCCTAAACGAGAAGAAATAACTTTTAAAGCATTTCCATTAGCATAAGTGTTTTTCTTTGCTTGAACTAAAAAATCTAATAACTTTTTCATAACTACCCCTTTATAACAATATCATTATAGGTCTTTTTCATATATTTTTTGTTTAATACTTGTTTTTCACCAAGTTCCACTAAATCAGTAAAGGCTTTTGTGAAAAATGCTTTCATATTATCATTTGTTTGTGTATGTGAGCCCCATTTTGCCCAATGATTTAAAACCATTTCAGGCTTATACTCTTTGCCTTTATAACACTTTGTAGCAGCAATCTTATCGCAAACACACTCAACAGCATATTTGTATGGTATATTCATTTGAATTTCGTTTTCTCTATCATACCAATATTCAATATGGTGTTTATTTCTATTTTTGTGATGTATCCAAGCATTTGAATATCCAATATTTCTTCTACATTCTGCAATTGGTGAATGATGACCATTGTAATATTTTACACTTTCCCAAAATTCAACTCTGCTAAATTTTGATAAATCGTGAACTAAACCACGCCAAAACAAACCACACTTACAACATAATTTAAAAACTTGATGTCTGTGTTTTGTTACTAATCTTAAATGTTTAAAAAATTTACTCATTTGTATATCCCATTTTAATAAAGAAATCTTTGTATATTTCGTGTCTATTTAAGTCATTTACAAAGGTTATTTTGTGTTTATCCTTCGTAAATTTATATGATGTATCATCAAGTATTTCCGGACAACTAATTTCTTGTGTCTTAAACCAATCTTTGTTAAGGAAATATGCAATAGCACTTAAATCCCATAAAGTTTTACTTTCACCGATAATGTCATTTGGTGCTTGTCTATAAGCCTTTTTGCAATTCTTAAATATTTCGCATAGGTATTGTCCTATCTCACCTTGTTGGGCCAAATAATGCTCTAATTCATAGATTGTAGTTGTTAAGTTAGACGCAACGTTTCTGCAAGGAATAACAACTAATGGTGCTTTGGAATTATAAACAACTCTTACACCTTCAACATCTTGTCTAAAATTAAATTCATTATTCTTTTCAGTTAGAAAACTATTCCCACCAAGCCAAATAATATCAATCTTATTTATTATCTCTGGTGCGTGATAAATTGCAAGAGCCACATTTGTTATAGCACCAATCGCAACAATGGTTATATGTTCGTTTGCTTTTGCTAGTTCAATTATTTTAGAACTAGCTGGGTTTAGTTCTTTGCTTTCAAAGAAATATGAACTTGCCCCTTTATACATAATGTCTTTATAGGCACTTGCATTTAGCATATCTAAAACCTTGCTGGCTGTATTAAAAGACAAATCAATTCCTTCTGCAAGATTTTTAACAGGAGCATAGCCACTTCCCATAAATGGTGCAATAGTAATTGCTTGTAAATTAACATTATCTAATGACTTAATAAGATAACATAAAGCAAATTGGTCATCAACTTCGTTTGATATATCTGTATCTAAAATAACATTTCTTTTGTTCATATTTACTCCTTAACTTTTAAAATATTTTGAAAGCGGGATACAAATAAATATTTGTCCTACTGCGAATACCAACATACAAACATACAATATGTTCAATGGCATAAAACCTAAGATTATCAGTGCGAAAATATTTGTCAATAGTCGTCCGAATTTACCATATATATTTGCTAAAACAAATGCTTGTTTTTGTTCGTTTTCTTTTAAATTGGTTGTTATAATCTTATTTTCAGTGACTGCATACATATCTCTAACCGAAAGAATGATATAAAAACCTATTGTAATAATCACAAGTTTTAATATGTAGTGTGCATTTATATTTCCACCTATTGCAAAGCATAGGTTAGAGATTAATATTAACAAACTTATAGTAAGTACAATCTTTGATTTGTTTTGCACTTTGTTATATATTTTAGGGAAAACTAAATTAGAGATAACACGAACTAAGCGTGAACCAAATACAAGTCCACTAACGATTAAACTTATTTTTGCAATATCAATATTCACGTCTTCACAAACATATTGAATAAGCAATGTTGCTTTTCCTTGCAAAAAAACATAAGTCCCAACAGCTACTAAATTCATAAGCATTATTAGTATCATTGTTTTGTTTTTTACAAGTGATTTTATTTTTACACTTTCTTTAATTTCTTCTTCTTTTTTAGAAGAATCACTATAAACTATTGCTAAACATAATCCAATAATAGCGCAAATAAGCGATAAAATCATAGGAAGATAAGCATAAACATTAAATAAAACACCAGCAAATAATGAAATTATCAATGTTATTATTGCGTATCCTAACTTGCCATAACTTTGCCATTTTACGAAATCGTCTTGTTTGTCCTGTTCTTTTAGATTATTTTTAAGCATTACATTAGCAACCATTCTAAAGGGAGACGATAAATTATAAATCACTTGTCCTATTATAAAGCCATAAATTGTATTACAGGCCATAAATAGTGTTATAGCTATACAATAACATAAAGAGCCAAGAATAATTGAAGTTTTATTGCTTGTCTTTTTTACAATGAAGTTTGTAAGTGGATAGAAAAGGAGTGAAAATGCAATTCCCAGCATCGTAATCAAAACTATTTCAAAGGCCTCAAATCCTTTCACTGTTGTTAAAAATAAGTTATCTATTACAATCCAAAAAAGCAAATCAGAAGTAAAAGAGTGATAGACAACATAAAGCCAATTACTTTTTCGCATATTTTGTTATCTCCTCATATAGATTTTTCCAACTTGTAGCAAAAGGCAAATCTTCTTTTTCTTTGCGGTTATACTTAGTAAACATA
>SVHM01000006.1 GCA_015055815.1 Clostridiales bacterium
AGACATTTATCTCCTTATGTTAAATTTTGGTTGGCAGACCAAAAATATTTTAACATAAGGAGATATTTTGTTCAACGGTAAACCTCTACTGAACCCCCAGACTATCTGGGGGTTTTAAAGTACAATAGAGAGCAAGCCATAATGTAAGACTTGCTCTTTTTTATTTTACTAATTTTTCAGCACTTTCTAATGTTTGTAATATTAACGAATTAATAGTCATTGGCCCAACCCCACCAGGAACTGGTGTGTATGCAGACACTCTACCCATACAACCATCAACATCTACATCTCCAACATTACCTTCGTTATATCCCGCATCTATTACCACAGCACCATCTTTTATCCAATCACTTTTAATAAATTTTGCTTTACCAAGCGCCCCAACAACTATATCTGCCCCTCTTACTTCTTCTTCAAGATTAACAGTTTTGCTATGACAAATTGTAACTGTACAATCTTCATTAAGTAGCAACATAGCAAGTGGTTTTCCAAGAATAGCGCTTCTTCCAACTACAACCGCTCTTTTTCCCTTCATTTCAATATTAAACTCTTTCATAAGCCTAATTATCCCATAAGGAGTTGCACACTTATACGCATCTTCTCCCATAGAAACAAGTCCAAAAGACATACTATTAACCCCGTCAACGTCTTTAGAAATATCTATAGCGTCAAAACAAAGTCTTTCATTTATTTGTTTAGGAACGGGATGCTGAAGAAGTATTCCACAAATACTTTTGTCATTATTAAGATTTTGTATAACCGAAAGAAGTTCTTCTGTTGTTGTGTTTTCAGGCAAAGCAACAACTTTTGAGCCAAGACCAATTCTTTCACATGCACGACATTTCATATTCACATATGTCTTACTCGCCATATCTTCACCAACTATAATAGTTGCAAGGGTTGGTAAAAAATCCAACTTCGACTTTAAAACTTCCACCCTATTTTTAAATTCTTCTTCATATTTTTTTGACGTCTCTTTTCCATTCAATATAACTGCCACAATACACACTCCTAATTTTAAATATCTTTTATAACTAGAGTATACCACTTATAAAAATTTTAACAAAAGCAAATTTGAATATTATATTTTTTTTTACAGAAAATATTAATATGGAAAAGAAAGGAACAATTATATCTTTAATATTCGTAGGAGTTATAGTAGTGTGTGCCACATGCCTAATTATCTTTTCAGGTATTACCGCAAAAGACTATAACTATGTCCAATTAGAAATCAATCCAAGGGTTGAATTTGTAGTCGATAAAAATTTCAAAGTAGTATCTTGTAGACCACTAAACGAAGATGGAAAAATTTTGCTTAGTGATATTACTTTTAAAGGCATGCCAATTGAAGATGCATCCACTACTTTTATAGACCTATGCGCCAAAACTGGATACATTGATGTTGATGGTGAAAACAACGCCGTCAACATTACTGTCATAGACGGAATAACTCAAGCACTAGATGTTAGAGTAACTGAAAATATTTACAAATATTTAAAAGAAAAAGAAATACTTTGTACCGTTATAGAAAACTACGAAGACCGAAATATGTTTGACGAGAAAAAAAAAATTAAAATATGCTGTCCAAATAAATACAAACTCATAAAAACATTAATAGAATATGATGAAAATTTAACCGTTGAAAAACTAAATAAATTAAGTGAAGTAGAACTTATAAACATGGTAAGAAATATACACGCAACAGAAAAATTAAAACCAAATGAAAGTGATAAACAATTGAAAGAAAATTTAATAAAAAAACACATAGACAAATACAATAATCACATAAGTAATATCTCAGATAATTCTCAACAAGAATTTTCAAAAACATTTGACGATTTTCAAAAACACACCATTAAAGAAAGGTCGTCAAATTATACAGAAACATATAATAATTGGCAAAAACAACATAGTTAATGTCAGTAAACATTTATATAATACACAAAAAGAAGATGTTTTGTTACATCTTCTTTTACTTATTATATTAAGTTTTCCATTTCTTTTAATGCCCAACTTAATTCTTTAAATAGAATATCATAAGGCTCATTTGTAAGTAAGTCCACACCTGCAGTTTTTAGTGTGTCATACGAGTAGTCTTTGCTACCACTTTTTAAGAAGTTTAAGTATTTGTTTTTTACATCTTCATCACCACTAAAAATACCCCTTGCAAAGTTAATCGCCGATGTCATACCTGTTGCATATTTATATACATAATAAGACCTATAAAAATGTGGTATTCTTGACCATCCAGCACCTATATCTTCTTTGGTATTTTTAAGAGAAGACCCATAGTAATCATGAATTAAATCTGAATATTTCTTATTTAAAATTTCTTTGCTAATAGGTTTTCCATTTTCAACTAATGTATGAGCAAAATATTCAAATTCGCTAAATAACGATTGAACATATATTGTAGAAATAATATTCTGAATATATTTTTCCACATGAAATAGTTTTTCTTTCTTGTTTGTACTATTTTGAAACAAATATTTAAAAAGTAGTACTTCATTTACAGTGCTTGCAATTTCAGCTAAAAATATTGTGTGATCGTAAGTTTCAAATGGTTGATTTTTTGCACTCAAATAACCATGCATAGCATGACCCAATTCATGTGCCAAAGTATAAATAGAAGAACTATCATCAACTGTATTAAGTAAGATATATGGATGTGGTTTATACATACTAAGGCAATACCCACCACCTTCTTTTTTCTCGCAAGGATAAACATCTATCCACCTTTCATCTTTCGCTTTTGTTAGACAAGTTATATACTCGTCGCCAAAAACAGAAAGTGCATTTTTAACTATATCAAAACATTCTTCAAACGTATACTTCTTCTTAAAATCAACAACAGATATAAATTTATCATATACACTATAATCAGATATTTTCAATGCTTTCTTTTTTAGATTGTAAAACTTATGTACATACTTTACATTTTTTCTAATATTTTCTATAAGCCTAGTATAGATATCATTAGGTAAATTATCATCATGCAAACTCATTTCTAAAGTCGATTTGAAATTATAAACATCAGCTAAAAACCAATCACCTTCGACTGAAGATATGTAGTTTGATGAAATAGTATTGTTAAAATTATTATAACCTTTAGTGAATGATAAATAAGCATTTTTTCTCAAAACCCTATCTTTACTTTCAAGAAGTTCAACATAATTATGCTGATTTACTTCATGCGTTTTACCCTTGCTATCTTTGACACTTTCAAATTTTATATCTAGATTATCTAAGTTGTCAAAAACATCAGAATATCCACCAATAGCACTTCTTGATTTATTTACAATAATTTCTTGTGCTTCTGGCAAAATGTGGTCTTTATTTCTAAGAAAATCTTGTAATTCTATCTTATAAAGAGCAAACCTTTCGTCAGCGAGCAATTTGTGAATATATTTATCACCATAAGAAAGCAACTCTTCTTCTTCAAAAGATGAAGCGACAGATATTTTCTTTGAAATATCCGAAAGGACACTTTCTAGTTCGATAAATTTAGTGTTTTCCATATTTTCAGAAAGTCTCAAATAAACATAACTAGAAATCTTCTCCGCAAGTTTAGAAATCTCCGTTGAAAGAGTAAAAAATTCCAAACATTTAGTTACTTTTTTTAGTTTTCCTTTAAACTTTAAGATAATTTCGGGATAACTTTTTAATCTCTCTATATCTTCCAATAATTCATCATCATTTTTATAGATATCCAACAAATTCCACTTGTATTTTTCATCAATTTGACTTCTTTTTTTCATATTTTCTCCTGAACTTTAGTAATTTTGCATAAAATATATTATATATATTTAAGTTTATTTCTAATTTAACCCAAAGTCAAGAAATTATCAAATAATTTCCAAATGGATATTGACATTAGACAATTTTCGTAGTAAAATTAATATAATAAATTTATAAGGGGTGTTGTATGACAAGTAAGAAAATAAATATAATTGTAGTTGTTATGGTTATATTCTTTGCACTTTTCTTCGCTGGTAGCTTTGCGTATGAAAGTTACAGAATACAAGAAGAAGATAGGAAGTTTGCTGTCGAACAACAACAGTGGGAAGAACAAGCAAGTAAAGACAATGCTTCAGGTGGAACAAGTAAGTAAAAGCATCAGTTGAAAATCAACTGGTGCTTTTTATTATGCCTAAACATTATTTTTTTAATTTAAGCGGGCAGTGATAGAAAAATCATATTTTTTCATTAGGTCCTCGAACAATGCAATTGTTCTGCGAAAACATTCAAAAATATAATTTTTCTTTTTATTTTCAAATTCGTAGCGAAATGAAATAAATGTAATGTTAAAGAAAAAACAATATTTTTCACTAACTACTTAGGTTAGGTCCTGCGGAATAGTTCGTAACATTGTTTTTTATTACTCACGTTTAGAATTTGTTTATAAAAATAAAATGGTATTAGATTTTTTTGCTACAACACTATGTGACGAAAATAACTATTTATATCCACAAGCGTTTATTAGAAATAAGATAATATTTTTGAATGATTTCGCAGGCTGACTTGTCAGCCGAGTACCTAATGAAAAAATATTATCTTATTTCTTTCTTACATTTAGTTTTTATTATCGTTTATATCACGACAACACAAAACACCCCTAATAACAAATTACATCCACATACTTTTTAAAATCAGATAATATTTTTGAATGCTTCCGCAAGGCTTTGCCTGAGGACTTAATGAAAAAATGTTATCTTATTTATTAATCTACATTACATGCTGGCGTTAAAAAATTTATCCGCCATTAAACTTAACAAAAAATTTGCAAACCCCTATTGAAATTGGCTTATATATATGATAAAATATATATAATTAAAATTATGGGGTTAAAAAATATTATGGAATTAAAAGACTTTATAGTGCCTACTATTCTTGAAAATACAGATGAGAATTATGATTATGGCAATAGCGCCTTTGAAACAAAAGATTTAATATATCTTCCATCAAGAAAAGATGTAGAACACAAATCTAACAAAGATTTAATTTCTACGGCGACTGATTATGCAATTATGAATGGTTGTCTAATGCAAGAAAATGAAAATGAAGAAATTTTTTGTTATTCTTTATGGACACGTACTGCCCCTGCGGTAGATCGAGTTATTACAATTACTACATGCAATGGAAATCTATATACTAGTCATATTACAACTCATGGTATAGGAATTCGTCCAGAATTACAACTTGACCTATTATCTGTTATTTCTGCAATAAACTCATCACAAACCCCTTTTAAAATAGATGAAACCACACCAATTAGGGGGTTAAACTATCATACTCTTCAGTTTGGAAATTATCCAAAAACTTGTGTTGACGGTGAATTAAATAAACAATTAGAATATGAATTTTTGACATCTAATATAACTCCAACTGGTAAGAAATATCTTGGTAATTATGACGATAAAGGCAATCCAGTATATAATGATGAATTTGTTGCGTATAACAGACAAAAATATGTAAGGGTTATATGTCAACGACAAGATAGCGATAGTGTACTTCGAGACGGAACTGAAGTAGAAGATGAACTTCCACTATGGGCAAAAGTTGAGCCAATCACCTGGATAATTACAAATTGGGACGATTTGCCAACAAGCATAAACCCAATAGGAACTGGTACTGCTACAACTATAAAACTTCAAGCAGAAGAAGCCATAATGTCAGACATTCCTTTCTATCCAAATGATGAAGATGTAAATCGTTGCTTATGGCAAAATAGCACCATTCGTGGATACTTAAACGGAATAAATGTAAATAACATTAAAACTAATGGCAACCCAAATTTTTCAGCACCAAATGGTGGAGACTTTACTGAGCATAATTTCCTAACTGAAGCCTTTTCTCAAGAGCTACAACCAACATCTAAAAAAGATGAAGTTGTGTCTCACATTAAGAAAAAACGTAAAGGCTATGGTATAAGTATTAAAGACAAACCAATGACCGTTAAAGACCAAATGAAGTTCTATATAGATAGCGGTAAGACATTTATGTTACATGGTCCTAGTGGTATTGGTAAAACAAGAAGAATACAAGAGATTGACCCCGACTTTATCCCAATCGCACTTAAGAAAGGTATGACCCCAGAAAGTGTAATAGGCAAAACTACATATTCAACAAATGATGATGTGGATAGTGGTAAATGGAAAGCACCAGCATGGTACAAAGTACTTTGTGAAAAGTGTGAAAAAGAGCCAGACAAAAAACATGTTGTGTTTATTGATGAAATTACCAATGCTGGATATGCAGAACAAAGTTTGGTTTTCGATATCATCCAATTTGGATACATAACTCCAGCATTTGGAAAACTACCAGACAATGCAGTAGTAGTTGCAGCGGGAAATAACATAGATGAAAGTGACTCAGCATATCCAATGGTAGAGCCGTTATTTAGAAGATTTGATGGACATATATATCTAGAGCCAAATTTAAAAGAATGGCTAGAATGGGCAAGTGAAGAAAACCCAGATAGAGTAGGAACTCCAAAAGTACATCCATTAGTTTCAGCCTTTGTAAGTGCTAATGCAAATAAAGTATTCTATTCTTCTTACGATAGCGAAGAGCCACCAAAACATGCAATAGACCCACGTGGTTGGGAGCAGATAAGCGATATTATATACGACAATGATGGAGTGATTGCCAAAGAATTAATTGAGAATAAAGTGGGTAAAGAGATAGCAAGTAGTTTTATGGCATTTGCAGAAAACCCACCACTGATGATAGAAGATATACTTGACGGCAACTATTCTCAAGAAGATATACCAATAAGGTTTGATGCTAAATATGCACTAGCATTGTCACTAAGAAACGCAAGTCTGGAAGAACTACCAGCAGTAAGAGAGTTTATATCTAAACACTTAGGTAACGAGATATTGGCAACATATGACACAATCTGGGTGGGAGACGATAACGAAAGGGCCATATATCTAGATGGACTTAAAAACACGCAAAGTCTTCCAACCGAACCAGAAAGACCTATAACTGGCAACTTTAAAATAACTATTGATGAATTTTTTGATTATTCTAAATTCCCGTCAGGAGAAGTTGGTATACACTGTGATGAAGAGTGGAAGGCTAACATGTTATGTGAGATTTTTGACAGAATGGGGAAAAAGTGGTGTAATGGTGAGTCTTATTTAGTGACTCCAGATTGGCATGTGTTTAATGCAGAAACTTGTTATAATAATCAAGGTGAATTTGGAGATACAAGTTGTTTTAATAGCAAGAATTATCCAATCTACAAATTCGAAGAAGTTGATTTGGGCAGATATATAGCTGACTCGCAAGTGAAAATCTTAAATGACCATGGCTATTACGATTACGGATACTTGCCTTTTTAAAAATAATGCTAAAAGATATCTTTTAATTTTAAACATTATCAAATAATCATTTAATAAGCAAAAAAAGTCGGAGTTAAGCCGACTTTTTTATTTTTCTCATGTATTATAAATTATACATTTCTTTTAATTTATCATATGCAATAAGTATTTCTTTTGTTTTAATTTTTCTTATTGGGTCTTCTTCTGCATCTTGAAACTCTTTTAGTTTTCTAACAAAATTATATTTAGGAATACTCTCAACAGGAGTACGCATTGCTATTTCTTCTTTGGTAAGTTTAAGTTTTTTATAGTTTGGAAGTTTATCAGACTTTATAAAGAAATAGATAAGGTCAGACATTCTATTTATACCCGAGCCTTTATAATCTCTATTATAATGTCTTATCTCAAAGAAAGGCTCAATTTTATCTTTTTCATCAAATTGAATACCAGTTTCATTGTATATAGCTTTTGAAAGAGCATTCTCCAAGTCTTCATTCTCATCAACGTATGTTCCAAATAATTGGTAGCCGTCTTCGTCTGTTTTGGTTATCAAGAAATTATTTTTACTCGACAAGATAAAAGCTCTTACCCTTGTAACAACTTGGTCTATTTCATTATCTTTCAAATCATCATCATTATATTTTAAAATTTCAACCATATTTTTATTCTCCTAAAAATAGTATATCTGTCTCAAGAAAATATGTCAAACAAATAAATAAAAAAACTAGTTAATAATAACTTATACATATTGTATAAATATTATCCAACTAGTTTTTATTTTTATAATTTTTTAAATCTTTGGCAAAGCATGTAGAGTTCTCAAATCATTTACCATATCTACTCTAAATTCTTGAAGAACATGTTCAACTTCAATGAGTGGGCAATAGAAAATTTTATCATTCTTAACACCAAGTGCCAAGTTTGTCATATCTTGCATAAGAAGTTGAACGGCAAGAACTCCCCATCTTACACCAAGCATTCTATCGTAATAAGTAGGCTCACCGCCCCTTTGAACGTAGCCAATTTCAATTCCCCTAGTAATTAGTTGCAATTGAGACTGAATTTCATAAACAACTTCGTCCATATCAAGTTTACAACCTTCACTCATAACAACTACTGGAGCAGTAACTCCATGACTCATAGAATTTTTTAGGTCGGCAACAATTTGGTCAACCGAATATTCAATTTCGTTTACAGCAAGAGAATCTGCTTCAACAGCCACTGCTGTATGAAGAGCGATATCCCCACAATGTCTACCCATACATTTAAATACAACTGCTCTATCGTTTGCGTACATTGTTTGTTTAATGTCTGTAACAGTATTAACTGCTTGTTGAACGGCAGTATCAAACCCTAGCGACCTTTCTGTATAAAACAAGTCATTATCAATAGTTCCCGGAATACCAATTACATGAACACCTGCATTAACTAGGTCTCTAGCACCCCTAAATGACCCATTACCACCAATAACAATAAGTCCTTCAATACCATTTAATTTCAAATTGTCAATTGCTTTTCTAAATCCAGCTTCTTGCATAAATTCTTGGCTTCTGCTAGTTTTAATAATCGCCCCTGCTATTGTTTCAATATTGGCAACATCAATTTTTTTCAAACTTCTTATATCATTTTCAATAAGACCTTGATATCCCCTATTAATTCCAATTACTTCCACTTGATTTGAGTCGCAAGTATCAACAATTGCTTTAATACAAGCATTCATTCCTTGACAGTCGCCACCACTACAAAGCACACCTATCTTTCTCATATTTATTTCCTTTTTATTTTTTTCAATAGTAATTTAACATAAATTAAATATTTTCCCAAATAATTTTAGTTATTTTTAAAAAATATTACCTTAACATAATTATATGCACTTATCAATTTTACAATCATAAAGCTTATACTTTTATAATACTTTTATATAATCATCATCAATATATGCATGAAGTTCGTTTATAAGGAAACCTTTTGGCTGAACTTTTATAGATAATTGGAAAGGTTTATTTTGTTTGCTACATTTAACTATTACTGGACTATTACCCGGATAAGATTTAAGCAAATCAAATATTTCTTTCGATAATTTTTCATCAGTCAAATCATACATAAGATAAAGTTTTGGCTCTGTTTTCTTTTCTTCTACAACTTTTTCTTCCCCGTTGCCTTTTATTTCAACCTTACCTATATCTTCAACCCTTACACAAACACCCTTTTCGTTAATACTTAGTTTGCCTTTTATTTTGACAATATTATCAACCAGTAAAATATCTTTATTTTTAGCAAAAGTTTTGGCAAATAGCATTGCATCAAATGACCCGTACAAGTCTTCAATTTTAACAATCGCCATTTCACTTCCATCACGTTTACTATACAACTTTTTCATTTCAGTTATAATGCCACCGCACACAACATCCATATTATCAGTAAGTCCATCATACTTAGTTTCTGTCTCTTCTTCGGACATTTCATCCTTTTCTTCAACCATAAGCATTCCGCCATTAAAGTTGAAACTTTTGAATATATCTACAAAATTAGAAAGTGGATGACCTGACACATAAATTCCAGCAACTTCCTTTTCAAGTTTTAACTTTGTTTGGTCATCATATTCTGGAATATTTGGCATGGTAATAATATTTGATTTATCATCTTTCAAAATATCTGTAAACAAACTAAATTGCCCGCTTGCTTGATGTTTTCTATCAAGTACTGCCTTTTCTATAAGTTGCGGATAAACTCTCATCATTTGGCTTCTCTTTGCACCAAAGCAATCAAATGCACCAGAAAGTATCATACTTTCAACGCAACGTTTATTTAGAAGCGTTGTATCAAGTCTATTGACAAAGTCGTTCAAGTCTTTAAAGTCGCCATTAAGTTTTCTTTCGTTTATAATCTGCTCAACAACATTGACACCGACATTTTTAAGTGCAGCAAGTCCAAATCTAATCTTATTATCTTTTACCGTAAAATAAGTATCAGACTTGTTTATATCGGGCGGAAGAACGTCAATTTTTTCTTCTTTAGCATAAGTAACATAGTTTTTAATCTCGTCTGAGTTAGTAATTCTATTATTAATAACAGCTGTTAAAAACTCTGCTTCATAATAACATTTAAGATATGCCGTTTGATAAGTAACAAGGCTATATGCAGCAGCGTGAGATTTATTGAATGCATATTTTGCAAAGTCCGCCATCTCTGACCAAACTTGCTTAGCAACTTCTAGTGGCACACCCCTTTTCAAAGCACCATCAATAGCAGTATTTAATTTACCATCTTTATCTACAAATTCTGCCCTACCATTTATGAACACTTCTTCTTCTTTCATCATTTTTTCTACTTGTTTCTTACCCATCATACGTCTAACCATATCGGCTTGACCTAGGGTATATCCAGCCATGTCTTGAACAATTCTCATAACTTGCTCTTGATAAACTATACAACCATATGTTGACTTTAAAATTGGCTCAAGTATTGGGTGGGCATATGTAACTTCAGATGGATTGTGTTTATTGTGTACAAATCTAGGAATTGAGTTCATAGGACCTGGTCTATACATAGACACCGCAGCGACAATATCTTCAAGACAAGTAGGTCTCAAGTCTTTCATGAAGCCTTGAAAACCGCCACTTTCAATTTGGAATATAGCTTTTGTATTACCACTAGCAATAAGTTTAAATACTTCTGGATCGTCATATGAACTTTTATCAAAGTCTATTTCAACACCATAGTTTTCTCTAACATAATTAATTGCCATTCTAATATCGGACAAGTTTCGAAGTCCCAAAAAGTCCATTTTCAAATGCCCCAAGTGTTCCATTTCAACACCTGTAAACTGAGTAGTAATATCATCACCATTTCTTGATTGTGGTATAAACTTCTCCAAATTATCTTTACCGATAATAACACCACATGCATGAGTACTAGTCTGTCTTGGTGCATCTTCTAGTTTCATAGCAATATCAACAACTTTCTTTATATCAGGGTTTTCATTATATATATTCACAAGTTCAGGTACTGAGTAATCAACCCCATAATCTTTAGCACCTTCTTTTGGTTTATAAAAACCAAAAGATTTCATAATAATATTAGGCCTTTTTATTTCAATTTCTTTGCCATCTTTAGTAATTTTTGTAGGCATTGCCTTGGTTACTTGGTCAAGTTCAGAGTATGGCACTTTCAAAGCCCTTCCAACGTCTTTTATAGCATTCTTTGCAGCCATTGTTCCAAAAGTTATTATCTTTGCAACCCTACCTTCGCCATACTTCTTTCTAACATATCCAATTACTTCTTGTCTTCTACAATCTTCAAAGTCTACGTCAAAGTCGGGTGCAGAA
Organism: Clostridiales bacterium; assembly: GCA_015055815.1. Classification (GTDB taxonomy): domain Bacteria; phylum Bacillota; class Clostridia; order Christensenellales; family UBA1242; genus UBA11490. The sequence continues at coordinate 11,657 of SVHM01000006.1, forward strand.
ACTCTTTCTGCATGAAGAAATCTTTCAAACAGCAAATCATATTTAAGCGGGTCAATATTAGTAATACCAATAAGATATGCAACAATCGAACCCGCACCACTACCCCTTCCTGGACCTACTGAAATTCCCATACTTCGAGCGGCATTTATATAATCCCATACAATAAGGAAATATTCAACGAAACCTTGTTTTGTTATAACGGCAAGTTCACTTGCTATTCTATTTCTAATAGTGTCGGTATATTCACCGTACTTTTTCTTAACGCCTTCATCAATAAGTTTATTAAGATAAACAAGTGGCTCATCACCAGTAACGGGCTCGTATCTTGGAAAAAGATAATGTCCGTATACAAACTTATAATTACACTTGTTAGCAATCTCAATTGTATTTGAAATACATTCAGGATGATTAGGAAAAAGTTCCGCCATCTCATCGCCCGTTCTAAAATAAAACTCATCACAAGGAAGCTTTAGTCTATCTGGGTCATCAACCGTTTTACCCATCTGAACACACATAAGAACATCTTGCATTTCAGCATCTTCTTTATCAACATAGTGAACGTCATTGGTAGCAACAGTTTTTACATTATATTTTTCAGCATATTCAAATAGTTTTACATTAACTTCTAATTGTTCTGGCAAATGATGGTTTTGAACTTCCAAATAAAAGTCATCACCAAATAAATCTTTAAACCATTTAACAAGCCTTTCTGCTTCTTCGTAATCTCTATTCATTATAGCTTGGGGAATATCTCCCGCAAGACAAGCCGACAAACAAACAACACCTTCATGATACTTTTCCAAAGTTTTATAGTCAATACGTGGCTTATAATAAAACCCATCTCTAAAAGCAATTGTATTTAACATACAAATATTATTATATCCCACTTCATCTTTTGCAAGAAGTACTAAGTGAGCATATTTACTCTTGCCCGCTTTAACATGCAAATCTTGAGCAACATAAAACTCACAACCAAAAATTGCCTTTATATCTAAATCTCTACACGCATCATAAAATTTTACAGCACCATACATATTGCCATGGTCGGTAATAGCGATAGCAGGCATTCCAAGTTCCTTTGCTTTTTTCGTTACTTGGTCTATTCTAGCGATACCGTCAAGCAAGCTAAATTCAGTATGTAAATGTAAGTGCACAAAATCTGTCATATTTTTCTCCTATAATGTAGTAATTGTAAATTTGCTTTTATTTATCTCATCGGCTATTTGTATAAGTTTTGTAAACCTATGGTTAATGCCACTTTTAGTAAGTTTTTCTGTCGATAAACTTCTCAATTCTTCTAGTGACGCTTCGGGGTTTGCAAGCCTAAGAAGAGCTAGTTCCATCAAATTTTCACTCAAGCTCTCTAGCCCCCTATTTTCTTGTATAACTTTAATTGCATTAAGTTGTTTTACTGCCGCATTAACCGTTTTATTAAGATTGGCATTAAGGCAATTTGTTTGTCTATTAACATTGTTTCTAAGTTCCCTTATTGCCGCTTCATTTTGTAAATTCAAAACAGCTTTATTCGCCCCCACCAATGCCAAAGTATCACAAATTAATTGGTACTCTTTTATATACACAATCGGCAAGTTCTTTCGAACGGTGATTTTTGCAGAAATATCAAAATTTTTAAGTAGTTCTACCAAATCTTGTGCAATTTTTTCAAAGTTAAGAACAAACTCAAGATGATATCCGCTACTTTTCTGATTTTCATAATTTTTAATGATTATATTACTTGTCGCACATGCAACAAAAGCACCTTTTATATAACTTCTTTTGCAACACTCATCCAAAATAACAAAATCACTTATTCCGTTTTCAATCCCCAGCATACCATCTTCATCAATCTTCATAATTCCTAAGTCTTTTAGTAATTGCTCGGTAATATCGGTAGGAAGAGTTATTTTATACCTACTAGATTTATTAATATTTGTGTCTTCAAGCAAAGAAATATCACATTCTCTACCATAATATTGTTCAATTATGTTTTTAACAACAGAAAAAAGTTCCTTTATTTCAGTATAAATCTCAACTTTATATTTATGATTACCCGAAATACTAAGTTCGCCCGAACACTTAATAATCGCACTCAAAAAAGCAATAGAACAACAATCATTTTCTATTTTCTCTTTTAATACTTCTTGTTTTGCATCCATTGCAAATGACATATTTCACCTACACAAATTTTGGAATTTTATTATCTATATTAGCAATTTGATTTAGTGGAATTTTATACTTTTCAACCAAATTAAACGCCCTATGATTTTTACCCACCGCAAACTTAGAGTGAGCATCACTATTAATTATAAACTTAACACCAAGTTTAACCATTGTATCAATTTCACTTTTACTAAAATTAATTCTTTTTCCGTTAAGTTCAATATATATACCTTTATCTATACACGACTTAGCCAATCTTTCAACATCTACTTTACATCCACCATAATTCAAATGTGCAAGTATACTTACTCTGTGCTTGTCCATGGCTTTAAGGTAAGCATTGGTATTTATATCAATTCTTTTTTGACTTTTTTTCTTAAATAATATATTAGGCAAGAAAAACTTCAATCTCTCCGCAAGCGTACTTCTTGTCATTTTATGAAAGCCAAGAATAACTAAATCTAATTTTTCAAGTTCACTATCTTCAATATCTATATCACCATTTCTTGATATTAAATTTGCTTCAATACCCTTGTAAATCTTAACTGAATATTTATCTTTTAAATCGTCTATTTCATCACAAATTTTACTTAAATCTCCACGTTTTATTGCATACATACTATTATAACAATGCTCAGTTATAGCAATCGCTTTTAACCCTAAATTTTCAGCTTGTTTTACATTTTCTTCTATACTACTTTTACCATGTGTATATGTAGTATGAGTATGAAAATCACCCGATAGTTTCATCAAATTCTCCTAGTAATTTTATTTCACAACTTAATTCTTTATTATAACTTTCTTTAAATTTTTTCTTAACTTTGTTTATAAGTTTTATTACATCTTCAGAAGTAGCATCACCATTATTTACAATGAAGTTTGCATGCTTAGTAGACACCACCGCATCACCAACACTTAAGCCTTTTACGCCACACTCATCAAGACATTTACTAACAATAATATCTTCTCTTCTTTTAAAAATCGACCCTGCTGATGGCATGTTCAAAGGCTGACTTTCTCGTCTTATTTGAGCATAATCTTTTATCTTTTCACAAACTGTTTCTTTATTAGATTTGTTAAGTTTCAATCGTACTTTTAAAATAACACATTTCATATTCTGAAAAATGCTACTCCTATAAGAAAACAAACATTCATCTTTGAATAAAAACCTTATCTTGCCATTTTCTAAAAAGATAACACTCTCTACAATTTTAGCCATTTCAAAATCGTACGCACCTGCATTCATAGTAACTGCACCGCCAATTGTCGCTGGTATTCCAATAGCACCTTCCATTCCAGAAAGTCCCAATTCTCGACATTTAGATATAACTTCCCCCAAACTCACACCACTTCCACATTCCAAAGTATCTTCAAACGTCTCAATTTGTGAAAAGTCACCACAAAGTTTGATAAGCACTCCGTCATATCCTTTGCTTGATGCCAAAATATTGCTACCCGCACCGATTATGTAATACTCAAAATTATTCTTTTCAAGATAACCCACCACGTCAAGTAAATTTTCAATCGTGTTTACTTGTAAGAAATATTTACCACACCCACCAATCTTAAAAGTAGTTAGTTTTTTTAAATTAACATTTTTCTCACTCTTTCCCCACTTATTAAGTTTAGCTAGTTTTCTAAAAGACAGATTATCTACTTTCATATTTTACCCCAAAACAATATTTTTTTCAATTATATTTAACAATTAATATATATTAATTTAATTATATATATGTTAATATTGTTTTCTTGAGAAAAGAAAATTCAAATCATTACAGAATACAAAAGCAACCAAGTCAAATTGGTTGCTTTTTAATTATTTATCAAAAATCTTTGATTTATTAGCCTTTATTTCATTTAATGATTTAGTAAGTCTTTCTTCATCTTCTTGTGATAGTGTTATAAATAACGACTTTTTTACGCCATTTTTATTAAGAATTGTTGGAATTGCAAAATAACAGTCGTGTTCTTTATTATAAGCAGAGACTGTCATAATTGAATTTTGATTATAAAGAATTGCATTGGTAATTTTAAGAAGTGACATGCCTATTCCATAACAAGTATTGCCTTTTTTGTTTATAATTTCATATGCACTACCCACAACTTCTTTTTCAATCTCAATCATATCTTTTTTTGTTAAAAACTTATCAGCCTTATCAAGCCCAATTAAGACATTATTCCAAGGTACAAACTCAGTATCGCCATGCTCACCAATTACAAAACCATGTATATTTTTAGGATTTATATCAAGCTTTTCACCTATTAAATATCTAAGTCTTGCACTATCAAGAGTTGTTCCGCTTCCTATAACCTTATTTGGACTAAAACCAGATAATTTGTACGTTATATAAGTCATAATATCTAATGGATTTGTAGCAACTAAATAAATTCCATTGAAATTGGTTTTATTTATATTATCGATAATACTTTTGAAAACTTCATAATTTTTATGAATTAAATCAGTCCTAGTTTCTCCCGGATTTTGACCTTTGCCAGCACAAATACAAATAATAGTTGCATTATTACAATCGGAATAATCTCCCACATAAACTTTAAAGTTTTTTGGAGCATAACTCATGGCATGGGATAAATCTAGAGCTTCCCCTTCAGCCTTTTCTTTATTAACATCAATAAGAACGAGTTCATCAATATTTGAGCCATGTATCACCATTGAATAAGCATAACTCATTCCCACATTTCCACATCCTATAATAACTACTTTGTTCATAATTTTACCTTCCTTTATTTCTCACAACCTTGTGTGATATTATTTTCTTTTAAGTACCTTTCAATACTATTTAAAACTATTTTTTTATGAAGTTGCCAATCTGGTGCAACAAAAATTTCTTTTGGCGGGTCGGCAGTAACTCTGTGAATTATTATATCACTATTTAGATTAGATATAATCATACCCACCATCTCAACATAATAGTCAAGTGTAATTGGAGAATATTCACCCCTTATATACATCTTCTCCAATTCTGTATTTTTAAGAATATGCGTTGAATGTATTTTAATTCCATCACAATTGCATTCATTAAAAACTTTCACCGTTCTCAAAATATCTTCTTTACTTTCATTTGGAAGTCCCACCATCAAATGCCCAACTACATTTATACCAGCAGTTTTTAATTTCGAACATGCTTTGACAAAATCTTCCGTCTTATAACATCTATTTATAATTTCTCCAATTTTATCATTTGCCGTTTGAAGCCCCAGTTCAACTGTTACATAATAATTATCTTTATATGTTGAAAGCAGTTCAACAACTTCATCAGTTATCAAATCAGGTCTTGTTGCAATTTCAAGACCAATTATTTTATCACTTGAGTTTAAAGATATATCATATTTCTTTTTTAAATTTTCAATACTATCATAAGTGTTTGAAAAATTTTGAAAGTAAGCAATAAACTTATTCGCCCGCTCTCCCCTATAGGAAGTTAAAAATTTTTCCACTTGATTTTTGATAGATGCATATACGTTATCACATTTATTTTTTATCAAATCTCCCGAGCCACGCTCACTACAAAAAATACACCCACCTTGAGCTTTGCTACCATCACGATTAGGACAAGTGAAATTTCCGTCGATACAAATTTTTAAAACTCTCTCTCCAAACAACTCTTTCAAGTATTTATTTAAATGATTATATCTATCTTTTTCCATATAGATATATTATCACAAACATAAATTAATTTAAAGTCAATTAACTGTTATTTAAGAATATTTGTAACTTTCATTATCATATAGTATCAATATATGAAAGGAGAAAATATGAAAGCGAAAAAATTATTATTATGTTTGATAATGCCACTGCTATCAATTTTTATCTTCACAGGATGTAAATCAGATAGCTTAGAAAAAATAAGCAAAAATTTAAGTACATACAATATGGAAATCATTTATAATGACGACCATACTATAAATGTAAAACAAACTTTAAATTACAAAAACAATACCGATACAAGTTTAGATAACTTAAAATTACACCTATATCCAAACTGCTTTAGAGAAGGTTCAACATGTACAGTTGTTAGTACTCTCAACTACAATAAATGTTATTATAATGGTGTAAGTTACGGAAGTATTAATATTGAAAAATTATCTGTCGAAGATGAAGAAAAAGAAATAATTTTAGAAGAAGATAATGATATTTTAAATGTAAATTTTTCATCATCATTATCTCCCAATTCAATAATAGAAATTAACATGGAATATTCTGTTACTATTCCCAATATTAATCATCGTTTTGGGTATGGCGAAAACACAATAAATATTGCAAACTTTTACCCAATACCATGCATATATGAAAATGGTAATTTCGTAGTAGATAGCTATCATTATAATGGTGACCCATTCTATTCAGACATGGCAAACTACAATGTGAAAATCACAACACCAAAAGATTATATTTTAACTTCAACTGGCAATATTTTATCTGAAGCTTCAGACGAACAATTTAAAATATATAATATTTCAGCAGAAGTTGTTAGAGATTTTGCATTTGTACTTTCTGACAAATTCAATGTAGTTTCTGACACTTATAACAATACAACTGTCAATTATTATTACTACAAAAACCAATACCCTAGCGAATGTTTAAAAGCAGGCACTGATGCAATTAGAACTTTTAACGAGACATTTGGAGAATATCCATACAAAGTCTTAAACATTGTTGAAACCAATTTTGTACATGGCGGAATGGAGTATCCAAACTTAGTTATGATATCAGATGCTGTCGATGTTCAAAGTGATTATATCAATGTAATTATACACGAAATTGCACATCAATGGTGGTACGGAATTGTTGGAAATAATGAGTATCAATATGGCTGGTTAGATGAAGGTTTAACCGAATATTCAACTCTACTATTTTATGAGAAAAATCCAGAGTATAATGTTAACACAGATGAGCTTATAAAAAACACAACAAATAGTTTTGTAACATTTGTTGATGTATACAAAAAAGTATTCGATACAGTTGACACTTCTATGAATAGAAAATTAAACGAGTACAACAACGAAAGCGAATATGTTTATATTGCATATGTAAAAGGAATGCTTATTTTTGATAGTTTAAGAGAAGTGGTTGGAGACAAAAATTTCTTTGAAGGTTTAAAGATTTACTTCGATGAAAACAAGTATGGTATTGTAACACCCGACAATTTAATAAATGCTTTTGAAAAAGCATCTGGAAACACCTTAAGAGAATTTTTCTCATCATGGATTGACGGAAAAGTACAAATTTTTGCAATAAATTAATTTATTATGAATAATATAATTTTATCTGCGCAACATATTATTAAGAAAGGCAAATTGAATTTTCGTCTGAATGTTTTATTTACCTTTCTTCTGACGAGATTTTAGACCCAAGCATTTTCGCTTGGGCTTTTCTCGTTTTATAGTTTATACAAAAAAAATTATACAAATGTTAGCCAAACTTCAATGAATACTTCTTGGTAATATTGTCAAATATTTACATACACTATAAAAATCAAGGAGTGAAAATATGAACCCATTTAATCAAGAAACAAAAAAACTAGAAGATTACTTTATGAATTGGGAAGAGATGTATCCAAAGAGTTATGACAAAACAAAAGTCTCACCTTTTACAAAAGTAAGAATAATTCTTCTTAACGGAACGGAGTTTGAAAGCAATTGGTTTCTACATCAATTTGCAAGAAATTGTGACAATAATGATTTAAAAAGAGAATTAGCATTAGTTCGAAACCAAGAACAACAACAGCAAAAAAGAATAAGCTGTTTAAAACCTTTAAATGAAAATATGCTAGAAAGCACTATTGCATATGAGCAACTTGCCATTGAACTTACTGCTATCCTTGCTCAAAATTGCAAATGCAAAAACACAAAAGCAGCACTTGACTTTGCTTTGCTTGAAGACTTTGACCACTTGTATAGATTTGCAAATCTTTTAAGAATTGATTTTGGTATTGATGCAGAGACAATGGTTGGCAAGTTTACCGAAATCATCCCCGGCAGACCAACAATAGCACATCACCGTCATCCAATGGACAATGTAAAAAATCATATGGATAGTCAAAAGGCAGACCTTTACACAAAACTAATCGGAAATATAATCACAGCAGCCGAGCAACAAACGATGAACTTTTATATGAATATGGCAAACTGTTACAAAAACGATTTAGGCAGAAAATTGTTTGCAGAAATTGGAATGGTTGAAGAAGAGCATGTAACCCAATATGAAAGTTTAAAAGACCCTAATTGCACTTGGCTAGAACAATGGGTTATGCACGAATATACTGAATGTTATTTATATTATAGCGCTTGGCAAGATGAGAGCGACGAGTATATAAAAGGTATTTGGGAAGAACATTATTATATGGAATGCGCACACTTAAAAAGAGCTTGTGAATGTTTAGAAAAATATGGCGACACCGACTGCAAATCAGTTATACCAAAACCTGAGTTTCCAAAACTTTTAGTGTTTGGAGAAAATATTGATTATATTAGAGAAGTTTTAAAAACTGTAGATGTCACATCAACAGAAGAAACTTACACAAATATTTACGATTTGCCTGATGACCACAGATATTTTCAACACAATAAGCTTATTAATAAATCGCCAGAGATTGTTGCTAGCCATTTAGTTATTAATAAGCACATTAAAAAATTTGACAAAGATTATAGATGGTCTGTCTCCCCACATCCAATTGAAGAACTTCAAAATAGAAAAGAAGACAATGTTTGTGTAGGTATATGTAAAGAAAATTAATTGACAAGTATTTAAAAACACCCCTTGAAATGAAATTTATTATATGTTATAATATAATTATAAATATTGGGGGAAAATATTATGTATATTCAATTTTTAATACCTTATGACGAAAATGAAACTGGAAAAATAATAAAAACTAACGGAATAAAGGGACGATTGCTTTGTAAAAGAGGTATTGCTCACGAACAAGATGTTTGTTATTTAGTAGACGATATAATTGTTGGACAATATGTTAGTTATGATGAAAATGGTGAATTAATTAGAAGTCATTATAGTTTGTTTAAATATATAAATGAGAGTCCAATAAATGAAATAGAAACTGGTATGTTTTTAGACCTTGTTAGTGGTGAAAAATACATGCCAACTAACCATATTGGAAACACCAAAACACCACATGTTCCAATGATTGACGGCAGACTTAAATACAAAATACACGAATTTGAAAAGTTAGACAGAATAGTAAAAAGACTGAACTTAAAGAAAGATGACTATATTTCAAGAGAAACTCTACTTGATATCCACGAAGTACTATGCCCTATTTTAGAAAATCAAAAAGAACGCCCATATACACCTGCAGATAGTGAAGATGAAATGATTTAAATTGCTAAGCACACTTTGAAAAACCTTTCAAGTGTGCTTCTTTTATGGCAAATTATTTGACATAAAAAGGAAAAAAATATATCATGTAATAAAATATAATTTTATTACATTTTTTTGTATTTTTTACAAAATATAAAAATATAACTTTAAAAGGTGTTTTATGAAGAAAAAACTATTTACTATCTTATTATTAATATTTTCAATTTTTTCGTATACAAAATTACCAACATTAAACATAAATGGTGAAGAGATTGAAAACACCTTTGAAGTAGATTTCCAAAATATCTTAAGAAATTATGATTACGAATATAGTGATGTCTTAATTCCAAACAATAACCTTATGTCTATTAATAATACCTACATGATTGAAGGAGAAACATTTTCTTCCCTTACAGGAGATAGACTAAAACTAAATGGTAGTACATATCAAATTTCGAACGACGACTATACTGTTGAAATCGACCCCGAAAGCAATTCATTTATAGTTGATAACTCATACATTTCTAGCGAAGAAGATTTCGTAGAAGATAATAATTGTCTATATGTCCCACTTGAAAATTTAGCAAAATTTTTAGGTTATCAAATATCTTTTGAAGATAGCAACGCAATTCTTTCTAGGCCATTCGCTTCCAAAAGACTCATAGTTGATAGCGATAATGATATAAATTTACTTAATTCAGTGGCATATGCTAGAGACGATAATTTCCATGTAATTCAATTTGAAAGTGAACAACACGCACATGATGCCTTTGATTATTATTCTTCTATAGAAAGTGTTGATAATGTTGCCGTTGATATAAAAGTCCATATAGCCGAAAATGAAAGTGTTGTTGCAGAAGAAGAAAATACTAGCTCATATGTTACTTGGGGCGGTAAATACTTGGGCATAGATGAGTATTTAGACAATATTGACAATTCCAAACTTAAAGATGTTGTAGTTGCCGTAATTGATACAGGTATCGACCCCGACCACACTTGGTTTGAAAATAGAATTGTAAGTGGCGGAGTTAACTTCACATCAGAAAATCTTGGAACAAAATATAGTTACCAAGACGGACACAAACACGGAACGCACGTTAGCGGAACTATTGTTGACCTAACTCCATCGCACGTGAAAATTTTACCCATTAAAGCACTTGACTCTAAAGGCTTTGGTGATATATCTTCAATTTGTGCCGGTATTGAAAAATGTATTGATTACAAGAAAAATGATGGCATGAATATTGTTGCAATTAATATGAGTTTAGGTGGACAAGCACCTATAAATACCGAGCCTTATACACAATATGCTAGTTGGATAGATGACGCACTTGAAAATAATATTTTTTCAGTTGTCGCAGCAGGAAACGACTCTATGGATTGTATTCAATTCGCACCAGCAAATGTAGCTTCTGCAATTACCGTATCAGCCGTTAAAGAAAAAAATAATACTGTAGTATTCGACGATAGTTATTCAAATTACGGCTCATTTGTTGATATTTCTGCTCCAGGAACAGCAATTCAAAGTGCTGTACCAAATGATACTGACGACACTCCACACTCAAACACACAAGCTTTGAAAGGTACTTCAATGGCAACCCCTCACGTTTCAGCCGTTGTCGCACTCCTTATGTCTAATACCGGTGAAAATTTCACAACGGAGAAACTTCAAACAACGCTATTTTCTCATGCCATAGATTTAGGCGCATCGGGTAAAGACCCCTATTATGGATACGGTTTTGTAAATATCTCTCATGCATACACATCAGTTCTTCCAGCAGTAACATTTTCTCATAATGATATTTATTACACAAATTCTTTTGACTTAACACTTACTTCATCAACTGCCAATTCGAAAATTTACTACACACTAGACGGCACACAACCAGACAATACAAGTTTATTATATTCAGCCCCTATTCCAATACAATTCTCTGAAACAAACGTATCGTACAAAGTATCAGCAATAGCATATCTATACGATAGTAATAACAATATAATTGGAATAAGCCCAGTAACAAGCAGAACTTATAGTTCAGAGTACGGAACTAGCGAAGATTTCTTTGAAATTACAAGTGATGGTATAATAACGGCATTTAACGAAGATTTGGTTTTTGTAACAATTCCCGATACAATTAATGGAATTACACCTGTATCTATATACCGAGAAGTATTTTATAATAAATCATTATTCCAAATAACAATGCCCAACTCAATAAAAACGCTTGATATTGGTGCATTTGCTTATTGCCTAAATTTACAAACAGTTACAGCAAATGGAATAGAAGAAGTTAACGACTCAGCATTTGAAGGTTGCTCTTCACTAAAAACATTAACAATGAATAATTTAAAAAGAATTAGTTCATACTCATTCCTTGGTTGTGATAGTTTAGAAACTCTTTCCCTACCAGCAGTAGAAGAAATTAAATTTTCAGCTTTCACAAACAACCCAAGTTTAAAAACTCTTAATCTTCCTAATTTAACTTCTCTTGGTAGTAATGTATTTTATAACTGTACTACAATTCAAAATATTAATGTTCCAAAATTAGAAGTTGTTGGCTCATCATCATTCTACAATTGTAAAAACTTACCAAACTTTGATATGTCACATATAAAATATATCGGCAACTTCGCTTTCTATAATTGTTTAAAACTGAATGAATTAAACCTATCCAATACACAAACAATTGGATTAAAAGCTTTCTATAATTGCTCAAGCATTACTCAAGTTACACTTTCTAGAAACCTTGAAATTATTGGAAACATGGCATTTGATAGAGAAGGTGAATACATCTTAGACGAAAGCACGGTTGAAATATCTTTTATATGTTACAACGGAAATGCTTATACAATAGAATATATCGAGAAATATTACCCACAATCTATAATTATAACAAATGATAATGATGGGGAATTTACTTATACAATAACCACAAATGATGAAATAACTATTACAGGATATTCTCAGAAAAACAAAGAAATTTACATCCCAGAATACATAAATGGTTACCCAGTAACAAGAGTTAGTAGTAATGCGTTTGAAGATTGTGAAAATCTTTACTCTATAAATAGCAAAACTTTAAAATACATAGAAAACGAAGCTTTTTTGAATTGTTCAAACTTGAGCTATATTAATTTACCAAACATTATTTCAATTGGTAAAAAAGCATTCTATAATTGTTCAAAATTAAACGAAGTGAATATTGATAATGTTTATGAAATTGATAACAAAGCATTTGTTAATTGCTCTAGTCTTAATACGTTATCATTAGGAAGTAATGTAACACAACTTGGCGATTATTCAATAGGTTACAATTATAGTACAAGTTATAGCAAAAACGAACAATTTAGGCTTAAAGCCAAAGAAAATATAATCGTTACCAATTATGCCACAACTTATGAAATAATTTTATACGATTATTATGCAAACGCATACGAAATGTATTATACAACAGTATTAAATACCAGCACAGGCTTTACCACCGCTAGAATAGTAATGATTGACGGTGATTTGGTAGGTAAGCTATCACTTCCTGCCACAATAAATAATATCCCTGTTGACGGCGTTTCTGCTTCTGCTTTTGAAAAATGTACTTTCATTACTCACGTTTATTTGCCATCATCCATTTATATCATTGGCAACTACGCATTTTATAATTGTATCAGTCTAAAAGAAATAAACTTAGATAACGTTACAAAAATTGGTGAAAGTGCCTTTGAAAATTGTATATCCTTAGAAAAAATCTCACTATATGACTGCCAAACTTTACCAACAAACGCATTTAAAGGTTGTCAATCTTTAACTAGTGCATACTTGCCAGTCGTAAATGTTATTGGTAGTAGTGCTTTTGAAAATTGTTATAATTTAAAAACTATTACATACAATCAATTCCACTTAGATACAATTAAAGATAGAGCATTCTATAATAATTACAGCCTTACAACATATAATTTCAACGGTTTAAAAACACTTGGAACACAAATTGGAACTTCTAATATTTATAAAGGTGAAGTATTTGCAGGCTGTACATCACTTACAAAAATTTATCTAAACAATATTGTAAATTTAGGAAATGACTCATTTGAAAACTCAAGAATTGAAAAAGTATTTATCGGAAAAAAATTAGAATGCCCTAGCGAATTTGTAACTTCAAGTGACCATATTACAATTTATAGCCACTTAAATACTACCGCTCATACTTATGCCCAAAATTACAATATTAACTTTATTGCCCTAGATAGTTTAGAAATAATAGAAAACTTACCAACTACTGAAGTATATATCAAACAAAATGCTACACTTAGCCTAAACATATTAGTAAAAGGTTATGAACTTACATATAAGTTCTACAAAAAGACTTCTCCGTCTGGCGATAGTTATTTAGTTGGCGAAACCAACTCAAACGTAATTGATACTTCACAACTTGGAACATATTATTATTACTACTATATCACTAGTTGGGACGGTCAAGCTATAAGTAGTAATTTAGCAAAAGTAGTAGTTTTAGACAGTGCAAAAACTTATCAAATAGAAATTTCACATGGCGAACATGGAACAGTTTCTCCTAGCGGAAACTTCATGCTAGAGATTGGAAATGGCAAAGTTATAACAATTACACCAGACAAAGGATATAGAGTAAAATCATTAATAATAAATGATAAAGATTATACTTCATACCTTTTAAGTAACAACACTTACACTGTCAAATCACTTACTGCTAACGATTATTTAATTGTAATGGTTGAATTTGAATTAGATAACTTCTATGTAAACATATCAAGTAACGAATTGGGCATCACTACACCCGACTTATTTATCCCAAGGGGAGAAAGTCCAACAGTGACGTTTACAGCAAATGAACACTGCCATATTAAAAAACTTTTAATCAATGACCAAGAAATTAAAGAAGCAAAATTAACTGAAAGTTATTCTTATACAATAGAAAATATAAGTAATGACTTTGATATCGTTGTTGAATACGAATATGACACAGTTCAAATTAACATTACCAAACAAGGATATGGCGAAATCTCTAGTTCGGGAATTATTACTTTGAATTATAATTCAAACATGAAAATTGAGTTTTTCCCAGATGACGGATACAAAATAGAATATATCTTACTAGACGGACAAAAGACTTCTGTTAAAGATAGTTATGAACTAATTAATATTACTGAAAACCATACAATTCACGCAGTATTTGAAGAAAGAAAATATATCATAGTTCTTAATAACAATTCAAATCAAGGAGATATTGTAATAAATGGTGAAGACAATTTAACATACGGCTCATCAAGAACTATTACAATTACTCCAAAAGAAGGATTTATTGTAGATAAGGTAACCGTTAATGGCGAAGAAGCATTAGTGAGAAATAACGAAGTAGAAATCAAAAATATTACAGATGATTTGAAAATAGATGTTACTTATGCGGAAGACCTAAATATAACAATCGAAAGAACAAGAACAACCAACCAATTATCAACTACCGCAATTTTAATTATAGCTGGAATTGCCGGATCTACATTCCTTGTTCTATTCTTATGCCTAATCATTAAGAAAAAGAGAATATAAAGAAAAAACACATAACTAATTTGTTATGTGTTTTTATTTATATACTTTTCATATTGTATAAATATTTTTCACTTTCCTTAAAAACTACAATTTTTTGGAGTTCTTGGGAATGGAAGTACGTCTCTAATATTTGTCATACCAGTTACATACATTATAAATCTATCAAAGCCCATTCCAAAGCCACTATGTTTAACTGACCCGAACTTTCTCAAATTCAAATACCACCAATAGTCTTCTTCATTAAGACCTAGTTCATGTATTCTATTTAGAAGTACGTCATATCTTTCTTCTCTTTCACTAGCGCCACAAAGTTCACCAATACCAGGTACAAGTAGGTCAGTTGCTTTAACAGTCTTATTATCTTCATTAAGTCTCATATAGAATGCCTTAATCTCTTTTGGATAGTTATAAACAAACACAGGCTTTCCATAAACAACTTGAGCAAGATATTTTTCATGTTCGCTTTGTAGATCACAACCCCACTCTGCTTTAAACTCAAACTTATCATTATTTTTCTTTAATGTCTCAATGGCTTCTGTATAAGTAACTCTAGCAAAGTCATTATTTGTAACATTTTTAAGTTTATCGATAAGACCTTTTTCAACAAAGCTATCAAAAAACTTAAGTTCATTTTCGCATTTTTCGAATAGATAATTGATAACATATTTTATCATTCTTTCCATTACATCCATGTCATCGAATAGCTCAGCAAATGCCATTTCTGGTTCTATATGCCAAAATTCGTTTGCATGTTTAACTGTATTACTATTCTCAGCTCTAAATGATGGGCCAAAAGTATAAATATTACCAAGTCCCAAAGCAAATGCTTCACCCTCTAACTGACAAGATGGCGAAAGGAAAACTGATTTTCCAAACAACTCATCTTCTGGGTTTAATTTCTTTCCGCTATAAATATCTTGTGTAGAAACTTTGAAAAGTTCTCCCGCCCCTTCACAATCGGATGATGTAAGTATTGGTGCTTGAAGGTATACAAAGCCTTCATTATTAAAGAATTGATGAAGTGCAAAACTTGCTTCACTTCTAACTCTAAAAACAGCATTAAATAAATTACTTCTAGGTCTTAGGTATGCTTGTTCTCTCAAAAACTCAAATGAATGACCTTTCTTTTGAAGTGGGTATGTTTCGTCAGTTTTACACTCAATTTGAATTGAATTACATTGCATTTCAAAAGGTTGTTTTGAATTTGGTGTAAGAACAATTTTACCCGTACAAATAATAGACGAACCAGCATTCAATTTAGCAACTTCTGAGTATCCGTCTTTATCGCTATTAAATACAA
Organism: Clostridiales bacterium; assembly: GCA_015055815.1. GTDB lineage: Bacteria > Bacillota > Clostridia > Christensenellales > UBA1242 > UBA11490. The sequence goes on from SVHM01000006.1 coordinate 28,028, forward strand.
TTTGTGCACCTTTGAAACTTGTACCATCATTTAAATCAATAAAGCAGAAATTTTTCAAGTCTCTAACTGAACGTACCCATCCAGCAAGTACAACTTCTTTATCTGAAAACTCATCCAATGACAAGTAAATTTTTCTAATGTCTGTCTTTTTCATATTTTACTCCTAAAATCAAATATAACTTAGTATATATCAATTACAGTTAAAAATCAACAAAATCTTTTCAGATATACCCAAAAAAAGTTATTATTTTGATTATTATTGTATTTTCTTTAAACATAAAAAATGATTTGAAGTAAAATCTTCAAATCATTCAGCTTGAGCGTTTTCTTCTTTTTGCTTTTCAATCTCTTCATTGATTTCTGCTTCTTTCTTTTGTTTATGATAAAGATTTCTATATTGAGCATTCTTTTCCATAAGTTCAAGATGAGTTCCGAAGCAAACAATTTGTCCATTCTTTATAAAATAAATAACGTCACAATCTTCAATAGTAGAAAGTCTATGTGCAATTGTAATAATTGTATGGTTTTTCTTTAGTTCTTCGACATTTTCCATAACTTTTTCTTGACTAAGATTATCAAGAGCACTAGTCGCTTCGTCAAAAATAATAATCTTACTATTTTTAAGAAGCGCTCTTGCTATACAAATTCTTTGTTTTTGTCCACCACTAAGCCTTGTTCCACCTTCACCCAAGAAACTATCCAACTTCTGTGGTAAAGCCTTTACAAACTCGTCTGCATTCGCAAGTTTCAAAGCCTGATAAATTTCCCTATCGGTAACTTCTGGCTTTACTAATTGCATGTTTTCTCTAATAGTCATATTAAATACATAAGGGAATTGATTTATCATACTTACATTTTCGCCAAACGACTGACTAAGTTCCATGCTATCATGCCCATCAAACATAATTTTTCCAGCGGTTGGGTCGTATAGTTTGCAAATGAGTGCCACTATTGTAGACTTTCCGCAACCACTCTCACCAACAAATGCAACATGGGTATTTGGCTCAATTTTAAAATTAATATTATTTATAATATTCTCGCCCCTAGTATATTCAAATGTCACATCTTTAAATTCAATATTACCTTGAAAATTCTCAACCACTAAACTTCCAAATTTATCGTGTTTATATTTGCTTTCATCCATTAGTTCAAAAACTCTATACGATGCAACTTCCATGTCTTTAAAGTAATTTTGCAAATCGCCAAGTTGTACAGCAAAGTCAATAACGCTATTTTTGTAAACATATATAGTATAGAAAATTGCAAGTTCAAGTTGTCCAATTTGTATAAGCCATATAGCAAGACAAATAAATAGTAAATTATATATAACTGTTATTACATTAGCGATAGTACAAAGAAATGAGCCAATGTACCACTCTTTGTTATCTTTTCTAGCGTATTCATTTTGCATAAAACCAATTCTACTTAAAACCGATGAACTAAGCCCCAAAGTTTTAATATCTTTAATACCCCTAATGCTTTCACCAACAACTGAGTTTATCTCATCACCTTTCTTTAAAATATCAGGTTTTAATTTAGCATAATAATGAATACGAATTTGGTAAATAAAATATCTAATAATAATAAATGTTATAAGGAAAAGCCCTATCCAAATATTAGCAATAGACACATAAACTATAAATCCCGCTTTTGAAAGAAACGATACTATAAGTTCACTTATAGTTTTAAATGAAGTAGCTAGGCCATCTAAGTCTTTTGTAAGTCTTGTTACAAATAAACCATTACCTAAATTTTCATACTCGCCAATGTTAATATTAAAAGAATTTTTAATAATGTCTAATTTTACTTTCTTTTTAACATTGTTTTCAAGTTTTTTGAAAAATGGCACTCTAATAAGAATAAATATAAGCCCCACAAATTCAAGAAGAGCAAATATAAGTGCCCATTTCCATGCTTCTTTAAAATCCGCCGTTACCGTCATGCTAGTAATAACTTTACCTAAGAATATCGGTGCTAAAAAACTAATAACTCCCGATATTACAAGTAGCAACCAAAACATTATGCAATAAAACTTGTAATACTTAAAATATGAAAAATATTTTCTTAGATTTTTAGTACCTTTTAATTTATTTTTTTCTTCCAATGTTTCCATTTTTTACCCACATTTTTCATTTGTTTTTTTGATTATAAAAAAATTTTAAAAGTAAAGCAAATATTTTCAATTATATTTTATAATAATTATTTTAATAATTAAAGGTTAAAATCTTAAAATAAAAAACACTAGTCCAACTAGTGTTTTTAAAACTTTTCAAATTTCTCCAATTATATAAAATTAAAATAAATCCATATCTAAAAACTTATCTTGTTCATTATTATTATACATATCAAGGGCTTTACTTTTTACGTAATCAGCCTTTGCCACACAATCTTGCCTTACTTGGTTTCTTTGTTCTTCAGTATGAGTCATCCTAATTAAATACTCATATTGTTTTTTCTCGTTATCGAGTATAACATCAAGTTTAAATCCTTCGAAACATTTATCTGGCAAATCATAAACATCTTCTTGACCTTCCAAATATTTCTTTATAGGGTCCAATTGTTCTTTTACTACTTCCCACTTTGATTCATATTCTTTATGTTTAGTCAATCTATTAAAATTAGAATCTGCTATGTAAAAATCCCCTTCGGGTTGTTCTATAAGATAGAATTCATACCTTCCCATACGATAAACTTCAATATCATTAAATGAGCCATCATGCATCTTCTTTCCTTTACTATCTAATAAAACCTCCTCTGATGCCGTTCCACCTTTATTAGTCACACCCCCGAAATAGCCATAATCCTTAGTATAAACATAATCGTAACCTGGAGATGTAGTCACAAAATTTTCATTAATACAATACATCAATCCATCTTGTTTCTTAACTCTAGCAATTCCATTTTTGAACTCTTCAGCTTGTAAATACCCTTCTCCATGCATTTTCCCATTTTCATCACAAAAGTAATATAACCCATCTTTTCTTTCTAATTTATAATCCATACGGCACAACCTTTTATGTTTATTTTTTAAATATTATCTAAATAATTCGATTTTGTCAACAAAAATGGCTACAATACTATAAAAAACAAGCCATAATGGCTTGTTACACTTATAAAGTAATAAATTAAATCATGCAATTATTCATCGTTATTTTTTAAAAATCATCATAGAGTTCATGCATACTAAACTCGCCTTCTACTTTTGGTTTTGTAGTTATGCCCTTTTTCTTTCTTCTCTCTTCAATCTCTTCTGCAGTTATTTCAACTGTTATAAGTTCTACTGGTGAATTATCACAAAGCTTTTCACCCTTATGGTTCATTACAAGTCCTTCGTAAACTTTATTGTCTAAATCTACATTAGCAACAAGTCTATATTTCCCATCAACACTCACACCTTCAATTTTAAACAGTGGAGTAAAATTGTCTCTATGCTGATGTTCATAATTTTTAGACAGAACTTCAAAATTAATTCCCTTATACACAATAATTAACTTCTTTTCTGATCGAGGACCTTCTTGTTTATGACTTTCTTTATCTCTCTTTCTTTCAACAAATTGTTTAATTTCTTCGGCTGAATGAGTTTCTTTTTTCTCTGTAGATTTATTTTCAGTTTGTTGTTTTCTTGGGGTGTCTTTCTTTAACGACAAATAATCGCTTAACATATCCCTACAAGCCAAATCTTCATAAGTTTTTGAAAATTTCTCTGTAGAAAGTCTTTTTAATGGTGCGACCTTACCAGTACTTTTATCTATTCTTAAAGTAACTGGGTTATTCATATCATAATATCCACAATCTTCCAAAGAAGTTTCAGGGCTTAACATATCTCCTATTGCCATACTTATTGCTTTTGACATATCATAATTATGATATCTTGCATAAGAAATAATATTTCTCAAATAAATATAATAAGCATACAAGGTATCCAAATCAAAATAGGTATATGGTTTCAAATCAGCACTATTATTTCTTTCAATCATATAATAAATTTCATCTAATACATCACTCTTTGCATTTCTGCCTTTGCAAAATTTAGAAAGAAGTTCATTATATACAACTCTTTGCTTAACACCTTTCTCTTGACAAAGCCCATTTATTGTCTTATTACAATGAGAAACTTTACGCCTTAAATAATATTCAAGTGCTAAAATATCAATATTTCTTTCTCCCATAAGAAAACTCCTATAAATATTTCTTAAGTATATTATATCATATATTTATTTGCATTTCAAGTATGAAAAAACTTCTCTTATTTGAGAAGTTTATTTTTCGTTATTTTCTTCTATTTCCTTTTTTACAATTTGTATATCGTTTGTATTGTTTACATCATTTTTATCTTCTTTTTTCAATATATGCATTATGAATTTAACTATCAAGAAAACAACTAATACAATAACAATTGCAAGCATAATAATAGATAAAATTGTTACGAAATTTGGGAATATTTTACACACTGTAGTAATTATTATTCCAGCAACGATATTACCCGGTATAACAGTGATTAGAATTTGCCAAAATTTAAGTCCGATTAGAACTGCCATACAAGTGCCTGTCCACACACCAGTCAAAGGAACTGGTATAGCCACAAAACCAAATACAAGAAAACATTTAAGTAATGTTTTATTTTTACTTTTCTTATTTTCTTTTACTTTTTCTTCTAATTCATTTGAATGCTTCTTTACTTTTTCTTCAATAAAAGTCGCTACTTTTCTAAAAGCCTTTGTCCTTTTTAACCAATTAAGTACAGGAATAAAAATTAAAGCAATTATAGGAACAACTATCGAACTACCAAGCAGACTAAACAAGAATGCTTCTGTACCACTTAAAGCCGATTGTCCCCAATAATCCACGCTCATACCAATTGGAATAGCACCCTTTAATTCAATTATTGGAAACATAGCAATTAGAATTGTTGCAAGTATAGAATGGCTACCAAAAATGCTCGCAAAAAAACTTCCTAATATCTCTGACATTTCTCACCCCTTACTCTTCTTCATCCGCAACTATTTCTTTCATAAACTGCAATAATTCGTCTCTATATTTAAAGTCGCTCATTCCAGCAATTATATTACCTTTAATAAGTCCCATTGGACTTCCCAAATCAATTCTTTCACCAACTATAGATGTACCATAAAGACTATCACTTCTCATAAGCCCATAAAATGCATCCGTCAAATAAATTTCGCCATTGTCATGTACTTTGCAATTCTCCAAATGAGTAAAAATTTCTGGGGTAAATACTCCGCCACCTGTATAACAAAAATCACTTGGGCTATCTTCCGGCTCAGGCTTTTCAATTATATTAGTAACTTTCATCCCTTTGTCGTCTTCTTGAAAATCAACCATGCCATATTTTTTGCTATCAGCAATATTTATTTTTCTAACAGGGATAATGCTTGCTTTTAGGTCATCAAAATTTTCCACCATTTGTCTAGCAAAACTTTCTCCCCAAATAAGTTCATCTGGAAAGATTAAAATAAATGGCTCATTTCCAACAAAATTTTTAGCCTTAAGGACTGCATAACCAGTACCCTTAGCATAAATTTGACGAATAAAAGAAATATTTACATCACTATAAATTTTTGATAATTCTTCTAATTCTTTATCTTTATGAGCAAATAGAAGTCTATCTTCAAGTTCAATATTTCTATCATAATAATTTTCTAGACTTTCTTTTCCCCTACCCATAATAATCAAAATATCTGTAACACCATTATCTCTTAAATCTTGTATGCAATAATCAATTGCTGGTCTATTTAAAATTGGCAACATTTCTTTTGCAATACTTTTGGTAATTGGCAAAAATCTAGTAGCCAATCCCCCACATAAAATAACTCCCTTTTTAACCATATTAACTCCTAATCAAAATGAATTTTACTAATACCATTAAGCAGTGCAACCTTTTCTGTTGATGACAAATTTTTAATAGCTCGTCTAATTGACTGCTTGTGGCTATTTATTCTTTTATTCCTTATAGCATTACCTTCGTTAGTAAGAGTAATATAAGTAATTCTTTTGTCCTTTTCATGCTTTACCTTACTTACTAACCCTTTTGATATAAGTTTATCTAAGTTTATCGTAAAAGTGCTAATAGTTATCCCTAATAATTTAGCAATTTTACTACCTGTATTTGTATTTTTCAAAGTACAATCATGAATTACATCAAGTGTATGAAATTCTTTTTGTGTAAGGTTATTCCCTAGCATGTCTTTTAAAATCTTTTCTTCATTATAAAGAATTTTGTTATATGCATTAGAAAGCAACTCTTCTAATATTTCATCTAGTTCATCCATTACCTTACCCCCTAATCTCTTCTACAACCGCTTTAAGTGATGGTCTAATACCCGATTGCACTGCACCTATCATAATTAAACAATCTCTAACATACGCAACATCACTATTTATTTCTCTAGTAGACTTTGTTTCATATATATGCGGGTTATCTTCAACAACAACTTTATTTTCATGCAATTTACCAATGTAACTGATTTCATTTGAATATTTAGTTATACAATAATCTAGCAAATCAATTGCAGTATTTTCATTGAAGTTTGTAACATAATAATCAAGCGTAATAATTTCTTCAACTATTGGTTGAACAACTCTTAAATATCTATAAAGTTGGAAAAGTTCAAATAACCTTTCATTCATTTTATCTACCTTCACTTTCTAAAATTAAATTAAATGGACCGTTTAGACTTGTGTCTATCTCCATATAATTCCCAAAGTTTCCTTTAGCAACTTTCTTCACTCCTTGTTTGATTACTTCATCAAGAAGTTTATTGTACATTTGAAGGGCAAACTCACTACCGCCCGCTTTTGAAAAATCTGGTCTTGTACCACTTCCAATTCTTGCTTGAAGTGTAAAGTTACTTACAATCATAATCTCTCCATCTACATCAAGCAGGCTTTTGTTACATTTGCCGTCTTCATCTTTGAATATTCTAAGATTTACAATCTTTTTTGCCAAATATTCAATATCTTTTATTGTATCATTTACATTAACACCAACAGAAGCAAGAAGCCCAAATCCAATTTCACTTGTAAATTCTCCTGATATTAATCTTGCCCTATTTACTCTTTGAATAACTATTTTCATAAAATCTTAAAAGATGTACTCCTTATACATGTCTAATGCTCTCTGAATAGACGCTTCTGCCTTTTCGTGACCACCAGTTTCTAAAATTTCTACTTTCTTATTTTCTAATTGTTTATATACAGACAAAAAGTGTCTAAGTTCATCCATTATATGTGATGGCAATTCATTAATATCTCTATAACCATTATATTGCGGGTCACCAAAAGGAATTGCAATAATTTTCTCGTCAGCTTCATCTCTATCTCTCATATTGATAACGCCAATTGGAAAACATCTAACCAAACTCATTTTTTCAATTGGTTGGCTACAAAGAACAAATACATCAAGTGGGTCATGGTCTCCACAATATGTAAGTGGTATAAACCCATAATTCATAGGATAGTGTGTACTAGTATACAAAACCCTGTCTAGAATAATAAGTCCCGTTTCTTTATCTAGTTCATATTTATTTTTGCTACCACATTCAATTTCAATACATGCAATAAAGTCATTTGGCTTTATTCTCTCAGCACTAATGTCTCTCCAAATATTCATTTTTCTCTCCTAAAATTTTCACTTTTGTTTAATCATACACATATAGTATATAATTTTACCTAAAAAAACACAAACTTTTATTACAATGAGTTGAAAATATTTTTCTTAAGTTTTAAGTCTCAAAATTTACTAATAATATACAATTTTTCTATAAATTTATAATTTATTGTATTGATAAATTTTGCATTATAAGATATAATTATTTAAGATAATATATAATTTCGGAGTTATTATGGCAGGTTACTTAAAGTTAAGTTTAACTATTTTATTTTTTGTGTTTATAGTTGCAGGAGTTTTATGGGGCGTTATTAGGGGCTTGAAAAAAACAATCAGCAGGGGGCTATTTTTACTAATAACTTCTGTTTTGCTTATGTTTATTACAATTCCTTTAAGCAAATTATTCCTTATGATTAATGTGGGGTTTTCGTCATTTACCTTAAACGGCGTAACAATAGCAGGCAAAATGTCAATAAATGATTTGTTATTTAAAATTGTAGAAGCATATCTAGGCAAAGGCTTTGCTTACAATACAGTCGTTGTTGAATTAATGTACGGATTGGTATTAGGTTTTACAAGTACTATTATCTATATCGTATTGTTCTGGCTATTTAAATACTTATTTATGCCTTTCAATATGCTACTTAATAAACTAATATTTAGACAAAGAACTTCTGCCGTATCATTTAGTGCATTTAATAATTCCGACAATCCTTTTGACGATAACTCTGGCGATAACAAAAATCCATTTGATGATTTATTTTCTGAAACTACTACAAGCGAAGACAATTCAAATACAATAGAAGAAACAACTAGCACACCACAACAAACATCTGAACCAGCTGTACTTGGCAATATATTTGACTTAGCCAAAGAAGACACAAACGACTACCCTGCCCCACAAGAAGAGACAACTCCAACCCAAGCCATAGACAATTCATTATTTACTTTAGATGTCCTAAATAAACAAAATGAAGAAGCTGGCATTAATGAAAACGACGGTAACAAAGAAAGAAAACAAAAGAAAGAGAAAAAACAAAAACCACCAAAAAATAAAGAACTTAGATATGTAGATAACGACCTAAAGAAGAAAGGAAAACATAAACCTAGCGGTAATAAATATAGAATTTGGGGCGGAGTTGTTGGAGCATTTGTTGGAATTATAGTAATGATGAATACAATGGTTCCAGTTTATGGAATTTTCAACACTCTAAAAAATGCTCAAACTTTAACCCTTGAACATATTTCTAGTGAAAAACCAAATTTATCATCTTTAACAAAAGGTTTAACTGATGATATTGTAGTCGAATATAGTTCAAGTGTTCTTGGAGCCGTATCAGAAACTATTGGTTTAGAAGCAGTAGGAACTGCTCAATTTGACACCATTTCTTCCATTAAGATAGGTAACAACAAAATCAAAGTAAGACAAGACATAAACCAATTAATTAAAGTTGTTCAAGAAGTTGACGGTCTATATGGTTATTATGAAGAAATTTCAGTTGATGGCAACTTATCAAAAATAACACAAGACCAACTAGACAACTTACTTATAAGAATTAAAAGTATTTTAAATAACTGTCAAAAAGTAAAAAGCATTGACACAATTGCAGATATTTTAATCCCTTCACTTTGTAAACTTACAACTCAAACAAACTTAAAAATTTCTGATAATGTTGACTTAAACACAATGTTCCACTCAACAATGACAGTATTAAGCGAAGCAAAAGACATCAATCTATTTAACGAAATTAAGAGCATTATTGAAGTGCTAGAATACGCAAATAGTCAAAAACTATTATTACCTATTATATCATCAAACGAAAACGACTTATTTGTTAACCTTATGAGCGTTGAAGAAAACTTTACTAAAAATTTTATAGATAAATTATACACATTAAAAACAGTAGATGTTGCAATGCCTAATATTATCAATATGGGACTAACACTACTTAGTACAAAAATTGACTTTTCATTTGAAAGAACAGAATTAGACAAGAATAAAGTTCATACCGATATTAACAACATTATTTCAACTTTACTTGAAACTGCTAATAGCCTTGATAAAAACACCCCTTCACTAATTACAGTAGAAAGCCTACCTACAATCGGTAAACTTTTAAATACAATAAAATCATCATCATTTTTAACTACTTATACATATAATAGTCTAGTAAACTATGGCGGTCAAAAATTAAGTTCGGTATTAGAAGGTGTTTTACCTGACACTCTTCACAGTTACGTAGACGAAGTCGTTGCAGATAATCTAACAAACGTATCCAATTGGGAAAGTGACCTTACCCACTTAAAAACTGCTATTAATACTTTAAGACATAAAGAATACGGAATTATTGGCTCAGTAACTGAAGGAAGCGAATTAAGAGAAGGTTTGCATTTTGACGATTTAGAAATAAATGAAAACACTCTTAATAATTTAGGAACCGCTCTTGACCAACTAGAAAAAAGTGATTTGTTTGGCAAATCGCAAACATTCAATGTAGCAGATGATACAACCGATTATACAGGCACTGGTGTCAGCAGACTTGTATATAAACTTCTAGATATTGCAAAAGACGAATTAGGAAAAGAAGATAACGAACAATTAAAAACAGTTTCCAATACAATTGCAAAAATGCAATTAAACATTTTAAATAACTTTGTTGCAAACCCAGAAAATAAATATTGGGAAAATGAATTTAAAGCAATTAGTCCACTTATTTCAGAACTTTATGAAATAAAAGACGGTAAAGACTTTGAAATCTCAAAAAGTTTAGGTGTTGCTCTTGATAAAGCATCAACAAGCTTATTGCTTGGTGACGATACAACATATAGCCTTGTAGCAGACATGATTGAACATATCAAAACTGGTGCAGAAAGTGGCGTAGATGGAGAAATAGATAAATTAATTGGCAATATCTCAATAAGACTATCAAACCCAGACCAATTCACCAACAAAGAACATTTCTGGGAAATAGAACTTGAGCATATTGATAGCCTTATGAATATAGAGTTTGATGGCGATATCAAGTCAAACTTACCAACAATTGGTAAAGCTCTTGACAATGTAACATTCGGCATCGAAAGTACCGACCCAGACGAAAGTTTAAGAAAGTCGTATCTAATTACTCATGAAGATATTAGAACTATATTAAACACTGCAATTAACGATAACAAATCGAGTTTAACAAATTCTTTTGATGGAAAAATTAAAACAACAATTGAAACGTCAATTAATAGTATTCAAACAAACATAGAAAATGTCGAAAACTATTCATTTGAAACAGAACTTACCAAACTCCAAAAATTATCTAATATTTCTATTTCAAGTGATTTATTTAAATTTACATCGGATACAGAAGAAGGTAAAACTCTAAGAGAACAAAATAGACTAGCTGTAGTAAGCATAGGAACAACCCTTGACGAAATTGCTTTTAATACAAATACAACTGGAATTGTATCTTACGCCGAAGAACTTAATAGTAAAGTTATTACGAGAGATATTTTAAATGATATGGTTAAAGGACTTCTTGATAATATAAGCAATAAATCTGCCGACAACTCGCCAGAAACAACATTGGAAACAGCAGTAAAAGACCTAATTGAAGATATCAAAACAAATATCGAAAATAAAAAATCTTATGTCTTCTCGTGGGAAAGAGAATTAGGCTTCATCCATGATTTAACCAAAATCAATAGCGACATGACATATTCATTAGATGACGCAAATAGCGATGCAAATAGAAATAATCTAGCCGTTACTTTAGATGCACTAGCATTTAATATGAACACTGCAAAAACTAAATATGAAGATATTGCATACAACGACGATAAAAAGATAACTTATTTACCAGCAAATGGAAATAGTTTATTTATAACAAGAGAAAATTTAATTGGCACAGTTGCAAAAATATTAAATACTTTAAAAATTGATGACGCCACTGCATTATCAAAAGACGATATTATAAATAAACTTCTAACAAATGCGACTGAAACAATTAGTACTACTACCCCATCAACACATGGCAAATATAATAATATATCTGACTCATTTAAAGCCCTTGACACGATAGAAAATAGTCTAACACATCATATAGATGAAGCCACTAAAGATGGTGTCACTATTAAAGATTTGAAAAGTGAAGGCACCTTAGATAGCCTAGACCAAGACTTAGAAAATTATCAAGCAGAGCCAATATCAGGCATACTTGTTACTAGAATGATTGCACTTAAGATCATAAATGAAATCACTGTTCCATCAGAGCTTACAAGTGCATCTGACTACAGAAATAATATTCTTGTTCCTGGTTACACGAGTGCAATTAATAATAATGACACAAATCCTGAAACATATTGTAATGGAGACCCTGTTGATTTAAATTCTAGAAATAATCCATTTAGAACATTATTATCAACAATTCCAGTCATATAAATTAATAAGACATAAAAAAATAAGCAATTTAAAAATTGCTTATTTTTTTATCTACTCACTTCCAATACTTCGTTATAGAACATATCTCTATATACTTTTTCGTCAAGCATTTCACTTGGGACTTTTTTTGTCGCTCTTTCAAGCACAACTTTTTCTCTAGCAATTTCACTGCCAGTCTTGTACCAATGAGAAAAAAGATAAGTTGTCCCAACAACATCCAAAGTCTTTTTTATTATCTCTGTTAATTTATTACTTTCAGCAGTCTCAACTATTTCATCAACTACAACTTTTTTAGTTATTACACTTCCGCAATCACAAAAGTTGCCACACTGAAATAATCTTAAATCTCTTCTTATGTTTCTTAAATGCGGATTATTATATTCATAAAAATTATCAAAACCCGCCGACTGAAATATATTAAATATCTTCACAAGTTTATCGCCATCAAGTTCACTCTCTTTGAACATGAATGTATTTACTTGACACATATTACATCACCTTAAAAATGTTATATAATTAATACTATTATTTTAATAAAGTATATGGTTTTTGTCAAATACTTTATACTTAAATTCAAAAAATTAATTGTTTTCGTTTAAAATTTGCCTAGAAACTTTTATACCATCGACCGCACTAGACACAATTCCACCCGCAAAACCAGCCCCTTCACCAATCATATATAGCCCACTTATACTCGTCTGCATTTTCTCATCTCGTTTCACTTGATAAGGAGCGCTACTTCTACTTTCAATTCCCGTCAAAATACTATCGCCATCTGCAAAACACTTTAACTTTTTATTTAGTTTTAATATCCCATCTTTTAAAGATGTTACAACAAAATGTGGTAGCATTTCACTTACATCACCTAAAACATATTTGGGTTTTATACTAGGCACTACTTTTCCTAATTTTTTTGATGGCACACCATTTAAAAAATCTTCAAATCTTTGAACGGTAGGACAGCCATTTTTAAAAGCCTTTTTCTCATACATTTCTTGAAATTCAATTCCCGCAAGCGGATGACTACTTTCAAAATCTTCTACATTAACGTTTACAAGCACAGCACTATTACTATTTACACCATCTCTTGCATTATAACTCATCCCGTTTGTAACAATCGTTCCACTCTCACTCATGGCAGGAACAACTACACCACCAGGACACATGCAGAATGTATATACCACTCTACCATTTTCAAGTTTTTCAGACAAATGATAATCGGCAGTAGGCAAAATGTTTTTATGAGCCATTTCTCCATATTGAGCAAAATTTATATCCTTTGCTAAATGTTCAATTCTAACACCCATAGAAAAAGGTTTTTGTGTTATTTCAAGACCTTTATCATAAAGCATCCTAATTGTATCCCTACTAGAATGACCAATGCCCATAAGAAGAATGTCACAAGGCACCAACACATCACCGTTTGACGTTTCAACAATTACCCCAGTTACTTTATCTCCACTTATTTCAATCTCTTTTACCCTATGTTCAAAAAGCACTTCACATCCGTTTTCGATTAAGTAATTTCTAATATTTACAATTACTTTCGAAAGAACATCTGTACCAACATGAGGTCTAAAATCATAACAAATATTCTCACCTGCACCAAACTTGTGAAATGTATTTAAAACATACGACACAAATTCACTCTTTATCCCACTATTTAATTTTCCGTCAGAAAAAGTTCCAGCACCGCCTTCACCAAATTGTATATTCGACTTCTCATCAAGTATTCCATTGGTAAAAAGATTATCTACCGCCTTTTGCCTTTTAGACATCTCATATCCACGTTCTAAAATAGTGACTTTAACTCCACTTCTTAAAAATTCAAGTGCAGAAAATAACCCACTAGGTCCACTTCCTACAATTATTACTTTTTTATTAAAATTATTAGCAACAATTGGAATTGATTTAATTTCTTTAAAAATCGTTAAATTTTTAAATTTACTGATATTTAATGACTTTTTGTAATCAAAAGAAATACTAGCAATATATTTAATATCGCTTTTATTTCTTGCGTCTAACGATAATTTCTGCAGTTTAATATCACAAATTAAATCTTTGTTTAATTTAAACTTATTTGAAATAATAGTAGACAAATTGTCTTTATTAAAATCTATATTCAATTTTATATTACTTGCTAAATACATATCAATCTCTTAAATCAACAATCTTATTAGGAAAGTCCCTACTGCTAATGTTATCAAGAACTTCAAAATAACAATTACTAATTTTAAATCTTCTAATTGAATAATTACTAGTTGACTTCAAACTTAAACTTTTATTTATCCACTTACACTCATCACAGTTATTATTATATAAAGTTTTTATAGGGCAACTAACCATAGTCATAAGCGGATATTTGCCTGATATAATTTTATAACTACCACTAATTGTAGGCGACCACTTTTCAATAGAACTTATAAACTCTTTAACACCCAACGACTTTAAAAACTGCACAGTGTAATTATTAGTAATATTAAGTCCACTTCCAGCCCAAATTTCAACTCCATCTTTTAAATAATCAAGAGCAAAAATATTATTAGCAATGAAAATTGCATCTCTATTCTGTTCAACAATTTCATCAATAATTGACAAATCTTGATATCTTGAAATACAAGGCAAATTAATTATAAGTTTACTTTTATATTTTTTATCGTACTTATTTTTAAATGAAGAAATAACATCCAAATTATAACTGGTAGGACTTAAAATTAAAGCATCATACCCAAGTGGAATATTTGAATTTTCATCTACAATTGCAAGGCTTGAAAATGTTGAACTTAATTTGTTATAAGTAGGCATATCACAATCAGCAATTGTAAGATTTTTATTATTACCTAATATATTGTTTACAAGTTCTTCTATAGCTTTTCTTCGCAAGTCATTAATAGCACTAAGTGAAATAAAACCATCATCAATTGCTATATCAATTTTACCTATTTTATATATATCTTTATTAACCTTTGAAAGTTGAGAAATTATCGTCTCTTCTGATGTAATATTTTTCTTTGCTACTTCAACAACATCACCATAAACAGTATTAGAATATTCGCCACATTTAATAGTTAATTGGAGTTTATTTCCAACCAGCCCCACAAAATCAAAATCAATATTTCTATAAAAACTTTTATCAATTTTATTTATACTAGAAGATTTTGAAATGTATACATTACTGTCATTTGATATATGGTTTTTGCCATAAACTATAATATTATTACCACTATATTCAATATTACCAACACCCATTGAAATAACAGAATTATCTTTAAGTACAAACTTAATACCATCACCAGTAGATAATTTTTCAGACGATTTAATTGTAATTTTATAGATATCTTTAAACCTATTACAAGATATTACCTTACCAATATTTTTACCTAAATGATTATTTTGAAGTGTGTTGATTACATTGTTTCCATCATTGTATCCAGAAACATAATCACCCCTAGAAAATACTTCTTTCAATTGGCTTAGTTTTTTATCAATATCAACTATATTTTCAGTACTATAAATTTCATCAATGGCATCTCTATAAATAGTCGTTGTAATTGAAACATAATTTTCATTTCTTAGTCTGCCTTCAATTTTAAGTGACGATACACCCAACTTAATAAGTTTATCAAGGTATGAAAGCATACAATTATCTCTCGGACTTATTGCATATCCATGAACAATTTTCTTTCCATCGCTTAAGGTATATGGAAGCCTACATAATTGTTTACATTCCCCCCTATTTCCACTAGCACCACACTTAATACTGCTAAGGTAACAATTGCCAGAAAAACCAACACACATAGCACCATGAACAAATACTTCAAGCTCAATGTCAACATTATTTTTTATTTCTTCAATATCTTTAAGTGTCGCTTCTCTAGAAAGGACAATTCGGCTAAGACCCATTTCTTTAGCAACTCTTGCTCCCCTAACATTATGAACTGCAAGTTGCGTACTTCCATGCAAAACAATATTTGGATACATTCTTCTTAGTACCGATATAACACCTAAGTCTTGAACAATAAACCCATCTACACTTGCCTTATAACATTTCCCTACCATTTGACACATGTCCGTAAATTCATTGTCGGATAGTAATATATTTATAACTACATATACTTTTACCTTTTTTAAATGAGCAAAAGAAACAAGTCTCTCAATGTTATCAAGAGATATGTTTTCTGCTTTCATTCTTGCATTAAATTTATGCAAGCCCAAATATACTGCATTAGCACCACTCTTTATGGCTGTATAAAAAGTTTTTTCATCTCCAACAGGAGCAAGTAATTCAATCTTTTCCATAGTTATATTGTAACATATATTTAACTGTATGAAAATAGAATTGAAAAAAAATAATGGGTTGCCCCATTATTTTTAACGTATTCTTTATTTAGATTTAGTTGTTTTTGCACTTTTCTTTTCAAGTTTAACTTGTTTTTGCAATTCTTTCGCTTTCTTGATTTGTTCTTTTTTCTGTTCTGTTACCCTTTTTAATCCGTATACTGAACTTACAGGTATACTAAAGCAAAGCCCCCTACCTTCTTCAAGCAAACTCGTTTTTTCAGCAATTTCTTGCATTATTTTTCTTCTTTCATTCTTTTTAACCAATATTAAAACTATTTCCCTTTCTGGTTGCAAAGATATACCCATTACATGCTTATCGCTATCTGCAGTACCCCTACCATAAAGTATTGTCGCCCCAGTAGCACCCGCTTCACGTGCAGAAAACACAACATAATCAGCAAAACCCCTGCCAATTACTGCAATTATAAGTTCAAATTCATCTTTCACTTTCTCATTTTCAATTGTTTTCATAATTACACCTCAATACCCATAAGTTCAAGTAGTGGACTACTAGCACTTGACGGGTCAATTAACATTGCAAGCCCATACTGGTCTTTTTCTATTCGAGTTACATTTACAATATCTTTTAAATATTTATCTTTTTTATCACTAGGGACCATAACAGCAAAAATACTTCTATCTTCTATCCCAAACCCAAATATATCTGCTATATTGCTTTCACTTGTTCCTTTTCCACTGAAAATAATACCGTTTTTTAGGTGTTTTTCAGTAAGATATGTTTCAAGTTCGTCACTCATGTCTTTATCACATATAGTGAGAACAATTGACATAGGTGCTGGAATTTTGGCTATTTTCATATATCCCCCTTATTCAAAATCAATTATCTTTATATCAGATATTTTCTTTCTACGTTTTTGTTTAGACTTATTGATAATAAACTGGTATCTAACACCCATTATTTGAACTACTATTGTTGGAAGTATAGCAATAATTGCAACCGTTCCAAATGCAAAAGACAAAATATCAATGTTAAGTGCAGAACAAATTCCTATCATAAACGGCAAAACAAATGATGCAGTAAGTGAGCCTGCAGCAGCACCACCACTATCAAATGCAATTGCTACAAATAAATTCGGACAGAATTTACAAAGTGCAATCATAATAATTACAAGCGGAACTATAAAATACACAAAATTTATTTCAAATAAACATCTAATGACAATTATCAGCATTGCAATTGCAACACCAATTGAAATTCCAATAAGCATAGTCTTTTTCTTAATAACACCTTCAGTAATATCTTCAATCTGTTTATTAAGAACATGAACTGCCGGCTCTGCAAAGACAAGAAAGAAACCAATAACAAGACTTAGTGGAATTAATATAATTTTATTACCAGTAGTAATAATAGTAGAGCCCAAAATATTCGCCATTGGAAGATAGCCGCTTCCTACTCCACACAAGAAAAGTACTAAACCAATATAAGTATATATTAGTCCAATAAATAGCCTAATCAAAGCCATTTTAGGCAACTTTAGATAAATATAATTATATATAAGGAAGAAAAGGAATATTGGAATTATTACAATAAATACTTCCTTTAAATACGATAGCAAATTACTAAAAAACAAATTTGCCATATCTCCGCCAGTGGAAGCCGACGAAATTGTTTCAGCTAGGTAACTACCGTCTGCATTTATAAACAAACTAACTATCAAAATTGCAATAACTGGTCCAATTGAAGCTAGAGCAATTAGTCCAAAACCATCTTCTTGGTTATTTTTGCCCGACCTAACCGCACAAATACCTAAACCAAACGACATAATAAATGGCACCGAAACAGCACCTGTTGTTACCCCAATACTATCATAAGCAAGTGGGAGAAAATTATTAGGAGCAAAAATACTAAGAATAAGTGCAAGTGTGTATGATATAACTAAGATTGTTTTAATGTTCCACCTAAATATTGTTCTAATAGTTGAAAGAAGTAGGAATATCCCAGTACCAAGTGAAACAGTAATTAAAACTATCCAATGACTACTTATACCCGGAACTTGTTCGGCAAGCACCATAAGGTCAGGCTCAGCAATTGTAACTATAAAACCCATTATAAAACTAAGTATAATCATAAAACTAAATTTTCTAGATTTACTCAAGTGAGAGCCAACGTATCCACCCATCTTCATCGTTGACATATCAACACCAACATTAAAAAGCGACATTCCACCAATCATTATAAGTGTTGCAATTATTATAGACAACATCCCCCATATATTAAAAGGTAAAAATATAAGATAAAGTGCAACGATTATCAAAAAGAACGGCAAAATTGAAATTGCCGACTCTTGCACTTTCTCCCAATACTCTTTTAAATATCTCATATTTTACACCTTAGATATATCTTTATTTTCGTCAAATAAATATATTTTATATCAAAATTTTCTCTTATTTTCTAAATTTTAGCACATTTATAATTTATTGACAATTAAATAACTTATTCATATAAAATTTTGTAAATTAATTTAATTTTAAAAGAAAAAAGTTGTAGCAATATACTACAACTTTTATATTTAATTTTATGGAAATTAATCGTTTGAAATCTAATTTCACACCAATCTTAAAGTGGAATACTTGCACTATCGTTAGTGAATTTCTCTTGATAGTCAAATGCTTCGTTGAAGATTGGAATAGCATTTGCAATATTCAATGCTTTAGCAGTACCAAATAGTGGGTTCTTATAATCGATATTATCGATTGAGTTAGTATAAGGGAAGAATGCTTGTACTGCTTGGAAACTGATTTGGAATGAAATCTTAGCATTAGCAAAGATATTTGTTAATGCGTCACCTGGTAATGCAAATGTACCATTAACGAATGGGAATGCTACAGAAGCAACTTTAGTAACAGGATTTGTTCCATTCATACCAACTGTTTCTTCTAAATCAATAGTTGGATCAATTTCATATAGTTTTGCATAAAGTCTGTTTTCGTTTGTAGGTTCGAAACCTTCATTAACCCCTGTTGTCGCAGGATTATCTTCTGCAGATCTTGTAAGAACTGAAACTGCAGCATCAGATGCACCAATCTTTGGAGCAGCAGGTGTATTTTCACCTGTTGTTGCGTTAGCAAAGTCAGTGATAAGGTCTACTTCATTAAGCTTACTAGCTAATGTTTTCTTAGAAGCAGATGATACAAGATACCACCAACCACCAGTACTTGTTGAAATTTCGTTTGTGTTTGTATCGTTACCAATACTTGGGTCAATGTATAACCATGATGCAGGAACACCTTTACCTTCTCCAGTTCCAGTTAATGCTCCAGAAACAGGAGTTTTAACACCTGTATTAGATACAGTAAATCCGTATACATTACCAGCCATAATATCGTCTGAAGAGTCATTAATAAGTCTCTTAAAGTCGTTATTTAATGATTGGTCTAGTGTTTCCAAACTACTTTGAATTGTTCTTGTTACTTGGTTACCATATTCATTTTCATAGAATTCTACATATGATTGTAGGTAAGCATTTGTTCTAGCTTTGAAGTATGCATCAGATTCAGTTTTTGCACCTGTTGTACCATCAAGTATCCATACCCCGTAGAAACCAACGTTTCCTACTTTTTGAGATCCATCAAATGGAGCACCCATTTGTTGATATTTAGCTGTACCAGAAGCAGTTGCTTCATCATCAACAGCTGTAGTGTATTCAGCAAGTGAACAATATCTCCATTTATAAATAGATTTCTTAGAACCATTCCAAACTGCAGTTAAATCTGTAGTTGTATTATTTGTCCAATCTCCAGTTTCTACACCATCTCTACGACCTGTCTTTGCAACAGTACCAGCTGTATTAGTTGAAGACCACTTATGACCTAATGAGTTTTCCCATTTAGTTTTATCAGCAGTTTCAGTAATATCTCTACCATATTCAACGTTGTAATCGTCAGCACTAGCTGTTCCAGCATAGTTTGTACTTTGCTTTGGATAACCAGTCATATAAGCTTTGTCAGTAAAGTTATTGAAACCCACACTAGGGTCAAATTCAATACTAATACTAAATCTAGCTCTTAGAACTGATGATGTTGTAGATGTTACTCTACCGTTACCATCTAAATACTTAACTGTACCAGTCGCAGATTTAGAAGTATTTGTTGTATTAGCACCACTACTTGTGTTTGGATAAGCACCGTCTGCTCTTGAGTCAGTTATAGCAGTTGAGAATACTCTCGCTTGGCTATAAATCTGAACTTTCTGTCCTGGAAGCAATACATTGTCTGGGATTGTACCAGTTGCAGTTTGGTCATCATCTTTGACAAACTTACCATCTCCGTTTTCTTCCATGTTAACCGAACCAGTTGTTCTTGATGCAGCAGCCTTGATATCAAGGTTTCCAGCACCACCAATCCATTCAGCTTCACCAGTTGTACTATTAACTGTACCGTCACCTGCAGTAGAGCCTGCAGTACCACGACCAGCCATCTCTACGTAAACTGGACCACCCATGTATAGGTCGTTACTAGCCCAACTTGAACCAGCGAACCATGCTAAGGTTGCTCCAACTGATAGACAGATTGTCAAAACGAAACTTAAACCACCAACAGCAATTATACCAATACGCTTTTTTAGTCTTTTAGACTTTTTCTTGCTTTTTTTGGTTGTTTTTTCCATAAAAACATTCTCCTTGTATATATTTCTACATAGGTATTATACAAGATTTTGCAAAATTCTCCAAATAATTTTAATATATATATAAATTTTTTATTATATTATTATATACATATAAAACTTTTAAAAATTATTATTATCCACAAAAAAAGTTGTAGCAGTATACTACAACTTTTATATTTAAATTTATGGAAATTAATCGTTTGAAATCTAATTTCACACCAATCTTAAAGTGGAATATCTGCGCTATCGTTAGTGAATTTCTCTTGATAGTCAAATGCTTCATTGAAGATTGGAATAGCATTTTGAATATTCAATGCTTTAGCAGTACCAAACAATGGATTTTTGTAATCTACATCATCAATAGATGTTGTATAAGGGAAGAATGCTTGAATTGCTTGGAAGCTAATTTGGAATGATATCTTAGCATTAGCAAAGATATTTGTAAGTGCATCACCTGGTAATGCAAATGTACCATTAACGAATGGGAATGCAACAGAAACTACTTTCTTAACATCATTTGTTCCGTTTTTACCTACAACTTCGTTTAACGTAATAGTTGGGTCAATTTCATAAAGTTTTGCATACAATCTGTTTGTATTGTCAATTTCAAATCCAGTATCATCCTCATCGGTTGGTCTTAAAGCTGTTGCGCCACACGCTGGAACGGCAGCAGTATTATTAACACCATCTGTATTAGTTTTAGGATCTGTTACAGAGTCTGTTACCAAATCCACAGCATTTCCAGAAGCCATTGAGCCTGTTGATGATACAAGGTACCACCAACCACCAGTACTTGTTGAAATTTCGTTTGTGTTTGTATCATTACCAATACTTGGGTCGATATACAACCATGAAGCATTGATTGGAGTTAATTTTGGATCACTAGCAGTTGCTACAGCACCATCACTATTTAATGCTTGTTTAACACCTGTTGAAGATACGTTAAATCCGTATACTTTACCAGCCATAATATCGTCTGAAGAGTCATTTATAAGTCTCTTAAAGTCGTTATTTAATGATTGATCTAGTGTTTCCAAACTACTTTGAATTGTTCTTGTTACTTGGTTACCATATTCATTTTCATAGAATTCAATGTATGATTGAAGATATGCATTTGTTCTAGCTTTGAAGTAAGCATCAGATTCAGCATGGTTACCTGCTGTGTCTGTAATCCAAACACCATAGAAGCCAACGTTACCAACAGTCTTACCACCATTGAATGGGTATCCCATAGGTTTACCATACTTATATGTAGGAGTAGTAAGGGCTACGTCTGCTGTCGCATCTGCCCATTCTTTAGCAGAACAATATCTCCATTTGTAGATAGACTTTTTATCACCTTCCCAAACGGCTAGCAAATCATTCTTTGTTGCATCTTTTTGATCATCTGCACTTGCAGGTGGAGTAAGTGTATTTGTCCATGTTCCAGCAGTATTATCGACACCATCTCTACGGCCACTAATTGAAGGAGTTCCTGTAGTATTTGAAGAAGACCATTTATGACCTAATGAACCTTCCCAAGTTTTATCTCCTGCGGTCTTTAATGTACCATCAGTTTCAAGAATATATGTATCAGCAGTATGAGTAACAGTTTCATCTACAGTCTTAAGTGCTGTATAGTCTGTACTTTGTTTTGGGTAACCTCTCATATAATCTTCATCGGTAAAGTTATTGAAACCCACACTAGGGTCAAACTCAATACTAATACTAAATCTAGCTCTTAGAACTGATGTAGTTGTAGATGTTACTCTACCGTTACCGTCTAAATACTTAACTGTACCAGTTGCAGCTTTAGAAGTATTTGTTGTATTAGCACCACTACTTGTATTTGGATAAGCACCGTCTGCTCTTGAGTCAGTTATAGCAGTTGAGAATACTCTCGCTTGGCTATAAATCTGAACTTTCTGACCTGGAAGTAATACGTTATCTGGGATACCTGTACCAGTATCGTCTTTAACATACTTACCATTAGCATCAGTCTTAATAGGAACAGAACCTGTAGTTCTTGATGCAGCAGCCTTGATATCAAGGTTTCCAGCACCACCAATCCATTCAGCTTCACCAGTTGTACTATTAACGTTGCCGTCACCTGCAGTAGAACCTGCACCGCCACGACCAGCCATCTCTACGTAAACTGGACCACCCATGTATAGGTCGTTACTAGCCCAACTTGAACCAGCGAACCATGCCAAGGTCGCTCCAACTGATAAACAGATTGTCAAAACGAAACTTAAACCACCAACAGCAATTATACCAATACGCTTTTTTAGTCTTTTAGACTTTTTCTTGCTTTTTTTGGTTGTTTTTTCCATAAAAACATTCTCCTTGTAGTTTTTTATACACTAGCATTATACAAGATTAGTTAAAATTCTCCAAATATTTTTGATATATTTTCTAAAAAATACAAAAAATTTTTATTTTATATATATTTATATATATTTCGCTGGTTCGCCGGGATTTCTCAAGAAAATTTAACAAAAGTCAAATTCCAATCATATATAACTAAAAAATGCGTGGAGATGAAAGGATAATGACTTTTGAAGAGTTAAATGCCCAAATACAAAACTTAAGGAATTTGCCTAATGTTGATAATTTCATACTTGGCTACTCTACACTAGGGCAACCGATACACGGGTTTCATTTGGGAAATTATGACGGAAAGCAAATAATAATCGAAGGCGGCATACATGCAAGAGAGTACCCCGCAAGTCTTGTTGTGGTCGGAATAACCGAATACCTTAGCACGCAAACTCTTAATGGCGGTATTTACGTAATTCCCCTAGTCAATCCCGACGGGGCAAGACTTGTTCTTGACGGACTAGACTTTGTACCTTGTCAAAAACTAAAAGACTATCTTTTACACATCAACGACGGCAGTCTAGACTTTTCACAATGGAAGGCAAATGCCATGGCGGTAGATTTAAATGTGAACTTTTCAGCCCTTTGGGGAGAAGGTTCACAAAATGTCTTTTGTCCAGCCCCCGGAAACTTTATAGGATACTACCCCGATAGTGAAAGAGAAGTAAGGCAAATGATAGAATTTACGTATGCAGTAAACCCTTCCCTAACACTTAGTTTTCACACCAAAGGCGAAGTGATATTTTACGGCTTTGAAACACTCACCCCAGAAGAGATAAAAAGAGATGAAGAAATTGCCAACCTAATATCTTCAATAAATGGCTATATTCCCACAAAAACAGTTGCAAGCGTAGGTGGGTATAGCGACTGGGTTAGTGAGTACCTAAAAGTACCTGCATTTACCATTGAAATAGGACCATCTTCAGCCCCTACACCGGTACCTTTGGAATACCTGCCGGATGCGATAGAAAAAAACAAAACAGTTCCCAAAGAACTGCTTAATTATATAAATATAACTAGTCAAAAAAGTAGGTAAAATTAATATGTTTTATAATGATTATTCTCTTCCAAACAATGAACAATTTAAAAACATTTCTCGCTCATACACGAGCGTTAAAATGCAAGAATTGTCCGACTTAAAAGATATACTCAACAAACTATATATCCAAAAAGACAGTCTAAGAAAAAATAGTCCAAACCATATCTCGCTACTACCAAAACTAGAAGAAAGTATTTCTCTTCTTGAAAAAATAACAATGGCTAAAAATACAAATATAGACAGTCAAAAATATAACGAAACGGTAGTCACACCATATAAACAAAATTTAAAAAACACAAAAAAAAATAATGTTTTCAACAATAAAATATTTGCTAATCTGTTTAGAAAATTAAATCAAAGTAAAACTCCAAATACCAAATTTCATACAATTGTTATATCAACAGATGAAATTATTACGCAAAACAAAGAACATTGCCATTCGCACAAACAAATTTGCACTAGACAAATTGACATAATAAGACTACTGCTTCTTTATATGTCACTAAGACCAACCTGTCCATACATACATGCCCTTTCTCAAATAGCAACCGACCAATTAGATATTTACATATCATTAACTAGCGATTAATAATATTGCGACTTGTCCGTGCGACAGCACAAAAAAAGTACTAACTATTTGTATAGACGGGTTATACAGTTGGTACTAATATTAAAACATATTGCGACTCGGCAGTTGCGCCGAGCAACAAAAAAATACTAGCTATTTGTATAGACGGGCTATATAGTTAGTACCTGTAATAAAGTATATTTGGTGCCAATCGGCTGTCTGCCAAGACTAATCGTCCGTGCGACAGCACTCTGCCAAGACCGACAGCACAAAAAAAATACTAGCTATTTGTATAGACGGGCTATACAGTTGGTACTAATATTAAAACATATTGCGACTCGGCAGTTGCGCCGAGCAACAAAAAAAGTGTCGTTGAGAAACGGACACTTTTAATTTTGAACTTCTAAATAGTGTAATAGTCAATTACCTAATAACCCATTCTTTCTTATTGTTATTAGGATTTATCGTCGTTTTTGTGAGAGTCTTATGTGAGATGACTCTCTTTTTTGTTAAAGATTACTCTTTAAAAGGAGGTGATCCAGCCGCACCTTCCGATACGGCTACCTTGTTACGACTTAACCCCAGTCATTGGTTTTACCTTAGGCAGCTGCCCCCTATTGCTAGGTTAGCTCACCGACTTCGGGTA
>SVHM01000007.1 GCA_015055815.1 Clostridiales bacterium
TAATAAACTGTTTATTGTTATAATGTTTGGTCTTTATGCTACTTTTATTCTTTCAATGATTGTAGGTGCGATAGTTTCTAGTGTAAATAAAAATATTAATTTATTTGATTCAAGTTGGTTTTGTTGGTTTGTGATTTCAATAGCTTGTATTGGCGTAATATTTAATATTGTTATGATAATCTATAAGAAAAGAAAATCTATAAGTGATCATAAATAAGAAAAAGGCTACCTATTACGGTAGTCTTTTTGTTTATTTTATCTCCTCACCAATTAGATAGTCAACACTAACATTAAAGTATTTTGCTAGTGTTATTATAACAGATGTGAATGGTTTAGATTCACCAGATTGCCAACGATAATAAGTTCTATCACTTATATTTAATTCTTTCATAGTCTTCATGATTTAGAAGATGTTATAAAAAATTTAAAGCTAAAGATTGGTAAAGAAAAATATGTAATTAAATGTTCGGAAAGAAAAAATGCATTGAAAACAGCATTATTTGACTTTAAAAAGAATAAGATTATAAATAAATTTTTTAAAAAAAATGTAAAAAAACGAAACATTTTTAAAATGTTTGTGCTATACTAAAAATATCATATAGAATATATGTAAATTTAAAGGAGGTTTTATGAAAAAATCTAAAAGTTTAATTTTTACGACTTTACTTGCTTTTGCTATGGTTTTTACAATGATGTTTGCGACAATGCCAAATAACATAATGTCAGTTTTTGCTTCTGGAATAGAAGAAACTACTCCAACTATTGTTTCTATTGGAGCAAATGCTGTTGACCAAGAAACAAATATGGGTGGTGCTCCGACTATTGTTCTTGGACAGCCATATTCTGTTCAGGTAAATGCAACTGGTGGAAATCTAGTTTTTGGTGCCGGTGCTGGTAATTTTCAAAAACTACCAGAAGGTCTTACAATCAATTCAGAAACCGGCTTGATTTCAGGAACCTGTACAGATATTGAAATGGGCAGATATAATATTTATATTACTGCTACAAATAATGCAGGTGAAGCTCATGCCGTTATTGGTGTTTGGGTTGTAGACGATTCAGTTAATCCTGAAATACTAACAGATGCAGGAACACTTGGAACAATCTATACTAATTCATTTGCTCAATTTACAGTTTCTGTTCAAAGCGAGGCAAACTATTTAAATGATATTTAATGGACTTTAACTGATGGTGCGTTGCCAAATGGTATGGAATTAGATTATGTTAATAGTGCTACTGTATATATTAATGGAACACCTGCACAAGCAGGAACCTATAATTTTACATTAAGAGTAGAAAATGAAATAGGTTCAGATGAGCAATCTTTTAGTATTGTTGTTCAAGATGGTGCTGTTAAACCAACAATTATTGATGATTATACTACTATTCCTTATGCTATTGTTGGTAAAGCATACGAATATCAATTAAGAGCAACAGGAACTAACACACAAGAAAATCCTATTATATGGTCTTTAAATGATGAGACCTTTGCACAAAATTCTTATGATTTGGGAAATGGCTTAACATTGTCAAAAGAAGGCTTGATTTCAGGAACACCAACCCAAGCAGGACAAGTAGATTTAACATCAATTTATGCAAAAAACACAGAAGGAACCGATAGCGAAGCCCCTTATTTGATGGTTTATAACAATGGTGCTGTTACTAAAATTGTTGTAACACCAGAAGAAACTGTTATAGAAAAAGGTTCTTCAAAACAATTTAATGCTGAAGTATTTGGATACGGAGATGTTAGTCAAACTATTGATAGTTGGGATACTTCAATGTATGTTGATGGATTGGGAGCTTGGTTCCCAAGACCACAATCAGAATACACAACATTAGTTAATGGATTGCTAACAATTGGAGAAGATGAAACCCGTGAACAAATTATGGTAGTAGCTATTGTTGGTAGCGAAAAAGGATATGCTATGGTTACTATTGTTGAGAAAGGAACAGCAACTCATTCTATCACTTTTGATAGTAATGAAGGAACTGGCTCAATGAGTAATTTGCAATATATTGATGGTTATGAATATACATTACCAACTTGCACATTCACAGCTCCAACAGGAAAGCAATTCAAATGTTGGTCTGTTGGTGGACAAGAAA
Source organism: Clostridiales bacterium (assembly GCA_015055815.1). Lineage (GTDB taxonomy): Bacteria > Bacillota > Clostridia > Christensenellales > UBA1242 > UBA11490. The sequence continues at coordinate 2,110 of SVHM01000007.1, forward strand.
AAGCAGTTGGAGACACAATTACATTAAATGCAGATGTAACAATTGTTGCAATTTGGGAAGATATTCCTGTTCCAACAAGTTTAACAGCAACATATACAGGCACAATTTTAGCAGGAACAACAATCAATCCAAGTGGTATTTCAATCACATTAACTTATTCAGATGACTCAACTGAACCTGTAAGTGCAGGTAATGTTGAATATTGGCATAATGGACAACAAATCACTAATCCTGTTGCTTATGTATTTGGTGTAGAACTTATTGGTAACCTTAATATCACAATCAAATATGAAGGTTTAGAAACTACAATGGCAGTTCAAATTGTAGGACACGCTATTACATTTAATGCTAATGGTGGAACTGGCGAAATGACTGCTACCGAATATGTTGGAGTTTATACATTACCTGCTAACGGATTTACAGCTCCACAAGGCAAACAATTCAAAGGTTGGTCATTAACAAATAATGGCGAAGTTATTGGAACAACTACATACAATGTAACTGAACCTATTACACTTTATGCAATTTGGGAAGATATTCCTGTAATACCAGAAAGTTTAACAGCAACATATACAGGCACAATTTTAGCAGGAACAACAATCAATCCAAGTGGTATTTCAATTACATTAACTTATTCAGATGATTCAACTGAACCTGTAAGTGCAGGTGATGTTGAATATTGGTATAATGGACAACAAATCACTAATCCTGTTGCTTATGTATTTGGTGTAGAACTTATTGGTAACCTTAATATCACAATCAAATATGAAGGTTTAGAAACTACAATGGCAGTTCAAATTGTAGGACACGCTATTACATTTAATGCTAATGGTGGAACTGGTGAAATGACTGCTATTGAATATGTTGGAACTTATACATTACCAGCAAATGGATTTACTGCTCCAACAGGAAAACAATTCAAAGGTTGGGCTTTAACTAATAATGGCGAAGTTATTACAACAGCAACTCATAATGTAACTGAACCTATTACTCTTTATGCTATTTGGGAAGATATTCCTGCTGTAAATTACACTATTTCATTCAACGCAAATGGTGGAACTGGCACAATGGCAAATGTTGAATATGCAGGAACTTATACATTACCAACTTGCACATTCACAGCACCAACTGGAAAACAATTCAAAGGTTGGTCAACAACTGCAAATGGCGAAGTAATTGACGGAACAACCATCAATATTTCAGCTGATACTGAATTATTTGCTATTTGGGAAGATACTCAAACACCACCAATCAATCCTGATGAACCTGAACAACCACAACAACCTGAAGACACTAACAAGGGTCTTGGAGTTGGAGCAATTATTGGCATTGTTCTTGCTTCTCTTGTAGTTCTTGGAACTGGTGGATTTGCATTAGTTTGGTTTGTTATCAAGAAAAAATCTTGGGCAGACTTCATTGCAATCTTCAAAAAGAAATAAAAATTCAATAAATAAAGTGGTTAATTTTTGACCACTTTATTTTTTTATTTCAAAATGTGATGTAATAAGAATTTTTGTAAAGATTGTTGAAAAATCACTCAATCTTCAAAAATATATGTTATAATGTACTCTGTATAAGTTTATTTAGGAGAATATAAAGGGGTGTCTTTATGTTAGATATTAGCAAATATACTGACTATTGGTTTGGTAAAGCAGATTTAGACGAGTTGAATTTAGAAAGAGATATTGTTCAATGGCAAGGATTAAACAATCCAGAATTAGATGATGATTTTAGGGAAGATTGTCGTGAGTTGCTTTATAAATTTGATGAAGCAATTAGAAATAAACAATATGGAGATAATAACGAGTGGAATCAACCTGCCAAAAGTGAACACGGTTGGTATCTTTCAAGTGATGATGAAGATTAAAATAAAGACCGAGCAGTTTTGCCCGGTCTTTTAGTTATATAAAAATGCTTTATTAATATACTTTGAAATCTTATATATTATTTTGTAAGCAGTTTTTTTGTTAGTTGCTTCTTTTAATTTTATGCTTAATTGTTCTTTTTGTTTTTCGCTTAAAATGACAGGTTTTATTTTAAGAGAGATTGACCATAAAGCATCTTCAATAAAATCTTTGTCTTTTTGTGGATTATATCCATCTTTATTCCAACCAGCAATTCTTTTTAGATGAATTAATGCTTCTTCATTTTCAGGGGTAATATCAATATTTACTTTTTCAAAGTATTGTTTAATTTCTTTTTCAAGTTCTATATTTTTCATATATGCTCCTATTTATATTCGTCTGGATTTATAATTCTGACTTTACAGCCTTTTTCTTTTGCAAAGCGAATTGTGTTTCCAGTTCCACTTGGTTTGCCATTATAACAAGCGATAACAACGCTAGAATGTTCAACCATATATTTATTTCTTTTGTTCATACAATCAGTAGTGTATTCTTCTTGAAGAATTATAACAGCATCACATTTTTTTAATAGGGTGTGATATTTTTTTTGTTGTTCTGGTTTCCATTTTATTTCTTGATTTTTGCAGGGAACAACTGCTATTACAAAAATTTCCTTGTGGTTTTTTTTCAAATTGATAAGGGTTTCGCAACCTATCATGTCAAATCCTTCTGCCATACCAACCATATAATTTTTTAAGCCATATTCAATAGCACCAGTAAAAAGTTTATATAAATCTTTTTTGAATCTAATACAATTTTCTTTTTCTTCATTGTATCCCCATGGCAAACTTTTTGGTCTATGACCTGTCAAACAGGCAGTTTCTTCTATTAGAAGGTCTTCTAATACTTTCTTTTTAGTTTTATTAAAAAGTGGCATATTATTTAATATTCTCCTTTATTAAAGATTATTATAGCAGTTTGATTTTTAATTTACAATCTTTCTACTTACTTTTTAGTAAGTATTTTTAATATATCTATTTGGTATCCTATAAATATAGGAGAGTTATGTATATGAAGTCATCTACTGCGATTGCTCTGCGTGTGAGTAAATTGTTGGTTAAGACGGGTATGACTAGATACAAATTGTGTAGAAAGATAGCCATAACGGAAACAACATTAAAACATATTTTAGATGAAGAATACAAAAGTGTTAATTTTGACACTCTTGTTCTTTTGGCAGATGGTTTTGATATGACTGTTCAAGAGTTTTTAGATGATGAATTATTTGCAAGAGAAAATTTAGATGTATAAAATAAGCAAAAATATAGCCGAGATTTTTTATCCCGGCTTATTTCTTTTTTATTAAATTGTATATATTTTGTCTGCTACTTTAATTGCTTTTTGTCCTTCATATTCAATATATTCAGGTTTGCCTTTTGCTATTGCCTTTAATACTATATTGATTGGTTCTAAATATGTTTTAGATATGTTAATATCTCTTACGCTTTCAATATCGTGAACTTCTAATACTTTAATACCTTTTTGTATTAGGTATGAACTGAATTGCCATTTTTTCTCATACAGTCCACTTGAATCTAGTATAAAGCAAAAGTCTTTTTCTGGATAATATCCTGTAATTCTAAATCTACTTATCATAATTTATACTCCTATTACTTAAATCAAAATCATTATGTATCATGTACATTTCCATATATAAAGTGTGATATTGATAAACATATATTTCAATATCTTTTTTGATTATTTTAAATACTAATTTGTAACTTAATTTGTGTTGGTCTAAATCTTGTTTAATATAGTTAAATATTTCTTCTTTTGTTTCAAATTTTTTTGTTACATATCCTTTTGTTAAATACATTTTATTTCCTCCTATTTATGCCACCAATTTCTTTAATTTTCTATTTGCATATGGTAGCCATTTTTTATTTACAAATTCTAATACTGCTTCATTTGGTTTTGTATTATGTTCGGCATAACATTGTAGTATTTTATGATTTCTTAATGAATATTCTAAAGTTACAAATGGTGTATTAGGTGATAGTCTATTTCGTATAAAGAATATTAAACTTTCTTCTCTTACAAATTTTTGATCGTAATTCATTCTTCCTACACAATGGTGTAATATTTGACCTTCGTGTTTAAGTTCTGCTGGACTTTTTGCAATTATACAAACATAATCATCTTTAATTAATAATCTTTCAAGTGATAAATATTTATTAGCGATTTGTTTAAAGTTTTTGTATAATTCTTTTCTTGCTTTTTCGTCTTCTAATAGTTTAATCTTTTCATATTCGTCAATTCTTAAATCGTGCATTCTTACAAAGTCTTTTGGATATTTTATTGTTTCTTCTGTTATATCTAAATTTAGGTTTTGACAAGCTTTCAAGTAGTCCCAATAAGAATTGCAATCTGCATGATTTTTATTAAGATATTTATAAAACTTAACTACTTCATTTCTTTTTATAATATTTTTTAGATGAGCTTTAAAAATATATTCTTCATTCAACTCTTTAATTGCTTTATTTATTTGTTGTGCTTCTAAAATAGATATTTTATTTTTGTATGCATATAGTATGTCTTGTGCAGAAATATAGTTATATCTTCCGTATTTATTTTGTAAAATCTCTTTATTTGCAACTATCCATTTTCTAAAATTTTTATCTTTGCCTATTAGTTTAAGTATTGTTTTATTAGTTGCAAATTGAGATAATTTCATTTTAACTAGATATTCGGTTTGTGGGTATTCTTCATATATTCTTAAATATTTAAACAAGTCCAAATATGGATATTGATTTATTGCAGAATATTTATATTTCGATTGTTTTTGAATATAACTTTTATTAATAATCTTAACATATAAGTTATAATATTTTGTCGGTGCGTCACACCATCTTGTATCAGTAGTTCGTGGATTATAACAACCTATTGCTTGATTATACCAACCTGTTGTATATCCAAATAATGAATATTCAATATCTTTTACATAACAAACTTCTGAGTGTAAAGGTCTAACAACGACTTGTTTACAAAACCATTGTTTATCTTTTGTTTTACAAGCAACTGTAATTTGTGTTAAATCGCCTTTGAATTTAGTAAAGTATGAATAATATGTTGTTCCATTATTTCCTAGCAGTCTATTTTCACTATCTAAATTTTTTATCTTATTTACTATATAATTTGGTATTTGTTTTAAATCTTTTGTTATCATATGCTCACCTTCAATTTGTTATCTAATAATTTGTTTAATATTTCTATAAGTTCATTATCTATCATTTGTGTTGTCAAGACTTCACCTGTTTCCATATCTATATGCTTTTCAATAATTTCTTTTTGTTGTTTTTCTTGTTTATCTAATAATCTTAATTCTTCTTCTAATTCTGGCTCATCAAAAGTTTTTACAAGCAGTTCCATTTGTTCTCTTGTTAATGGATTTTCAATTTTCTTTTCTTCGATAGTTTCTTCTTCAACTTCATTTTCTTCTTGTTTGTTTTGATTGCTAAACATATCTAGGAAATTCGCTTGTTCGTTTTCTGGTTTCTTTTTTACTTCAACTTTTGTCACAGGTGGTTTGTATTCAGTTTTAACAATCTTTTTATATTCAGTTCCGTCTTCATTATATAAAGTTCCTTCAATACTATCTTCTTCAAAATAATGTATTGCCCAACCAAACACTGTTTCGTGATGTATCATAGCAACACCATTTTTAACAGAACTTTTAGCTTGTTCTTTTGCATAATTTAGAAATCCGTTGAAGTCTTTTTTATTAAGTAGTTGTTTATTATCTTTTATAATTTTTGTTCCATTGTTAATTTTGTCAGCGAGTGTTTCACTTGCATTATTTTCTAAATATTCTTTTATTAATTTTTCTTCTTCGGTATTTGTTTCAAGTTTTAATTTTATCATTTTGTACTCCTTATAAAATAAAAATGAGGCTATCCGTTTAGAACGGACAACCTCGCCATAAAAATTTGTATTCTATATATGTTTTGATAGGTAATATGTACCAAGTAGGTTCTTTTATTAACTTGTGTGTTTTTCTATCTAATTGTTCATGATTTTCATAATATTGAACTCGCCAATTTGCTAAATCGAAACTGTTGGTAATTAAATGTATTTTAAGTTTTGTCTTACCGTATTCTCGATAGCAGATTTTATATCCATATTTATTCTTCATCAAACACCAACTTTGTATCTTCTTTAAGTAGTTGTATTATTTCAGGCATAATATCTTTTTTATTTCTTCCACAACAAATTAAAGTAAGCATATTTGTATTACAATTAAATATTCTATTAAAAGTATATTTTAATATTTTAGTTATATCTTGATCGTTGTGTCCTGTTTGATTTAAGCAATACAATGCTGTAAGTAATGATTTTATTTCTTTTGTATTTCTCATATTAATTCTTCCTTTTGATATAATGTTTTTCCTTTATAAGTAATTTTTTCTATATTATTTATATAAATATCATTTCGGCTATATCCGTCTATATACCTAATTCTGTCTCTTGCTTCTTTATTAAGGCTAAAACTAGAAAAGTGCATATTTTCGCCTGTATGATAAGGCTTGCAGTCAAAAACCGTTGTTGCAAGTTTGCCTTCAATTATTTCACCATTACTTAGTTTATAAAATAAATTTACAGTTTTCGCATCTGTAGGAACTGAATAATTAATTTGTTTTGCTAATCTTAAATTTTTGTATTCTGGTAAGGTTTTAATTTTCTCTATAAATTCATTTTCTAATCTTTGCATCATTTTTTTGTATTTAATTGCATTTGTTAAAGTTTTATCTTTTGCTTCTAACATTTCAATATAATCTTTAATCGTTTCTTTTGGGTTTTCTACGAATTTAACTAATTCGCTTATATCTCTGCTCTTTGATATTCCATAACTTAAAGATTTATCTCTTTGTCTTTTGTAATAATAATCACTTTCAGCATCACTTTTTGCACAAGCAATTTCATTTTCGGTTGGCACACTATCATCTGTAACTGTATCTGCAAAATTGTCGTATGCAATTCTTAACATTTCGTTGTATTGTTCATTTATTTCTTCTTCGCTTATACTTTTAATATCTCCACAATAGTTTTTTAAATAGTAATTTACAAAATATAGTTTATTTGTTTCAGTATCTATAATTCCACCAAATTCAGCTTTATCGCATCTTCTTGGCTTTTTGTTTTCGATATAATCAATAACATATACATAATCAAATCTATCAAAATTAACTTTAAATAGTTTTGTAGCAAAGCTATATGTTGGTTTATTGATTATCATTTCTCTAATGTTTTTGTTTTCTAAAAATTCTTTAATGTTATTCATTTTTTTACTCCTTAATTTAAATTTTCAAAATCTTCTATATAAATCTTGTCAAAGTCTGGACCGTATTCAAAATACAAGTTGTTTTCTTTGTCTAGGTATAAATCGTATTCTTGTACTGAAAACTTACCAGCTTTATTAAGTGAACATATTACATAGTTTTCTTTTATTTCTAAAATGTTAAATATGCAATGATATTCACCATCGAAAAAATCATATTCACTCATGTAATATTTGTTATTGTGATTGATTTTTTCTATTATATTTTTCATATTAAATACCTCCTTTTGCCTTTTGGCAGAGGCGTTGTATCATATTTTGGCACTTATCTTTTTACTTAAAATCCTAATGTAAAAGACAACCGAACAAAAATGATAAAATATTGTTCCAAGATATAAAACAAAAAAATGCCAGGAATTAATCCTGACATATAACCAAATTATTAAATTGTTTCAACTGCAATTATATTAAACAATCTTAAAGATAATATATTTTCTTAACTTACCTCAATATTTTTCATTCGGTTGTGTTTTACGAAAAATATGATACAACAGAACAACAAAAGACAAAAGGAGGGTATTGTTTTTTTATACATTAAAACAAAAATCTATTCACTCAAAAATGAGTGTTTTTTTATATGTTAAAAACACCTAATTTTTATGCATTTTTTAGGGTGTTTTTTGAGCAGAAATAAAAAGAACCATTGAAAAACGGCTTTATTTCCGTGTTCAACTGGTTCTCACTTGGCTGGGGTGGTAGGATTTGAACCCACGGTGACGGAGTCAGAGTCCGTAGCCTTAACCACTTGGCGACACCCCAATATTTAGTTGTTATCTGGTTGGTGTTAAATGATTTTGTTTATAGTGCTTTTTTGATTTGATATATTTTATTCTAGCAAATTTATTTTTAAAAAGCAATCGTTTTATATTTTTTTATTTTTGTGTTTAAATAATTGTTAATTTTATATAATTTATGATAAAATGATAAAAATATATCTTAAAGGTGAAAATATGTCTAGAATAGTTGTAATTACTGGTGCTTCTAGTGGTATTGGTTTGGAACTTAAAAATTTATTTGAAGGTTGTGGGGATAAGGTCCTTACAATTTCTAGAAGTGAAGGTGATAGTAATCATTATATGGCGGATGTCTCTCACGAAATTAAAATGAGACAAGTTTTTAATGATATTAAAGAAAAGTATGGAAGAATTGATATTCTCATAAACAATGCTGGCGTGGGCATGAGTGGTGTAACCGAACTACTTCCAAATGAAGATATTGAGAAACTTATTAATGTAAATCTATATGGTGTTTTGCATTGTGTGAGACTTGCTTTGCCTATTATGTCTGAAGGTAGTAAGATTATTAATATGTCTAGTGCAATGGCGTTGTTCCCAGTTCCTTTTAGGTCAATATATGGTGCTATTAAGTCGGCAGTGCTAAACTTTTCATTTTCACTAAAAATGGAACTTAAACCACTTGGCATTGACGTTTGTGCTATTTGTCCGGGAGATATTAAGACAAACTTTACAAACAATCGCCTTAAACATTTTGAAACTAATGAAAGATATGGCGATAGAATAAAAACTGCTACTGAGAAAAATGACGGCAGAGAAAACAAGAGAATGCCAGTTGACAAATGCGGTGCTAAGATATTTAAGCTTATCCAAAAGAAAAAATTGAGACCTTTTTATATAGTTGGTGGAAAGTATAAATTCCTTTATTTCTTGACTAAAATTACACCTAAGTCGTGGTTGCTTAATATTACTGCTGGGCTTATGAATGGTAAAATGGTCGAAAAGAAGAAAAATACATCTCAAAGACTAGAAGCCAAACAAACAGTTCAAAAACCTACTGAAAGGCTGGCTGAGAATAATGCTAATGGTGTAAATACTCAAACTGTAGATGTTCAGAAAGCTGAAGAAAAACCACAAGAAAAGCAAGCGGAAGTAAAAAAGACGATTGAAAGACCTGCAACATCTGGTGGGTTGTTTGGCAAAAGAACTGAAGGCAAAGAAGAAAAGAAAAAAGAATTGTCTTCACTTCTAAAAAGACTAGATGATAAAACAAAGAAATAAAAAGTTATGATTTTATAAGCAACAAAATTAATTGTTGCTTTTTTATATTGCCTAAATTGATTTTGTAAATATGAAATTTATTGATAGAATATATTTATATATATGTTGTGGGGTAATGAGTATGCAAAGAGAAATAACTATTCCGGGTAAGTTGCTTGATAAGAAAGGTAATCTAAGAGATGTTGGGTATTCAAAAAAGATGATACTAGAGTATGATAGAAAAAGTATAAAAAGTAGTAAACTAAGAATAAAAGAATGGGACTATTATCTTGTGTATGATGAAAACTATGCCGTTGCATTTACAATTGCAGATAATGGTTATATGGGAATGCTTAGTGTGTCTCTTATTGATTTTAAAAAGCCAAATGAAATTACTAAGTCAAAAATGACTTTATTTCCGATGGGTAAATTTAATTTGCCCAATAATTCTATTATGGACAATTCGGTATACAACTCAAAAGATGTGGCGATTGAATTTATTAATGATGGAAAAAGTAGACACCTAAAAGTAAGGTATGATAATTTCAATGATGGCAAACAATTTACTGCTGACATAACTCTTACAAAAGAGCCAAAAGAAAGCATGGTTATAGTTACACCATTTAAGAAGCCAAAGAGATTTTATTACAACCAAAAAATTGTGGGGATGGTGGCACAAGGAAAGGTTGTGTTTGGGCTTAATGAAATTAATTTTGAAAGCTCGACCGCTAAAGGAATTCTTGATTGGGGAAGGGGTGTTTGGACATATAAAAATACATGGTACTGGGGTGCTGGTTGTTTTGATGTGGATGGACATAGTGTTGGTTTTAATATAGGCTATGGTTTTGGTGATACAAGTAGTGCTAGTGAGAATATGGTTTTTTATGATGGTGTCGCACATAAACTTGAAGATGTTAAATTTGAAATTCCACTTGATAAAAAGGGTAGAGAACTCTACATGGAAGAATGGAAATTTACTTCAAGCGACAAAAGATTTGAAATGACGTTTACTCCTATAATTGATAGAAAATCTTTTACAAGTGCGCTTGTTATTTCTTCAAATCAACATCAAGTATTTGGTAGATTTAATGGCACAATCGTACTAGATAATGGCAAAAAGATTGAAGTTGTTGACAAAATAGGCTTTGCGGAAAAAGTTGTAAACAAATGGTGATTGTATAAAAGGAATTAAATAATGGCTAAACAAAAAAAGAAAAAAGAGCATAGAGTAAGACATAAAATTTTTTATACTTTAGTTATACCGCTAGTTAGATTGTTTGTAAAAATTAAGTTTAGGTATAAGTATAAAAAGGCAAAAAAATTACCAAAGAATTATATAGTTGTTTCTAATCATACAACAGATTTTGACCCGTTATTTGTGGCTAGTAGTTTTAATAAACAAATGTATTTTGTTGCGAGTGAACACATAACTAGATGGGGTACTGCTTATAAACTTTTAGATTATTTCTTAGCACCAATAATTAGATATAAAGGAACGGTTGGTGCGTCGACTGTTATGGAAGTTTTGAGGAAAGTTAAAAGGGGAGATAGTGTTTGCATTTTTGCTGAAGGTGTAAGGTCATGGAATGGTGAAACGGGGAGTATTTTGCCGTCAACTGCTAAGATGATAAAATCTGCAAAATGTGGACTTGTGACATATAAAATTACGGGTGGATATTTCGTTTCTCCTAACTGGTCAACATCTAAATGTAGAAAAGGTTATGTGTCGGGTGCACCTGTAAATATATATTCAAAAGAAGACATTGAGAAAATGTCTGAAGATGAAATTTATAAAATTATAAAAAGCGATATATATGAAGAAGCTAGCAACACTCAACTTATACTAAATAAAAGGTATAAAGGTAAAGGTATTGCCGAAGGCATAGAGAACTTATTGTTTAAATGTCCAGATTGTAAGTGTATGGATAGTCTTAAGTCTAGTGGTGACGGGGTAGTGTGTTTAAGTTGTGGACATAAATTTAAGTATACTGAATATGGTTTCTTAGAAGGCACTAAGTTTAAAACAATTTATGATGGTTATAAGTGGCTTGAGAAAGAAATTGATAGCGATATAAAAAATAATGTAGATTACATTTCACCAAATAGTGTTTTAAATTCAATACAATTAGACCATTCCAAATTGAAGATTTCAAGCGGAAAGGTTGTAATGAATGGCAACCTTTTAAAATGTGGTGAAGTCGAATTTAAGATGGAAGATATAATAGACATGGCTATTTATGGCAAATACGGACTTGTGTTTTCTGCAAATGGTGAGTATTATGAACTTTTACCCGAAAGAAATGGTAGTGTTTATAAATTTTTGTTGTATTACAAAATTTTTAAGAAAAAATAAATTTTAAAAGAAAAAACATATTAGTTTAAAACTAACATGTTTCTTTTTTTATTTGCTGTTTACATTGCTTCTTTGAAAAGTCTTATGAAGTCTTCTTTTGTAACTTCTCTAGGGTTACCTGGCATACATGGGTCAGCCATTGCTTTTTCTGCAAGCATTTCAATGTCTTCTTCTTTGCAACCAGTGTCTTTAACTGTTTGGGTAACTCCAACTGCTTTAGAAAGTTCAGTGATTTTCCAAACAAACGTATTTATAACGTCTTGGTCGTTTAGATGAAGAGCGTCTGGTCTACCGATATGACAAAGAATTTCTCTAAATCTGTCTGCACAAACTACACCATTAAATCTCATAACTGTTGGAAGAAGTATTGCATTTGCAACTCCATGCGGAGTGTCGTAAACAGCACCTAATTGGTGTGCCATTGAGTGAACAATGCCTAGTCCAACGTTTGAAAATCCCATACCGGCAATATATTGAGCAAGTGCCATTTTTTTAATAGCGTCAGGGTTTTTTTCGTTAACTGCTTTTTCTAAGTTTTCAAAAATTAGTTCAATAGCTCTCATGTGGTACATGTCTGCCATTAAGTTGTGACCTTTTGTAATATATCCTTCAACTGCATGAGTTAGGGCATCAAGTCCTGTTGCTGCGGCAGTAGGCTTTGGAAGACTTTCCATAAGTTCACTGTCTACAATTGCTACTACTGGGATATCGTGTGGGTCAACACAAACCATTTTTACTTGTTTCTTTTCGTCTGTTATTACATAGTTAATTGTTACTTCTGCTGCAGTTCCATGTGTTGTTGGAAGTGCAATAAGTGGCATACATTTATTTTTTGTATTAGATAAGCCACTTAGTGATACTACGTCTGCATTATCTGGGTTTGTCATTATTATTGCAATACCCTTTGCTGTATCAATAGCCGAACCACCACCAACGGCAACTATAGCATCAGCGCCATAAGTTGTGCACATTTTTACGCCCGCTTGAACATTTTTAACAGTTGGGTTTGGTTTAACGTCTGAGAATACCTTGTAAGGTATTTTTGCTTTATCTAGCACGTCTGTAACTTTTTTTGTGACACCGCATTCAAGAAGTGTTTTGTCGGTTACAACTAATATTTTTTTGTAACCCCTGCCTTTAACTTCGTCAGCAAGTACTTGTCTACAACCTTTGCCAAAATACGAAGTTTCATTTAATATAAATCTTTCCGCCATTTCATTCTCCCTATAATCAAATTTCTAATTTCATTATAACAATTATAAGTCAAGTTGTAAAATAATAAACAAAAAAATACTGGTAGGATAAAAATTTATTTTAATTTATATTTAAAATTTCATCAAAAGATACTTTTAAAATTTTTTTAAATAGAATTAATTTGCAATTACTATGAATTATTTTATTTGTGTGTTATACTACCATAAAATTAAAGGAGTGTTGAGATGAAAAAGAAAGGTTTTGTGGTGGGGTTTGTTTTAATAGAAATTTTGCTTGTTGTTATAGGGCTTTCTATATTTGTTTCTGCGCCATTTTTAGCACCTATAAGCATTGGTTTTGTAGGAGTTGCGGTTATTCTTCTTGTCGTGATGGTTTCAAAATATAACACTCTAATTAAATACAAAAACAAAGTTAAAGAGAGTTTGTCTCTAATCGACGTGCAACTAAAATTGCGTTTTGATTTAATTCCCAATCTTGTAAGAGTAGTTAAAAAGTTTGCTGAGCATGAAAAGGAAGTTTTAACGGAAGTTACTAAACTTAGAAATTTAGCCGTTAAAGAAACTGACGAAAAACAAAAATTAGAATATGCAAACAAACTAGTTCCGCAAATGAAAAATATTGTTGCTATATCTGAAAATTATCCGAAATTAAAGTCTGATACAATGTTTAAAAGTTTGTTAGAACAACTTGTAGATGTTGAAGATAGGATAGCGTCTGCTAGAAGAATATATAATAGTAATGTGAATGTATATAATACTCATATAGAAGTTTTCCCGAATACAATGATTGCAAAATCATTTGGTTTTGAAAGGGAAGAATTATTTACTATTGAAGTTGGTGAAAATTTAGCGCCTAAGATAAACATGGAGTAGTTGATGATTTCAAGAGAAGAATTTAAAGAAAGATGTAAAAAATTAATACCACAAGAAGAACTAGAAAAAATTGAAAAAGACAAGAAAATGCAAAATAATATTACAAAAATAGTCATTACTGTAGAAGTTGTTTTTTCGCTTATTGTAGCATTTTCAACATCTTTTTTTGCACTTTCAATACTGCCTGTTTCGATTATATTTTCAATATTGATTATTAATGTTGTATTTACTAGTAAAAGAGATAATCTAAAAGAAAAATATGCCAGCGATATTATTAAAATATTAATGGAGGGTTTTGAATATTCTTTTCAAGGTGAAGAGTTTTTAGATAAAGAAATATATTGTGAAAGTGGTTTTGGTAGTAAGCATTTTGACGATTACAGGGGTGAAGATTTGCTTATTGTGGATATTCCAAAAAATGACGGCTCTCCATCGGGAGTAAAGTTAAATATTTGCGATTTGTGTGTAACAGAAGAAGATGAAAAAAGAAATTCAGATGGCTCAACTTCATCTACGACAGATACTGTGTACAAGGGGGTTTTGGGGTATGTAAAATTTCCTTTTAAGTTTAAGTGCAATTTGAATATAAATAATCATGATTGGGGTATGGAGAAAATTGTTTTAGAAGATATAAATTTTAATAAAAAGTTTAAAGTTTATACAGATAATCAGTTGGAAGCATTGGTAATACTTACACCAACAATGATGAATAAATTAATGGCATTTTCACAAAGGGTAAATGGGTTTAAGATATCCATTAAAAAAGAAGGAAAAATGTATTTGGGTATGTCACGAAATTTATTTGAACTTGTGGTTTCAAGTAAAGTATCATTTGATGCACTTTTTGGAAGATTTTATGATGACATATCAAATATACTAGCCATTGTAAATGAAATAAAAGATAACGACAAAGTATTCAAAATGTAAAAAGGTTTAATCAAATGATTAAATCTTTTTTTAAGGTGGTCCTTTTTAATAGTGGTACCGTTTAATTGGCAAAAATTAGGGGGAATAATATAATTTTAACTATGAAAAAATACATTAAAAGATTTAGGCTTTCTGCTAGTATGCGGATTTTACTTGCTTATTTGGGCATAATTTTACTTGGAGCTTTTCTACTGAGCTTGGCGTTTTCAAATGCCAATTGGCAGTGGCTTGGTTTTATGGATGGTGTATTTACAAGCACAAGTGCTGTATGTGTGACGGGACTGTCTGTGGGAATAACTCCAATTTTAACGACATTTAGCAAATTAATTATTGCATTGCTTATGTTTGTTGGTAGAATTGGTTTGGTAACTTTTGTAATGGCAATAACAAGTAGGTCAAATAATCAGACTGTACAAGAAATAGAATTTACAAACACATATATTGTTGTTGTATGGAAGTGGTCATGAATAATAGAAAAAGATGCGAAAAGATTTCGCATCTTTTTGTGTTTATGGCGTTCCCTAAGGGAATCGAACCCCTAACTAGCCCTTAGGAGGGGCTTGTTATATCCGTTTAACTAAGGGAACTTGATTTTAAAAACAATGTAAGTATAACATAATTGTTTATAAATTGCAATTGAATGTAAAAAAATTTTGTGGTTGAGTTTGTTTTAATTGTTTTGTTATGTTTGGTGTTTATGAATTATGCTTTACTCATTTTTCTGCTAATTTTGTATGTATGCGTTTTTTATTTTGAAAAGTTGTTTATGTGTGAATTATATTTTATAAAAAATATTATAATGTGTTAAGGGTTGTGAATTAAATAAAGAAAAAGAGTTAAAAAATAACTTTTACGATTAAAACATTTTCAACTCTTTTTGTAATTTTATTTCATAAGTTGTCTGGCCATGTAGACGCCCATTACGCTACTCATCATAAGGCCTCTTGTCCATCCACTTGCGTCGCCTAGGCAGTGAAGATTTTTGACGTTGGTGTTAAGTGAAGTGTCCATTTTAATTCTGTTGCTATAAAATTTAAGTTCGGGTGCGTATAGTAAAGTTTCATTACTTGCAAAGCCGGGAACAACTTTGTCTACTTGTTCAATAAAGTTTAATATATTGACAAGTGTTCTATATGGCATTGCTGCGGTTATGTCTCCTGCAACTGCGTCGGTAAGGGTTGGTTTTAAATTGCTACGAGACAATTCTTCTTGCCATGTTCTTTTTCCTGCTTTGATGTCTCCAAGTCGTTGAACTAGTATGTGTCCGTCGCCAAGCATGTTAACCATTTCGCCAACTTTTTTTGCATATGTTATTGGGTCGTCAAATGGGTATGTAAATCTATGTGAGCATAAAATTGCAAGGTTTGTGTTGTTTGATTTTAGGTCTTTGAAACTATGTCCGTTTACAACTGCTAAATCGTTATCGTAATTCTCTTGTGCCACAAACCCACCGGGATTTTGACAGAAAGTCCTAACTTTATTACAGAAAGGTTGTGGCCAGCCTATTAGTTTAGACTCGTATAAAGCTTTGTTTACTTTCTCCATAACTTCATTTCTAACTTCAACTCTTACGCCAATATCTACAACACCAGCTTCTCTTCCGATACCGTGAAGTCTACACATATTATCTAACCAGTCGGCACCTTTTCTTCCCGTTGCAATAACTACTTCGTCGGCTAATATTTTTTCATTATTTACAATTGCTCCTAGACATTTTCCGTCTTCTATAATTACATCTGTACATGTTTGATTAGCAAGGATTTCAACGTCATTTTCAATTAAATATTTTTCAATTTGGTAGTATAACTCGTGTGCTTTTTCTGTACCTAAATGTCTTATTGGACAGTCTACAAGTTTAAGTCCTGCAATGGTCGCAGATTTTCTTATTTCTCTAATTTCATCAGTTTCTTCAGCACCTTCAACGTGTGTGTCTGCACCGAACTCAAGATATATTTTATCTGTATAATCTATTAGGTCTTGAACAATGTTTGCTCCAAGAAGATTTGGCAAGTCTCCGCCTACTTCATAGTTAAGAGATAACTTTCCGTCACTGAATGCTCCTGCTCCACTAAATCCAGATGTGATATTGCAGTATGGCTTGCAGTGTGTACATTCGTGAGTTTTTGATTTAGGGCAAACTCTGTTTTCAATAAGTCGACCTTGCTCAATAAGGGTGATTTTTTCTTTGTAGCCTAGTTTTAGAAGTTCTAGTGCTGTGAAAATTCCAGCTGGTCCAGCACCGATAATTAAAATATTTTTCATTAATATTCCTCCATGACAAAAATATATTAGCATATTTTATGTTTGTTTGGCAAATAATATCTATTAAGTGTAGTGGGTGGCTAAATTTTTGTTTAATATATTTGTAAAATAAATTTATTTTAAGTATAATGGGGTATGGAATGATAAATATATTATCTATATGTTTGGGGGTAGTAAGTATTATGAGTGGGATAAATTTTGATAGTGTGCAAAAAGCGATAATGAGTGCCGATAGTGTAAAAGTTTCGATGTCGCAGAATGAATATGTGATTGATAGGGAAAATGTATATTATACGATATTTAATGATTTTGTTGAAAAAATATTAGATGGTAGTCATCAAGTACCTGCTTTGGGTGTTGCTATTAATGATGAAGTATTAAAAGAAAAAGAAAACAAAAACTGGATTGAATTTAATTTTAAAGAGCTGTGTGAGTGTGATGGACTGAATTTTGAAAGTTTACTTGTTTTTCTTGAAAAAGATATGGGTGGTGTTAATGTTTATAGAAAAATAAACGGGGAATATTCAGGCAGGTGTTTTTATATTAATTTGGGTGAAAATGTGTCTGAAATATTTGATGTTTTGGGGTAGTTATATTTAAATAACTTTATGAAAGTGTGTATGTACACTTTCTTTTTTTACCTATTGACAAATACTATATATATGGTAAAATATATATAATAAGGGGAATTGGGGTTATGAAAGAAGAAACAAAACAAATTTTGGAAAGTATGCTTTTAAATAAGCATAAGTATGATAACTGCGTGTTGGTTGATAAACTATTTAATGTTTATCTAATGAATGAAGTTGATGGTGTTGAGCATATTGTTTATCTTATGCATGGTGATTTTGTTGACTTTATTAAAGAGCATAAGGATGCATTTGTAATTAATAATGTTCTTGAGTGGAGCAATTTAAAAAAATATGCAGAGAATAAAATTTGGTTGCTTGATAGATGGAAGGTTAGCACGTATAGGTATAACCTTAATAGAAATGAGCGTTTTGCATGCTCGGTTGTGCAGTTGGTAAAAGAAGGTAGACTTGGAAATGTCTCTCTATTAGAAGTGGGTAGTGGGTTTGTTCCTTATTCATCAATGCTTATTGCTCAAGGTATGAAAGATGTTTCGTCTATGGATAATTTTCATTTGCCGGTAGATGTTTTGGCAAAAATGAATGTAAAAGCTATAAACGGATTTATGGGTCCAAAGACGGATATTAGTGATTTTGGTGTTATAGTGGGACAAGCGCCTTGTGATGCGATTGATTATATTGTTGAAAAAAGTGCGTTGGCTAAAAAACCGTATTTTGTTGAGCTATGTGAATGTAGGTCTCCTGATGATACTTTAGAGGGTTATGTAGATTATTTAAAGAAAACTAAAGATAAAAACTTGAGATTTATTGAAGAAGTGGCTGATTTTGATGGCGCAGATTATTTCAGAAATAAATATTCAGAAAAATATAAACATGTATCTCCTGGTATAAACAAAAATATTTATGTTTATAGCCCTGAATGGGGGGTTTCTGATGAAGAAGTTCAAGATATTATAGAAGAAAATAACTATATAAAATAAATAATTAATATTATTGTGTTATTTGTTTTTGTTAAAATAAATTTTTGTTTTTTTAGTTAAATATTTTTTAAATTATGCGATATGTGGTAAAATATTTGATATAAGGGAAAAATATGAAAACAACAAGAGAACAAATTAAGAAAACAAAAGAAAAGATAAAAAGATTAAATGAGCATAATGAAGAAAGGGATACTGTGATTGTTCATTTAACTATTAAAGATGAAAGTTCTGTTCTTTCTGATTTTACAGCTGAAGGAAGAGAGATAATTAGTAATGAAATGGCTAGCTTTATTGATAATGTGGTTAAACCAATAAAGCCCAAGCAGAATATACATTTGAAAATCAAATGCAATAAGGTTAATAGTGAAAAAGAAGCAGTATATAAAAATGCTATAAAAAACTATTATATTAATGAATTTGCAGAGATTGATAAAAAATTAAAAACGAACCTTATAATGTCAATGATAATGTTAATTGCGGGGCTTGTGGGGTTTGGTCTACTTTACATCTTGAGTGCTATAAATACACCTTTTTTGATACTTGAATTATTAGAAGTTGCTAGTTGGGTGTTTTTGTGGGAAATGGTTGATTTATTGTGTCTTCAAAGAAGATTTATAAAATACAAACAATTAAAGAAATTAAAAATTATATTTGCAAAAGTAACATTTGTGAATAATGATTAGAAGCAAAGATTATTCTTTGCTTTTTTATTTTGATTTGTTAAGAATAAATATTTATTTTAAAAAGGGGTGTTATTTGCTTGACGGGTAAATAAGGCTTAAATAGGTGGTTTTGCATGAGTGTAAAAGTTATCCACATTTTCACATGGTAATTTTTATAAATTTTAATGTATATTTATTTAAAATCGTATAAATTTACGTAAAAATGAATAAATTTTGGTCAAAAGTGTAAAAGTTATCCACTTATCCACATCAAAATGTGCATTTATCCACAACTAAAGTTTGATATTCGTTCGAATAAATACTAAAAAATGGTGTTATTGTGTGTTTGTGTGAGAGTTATCCACAGGCATATATGCAATCTTTTTAGATTTATTCATATGTTTGCATATAATTTATTATGCATGAATATGGATAACAAAAAACTTGAACTAAAAATTTTATAGTTCAAGTTTTAAATTTGGTTATGAATTTGTATAAATGGTAACTCCATTATCTATAGGATTTACTCCTGATGGTAGTGGTTCTGCTCCTTCAACAACAACTCCCATTTGAGATTTGTATACTTCACTACGTATTTCTTCTTCTGAAATAAGGTTTCCGTCTTTATACTTTTGAAGATAAGCTTTGACTACATAGCCTTCTTTTGGATAGCTTATACGGAAGTATTCCCCTTTGAATAAAACTTTGCTTGAGTATTTGCCGTCTGTGTCTTCTATTATTTTGTCTCCCGGACTTTCAATTGTTTCGATTGTTTCGCTTCTAGTTTTATATGTGTATTCAAGTGGATGTGAAAAAGTTTCAACTGTTACACTATTGCTATTTGAAGAAGTTTTAATATATATTGGGTAGTCACTTGTATTTGTAAACTTTAGGTCGGCTGTATATTCTGAAACCATAGCGTCAAGCCCAAGCGGAACGTATCTAACTGGTAGGGTGTGTTTGTGAACTTCGTTTATCTCAACACCACTTAAAAGTAGTGCGTTGTATAAAGTTGAACTTGCTTGACATATGCCACCGCCAACCCCGTCTGTAAATTCTCCGTTGTATATGATAGTTGCTGTTTTATATCCCGCTTCGGTTGTGTGTGGTGCGGTGATTTCGTTAAAAGAAATTGTTTCGTGTGGGTTTAAAATAAAGCCGTTAAATTTTTCAAGTGCTAATTTTACATTGTGTTTTCTTCCGCCAGTACTATCTGCTACATTTGTAGAAAAAGTAGCGATTTTTTGTGTTAGAGTTTCGTTATATTCTTTGGTAATTGTAGGGATTTCGTCTATAAAAGACAGGTCAACATTTATTGTGTTTGAAGTTAAAAATTGTTCGTTGATGTCTTTATATAATTTTGATTTGTCTACTCTTTTTCCGTTTTTGCTTTCTGTAATGTGAAAGGGTTTTGCGTTATTTGGTGTAAATGTGATTTCGCTATTTAAAGGTTCACTTTCTGTAAGTTTAATAATTTCGTTTATTTTGTCATCAAGACCTACAAAGATATAGTTGATTGCGACATTTATTGACCCGCCCATTTTGTCAAACTGAGTAAGGAGATTGACTTCATCTTGTTTGGTATTTAGTAGTGTTGCTTTGTCTTGGCTCATATCTAGTATTGTGTGTATGTCACTATTTATCTCAAAGTCTTTTTTGGTAAATGTCCAACTGTCTTCATTGTTATTTATCGTAAGAGAGAAGTCTTCTGCTTTATCTTTAAAATCACTAATAAGTACTGCTGATGCTTCGTCTTTGGACAGTCCGGATAAATTGTGTCCGTTTATAACAGTGCCATCACGCAAAATTTTATTTGTGTTATAATCAAGAATAGCAAATTGACCTAGAATAATTACAGTTAAAGCGAGTGAAAGAAGGGTAATGATTGCTAGGATTTTATTTGTTTTGTCTTTGGAAGATGTTTTCTTTGTAACTGATTTCATAATTACTCCTATATAATTTATTTTGAATTATTTAAAAGTAATTATTCATGAAATAAAAAAGATGGACTTTTATCCATCTTTAAAATTAATTATATTTTGCAAACAAATTTGCCTTTTGTGTATGAGCCTTTCTCATCTTCTTCAATAACACTATATTTCATAACGTCTTCATAAGAAATTTCATTGTAGTTAATATAGCTTACTATTGTTGAATAGATAAGCATAAGTGTTTCTTGGATATTTGTATCAACATAGAAAAGTCTTTCTACAAAAGCGGTGAAGTTTTCTATACATCTTTCTTCGCTTAAATCAAGGGCTGTTGTTGATTGTATAGAAAGTGGGTCGATGTTTTCACAAGTAGCAATATCTTTTATAAGTTGGAAGCTATCAAGTGCTAGTCTATTCGCTAGATATTTTCTTACTTCTATTTCGCCTAAGTCTCTTGCTCTTTCTAGTTCACCTAGTTTCATTAAATGATTTTCTCTTCTTGTTTTGTCGGTAAAGATATGCATAAGTTCTGTTTGTCTTTTTAATTCAAGTTTAAGTTGTGCTTTCATTTCTCCAAATGTTGGCTCAATTATTTTATATCTTTTATCTTTTCTATATCTATTCGCTATATATGGTCTTTCAAAAGTTTTTTCTCTATATGAAAGATTGCTTCTATCGTAAAACATTATTGGAGAACAATTTTCTGCACCCATGAAAGGGAAATTTTTGTGTGGTTTTTCTTTTAAATTCCAGCATACAAATCCAGACAAATTTATTCCACTTGTTACGCATAATATCGTATCGTCATCATTAAATTTATTTGAGATATTATCTAGTGCTTGCATAGTTCTTTGTAGACCGTCTTTCCAGTCTTCGCCTTCGACACTGCCAATTTCATTAAATCTCTCTTCTTCATAAATTGGAACATTGAATTGTCTATTTATAATTTGTGCAGTCTTTTTACATCTTAAAAATGGAGAAGTGTAAATAGCAGTTATTTTTTGAGAAGAAAGTCTCTCTGCAACCAACTCTGCATCTTTAATTCCGTTCTCTGTAATATCGTCATTTTGACTTCTTAATTTTTTAGGATTTATGTTTCTTTCTGCGTGGTGGCAATAAATTATTTTCATAAGTGCTCCTTTATTAATTCTTTTAAATTTTTATCTATATCAATTGCTAATTTTATAAGGTCGTCTTTTTGGTTTTTTACTTTCATTTCAATGACTTGATTATAAAGCGTTGAAAGTATCTTGCTTATATACTTTCTATCAATTTTATTATCAATTAAGTCTTGGGATGAAATATCTAGTTCATGTACCGAAAGCGGTAGATTGTGTGACTTAACTAGTGAGATATTGTCAGAAAGTATAGTTTTTGATTTTTTATTTAAATTTGTATAAACTATTTCTCTTTCGCTATCAGATAGTGTTAAATAGTTAATTGTAGCATTTGTAATATCGTGATTATAATTCAGGTTTTGGTATATTGTAAATAGCTTTTCGCAAAGGTTAATTGTTGATGTACTTTCTTTAATTCCATCTCTTCCAAGAAGCATATTTACTGCATAGAAAAGTTGACTTTCACTTGTGTATTTTTTTAGATAATTTTTTATGATTAAAAAGTAGAAGCCGATTTTTCTTGAAAGGATATTTAGGTTGTAAAAATTTTCTATATCAGTTTTGTCAAAACTTTTCATTCTTGTAAGTGTTGAGTTAAAAATAAACGGTACTAGTTTTAAGTTTTTCAAACTGTTTAAAAATATTTGGTTTTTGTTATTGTACACTAGGTCGCTAGAAACGAGTGCGTCAATTTCTTTTAAAATTCTTTCTTTAGAAATGAGTGTAAGATGAGAAGCAAATACTTTCATATAGTGATAAGTTTGTTTGGAAATTTTAAAATTAAGTAGGCTTGCAAATCTTATAATTCTAAGTATCCTAAGTCCATCATCTTTAAGTGTGATGTTGGGAGAATTACAAGTTCTTATAATTTTATTTTCCAAATCTTTTTGACCATGTCTTGGGTCAACAATTTCTCCTGTTAGGATATCGTAGTACATGGCATTAATTGTTATGTCTCGTCTAAGGCTATCACTTTCGATATCTTTTACAAATTCAATCTCATCGGGAGAGTGTGTTCCGCTTAGATTATAACTTTCTTTTCTGAATTGGGTGTATTCGTAAACTTCCCCGTCTTTTGATATGGCAAGTGTTCCGAGCTTTTTATTTATTATAGTGCATTTATATTTTAATTTTTCGCAAATAGTCATTACTGTGCTAATACTGGTTGCACTAGTAATGTCTATGTCTTTTGGCTCAAGTCCAAGAAGACTATCCCTTACCCATCCGCCAACAATATATAATTTTTCTTTTTTAAATTGTTTGGCTAATTTTTCTAAATTTACACTAATCTCCATGCTATAATTATAACACTTTCAACTTTTTTCTACAAATAATATTATTATGGTTTTTTTTATAAAATTTAAATATTTTTAGTTAAATTTTAAAGTTTTTATTGTTTATTTGTGAAAGTAATGATATACTTACATATAATAGGTTGTATTATAATATCTATTAGGGGGAAAGTATTGAAGAAAAATAAGTTGGCAATTTCTGCGGGTGTTGTTCTTATAGTTACTGCAAGTTTGGCTATGATGTTAACAATGTTTGTAATATCAATAATTAGTGATTTTGCTGGTTACTATGACGCTCAACCCGACCACACTCTATATGTGTTGGCATTCATGGGTGAGATTTTTGATTACTTTATGATGCTTGCCGAAGGAGTGCTATTTTTGGTACTGGGTATTAAAATTTTAAAACATGGTCTAAAAGGCTCTAAGCCACTTGACCACAAGGGGCTATTTGTAACAACTTGTGTTCTTGCTTATATTTCAGCAGTAAGCAATTTGACTACTTTTACAATTGTATTGTTTGGCGGATATCTTGCTAGTGCTATACTACTTACTAAGTGTTTATCAAAGTCGAGTGGAACTGGTCAAATTTCGGTAAATAAACAAAGTGGCTTTGATGTAAATGCAAGTGCAAGTAAATTAAAGACTTTGAGAGAATTAAAAGAACAGGGTGTTATAAGCGAAGAAGATTTTAATAAATACTTGCAAGAAGTTGTAAATAAAATGAGTGAAGATATGGTGGATGGAGAAAAATGATTAAAGCAAAGAAAATATTGTTTTTGATATCGGGAATACTAAAAGTAGTCGTGTCGGCTCTAGGGCTAATAGTATGCTTTGTAGTTTTGTTTTTGAGAAAGGTGTTTAAAGAATTAATGAAAGCACTTGTTGAAGGAATTAAAACTGCTGCTGAGAAATTACCCGCTGGAGATGAAGGTAGAGAAATTTTAAAAGTTTCTACAGACGAACTTACGGGTTCGTTTATGTCTATTGTTACGATAATATTTGTAATTATGTTCTTATTATCGGTAAGTTATATGGTATTTGGAATTATAAATATTAGATTGGGCTCGGGGAATAGATATCAAAGTATTACAAAAAAGAAAAGGATATGGCTGGTTGTTCTTAGTTGGTTAATCTCTTTTGAAATTTTCACAAACACAATGACAACTGTGGCAATATTTTTAAAAGACAAAAATAGCATTGAAGATTTGTATACACAATCTTCAAATGATGACAAAATAATTGAGGTGAAATAATGGCTATAAAAAACAATAATTTAGGACTTAAGATTTTATATATTTTATGTTATATAACAGTAGGGCTTTACGCATTTACATTTATTATGACAGTATTTAATATTGCTGGTGTTTCGGATAGTGTTCAGAAAATCCTTATAGAACAACTTAACTATACGGCTGAAGAAGCGTCTACTCAAATAACACTGCTTAGTATTGAAATGGTTATAGGGTTTTTCTATGCTTTGTATTGTGCTAAGTTTTATCATATGGGATATAAGTTTGCAAGGAACGATAAATTCTTTGGAAATAGAGTTATAACAATGGGAATATTCCAAATTTTATTTGGTTTGTATTTTACAGGTATATTTGCAATTGTAGTTGGAATTGTAATGGGCAAGAAAAAACAAAGCAAAGTTGAAATTAAATCGGATGGTGTTATCCCACAACAAAAATTGGAACTTATGGGCGAAGCTGTTGAAAGATTAAAAAAATTAAGAGAAATCGGAGCAATTAGCGAAGAAGAATATTATATCAACTTGAATAAAATCCTAGAAGGTTAATGTGTAACTAGTAGAATGAATGGAAAAGAATTACTTTGGGGGAAGGTTTTATGGATAAAGTTCTAGAAGATATAAAAAAGTATAATTTGATTGATGGCGGAGAAAAGATTGCAGTAGCTTGTTCGGGTGGTCAAGATAGTATGGCATTACTGCATTTCCTATGGACAAACAAAGATAAACTTAATTGTGAGATTTCTGCTGTAAATATTGACCATTCAATAAGAGAAGTTAGTGCGCAAGATAGCCAATTTGTAATTAATTATTGCAAGAAAAATGGCATTAAAATACATAATTTTAAGGTTAATGCTAAACAGTTTTCTGAAGATAAAAAATTGTCGCTAGAGCAAGGTGCTAGAGAGTGTAGATATAGAGTATTTAAAAGCCTTGTAACAAAAGGTTTGGTGGACAAAATTGCTCTTGCTCATCACACTCAAGACCAAGCAGAAACTATTCTTCTTAATATTTTTAGGGGTACTGGTATTGCTGGTGCTAGTGGCATGGATTTTAAAAGAGACGATATTTATATTAGGCCTTTTTTGAATGTGAGTAAAACTGAGATTAAAGCATATATTGCTACAAATGAAATTCCTTATGTTGAAGATGAAACAAATCACGATAATGAATATAATAGGAATTATATTAGAAATCAAATAATGCCACTTATTAGAAATAGATGGCCAAATGCAGATGGTGCAATTTCTGCTTTTGGAAAAAATTGCCGTCAAGATGAAGAGTATATTCAATCTAATATAATGGATGATGCTATACTTCATGAAGTGGGTATTGCTAGAATATATACTAATTATTTTGTTTATCATGATGCGTATGTATTTAGGCTTATTTTAAGAGCACTTGGCTGTATCGGTATTAGTCAAAACATTGAAACAAAACATTTGAAACTTATAAAAGCTATGGCTATTGAAGCTGAAAATGGAACAAAGATTAGTTTGCCTAATGGACTAACAGTTATAAAAGAATATAACTTTATAACTTTTACAAACAGACAAATAAAAGTAAGTAACAAAACTTATCCATTCTCAAAAGGTAAAATAGATATTTCTAACTTTGGTGTTATTGATACTATTGTTACAAAGAAAATGGATATTAAAGGGTATAATCATTTGGTTGATGTTACAAAAGTTCCTAAAGATGCTATTTGGAGATTTAGAAAAGATGGCGATACATTCGAAAAATTCGGTGGTGGAACTACATCTCTAAGCGATTATTTAATAGACAAAAAAGTGCCAGTGAGACTTAGAAATACAACTCCAGTACTAGCAATAGGTAATGAAATATTAATAATTGCGGGAATTGAAATTTCTAAAAAAGTAAAAGTAGATAAAGAAACAAAACTAGCATTTGGAATAAATGTAATGAAATTTTAAAAAGAAAAAATGTGGATTTCTCCACATTTTTTTATTTTTAAAAAACAATCTTCTCTTCGATATATTTTTCAACTTCATCAATTGGAAGTCTAATTTGTTCCATTGTGTCTCTATCTCTAATTGTAACTGTATTATCTTCAAGTGTGTCAAAGTCAACTGTTACTGAAAAAGGTACACCAATTTCATCTTGACGTCTATATCTTTTACCAATTGAACCTGCTTCGTCATACATACACATAAATTTCTTTGATAGATTATTATAAAGTTCAATTGCTTTTTCGTTAATGTTTTTCTGAAGTGGTAAGATGGCAACTTTGTAAGGGGCAATTGCTGGATGTAGTTTTAGAACAATTCTTGTGTCTCCACCTTCCAATTCTTCTTCGGTATATGCTTCTGTTAAAACGGCAAGCATAAGTCTATCTGCACCTATTGAATATTCGATAACTGTTGGGATATATTTTTCATTAGTTATTGGGTCAAGATAAAGCATTGATTTTCCGCTAAATTCTTGGTGGCGTGAAAGGTCATGAGTTGAACGGTGGTGAATACCATTAAGTTCACTCCAGCCCATTGGGAATAGATAGAAAATATCACAAGCGGCTTTTGCATAGAATGCAAGTTTATCATGGTCGTGGAATTTTAAGTGGTCTTCACTGAAGTTTAGATCAAGAAGAAATTTTCTTGCTTTTTCTTTATATTCATTGTAAATATCAAAAGAAGTTTCTTCTTTGCAGAATTTTTGAAGCTCCATTTGTTCAAATTCAATTGTTCTAAATATAAAGTTTCCTGGTGTGATTTCGTTTCTGAAAGATTTACCAATTTGTGCTATTGCAAAAGGAACTTTTGCTCTCATGCTTCTTTGGATGTTAAGGAAGTTAACATATTCACCTTGACAAGTTTCTGGTCTTAGATATACGACATCTTTTTCCCCATCAAGTGTACCCCTTGAAGTTTCAAACATAAGTTTAAATTGTCTTATTGGTGTCCAGTTAAAATTACCACAGTGTGGGCAGTTGATTTTGTTGTCTGAAATGTATTTTTCCATTTCTTCATTTGACATTGCTTCGGCTGAAACTTTACCTTTTGAGTGGTCTTCTATTAGGTTGTCTGCTCTAAATCTTTGTTTACATGATTTACAGTCCATTTTAGGGTCGGCAAAATTTTGAGTGTGTCCACTAGCATCCCAAACTCTAGGGTTCATAAGGATTGCTGCGTCTACACCATAAGTTGAAGGGTCTTCTTGAACAAATCTCTTCCACCATGCTTTTTTGATGTTGTTTTTGATTTCAACGCCAACTGGACCGTAGTCCCAAGTATTTCCCATTCCGCCGTATATTTCACTTCCTTGAAATATGATGCCCCTGTTTTTACAAAGGTTTACTATTTTTTCCATTGTTACTGACATATCTTTATCTCCTTTATTTGTTTTATGCTTTTTATATTTTTTAGGATACAAAAAATCCCTTAAAATCTAATACAAAAAGCATGTAGATTTTAAGGGACGATTAATCATAAACCGCGGTTCCACCCTAATTGGCTTTAAGCCCACCTTAATTGTTTTTAACGATAAACTAATCGGATACCATTTTCGTATCTCCAACAGCAAGTCGCCACCTTGCCTTAACGGAATTAAATATATACTAACAAGAAAAATATTTTTTGTCAAGATTTAGAATTGGTTTTTTCTTTTTTATATTTAAATATTTCCAAAAAACTCGCAAAATATTTGAATTTAAAATAAACATATGTTAATATAATTTATATAAAGGTATGAAATATTCATAGCTTAATAGTTAAATTTTAAGGAAAATAATGATGGCGAACAAAACGAAAAAATCTACAGCCAAGAAATCTACAACAAAAAAGAAATCTACGGCTAGTAAAAAAACAACTGCAAAAAAACCCCAAATTAATAAAGTTGACGACGCTCAAGTTCTTGAAAAAGATATAATACCTGTTCAAGACGAAGAAGTAAAAGACGACATTATTAATGACGAAAATATATCGGAAGAAAACACCTCTCAAGGTGAAGGTGCTACTGTTGAGAAAGAGAAGAAAAAAGACATAATCAAAGCACCTAGAATTATCCAGAAAGAAGAAACTCCAAAGAAGAAAAAGAAAAGTGAAAAAGTAGAGATTGTTAGAATTGAAACAAATTCTAAAACTGGTCTTACTGCTGAACAAGTTGCAAAAAGGCAAGAAGATGGACTTGTAAATGTTGTTACAAATAAGAACACCAAAACATACGGTGGAATTATACTGGGTAATATTTTTACATTCTTTAATATGCTTTGTTTTGCAATGGGGATAGCGCTTTTGGTATACGGCTCTACTACTATTACAAACTATGCTTTCTTACTGGTTGTGCTAGCAAATACTGGTATTGGAATTATTCAAGAAATAAAGGCAAAGAAAACTATTGAAAAAATAAGCCTAGTATCGTCTCCAACCGCTATGGTAGTTAGAGATAAACAAGAAGTAAAAATTAATGTTGACGAACTTGTTTTGGATGATATTATGTTTTTGCAAACGGGAAAACAAATTTCGGCTGACAGTATAATAGTTGAAGGAACTGTTGAAGTTAACGAAAGTTTGCTTACTGGTGAAAGTGTTGCAATAAAGAAAACAAAAGGTGATACTCTTTATAGCGGAAGTTTTGTTGTTGGTGGTAAGTGTTACGCAAGAGTTGATAAAATTGGTAATGATACTTATACTGCAAAACTTGCTGATCAGGCAAAGAAATACCAAAAACCAAAGTCAGAGCTTATGGGAACTTTGAATACAATTATTAAGATAATCGGTATTATTATCATCCCAATGGCTATACTTGTTATTAGAAACAATTCAAGCTTGCTTTCTGATAGGGTTGAAGTGGTAGAAAAATCTGCTGGAGCTATAATTGGTATGATACCATCGGGAATGTTCTTGCTTACATCTATGGCTCTTGCCGTTGGTGTTATCAAGCTTGCTAAGAAAAGAACTCTTGTTCAAGACCTTTATTCAATTGAAATGCTTGCAAGAACTGATGTGCTTTGTCTTGATAAGACGGGAACAATTACCGATGGAACAATGAAAGTTAGCAATGTTATTCAAGTAAAAACAGACCTTAAATATACAATGGAAAATTTGATAGGCTCAATGCTTACCGCTCTTGACGATAATAACCAAACAAGTAGAGCACTTATTACTCACTTTGGTTACAGTAAAGAATTGACTGCTGTACAAACTTTGCCATTTAATAGTACAAGAAAAATGAGTGCGGTTACGTTTAGTACGGGAGAAACATTTGTGTTTGGTGCTCCTGAATATGTACTTAAAACAAAAAATGCACAAGTAGAAAACTTGGTAAAAACATATGCAAGCAAAGGCTTTAGGGTACTTTTATTCGCTCAATGTGACGGAACATTAAAAGATGATAAAGTACCACTTAAAAGAGAGCCTATTGCGATTGTTGTTATTGAAGACCATATTAGAGAAGATGCTTTTGAAACAA
The DNA here is from genome assembly GCA_015055815.1 of Clostridiales bacterium. Lineage (GTDB taxonomy): Bacteria > Bacillota > Clostridia > Christensenellales > UBA1242 > UBA11490. The sequence goes on from SVHM01000007.1 coordinate 32,221, forward strand.
TTCAATGGTTTAAAGATAATGGTGTAGAAATAAAGATTATTTCGGGTGATAACCCTGTTACAGTTAGTGAAGTAAGTAGACGTGTTGGTGTTGAAAATGCCGATAAATATATAAGTCTTGAAGGACTTAGTCAACAACAAGTAATTGATGCGGTTGATAACTATACTGTATTTGGAAGAGTTAGCCCAGAACAAAAATGTATTTTGGTCAAAGCGTTAAAGGCAAAAGGTCATAAAGTTGCCATGACTGGTGACGGTGTAAATGATATCCTTGCTTTAAAAGAAGCTGATTGTAGTGTCGCCATGGCAAGTGGTTCTGAAGCTACAAGACTTGTTAGTAACTTAGTGCTTATGGATAGTAACTTTAGTAGTATGCCGTCTGTTGTATCAGAAGGTAGAAGAGTTATAAATAACATCCAAAAATCTTCATCACTATTCTTAATGAAAACAATATACACAATGCTTTTGTCTATATTCGTAATAAGTGTAAAAACATTGTATCCGTTCGCTCCGTCTCAAGTATTATTACTTGAAATCTTGGTAATTGGTGTGCCATCATTCTTCTTGGCACTCCAGCCGAATAATGAAAAGATTAAGGGTAAGTTCTTAACCAACCTGTTATCTAAATCATTACCGGGTGCGCTTATATTATTTATTAGTGTAATAGCTTGTTATTTATTTGATTTGGCTGTTGGAACCGATGGACAATTTGTTACAATGGCAGCCTTGTCATTAACATTTGTAGGATTACTTGTATTATTTAGATTATGTAAGCCTTTTGATATCTTTAGAGGTATAATGTTTGCTTCAATGATTACTCTTTGTATATTAATTCTTGCAATAGGAAATTGGGAAAAATTATTTGCGTTCACTCCACTTTCTTTGCAGAATATGTTATTTGTAATAGTTGTTGTACTTATCTCTTATCCTTGTTATGATGTTATTATTAAGGGACTTGATAAACTATTTAACTTTAAGAAAGAATGAAAATAGGTGAATATGAATAAGTTAATAAATGTAAGAAATATTAGAAAACAAATTGATAAAGATTTAAATAAATTTATTCTTGATACAGAAAGTAGATACAGGGGACAACTTTTTACTCTAGCAAATAAAATACTTGCCAAAAACAATGTAAAAATTGTTCTACTTGCAGGGCCTAGCTGTGCTGGCAAAACAACTACTGCTAAACTTCTTAAACAAATTTTAGAAATTAAAGGCAGAGCAGTTGATGTTATATCAATGGATGATTTCTTTATTGATTTAGATAAAAGAAAACCATTGCCTAATGGTAAGCCAGATTTTGATAGCCCAGAAATTCTTGATTATGAACTTATGGAAAGTTGTTTTTCTAGATACTTTGCAGGTGAAGATGTGTATTTTCCAGAATATGACTTCAAAAATAGTAAGTCTATTCCTAATAAAAATCTTCACAAATATAAGTTTAATACCATTATTATTTTCGAAGGTATTCATGTTCTAAACCCTAGACTACTAAAAAGTCTTGGCACGTCAAATTACTTTAAACTTTATGTTAGCCCACTAAAATCATTTAAGACAGACAATAAAGTGATGTCTACAAAGAATTTAAGGTTGCTTAGAAGGGTAATAAGAGATATTCAAAGGAGAAATACTCCAGCTGAAAAAACTATCCAAATGTGGCCAGAAGTAACGGCTGTTGAAGAACAATATATCGAGCCTTATAGAACAAAGGTTGATTATTATGTAGATACAACTCAAGAATATGAACTTGGTGTATATAAGGGCGAAGTTGAAAGATTTGTCGCAGATGGCAAAATAAAACCCGAAGAAGTTCCTTTCTATGATATTGTTGAACAAGTTGATGAAATTTCTAAAGACTTAATTCCAGATACTTCGCTTATGTGGGAATTTGTTGATAAATAATTTTACAAAAATATCCAAATTTAATTTGGGTATTTTTTCTTTACAAATAAATTAGTCGGTGGTATAATTCATATAGAACATTTGTTCTAGGAGTGAAGAATGAAAAAATTTATACTGCATAGTGATCTTAATAATTTTTATGCTAGTGTAGAAAGTTTATATAATCCTGAAATAAGAAACAAAGCAGTAGTAGTTGTTGGCGATGAAGAAAAAAGGCATGGTATAGTCCTTGCCAAAAATTACGTTGCAAAAAGTTTTGGGATAGCAACGGGGGATACTGTGTGGGAAGCCAAACAAAAATGTGGGTGTGAACTTGTGTGTGTTCCTGCCAGATTTGACCTTTATCTTAAGATTAGTAAGATGGTAAAGGATATATATAGAGAGTATTCAAGTAGGGTAGAAAGTTTTGGAATAGACGAAGCGTGGATAGATATATCGGATATTGCAAGTAATTATGAAGAAGCCTTAAAAATCGCTAACAATATAAGGTGTAGGATAATAAGTGAAATAGGTTTAACGGTAAGTATTGGGCTTAGTTTTAATAAGATATTTGCAAAACTTGGTAGTGACCTAGAAAAGCCAAACGGTATGGTTGTGATTACTGAAGATAATTATAAAGATAAAGTATGGGGCTTACCCGCAAGTGATTTGCTTTATGTTGGGAGAGCGACAACTAAGAAACTTATTCGTGGGAATATAAAAACAATTGGAGATATTGCAACGGCAGATATTAAATATCTGAAATTGACGCTTGGTAAGATGGGGGAAGTTCTTTGGAAGTTTGCCAATGGCCTTGATGATAGCGAAGTCACTAAAGTTGGCGATAAAGAGAAAATAAAGTCTTTTGGTAATAGTACCACATGTCCTATTGATTTGACGGATGTCGCACAAGTAAAAAGTATTATATATATGTTATCTGAAAGTGTTGCTGAAAGAATGAAAGAAAAGGGCGTTTTTGCGACAACAATAAGCCTTTGGGTGAAAGATACCGAACTTAAGTCTTTTGATAGACAAATGCACGTAAGCCCTACAAATATTTCTGAAGATATAGCCAAAAGTTGCTATAAATTGTTTTTGGAGAATTTTAATTGGAAATTAGATGTTCGTGCTTTGGGTGTTAGGGCGAGTGGAATTTGTGAAGATGAGATACAATATAATATATTTCAAAAAGAACACCCAAAGAAAGAATGTCTTGAAAGGACTATTGAGAATTTACGAAGTAGATTTGGATATAATATAATAAGACGGGGAAATATTCTTGCTTATGATAGTTTGTCTCCACTTAATCCGCATTCGGAAATCCATATAATTCATCCAAGGGGGTTTTTCAAAAGTAAATGAAAAAGAAGTTTGTGAGAGTTCTTACCGATATTGATGAAAATGGAATAAAAACACCTAAGGTAATAGATTTTGATGGCGTTAAGTATGAGATAGATAGAGTTCTTGATATGAAAAAATGCCCATCTATGAAAGTGGGTGGAGTTGGGGAAAGGTATAGAGTAAGGATAAAAGGCAAAGAAACAAATATATTTTTTGAAGATAACAAATGGTTTGTTGAAGAAAAATAAAAGCACCTATATAATTAGGTGCTTTTTGTAAAAATATGAAAAATAAAAGGATAGATGCTTAAATTGTCTTTATATTATGGGATTGGGGAAGACAATTGGTGGAAAAACATCTATCATTGACAATATAATACCATAAAAAAATGCATTTGTAAACATTTTATTTAAAAATTTTTAAAAAGGTTATTTATAAAAAATATTGCATAATTTCACAACTTTTATATTTTCAAATAATTAAGATTTTAGAAAAAATATAGATATTAAGCGGGTATTAATAAAGTTATTATTTTATAAAAATACAACACTCTAAAAAGATTGAATAAATTTGCACAAAATATTGCAAAAAAATACAAATTATATTAATTTTCTTTGACAATTATTTTATTTTTTTGTATCATATAGTTAAACTATAGGCAGAAGTTTTGTTTCTTATCGCATTTAAAAGGTGTGATATGAATATAATTATGCAAATTCTACAAAATAAAATATATGAATTTTGTGAATTTTCTAGGTGGATTTGTCAAGGAGAATTTATGTCTGACAAAAAAATAAAAACAAAGGATATGATAATTGCTATCATTTGCACATTACTTGCAGTACTTAGTATAGTATTTTATTTCCTACCTGCATTTAATGTTAAGCATAAGGCCAATCCTTCGCTAGATTACGAAGTAGTTAATTTTAGCGGTTGGGATATGACTAAGTCTGTATTTAGCGATACTGTTATCATTGGAACGAAAGTTGAGAAACTTCTTGCAATAAAGAGAAGTTATGGCTTTGCAATAATAATGTCTGGTTTGCTTATGCCTTTGGGTATTATGTGTACAATTGCTACGACAGTATTTACTTATTTGTCATGGCTTAAAAATGAAGAACACAAAAAATACTGCTTTATGTTTAGTTTAGTGGGAATGGTGTTTGCAACATTTACACTAATATCTACATGGTATGTAGCAATTCAAATTAGAAATGGAAATAACTTCCAAGTATTCGGAGCAAACTTGAAAGGTGGAATAAGTTACGCATCATTTGTAACATTAATACTCGCATTCGTTGTAGCGATAGTCGCTTGCGCATATAATTACTTCCTTGATAACTTTGACGATGAAGACGAAGAAGATGATGAAGAAGACGATGATGACGACGAATACGAAGAAGTCGTAGTTGTAAGACGTAAGAAAAAGACAGGCGAGATTGAAGAAAAAGAAGAAGTAAGACCTAAGGCAAAAACACCTAAACTAGAAACTGCTAGAGAAAAAGATGAAGACGATAAAAATAAATTTATCAAAAGAGAAAAAACAACAAAGAAATAATAATCATGCTACTTAAGGGTTTTACCTTTAAGTAGTTTTTTTTAGGAGAGATATGGTTTGTACGAGTTGCCCAAGAAAATGTGGGGTTGATAGGTTTAAAAGTATAGGTGTATGCGGTGTCGGTATAGAGCCTAAGGTTGCCAAGGCATATTTACACAAATGGGAAGAGCCTGTAATTTCGGGTGTTAATGGTAGTGGAACGGTGTTTTTTTCGGGTTGTAATTTAAAGTGTGTGTATTGCCAAAATTATTTAATAAGTCATAATGGTAATGGAAAGTATATAACAATTGAAAGACTATCTGAGATTTTTAAAGAATTAGAAATGCAAGGTGCTACAAACATAAACTTAGTTAGTCCTAGTCATTATGTTGATGCGATAATTAAAGCTCTAGATATATATAGACCGAATATTCCGATAGTTTATAATACAAGTGGATATGATAGCATGGAAAACTTGGAAAAATTAAAAGATTATGTAGATATTTTCCTTGTTGACTTTAAGTACTTTAGTGAAGATTTGGCACAAAAATATAGTAATGCTAAAAATTATCCCGAAGTGGCAAAAAGTGCAATAGTTAAAATGCGAGAACTTCAGCCAAAAGAGATTATAGAAAATGACGTTATGAAAAAGGGTGTCATTATAAGACATTTGGTTTTGCCAAATGCAACAGATGATAGTATAGAAATTTTGAAGTGGATAAAGAATAATATAAAAGACCCATTTGTTAGTCTTATGGGACAGTTTACACCAATGCACGAGTGTGAAAAATATACTGAAATAAATAGAAAAATTAAACCTATTGAATATAAACGTGTTGAGAATTATATGTTGACGCTTGGAATAACAAATGGCTATACGCAAGAACTAGTTAGTGCCGATAGCTGTTACGTTCCCAATTTTGATATGGAAGGGGTAGAAAAAAAGAGTTAATTATGAAGTGAACCCCGTAGGGGTCACTTCATAATTAACTCTTTTTTAGTTTTCTGGTATATAGTCTTGGAATATTACATTGTCAGCAACTTTTAAAGCTTCTTTTTCCATATCAATTGAAGTTATTGTCCACGCAAGGATAGGGACTTTTTTATTTTTTACATATTTATTTGGAAGGTTATTTAAATCGTATGATATAAAGTGTGGTTTAATTCTATTAAATAAAAATAATCTTTTAATTAAAAATTTATAAATAAATGGTAAATTTGTATTTTCAAAATAACTTGAAAGCATTCCCCTTGTAATATTTGGAGCGTGTTTTTTAAACCAAAGCATTGTTAGTGGGTTAAAAGATTTAACGGCTAAATCTCCCTGATAACTTTTAATTACCGCAAGTACTTTTTCTTCAATTCTTTCATGCTTATCGACAGGTTTTAATTCTATCATTATAGGCACTTTCCCATCTACAAGCTCAAGTACTTCTTGAAGGGTAGGAATGGTATAATTGGAAGAACGTAGTTTGTGAGATTTAATTTCATTTAATGTTAAATTTTTAATATCTAAATCTACACTGCACATTCTCATTAAATTGTGGTCGTGGAATATAACTAAACTTCCGTCTTTTGAAACTCGAACGTCTAGTTCTATTGCAAAATTATGGTCTATTGCATTTTGAAAAGCGGGAAGTGAGTTTTCTGGAAATTTTTCATTGTGCAAACCACGATGAGCAAGTTTGTATTTTACAAACCAATTATTTGTCATTAAATTTACTCCTTAACATATTATATAAATCAGTAGTTGAAGATATGTTTAAATTTAAGCATTTTCCGTCAAATATTCCGTCTACTGCTCTATAAAATGTCAGCCAATTGCATTTAGGTTTAATTGGTACTAAAAGTTTAGAAAATCTATAATCTTTAAATGACATTATTTCTTTGTAATTGATTTCAATCCAAAAACCCTTTTTGCTATCATTTATAACTAAGTTGTGGTCGGCTGTTACATAAGAAGGGGAGTAGTATGAGCCTTCTAAAATTTTAAAGAAAAACTCTATGATATCACGGTCTTCATAGTATTTGTCATTAAATATTATTTTTATATCTTTGCTATTTTCAATTATTTCTCTTAACATAATGTTTTCCTTTAAATTCAGTCTAATATTAGTATATAAAAAAAAAATTAAAATTACAACTTAAAAAACTTTAAAAAAAGAAAAAGTGAAGATAAACTTCACTTTTAATAACCGCCAATTTCACCACCACTTTCTTGATAGTCAAATGCTTCGTTGTAAATAGGAATTGCATTTTCAATTGTTAATGGTTTACCTGTACCAAGCAAAGGATTTGTATAATCAATATTATCTATTGAACTAGTGTATGGTAAGAATGCTTGCAAAGCCTGGAATGATACTTGGAATGAAAGCTTTGCATTTGCAAATACGTTTGTAAGCGAGTCGGATGGTAGGGCAAATGTTCCGTTTACAAAAGGTATTGTATCACTAGCAATTTTCTTTTGACCGTTTGTGCCAATTACTTCACCAAGTTCAATGTCTGGGATTATTTCATACAAATAATATTTTAGTCTGTTAGGGTTGTTTGCTTCGTAACTATTTCTATTAACATTTTGAGTAATGTCGTTTGCGTTTACAGTTATACCTGTTGGTGGAGTGTCAGCGTACGTTTCTTTTTCGCCAGAAATAGTACCGCCATTGTCTACAATAAGATACCACCAGCCACCGACTGTTGTACTGATTTCATTTGAGTTTGTATCGTTTCCGATTGCTGGGTCAATGTATAACCAACTAGCATTCATTCCAAGTCCTTCAACCACGTCAGTTGTTCCTGTATCGTCAGCAGTTTGTATATATGTTGAACTGTCATTAATAAGAGATACGAAATAATTATTTAGTGATGCGTTAAGTGCATCAATACTAGATTGAAGAGTTCTTGTAACTGTGTTGCCATATTCATTTACATATGACTCAACATATGTATTCATATATGCAATAGTCCTTGCTTTGTAGAACGAATTACTTTCTGTTTTGTTGCCAGCACCGTCTAATATCCAAACTGCATAGAAGCCGTTTCCGTTACCACCTGGAACTTTGTTGCTATCTGTTCCTTGGCTGTTAACCGTTCCGTCAAAAGGTGCAGGCATTTTTGCAAAATGTGTGTCGTCTGTAATTGCTTTTGACCCTTCATATTCTGCTTGAGAAACATACTTCCATGAGTAAATAGATTTAAGTTGTCTGCTTTTAATTTTGTTCATGTCTTCACCAGCGGTAGTTGCTGATGTAAAAGTATTATCACTTACATAGTCTCTTCTACCAGTGTGAACTTGAGTAGTTGGGTCGTATGAATAAGTAGCATTTTCACTATGTATTGCACCTTCAAAACCACTTACCGTCTCGGTTGTTGTGTTTGTTTCTTCCCTTACAAAAGATGTTTGGCTTTGAACGGGGTAGTTGTTTGAATATGAAGTACCAGTAAAGTTATTAAATCCAACACTAGGGTCAAATTCAATGTCTATTCCAAATCTTGCTCTGACTATACTTGTTGTAGTAGATGTTACTCTACCTTCGTTGTTTACATAATAAGCATTACCTTCAGAGTCGGTGTAGGCATTACCAATATTGCCAGTATTTGCACCAGTACTTGGATTTAATATTGGATTGTCTTCAACTGTTGATGTTTCAGTGGTTGAATAAACCCTAGCACTTGAATGAATTTCTACTTTTTGACCAGGTAAAAGTATTGTATTACTTATAGTTCCTGCAGTACCTGTAGTTCTACCAACAAATGCCGATACGTCTAAGTTTCCATTTCCCGCTAAAAAGTCGTTGTTTCGACCAGTCATTTCAACATAAACGGGGCCTCCCATGTATAGCGAATTACTTGCAGTTGTAGAGCCTGCAAAGTAGGCAAGTGTTGCACCAACTGAAATAAGGACAGTAATTCCTACACTAAGTATTGCTATAAATAAAGTACCAATTCTTTTTCTTGCTGAACTATTAGATTTAGTTTTTCTTTTCGTTTTCTTTGCCATAATTTTACTCCATTGTTACTTTTAGAGTGTGATTATGGTAAGAAATTATACAGAATATTACTAAACTGAAAATTTCCAATTAGTGGAAAATATAGGAAGAATATAAGATAGATATAAATAAAAATACAATAAAAAAGATGAAATGAATTAACATTTCATCTTAAATAATTTATAATTATTAGCTTCGTTTATGTTGTGGAGTGGATATGCAAACATATCCACCTGCTGTTGCAAAATTGTCAGTTGCATCAACATTTCCATCATAGTTTATGTCTACTGTTGCCTGTGTGATAATAGGGTTAAAACCGGAAGAATTGAATACTGTTTGTACAGAATCTGAGCCGACAGTACATTGTCCTGCTGGTAATTGGTTGTTTGGATCTTGATTTATTATACCATTGCCAACGCCACCTTCTGCACCAATTTTTGGAATAAATGTTTGAATAGCTTGGAAAGTAACTGCTACAAAAATATATTTGTCTGCTGAAGCATTTGTTAATTGCCAAGGAATAATGAATGTGCTATTCCAAAGGAATGCAGCAGTATTATTAACATTTAATGGTTTTAATATAGCATTATTTTCATTTCCTTCTACTTCTCTATCTGGTATATCTGCATATTTTTTAGAATTATCAGGGAAGTAACATAAGTAGAAGTATCCTCTATCGTAAAGTGTTCCCTCTACACTTGCAAGTGATGTTGCACCAGTAGGTATAGGGTCGGGTGGTGATAAAGGGTCATAATAAACTTTTCCATCGAAATAATATAATAAATCTGAATCTGATACACCACTTGTTGATAATGGTTTTGCACCACTTTCTTGATGATAATACCAATAGTAATTTGTAGTTGCATCACCAGTATTAACTAGTTTATTTTGTGAATCTACAAGCCCGTCTAAGAAATCATATAGTCCATTTGCATTTAATAGGTTGTCGACTGAATTTGGATTAGAAGTATCTCCAACATTTGTATATACAGCAAAGTGTGCTCTTACATAACATGGAGACCCAACTCCTGTATTATTTACCACACTTTGACCACCATTATTATAAACCTGTGCACTCACATCAACGGCTTGACCGGGATAGGCTTTATCTGTTGTAATAAGGAAGTGCAGATTTCCATCACCTGATTTTCCTTTTAGGCTATCTGCTACTGTAAGTGGTATAGGGTTCCCGTTATCATCTAATTTAGGGTTACCTTCTCCATCAAGTTCATATCTCTTATCCCTAATCTCTATTCCGACGGCACCCGACATTTGAACTGTTTTACTTGCCCAATCGCTATCAAAAAACCATGCTAAGGTAGCGGTTGCAGTTAAAACAATGGTCAGCAAAAATGACATACCGAGCAGTATGATTTTACCGACTTTCCTTTTGTTTTTCTTTTTACCTTTCATAATACACCTTTTACATGGTTGTTTTTTATATTATAAGTTAATATTTTGAATACGTACGTCGTTTGTTGCTTGAGTTTCCCAATTGATTTCGTCTAATACTTTTTTAACGTTTGGAATTGAGTTTTCTGCTTTTTCAAGTTTTGATTGAATTGCTTGGAATGTAAGTTTAAATGTAATTTCTACATTTGAGTATTCATTTGTATATGCTTTGTAAGGGAATTGGAATGTACCATTTATAAATGTAATTCCGCTTCCTGTGGCATCTGATACAACTGGCCACATTTCAATATATTCTTGACCTTGACCGTCTGTAGATTTTTCAGCGTAACACAAATAATAATCGCCTTCGTATTCTACCCAACCATCTCTAATGCCATCAATTCTTGTTGTTAAACATTCTGCCATTGATTCTCTAATTTGTCTTTCTACTTCTTTCGCTTGTTTTTCGTTAAGTCCAAAAACACTAATATCTAGTTTTGCTCTAAGTAGAGCTGGGGTTGCGTGTTCGTCAGAAGATTGAATTTTTGCAATTGCTTGCATATCGATACCAAGACCTGGAAGAACATATTGTCTGTCGCCCTTCAAGTTCATGATTAAATTACCTTGACCTGGAGTAGGTTGATTATTTTTATCTACAATTGTAACGTAAACAGGACCGCCCATGACAAGGGTGGTATTACTTGACTGATTACCTGCAAAGTACGCCAAAACAGTAGTAGCACCTAAGCATAGAAGCAAGATGATACTAAGGATAAATATTGTTATCGTACCTTTCGTTATTCTTTGTTCTTGTGTCATTCCCATTTTCCATTTTCGAGAGATATTTTAGTCTTTATAAAGAAGGGTATAAAGACACTTCTCCCTAATTATATAATTATCTCAATAGTAGTATACCCATTTTGTCGGATTTTGTAAAACAAATTTTACTATAAAATATTTATTTTTAATAAAAATAAAAAAACAATCATTTCACACATTGACCTAAATTTATGTGTTATTCTGATTGTTTTTCTAGATTGTCGGCGGGTGCAAATACTTGATTTTCTTCCGTTTTAGGTCGTTTTTTAAACTTTGATGTGAAGTAACCGATAATAAGTGCTATAGCGCCATGGATAATATATGCGTAATAAGTTAAAATTCTCCAAATAAGTATTCCCCAGAAAAGTGTTCCTTCAGGGAAAAGTGAGCCAAGCATTGCATTAAATGAAATTTCAGAAGCTCCCGAGCCACCTGGTAGTGGAACAAAGCATACAGCAAGTTCGCAAATTAAACATTTACACACAATTTCAAATGCTGAAACAATTGGCACATCAACAAATGATATGTAAACGTAATAAGCAATAAGTGCGTTACTGATAGTTGAAAGTGCGGTTACAATAAACATGCTTATGATAGTAAGCGGACTTTTTGCGAAAGATTTGATACAAGTTTGGTATTGTTTTACAAATCTTAGCACTGTTTTTAAAGTTTTCTTGTAGTTTTTTATAATTTTCATTTTGGATAGTAGTTTAAGTACTCCAACCACAAGAGCAGCGCCCCATTTTCTTGTGATTGACATAAAAAATACAAATAAGAATAGTGTAAGATTAATAGCAAGCCCAATCCAGGCCAAAATTACAACAAGTTTGGCTTCGGAAGTAGAACTATGAAATATAAGGATAAGTAGGCAAATTAGTAAAAATGTAAATTGCCAAAACATATATTTTGCAAGTGGTATGGCAGTTGAAGTTTCTCCCGAATATCCGTCTTTTTTTAAGTAATATATTTCAAAAGGTTGACCGCCAGAGCCAAGTGGAGTTATTAAATCGTAATATCTTCCGACTACTCCAAGTTTAATACTAAACCAAGGACGCCACTTGCCAGTTCTGTGATGGATAAGAATAAGAAACTTCATTCCGTTAAATAATACTGTCACAAAGTATAGTCCAATGGCTACAAATATATACGACCAACGTGGAGCATTGCTAAATAGTGTGCTAAGTGGTTGTATGCCACCTTGCTCATGAGCAAAGTTGTAAAAAACCATGAAAACAAGCCCGATATTAATAAGTAAGAATAAAATTTTCCAGATTTTTTTTGATTTCTTTTTTTGTTGGTGGTATTTTTCTACTGACTTTAATTTTTCGTCAGTTATTTCAGATGGAGATATTGATTTGTCGATAGAAAAAAAGACTTGGCTATTTTCATCAATATTGCCTTTGACTTTGTCAAACTTTGACTTTATTGAGTTTTTATTTATCCAAGTTTTTTTACTCAAAATTTCTCCTTACACATATATATGCATTGAAAATATTTTCATGCGTAAATTTATAACGTTTATGGTATAAATTATATCACATAAAAACAAATTAACAAAGAAAATTAATTATAAATTGAACTTAAACTATATAAATTTGATAATATTTGCAAGTGAAAGTATTAAACAAATATTTAAGTGTGCTATTGTGATTTTTTGAAAATTATATCAAATCTGTTTTTCTTTTTATAAATTTTATGTAAAATAGGGGTATATTGAAGGAGAAGATTATGAAAAAGTATATAAATTTCATTAATTATTTAATGATGGCTGTAATTTTGGGGCTTGATATTTGGTATATTTTACAAGGTGGGCTTTGGTTAAAAACTCTTACTAGTTCAATATTTGTTTTACTTGGAATTATAAATCTTATTTATGCTATAAAAAGCAAATGTTCGCTAAAATTTCCAATAATTCTTGTTGTTGCTTTGGCTGTTGCGATGGCGGGGGATGTTGTTATAAATATAGACTTTATGTCTGGTGCGATAATATTTGCACTTGGACATGTGTTCTATATAATAGCCTATTCGTTTATTGAAAAGTTCGAATGGAAAAATTTAATATTTGCAAGTGCTATATTTGTTCCGTCTTTGCTTATTATTTTATTACTTCCAGTTTTAAACTTTGATGAAAGTATAATGAAAGTTATTTGTTGTATCTATGCTTTGATCATTTCTATAATGGTGGGAAAGGCGATTGCGAACTACCTAAAAGATAAAAGTTTATGTAATCTTATGATTTTAATTGGCAGTGCGTTATTCTTTATATCTGACTTTATGTTGCTTCTTGATGTGTTTGGACATGTGAATTTAACGGGGCTTTTCTGCTTGCTGACTTATTACCCAGGACAAATTTTGATTGCTTATTCAGTAAAGCATTATGTAGAAAAATAAAAAATTAGTGATTATTTGGGTTTTGACTTAATACAATAGGATATAGGAGTTGTCTATGTTCAAAGTATTTAAGTTGAAACCTTTTTTAATTGTTGTCATGATTATAGTATTAAGTATTATTCTAAGTGTTGGTGTTATATCGGTGGTAGGTAAAGAATCGCCAAAAAGCATCTATACCATTGTTGTAGATGCAGGTCACGGTGGGCTTGATGTCAAGTAAAGACTGTTAAATTTTTATATTTTCTCAAAAAAAATTGCCATATACCCAAAATCGGATATATGGCTTTTTTTTATTTGCTTTCCAACATTTTCATAATCTCTTTATACTCATCTTGAAAGTTAAAGGTTATTTCTATGTTTGTTGGTGTATGAACTATAATCTTTTGTATTAAATCTTGAACAATTGTCTTGTTTAGAGATTTGATGTTTTTGTATTTTGTAAAGTTCTTGATAAACTTGTTTTCTTGCAAGACTTCTATCACATTATTGGTCTTAATGCTTTTAATTTGAACTTCTTGTTCTTCAAGTTCTTGTTTTAATCTTTTATAATCTGCAAGTGATATTTCCAGATTTCTATATTTTTGATAAAGTAATTCTTTTTGCAACTCAGTATCATTTTTAGGTTTATAAAAGTTTTTGATTGTTGCTTGGTTTTCAGTTTTTGCAAGTTCTTTAATTACAACTTCTATATCACAAGCGATTTTAATAAATTGTTGTATTATCTTTAACACAACTTTTGCCAAGTCTTGTGTTTTTACAATGTCGCTATTACACAAGTTTGTTGATAAACTTTTTAACTTACACTTATAGAAAGTGTATTTTCTATTTTTGTCATTTACATAAGTCATCTTTGTATTACAATCACCACAAATCAAAAGTCCTGAAAAGTAGTTATCTGGTTGTGTAGAGTTGCCTTTGAAGTAAACTCTTGTTTTATCTGCAATAATGGATTGCACAATATTAAAAGTTTCTTTATCAATTATCGGTTCGTGTGTGTTTTCTATTGTTATCCATTCAGACTTGGGTAATTTTTTACATTCTTTCGTTTTATAATTTATTATTTCTCTTTTGTGTTGAACCATATTTCCTATATATACCTCATTTTTCAAAATTGTTGTTACGGTATCTCTGCTCCAAATATGTTCTTTGTTTGTTAGTCTATTTGTATAATAACCATCAATTTGTATTTGTTTATATTCGCTTGGTGTAGTTATACCTCTTTCACTTAAAATTTTAGTTACTGCCATAAATGATTTATACTTAATAAACAGCTCGTAAATAAGTTTGACAATATCTTTTACTTCCTCATCTATAACAAGTCTGTGTATGTCGTTTTTATCTCTTTTATAGCCATACGGAGCGACAGGCGAAGTGAATTGTCCTCGTGTTGCTCGAAGATTGTAAGACATTTTGCTTTTTATTGAGCAATCTTTTAAATATTCTTCATTCATTAGTCCAGATAATCCTATAAGCAGAGTGTCTATCGGTTCATCATTTATCTCGCTATCATAGTTGTCGTTTAGAGATATAAACCTTGTATCAAGAGTTGGGAACATTACTTGAAGATATTTACTCATCTCAATATAATTTCTACCAAATCTTGAAAGGTCTTTAACAACAACGCAATTTATTTTCTTTGAGATAATATCGCTCATCATTCTTTGAAATGCTGGTCGGTCAAAGTTTCCACCAGTATAACCATCATCAACATAGAATTTGTAAGAGTTCAAACTATTAAGAGTTTTTACAAAGTTTTCTAAATAAACTTTTTGTGATTTAACACTTTCGCTTTGTTGTCCTTTTTTATCTTCTTCAGATAATCTTACATACAAGGCAACATTCCATTTTCCTACCACTTCTTTTGTTTGATATTTACTTGTTCTAGCCATTTGCCACCAACCTTTGAGAAGTAGTAGCAAGTTCTAAAATATGTTTGTTGCTTTCTATAAACTCTATTGCGATTTTATACTCATCTTTATATTTAAGATCAATTTCTATTAAGTTGTTTTCGTGAATCCAGATATTATCAATAAGTTCAGTTACAATACTTCTATCTAAATTTTCAATATCTCTAAATTTCACAAAGTGGCTAACAAAAGGATTATCAACTTGTGTTCCGTTCTTAAAACTTGTAATTTGTTCTTCCAAAGAGTTTATTTCTTCTTCAAGTTTTACAAGTTCACTTTGTGCTTGTTCTTTATATCTTTTATATTCTGCTTGTGTGATTATCTCATTTTTATAGTCAGGGTAAAGACCATCTATATATCTTATTTTCTTTTGTTTGTCGTTTAATTTTATCTTTAATATTTGTTCAAGATTGTCTGTTTTGTAATTTTCAAGTTTAAATTTTGTTATAAGGTCAATAATACTTTCAAAGTTCACAGCAACTTGAATATAAGTTTTGATATACTCAAACACAGTATTTTCTAAATCTGCTTTTCTAATGCTATGTGGCGAACAAATTGCTTTACCACAACGTTTGAAATTACTACAATTATAATATTCTATATATTCAGTTTTGCTATGTCCTTTACGACTTTTCTTTTTGCTCATACCGTGCTTACAAGTGGCACAATGCAAAAATCCTGAAAGCAAATCAAGTTGTTGTTTGCCAAAGGATACTCTTGTATCTCGTTTTAATAAATCTTGAACTTTATCAAAGAGTGCTTTCTCAATAATTGGCTCTGTTACATTCTCAACAACAATTTTATCTTCTTGTGCAACCTGTTTGAATTTATGAACTTTATAATTTATTTTTTCTCTATGTTTTTGAACAAGGGTGCCTATGTAAATAGGGTTAGTCAAAATTCTTCTAATTGATGAGTCCTTCCAACCAATCTTGTCGCCATAACTATTTACATATTTGTTTATCCCTTTTGAACTTTTATAGGTTGCAGGGCAAAGCACACCTTCTTCATTTAATGCAAATGCAATTTTACCCATTGTTTTACCACTTGCAAACTCGCTAAAAATTCTTTTAACAATTTCACTAGCTTCTAAATCTACAAGTAGTTTATTACAATTTTGTGGGTCTTTGATATATCCATAAGTAGCATAAGTTCCAACAAATAATCCTTGTCTTTTTCGGGCATCAAATGCTGACCTAACTTTTAAGGATATATCTCTACAATAACTTTCGTTCATTATGTTTTTAACGGGAACTATAATGTTTGATAAAGATTCGGGTTTTAGATAACTATCGCAATTATCAATGATAGATATAAATCTAACATTAAGCATTGGGAAAAATACTTCAAGATAATTTCCAACTTCCGAATAGTTTCTACCAAATCTTGAAAGGTCTTTTACGATTACGCAATTTATTTTGCCAGACCTAACATCATCAATTAGTCTTTTAAATCCCGGACGATTAAAATTAGTTCCAGAGTAACCATCGTCAACATACTCATCTACAACTTCCACATTTTCAAGTTTGTTTGCATACTCGGTTAGTATTACTCTTTGTGATGTAATACTTTCACTCTCGGTTTTGTTATATGTTTTCATAGTTCCAAGAGCTTTATCATTCTCAACATCTTCTCGTGAAAGTCTAATATAAAAACCAGCCTTCCATATTTTGAGTGAAGAAGGCTGGTTATAATTTTTTTCAATCATAACATACTCCTTCTGATAATCATAATGGTATGCTATGA
>SVHM01000008.1 GCA_015055815.1 Clostridiales bacterium
ATTTATCTCCTTATGTTAAATTTTGGTTGGCAGACCAAAAATATTTTAACATAAGGAGATATTTTGTTCAACGGTAAACCTCTACTGAACCCCCAGACTATCTGGGGGTTTTAAAGTACAATAAAAAGATTAACCATAAAATTTTGGTTAATCTTTTTTTATATAAAAAATACAAAGTTAAATTCTTAAAAAACATAAAAATTTAGCCTTGTATCCTACAATTGCATATTACAATTGCATAGTATAATGTTGACATATAAAACTTTCTATATGTTCATTACATTTTTATTATTAATAATAAATTAAAAATTATTCATATTAAAACAATGAATTTATTTTATCACCATTTCTTTTAATAATAGATATAATTGATTTTGTTATTTCTTCTTTGGTTAAATTAAACTTTTCAAATAATTCTGTTGGCTTTGCACTACCGCCAAAATCATCAACACCAAAGGCTTTTCCATATCTTCCTATAAACTGATACCAAATGGAAGTGTTTCCCGCTTCAATCGAGAAGATTGATTTTATTTTGCTTGGTATAATACTTTCTCTATACTTTTCCGATTGAAGATTAAATATTTCAACTGATGGCATACTTACTACCCTTACATTATAGCCTTTTCTCATTAATTCTTCTTTTACAGTCAATGCAAGCGAAACTTCACTGCCAGTGGCTATAATTATACCATTCAATTCACCTTTATATTCTTTTGCAACAATATACCCACCTTTTCTAGCAGACACCATATCACTTTCAAAGTTTACCAAATTTTGTCTAGAAAGAGCAATACAACTAGCACCATTATGATTTAAACTACTCTCAAAAGATGCAATTACTTCCGCTAAATTTGCAGGTCTCCAAACAAGCGTATTTGGGGTCATTCTAAGACTACTAAGTTGTTCTGAACTTTGATGTGTAGCCCCATCTTCACCAACCGCAATACTATCGTGAGTAAATACAGAAATACTTTTTGTTTTCATAAGTGATGTAAGTCTAAGTGCAGGTTTCATATAATCACTAAATACAAGGAATGTACTGTTTACTGGAATTATGCCACCGTACAAAGCAAGTCCATTAGATATACATCCCATAGCAAATTCTCTAATACCAAATTTAATATTCCTACCCGTCTTATCATCATTAAAGAATGTGCTATTACATTTAGCCTTAGTGCTACTACTTAAGTCTGCCGAGCCACATACAATGTTCCCAACTTTTTTACATATTGCATCTAATACAATAGCACCTAATTCCCTACCCGAATATGATTTATCAATTGAAATCTCAGAAAGGAGACTTTCAAAGTTATATTCTTCTCCATCAATATAACTTTTTAAAACTTTATAATCACCAGGATATGCCCTACTATATGCTTTTAACTTTTCTTTGAAATTTCTTTTTATAACGTCAAAACGTTTTCTTTGAATTTGAAAATCTCTTGCTACCGATTTATCCATTTCAAAAGCTGGAGTAGATACTCCCAATTTTTCTCTTAATGCCTTTACACTTTCTTCACCTAACAATTGACCATGCGATTTATGACTATCTTGCAAAACGCTTCCATGACCAATATGTGTGTTAATTTTAATAAATGACGGTTTATCTTTACATCTTTTAGCAAGATTTATGGCTTCAACAATTTGATTAACATTATTACCATCTTCCACTTCAATTGTATTGAAGTTAAGACTTTTAAAATATGCCAAAGTATTTTGTTCCATTACATTTTTGATATCGCCATCAAGAGTAACGCCGTTACAATCATATAAAACAATTAATTTGTTAAGTTTTAAACTTCCAGCAAGACTTAATGCTTCATAAGAAACACCTTCCATAAGACAACCTTCACCCATCATTGTATAAGTGTAGTTATCAAATAAAGTTAAATCAGCCTTGTTAAATCTATTCGCCATATATCTTTCTGCAATAGCCATACCAACAGCCATAGCAACACCTTGACCCAATGGTCCAGTAGTTGCATCAACTCCAGGAACAACCCCTACCTCAGGATGACCTGGTGTAATACTACCAAGTTTCCTAAAGTTTTTCAAATCTTGCATAGAGATATCATAACCAAAAGCAGAAAGAGTAGCATAATATATGCTACTACCATGCCCTGCAGATAAAACAAATCTATCTCTCAAAATATTATCAGGCTCATCTGGTACTACGTTTAATATTTTTGAATAAAGAGAATAAAGAATAGGAGCAGAACCTAGAGCAATTCCAGGGTGCCCACTTTTTGCATTCTCAATCATATCAACCGCTAGTATTCTAAGAGCATTTACATTTTTACTTTCTATATCCATTTTTCTACCTATAATAATTAATTAATTTTTTTTCTATATCTTCAATTATAGTATCATCACTTTTAAAAACAACAGTTATATGCGAAAGATTTTCAAGTATCTTTTGCCTATCTTCAAATAAATCGGTATTAATCATTTTTACACTTGACGTCAAGTTTTCTCTATCTAATTCAGTCAAAAACTTAGGTTTATCCATTTTCAAAAAAATAATTAATGATTTTGATTTAACATGTTCATAAATTTCCCTGTCATTTAAAAAAGCATAGTCTAAATTTATTACCGCATTTTCATAGCTAAAAATATTAAAGATTGAAGATTTTTTCTTTTTTAATAAATAATCTTTGCCACAGATTTTTTCCATATCTTCTACATTCAACTCATAGTCTACCAAGTCTTGTGCATCTGCATAAAACATCTCAAGATGCATAGCCAGTTTTCTACATATATCATCAGTAAAATTTCTCGTTAGTCCAACTAGACATAAATTAATCGCAGACATTTTACCCCCCTTCTTAAGCAATATATTAGCAAAAAGATAAATTAAAAGTTGAATAGTTTATATTTGCTATTATATTTAGTATACATAATAGTTATACAAATTTCAATAGTTTTCGTATAACGAAGTACTTGCTACTTTCTATTGTACAATAATTTTACAGATTTTACAATTACTTAGATAAAATGTTTACAAATTTTTCTGATTTTTTATATTTTTTTGTGAATTTAAGGCTTTTTCTTTTTCTTTTCGTTTTTTATGTAAGATATTATGAATATCAAATAAAGATTTTTTAACAAAATACGTTATGTATGGTTTAACCATTATAATAAGAATTATAACAAAAATTGCAGATGAAAACACAAAATAAGATAAAAACAAATACGTGTCAATATTATTAATATTTTGTACAAGCATATTTTTATTAAGGGTAATAATTACATTACCAACTTCTTTTGTCGAATAAAAATTAGCATATAAATTAGTGTTATTTTCTTCATCATATTCAAGTATTCTTTCAATAGTATCATTTGCTGGATGCCCATATGTATTTTCTCCTACACTTACAACAATCTTTTTAGGTGTAGTATACTCAAGAAAATCATCAGATGTCGAATATTTACTACCATGATGAGCAAGTTTCAATATATCTATATCAAGATTTTCACCATACAAATTAATTAAACTCTCTTCAATATCGCTATCTATATCACCAGTAAGCATAAGTTTAGTATCATTTTCTTCAACTATTATAACGGGCGAGATGTTATTGGTATCAGTATAGTTGTCTATCATATAATTAGTTGGACATAACCACGTAATTTTAGCATTTCCTATATCTAAAACATTAGAACTATTATTTATGGTTGTATTAATACCTTTATCATTTAGTTTAAGTATAAGTTCTTTATATAAATTACTTGAAATACTTGGCTTTTTATTTTCAAACGTTTCATAAACTGGTGGTCTATAAAACTTCTCAATCTTATATTTATCAATAATATAAGACATGTTTGAACTATGGTCACTATCGGGATGGGTAAGTACTACATAATCAATAGTATCATTTTCTACAATCATATTATCTAAATAATTGGTAAGTTTGTGTCGGTAACTTTCCGTTCCACTATCAATAAGCATACTTTTACCATTTGAAAATTTGATAGCAATTGCATCACCTTGACCAACATCTATAAAATGTACTTGAGTAAAATTTGTTTCTTTTAAATTTGGTTTTAGATAAAATATCTTTTCAAGTTCAAAATAGAATATATTAGAAAATACAACCAATATAAGCAAAATTGTAAAAGCCCAATTAATATGCGTTCTATCTTTTACTTTTTCTATCATATATCAAATGACCTTCTACTCCACCAATGCTTCTTAAATTTTTTCTTTTTGAATAGCTCTTTAATCTCAGGTATTGCTTTTTTAGTTGCATTATAACCTTCTTCAATCATATCAAGCATTCCATCTGTTTTGCTGGCACTAAACCTTTTTAAATCGGGTTTTATTATAATATCAGAATTTAAATATCCCTTAATTGCGTTACTTTTCATCATTATACTTACACTTGCAAAAAGCAAATCAATATATTTAGTACTTTCAGTACCATTTCCCCTAGTCGAATTAATATCAATGGAAACCACAGCATCACAACCAAGTCGCCTTAATACATCAGCAGGAATGGTGTTTTGAAGCCCACCATCAAAAAGCAATTTATCTTCAAATTCTACCGCTTCAAAAACAGTCGGAACAGCACAACTACCAGCAAGGGCTTTACAAAGCCTACCTTCCGTTATATCTACTTCGTTACCCGTTTTCATATCAACTGCTACGGCACAGAAAGGCTTCTTTAAGTCTTTTATATCAATATCACCTACTGTATTTATAATAATTTTTTCAAGATGCTCGGTTGAACTAGGCATAAAAGGTATTTTACTCTTTCTTATGTCTTTAATCTTGATATTAGTAGCGATATCCTGCATTTGTGAACTAGTCATACCATAAGCAGACATAGCACCAATTACAGATCCTATTGATGTACCAGCAATATAGTCAAACTTTATATTTTCTTCTTCAAAAGCTCTCATAACTCCAATTAACGCAAAACCCCTTGCTCCACCACCACCTAAAGCAAGACCTATTTTTCTATATTTTTTCATTTTAGGTGCAACTAAAATCTCCATATCCACCCCTTATTTAATAATTACCCTATTATTGATTATGTATCATTTTCTATTGTCAAATTTGTGATTATCTACACAATTACCACGTTATTAGTCTACACAATACTTAAATAGGTTTCAGTTTAAATCAAATAATAATTCACATTTATTATTTAATTTTAATTTATTATACTTTAATTTAATAAACTTTCAAAGAATTTAAAAGACATTATAAAAATTATTAGATTATTTGCTTTTTACAGATATGTAATGTAAAATATATTTGAAGGTGAAATATGTTTATAATTACAAAAAATTGGTTTGAACTTCTTAAAGAAGAATTTAATAGTGAAAAATACAAAAATCTCGAAAATTGGCTTAATCAAGAATACAATAATAAAATAATATACCCCAAACCACAAAATGTGTTTAATGCATTAAATTTAGTTAAATACAATGATGTAAAGGTCGTTATAATTGGTCAAGACCCATATCACAACCCAAGACAAGCACACGGACTTTCTTTTTCTGTTGAAGATGATGTGAATATTCCACCATCACTTCAAAATATTTATAAAGAACTTCAAACCGATTGTGATTGCTATATACCTAATAACGGCAATTTAACAAAATGGGCAAAACAAGGAGTACTGCTTTTAAATTCAGTTTTAACTGTCGAGCAAAACAAACCAAATAGTCATAAAGGGAAAGGTTGGGAACTAATAACCACAGCAATTGTTAAAAGATTAAATGAAAGAGAAAAACCAGTTATATTTTTACTTTGGGGCGGAAATGCAAAAGCGTTTACTAAATACATAGATGCAAATAAACACTATATACTAACTGCTGTTCACCCTAGTCCACTTAGTGCTAATCAAGGTGGATGGTTTGGGTGTAAACATTTTAGCAAAACTAATGATATTTTAAAAAGTTTAAATATACCAGAAATTGATTGGCAAATAGAAAATAAATAAATTGCCTATTTACAAACACTCCAAAATATATTAAAATATATATAGTGATATATTTTAGGAGAAATTATGAATAGACTACTAGGAATATTTGTAGATACCATTTTGCCAATTATAATTATATTTGTAATAATAGCTTTGGGTATTTTAATATACAAAATAACAAACAAAAAATTTGATAAACCAATCATAGAATTACGTACACATTCCACTCCGCTTGTATCATTAAAAAATAGTTTTTGTACAGAAGACGAAATGCGATTTTTAGAAGCGGTACATAAATCGTTACCACGAGAGTTTATTGCATTTCCTAGAGTTGGAGTAACCACACTTATTGAGCCTAAAGGAAATTTAGCAGATTACAAAGCTGTTTGGAATAAGTATGTTGACATATGTATTTTTTTAAGAAAAGATATGAAACCTATATTGGTTGTCGATTTAATTCACCCAAGTCCAGTCCAACAACAAATGAAAAAACAAGACGAAAATGTCACAAACATACTTAAAGCTGTCAAAATACCCCTAATTAGTAAACAAATAGAATACACATACAATATTGACGATTTAAGAGTTGAACTATTAAATGCAATGAGTAATTCAACAGTTGCATATCTAAAAGAAAAGATAATAAGCGATATCAAAAAATAAGTAGGAAAATTTCCTACTTATTTTTTACTTAAATATTTAATTGCTTCCGTTCCTGCAATTGCACCATCTGAGCAAGCAGTAATTATTTGTCGCAAAGACTTTTCTCTAATATCACCCGCAACAAAAACATTTGAAATATTTGTGTGCATATTTTCATCTGCACATATGTATCCATTTGCACACTTTATTTTACTTTCATATAGTGTGATATCTGTGCTTTTACCAAGTGAAATAAATACCCCATCACAATCAATTAGATACTCAACATCATCTACTTTATATTTTATCTTTTGTAATTTATTATCACCAATAAATTCTAAAATTTCAACATTATTTACTACTTTTAAGTTATCATTTTTATAGAACTTAGAAATATCTAAAATCAATAAATCTTTTGTTAAATTAGATAAATATTCTATACTACTCTTACCAGTATATCCATCAGTAACAACAACTATTTTTTTTGATTTAAATAAGGCACCATCACAAACAGCACAGTAACTTATACCTTTTTGCGAAAATTTATCTTCCGATTGAATACCTAATTTTCTATAACTGCTACCACTAGCAATAATCAAAGTACTATATTCAATTTGATTATCATTTGCTAGTATTAAATTATTATCAAAATCAATGTTTTTAATTTTATCAAAAATAAATTTAACCCCCAATTTTGTAGCTTGGGTAAACATATTATTAACTAAATCAAAACCAGATACTTCTATATATCCGGGATAGTTTTCAATTTTTTCAAGTGTAGCAGTTGTACCACCCAAGTTATCCGCTTCAATTATAGCAACAGATTTATTTCCACGCTTGGCATAGATACTAGCAGTAAGACCTGCAACACCACTACCAATAATTACAATATCAAATTTCATATACACTCCTAAACTATTAGTAGTTTAACACAATAAAAAATAAAAAACAAAAAAAGTTGGTTAAATTCCAACTTTTTTTAAATAAAATTAAACAAGCTCAATAATTGCCATTTCAGCATTGTCACCATTTCTAGTGCCAAGTTTAACAATTCTAGTATATCCACCGCCAGTACCTAGAGTTTCTTTTCTCTTAGCATACTTAGGAGCATATACGTTAAATATCTTCTCGATAAGTGGATGTTTAATATCTTGAGTACGTTTAACGAAATCAGTCTTAGATTCTTTTTCAGCTCTAACTTCTTGAATATCATAAAGTTTACTCATAATATCTCTTCTAGCAGCCAATTTCTTAGCGCCATCATTAACAACTTCTTTTTGAGATTTAACACCTTTAGCATCTGTAACAGTTTTATTAACTTTAACAACGTCTTCATAAGTGTTAATTGCTTTTGTTAATAATTTTTCTGCATAAGTTCTAACTTCTTTTGCTTTTTCTAAAGTTGTTTCAATTTTTCCATACCAAAGAAGATTTGTAGCAAGACTTCTAAGTACCGCCAATCTTTGATCAGTAGGTCTATTTAATTTTCTCATTATACAAATTCTCCCTTATATTATTCTTCGTCATTTCTTAGAGACAAGCCAAAACTTTGAAGTTTAGCAGCAACTTCTTCAAGAGATCTTTTACCCAAGTTTTTAACTTTAGCAAGGTCTGATTCAGACTTTTTAGTAAGATCTGCAACAGTGTTAATACCTGCTCTCTTTAAGCAATTGTAACTTCTAACAGATAAATCAATATCTTCGATAGTCATCTCTAAAACTTTTGTTTGTTTATCTTCCTCACGACAAACCAAAATATCCATTTGAGCCATACTTTCAACCAAGTCAACAAATAGACCAATATGGTCTTGGATTAATTTGCCAGAAAGAGAAATTACTTCTCTAGCAGACAAAGTACCATTTGTTTCAACTTCGATTGTAAGTTTGTCATAATCAATATTTTGACCTACACGAGTATTTTGAACATAGTAATTCACTTTCTTAACTGGTGTAAAGATTGAATCAACTGCGATATAACCGATAGCCATATCTTCTTTTTTATTAGCATCAGCAGGAACATATCCCCTACCTCTACCAATAAATACTTCCAACTCAAATTTACCACCATCATCAAGTGAACAAATATGAAGTTCTGGATTAAGTATTTCAACTAAATCGTTAGGTTCGAAGTCAGCTGCAGTAACTTCACCAGCGCCATATTTATTTATTCTTAGTACAGTTGAAAAATCTTTATTTGTTTCATAAGATTTAACTGCTAAATTTTTGATATTAAGTACAATATCAACAACGTCTTCAGAAACACCTTTAATGGTAGAAAACTCATGTTGAACACCATTAATTTTGATTCCGATTGGAGCAGCACCAGGAAGAGCAGACAATAATACTCTTCTCAAGCAATTACCAAGTGTAATTCCGAAACCTCTATCAAGTGGTTCTACTACAAATCTAGCAAAACAACCATTATCTGTTTCTTCACATGTAATTCTAGGCTTTTCAATTTCCATCATAAGAAATTCCTCACTTTTGAAATTATTTATTATTTAGAGTACAACTCTATGATTAAGTGCTCACGGATATTTAGATCAATATCATCTCTTTGTGGTAGAGCATTAATCTTTCCTGTTAATTTTTCTGCGTTAAATTCTAACCATTTAGGCATAACAACTTTAACATCTTTCAATTCTTTAAACATAGGAAGTTCTTTCTTGTTTTCTTTTATTGAAATAACATCATCAACTTTTACTAAATAAGAAGGGATGTTAACATTTTTACCATTTACAGTAATATGACCATGATTAACGATTTGTCTACATTCTTTTCTAGAAGCACCAATACCCATTCTATAAACAACGTTATCAAGTCTTCTTTCAAGTAAACTTAACATATTTTCACCGACAATGCCAGTTCTTTGTTTATTAGCCATATCATAATATGCTCTAAATTGTTTTTCAAGCAAGCCATAAGCTTTTTTAACTTTTTGTTTTTCTCTCAATTGTAGACTATATTCAGTAGCTTTCTTTCTAGCTGCACCATGAACACCTGGAACATTAGGTCTTCTTTCCATAGCACATTTTTTAGAAGTACATCTTTCGCCTTTTAAGAATAATTTACATCCTTCACGACGACAAATTCTACAATCTGCACCTGTATATTTTGCCATTATTTAATTAATTCTCCTTTGATTATATTCTTCTGCGCTTTGGTGGGCGACAACCATTATGTGGAATAGGTGATACATCTTTAATCATTGTGATGTCAAGACCTGCAGTTTGTAGAGCTCTGATAGCAGTTTCTCTACCATTACCTGGGCCTTTAACATAAACGTCTACAGATTTAATACCTTGTTCTCTAGCACTCTTACCAGCAATTTCTGAAGCTTGTTGAGCAGCATAAGGAGTGCTTTTTCTTGAACCACTAAGACCTAGGCTACCTGCACTACTCCAAGAAACTGCGTTACCTGCATTATCAGTGATAGTAATGATTGTATTGTTAAAAGAAGCGTTTATGTATGCAGCACCCTTGTCTAAATTTTTAGTTACTTTTTTCTTTTTTGTAACTTTATTTTTCGTAACAGCCATTTATTTTCTCCTTATAAATTTTACTTACCTTTCTCTTTCTTAGACTTAGAAACAGTTTTCTTTGGTCCTTTTCTAGTTCTAGCATTTTGCTTAGTATTTTGTCCACGAACAGGAAGACCTTTTCTGTGACGAATACCACGATAGCAACCAATCTCTTGAAGTCTTTTGATATTTAAAGAAACTTCTCTTTGAAGGTCTCCTTCAACAACACAGTTTTTCTCTATGTAAGTTCTGATTTTACCAACTTCATCTTCAGTTAAATCTTTTACACGAGTGTCTGGATTAATATTAGTTTCTTTTAAAATTTCATTAGCAGTTTGTCTACCAATACCGTAGATATAAGTTAAACCTATTTCTACTCTCTTTTCGTTTGGTAAATCAATTCCAGCAATACGAGCCATTTAATTTCCTCCATTAATTTTATTTAATAGTATTTAAACTATTATAACTCAAAGTTGACAAAATGTCACTATTAGTTATTAATTTTTTTTGGGAAAATCCCATATATTTCGATACAAGTAAAAATTTGCCGCGATTTACTTGCAATTATTTTTAAAGTCAGTACTCAAAAATATTGAGTTAGTTAGATTACTTAGACTTTAACAAGACTATTAGCCTTGTCTTTGTTTGTGTTTAGGATATTTTGAACAAATAACCATAACTGTGCCATTTCTTTTAATAACTTTGCAACTATCACACATTTTCTTTACTGATGGTCTTACTTTCATAACTTTACTCTCCTAATTTTTGTTTTTTAATCGCCAAATTATGCGACCTTTAGTTAAATCGTAGAGCGACATTTCTACTTTTACTTGGTCACCTACTAAAATTCTAATATTGTTAAGATGAAGTTTTCCCGATAGATATGCAGTAATAATAAATCCATTAGATAATTGTACTTTAAAATTTGCATTTCTTAAAACTTCAACAACAACGCCTTCTGTTTCTACAACATCTGTTTTTGACACAAACAACAAGCCTCCTATTTGTAATCTTTAGATTTATAATCTTTCAAATATTTTATAACAAGAGCATCGGTTAAATTTTCAACGTCCACTCCCGAATATTCACTTTTACATAGTAAAAATAAATGTTTAATATTTTTCTTCTTTGGGTTTTCAATTGGTTTAGATTTACCATTAATTAAGTAAGCATAAGCATTTTCAATATATTTGACAATATATAATTCTTCGCTATCTCTACCCGCAATTGATTTAACAATTGAACCACTACTAAACTTATCCATATTCACCTACATAGTTAATATTTCAACACCATTATCGGTAATTAAAACAGTATTTTCGTAGTGAGCAGATGGCAAACCATCTCTAGTTTTACAAGTCCAACCGTCAGGCATAAATTTAACATTTCTATCACCCATATTAACCATAGGCTCTATAGCGATAGTAGTATTAGCATTTAGCCTTGGACCACTACCAGATCTTCCGAAATTAGGAACCATAGGATCTTCATGTAGTTGTTTTCCTATACCATGACCAACAAGTTCTCTAACAACTGAATAACCATTTTTTTCAACAAAAGTTTGAACTCTATTGGAAATATCTCCAACAAAAGCACCACTCTTTAAACCCTTTATTCCTTCAAAGAAGCTTTGTTCTGTAATTTTAATTAATCTTTTTACTTTTGGGTCAATTTTTCCTACAGGAAAAGTTCTAGCAGCATCTCCGTGATAGCCATTATATTTGGCACCAACATCAATACTAATTATATCCCCTTCCTTTAAGATTATATCATTACTTGGAATACCATGCACAATTGTGTCATTGACCGAAGCACAAATGCTTGCAGGATACCCATTATAGTTTTTGAAGGAAGGAGTAGCACCTTGAGACTTAATATAATCGTAAGCGATTTTATCAAGTTCTTTAGTACTAATTCCTACCTTAATACTATCTTTAACAACATTAAGTGTATCTCGTGTAATTCTACACGCTTCACGAATTAATTCGATTTCTTCTTGAGATTTTATCTTAATCATTGTTTCCTTTGTCCAATACAGCTTTAACTAATGCGTAAGTATCTTCTACTTGATCAGTAGCATCAATCTTATTGAACACACCTTTTTCTTTATAGAAATTTATAACATCAAGTGGAACTGCTTGTTTTTGAAGTCTCATTTTGATAACTTCTGGTTTATCGTCATCTCTAATGTAAACATCTCCACCACATTTTTCACATTTACCATCAACCATCCAATCAAGAGATGTTGGTTGACTACATTTGCTACACATTCTTCTACTAGAAAGTCTTTCGATAATTTTTTCTTCACTTAAATCAATCATAAGTGCAATATCAATATCTGTAAGTCCCTCTAGATATTTAGCTTGAGCAATGTTTCTAGGATAACCATCCAAGATGAAACCATTTTTACAATCATCTTGAGCTAGTCTATCAGCAACTAATTTATTAGTTAGTTCTTCTGGAACTAAATCGCCATTGTCAATATAACTTTTAGCAATTTTTCCAAGTTCAGTTTCATTTTTAATATTTGTTCTAAATATTTCGCCTGTTGAGATATGAGGTAAACCATATCTAGCACTAATTAATCCTGCTTGAGTTCCTTTACCACTACCAACTGGTCCTAATAAAATTAATTTCATATTTCCCTCTTCATTCAAATTATTTTAAAAATCCTTTGTAACTTTTCATAAGCATTTGAGCTTCTAATGATTTATCAAATTCAAGTGCAACACTAACAACGATTAGAAGACCGGTCGCACTAAATGCGTTAACAAGGCTACTACCATTAGATATTGCAGAGAATAATATACTTGGAACTATTGCTATAATTGATAGGAAAACAGCACCAAATAATGTTACTCTATTTGAAATTTTCTTTAAATAATCAGCTGTAGGTTTACCCGGTCTAATACCTGGGATAAATCCACCATTTTGTTGAATATTTTTAGAAACGTCTTCTGGGTTAAATGTTACTTGAGCCCAGAAATATGCAAAGAAAGTAATTAAAAGTCCTACTAAAATGATATATACATAACTACCAGCTCCCAACCACTCACTGTACCATCTATAGAATTTACTAGTTTCAGTATCTACAAATATACTCATGATAAGTTGTGGGAATGAAAGTAATGACATAGCAAATATTATTGGCATAACACCAGTAGCATTTACTCTAATTGGAATGTAAGTGCTTTGACCACCATACATTTTTCTACCTTTAATTTGTTTAGCATATTGAACAGGAACTTTTCTTTCAGAGCCATCAATCCAAACAATGAAACCAAAGATAAGAATTAATGCAAGTAAGAATAATCCAAGTTCACCTAAATTTTCCATGTGACCATCGAAAATTCCAACAATATTAGTTAAAAGTGAAGTAGCAGCAGTAGACAAGATACCTACAAAAATTAGAAGTGATTGTCCATTAGTGATACCAATTTCAGTAATTTTTTCACCAAGCCAGAAAGTAAACATAGAACCAGCTATAAGAATAAGAGTAACTATAGTTCCAGTAATCCAAGTTGGCAAAGACATTCCTAAGCCGTTTGAACTACCCTTTAGTACATCATCAAAGCTTAGAACAATAGCAACAGCTTGAGCAACAGCAAGAACTAATGCAGCTATTTTTGTATAAAAAGCTATTTTTTTCTTACCCTCATCTCCCATTCTAGATAATCTCTCTAAACTAGGAATAGCTATAGTTAGAAGTTGAATAATAATAGATGCACTGATGTAAGGTGAAATACCTAGGGCTAAGATTGAGCCGTTTGCCAAAGCTCCACCACTAATCGAGCTAAGCAAACTCAAAAATCCACCATCTTCGCCAATTTGAGAAGCAAAAGCTTCTGCATTAACACCAGGAACAGGTATCCAACAACCTAATCTATAGATTAATACTAACAAAATAGTTAGCAAGATTTTGTTTCTAATTTCTTTTACTTTTAAAGCATTGATAAAATTTTTAAACATTATAATACCTCGGCTTTTCCACCAGCCTTAGTGATTTTTTGTATAGCAGTTTCAGAAAATTTACTAGCCTTAACTGTAAGATTTTTCTCTAATTTTCCATTACCTAATACTTTCAAACCATAAGGGGCAACTTTACTAATCATATTTTTTTCTTTTAGTAATTCAACTGTAATAACAGTATTGTCAGCGAAGTTATTTAAATCTTCAACATTGATAACGTTGTATACTTTGTCAAAGTTTTTGTTATTGAAACCTCTTCTAGGAAGTTTACGGATTAAAGGCATTTGACCACCTTCAAATCCTGGACGAACACCACCGCCGCTTCTTGAATTTTGACCTTTAGTACCCTTACCGCTAGTTTTACCTAGACCTGAGCCTATACCTCTACCTAATCTTTTTGCTTTAGGTGTAGAATTAGGTGCTGGAGCAATTTGATGTAATTTCATAATTACCCTCCTAAATTTCCTCTACACGAACTAGGTGTTTGATTTTGAAAATCATACCCCTAACTGCACTATTGTCAGGCAATTCGTTAGAAGAATTAAGTTTATTTAGTCCTAGAGCAACAACTGTTCTCTTTTGGTCTTTACTATAACCAATAGCACTTTTTACAAGAGTTACTCTTAATTTTTTATTATTTTTTGCAACTTTTGTAGTGGTTGCATTATTTGTTTTAGTTTCTGCCATAATACACCTCTTACAAAATTTCCTCTACAGTTTTTCCACGAAGAGCAGCGATTTCTTCTTTGCTTCTTAGTTGAGTTAAAGCATCAAGAGTTGCCTTAACACAGTTTATTTTGTTTCTTGAACCATAAGTCTTTGCAGTAATATCTTTGATACCACATAGTTCAACAACTGGTCTAACAGAACCACCAGCAATAACTCCAGTACCTTCTTTAGCAGGTAATAATTTAACCATTGAAGTACCGAATTTACCAATTACTTCGTGTGGAATAGTAGTTCCTTCCATAGGAATACTAACCATATGTTTCTTTGCACTCATAGTAGCTTTATCAATAGCATTTGGAACTTCAGCAGCCTTACCAGCGCCAACTCCTACTTTACCATTTTTATCTCCAGCAACTACAAGAGCAGAGAATCTCATATTTCTACCACCCTTAACAACTTTAGTGATACGATTTACATCTACTAATTTGCTTGCAATAGGGTCGATTTCTTTATTGAATGATTTTTTATCATTGTGATTTCTATTGCCACCTTTTCTTTCGAATGGCTTCTTTTCAGTATTTTGCATATAAACACCTCTTAAAACTCAAGGCCAGCATCTCTAGCACCATCAGCCAAAGCTTTAACTCTACCAGTGTATTGATATCCAGCTCTGTCAAATACAACAGTCTTAATACCTTTACTCATAGCGTTTTTAGCAACTGCTTGACCAACAATGAATGCTGCTTCTTGTTTAGTTTTTCCTTCTATTGATTTAGCAATGTTTTTGTCCATAGTAGATGCTTGAGCAAGTGTAATACCCTTAGTATCATCAATTACTTGAGCATAGATATTACTCAAACTTCTAAAAACATTAAGTCTAGGTCTATCAGGAGTACCTGAAATTTTAGACCTAACTCTTTCAGCTCTCATTTTTCTATCTTCATTTTTATTAATCTTCTTAATCATACCCTAACCTCTACTTCTTACCACTCTTAACTTCTTTACGAACGATAACTTCGTCAGTATAACTAATTCCGTAAGCATGGTATGGTTCTACTGGTTTAATGTCTCTAACCTTTGCTGCGAATTGACCAACAAGTTCTTTGTTAATACCTTTGATAGTAATAACAGTTTTGTCACAAGAAAGTTCTATACCCTCAATAGCCTTAATTGTAACAGGGTGAGAAAGACCGATATTCAATACTAAATCTTTTCCTTGTTGAGTAACTTTATAACCAACACCGTTAACATTTAGTGATCTTTCATAACCTTTGCTAACACCTTCAACCATATTAGCAATAAGTTGTCTATATAAACCATGATAAGCTCTATATTGAGTTTCAGTATTGTTATTTAGAACTAAAACTTGATTGTTTTCAACTTTCACTTCAATCTTTGGATTAATTTCTCTAGTTAAAGTGCCTTTAGGACCAGTAACTGTACAAATATTGTTATTCATAGTAACAGTAACGCCACTAGGAATAGCGATAGGATTTCTTCCAACTCTACTCATACCTTACCTCCTACCATACATAAGCAAGCACTTCACCACCAACACCTAGTTTACGTGCTTCCCTATCAGTAATTATTCCTTTGTTTGTAGAAACGATTGCGATACCAAGACCGTTAATAACCTTTGGTAAATCTTCTACACTTGCGTAAATTCTAAGACCTGGTTTAGAAATTCTTCTTAGTCCACGAATTACGTTGTTATCTTTGAAATCGATAACGATATTAGATTTAATGCCTTCTCCTTCAACTTTATATGAAGCGATATAACCTTCATTAAGTAAAAGTTCAGAGATTGCTAATTTTTGTTTAGATACAGGAATGGAAACATTTTTGTGCTTAGCATTCAATGCATTTCTCATTCTTGTAAGCATATCTGCGATTGGATCTGTAGTCATCATTAATATTTCCTCCTTTTACCAACTTGACTTTTTAACACCAGGAATTTCGCCTTTGTAAGCTAGTTCTCTGAAACATATTCTGCAAATACCATATTTTCTAAGTACAGAATGTGGTCTTCCACAAATTTTACAACGAGTATATTCTCTAGTTGAAAATTTTTGAACTTTTTGTTGTTTATTTAATAATGCTTTTCTTGCCATATTTATCTCCTAACCTCCTACTTCTTGAAAGGCATACCTAGTTTATCAAGAACTAGTTTTGCATCCTCATCAGATTTAGCAGAAGTAACAATAACAATGTCTAAGCCACGAATTTTATCGATTTTTTCATAACTAATTTCAGGGAAAACAAGTTGTTCAGTTAAACCCATAGAGTAGTTTCCACGACCGTCGAATGATTTTTTAGAAACACCTTGGAAGTCTCTAAGTCTTGGAAGAGCAATAGAGATAAGTTTATCTAAAAATTCATACATGTGTTCGCCTCTAAGAGTAACCTTAGCACCGATTTTCATACCTTGTCTTAATTTGAAGTTAGCGATTGATTTTTTAGCAACAGTAGTTACTGGTTTTTGACCAGTGATAGCACCCAATTCATCAACAGCTTTGTTGAAAGCTTGAGAGTTATCTTTAACATCACCCAAACCACGGCTAACAATAATTTTTTCTAGCTTAGGAACTTCGTTAATATTCTTAAAGCCTTTTTCTTTCATTATAGCAGGAACTACAACATCGTTATAGTGTTTATGTAATCTATTAATTTCTTTTGCCATAGTTAACCTCCTATTTCTCTTCTACTTTTTTAGTAGTAGATTTTTTTGCAGTACTAGTTGATTTAGTAGTACTAGCTTTAGTAGTAGAAGTTGTCTTCTTTTCAGTAGCTTTAACTTCTTTATTTTCAGTTTTTACTTCTTTTGTTGCAGTTTTAGGAGCTGCTTTTGAAGAAGTTGTTTTTGTAATATCTTTAGTTGCTGTTTTCTTAGTTTCTTTCTTAACAGTAGCATCTAAATTTGCTTTACATTTTTTACATTGACGAATTTTCTTATCGCCTTCAATTACGTTGCTAATTCTAGTAGCTTTTCCACAAACAGGACATACAACTTGAACATTACTTGCATTGATTTTGCCCTCTTTCTTAATAATGCCACCTTTGTCATTAGCACTTCTTGGCTTTTTGTGTTTAGCAATCATATTAACACCTGCTACTACAACGGAGTTGTTTGCAGGCATAGCAACTAACACTTTACCAGTTTTGCCTTTATCTTTACCAGCGATAACAAGAACTGTATCGCCTTTCTTAACATTCAATGCCATATTTTATCTCCTTATAATACTTCAGGTGCAAGTGAAATTATTTTCATAAAGCCTTTATCTCTAAGTTCTCTTGCAATTGGTCCAAAGATACGAGTACCTTTTGGTAATTTTTGATTATCAATTATAACAGCAGCGTTTTCATCGAATTTAACATAAGAGCCATCTGGTCTAGAAACACCCTTAGAAGTTCTAACGATAACTGCTTTAACTACATCACCTTTCTTAACAGCGCCACCAGGAGTAGCAGTTTTAACAGAAGCAACGATAATGTCACCAATGTTACCGCTTCTACGGAATGAACCACCCAAGATTCTAATACACATTATTTTCTTAGCACCACTGTTGTCGGCAACTTTTAATATAGTTTGAGGTTGTACCATAATTTATCTCCTTATTTAGCCCTTTCGATGATTCTCACTAATCTAAAGTATTTATCTTTACTTAGTGGTCTTGTTTCCATGATTTCTACGATGTCGCCGATATTACATTCGTTATTTTCATCATGAGCTTTAAATTTCTTTGTAGTTTTATATACTTTGCCGTATAGCGGATGTCTTTTATCTGATTCTACAGCAACAGTAATAGTTTTGTCCATTTTATTACTAACAACGACACCCATTTTGGTACGTCTGTCATTTCTTTCAACTGTCATTTTCATATCCTCCATACTAGCGATTAGGCATTAGCCTTTTTGTTTAATTCTCTTTCAGTCAAGATTGTTTTAATTCTAGCAATATCTTTCTTAACGAAGTTTAATTGCATTGGATTAGCAAGTTGACCAGT
The DNA here is from genome assembly GCA_015055815.1 of Clostridiales bacterium. Lineage (GTDB taxonomy): Bacteria > Bacillota > Clostridia > Christensenellales > UBA1242 > UBA11490. Next base: position 18,738 of record SVHM01000008.1, read on the forward strand.
AGCATTTGAAAAACGAAGATTAAATAATTCTTGTTTTAATGACTTTAGTTGAGCTTCTAGTTCTTCGTTAGTCATGTTTTTAAAATTCTTTCCTTTCATTATTCGTTACCACCTTCATCATTTTCTTTTTCTTTCATAACGAATTTAGTTTTGCAAGGTAGTTTGTGAGAAGCAAGTCTCATAGCCTCTCTAGCTTGTTCTTCAGGAACACCATCAAGTTCGAATAATACTCTACCTGGTTTGATAACAGCAACCCAGAACTCTGGAGCGCCTTTACCTTTACCCATACGAGTACCGATAGGTTTCTTAGAAACTGGCTTTTGAGGGAATACGTTTATCCAAACTTTACCACCTCTTTTAGTGAAACGGTTAATTGCAACTCTGGCAGCTTCTAATTGGTTAGCAGTAAGCCAACAAGGTTCAGTAGCAACCAAGCCATAAGAACCGTAAGCAATAACGTTACCACGAGTAGCCTTACCTTTCATTCTTCCTCTAAATTGTTTTCTTCTTGTAACTCTTCTAGGCATCATTAACATAATGCTTCACCTCCATTTTCAGAAGTAGTATCAGCAGTTACAGACTTTTTGTTTAAGATTTCGCCTTTGCAAATCCAAACTTTAACACCGATTACACCGAAAGTTGTGTGTGCTTCATAAGTAGCATAATCAATGTCTGCTCTGATAGTATGAAGTGGAAGTCTACCTTCGTGATAATGTTCACTTCTAGCGATTTCAGCTCCATCCAATCTACCACTAACCATAACTTTACAACCAACTGCACCAGCTTTCATAACTCTTTGCATAGCTTGTTTCATAGCTCTTCTGAAACCAACTCTCTTTTCAAGTTGAACAGCAATGCTTTCAGCAACCAATTCAGCGTCTAAGTCAGGTCTTTTTACTTCTTTAATATTAATGCTAATATTTTTGTTGTTGCTAATTTTAGCAATATCATTTTTAAGTTCTTCTACTCCAGCACCCTTTTGACCGATAACGATACCAGGTTTTGAAGTATAAATATCAACGGTTAGACGATTAACAGTTCTTTCAATTAAAATCTTTGAAATACCGTTACCTGTGTGTTTTTTATTAATAAATTTTCTAATTTTGCTATCTTCAACAAGATAGTTTGAGAATTCTTTTTTGTTAGCAATCCAAGAAGAACTCCATTCTTTATTAACACCAACTCTTAAACCGTGTGGATTAACTTTTTGTCCCATATTCTTTTCTTGCTCCTTTATTTTTTTACAGTGTCTAACACAACAGTGATATGACAATTTCTTTTAATTATTGTATCAACACCACCTCTACCTCTAAAAGAAACTCTTTTAAAAGATGGTGCTTGGTTAGCATAAGCTTCTGCAACAAATAATTCGTCTTTATTAAGGCCTTTATTGTTTTCTGCATTAGCCATAGCTGAACATAAAACTTTCTTTACAGCAATTGAAGCAGTACTAGGAGTAATATCAAGTATAGCAACAGCTTCAACAGCAGGTTTGTTTTTGATTAAGTCCAAAAGTCTTTTTGCTTTTGGAGCACCCATTCTTACATATCTAGCAGTAGCATAAGGACGAGTGTCTTTATTTTCTAATCTTTTAGCAGTTTTTTCTTTCATTCTTTTAGCCATAATTTATCTCTCCTTATTTCTTTCCTGCAACTTTATCACTGCCATGACCTCTATAGGTTCTAGTAGGAGCAAACTCACCTAGTTTATGACCAATCATATCAATTGTGCAGTAAACTGGGATATGTTTCATTCCGTTATGAACAGCAATAGTGTGACCTACGAACTCAGGATAAATTGTAGAAGATCTACTCCAAGTTTTTAAAACTTGTTTTTTACCCTCAGCATTTAATTTTTCTATTCTACTCATTAACCTTTCTTCAACATAAGGTTTTTTCTTTAATGATCTACTCATACTTTTCTACACTCCTAATTAGCACGCTTAATAATAAGCTTACTACTTTGTTTTTTAGTGTTTCTAGTTTTCTTACCAAGAGCAGGTTTACCCCATGGAGTAAGTGGAGATTTTCTTCCAACTGGACATTTACCTTCACCACCACCGTGTGGGTGATCACAAGGGTTCATTACGCTACCACGAACAGTAGGACGAATACCTTGATGTCTAGTTCTACCTGCTTTACCGATAGAAACTATTTCATGTTCAAGATTACCAACTTGACCGATTGTTGCTCTACAATTGCTAAGAACCAATCTCATTTCGCCAGAAGGCAATTTAACAGTTGCATATTTACCTTCTTTAGCCATAAGTCTTGCTTCCATACCAGCAGATCTAACAATTTGTGCACCTTTACCTGGAGTTAATTCAATATTATGAATTACAGCACCAACTGGCATATCTTTAAGTTCCATTGCATTACCAACTTTGATTTCTGCATTAGAACCGCTCATAATAGTGTCGCCAACATTAAGTCCAAGTGGAGCAAGAATATAACTTTTAGTACCATCAGCGTAGCAAATAAGTGCAATATAAGCTGATCTATTTGGGTCATATTCAATTCCAACAACTTTAGCAGGAACACCATCTTTATTTCTTTTAAAATCAATAATTCTATATTTAACTCTGTTACCACCACCTCTGTGTCTAACAGTAATTCTGCCTGAATTATTTCTACCAGCATGTTTTTTCTTTTCAGCTAACAAAGATTTTTCTGGGTCTTTCTTAGTAACTTCATCAAAAGATGCAGTAGTATAAAATCTTCTAGCAGGAGATGTTGGTTTATATGTTTTAATAGCCATTATAATATCCTCCTAACCTTAAATCCTATGATAGACTCTCGAAGAACTCGATTGCTTTACTATCAGCAGTAAGGGTTACATATGCTTTCTTATAATCGCTAGTATAACCTTGAGTCTTACCTTGTCTTTTTAATTTTCCGTTTACATTAACAGTATTAACAGATTTAACTTTAACACCGAAAACTTCTTCAACGGCTTTTTTAATTTCAACTTTGTTTGCATTTTTATCAACTTCAAATGCATATTTCTTATTAGCTATTTCAGCATAAGTCTTTTCGCTTAAAATAGGTCTTTTAATAATATCAAAACTTTTCATTACGCTTTATATGCCTCCTCTATTGATTTAATAGCATCAGCAGTAACAACCAATCTATCACATTTAACGATATCGTAAACATTTAATAAATCAGAAGAAGTAACTTCAACACCAGGAATATTTCCGCTTGCTCTAACTACATTTTCATTTCTGCCAGCAGTAACGAATACAGCAGTTTTTTCTAGACTCAAGTTTTTCATAACTTCAATCATTGTTTTAGTCTTAGCATCTTTAATATCAAGATTTTCTAAAACGATTAATTCTTTCTCTGCAAGTTTAGTAGAAATTGCACTTCTAAATGCTACTCTCTTAGCTTCTTTATTTACTTTCTTAGAGAAATCTCTTGGCTTAGGTGCGAAAGCCACACCACCACCTCTCCATTGAGGAGCTTTGGTTGAGCCTTGTCTTGCTCTACCTGTACCTTTTTGTCTCCATGGTTTCTTAGCATGTCCCCTAACTTCAGATCTAGTTAGAGTACTCTTTGTACCTTGACGGAGATTAGCAAGATGTGCAACTACAACTTGATGAATAAGTGCTTCTTTGTATTCTTCTTTGAATACAGCATCATTAAGTTTCATAGTACCACATTCTTGACCTAATATATTAAGAACTTTTGTACTTGCCATAACTCTTTATCTCCTTATCCATTTACTTTAACAGCAGATTTAACACTAACTAGGCTTCCTTTAGCACCAGGAATAGCACCTTTGATAAGTATAACATTTCTTTCTGCATCTACTTTTACTACTTTTAGATTTTGAACAGTAACTTTTTCATTACCCCATCTACCAGCCATTTTCTTACCCTTGAAAACTTTTGCAGGGAAAGTATTAGCACCGATAGAACCTACGTGTCTATGTACTGGACCATTACCGTGAGTCATTCTGTGTCTGTGGAAATTCCATTTTGCAATAGTACCACTGAAACCGTGACCTTTAGAAGTACCAGTAACATCAACCATATCACCTTCAGCAAAAACTTCACAAGTGATTTTGTCACCTAGCTTAAATTCGCTAGCGTTATCTAGTTTAAATTCTTTTAAATATTTCTTTGCAGAAACTTCAGCTTTCTTTAACGCACCCATAAGTGGTTTGTTGATAAGATTTTCTCTAACATCTCCGAAAGCTAGTTGTACAGCACTGTATCCATCATTCTCTACAGTCTTAACTTGAGATACGAAACATGGACCAGCCTCAACTACTGTAACAGGGACTACTAAGCCATTGTTATCAAATATTTGAGTCATACCAAGTTTTTTACCTAATATTGCTTTTTTCATTTAACTATCCTCCCTGTCCTTAAAGTTTAATATTGATGTCTACACCTGCAGGAAGTTCTAACTTCATCAAAGCATCAACTGCCTTAGCTGAAGGACTGTAAATATCAATTAGTCTTTTATGTGTTCTTAGTTCGAACTGCTCACGACTATCTTTGTATTTGTGAGGAGCTCTAATAATTGTAACTACTTCTTTGTTTGTTGGAAGTGGAATAGGACCACTAATCTTTGCACCAAATCTAAGAGCAGTATCTACAATTCTTTTGCTAGCCACATCAATAAGGTTGTGGTCAAAAGCATTTAATTTAATTCTCATTTTTTGTGTTGCCATTAATTTTTCTCCTTTAATTAATTTGCCTAAAAACCTTTAGTTCACATAATAGAAAATATAAGTGTAAGCATCTTAAATTTATTAAATTTAATATAATTTCAACCCTAATTTATATCAAATTCAACAATCTTCTAACACTTCACCGTGTGTTTTCTAGCCGTAATCAAAAAAAATATGTGGGATTTTTAGTCGTTTGTGATCATTGTACAAACACTTCGATTATGTAAATTATCCCTAAAATTCGGCATTTTTTAGAGTAACTTTACACAACACACAACATTACAGCATAATCATTTTACCTAAAAAAAGCCCAAATGTCAACACTTTTTTGCAAATTTATTAAAAAATATTTTTTTAGAAAATTTCATAATTATCCTATTTTTTTAAAAAACACATATCCCTCCTATTTAAAATAGGTATACGATAATATTATTTATTATATATATTATATAACAAAACCACATCAATTTCAAGACCTTTATTCAAAAACTTTGCAATATCACGCCCCAAATCTCTAATTTTTAATCGAACAAAAAAAGACAACTTTAATTAATAAAAGTTGCCTTTTGCGTTTATTTATTAAGAGAATATGTATAATCTCCATCAGTACAATGTACAGTAATTACCTGATCAAGTATAGACGACATCGTTAAATGAGATTTAAATTCTTCAATTGTATTGCCATAATTGATAGTATGGAAATTTTCACAATCATCTAATATACCCCAATCAAAAGTACCTATTAAACCTTTAATTGTCAACTCTTCTAAATCAAATGCTTGTGAGAATGGACCATCATTAAAGCCATTCAGTTCAATCACACCTTCGAATGTTATTTTCTCAGCACCACTATAGTATCCAAATGCACGACTTTCAAGCGTAACAACTGAAGATGGAACAATGATTTCAGTAATTTTTTTACGACCACTAAATACATAAGTATTAATTGTAGTAACATGTGATGGAATTGTCACAACACCAGAAATATCCCCTGGAACAAAATATAAAGTTGTCTTATCTTTGCTATAAACAAAATTATTCTCGTCTGTAGTATACAATGGATGACTATCACTAAATATCATTTTTGAGAAACAAGCCGTACGATCACCAAACTGAATATCCTCCACACCGTCTGGAATAATTATACTTGTTAATTTACCACAATTACCAAATGATGCTCTAATTGTTGTAAGTGTATTAGGTAAATTAACTTGAGTTATTTCATCACAATTATCAAATGAATAATCCCATAATATCTCTGTCCCATTCTTTACATTAATTACACCACTTTTACCATTAGGACAAGCAATCAAGGTTTTTCCGTCAGCACTATACAAAATTCCATCATTTGATGAATATGTAATAGATCCATTTGCCACGTTAAACGCAGTAATATTCACACTATAGAAATCATTATTTTTAATTTGACCAGTAAATGAAGCTGGAATATTTAGAGTTTTAAGAACTTTATTACGGACAAATGCATCTTCATGCATTTCCACTACACCCTCAGGAATTGAAAATTCATCACCCAACTTATATTCAGGGTAGCAAATAATAGTAGTCTTGTCTTTATTATATAGAACACCATCTTGAGAAGAAAAATATTGGTTTTCACTATCTATATTTATTTCTCTGACATTAGAATTGATACAATAAGGAATAATTTTTTCAATTGACGCAGGTAAATTCATAACAACACCAGCATTACCATTATGATAACAATATCCGCCAAATTCTTTTACTGGAAGTTTTGTACCATCCACTTCAATTTCGGCAGGAACAGTAACCACCAAAGAATAAGATTTAATATTTGTTATTATAGCATACGTACCATCTTGGCTCTTTTGAGCGGTAAACTCACTCGCCTTAACAGACGAAGCACCCTCAATTAATTCACCATCTTCATACTTATATGTACATTCAAAAACACCTTCATCTTCAGTCACAACTGAAACCATATAGGTATCAATATCATCATTAGACTTTGCAATACTTAAGAAATTGCCTGAGTCATATTCAAAATCATTATTGCCAATATAAGAATACTTTCCCCTTTCTACAAGTCTATTTTTGTATGCAATTAGTAATTGCTTAGTTGAAGGCTTTTCATTCAAATTATCCATTACAATAATATCTTCTAAAAGCTTGACAGCATCTTCATATTCAAACCATGTAGAAATATATTGATATTCAAACTTATTATCTGGATTAACCCTAACTATAAACTCAACCTTGTTTGTTGAGTAATCCATCGCATCAATAAATGAATCATTAATCACAAAGTTTTCATAATTAATAGACTTTTCGTAATCAATACCAAATGCAAAATTATCACAATATGAATTAAATATAGTCTCGGTTGCAGAATCACCTTCACTCAAATCATCAAAATCTATAGAATTAATATTTTTAACAATATTTCCCCTATAAAATTCAAAATTCTCATCCAATACATCAGAAAACTCAAAATCACCATTCATTACTTCATTTAAATTTTTAGTAAAATCAAAAGAAGTGCCCATAAATTCATTCTTTTGATAATCTATCATTGCAAGCAACAATGATTCATTTCCTTCAGAATCATAATTATTATAAGCAATAGTTTTAGCTGAATTTAATGTATCATTAGTAAAATTGTAATCAATTTGACATAATATCCATTGGTCTTCCCCTACACGATCTAAGGTTAAATAACAATTAACTAAAGAACCTACTTTTTCTACTTTATAGTAGTAATAATTATATACTTTTTTACCATCTTTAGAATTGTCAGTTTCCCATTCATTCAATTCCATAGCCATATATGTTTTTCCCAACTCAAACTTATTGGTATACACATCTGAATTTTTAGAATTTACCACAAAATCTATTGCAGAAGGAACTATATTACATGTCTGCATAACACTAAAATACAAATTAAGTTCGTTTATAGTTAAAATATCAGATGAGCTAGAAATAGTTGCTGATTGCAATTTTTGTTGTCCATCATTTGACTGAATTGAACTTTCTTCAGCAGAAGACTTTGCATAATCTTTATAAATTTCACTTCCTCTTTCGCTAACTTTTTTTATAGCATAACTAGCAAGTTCTACTTCAGTTCCCTTTACTCCACCATCATCTTTCTTTCTAATAAAGAAATACCAAGCCCCAAAGCCAATACCAGCAAGAAGAATAAGTGCTAGTAGCACACCTACAATTCTCTTTCCCTTAGAACGTTCTTTAACTTCCATTTTATCCCTCCGTATATTTATACAATAAGAGTATACACCTTATTTATTAAAAACTCCAAACAAATTTCATTATATTACTTTATTTTGCGTTAAATAAATTAATAAATACAAATATAATAAAATAAAAATACAAAAAGCAAGGGATACACCTTGCTTTTAAATTATTTAACTTCTTCGTTTAATTTTTCAACCATAAGTTTTACGTCAATGCCATGAACCTGACCTGCTTCAGCAAGTGTTTCCATTTGACTCATTGGACAATGAACACAATGCATACCAAATCCTTGAAGTATTGCTTCTGCATTAGGATTTAATTTTAATGCTTCACCAATTGTTGTATCTTTAGTTATTTTTGCCATAATTATCTCCTTTATTTTAAATCCAACTCGTTAATCTATTACTTATTAACATCAATTTAACTACAAATATATTTTAACATAATTTAATGTTTTTTACAACAAATAAATTAATATACACACATTAATTAATAAATCTTTTTGCCACAATTAGAGCAAGTTTTTGATGTGATATTATTTCTACAACCACAAGACCTACACAAAACAAAAGTATTGATATTTATTCTATTTTGAGAGTTTTGCATAGTACCTTGAGATGAAACTTCAATCGGAACTTCATTTTTTACACTATTATTAACACTAGCAATATTAGATAAATTTGGAATTACCCTTTTCTTCTTCGCCACTATCTCATTAATTTTTTCTCTATGTTTTTTCTTAAAATCAACCGATTTAATTTTTATATTTTTTATATAAAAACCCTTTTTATCAAAAGTATCTTGCAATTCGGTATTTAACATTTTTTCGATTGACTGCCCATCAAAAAGTAATGTGTTTATTCCAATTTTTGACTTGCTAATTTTTTTATCAATCGTATCGCCTATAAGTAAAGATAAAAATTTATTAATTTTATCGTTGTTTATGGTATTGTTTGTAAGCAAACACCTAATCATACTAGCCGAATCTATAACTCTAAAGCCACATATTCCATTTGCCCTACCCTTAACATTTCCCATCTCGTAACTTTTAATCTTAAAGTATTTATTAGCGACAAACTGAAAATTATTAGTTTCATTTGTGTTTATAAAAAACAGTTTTACTGGTATTTTTTTAATTTTTTGATTATCATTAAGTTTCTGTCTTGAAAATAATTCGGGTAAATTTTCGGCATTAATTTTATATTTTCCAGCAATTAAAACATCACAAACTTTATTTTTATAAACAACAACACAATTAAAATTATCCCTAACAATTATATTTTTATTAATATATAGGTATTTATCCTTTTTCGAATAAAAAATAATATGGTCGCCTATTTCACCACCACACTCAATGTTTTTATTAAATAAATCTTTAATTGCTGATATTAAACCCATAATCTTACATAAGTATATTAACACAAATTTGTCAAACTTTCAAATTATTACAATTAAAAATTTACAAATGGTTATAATGATTTAAAAAAAATAATATATTTTAATACAAGTAAATAAAATCGGAGAGTAGAATGAACAAAATATCGGATATAATTTCAATGCCAATTATTAGCATGTACGAAGGCGAATATTTAGGCATTGCCTACAATCTTTTGTTTGACTTAAAAAATAAAAAATGCAAATACATAGAAATATTAAACGACACGGACAACCTTCCTAAAATCATAAAATATAGCGATATTTATAAGATCGGCAAAGAATGTATTTTTATTAAAAACACAGAATGTGTCGAATTAAAAAGCAATCTAGATTATGAGTTGGAAAATCTAGCTAGCCCAATTAATATAAGTACATATAATTTAGATGGTGAAAAGGTCGGAACAAGCCTTGATGTTGTATTAAACAATCAAACAATTGAAGAAATTATACTAAACAATACCAAAGTAGTTAAAAATAATGAAATAGTAAACATTGGCAAAAATATTATTCTTATAAATAAAAATTCTATAAACCTGTCAAAATTTAAGCCTAAAACAAAAATAAATAAGCAACCCAAAACAGATACACCTGTCATGATATTATCAAACACTACCCCATCTATCAACAAAGATACGGAAAACTACACAAAAATAATAACCGATTATAGATTTTTAATAGGTAGAATTTTACAAAAAGACATATTTGCTATAAATGGTGAAATTATAGCTAAAAATGGAAGCATTATAACAAAAGACATAGTTAATAAAGCAAGTTCGTATGGCAAGTTAATAGAAGTTACAAGATATAGTAAAAAGACAAAATAAAAAGACACGTTAAGTGTCTTTTTATTATTTCTTCATTTTTCTTGCACTATCAAGAAGTCCTTGAAGAGATGTTCTCTTCTTTGGCTCTTCAGCAGGAGCTTCTGCTGGTGTTTCAGCTGGAGTTTCAGAATTTTGTTCTTCAGATGAGTTTTCTTCAGTAGCATTTTCAGTATCTGTTACTTCTTCTTTTTCTTCAACTTTTTCAACAGTTTCTTTTAAATCTTGTTTATTATCAAGAAGTTCTTTGTTTGTTTCTTCTATATCTTTTTGAATATTTGTAAATGCAGCAAATGGGTTTGCTTCTGCTTCAGCATCTCTTTTTGCTCTCTTATTAATTTCTTCAATTTCATCTTTATATTCAGAATCAGCTTTCTTAACTTCTTTTAATTTTGCAAGCAATTCATTTTCTTCTAATTTTAATTTATCTTCTCTATCAGAAGTAGAAACCATCTCAGCTATAGCATTTTTCTTTTCTTCAATAGTTTCAGTATCTTCATACTCTTCTTCATCATAGCCTAATTTTCTCTTCTTTTTCTTATCAGCTACTCTTTGTTTAAATTCAGGAGTATTGAAGTAATCTCTTACGTTATTGATAGCTTCGATTTCTGCAAGTCTAACTTTGATATCTTGTTCAAGTTTTAGTATATATTCTTGTTTTGCTTTGATATCAGCATCTTGGTCTGCAACAAGAAGTGTCATCTTATCAATTTCTTCTTGCATAATTCTTGCTTTTTCTTCTTTTTCTTTGATTATAGGCTCTTGCTGTTCTTGAAGTGTTTTATTAATTTCACCCCAAACTTTATTAGCATAGTTCCTACATTCGCTCATCATATTTTGTTCAATTTGAATTTTCTTCTCTTTAACTTCAGCAGAAAGCTGTGCAATTTCTTGCTCCATTTCTTGTTGTTGTTTTTCGAAGTTAATTTTAGAATATTCGTAATCTTTCTCTAATTGTTGTTGTTTTTGTTGTTCTTCGTTATATCTTTTCTTCAAGTAGTTTGCTTCAATTTTAACGCTTGTTGCATTCAATTGTTCTGTGATTGATGCCATGTTTTCTCTAACTGCTTGAGACTTTCTTTCATAGTCTTTTGTTACTTCGTCAAATTTCTTTTGGAAGTTGAACATTTCAGTTTCTTTTGAGTTAATTCTTTCAGTCATTCCCCTTTTGAAATTGAAGTATTTTTCACCTTCCAACATAGCTCTATCTAGAAGTAATGAACTTTCAACACCAACTGGTTCAAAGTCGAATTTCTCAAAGTGATTAGCATTCATTTCAGCTTCTTCTTGCATTTTTTGTTCTTGTAAAGCTCTCTTTTCAAGATATTCTTGAAGAACTGGAATTGCTTCTCTAATTTCCTTTGGAGTAAATAATACTTCATATTCAACGAATGTTGGCATTGTTGAACAAGCTTTATTTAAATATCTTTCAAATTCATGGAATTCATAATAAAGGTCAGCATATCTACTAGATTCCATAAGTCTTAAGAATGCCACAACAAATAAACCTACAAACAAGTAAATTAGTGGGAATAAAGAAATTTGGAATAAATTCATAAGAACACTACCCGCATATCCTTCAGTACCGATTACTGCATCTGATGATGTTGTAATAGTATTTGGATATACACAAGCAAAGTTTCCTATGAATGCTAGTACTGATACCATTATAGTTATGTATAGCACGATATTTGTAATAGTCTTATACGAACTACTTCTAGTTGGTTGGTCAATACAAGAAGTTGAATTGATATATTCTGATGGTTGTCTATCTCTGTTAAGCATATATTCTTGCCAAGAATATCTCAAAGTCTTTGGAACTCTCTTAAACTTATTATTCACTTCAACTAGATTGTCTTCATTAATAAAGGGATGTTTTTTAAAGTATTTATTAAATCCAGTAACACATTTAAGCAATTTACTTTCATAAGTTCTAGATATTAGCAAAATACAAATAGCAACACCTGCGATAAATATAGCCAAAGATACAAGTGTAATGATTTGCATTGCTTTTGTAGGTTGTTGTCCACCAAGGGCAACACCCATTTGCTCAAATACTGAAAAAATAGAATCCATTAAATTGCTTTCTAATAAACGATTTGAACTCAACATATATTTCTCCTAATTTCATTTCTATATACATTAAGTATTATAACATATACTTAATTATTTAACTAACAATTTTACACAACATTTATAATTTTTTTATTCAATTTCAATAAGTTTTCCAAGATAAAATGAATACAAAAATTTCTTGGTAATTTTGATATTTGTGGCTTTTTCAAAGGCTAATTTATAAATATCAAGTTGTAATTTATACTGACTTTTTAAAATTTCAACATTGTTTGTCCTATTTGTCTTAAAGTCAATAAGATAATTTTCATTACCGTTTACAACTACCATATCTATAATTCCTTGAATTATAACCTTAGTATTATTATCGCTATTTTTAACTAATTTATTATAATTTTCTTGCATAATAAACTGCTTTTCTCTATAAACCTTATCAGCATGCAATACAATATCTTTTAGATTTTCTATTGCAACAATTATTTCGTTTACATTTACATATTGCGCAACGTCTGGAGACATTTCCCCACTACTTATAAGTCTATCAATTAATAATTCTACGTCTTCACCACTTTCAGTAAAATTTAAGTTTTCCATAACCAAATGATACGCAGTGCCTATTTCCAAATAATTTTTAGGTGTTTTTTCGTCACTTTCATTAAGATTAATTGGCTTATTATTTAAATTTTCATAGTCTTTTTCTTCGTTTAAAATATTGGTTACTGTATTTTTAATTGTAAACTTTTCTAAACTAGGAGTATTCCCCCATACTTGTTTAAATTTAAATTCCAAGTCTTTATCAAAATCATTAAGTATTATACTTTCATTATTTTCTTTGTTTTTTAAAACTATTTCGTCTTCGTTATAAATATTTACTTTTGCCCTACCATCTCCTGAAAAAATTGTAAATTCTTTATCTTTCTCAAATTTAATTAGGTCATCATTTTCAAGACATTTAAAAAACATTTCCATATAAGAAGATGATGAATATATATCATTATTTATAGTTGAAAGTTTCTTTAAATCGTATGTTCCTACTATGCTTAAAATTTCTCTAGGTCTAGTAAGAGCAACATATAGAAGTCTAATTTCTTCATCTAGTTGAGATTTTTTATTGTCTAGTTCGCAAGCATATTTTACAATAGTATCTTTGGCAACTCTTTCTTCATTATCAATAGAAGATATTGCCACACCAAAATTATCACTAATAATAACATTTTTCTTGTCTTTATTAATTTGGAATTCTTTTGAAAAACCACCAATAATAACTGCTGGATATTCAAGACCTTTACTTGAATGCATTGTAGTAATTCTTATGGCATCTCCGCCATCTCCAAGCACATGGTCCGTTTCAGAAGAAGAAATAAAATCCAAATATTCCAAAAACTTATCTACATTGTATTTGTAATTTTCATTTTCGGTTAGTTTCAAAAACTCATTAATATTATCTACTTTCTCTTCTCCATCTGGCATGATTTGATATTTTACTATCAAACCAAATTGTTGAATAGTATTTTGCAAAAAGTCATAAATACAAGTATTTGCTAATTTTTCTCTACCCGATTGCAAAAATGATTTAAATAAATTTATCTTATTTAGAAGATTGCCTTCTATTAAGTAGTTCCATAATGCTTGATGAAAATATTTCTCTTTTGACGAGTTTTTTATCTCATACAATTCACTTTCATCTATGTTAAATAAATTTTTAAGAACGATTGCAAGTGGTATGTCATTTTTATAATTTGATATTACTTTCAAAATAGATATTAACAAATTTACTTCTGCCGTTTCAAATAATGATGTTTTTGTATTTGTTGTAAATGGAATATTTACTTCATTCAAAGTTTCGCATAAGCATTTTAAATAATTACCCCTACTTCTAAGAAGTATTGCAATGTCAGAATTTTCAAAATATTCACCGTTTGCTTTTTTAAGAGTTTTAATTCTATTTATTTCTTTTGCTACTGCTAAACATTCGGCACGTTCTCTATCTTCAAATTTTGTAGTCAAGTTTAGAATATTTAAGTTTACAAAACAATCGTTGTAATCTTTATCACACTGGAACATGGCATCATTTTTATAGTCAATACCAATTGTATTTTCAGTAATTAATTTACTAAATATCTCATTAGCAAAAGACAAAATATTATTATCGCTCCTAAAGTTTAAATTAAATTTAATAACTATATCATCATTACTATTATTAAACTTTTTATATTTTTCTAAGAAAATTTTAGGTGACGAATTTCTAAACTTATAAATACTCTGTTTGACATCACCTATCATAATGTAATTATTATGTGATGTTAAATTAAGAAGTATTGCTTCTTGCTTATCATTTACATCTTGGTATTCATCTACAAATACAAATGTATACGAGTTTTTTAAAACATCTCTCACACTATCAATTTCAAGTAGTTTAAGCATATAATTTTCTAAATCATTGAAATCAAGTCCATTTTTAGATAGTTTAATATTTGCATAATTCTCTTCTACTTCTTCTACTAGAGTTAGCAATTGCATTAAATTATTTTTTGCTTTTGATAGATAGCCTGTTAAGCACTCTATATTTTCTGCAAAAGTTAATTTTTTAATTTTATCTAGCAACTTTTTTAAGTCATCATTACAAAGTTTCACTTCTTCATCAAACTGTTTAATTTCTATAGGTGCTGAACTGCTCAATCTAGGTTTAGCTCTTAATGACTTATTATTAAATATCTTTACCGACTGTTCAAAATTAGTTGCACCTATATATTCTTCAATAAAACGTAATCTATCATACAGAAAGTCACTGTATTTTTCAAATTCTCCAACACATCTAGCAATTAGGTCATTTATAGAACTTATCTTTTGAGACAACTCACTTTGCAAATACTTATATACATAATCACAGGCAATATTTTTATTAACTTCCAAAGAATAACTTTTACTTAAAAAATCTTCTTTCCAACAGGCATAGTTATTTTTAGTGTTTTTATAATCATATATTTTAAGTATTATCGACTTTAAACTTTCATCATTTCTTTTATTATCATAACATGAATAAAGTTCATAAAAGTTATCGTCATTTTCTTCAATATGTTTTCTAAAGACATTTTTAATAGCATTATCTAAATAGTACTTCCTTTCTTCTTCCAACAATTTAAAGTCTGGACTAATACCGAGTTCATAAAAATACTTCTTTATAAGTTTTTTACAAATTGAGTGAATTGTTCCAATTTCGGCATTATTTATATTATCTAATTGCAATTTTAAATAATCTCTTAAACTTTCATCTTGTTCTTCATATATTCTTTTTGAAAGTTCATCAAATAGCTTTACTTTTATTTCACTACCAGCTGAATTGGTATAAGTCACTACAAGTAAAGATGTTATTGGAACTTTTTTATTAACTAAAATGTCTGCTAATTTCTTTATCATTGAAAATGTTTTACCAGAACCAGCCGAAGCAGAAACTAGTATATTTTTGTCATATGTATCTATGAACAACTGTTGTTCTTTACTTAGTCCCATCACTCCCCCCTATTTTCTCTTTCAACATTTCAATGTTATTTATTTTTTCTATTGTTATATCACACCCGCCATTATATTCACACAATGCTTTATACTTACACTTACCGCAAGTTGAAAAGTTACCCGTACGAAGTGGCGCTACTTTTATCTCACCAATTTTAATTCTTTCAATTGCTTCTTTAACTTTTTGAAGTGAATAGTCTAATATAAATCTAAAGTCGCCATCTGTTAAACACATATTATCATAAAAAGATGAACTATTGAATTTGTCTTCTGTAGCACTTCTTTTCACATCAATAATTCTACTAGCATAACCACTATTTAATAGATTTCTATCCATATTATTTATATTTTCGTCTTCACCAATCATAACCCCGCTATATTTATAAGACTTATCAATTCCGCCACCAAAATCATTACTGATTGGCATATAGAACGCACCTACACATTTATTGCCACTTTTCTTCTCAAAAGCATTTGCATACAAAAGTAATTGCAACTTTTTCCCATAATACAAATGTGAATAATCTGAAAATGAATTGTCTCCCGTCTTATAATCAATGATAATAAATTTATCGCCAAGTGTATCAACCCTATCAATTACACCATCTATTCTCACGCCATCTATTTCAATAGCATTATCAAACGGAACTTCTAGCAAATCTTTTTTTGGCTTAAAATTACATTCACTTATTTGATAATAAATTGCACTGCTTATTCGAACAAATTCCTTTTTCAAAGATTTGATTACAAATCTATTTGATACATTTTCAACAAATTTTAAATAGTTCTTATTTAATGTCTTTTCAAGAATATCATTTGAGATAATATACAACTCATCTTTTTCAATATTATCACCTTTCAACATTATCGGAAGTAAATTATAAAGTGCTTCATGAATAATAGTTCCGATATCTTGTGGCTCAATTTTTGTTGTTGGAGCATTTTGAAGCCTTAACCCATAATCAATAAAGTGCTTATATGGACACTTGTAAAAATTTTGTATTTGAGTAATACTTGACTTGTTTTTACTTAATAGATTAATTCCTTTTATATTTGGATATGTTTTTTCTTTCCCAAAACTATCAATTAGCGAAAAGGCTTCTTTGCCAAGTGATGATGAAATAGATGAAACTACCTTTCTATATCCCCCAAACTCTTTACAAATATCCCAATGCTTTATAAGAGCCAATAAATTCTTTTTTGCAACAATTGGTGTTTGGTTAGGAAATACAACATCTTCAATATTTTTCTTATCTAATTGCACAAAGTTTTTTACATCAAAAATATACGATTTATTATTAATGCTAATATTAAAGTTTTTAGTAAGTGTTCCAATTAGACTATTCGGGAATAAATTTGAAGAGCCTTCAGACATTGGATATGACAGAGTTATTTTTTCTCTATACTTGAACATAAGTTCAAAAACTTTAAATAACTTTCTGCTATTTATCATAGAAATAGTTGGAGTTATTTTATTACCATTTAGCAATTTTGATATGTCTTCATCAGTAACAATGCCATTATCTACTTTGAAACTAGGCATCAAACCTTCATTACAACCAAGTACGTAAATATAATCATACTTAGATAGATAACTATTATTTATATCGGCTACAAAAATAGTATTGCTAGTAATTGGTGGCATACTTATATTTGTTGAATTAAAATACGATTTAAGCACTTCGCTAAAATCATTAATTTTAAATGTTACTTCACCAAAAACATTTAAGTAATCTTTTATAATATTTTCAAACTTATTTACAATCTGACTATAAATTCTTGATTGCAAAGGTGAAAGTTTAGATATATATTCTTCACTTCTTCTAATGATATAATCAAATAGTGTAACTATAAATTTTTCAGTATAGTAATTACCCTTTTGCTCTTTTTCTAATAAATCTAATTGGTTAAGCAATTTAATAAATTCATTAATTTCAACATTATCATAGTCATTTTTTAAGATGACATTTTTTCTAGCATCTATTTCTTTTAAGTAATTATCAACATCACAAATTTTATCATAATCAAAATTAAGAATTGGTGACTTCAATATATTTGTAAAATCGGCAAGAGTAAATTTATCTGTTATTAAATCAACAATTGCAAAAAGCAAATGAATTATAGGATGATTTATAAGAAGTTCATTTTCATCAAAATAATATCCAATATTATAATTATCAAATTCGCTTATTAGTCGTTTTTTATATCTATCTATACTTGGAACAACTATTGCAAAATTATCAAAAGTTATATTTTTTTCTGTGGCAATTTTATAAATATCGGCAATACAATACCTTACTTCGTTATTTATATTATTAAAAGAATTAATAGAAATTGAATTATCCGTTTCAATTTTAGATATTGTATCAAATGAAAAAAGATTATCTAAAAGATAATTAGAAAATTCATTATTAAACTTATCTACCGTCACAATATTAAATGGAAGCCCATTATATTTAAACAAACCGATTAAATCATAATAAACTTTATTAAGATAAATATTTTTGTTTTTACCAGTTTTATTATATGTACAAGTAATATATAATTCGTTTGAATACTTACCAATTTTTGCTATTATACTCTGCACAACTGAAGTAAAGTCATCAAAGTCTACAAAATAAAATATAGTATCTTTAAAAGTGTCTTTATCTATAACAGACGCAAATGCCATAAGTTCATTAAGACTATCGGTAAAATCATTTTGAAGATATCTTTCATACTCAGTATATACAAGTTTAATATCATGTTGTTTTAAATTAGAATATGAATTACTATTATCAACAAAAACATCATCACATGAGATATTACAACTTTTATACAAACAAATTGTCTCAAACAAAGAACTAGCAAAGCCCAAATGATTTGAACATTTACCAAAAGACTTTAACTTATCCGAATTATCTGTAAGTATCTTTTTTACCAAAGCAGTTCCCGATTGCTTAGATAAAATTCGTCTATTTCTAACATTTTTAACAGAATTTGCAAGTTTGCTTAGAGACATTACATTCACATCAAAAAAACAACTCTCTTGAAGTTCATCAAACAATCTTCTTTCAAGACTAAATAAACTTCTATCGGGAGCAATAATCAAATGTTTTTTTGACTTGTCTCTTTTTTTAAGTAATGAAAATATATAGTTTATATTTTGTTCACTACATTTACCCGAAATTATGTTAATATTCACAACTATTCTCCTAAGAATAGTTTAACAAATATTGACATTTTTTTCAACTAATACTCACGATATTTATTATAAGAAATGTTATGTTTTTCTAGTGTTTTCTCAAGATAATTTATTCTTTTTAAATATTTACTTTCAATAGTATATTCACTAGATTTTTTTATAAGTCGACATAGTCCCATAAACAAACTCAAAATATCTTCATTGGAAACTAATTCTTCTTGATTTAAAAATCTTAATATTTGTCTTTTACTATAATATACACCACATTGAAATTTATTTGGAATTAACTTTTTCATATTTAATTATTCCCAGTTCATATAAATTTAAAACTTTTCATATAATAAATAATAAAAACTTTTTAAAGGAATAAAATATGAAAGAAAATTTTTTACATTTTATTAGTGAAACCCCATTTATTTTAAACATCAATGGAGAAACAATTGAAAAAGTTGATAATGAAAAAATTTTCGAATGCGATATTATTACAAACACAGAAAACATGTTTGTAACTTACTTACCTATAACAACTAATAAAAACTATATATCTTATACATACCTACTAGATATGAAATCAACTCCCAAAACAGACAATTCAAATATAAAAATTATTCCCTTTCCCAATAACCATTACGATATAATAATGACGCCTTTTAGTTGTAATAACTTAACAACACCAAAAGTCATATCAAATACACAAGTTGGAAATTATTTCGTGTCAATTGTAAATGATGCTAATACAAAAATTACTATATTAAGTGGTGCTAGCATTGTTTTTTGTACTAATATTCCCCTTATCAAACAAGCAAAGGTAGAAATGAAAAAAGACTTTATAATAATTACAGGGCTAATATCTGAAAATGAGTTTTATTTACTTATTATAAATTGTGAAAACTTTAAAATAGTTTTTAGCGATTATTCACATAGTATTGAAAACACTAGTGAATATATCCAAAGTTTAAAAAACTTAAACGACATTTCAAAAACAGCCATAGTTCACAAATTAGATTTTAAATCTAAAAATATTGAAGAGTTTTTTGTTTATCAAAATGAAACAGACCACAAAGTAAAGTCAGATATTTTGATTGCCATGAACTTTCTAGAATGCATTCAAATTGGCAATGAAAACAAAGCAAAAGAATTATTATCTGATAGTTATAACAATGTAAATTTATCTACTTTTAACAATTACTTTGGTAAAATCAAAGAAATACATTTAAATAGACATGAAGATTTTAACGGCAAAGCCAATTATACAATTATTGGCGATAATATAAAAAATTACAACTTTATATTAGAAAATCATCATATACAAGATATTGAAGAAGTTTTCATTTAATTTAAAAATTGTTTGATTTTGTTCATTATTGCGGTATACTATAACTATTAAAATAAAAGGAAATAAAACTTGGATAAATATAAAATTATAGCAATTGCTCTAATAGTCGTTGTTGTTTTACTTATAGTTGTATTAAGTAGCCGAAGCAGAATAATTAGAGCATATGATAAATATTTGAAAGTTGGGAATAAAGCTAATTTAACAGGTAAAGAATTAGCAATAATATCAAAAAACAAACTACAATTAGATGACCTTAAATTTGCCGTTCTTGATAAAAAACTTTGTGATGCTTATAGTCCAAAACACAATGTACTAATTCTAAGTCAAGAAGTTTGCGATACCGCATCACTTTCATCACTTACTATTGTCGCACACGAACTTGGACATGCTATGCAACACAAAAACGACTCTGCACTATTCTTTTTATCAAGATTACTGGGAGCGATTACAAGATTTCTAAACAAATTTATACTACCACTTCTAGTTATTGGACTTTTCTTATTTGTCATTAAATACCCAAATGAAGTATTAGGATTGCATTTAATGTATGTATCATTTGGAATATTCGGACTTCATGCACTAAATCAAATTATTACTATCCCACTAGAATATGATGCAAGTAGAAGAGCTTTGAAATATTTAAAAGAAAACAAATTTGTATCCCCTTCAGAATATAAAAAAGCAAAAAAACTATTAAATATCGCCGCTCAAACATATATAGCAAATTTATTTGATGGACTATTCATTTTAAACAATAAACCTAAAAGGAAGAAATAATGTATTACGAATATTATATAATGGGACTAATTTTAATACCGGGAATAATTCTTAGTATTTACGCATCAATCAAAGTTAATGTAACATTTAATAGATATAATGAAATATTATCAAGAAATGGCAATACCGCTGATATAATTGCAAGAAATGTACTCAATCAAGCGGGACTTACAAACATATCAATTGTAAGAACTCGTGGACATCTAACAGATTATTATCATCCAAAGAAAAAACTCATTGCCCTTTCCAATTCAGTTTATGGCAATTCATCCATTTCAGCAATTGGTGTTGCTCTTCATGAAGTTGGACATGCTTTGCAATACAAAAACAACTATTTACCTATCAAAATTAGAAATTTAATTATTCCAATATGTAACTTTGCTAATAGATTTCTATGGATATCAATTTTAATAGGTGGAATATTCTACTATACACCACTTGGACAAATATTTTTATGGATTGGTGTTGGGATATTTGCACTATCGGTTCTATTCAATTTAGTCACCCTACCAATTGAATTTGATGCAAGTAGACGTGCAATTAAAATACTTTCTGCAACTGGAGAACTTGATGAAGAAGAATTATATGGAGCAAAAAAAGTTTTAAATTCAGCAGGACTTACTTATGTTGCCGGACTAGTCGTATCAATTCTAAACTTACTAAGATTGCTACTTGTTGTACTTGATAAAAAAGATTAAAAGTCTAAGAAAATTCTTAGACTTTTTTTACGGCTCAATATTGGTAATACACACTCCCGAACTTTTTCCATTCATAACACTAATACCGTTTGATTTACAAATACCGTCTTTATTAAATAAACAATCGGCTTTGCATTCAATACTCATCTCCCTGTTATGTCTAAAAGGATGAATTTCAGGCGCAACTTCAAACATATCTCTTGAAATATCTTGCCTTTGCTTTTCATCTAGTTTTTTACTTTTTTCAAAAGTTCCACATTCACAACTCCTAAGAACAGTTATCCCCTTACTCATACATGCGCATCCATCATTATATTTACAATTCATTTTTTTACACTTTAAATCCATAATTTACCCCACTTTTTGTATATTTAATTTTTTACAAATAAACTTTAAATATTCACTACCACATAAAAATATGTTTGACAAAATACTTTTAAAACCGTAAACTAATAAAAATAAATAAAAAGGATTGGTATTTATGAAAGTAGTATTACTAAAAGACTTAAAAGGTAAAGGCAAGAAAGGAGACGTAATTAATATTTCAGATGGCTATGCACTTAATTTTCTTATTCCACAAGGGATAGCTAAAGCAGGAACTTCAAGTAATCTAAATGAAGCAAACCAAGCAAAAGAAGCAAAAGCTTATCATGATGAGCAAAATAGACTAAAAGCCGTTGCCCTAAAAGAAGAACTAGAAAAAATCACACTTAACATAAAAGTTAAATGCGGAGCAAATGGTAAAGTATTTGGTTCTGTTACCAATAAAGAAATTTCAGAAGAATTAAGCAAATTAAAATTAGATATAGATAAGAAAAAAATTGAATGTGATGCAATTAAGACAATTGGTGAATTTAATATCAAAGTTAGACTTCATCCAACAGTTGTTGCAACACTAAAACTAATGGTTGTGTCTGAATAATAAATATCCACCAGCTTAGCTGGTGGTTTTTCATTTTGGGGTATAACCCCATGTTACTAGCATAGCGAAATCGCTTACTCTCGGTCTGCCACTTGCGAAGCGAACCG
>SVHM01000009.1 GCA_015055815.1 Clostridiales bacterium
CTTGTGTTACTTTATCAACAACAGCCTCAGCACCTTCTTCAATTAGTGGAGCACAACTTCCAAACCATTGACAAATTTGCTGACCGAAAGTAACACCATTTACTGCACAACCAATAGCGATTGCTAAGCAAAATAGTGCAATAGTTCCTACAATACCTGTTACAATACCTAATATATATCTAGTTGTTTCAGACATTTTAGTCCTCCTTTATTAAGTTATTTGCTTATCTCATAAGCATATTAAGTAAAGATTTATCTGATGCTCTAAATGGCTTAATTGGGCACTCATAAACTTCACCGTTCTCATCAATAGACTGAACTGTATATGTGTTACCTTTAATAACATTTCCTGTTGCATCATCTTTAATTTCATAAGGTTTAGCAATTAAATCTGCTTTCATTTCTTTACCGAAAACAATATCTAATACTGTGTATCCACCTTTGTCTGGTGGTGTAACTGCAATTCTTGCTTCAACACCTCTAACAACACCTTTAATGAAATATGTAAAATATGTTTTTCCATCTTTTTCGTAGGTTTCTCTTTCAACCATTAACTTCTTATTTTTCATTAATTATCTCCTTGTAATATTCAATTATTTGCCTTTACCAATAATCTTAGAAAGGGCTTTTGCTTCAGCTTTTGTTTTACCTTTATCTAAAGCATCTTTGTACTTAAATAGTCCTGCATGATCGCTCTGACACATTAAGTAACCAGAACGAAGTCCTGCCTCGAAATCTGTAAGTTCATTACCTTCTTTTTGTCCGTGCATATGAACTTTATTTTTTCTTTCTTCTGCAAAACTCTTAGCTCTCTTATTTGGAACTAACCATCTTCTCTCTTTCTTTTCCTTTGCCATTTATCTTTCTCCTTATAGTTTTATTTTGTAGTGCCCGTTTTACCGATAGCTCAGCTAATCGCAATATTTAATTGTCGTGTGTAATCAATAAGACAGAATATATAAATAATAGAACAAACACATTCTCGGTGATTGAGTGTGGTGGCCACCTTTAATCTATATAGAACACTCGCAATCAACAAATTCAAAAATTGCATCTGCTATTGATTACACTTGGAGTATAGCCCATATAGAAAATTTCCACCAGAACCACAACCCGAACAAAACCATACCAAAACCGAACAAAACCATACCAAAACCAAAACTTTTCTAGACCTATAAACGAAAAAAAGAGCAAGTCAATTTGACTTGCTTTCTGCATTGTTTAATTTTGTTTGAAAGAATTTTAATAAACTTTTATTGAGTCTGTGTACATATTCAGGAGTATATCCTAACATATCTGATAATGATTCCTGTGTGTGATTTTGCAAATACAAACTAACATATAAATCGTATAGTTTAGGATTTGCTGACTGAATTGCATTATTGTATTTATTTACTGTTTCCATTATTTCATTCACACCTGTACTTTCAAATGCTTCATCAAAAACCTTTTTTCTAGCATAGTAGTATTTAATGTTTTTCAAATCTTCTCGAATTAAACTTAAAGTAATTGGCATATTTACCTCCTCTCCCTAGATACATAAAGTTTGAATTTAATAAACTATATTTATATGGTTGGGAAGTCCAATACAATAGTCTATCATCTTTTGTATCTTCCTAACTCTTGCTGTGTTGGGGCGAACCAGCATTGTTTTAACGGACTTAATGTTTTTGTTGATTGCATCATTCAACATTGTTATTATATAGAACAAATGTTCTATTGTCAAGAGTTCTACAAAAGTTATTTGGACTTCTTTTTCAAATATAGTCTTAACTTGATTTCAAGTTCGGAAGTCAATATGTCTAACACATCTTGGGGAATGCAATTTATATTAGGTTTATCATTAATATAAACTACTAATCCTGTATTATTACTTTTTATATTGACTTCTTGCAAATGTTCACCTCCTTGTTAATTTGTTACTTCCACAATAACTGAAATTTTAAGTTTTGAGAAGAACCTATACCAAAACAAAACAATACCTAAACCAAAACAAAATATAACAAAACCATAACAAAACTAGAACCAAACCAAAACATAAGCAACAAACCAAATTGCTTTTGTTGGGTGGTTGGTAAACCTTAATTCGCATCTCTTTTTGAGGTTTTGATTATATCATATAATCTCGCACTCCAAAGGGGGCATACGATATCGCTTAAACCATTAAATGAAAATATCTTAAAGACAATATAGTAGCCCTTTTAGAATTAGGAACAATAAGTCCTTTGTTCGTTGCGAAATTATATGATTTTTTCATTGTCGAAAAAAAATTTTCGACAAAGGAGGTTTACCATATGTTTGGAGCAATTTGGGTAAAGGTTTGGAAATGGTTTGGTTTTGGTTGAGTAAAGGTTCTAACAGATTTACTAAATTCGAATTAAGATTAAATTATAAATTACAAATTGGAGGTAAAAATGAAAACAGCAGTTATATATGCTAGATATTCTAGCGAAAGACAAACAGAACAATCTATTGAAGGACAATTAAGAGTATGTCAAGATTATGCAGATAGAAACGATATTTTAATTGTAGATACCTATATAGACAGAGCTATGACAGGAACAAATGATAACAGAAAAGACTTTCAAAGAATGCTAAAAAACTGTTCTAAACAAGCTTGGGACTATGTATTGGTATATAAGTTAGATAGATTCAGTAGAAACAAGTATGAAATGGCAATGCACAAAAAGACTTTAAGAGATAATGGAATTAAACTTTTATCTGCTATGGAAAATATACCAGATACACCAGAAGGCATAATACTCGAATCTTTGCTTGAGGGTATGGCAGAATATTACTCGGCAGAACTTTCACAAAAAGTAAGACGAGGTATGAACGAAACGAGACAAAAAGGAAACTATCTTGGTGGATATTTGCTTTATGGTTATTATGTTGAAAACAAAAAAGTAAAAATTGATGAAGAAAAAGCGAAAATTGTTAAATATATATTTGAATGTTATGCATCAGGAATATATGTTAAATATATTGTAGAGGAATTAACTCGAAATGGTATTCTCAATAAAGGCAAACCTTTTGCTATAAATACAATTTATCAAATGTTGGCAAATGAAAAATATGCAGGTATTGTAAGACACGAAGAAGAAATTTTTAGAAACATTTATCCACAAATAATACCAGATGAGTTGTTTAAGATCGTTCAAAACAAAATAGCAGAAAACAAATATGGCAGACATAAAGAAGATATTGTTTACTTGCTTAAAAACAAGATGAAATGTGGCTATTGTGGAAGAACAATAGGTGCAGATAGTGGAACTTCTAAAAGTGGCAATATAATGAGATATTATAAATGTATTGGAAGAAAGAAAGGAACAAAATGTACAAAATCTATTATGAGAAAAGAAGTATTAGAAGAATTGGTTGTAGATACTACATTAAAGATATTTAATACAACTGAAAACATAAGAGATATTGCAATTAAAGTTTTTGACAAATACAATAAAAATACAGAAGATGAAACTTTAATAGCACTTTTAACAAAAGAAAAAATAGATAAAAACAAAGCACTTGATAATTTACTATCCTGTATGGAACAGGGCATTATTACAAGTTCAACAAAAGCTAGAATTGAAAAACTTGAAAAAGATTTACAAGATATAGAAAACAATATAGCATTAGCAAGAGTTCGAAACAAGTTCACTACAACAAAAGAAGATATAGTTAAATTTATCAAAACGAGCTTAAAGAAAGAACCTGCCACAATGTTAAAATTACTGATAGATAAAATTGTCTTATACGATGATAAGATAGAAATATATTACAACTACATAACAAATAAAAAGAAACCTGATGGAGATAACAACCATCAGGCTTTTTGTTTATATAAAGGAACATTTACAACTATAATTAATAGTTATAAATATGGACAAGAAGACCAGGAATTGAATATAGAAACCACTGCATATATATAAAATTATGTATAAAAATGCAAAATTTTCAAACAATAAAATGGCTGAATATAGGCGATTTTTAAGTGTTCAACTAGGGTTCGTGGGTGCCAGCCAAACAAAATCTAATCCGAGCCCGATAGGGTAACGGATTTTTTATTTGCTTTGTGTATATGATTAGCAGATTATGTCTGCCGACAACGCCGTTGTCTCAAACTCCATTTTAACGTTCAGAACATCACTTAATTCCACCCGAGAACTGACCCTTACTTATGGAATACTGTAAAAACTGCCCTCCACTTTATTTTATTATTGTTATACTTAACTAAAATAAATTTTTTTAAATTTAGTGTTGACAAAATTTTTAACTGGGTATATAATGAAGTCAATTATGAAAAAGAAAGTTGTAATCAGTATATTTGTATTTACAATAATCGTCAGTTTATTAAGTCTTGGATTTAATATGTATTTTTTAGCCACTAAGCCTAAAAGCCCTAGTGGCATTTTTAATTCTGTAAAAAACAGCATATTAGAAATTAAAGCAGAAACCGAAAATGTTGGAGAAAGTTATGGCTCAGCTGTAATTATTTCAGAAGACGGCACTATTATTACCAATGCACATGTTGTTACATACAAACAATTAGGTGAAAGTCATGTTTTTGATAATATTTCCGTTAGGTTTATTGATGAAGAAAGTTTTAGAAAAGTAAACATAATAAAATACGATATCGATTTAGATATCGCTATACTCAAGATAGAATGTGATAGGAATTTATCTCCTATTAAATTTGGAGATGACAGCAAACTAAAGCATGGCGATAGTGTTTATGCGATAGGAAATATGAGTAATTATGGCATTTCTATTACAAGTGGAATTGTATCCATCCCACACATCAATGTTTCATATGAAGATAAAATCAGAAATGTTATTCAATGCGATATAACTATATCCGACGGAAATAGTGGCGGTGCATTAGTTGATCAAAACGGAAAGCTTTTAGGTCTTACTACTTTTAGATTAAAAGATAAATCTAACAATGTTATCTATGGTATTTCTTATAGTATTCCTGCAGGTACTATAATGGAATATATAAAAAATTAATTTAGGAGGGAAAAATGACTAAGAAAAGAAAACTCAACTTTTCGATACTTTCTATTTGTTTAGCACTCACATGTCTTCTTACATATTGTTTAACAAATTACTTCCAAGCAAAACACATAAGCACTCAAGCAGTTGTAAGAACAATTGATGCAACTCCAAATGAAATTGATTACCAGAGTATTTTTGCTGAATTTGAAGATGCAAAACTAGAAACCCAAGGAACAATAACCACTTTTGAAGGCACGAAACCCATATCTCTAAAAGATTTAGCCGAACTGGACAATCTGTCCGAAAGCGATATTGCGACTTGCGAAAGCATTTCAGTAACTTATCATTTTAGTTACGACTCTCAAACCAATCTTGTAACACTATCAGCAGAAACTAAAAATGGTGAACACATTGTCGAAGTTGAAGAAATTCAAGGAATAGCATTTCAAAATGAACTTGGTAACATTGACGCATTGCTTGATGTAGATGGAGAATATATATTACTTAGCGAAATGCAAGATATGGGTATGATCCAAAATTGTGGATGGTTCAAAAAATTATGGAAAAAGGTTGTTGTTGCAACCGTTGTTGTTGTTGCCGTAGCCGCAGTTGCCGCAGTAACTGTAGCAACCTGTGGCGCTGGTCTTGGAGCATGTATTGCCGCAGGTGCGGCAGCTGGAGCAGTTGCCGGTGGCGTTGCTGGAGGCTTGATTTCATATTCAGAATATGGTAAACTAGACTGGAGATGGATTGTAGGAGGCGCAGTTATTGGCGGAGCACTTGGCGCAGTAACAGGATGGGGAGTTGGCTCAGCCATGGGCGCTGGTGGAGCAACAGCAGGAGCGAGTGGCACAACAACAAAAAGCACTCAATCTGTAATAGACGCAGCTAAAAACGGAAAATTAGACTTTTCAAACTCAATAAAAAATAAAAGTTATTTCCAAAAAGGCAGTTCAGACTATAGATCATATTACGAACAAGCAAATACTATTTCTCACGAAATAATGAAGGCAAAGAATCCCGTAGTAGAAAGTGGAACTAATTATTTAAAATGGACTGTTGAAGGCGCTAAAAACTCTACAAAAGGAGTTTGGGAATTAGTTATAGATCCTGCAAAGAAAACTATTGTGCATTTCTTATTTAGAACTTAATTAGGAGCAAAATATGTCTAACAATTTTCATAAATACAAATTTAAGATTAAAGAAATGTCTTCATTTGAAGCAATTAAAGAATATCATAAAATTAAGGTTTGTTGTAACAAATCAAATGAAGAAGCCTACTTATATTCCACAAACGGAAGTGGAAACTATTCATTGTATTTAAAAGACAGATTTTTTTATTTAAGTATTGATAACGAAACAAAAAACATAAGTGCTTTTGACGGAGATTTAGATATAAAATTATTAAAATTTGTAAAAATACAACTGCCTAGCAATATAATAAATGCAATACTAAGTATAGATACTACTGACAAATTTGAACAAGGCTGTGGCGGATATATTAATTTCGATATTTCTAAAATTTATTATGACAAATCTCAAAAATTACTACAAATAGGAAACTTAGACCCAAACGAAATAACTTATAAAATTTTTGATAACGGATTTGCTCAACTTCAAAAAAATAATTTAACAGGTCTTATGTTTACTGAAATAGAATTATAATTTTTAGAATAATTTGGTTTTAACAACATCTACTTAAATTATAAAAATATTAATTAGCAATTTAAAAAATTTCAATTAAAGAAAAAGTAAAATCTAAAAAAGAAAATACAAAAAATAAACATCCACTAGTCTAGCTGGTGGATGTTTGTTTACTTATTAAAATTTAAAATACTTTACTTCTTCTTTTTGTCTTCTTTTAGTAAATCTCTGATTTCTTTAAGCAATGTTTCAGATGTCGGATTTTCTTTTGCATGCGCTTCGGCTTTTTCTTTCTCTTCTTTTTCCTTAGCCAATCTTTTTTCTTCTAAATTCTTTGCTTTTTCATCTAAATGTTCTTTCCAAACTTCTTTAAATTTTCTATTTTCTGATTTTGCTTTTTCTTTAATTAATTTCTTTTCTGTACGATATTCTTTGTTTGTTTGTTTCATGGCAAGTGAATTTAATTCCATTAACTTATCTCTTGAAGTGTTAACAACTTTTACCATAATAAACACAGAGAATGCTATTATTAAAAAGTCAATGACTGTTTGTAAGAAATTACCATAAGCCCAACTTAGGGATACAACTTCAAGTCCAGTAACTGGGTCAACAGTATATCTAAGTGGCAAGCTCAAATCTTTAAGGCTGGCAGCGCCTGTTGTCCATGTAACAAGTGGCATAATTATATCGTTAACAAGGCTTGAAACTATTTTATTAAAAGCAGTCGCAATAATCATACCTACAGCTAGGTCAAAAACATTTCCCCTAGTGATGAATTTTTTAAATTCTCCAAAAAACTTTCTCATACTATCTCCTTTAAATATTCATTACACCCAAAGTATCCCACACCAACTATTTATTTGGCAATACACTTTTTCGACAAATTCTACAAATATTTCCCCATTTAATAAAAACACCTATAAAATACACATATTAAAAATTTGTCATATTTTGTAATTTTATGTATAATATTAAAAAAATTGTAGGAGACGTACCATGAATTCATTATTTGGAACAAAACATTTAATTTTAATAGCTATATCTATTGTACTAATAATTTCACTATATTTTCTAACTAGGAAATGGAAATTTAAAAGTGTCTGTCTATCATTATTTATAATTGCTATAATATGTGAGATTGTAAAAACTATTACATATATAGTCATTAACGAAGATAAGTATGGTGGAATATTACCAAAATCTGATTTGCCATTCCAACTTTGTTCAATTCAATTAGTATTTATTGCTATTGTTTGTTTTGCTAAAAACGAAAAAGTAAAAAGAGCAATTCTTAGTTTTATGTTGCCATCTTGTCTATTCGGTGGAATTTCAGCAATCGCAATCGCAACAAGTTCATCTTTAAATGTATGGGTAATAACATTCCAATATTTCTTTTACCACATTTCTCTTGTTACATTTGCTATCCATTTATTTACAAACAAAGAATACATCTGGAATATTAAAGACTATGTAACAAGTTTAATATTTGTCGTTTGCTTTATGTTCATTGCTATTTACTTAAATAGCATGATGTATGACGGAACATCTACAGTTAATTACATGTATGTTGTTGACCCACCTGCAAAAAATTTACCATTCTTAAATGAAAACCAAGGATGGTTAGCATATATGGCCAAATATGCAAGTTTGGTTATCTTATGTATAAGCTTGTGCTACATAAAACCTATAATTATTGCAATTAAAGAAAAGGTAAAATCTAAAAAAGAAAATACAAAAGATAAAAAGTGTGAGAAATAATCTCACACTTTTTTAATACAATTAAAAACTTTTGGCATTATACATTCTCAGCTTTTCTTATAGCGTTATTAATAGTAACAACCTTATCTGCTTTTTCTATCATTCGCTTATCATGAGTAACAACCATAACAATTGCATTCTCTTTTAACTTATTCATGTAATCTACAACAATTTGTGTATTGCCAGCATCTAGCTCATTTGTTGGCTCATCAAAAATATACACTTGCTTGTCTTGAAGTATTCCACGCATTACACAAATTCTTTTTTTCTCACCACCGCTAAGTTTAAGTTCCATTTCTTGTTCACAATCTTCATCATATTTCTTGTTTATTATCTTATCCATGCTAAAGTCTGAAACAACTTTTTTAGAATAAGCATTCTGTTCAATATCTGGATAATACACATTATCCTTAACTGAACGATTAAATATAAATGGTGACTGCATAACAACTGCGAACTGGTCTATAAACGAATATGCCGACTTCACTGAATATTCATCATTTAAAATTATCTCTCCACTATCTTTTTCTGCGATACCAATTATCGCTCTAAGTGAAGTTGTTTTTCCACCACCACTCTCTCCAGTTATAACCGTCAACATTCCCCTTTCAATTGTGAAGTTAATGTCTCTTATAACTGTGTCATCATCATTTGTGACACATACATTTTTCATAGTAATTTTTTCAATTGGCTTAGCATAACTATCTCTGCTTGTATCTATAGCAGTTTTGCTTGTTGGTTGCAACTCTTTTAGCCTTTCAATTTTAGTCATGAGTTGAGTGCTTGTATTTAAAAACCAACCAAAGTCTTGAATAGGACTAAATACTTTTGCAACATAAGAAATTATTAAAACTACTTCGCTTGCAGATATCATTCCTGTCACCACTCTCTTTGAACTAATTAATACAATTAAATATGTAGCAACAGCATCAATAACAGCCATAACGCTCCAATAAATACACCATATCATAAATCTATTTTTTGAAGCATTTACGTGTTCTTCAATTCTACCGCTCAAATTATCTTGTTCTTGCTTTTGTGTCTTATGAATATTAATTAATGTCAAATTCCCTAGAGTATTTACCAGAAAGTTACTAAGTTTTGACCCGCTCTTTTCCATACGCATAGTTACAGGTCCTTCAATTTTTTGTCTAATTAAAAACACAATCACTACTAAAATTAGTCCAATTGCAAGTATTGGCATTGACCAAATTTCTAGCACGGATAAATACACAATACTCACAATTGCTGAGAATATTGCAGGCAGTATTGTATCGAAGTATGTAGACATCACCCACTCAACATCAGCAACACTATTATTAATTCTATATGTCGCATCTCCAATAGTCATACCTAAGTTTAAATTTTTTCTTGGGGTGGTCGCCCATCCGAAACTTCTTTCTTTAATTTTAAGATAAATTCTCATTGAAAAAACATTTCTAAAATATCCCATAAAATTAAATACAATACTAGGCACCATTGTAAGCAGTCCGCACAAAATAATTACCCAAACAATATTTATATCACTTGAAATAGGTATTCCAAAAAACTCAGCCTGTTCACCCGAAATCATTGATACAAGAATTGCCGTAATTTGCGCAGGTAATAATATAAAAATACCTGACAAGGCAAATAGTACAGACATAATTACAAAGTAGAATTTATCTTTTTTATTCATCACCGAATAAACAAATGCAATTATACCAAATATACTTTTATTCTTTATCTTCTTTTTTTCTTTCATATAATTTTCTTCCTTTATTATTTATTTGTTTTTTTTAAAGGACAAAAAAATTACGAATGTTGTAACGGGTTGCGCCGTAAATTCCGTTCGTAATTAATTTTAAATGTTTTTATAAATATATTGCCAAGCCCCAGAAACTAGGCATAAAAAAATTACTTACAAACTAGAATTTCTATTGTAAGTAATTAATTTTTTATATTCCCCAAAAGAAATGTAAAACAAATATGATTTACTTACAATAATTATTATTTAATTGTCCTTTGATATTATTGTAAAAAACCATATTCTTTTACTCCTTTATTTTATTTATTTTTTACAAATTTGTTAGCAATTAGAACTTACTAACACTTTTATATTACGACATAATATTTAAATTGTCAACAGTAAAATTGAAAATTTTATGAAAATATAACAAAATTTACCCCAAATACACATTAAAATATAATTTTATAAATATCTGTACTTTATTTGACAACAATTAGATATTTATGTTAAATTATATCATATTGATTTATATAAGGAGAAAACAATGGCAATTTCTAATAAGCAAAAAGAGTTAGATTTGATAAAATGGGAAAAAAGTCAATTGCTAGGATGTGATGCTTGTGGTTCATTCAATTATTGTGCACACTGCAACAAAGAAATCGAAAACCCTTGCGAAACAGCACTTAATGTTTTTAATGGTGACGTGAAAGTAGAAGAAAAACCAGCAAAGAAAACAACTTGTAAAAAAACCACTACTGAAAAGAAAACTACTACTAAAAAGACAACAGCGAAAGCTAGCAAAACAACAAAAAAATCTACAAAATAACAATTCACATGGACATATCCATGTGTTTTTTTGTTTATAAAATAAAAAAAGTATTATATTTTGCTTAGGTATTTTTTATTTATTTGTTAAAATACTATTAATTAAGGTAATGAAATTTAGGAGAATATTATGAATATACTTTCAAAAATATATTGCAGAACATTTCAAACTGTTTTTAGATGGATAATGCCTATGCTACCATACAGACAGCCCGAAACTTTAAACTCTGTTATGGATATAAAAAACATTCTTAGAATGAATTATATTGAGTCGGTTTTGATTGTTACTGACGAAGGAATTAGAAATTTAAAACTAACCAAACCATTAGAAGACGACTTAAAAAATTACAACATAAAAGTTGCAGTATATGATAAAACCGTTCCAAACCCAACTATTCAAAATGTTGAAGAAGGTTTGGAGATATACAATCAAAACAACTGTCAAGGAATAATTGCTTTTGGTGGTGGGTCTGTCATGGACTGTGCCAAAATGATTGGAGCAAGAGCGGTAAACCCTAAAAAATCTGTTAAAAAACTAAAGGGTTTATTAAAAGTAAAAAATAAACTTCCTATGCTTATAGCTATACCTACAACTGCCGGAACGGGAAGTGAAACAACTGTCACCGCCGTTATAACTGACAAAGAAAAAAATTATAAATACACAATTAACGACTTTAACCTTATACCCAACTACGCAATTCTTGATGCAGAATTGACCTTAGGACTACCGAAGCACATTACATCTACAACAGGTATGGACGCATTAACACATGCTATTGAAGCATACATTGGAAATTCAACCACCGAAGAAACTAGAAAGGCAAGTCTTGAAGCATGTAGACTTATATTTGAAAACATAACAAAAGTATATGATGATGGTAGTAATTTAAGGTCAAGACAATACATGCTTAAAGCATCATATCTAGCAGGTGTTGCATTTACACGTTCATATGTAGGTTACGTTCATGCAATAGCACATACTCTTGGTGGAAAATACAACACCCCACACGGGCTTGCAAACGCAGTTATATTACCATATGTTCTTAGCGAATACGGAAAGACCATTTACCCTAAAATCAAAGAACTTGCCATTCATTGTAATATTGCAAGAAGATATGATAGTGATGAAACTGCAACTAATTTATTTATAAACAAACTTTTTGAATTAAACGAATATATGGGTATTCCTAGAAAATTCGACTTTATCAAAAAAGAAGACATAAATGGCATGGCTAAGAAAGCAAGTAAAGAAGCAAATCCCCTTTACCCAGTACCAAAGCTAATGTCCAAAAAACAACTTACAAAACTTTATTATAAAATTTCTTTATAAAAAATAAGTTTCAAATTTTGAAGCTTATTTTTATATTATCAATTATTCTTTATCCATAAATAAGATACCTAGGCAATTAGGTCCACAGTGACTAGAAATTGTACCACCAGCCATTGTATCGTATACTTTCCTAAAGCCAGCATCTCTTAATTTACCTTTAACAATTTCTACTATATCTGTCATCTCAGACGACCTTGTCACAAAAGCATAATCAAGTCGTGGATTTGGATGTAGTTTAAGCATTTCATCTACATACTTTTCAATTACACCCTTTAAACTTCCCAAATATTTTTTACCAACAACCATTTTGCCATTTTCAACAATTATTTGTGGTTTAATTTTAAGCATGCTAGCACCTATTAAACTAAGTGCTGAACATCTGCCACCTTTATGAAGAAAATTAAGTTTATCGATAACAAAACTAACACATAGAGTTTCTGTTTTTTCTTTTACTCTTTTAAATATTTCACTTGCGTCTTTGCCCTTGTCATTTAGTTCGCTAGCATAAATAGCAAGAAGTGCAATACCTGTAGACAAACTTCTACTATCTACAACATAAACACCTTCCATATCATTAGCAACAGACACCGCATTACTATATGCACTACTAAGCATAGAACTTAATGAAATATGGATGATATTATCATAACTTTTCTTAAGTTCTGTAAAAAACTCTCTATATTGCTCGGGAGCAATTGCTGAAGTTTTTGGAAGTTCTTTTGTTTTGTCTACATACTCAAATATTTCTTTAGAAATTCCAAACTTATCCATTTGCAAATTATTTCCAAAAAGTATCCCAAACGGAATTGTTTTTATATTATACTTATCAAGCACTTCTTGTGGTAAATCAATTGTACTTTCGGCTGTAATTATTGTTCTCATTTTTCTCTCCTTAAATCTTAATATCATTATATAAAATTATTAATTTTTTTACACCCTAATAAGACAAACTTCAATTCTACTCTAAAAAACGCCACTCTCCTGATAAGAGAGTGCCTATTTTTGTTTGTAATAAATATATAACTATGGTATAATTTGATTGAAATATTAAGTTTATAATAGGGAGCTTATGACACAAGAAGAAATAAAATTGAACTTCTCTGAAAATTTAATATCGCTTCGAAAAGCCCACAACTTAACACAACTACAACTAGCAGAAAAACTCAACTATTCTGACAAGGCAGTATCCAAGTGGGAAGTTGGGGCAGTTCTTCCAGACATTGAAACAATTAGTAGAATTGCTGAATTTTTTGGACTAACAGTAAATGATTTAATTTACAAAAAGAAAGAAAAACTTACAAAGATGCTATTTAAAAATCACGTATTCATAACCCTACTAAGCTTTGGACTTGTTTGGTTTTTTGCATCAATATTATATTTTATTTTAGAAGAAGCTACAACTATAGTAAGGCCATGGCTAACATTCATTGTTGCCATTCCAATTTCGTTTATTGTCCTTACAGTATTTACTACAATGTGGTTTAAGAAAACTGAGCAAATACTATCAATATCTGGGCTTTTCTGGGGATTACTAACCGCCGTTTATTTATGCATTTTTAGACTTGACTTGTGGTTTATATTTATTATTGGCGTTGTAGGTCAAGTACTTATAATTTTGTGGGGACTATACACCGGACAAAAGAAAAAATAGAAAAATGGAGAAAATATGAAAACACTTACTTATTCCGATTGGAAAAGACAAATTGCTTTTGATAATATTGTTTATAAAGACGTAAAAAGATATAGCCTTTCTCTTCCTATAAATGAAAGACTTATCATGGACGAGCAAATTAATTTTTATAGAAAGTATTTTTCAATCTTGCAAGTAATGACACACTTTAAAAAAATAAGAAAAAAAGAAGACAAAGAAACTTTTATAAAAGCAGTTCTTAAAAGACAAGATAGTATCTTATACATCCCAAATGAATTAAGATTGCATCTAAAAAAGAAAATCAAAGAAGAATTTCCCGACTATCAGGCTTTCTTTGAAATACTTTTAGAAAAAGGCCTTAACAAACCCGACATTAATTTGACCAACACAATGCTAAAGAAAACTTTTGGTAAACATTGGGGATTTATTAAAAGAAAAATAAATAAATACAGCAAACAAAAAGAAATTCCTTGTATCCAAAAAAAACTAAAGATTGAAAGTTATGAAAACAGAGCAAGAGACTTAATTCACGCTTATCAAAACAACCTTCAACTTGCCACCATATTTGGAAGAAGTTCTATAAGAAAAAACATTCCTATATCTGTTGTAAATGAGTATGGTTATGGCGAGTGGATAAGCAAAAATATATCTTTTAATACAAATAGATTTTTTCTATATTCCAACAACAATCAACTTACCGATTTGGCACTTGAACACATGGTAAACTTAAACGTTTATCCGGGATATGGTCACTTCTACAACACCATTCTTGATGACAACTTAAAGATTAACTTTGATAGTGGTGCTACATACTTAATCAATGGTTGGGCAATGTTTGCTTCATGCCATTCAAAATCGTCAGCCTTTGAAATAAATTCATTAATTGAAGGCTCAATTATCGCAAAACATTTGATGAAACCAAAGCTTGCTAAAAGTTACGAACGAATACTTGTTTATCTTCTTGGTAAATATCCAAAAAACAAAGCTATGGACTTCATGCTAGACTACACTCAATATCCTTGTCACTACCTAAGTTATGTTCTTGGAGCATTTGCCATTCAGTCAACAATCGCTAAGGGCTTTGCTCACTCACCCGTTGATTTTCTAGAAACTCTTAGAACTATTGACTGTGGTGATTACTTTGCACTTTATCATCCTAAAGAGCAAAAGAAAATAGCAAGAAGAAACATTACTGCAAAAGTATCAAACAAATTTGCTAAATAAATTTGCATAAAAAAAAGACATTATGTTTAAATCTCATAATGCCTTTTTTATTTACATAAATGGCGAAATTAAATTAATCATACCTGCAAAAAATCTATATGATAATTTATTTCTCTTTAATTTACTTTTGTCTATTAAATAACTTTTGTTTATAGTTTCTTCTATGTCTTTATTTATATCATTTAAAACTATCTTATCGGTAAGATAAACAGCGCTTTCAAACTGTTGATAAAAACTTCTTAAGTCCATATTTATAGACCCTACCACTGCACTATTTTCGTTAAGCACTATCTTGCTATGAACAAAACTATTTTTCATTGTATAAATCTTAACACCTGCAGAGACAAGTTTTTCAGCATTATTTCTAGAAACGACATAAACAAGTTTCTTATCAGCTATATCTGGCAATATTATTCTCACATCAACATTAGACTTCGCTTTATTAACTAATAGATTATTAATAGTATCATCAATTACAAAATATGGCGTCATTATATACAACTTTTCTTTTGCAGATGAAATCATATTTGTATAAACATTTTTACCTATATTACTCTCATACTCCAGCCCATCAGCAAAAGGCACAACTAAATTTTCGCTACATTCATCTTTTATCTTTGTTAAATACTTCGAATAATCAACCGTCTTTCCAGAAACAAATTCCCATTGTCTTAGAAATATAGTAGTAAGCCCATTTACACCATCACCGCTAAGCCTTATTCCACAGTCTTTCCAATAACCATGCATTCTTTTTTCATTTATGTACTCATCTGCTAAATTTGCCCCACCAGTATATCCTACTTTGCCATCAACAATAACTATTTTTCTATGGTCCCTAAAATTTAAAATTGGTGTAAATTTTGGAAGCAACTTATTAAACGACTTTAAGTCAATACCCATTCTTCTAATTCTTTTTTTTGTTTTATATTTAAGGGAACCATGACTTCCTAAATCATCATAAATAATTTTTACCATCACTCCATTTTTTACTTTCTCTTCAAGTATGGACAGCATTCTTTCTAGTAGCACACCTTCTGAAATAATAAAATACTCAATGAATATAAAATTTTTAGCACGACTTAAATCATCCAATATACTATCAAATAGTTGCGTCCCACTTGGAAAATACTTTGTCTCAGTATTGCCATAAGCTTTAAAATTCCCCACCGAATATAAATATTCACAATCATTTTTCACACATAAATTTTTTGTAGAAAGATTAGTTTTTTCAATAGTCTTATTACTTCTTTCAAGTATAGCATTGTACTTTTTCTTGTTTTTTCCCCAGAATATTTTTTCATTTGAAATAAAATACATTATGTATCCAAACGAAAAACAAACTAGCAAAAACAATATCCATATAGGTTTTGACTGACTATTTTTGTTACTCGAAATAACATAAATACAAGTCCCAAGCGTCAATGCCAATGAAAGAAAAAATAAATACTGAAAAACAGACATGAAGTACAAATATGACATTATAAAAAGGATACCTTGCAAAGCAATTAGACCTATAATTATAAGTGTCTTAAGTACTCCCAAACCATTCCTTTCAGTTTTTACTTTTAAAACGGGAACGTCTAAATTGGTAGGAAGTTTTCTAACATTATTAATATTATTTTTCATTCTCTACTCCAAGAAGTTTTTTCGCTTGTTTACAACAATTTTCAATACTATCATTTAATATTTTGTCTTTATTTATAAAATTAGCCTTTTCTTTTGGTATACTTCTATGCAAATAGAAAGGAAGTGAAGCAAGCATTATAGCTCCCAATACACCAATAATTATCCCCCAAATCAATTTTATGTTCATAAATTGAAAAAATGAAAGTAATGAAATTATAACTGCAACAAGCCCTACAAAACCAACACTGAAAGAATATATAAACGACTTTGCGTGTTTATTCTTTTCTAGTTTTCCCCTATCGTTTATATCACACTCCATATTCACTTGAAGAAATTGTAATTCGTCTTTATTAGCTATTTGATGACGTCTACAAAGTTCAACGGTATACAAATTTTCGTAAAACATATTTTGTCTTTTATCTTCTATCTTCCAGCCAAAACACTCATATCTTTCAATAATTTCTTCCGCCTTTTCTTTCTTTATTTCTACCGTTAAATAATCAAATTCTTTTATATTTTTTTCTTTATTCATTTTTCTTCTCTACTTGATTGTTTAAAATTTTTCAAATCTTTTTTACCTTTATAAATCATATATGTGCCAACACCAATAATCAAAATGGACACCGCACCACCAACTAAAGAGTTGGGCAAAACATGACTTTCGGCCTCAGAAAATTCAGTAAGTAGTGCCGTTTGCAAACCAAGAATAGAAACCATCGCATCAGCAAAACTAATATTCCTTATAGACTGAATAGTATAATCATTATGTTTCCTTGCCCTAAATAAATGATAAATTGACATGCTTAATTTATAAAAAGTATAAGTAGCCATTACGTATATTAAAAGCCCGCTATATTTATAGCCACCACCTTCAATGCACATCTGCACAATCGCACCCATTAGTGCAAAATTAAGTAGCACCAAATATATTCCGCAATTTCTATACGACCTAATTTGTTTTTCTTTGTCAGGTAAGTTATTATGCTTTCTTGAAATGACAACAACTCCACCCCTAATCAAACTAAGGGCGATATAATAAGTCGCAAGTGCCCCAAACCAAATTGACCTAGAAAGTATAGCAATTATCGACTGAAAAATTGCAAAGGCAATATTAAAGACAAATGAAAATATGGCAAATATTATACTTCTATAACCATAGCTTTCAAGCATTTCATTAGTAACTTTATTCTTTTTAAGTAGTCTAATAATTGCGTCTTTAAATCGTGGTGAAAAATAAACAACAATATATACTAGATATGTAAGAAGTACAGCGGAAAAGCCATATAAAACATAGGCTAATATAGAATTAGTTTTGCCAAGAGACACAAGTACAAGTGTTAAGGCAATAACAACAGTCGCAATAATCGAAAAAACTATAGCAAACCATCCTTTAGGCGATTTTAACTTCTCCCACAACTCTTTCCATTTCATACAAAAGTTCCTTTCTATTTTAAAAATATATATTAAAATATGCAAAAATTACTCAAAAAACACTTAATTTAGTTCTATTTTATTATTAATTATACCATGTAAAAGTACTTATTCCATACTATTTTTTTAATTTTTCGTACAAAAAAACGTCAAGTGTTGGTTTTTTAAAATATAACATTTAGAATACTCATCAAAATTAACTATATTTTTTGTAAATTATTGACAAATAACTTTATCTTTGATATATTTTTAGTATATTTTATTCAATTTTTGTGAGATATAATTATGCATATAAATTCGAATGAATTAGTAGACCTTGACAAAGTTCTTGCATTCGCAAGAGAAAAGCACAAAGGTCATTTAAGACTTGATGGGAGCGAATATATCACTCATCCCATTAGAGTTAGTGAATTAGTTAGGAAATACAAGCCTTCGTCAAATGCTAATATCTTAGCAGCCGGAGCACTTCTACATGATGTCTTGGAAGACACCTATACTTCTTATAGGGAACTTAAAGATTTATTTGGTGAAGTAGTTGCTAGTTTAGTTATGGAAGTAACTTCTTCAACATATGTGCCCAAACTTATTGGTAAACAATTATATCTTGCTCACAAAATGCGTTACATGTCTAGTTATGCACTTGTTATAAAACTTGCCGATAGACTTGATAACGTTACCGACATTTCGGCACTACCAGAAGAAAAATTAAAAAAGACATTCTTCGATACCATTTATATGGTTAACTATATAGAAAACAAAAGAATATTAACAGACGCACAATCAAATCTAATAAAAGCTATTAGAGAGAGACTAAATACAATTAACGAACAATTCGCCTTCACCAATAAGGGACTTGTTCAATATACCGATATCGACCAAGATTAAAAATATAAATTAATATGAAAAATAAAAAAAGCAGATTTTAAATCTGCTTTTTATTTTTCAAAACTTTTCTTTACGTCTTACAACTTTTAGATTTATATTTGGCTCGGCAGTTAAATCAATGTCGCTAAGACCTTCACCAGATATTAGTTGAAAATATCCTTCACTTGCAATCATTGCACCATTATCTCCAGTGAGAGAAATCTCTGGAAAAAATACTTCAATTTTATTTTCTTTACCCTCGCTTATTAGTTGTTCACGTAAGTATGAATTGGCACTTACTCCACCACCAACTACCAGCTTTTTTTCTTTAAATTTTTTGCATGCTTTTATTGTCTTTTCTACCACTTCATTCATGACTTGTGTTTGGAAAGATGTACATACATTTTCTACATTTATTTCTTCACCTTTTTGATTTAATTTATGTAGATAATTAATTACAGTAGTCTTTACACCACTAAAACTAAAATCAAAAGTATTAGGCATAATTTCATGATTAATAAACTGTATAGTATTTTCACCATCATGCGACTTTTTGTCAATAACTACCCCGCCAGGATACCCAAGCCCCATAACTTTTGCCACTTTGTCATAACATTCACCAACTGCGTCATCTATTGTTGAGCCAATTAAAGTATTCTTTACATAGTTATTTACTTTAACAAGAGCAGTGTGTCCACCGCTCACAATTAGAGATATAAAAGGTGGTTTTAATTCTTTATGCGTTAGGTAATTTGCACTAATATGACCTTTGATATGATTAACTGCAATTAGTGGAATTTCAAGTGCAAATGCAAGGGCTTTTGCATAGTTAACCCCTACCATAAGTGAGCCAACAAGTCCCGCTCCATAAGTCACTGCAATTGCATCAATTTGTTGCAATTTTAAATTTGCTTTTTCAAGGCAATCATCAAGCACTCCATCAATAGACAAAAGATGATTTCTACTAGCAACTTCAGGAACTACTCCACCAAACTTATTATGAATATCTATTTGGCTACTTGTAGACATAGATATTATATCCCTACCATTTTTTACAATAGCGATACTAGTATCATCACAACTACTCTCAATTCCAAGTATAAGAATATCTTTTGTCTTATATTCTTTTTTTAGTTTATTAAATTTTTCTTTTGCGATATCTATGTACATATCTTCTCCTACCAAATTTTTTAAAAATTATTAATTTATAACTTTCAAAAATTCAAATATAAAATCACTTATATTTCCATCCATTACAGTTGATACTGAACTTGTTTCATAATTAGTTCTATGGTCTTTAACCATTGTGTAAGGACAGAAAACATAACTTCTTATCTGACTTCCCCATTCAATCTTTTTGGCATCACCCTTTAGAGCCATGCTTTCTTGCATTTTCTTGTCAAGTTCAATAGACAGAAGTTTACTCTTAAGCATATTCATAGCCATTTCTCTATTTTTAAGTTGTGACCTTTCTTGCTGACATGCAACAACCACACCCGTTGGAATATGCGTTATTCTAACTGCACTATCAGTAGTGTTTACGTGCTGACCACCAGCACCACCACTTCTATAAACATCAACTTTTAAATCTTCTTGCCTTATGTCTATTTCAATATTATCATTTAGTTCGGGCATAACTTCAATAGATGCAAATGACGTATGACGTCTTTTATTGCTATCAAAAGGACTAATTCTTACAAGTCTATGCACACCCATTTCAGATTTAAGATAACCATAAGCATTGTCTCCATCTATTTTAATAGTAACCGACTTTACTCCCGCACCGTCACCATCAATCTTATCTAGTAGAGAACATCTAAAACCATTTTTTTCAGCATACATTTGATACATTCTCTGGAGCATTCCTGCCCAGTCACAAGCTTCTGTACCGCCCGCCCCACTATGTATTTTAATGATAGCGTTATTATTATCATACTCGCCAGAAAGAAGTGTTTGAAGATACAAGTCATCTGTTTTTTCTTTGATTGCAGATAGTGATGTATCAATATCTGCCACCATACTTTCATCACCTTCTAGTTCGCACAAATCAATATATTCTTTTAAACTATCGATATCAGATTTTAATTTGTTATATTTATTTAATTTGTTTTCAATAAATTTAATATCTTTATTCAATTGTACGCACAAATTGGTATTTGAATACACTTCTGGTTTTAATAACTCGTTTTGTTTTTCGGTTAATTCTTTTGTAAGTCTGCCTTCATCAAAGACAGTCGGCAACAATTTTCAAATTGCCGACAATATCGTTTAAAATTTCTTTTTGCGAATTTAGTATTAACATATCTTTTCTCCGTAAATAATTTTACATTATAATAGTGTCTTAGTCAACTTTTAAATAAGTAATTTAAATTTTGCCATTAAAAAAACCCTTAAAAATCTAAATTTAGATATTTTAAGGGGGTGTAATTTATCTAGGTAAATAGCAACGATTTTTTCTCTCAAACTCTTCGCATTCTTTAGTTTTTTTGTTAAATACCATACCGCTTGCAACTGTTGCAGAAAGTCCCAAGCCTATCCCAGCCAAATCGCCCACAACTTTCTTTTCATATTCACGCATTTGGTTGTCATAATCTGATATAACACTTTGAACTTCGGCATTATCCAAAGTTCTCGCCCAATTAATAAAAGCTTCTTCGCTCATTGCTTGTTTATACTCTTTGCTATACTCGTAATAATTAATATCGCCTTCACATAATTCTTCACACAAGCACTCTTCTTCTTGAGACATTTTACATTTGTATGCGTTACTCTCTTTCAA
Source organism: Clostridiales bacterium (assembly GCA_015055815.1). Lineage (GTDB taxonomy): Bacteria > Bacillota > Clostridia > Christensenellales > UBA1242 > UBA11490. The sequence continues at coordinate 21,857 of SVHM01000009.1, forward strand.
AAACTTCAGCATATCCGCCAAATCATCTGGCTTATTAACAATATTATCATAAACAAGTTTTCCGCTAAAACCCACAACAGTAAGCAAAGAGCATATTGCTACAATTGCAACCCTTCTAGCTTTAGCTTGTTTTTGTTTTAAAACATATTTTGTACTTATCATTCTTTGTTTTGTTTCCATTTTTCCACCTCTTAATCTAAAGTTCTATCATACTCTAAACGTTTCTTATTTTCAATTATTTTTGACGTCGCAACCCCAAGTGCAACAGTAGATATTGCCCCGCATATAGCCATGTTCCCATACATATCACTGTCACTTTTTCTCTCAGTCATTTCTTCATCATGGTTCTGTATTACTTCTTTAACGCCTTCATCTTCTAAAGTTCTTGCCCATTCTATTACATACTCAATAGTATTTAATTTATCAAACTCTTCAGAAAATTCAGAAGTATCTATGTCTCCACGTTTTAATTGCTGATACAATTTATCTTTTTTAGCACTCACATGATTATTAAAATCTTCAGATGAAATCATAGTTATTAGTTTTTCTGCCAATTCTTCATCATCAAATTGTGTTGGCATTTCTTCTAAATGTTTATAACCCAAATAACCAGTGGTACATAAAGATAAAAGTGTTGCTGTTAAACAAGTCAAAGACATCAATTTCAGTTTTGTTATTTTTTTATCGTAATTCATAAATCCCCTTTATTGATTACACTTATTATACCACATTCACAACGACATTTCAATACCCTTTTTGAATATTATGTTAATCTCGCTGTTTCTATTTTAACATGTTAGATAATAGATGGGGTTCCTTTTGCAATCATTCAAAATAAAAAATTTATGGTATCACATTCACATTTGGTGATTGCTTGTTTTAATGGAACTATGGGCGGAACTAAGAACACAATTAAATTAGCAGAGAACAATGGTAACAAAATAATTATAATAAACCCTTGTAATTATAAATTAAAAACAGCCCTAGCGATTTGCTAGGGTTGTTTTATAATTTATAAGTTAATATTTCACAATGATTGTGACTATAAGTTGAGATATTGCCGTCTTTTGGGATGCCAGTAAAATAACAATTAATCGTTTTACTTATTCCACCATGAGTAACAAGAATTATATTTTTGTCTTTATACTTTTCTTTTATTTCATCAAGAAACTCATGTACTCTGGATATAACATCTAATACTTTTTCTGCATTTCCATAGTCCTTTTGGGGATAAACATTCCACCAATCATAACTATCTATATCATCAATGCTTGTCTTAGTATAAGTGCCCGCATCTCTTTCTTGAAGTCTTTTGTCAAGTATTATTTCTTTTTCTTTAGCATTAAGAAGTTCAGCAGTGTGCTTAGCCCTAACGAGTGGAGAAGATATTATAAAATCATAATCTATATCTTTAACTATTTCCCTTAATTCAGTAGCTTCTCTAATACCTTTTTCATTCAAGTCGTCATCATTTGTTGAATTTATTCTATTTTCAACATTGACATTTGTTTCTCCATGTCTTACAACATATATTTGCATATTTTCTCCAAATAAACTTATCCATCATTTTTTACAACAAAGTCCACGTAAAAATTTCGTGGACTAAAGGTTTAGTTTAATTTTTAGTTAAATATTCTTCATACTTTTTAATCATTCTGAGCATTGCATAATCGTTTGGGTCTACTAATTTTAAAGCTTCGCTTATAGAAACCCATTTAATATCAAAAGACTCTTCTGAAATCTTAAAATCATGATTATTAACAACAAACAAGAAGTTTATATCATAGTGAAAATGTTCGGGCTCAATTTTTCTTTCGTTAAATGCAACTTCATTTACAGCGACATCAAAAATTTGTGTTTCACCTAATGTAAAATCTTTAATACCCGACTCTTCTTCAACTTCTCTTTTGGCAACATTTAAGACATCTTCTTCACCATCACAATGACCACCAAATTGAAACCACATATCGGTTATCCCATGATGATTAAGTAGTATATTCCCTTCATTATCACACACAAATGCACCAGCAGTTATATGACCTTTCAAATTCGTGCGACTATAACAATTTTGATTATTTTCTAGAAAAGAAAGGATTTTTCCCAAATCTTCACTTTCTTTTTTATCATAAGGGATATACTTTCTTAAACTTTGAACAAGACTTAACATCTTTAAATCTCCTACGCATCTTTTCCGCAACATTGTTTGTATTTCTTACCGCTTCCACATGGGCATAAGTCATTTCTACCTACAACTTTGCCTTTTGTTTTGGCTTGTGTCGTCTCGCCATTATTGGTTATCATGTCAATTGAAGTTTTTGCATTCATAAGTTTCTGGATATTTTCATCCATCTTATCTTTAACTTCTTTTGGAGTAACGGTCTTACTTCCGCCATCTTTATCGGCTTTTTCTTTGGCTTCTTTTTCTTTAATTTTTTCTTCAGTGATTTTTCTAATCTTATCCAAATCTTCTTCTGTTAATTTCTTAGTTTTTACACTAACAGGAACTTTTCTCTCAATTTGAACTCTGAAGTTAATAAGGAACATTGCAGTTTCTTCTCTTACTCTGCCAATCATTTCTTCATAAGCCCTACTGCTTTCTTCTTTGAAAGCAATAATTGGGTCATGGTTACCATATGCTCTAAGTCCAATTTCACCACGTAAAATTTCCATAAAGTCAATATGGTCTCTCCACAAGCTATCTACAACTCTAAGTAGTATTTCTCTTTCAATTCTTAAATGGTCAATAGCAATTTCTTTTAGCGCTTTGCATTTTTGTTCATAAATTTCAACTGCTTTATCAGCAACTTTTTCGGCTAATTCTTCTGCTTCAAGGCCTTCAATCATATTGTTATTTACAAAGTTAAAGTCGGGTGGAAGAACTCTATTATTTAGGTTATTATTAATCTTTTCAATATCCCATTCTTCCCAAGATGGTTTGTCATCAATACCGTCATACAATGCATTTGTTGCAAATTCTCTAATCATATCGATAACTTCTTCGTGGATATCTGCACCATCTAGAACTCTATTTCTTTCTCTATAAATTTCTCTTCTTTGTTGGTTGTTTACGTCGTCAAATTTCAAAACTGTGTGTCTTGCTGAGAAGTTGAAGCCTTCTATTCTTCTTTGAGCAGCTTCAATTTGTTTTGACAAGAATTTAAGTGTAAATGCAGTGTCGTCAGAAATTTTAAAGAACCTTACAACTCCTTGTAATTTCTCACCACCAAATCTTCTCATAAGTTCGTCTTCCATAGAAACAAAGAACTTACTAGATCCTGGGTCTCCTTGTCTACCAGCACGACCCCTTAACTGATTGTCTATTCTTCTACTTTCATGTCTTTCAGTACCAACAATATGAAGTCCACCAAGAGAAATAACTTTCACCTTTTCGTCTTCTGTTACTTGTTCAAATTCTTTATAATACTTTTTATATTTCTCTCTAATTTTCTCAAGTTCAGGAGTTTCGCTAGGTAAATATGATGTACAGAAATCTATTTGTTCTTCGGTATAACCTAGTTCGCTCATTTTTTGTTTAGCTAGAAATTCAGGGTTTCCACCAAGCATAATATCGGTACCACGACCAGCCATGTTTGTAGCAATCGTTACTTGTCCAAGTCTACCAGCCTGTGCTATAATCAAACTTTCTTTTTGATGGTTCTTTGCATTAAGAACGTTATGTTTAATTCCCGCTCTTGTTAATTCTTTTGAAATCTCTTCACTCTTTTCAATTGTAACAGTACCAACAAGAATTGGTCTACCGCTCTCGTGAACAGTTTTTACTTCTTCTACAATAGCATTGATTTTTGCTTTTTCAGTTGGATATACAACGTCTGTCCAGTCAATTCTTCTTATAGGTTTATTTGTAGGAATTGTAACAACGTCCAAGTTATAAATTTTATTAAACTCAGTTTCTTCTGTTTTTGCAGTACCCGTCATACCACTAATTTTATCGTATACTCTGAAGAAATTTTGGAAAGTAATTGTTGCCAAAGTTTTATTTTCGTCTCTTACTTCCAAGCCTTCTTTTGCTTCAATTGCTTGATGAAGACCGTTTGAATATTTTCTTCCTTCCATTAGTCTTCCAGTAAATTCGTCAACAATAATAATTTCACCATCTTTAACGATATAATTATTATCTTCAATCATAATAAATTGTGCTTTCAAAGCATTATTGATGTAGTGGTTAAGTTCAATATTTGCAATATCACTCAAGTTTTCAATCTTGTAATACTTCTCAGCCTTAGCAATACCATTTTCGTTAAGTCTAATAGCTTTTTCTTTCTCATCAATTTCGTAGTCATCTTCTTTAAGTGATTTAGCAAATTTACTAGCCTTGATATATTCTTCACTACTCTTCATACCCCTACCAGAAATGATAAGTGGAGTTCTAGCTTCGTCAATAAGAATACTATCTACTTCGTCAATAATGGCAAAGTGATATGCTCTACAAACTCTATCTTCGGCACGCATAACCATATTATCTCTTAAGTAATCAAAACCAAGTTCGTTATTTGTACTATAAGTAATGTCACAATCGTATGCCAACTTTTTCTCAGCAGGGCTCATATCATGTCTTGATATACCAACTGTTAGTCCTAAGAACTTGAAAATCTTACCCATCCATTCTGCGTCTCTTGAGCTTAGGTATTCGTTAACTGTAACGATATGCACACCCTTGCCTTCAAGTGCTACTAGATATGCTGGAAGTGTTTCAACTAAAGTTTTACCTTCACCCGTTCTCATCTCAGCAATTCTACCTTGGAATAAAGCAATTCCCCCCAAAATCTGAACGTGGTAATGTCTCTTACCAATTACTCTAGTACTTGCTTCTCTCACACAAGCAAAAGCATCTGGCAAAATATCTATTGGCTTTTCGCCTTTCGCTAGTCTATCTTTTAAAATTTTTGTAGTGCCCTTTAACTCATCATCAGTCATGGCTCTATATTTATCGCTAAGGTCTTCAACCTTTTTTGCAATCTTTTCTAATTTATCTATGTTTCTTGTGTTGTCCGATTTAAAAATTTTACTTAAGAAACCCATACAAAATCTCCTTCAAGTCGATATTTCTCTTCATCTTATATTTTACAATAAAAAAGCCAAAAACTCCAAACATTTTTGACCTTTTATTTACGCTATTAACTATATATTTAACTTGTATTTTTACAAAACCATAATTTTCGATAAAATTTTTATTCAAGCGAAGAATTTACAGGTGTTCTAGCAAGACACAGATAGTCTACCTTTAACGCACCTTTACTTTTAAGAAATCTAGACGCTTCATCAATAGTACTACCAGTTGTAAAAATATCGTCTATCAAAAGTATATCTTTCCCTTCAACACTCACGCCATCAAAAAGTTCAAAAGCATTTTCCAAATTTTCAACTCTATTGTCCCTATTAAGACCCGATTGGTGTGGTGTATCTTTTCGTCTAAACATAATATTATTATATACTTTCCCCGTATTTTTAGAAATTTCTTTTGCTAAAATATCACTTTGATTAAAACCCCTTTTCTTTTGTCTATTTTTGTGTATAGGAATGGGAATTATATAATCATAAACGTTTTTCAACTGTAAAAATTTATCGTACATCATTTTGCTAAAACACGTGCCTAAATATTTACCATTATGATTTTTGAAACTAAGTATCTTAATTTTAATATCACCATCATAATTACAAACTGAGTACCCCTTATCAAACTCTCTTGAATATTTCTTACACTCAAGACAAACATCTCCACTACCAACAAGTTCGCCACCACATTTGACACATGGTGTTTTAATTAAATTTAAAAGCTCATAACAATTCTCACAAACAAAATCTCTATCAATTTCAACACCGCAAAATATACACTTATAATTACTAGGAAAAAATATATCACTTATTCTCATAAGGTTCTCCATCTAGTTCTAAAAAGAATTTAAGCATTGTATATCTTATCTTGGTATAATTATTTTTTACCATTCTAGCAATTGTTTGTTTAGTACCAACTAGCACTACCATTTGTTTCGCTCTAGTAACTGCTGTATACAGAAGATTTCTAGTAAGAAGCATTGGTGGACCAGAAACCACAGGAATAACAACACATGCAAATTCACTACCTTGACTTTTGTGAATAGTAATTGCATAACTAAGCACTAGTTCATTCAAATCGCTCTTTATATATCTAGCAACCCTTCCATCTTCAAATTCAACAACCACTTCCCACGTATTAATATCAATATCGGTAATAATACCCATATCACCATTAAATACACCTTGACCAAACATGCCGTTCCTACTCCATGCCCTTTCGTAGTTATTAGTAATTTGCATTACCCTATCGTACTTTCTATAAATCACCTTATCAGTTGCTATTTCCAATTTTTTTAGGCTTGGTGGATTTAATTTCTCTTGCAAACAACTATTTATATTATCAATTCCAACAACACCATTTTTCATTGGTGCCAATACTTGCACCTTACTACTATCCACACCCAAATAATTAGGTATTCTAGTTGTGCACATATTAACAATGCTTTCTAATACTTTATCTCCATTATCTTTATTATCAAAGAAAAAGTCTTTACTGCTATTATTAAGTTTTGGCATTTCTCCATTATTAATAGCATGTGCATTTACAATAATAAGACTGTCTTCACTTTGTCTATAAATATGTGTAAGTTGCGAGACCGCAAAGCATCCACTCTCTAACATATCTCCAAGTACATTACCAGCACCAACCGAAGCTAATTGGTCTTTGTCTCCAACAAGGACTAGTTTTGCTCCCCTTTTAATTGACCTTACCAAATAATACATCAGTTGTACGTCTACCATACTTACTTCATCTACGATTATTACATCATAATTAAGTTTCGTCTGGTTATTAAAGAAAAATCCGCCATCTCCGCCCGACATTTCAAGCGCTCTATGAATTGTACTAGCATCTTCTCCCGTACTCTCGCTAAGTCTTTTAGCCGCACGCCCCGTTGGTGCCATGAGTTTAACTTTAAGTCTCATACTTTTAAAAATCTGAAGCATACACTTAACAATTGTAGTTTTACCAGTACCCGGACCACCAGTTATAATTGTCACACCATTATTAACAGCCTTTTTAACCGCTTCTTTTTGATTTTCGTGCATTTTAATTTTATTTATACTTTCATAATGTTCAATATCTTCATCTACATTAAAATTACTACTCTCGCTATCTCCATTTAAAAGAATAAGAGTATCTGCAAGTATTTTTTCTATCTTGTAATACTGACTAAGTGCGACTACTGAAGTATTATCAATTTCTAATTTCTTTAAATACCCATCAATTGCCAATTTTTCAATAATACTTTCAAGTCTTGCTTGTAGGTCGGGAATATTAAGAAGTGTAAAAACCCCTTCAATTAACGATACTTCTTGCATATAAGTATTTCCATTTTTGTCGCTATTTTCTTTCAACACATGAAGAATTCCCGCTCTTAATCTAAAATCACTATCATGAGAAACACCAAGCGACATTGCAATTTTGTCAGCAGTAAAAAAACCTACTCCGTCAATATCTTCAACCAGTTTGTATGGATTTGTTTTTAAAATATTTTCTGTCCCTTCTCCATACTGGTTGTATATTTTAATTGCTAGGTTAGTACTTATATTATATTGTTGCATAAGCATAACGGCATTTTGCATTGCATGCACTTCTTCATACGCTCTACAAATGTCTTCTGCTTTCTTCGCACTTACATTTCTACATTCGGTAAGTCTTTCATGATTAAATCTAATAATATCTAATGTTGCTTCGCCAAATTTATCTACAATATTTTTAGCGGTAATTGGACCTACACCCGGTATAAGCCCACTACTTAAATACCTAATAATTCCTTCATTTGTATTTGGCGGACAAATTTTTACACTATCCACCATAAACTGCTCACCGTATTTTTTGTTTAGAGTAAACTTACCATTAAGTTCCACCCACTCCCCTTCGTTAATAATAGGAAATCTACCTGTAGCAGTTATAAATTCTTTGTTTACATCAACTAGTACAACAGTATAGTTATTATCTTCATTTCGAAAAATTACTTCTTGTATAATGCCTTTTATAGTTGTTAAATCTCTCAGTCTTGACATGTTTCCCTTAAAACTTTAAATACTTTCAATATAATCTTTAATTAGATTAAACAAATCGCTTCCTTCAGAATAATCGGCCGGAGTAAAATAATTTACCCTACCTTCAATAAAACACTTTTGTGCCACTTTTCTAGCTTTGATATTCGACTTATCAAAAACACAAATAGAAAGTCCACCGCTATTCTTAACGACTTTAAATGACGGAATATCCGTTTCGCTATCACCGATATAAATAATATTTTTAAATGGCAATACTTCATCATCAGACATTTTTTCGTTAATTTTATCAAGCTCTCTCAAATGGTCAAGGACATTTTTTCTCACCCTATAAATATACTGCGTCTTACTTGTATAATTCACCACTTGACTAGGCCAAAAAGCAAAACCATCTTTGTAAGCATAGAAGTTTGCGTAAATTCTTTTGAATTTACCCGCAATTGAAGTACCTTCAATTATTTCTTTAAGCCCCGAACTTACTACGAAATGCTCTACTTCATAGCCTAAACTTCTACCAATTTCATTTACCTTATCGAACCACTCTTCAACACCCGAATAATACTTAATATCTTTACCAAAGTTTTTTAAATACTCCTTAGTAACACTCTTACCTTGAAGTTTGGCATGCTCAAGTATTCCGCACATAAGAGACAAACACATATCCATTTCAGTATCAATAGCAAGTTTTTCATTAGCCATAAAAAAATCTTTGGCACTATCATACCCCATGTCTTGCATAAGTCCATATTCATGCATATAACCTTTTGCAAGTGTATAATCAAAATCATATAAAATCGCTACTTTTTTTTGCATACTCTCCCCCTATTTAACAAAATAGTATTTATGCTTCAATATTATTTTTTATGCTTATTAACTCTATCTTTAATAATGTCAATTACTTCTTCAATTGCCATATTGGTAGTATCAATCACATACGCACCATTTGGCACACAAAGTGGCGCAAAAGCTCTACTACTATCTTGTTCATCTCTAGCAATCATTTCTTGTTTAACAATCTCTAATGTTGTTTCTTTCTTTTCTTTTAATTCTAAATATCTTCTCTTTGCTCTAACATCAACATCAGCAGTCATATAGAATTTATAATCTGCATCAGGCAAAACATAACTACCTATATCCCTTCCATCAAGAACGCAACTATTTGTTCTAGCAATCGCTCTTTGTATTTCAACAAGTTTCTTTCTCACCGATGGAATTTTTGAAACGGTTGAAGCAAGCATAGAAACTTCCCCCGTCCTAATAAGCCCCGTTACATCTTCACCATTTACAATAACTTTTTGAACACCATTATCATTTACAACTTCTAAATGAATATCATCTAAAATATTTTCAACCGATTTTTCATCAGCTACATCAACACCCTTAGAGTTGCAGTAATACCCTACCGCTCTATACATTGCACCAGTATCAAGATATGCAATACCAAATACTTCAGCAATTTTTTTGGCAACAGTAGTCTTTCCACTACCGCTTGGTCCATCCAAAGTTATAATAAAATTTTTCATAAATTCCCCCTTACTATTTTAATTATCTTAACACATTATTTAATTTAATACAATTAAATAAAATAACTTTTCTCAAACATTTGTTTGATTTTAATATATCGTTTCAATAAAACAAAAATATCCGCAATAGTTTTTGCGGATATTTTTTTACATTGAATTGCCTTGTCTTTCTTTTAATGCCTTTTTTAAAAATCTATCTTTTATAGATATTACTGTTCGTCTATTTATTCCATATTCTTTTTCTATTTCAGCAGTAGACATTTGCCTTTGACCATGTAAGCCATACAAACACTCAATTACCATAACATGCTCTGGATTTTTCATTTCATTAAGTAAATATTCAACTTCTTCTGTTGTAAACATTTGACTTAGTCTTACCCTTTCAATCCCAAGCAATCTATCAACCGTTTTGCAAACTTCATGCACCTTTGTAATACTGCAACCAAGTTTATCGGCAATTTCTTTTTGTGTACACTTCCTTACACCATTAAGTCCATACACCATTTCCAAAATATACTTATGCACAGAATTACTTGTAGTGTGAATATAATCGGATATTAATTTTAAATTATTGTCTTCTTCTAACGCACCATCACTTAAATAATATTCTCTATATTTACTTTTTAATAAACACATTCTTCTATTAACACTGCTCATAGAAAGTCCCATATCTTCGGCAATATCCATAATAGTTTGTCTGTCTCTTCCCAATAAACCCAAGTTTCTAATAAAAATTTCTCTATCTAACTTATTTAATCTATCAAGAAATCTATTTACCATATCATCATTTGCAATATCTCCCACAAAATCATCTTCGTCGGGAATTATATCAAACATATCCAAATCATCTTGTTCTTTAGATTTTGACGCAACAATTTTAGGTTCCCAATCTTGAAAAAGAACATCATTTGGAGCATGTAAATTTCTCACTTTATAACTAATAAATCTTTTTATCCAAAATGATGCGTATGTAGAAAACTCAACACCTTTTGAAATATCATACTTATCAATAGCAGTAACCAGACCAATTGTTCCTTCTTGCATAAGGTCATCAAGTTCAACCCCTTGATTTGCATGTTTACAAACAAAAGATGCAACCAATCTCAAATTATGTTCAATAAGCAAACTTCTCACTTCTTCATCTTTTGTCACCGCATATTTTCTAAAAAGCACCGCTTGTTCATCTCTACTCAAACTAGCAGGTAATGTCCTTATATAACTGTCAAATCCATTCATTTTCAATTCTTCCATAAATTTTAAAACCCCATAGCAAGCCACCACTTGCACCACTTATTTATAAATTATATCATAGTTTTATTTCAATTTCAAGATGGTGTTGTGAAAAATGACACCAACTACCCCACCTTGACAAAACTCAATAAATAATATATACTATGTATAATAGGAAGTATTGGGGAAAATCATGTATAGAGAAAAGGAAGAAAATTATTCAATAATAAAAGCCATACCAGGAACACTTAGAGCATATGATGAAGTAGATAATATTGACGCTTCACAGCCAACCATAATAGGTCTTGGTGGAAATATGACAGATAGTGTTCAAAGGGCTTTGGGTATGTGCAGAATACCAAAAAGTTGGCTGGGACTTATGAGACCCGACAAGCTTAGCAACTTTGCAAGGGATGGAGATATCAACACCTATAGTATTAATTATGGTGTGAGCGATAGCGAAGATTATTTATCTTCTACTTATATTAGTAGCGAAGAAATTTCAGATTTGACTAACAAAATTTTTTATAACCTAATTTTTAAATGTGACAACGAACTTTTTTCATTAGATGAAATAAAAGAAAATTTTTCAAATCTTCACTTTGTAACACATTGTTATGGCGGATATGTTTTATCTAGAATTGTCGAATATTTAGCCGAACTACTTACAATTATTGGTGCTGACTTTGACACAATAAAAGACTGCATGAAAAGTATAACCGCAATAAATTATGCACCTATGGAAATTCCACAATTCATTACAAATATAAATATTTTATCATTAAAAGACGACCTTATAGACGTCACAAAATATAAAGATATTTGCGATAGTCCCATAACCCTTCAAGTTGAAGATAATAATTTAAATATAATATCCAAACAAATAGTCTCCAACCCAAAAGAGAAAGGATATATAAACGACCATAATATAAAAAATCTTTATCGAAATGCCAAATGGAAATGTGGCTTTTATGATACAACCGAAGGTGAGTTTGCCGACTTTGTATACCCTGGCGGAAATGCCGATTGTATATCTGAAATAATATCTCATATACTTGGTGAAAATTTAGCATCATCCCTAAGACGCCAGCCGGGGAAAATCGCACCAAAGCCAACGATTACCGACATGCAAAACATAGCATATAATATCTTGTCATATTTTTCAGAAGAAGACTTAACAAGATAACTAATTATAATCATATAAAAAATAAATATCCACCAGCTTAGCTGGTGGTTTTTCATTTTGGGGTATAACCCCATGTTACTAGCATAGCGAAATCGCTTACTCTCGGTCTGCCACTTGCGAAGCGAACCGCTTAGTTTTCGAAT